>CAJTQF010000001.1 GCA_910578565.1 uncultured Christensenella sp.
TTTAGTTGAGAAAGATCGATTAAACGAATCCTTATTTACAAAGATTAGCTACATTTTAACGAGCGTAATACATCCTTTTTTGGATTAAATTATCTTTCCCCACAATTTCTTTCACTACTATGCAGTTGTCAGGCTTGTTATGGACAGGTTGATTTAAAAAGTATATTATCAGCGCAAGCTGTTATATAGCCATTCCGGTGATGATGGCAACGAGGATCCACCTGTTCCCATTCCGAACACAGAAGTTAAGCTCGTTTACGCCGAAAGTACTTGTCGGGACACCGACCGGGAGGATAGGTAATTGCCGGATTTCAAATTATAAAAGACGCAACCAAAGGTTGCGTCTTTTATTGTATAAACGAAAATCCCGCGATAGTTTGCTGTGCTGTGTGGTTGGGAAAAGTTAACCGAGCAGAAATAAAAATTGGAAAGCTAATTAAGGCGCGTCATTTCGAGTCGCGGAGTATACGTATGACAGCTTTGACCGTTTAAATAATTATACCTGTGGGGAAAATTCCGAACAATACGAGTATAACGTTTACGGTCAATTAATCCGTAAAACATTAAGCGGAGCTGTAAACCGCACGTATAACTACGTTTATAAGGACGACGCAAAAAGTTTTGATTATACCGCAACCGGCGAATATAAGTTTAAGCCTTTAACCGACGTCAACGGCAGAAATACAGGTAAGGAAATACATAACGCCACAGGCAAGATAGCGGCGGAGTATATCAGTTACCGCAAAATGGGCGACCGCGCAACAAATATGCCTTCGTCGGTATGGTACGCAACAGGACAAGAGATAAAAGAGAATATCGGATACACGTATGACAAGTGCGGCAATATAACGGAAATAAAAGAAAACGGCGCGCTTGTAGTAAGATACTTATACGACGGCTTGAACAGATTAACCCGTGAAGATAATAAAAAATCGGGTAAAACTTATCTGTTCGACTATGATAACAACGGAAATATAATAAGCAGGCGTACGACAGCCTTTACACTGAAATCCGATATAGAAGAATGCGTTTTTACGGCGTATGAGTATGGCTATAACGGCGACAGACTGGTATCTTACAACGGCGAAAGTTTTGCGTATAACAGCATAGGCAACCCCACCGTATACCGCGGCAAAACGGTAGAATGGCAGTACGGTAATCGGCTTGTGAAACTCGGCGAAACGACGTTTGCCTATGACGGACACGGCAGAAGAATTAAAAAAGGCGAAACGGATTATATCTACGACAGCGACGGCAGAATTATAGCGCAGAGTAACGGTCTTGAATTTATCTATGATAATTTCGGGATAGTCGGAGTCAGGTATGAAGAAGAACAGTACTTCTACCGCAGGGACGTACAGGGTAATATAACAGCCATACTTGACAATAGCGGCGGGGTTATAGTAAGATATAACTACGACGCATGGGGCAATCATACGGTTGTAAATGCAAACGGCGAAGAGCTGACCGAAGGAATAGGCATACTCAACCCGTTCAGATACAGGGGATATTACTACGATACCGAAACGGGACTGTATTACTTGCAAACAAGATATTACGACCCCGAAACGTGCAGATTTATCTCACAGGATAACATAGACTATGCCGACCCCGAAACAATAAACGGCTTAAACCTGTACGCATACTGCGGTAACAATCCGGTAATGCGCACGGATTATGCGGGAACAAGCTGGAACAGCTTTTGGAACGCGGTAGGCAGGTTTTTAAGCGGTTTGGCGTTAATTGCGTTCGGCGCGGTAATTTCGCTGTCAACGGTAATACCGTCATTAATCAGCCCGTTAGCCACAGGCATATGTGAGTTTGGCATTACCGCAGGTTTTTATGGCGCGGCTTTATTGGGTTCGGTATTTAACAGCGCTATATATGCCGATATGGAGCGCATAGGTTGGAATGTGTTTAATTCAAATGCAAATCTGGTACTCGATTCAAGTATAATGTCTTTTTATAAAGGCGTGCCGGTAATAAGATATGGCGATTATCATAAAGGTGATAGGTCCGGTACTTTTGGTATAATGTTTTTAGCGAGAAACGAGACAGCTGGAGCGGTTGAGCACGAGTTTGGTCATATTCCGCAGCTTATGATGTTGGGAATTCTACGATATGGTACTTGTATAGGAATACCTTCAAAAAATAAATGGGGACTAAACGAATATTGGAACAACTATTATTCATCTCCGTGGGAAGCAATGGCAGAGATATTTGGCGGGGCACAAAATATTACTTTAACGGCGGCAGAAAGAGCAAGAGCAATTAACTATTTAATAGCGTCTTTCTTCTTAGGACCTTTAGTTTATACATTCTATCATAAATTATAATGAGGAATATAAAAATGAAAGCAATACGTATTAATAAGTTAATCTTAATACTAACGGCACTGATTATAGGAATTGTTTCAGTTAGCAGTTGTATGCTTATAAAAGAAAATGATAAAAACAATATTTTAAATGCATACACTGCCGAGAACAGCGCATTTTCGTATTATACTTTTAAAGCCACAGTTAAAAGCATAAGAAAAATATCTTCTGATGGCGGGAACAATAAATGTATTGAATTCGACGTTGACTATGATTATTTTGCTGAGCAGTACAGCGACGATAATTATACCTTTTTAGACGGTACTAAGCGTTGGGAAGGGGCTTATGATCAATTTAATCGTTATGAATTTTGGGTTGACCCTGCCAATTACAGTATTTTAGCCCAAAACAACGGTTATGATTTGCTTGTTGAAGGCGCGGCTGTAACAATTTCGGCAAATATTTATTACGGTTGGGCTGGATGGCGGTTTCCGATATTAGGTTTAAAAATTGATGAAACAACTTATCTTGATTTTGAAACCGGAAAGGAAAATTATTTAAGTTATGTTCGTGCAGGATTTAAAGTATGAATTTGCAGGCGGGGCGGAAATATTACGCCCCGCTTATGCACATTTTTAAAACTTATCTTTAAAAACTGATTTGGTTAAAATATTATCAAGCCCCGTGGGATGCCGGCGCAGAATTATTTGGTGGGTCACAGTTTGATGGCGCATTAACCAATAAAGAAATTTTGCGAGCAATTAAGTATTTAGCTTATTCATTTTTCTTAGGACCTACTATGCATGCATTATATAAGAGATTTTGAAATCTGGTTGAGGTAATTATATGAAAAATAAAATCAAGAAAGTTTTAGTTTTAATACTTTTAATTGTTGTAGCATTATTTTCATTCGGCGGTTGTAAGGCTTGTGAAAGAGAACAATGGCAACATGTGTATGATGCTTACGTTAATATGAAAGATAGGTTCAATTATCAAACATATAATGTTACCGTTAAAGATATTGATAGTTTTATTACTTTCAAAGACAAATCATTTTGTATATTAATCGAGGAGAAAGATTACCCTGAAATTTATGATGGGTATCGGAAAGCATATTATTATTTCGTCGATACAAGTATTAAAGTTTTAGAAGAAACAGGTTTCTATGATGATATAAAAACAGATACGGTTATAAAATTTACTGTGAATGATTATATCGGATGGGACGGGTGGGATTATCCTGTATTTGCGGTAGAAATGAACGGTAAAACCTATCTTGATTTTGAAACAGGATATGAAAACATAATAAATTATGTTAAAGCAAGAATTAAAAATCCTTAAATAAAAATGGGAACGTAATATATGCATGGCATTCCAATAAACATGATAAAGTAATGATAATAGAAAGATAAAATCTGAAACAAGACGGGTGTTTCTACCCGCCTTGTTTCTTTCTTATTTGACAATAGCGGCGCGGTTGTAGTAAGATATAACTACGACGCATGGGGCAATCATACGGTTGTAAATGCAAACGGCGAAGAGCTGACCGAAGGAATAGGCGTACTCAACCCGTTCAGATACAGGGGATATTACTACGATACCGAAACGGGACTGTATTACTTGCAAACAAGATATTACGACCCCGAAACGTGCAGATTTATCTCACAGGACAGTATAGACTATGCCGACCCCGAAACAATAAACGGCTTAAACCTGTACGCATACTGCGGTAACAATCCGGTAATGCGCGAAATGCAACGATTTCGGCAAATATTTATTTCGGTTGTGTTAGGTGGCGTTACGTTGTGCGGGATTTAGCCTTATAATATAATAATTTTAATTAAAATGCGGGCGGAATTCGTTGCCGACCGCATTTTTTGTTTGTAAGTTTCATAAACTTAACAAAACTATGACCGCAATTGCCAAATATTGTGAATTAATAAAAATTTGCAGGTAAAAAATTGACAATGCGGATTTTTTATGATAAAATTTCAAACAGAAAAATTTGAGATGGGCGCCCATCTCATTAGTGTGCGTTGCACAACGCACACTAAAAAAGCCTTTAACAGTAAAAAATTTTGCCCGCCAAGGCGGGAGATGAAAGGTTAAGCCATAATATTAATTATGTTTTAATAAATTTAAAATTTTAATGTTCCCCGGAGGAAAAATGAAAAAAGGACAAAAACTTGTAAAAGCGCTCGCCATTTTTACGATGAGCGCGGCGGCGGTGAGCTGTGCCGTTGCCGTAGGCTGTAAAAAGCATACGCACACGTTCTCTGACGAATGGAAAAGCGACGACAACGGTCACTGGTACTCCGCAACCTGCGGACACGACGAGAAGAAGGACTACGCTCCGCACGTGTACGACAATGATGCGGACGACGATTGCAACGAATGCGGTTACGTAAGACACGACTTTGAAAGCAAATGGTTATTCGATTATAACAACCATTATCACGCTTGTAAATACGACGGCTGCGATGAACACGGCAGTGTTGGCGCGCATAAGTTCAGTACTGACAACAAATGTACGGACTGCGGCGCTAAGTTTGCGACTTACGAATTTATTCCCGACAAATTAGAAGCTACTACATACGCGGAAGGACACGTAAACGGCATATTCACCGTTTTACCCGGAACTACCGTACGTCTGCGTTCGCGATTAAATTATAGCGTATACGACTGGAACAACGGCGAAGGCGACAGCACTTCAGCCCCCGTTGTAACCGATTTTAACGCTACCAAGTCCGTACAGTATAACGGCACCGACAGGGGCATATCGGTAAAAGCAATTGCTCCCGGCAAACTTACGATTTACGTAGATAACGGCTCGGGCGGCAAAACAAAGAAAGACAGGCAGACCATTCTGCTTACTAAACCCGACGGCAATACTCAGGTAATAAGCTACTATTGCGGCGATATATACGCAATAACGATAGATTGCGAAACCGCTGGCGTTTATAAAATTTCGCGCGGAAACCAGCCGGGCGTAGGTACTACGGATCTGTATTACGCAAAATTTGAAACGGTAGTTGAAGAAACGCCTGTTGAAAACATTCAGATTGTAAACAAAGGTAAAGACAGATACGTCAAGGGCGAAACATTCGATTCAAGCAAATTGCAGCTTGAAATTGTCCGTGAAACAACCGGTATAACCGAACCGTTGGATTTGAACGCGGAAGGACTTGTTATCGACTCTTCTGCATTTAATGCAAACGTTGCGGGAACGTATACCATTAAAGTAAGTTACACCGTAGACGGCAAAACTTTCAAAGATGAATACACCGTCGTCGTTTACGACGTAGAAGCTATCGAACTCGGCTTTAACAAGATAATTCAGTCCGGTAATACTTCTGCGGGTAACGGACAGTATGTAAACGTAACCGTTAAACAGTTCTACTTCAAGGACGAAGCGTTGAACCTTAACGGACTTACCGTTAAAACCGTGCTTGACGAAGGCAAGCAGAAAGTCATCGTAACCGAAGGTTATGAAGTAACGGGCTTTGTTGCGGGGCAGGCAGGCAAGCAGACCGTAAAAGTCGTTTGGACAGACAATCCCGAAATATTTGCGACGTTTGACGTTTACGTGGCAAATTACACGGCGGCAAGCATTGCGACGAACAAGGATATTACCGTAAACGTAAACGCTGCTCTTGCAGACGAGAAAGTCGGCGTACTCGAAAACGGCGCATATCAGTTCAAGACCATTCAGCAGTCGCTTGACTTCCTTAACGCTCTGAACCTTGAACAAAACGTTAAAAAGACAATCAACCTTTCCGAAGGACTTTACAAGGAAAGAATTGAAATAAACATTCCCAACCTTACCATTAAGGGCGCAGACAACGCGCATCCCGAAAAGACGGTTATAGAATGGGATTCGCTCGTAGGCATTGCGGACGAAAGCGGATTTGTTCACATCACCGACTCGACCGCGACGTTAAACGTACGTGAAAAAGCCGTAGGTTTCGTTATCGAAGGCGTGACCATTTCAAACTGGTATAACTCAACCGAACACTTTGACGAAGCATTCGGTCCCGGCTATGCGGAACACCGTGCGCTTGCGGCGCTTATCCAGGCGGATAAAGTTGTAATTGACAATTGCCGTTTGCTCGGTTATCAGGATACGATTGAACTTTTCACCGGCAGACAGTTGATTCAGAACACCTACATCTGCGGCAGAACGGACTTCATATTCGGAACCAATAACACCACTTATTTCAAAGATTGCACAATAGAAAGTATTGTCGACGGCGGATACGTCACAGCGTTCAAGGGCAACAACAAGGGCGATAACGACTGGGTACAGTACGGCGCGATATTCGACGGCTGTAACTTTATTGCTCCCGAAGCGGTAATCGCTAAAAAGGACACTTCGCTGGGCAGAACCTGGGGTAAATACGCGGCTGTCGCATATGTAAACTGCGACTTCGCGGGACATATTTCAACCACTCCTTACAGCTCGGCAAAAGGTACGAGATACACGGCAATGAGCGGAGCAGAACCCACCGACCCGACCGTAAAGTTTGTTGAATACAACAACACGGGCGATGGTGCGGTTAACAAGTCGATTGCGGGTATGACCTATCTTACGGCTGAACAGGCTGCGAATTACAGCGATATGTCTGTGTTCTTCGGCGAGATCAACGGAAAGGTAGTATATTCCGACGCGTGGGACGGCGGCAAGGGCGTTGAAATTTCCACCGTGGATTACAGATTCAGCGAATACTATACGGCAACCGACGGAATGACCTATCACGATATTCCAGAAGGCGGTGAAGAAATTTTAGGCGGTTTGGCTACGATAACAGGAACCAAATGGGGACACGAGCTGGACCAGGGTAAAGACCAGGCTAAGTTTGACAAAGACTGCGTAATTCAGTTTAAGACTGCGGGCAAGGTAATTATCAAAACTTACGGAGCTCCGTACGGCGCGCCCGAGAATGTAAAAATAAATTACCTTAACGGCATAGCTACGGTAACCATTGTCGCTACCGAAGCGCAACCCATACAAAACGGTTGCTATATTACTTTGATTCAGGTAGACGGTAAGGATATACCCGCTCACGTACACGAATACGGCGACTGGACGGTTGAAACCGTACCTACTTCTTCGGCTATAGGCGCGGCATTGAAGACCTGTAAAAACTGTGAAAGCGACCCCGCGCACAGCGAGCAGATAGAGCTTCCCGTTCTTTCCGAAACAGATTACGCTATAAGCGCAGGTACTTCGGCGGGTAATTCGACTTATACTTACACGACCGACGGCGGTGAAACAATCGAATTTGAAGCTCCCACGCTTGCAGGTATGCACGTACACGATTACGGCAATACCTGGACGATAACCGCTACTGCGCAAAGCGCTGGCAAAGCTACAAAAACCTGTACTGCGGAAGGCGAATGTAACGCGCCTACGATTGAAGTGGAAATTCCCGCTTTGAACGACAGCAGGTACACAATTACCAACAACACCGCAACGCTTGAAGCGGCAGGAACGGGTACTTACTCAATAGAGATTGACGGTGAAACCATCAGCTTTACCGCGGCAACTCCTATGCACGTTCTTGAAACGGTAAGCACTCCCAAGAGTTTTGCGGCGAAAGATATACAGGAAAATTCAACCAAGCAAATCTATCTTGAAAAAGCGGTGTTCCATGGCGGCAAGTACTGGAAACTGGGCGCGGACAGCAAAATAGTAATTAAAGTTGCGGCGGGAGCTAAGTTGACTTTTGTCTGCGATTACTGGGGCGACGGTATAGAAGTAAGCGGTTGCAACGGAACGTTGACGGAAGACGGCAGCGACAGGGTTTACACTGCGGCAGACGCGGGCGACGTCGTAATTACCCGTAATTCGGCGGGAACAAATGTTGCATATATACTGAGCATCAGCATTTCGTACGGTTTGTCTACAATCGAATCGGATATGACGTTCAGCAGCGCTAACGGCATAGACAATACCGAATATATCGAATTCACCGGCGTTCAGAGCCATAACGGCGGACAATACTGGAATCTCGGTAAAACAGGTACGATTAAACTGAAAGTTGCGGCAGGCGCAACAATAACTGTTACGTGCAATTTCTGGGGCAACGGTATTGCTATAAACGGAGAACAGCAGGACACTACGGGCGGCAGCTTTACTTATACGTCTGCTACCGGCGGTGAAATCGTAATAGGCTGTCTTGACGGCGCAAGCAATGTATCTTATATACAGACTATTGCAATTTCGGGTTTAAACTGATACACAAGTAAAAGCGGCGGGGCGTAAGCTCCGCCGTTTATCATTAAAAAATTTGTTTACGTTGTTGCAATAGAATAAAAAGCGTGATATAATCGGGTTGTTGAAATAAATAAATTTTCGGAGGCAATATATGATAGAACAACAGATGATTGAAAAAATCAAACAGACAAAAATAGTACCCGTGGTGGTGCTTAACTCCATAGAAGAAACCCTGCCCAAAATGCAGGCGCTTGTAGACGGCGGACTGCCCTGTGCGGAAATTACGTTCAGAACGCCGTGCGCGGCTGAAGCGATTGCTCTCACCGTTAAAAAATTCCCCGATATGCTTGTCGGCGCGGGAACTGTAATAAACAAAGAGCAGTGCGAAAAGGCTATTGCCGCGGGTTCTAAATTTATTGTATCTCCCGGCTTTTCGGAAGAGGTTGCAGACTGTTGCAAAAAGCACGGTATGCTGTATCTGCCCGGAATAGTTACCCCTACCGAAGCTATGGCGGCTATTGCCAAGGGCTTAACCGTTTTGAAATTTTTCCCCGCGTCAAACTACGGCGGACTTAAAACCATTAAAGCGATATGCGCGGCATTCCCTTATTTGAAGATAATGCCCACGGGCGGAATTTCGGCGGATAACATTCTGGAATATCTCGCCTACGACAAAATTATCGCTTGCGGCGGAAGCTGGATGATGAACGGCACGCCCGAAGAAATAGAGCAGAAGACCCGCCAGGCAGTAGCTTTGGTTAAATAATTTTCGGTATAATAATACCGCCCCGCGCTTTCGGCGCAGGGCGGTTTTTGTATTTTGAAGTTCAGTTGAGCGAGTTGCGGAAACCTTTACCGATAATTTCGTTGGAGTTGGTAAGAATTACGAAAGCGGAAGGGTCGGCGCGGTTAATTTTAATTTTAAGTTTAATAGCTTCCCTGCGCTTGCACACGGTGATTATAATGGTCTTTTCTTCGCCCGTGTATCCGCCCACCGCCTTGTAAGAAGTTACGCCGCGGTGCATTCCTTCAAGAATATAACTTGAAATAATTTCGGGGCGGGAAGTTATTATCGTTACGAATTTCGACCTGCCCATACCGTCTATTACGTAGTCCACGAATATAGACTTGAACACCAGCCCGAGTATTGAAAACAGCCCTGTGGTCACGTCAAAGATTATAAATGTGGAAGCCGCTATTAAAAAGTCGGAAACCAGCAGCGCGACGCCTATATTCGTCTTTGTGAATTTTTTTACTATCAGCGCAATTATGTCCGTCCCGCCCGACGACGCCCTGCAGTAAAACAAAACCGCCGCGCCCAGACTCGTCGTCAGCATTGCGTACACAAATTCCATAAACTTGTCGCCGGTCAGGGTATGGGTTTCGTCAAGGCGAAAGCCCGTGGCGTTAAAAATCTGTTCCATTGCGTACATTTCAACTGTGTACAGCAGTGAGCAGTAAGCGGTTTTAAACGTACAGCCCTTGCCTAAGAAAATAAAACCTATTACAAGCAGAATTCCGTTGATAATAAAGTTTATAACCGGCTGGGTAAAAAACGTGCCTTTCGTGTATTTCGCGATAATTATAGACACGCCGCTTACGCCGCCGGTTGCAAAGTTGTTCGGGCTTTTAAAAAGTTGCACGCCCACGGCAAACAGCAGCACGCCCACGTTGAGTATAACCCAATACAGCACGCCGTCGCGTATTTTTTTTCGCCGCTCCGCTTTCGTAAGCTGCGGCTTGTCAGCCTTGTTCTTTTTCATTTTCCCTGTCAGTTGAATTGTATTTTGCGTTAAAGCGTTCCGCCGAAGCCCTTACCCAGAATTTCGTTGGCGTCGGTTATAATTACAAACGCGGAAGGGTCTACCTGGTGTATCTTTATTTTCAGTCTTATTGCTTCACTGCGCTTGCAAACGGTAACAAGCACTTTTTTCTTTTGGTGCGAGTATCCGCCTTCAGCGTCATACATGGTGAAGCCGTGGTTTATTACTTTTAAAATATAATCGGAGATAAGTTCGGGCTGTTGCGTGATTATGGTGATGTATTTTGTCTTTCCCATACTCTCTATCACGCCGTCAAGCAGGAAGGACTTCGTGAACAAGCCCAATAACGAAAACAGTCCGCTTTCGATACTTTTGAAAGTGTAGAACGTAACGCAGACGACAATAAAGTCGATAAGCATAAGCGCGAAGCCCACGTTCAGCTTTGTGTACTTTTTAAGTATAAGCGCAATAATGTCAGTTCCGCCCGACGACGCCCCGCTGTTGAATACCAGCGCGCCGCCTATGCCGAAAAGCATAATTGCGTAAACAAGTTCCAGAAAGGGTTGGTTTGAAAGGGTTCTCAGCGCCTTTGTAACCGATTCGCCCGTTTCGGGGTTGACAACCGTTTCAATCCTTCCTGCGGCGGAGTTTATCAGTCCGATTATGTCAAGATATTCGAACAGCCATATAAAACCCGTGTAAAAGAGCGAGCAGACTATGGTTTTAAGCGTGCATTGTTTGCCGAGAATGAGAAGCCCAAGAATAAGCAAAAACACGTTTATGATAGCCATAATTACGCCCTGCGAAAAGAAGGGTACAAGCGGCTTTAAAAAACTTTCGAGAATAATTGCAATACCCGCAATTCCGCCCATTGTAAAGTCGTTGGGCGTCTGGAAGAAGTAAACGCTGCATGACATCATAATAATGCCAAGAAACATAAACGTCCAGCTTAAAGCCATACGTTTTTTCTTTTGGGCGGGGGTAAGCACTTTGTCGCCTGACGCCTGCGACTTAACTATTTCCGCGGCTTCGGCGGAAACAGCCGAAGCGAACGCGCTTTCGCGGCTATGCACGGCGTTTTCTGTCGCCGCCGTTTCGGGTTTTACGTCAATGCCCGTTGCGCCGTCTTCCGCCGGCACAACGGCTGTTTTTTCTTTTTGTTTGTTCATAAAATCTCTTTTAGTCCTTGATAAAAAAATGATAGCATAACCTTTTTTCATTGTCAATTTAAAGTCGTGCCAATGTTTGGGATTTTTGGCGTTTAAAGCGGAATTTACGTGCTTAAACTTACTCTTATTTTAAATGCCGTCTATTGACTTTATGCTTTGACATATGATATACTTACATTTGAAGAGGTTTTAAAATGATTAACAGAAAGGCACTTTTCGCCGATGAAACAGAGTGTTATAAAACTCCTTACGAACCCAAGGCGGGCGACAGGGTTACTTTGAAATTGAGAACCATGAAAAACGACGTCCTGCGCGCTTTTTGCGTTATAAACGGAATGAAGCGCACAATGACAAAACTGCCGTCGCAAAAAGATGAAAAAACTTTTGATTATTATACGGTAAGTTTTACCTGTACCGCAAAGAAAATAGGCTACTTTTTTAAAGTGGTGGACGAAGACGACGTTGTTTGCTACAACAGGCTTGGCTGTGTTGAAAACGCGCAGGAAGAGTACGAGTTTTCGTTTGTACCAGGACAGAAAGTGCCCGACTGGGCAAAGGGCGCGGTGTTTTACCAGATTTTTACGGACAGATTCTGCAACGGCGAACCTGCGAACGACGTCTGCGACAACGAATATTACTACACCGGCGGACATTCCAAAAAAATAACAGAATGGGATAAATTTCCCGACGAGCTGGACGTGCGCTGTTTTTACGGCGGCGATTTACAGGGCGTGCGCGCCAAACTGGATTATCTGCAGGATCTGGGCGTTGAAGCGATTTACTTCAACCCGCTGTTTCTTTCGCCGTCAAATCACAAGTACGATACGCAGGACTACGACTATATAGACCCGCATCTCGCCGTAATAGAAGAAGATTTACAGCACGAAATGCAGCACTGGGAACACAACAACGGTTATGCGCCCAGATATATAAAGAGAGTTACTTCCAAGGTAAACCTTGAAAAGAGCAACGCATATTTTGCGGAATTGGTAAACGAGATACATTCCCGCGGTATGAAAGTCGTAATAGACGGCGTATTCAATCACTGCGGTTCGTTCAATAAATGGCTGGACAGGGAAGGTATTTATCTCGGTAAAGACGGATACGAAGCGGGCGCATACCAGTACGCCAAAAGCCCTTACAGGAGTTACTTCAATTTCGATAAACCTATCGAAGCCAAGAGCGATTACGAAGGCTGGTGGGGCTTTCCCACCCTGCCCAAACTCAACTTCGAAAAATCGCCGGAGCTGGAAGAATACGTTTTGTCCACGGCGGCAAAATGGGTTTCGTCACCCTACAACGTGGACGGCTGGCGGCTTGACGTTGCCGCCGACCTTGGTCATTCGCCCGAATATAATCACAAATTCTGGCGCAAATTCCGCGACCGCGTGCGCGAAGCCAACCCCGAAGCGCTGGTGTTTGCCGAACACTACGGCGACCCTTCCGCGTGGTTTAAGGGGGGCGAGTGGGATTCGGTTATGAACTATGACGCCTTTATGGAGCCTGTCACCTGGTTTCTGACGGGTATGGAAAAGCACAGCGAAGGATTTGACGGCGACAGGCTATGGGACGGCAAGGCGTTTTTCGACGCTATGACGAAAAATATGTCCAGATTTTCCCGCCCTGCGCTCGACTGCGCGTTAAACCAGCTTTCAAACCACGACCATTCGCGTTTTCTTACGAGAACGAACGGCGTCGTGGGCACGTTAAAGACAATGGGACCGCACGCCGCCGCGCACGGCGTGGATTTGCGGGTTATGCAACTCGCGGTACTTATTCAGATGACCTGGCCCGGCGCGCCCGGTATTTACTATGCGGACGAAGCGGGACAAGTGGGCTGGACCGACCCCGACTCCCGACGAACCTATCCTTGGGGGCATGAAAACAAGGCGCTTATAGATTATCACAAGGGCGCGATAGAGCTGAGAAAACGCATACACTGCCTTAGAACGGGCAGCGTAAAAAAACTGGACGCGGGCAACGGTTATATCTCTTACGGCAGATTTGACGGTACCGACTGCGCCGCAGTCATAATAAACTGTACGGACGGCGATTTGAATCTGTTCGTACCCGTATGGGAAATAGGCGTAAAGAGCGGCGCGGAAATGGTTTGCGCGTTCGACTCCGCCCTTAAAAACGACGGGGCAAAGTATACGGTAAACCACGGCAGAATTCTTGTGACGGTTGCAGCTAAATCGGGCTGCGTGTTCACCTGTAACTTTAACCAAAGCAATTAATTAAGGCTATAAACAATTGGGGGATTATATGGAAAACAGATTTTTCGGTGAATTGGATACCTATCTCTTTCATCACGGCACGCATTACGAGCTGTACAACAAAATGGGCGCGCATATCCGCGAAGTGAACGGAGTGCGCGGCGTACACTTTGTGCTTTGGGCGCCCAATGCCCGCGCGGTGTGCGTTTTATCGGACGGCAACGGCTGGACGCCCTGGCGCGACGTAATGGAAAAGTGCGACGACAGCATATGGGAACTGTTCGTCCCCGGTATGTGCGAAGGGGTCAAGTACAAATACCTTATCGTACGCGCGGACGGTAGCGAAGTCTGCAAAACCGACCCTTACGGCTTCGGTAGCGAACTGCGCCCCAACAATGCTTCCGTTGTAGTCAACCTTGAAGATTATAAGTGGAATGACGGCGCGTGGAAAAAGGAGAGAAAGGGATACAACTTTCTTGAAAAACCTATGTCTGTGTACGAAGTGCATCTCGGCAGCTGGAAAAAAGACCTTTCCAAGTGTGACGAAGACCAGTTTTTCGATTACCGCCGCCTTGCGCACGAACTGTGCGAATACGTACAGTATATGGGCTATACCCATATAGAGCTTATGGGCATATGCGAGTATCCCTTCGACCCGAGCTGGGGTTATCAGGTAACGGGTTACTTCGCGCCCACGGCAAGATACGGCTCGCCGCAGGACTTTATGTATTTCGTGGACTATATGCACGCAAACGGCATAGGTGTAATACTGGATTGGGTTCCCGCGCACTTCCCCAAGGACGACTTCGCTCTCGCTAATTTCGACGGAACCCCCCTTTACGAATACGCCGACCCGCTCCGCGCGGAATATCCCGAATGGGGGACCAAGGCGTTCGATCTGGGTAAAAAGGAAGTTTCTAACTTCTTGATTGCTTCCGCATTTTTCTGGGTTGAAAAATACCACGTCGACGCGCTGCGTGTAGACGCGGTTGCGGCTATGCTTTACAACTCGTTCGGACGCGGCGAGTGGCGCCCCAATATGTACGGCGGCAACGAAAATCTTGAAAGTTTTGAGTTTATTAAGCACCTTAACAGCGTAATGCGCGCGCGGACGGACGCGTTTCTGATAGCCGAAGACAGTTCCATTCTCGCGGGAATGACCAAGCCCGCGAAACAGGGCGGGTTCGGTTTCGGGCTGAAATGGAATATGGGCTGGATGAACGACAGCATTAAATACTATAACACGGACCCCATTTTCAGACCCTATCACCACGGTCTTATGACGCATACCTTCGAGTATATATTCGATGAAAATTATATGCTTGTGCTTTCGCACGACGAAGTAGTGTACGGCAAGGGGAGTATGTACAACAAATTCCCCGGTTCGCGTATGGATAAACTGGGCAGTCTTAAAACCTGTTACACAATGATGACGGGACACCCCGGCAAAAAACTGCTTTTTATGGGGCAGGACTTCGGACAGGAGAGCGAGTGGAACTATAAAACCGGTCTTGACTGGTGGCTGTGCGACGACCCCGGTCACCGCGACGTAATGGACTGTTACCGCACGCTTTTACATATATATAAATCTTACCCCGTGCTGTACAACGATTGCGGCGGAAAGAACTCTTTCGAGTGGATTAACAGCGGGGACTATAACAGAAATATTTTCACGTTTATAAGGCGAAATCCCTGGAACTACAACAACGCGCTCATCTTCGTATGCAACTTTGCTCCCGTAGAACGTTATGAAATGGGTGTGGGCGCGCCCGTAAGCGGAGTATATAAACGCATTTTTTCAACCTATCCCGACGGAAGTCCTTTGGAAATAGAAGCAAAGGAAGAGCTGTGCGACGGAAGGAAGTACAAACTGACTTTCAACCTGCGCCCGCTTGAATCGGTTATTTTCGAAGTGCCGTATCACGAAAGCACGGATAAGGAAAAGCAGGAAGAAAAGCGTGTGCGCGACGGTGTTGCAAAAGCGCACAGGGAAGCGAAGACCGACAGCTCGCACGTGCCGCAGGTGGAAATTCCCGAAAAGTTGCAGGCGGCAAAACCTGCAAAAACCGCTAAAACTGCCGTTAAAAAGAAATAATGTCCGCCGCCCGCGCGTTTTGCGCGGGCGGTAATTTTTGCCGTTTGATTTTGGATTGACAACGAACACGTTTTATAATATAATTTCTGTGATAAATTTCCGGGAACAAAAATGATAAAAGATATACAGGATAAAATTTTAAAGCTGAAAAAAGAAAGGGGCGTATGTATTCTGGCGCACAGCTATATGTCCGAAGAGATTTGCGAAATAGCGGATTTTACGGGCGACAGTTACGCCCTTTCCGTAAAAGCAAAGACCGCGCCGGAAAAAACGGTTATTATGTGCGGCGTGCGCTTTATGGCTGAAACGGTAAAAATGCTTTCGCCCGAAAAAACGGTGTACCTTGCCAACCCCGCGGCGGGCTGTCCTATGGCGGAACAGTTTGACCGCGACGTGATTGAAGAAGTAAAGAAACGCTACCCCGGGTACGCCGTTGTGGCATACGTAAATACCACCGCGGAACTTAAAACCGTCGCCGACGTCTGCGTTACGTCTTCAAGCGCGGTAAAAATTTGCCGCGCCCTGCCGCAGAAAGATATCCTGTTTATTCCCGACGTAAACTTAGGTTCTTACGTGCGACATCAGATACCAGAAAAGAATTTCAAACTGCTGTCTGGCGGTTGTCCCACTCATGCGAAGATTGAAGAGAGCGAAGCCGCGGCGGTAAAAAAGGCGCATCCGGAAGCGCTGTTTCTTGTCCATCCCGAATGCCGCCCCGAAGTGGTCGCTCTTGCAGATTACGTGGGTTCTACTACCGGAATTATGGAGTTTGCCGAAAAGTCGGACGCGGCTGAATTTATAATAGGCACGGAAAACGCGATTGTACAGCACTTGCAATTCCGCTGTCCCGATAAAAAGTTTTATCCGCTTTCAAAGGACCTTTTGTGCCACAATATGAAAATCACCACCCTTGCGGACGTGTTAAACTGTCTTGAAGGGCGCGGCGGCGAAGAGATTGTTATGGACGAAAATCTGCGGTCGCAGGCGGTTAAGTGCATTGAAAAAATGATTGAGTACGGCGGTTAAAATATGTTTATTACAACCAAAGGGCGCAACGCCTTAAAAGTTATGATTGATTTGGCAAGGCACGAAGGCGAAGGGTTTATTTCTTTGGGCGATATTGCCGAAAGGCAGAACGAATCGCTGAAATACCTTGAAACTTCCGCAAAACAGCTTTCGGCGGCGGGGCTTGTTTTGAGCGCGCGCGGAAAGAGCGGCGGATACAAACTTGCCAAAAGCGCGCAGGACTACACCGTGGCGGAGATACTTATTTCCGGCGAAGGCTCGCTTGCTCCCGTGTCTTGTCTTGAAAACGGCGGGTGCGAAAATGCGGGGACCTGTATGACCCTTCCACTTTTTAAAGAACTGGACGAAGTTATCATGAACTTTTTAACTTCAAAGACCCTTAAAGATTTACTTAAATAATTTTTTAAATTTATTAAATGCCGGTTGGTGTAACCGCACGGAATAAAAGCCAATGTTCCGTAAAAATATTTTTAATTAATAATGCAAAACTATTAAATTCCTATTGACAGAATAGGAATTTAAATTTATAATTAATTCATATTAAAAATATAGGAATTAAAATGAAGACCATTTACGTTGACAACGCCGCAACAACCGCAATGAGCGACAGCGCGGTTAAGGCAATGATACCATATTTAAAAGAAGTGTACGGCAACCCTTCGTCACTGCATTCTGCGGGACAGGCTGCCAAGGAAGCTCTTGACGCCGCCCGCGAAAAAATAGCGCGGTGCCTGAACTGCGAGCCGCGCGAGATATATTTTACTTCTGGCGGAAGCGAAGCGGACAACCAGGCAATACGTTCGGCGGCGGTAAACGGAGCGCGTAAGGGCAAAAAACATATCGTTTCCACGGCGTTCGAACATCACGCTGTGTTGCACGTATTAAAGAAACTGGAAAAAGAAGGTTTTGACGTAACCTATCTGGACGTCCATTCGGACGGACTCGTCACTGCGGAAGAAGTGGAAGCGGCTATCCGTCCCGACACGGCTTTGGTAACCGTTATGTACGCAAATAACGAAGTCGGCACAATACAGCCGGTGCGGGAAATAGGCGAAGTCTGTAAAAAGCATGGCGTAATTTTTCATACGGACGCGGTGCAGGCGGCGGGGCATATCCCCGTTGACGTAAGGGCGGACAATATAGATATGCTGTCGCTTTCAGCGCATAAATTTCACGGACCCAAGGGGGCGGGCGCGCTGTATTGCAGGCGCGGCATACCGCTGAACACCTTTATAGAAGGCGGCGCGCAGGAGCGCGGGCGCAGGGCGGGTACCGAAAATATAGGCGGCGCCGCGGCAATGGCTCAGGCTCTGGAAGACGCGTGCGCAAATATGGCGGCAAATGCGGAAAAAGAGAGCGCATTGCGCGATAGACTTATTGACGGGCTTTTGAAAATTCCCCATTCCAAACTGAACGGCGACAGAAAAAAAAGACTGCCCAACAACGTAAATATATGTTTTGAAGGGATTGAAGGCGAAGGACTTTTGCTTCATCTCGACGCGCGCGGCATCTGCGCTTCAAGCGGTTCGGCTTGTACGTCGGGTTCTCTGGACCCGTCGCACGTATTGCTCGCTCTCGGGCTTCCGCACGAAGTCGCGCACGGTTCGTTAAGACTAAGCCTTTCGGAATACAACACCGAAGAAGACGTAAACGCGATTTTAAAAGCCGTCCCCGAAGTGGTAGCATATCTGAGAAATATGTCGCCCGTGTGGGAAGATCTTGAAACCGGTAAAAAACAACATCTTATATAATTAAAAAAAAGGAGTTTATATGGCGCTTTACAGTGAAAAAGTTATGGACCATTTTACCAATCCGAGAAACGTCGGTAAAATAGAAGACGCCAACGGCGTGGGCGAAGTGGGCAACGCCAAGTGCGGCGACATAATGAAGATTTATTTAAAGATTGAAAACGGCGTTATTGCAGACGTCAAGTTCAATACCTTCGGTTGCGGCAGCGCAATAGCTTCGTCGTCGATGGCGACAGAACTTATCAAGGGCAAGCCCATTTCCGAAGCGTTGGAACTGACCAATAAGGCGGTTGCCGAAGCGTTGGACGGACTGCCCGCGCATAAAATGCACTGCTCGGTACTCGCCGAAGAAGCGATACGCGCGGCAATCAAGGATTATTACGACAAAAACGGCATAGCTTACGACAAAGCCGATTTCCCCGACCCGAACGACGAAGAAGAGCATTTTACGGAAGAAGACTGATATGAAAGAGCTGACCCCCCTTCAGAAAGTAGAAAGGTCTGTAATAACCAAATTCAGAAAGCCGATATGGTCGCGTTTTCTGGAAGCGGTAAAAAAGTATAACCTTATAGAAGAGGGCGACAATATAGCCGTATGCGTTTCGGGCGGGAAAGACAGCTTTCTTTTGGCAAAACTCATGCAGGAACTTCTGCGCCACAGCGACATTGCTTTTTCGGCGCAGTTTATCTGTATGAATCCCGGTTACAATAAAGAAAATGCCGACCGCATTGCTGACAACGCGCGTCTTCTTGATATTCCGTTAAAAACTTTTACGTCCGACCTTTTCGAAGTGACGGATGAAATAGGCGGAAACTCGCCCTGCTATCTCTGCGCGAGAATGAGACGCGGTTTTTTGTATGCGCGCGCAAAAGAACTCGGCTGCAATAAAATTGCTTTGGGACACCACAAGAGCGACGTTATAGAAACTACTTTGATGAGTATGCTCTACGGCGGGCAAATACAGGGAATGGTGCCTAAGCTGAAAAGTAAAAATTTTGAAGGCGTACAGCTTATCCGCCCTATGTACTGTATACTGGAAGACGATATTGTTCACTGGCAACAGTACAACGGTCTTAAATTTATTGCCTGCGCCTGCAAAAAAACGGCGGGGCTGGAAGAAGGACAGCAGGGCTATTCGGCAAGGCAGGAAGTGAAAAACCTTATTAAAAATTTCAGACAGATAAACCCCGACGTGGACAGCAGCGTTTTCAAGAGCATACATAACGTACAGCTGGATACGCTTGTGGGGTACAAAAAGGGCGAAGATTACTTTTTTCTGGATAAATTCAATTCCTGAAATCAAAATTATTGCCGCCCGCGCGAAACAGCGCGGGCGGCTTTTTATTTTAAATCATTGACAAAACAAACAAATAGTGATAAAATTTAACACGGTCGTGCAATGCGACTGTTATTTTAAATTTATAGTTTAAGGAGAGAATAATGAGTAACAAAAAACTTCTTTCTTGCGTTTTGGCGGCGGCTATGGTTTCAACCGTGGGAATTGCCGCGGGCTGTAATAAGGACAGCGGTGAAAAACTTGCCGCGCCCGAAATTTCGGTCACAGGTAACGTCATTACCTGGAACGCCGTTGAAAATGCGGACGGTTACAACGTTTACGAAGGCGAAACTTCTGTTTCTTCGCAGACTGAGTGCAGTTACACAATTACGCAGACAACGCCCGGAACTTACAGGTATACGGTAGTTGCCACAAGTACGGACGATAAATACTCTTCAAGCGACAAGTCCAACACGGTTGAGTACACCGTGCCCGCGGGCGATACTTCAACAAAACTCGCAGGCAAAATATACCTTGTAGGCGACTCCACGGTATGCTCGTTCAACGATAATTACTATCTTCCCCGCTACGGCTACGGAACCCAGCTTTTCAACTATATAAACTGCGACGCAAATCAGATTTCAAATCTTGCGTTATCCGGCAGAAGTTCGAAAAGTTTCGTCTCCGAAAGCAATTATACTACCCTTAAAAACAGTATTACCGCGGGCGACTATCTTATTATCGGTTTCGGACACAACGACCAGAAAACAGATATTTACACCAACCCCAACGGCGATAAGGACACGGAAGGTTCGTTCCAGAATTCGCTTTATACCAATTACGTTAAAATGGCAAAGGATAAGGGCGCAACGCCAATCCTTTGTACGCCCATAGTAAGACTTAACGAAAATAACGATTATTCGGGCAGCAGCGGTCACATCGTGGGGCAGGTTGCGGTCGGCAAACCGGGCGGCGACTACGCCAAAGCTATCCGCGATTTGGGCGCGGCTACCGAAACGACGGTCGTAGACCTTACCGCGCTGACAAAGGCTGATTATACCGCTTCGGGTAGCGCAAAGGCATCCGACTATCATTGCTGGACCGCTACAAAGGGCGGGGTGAGAGACGGGCTCGACAAAACCCACACAAACCGTTACGGCGCAAAGATGAACGCATATCATTTTGCAAACGCAATTATGCAGTCTGAAAATCCTTTGAAAGCAAACATACGCACCGATATGGCAAAGCCCGACCATGATACCGAATATGCGGCAAGTATCAATAAAAGTTACGTTGAACCCAACTATCAGGCTCCAGATTTAACCAAAAGGTCGGGTTTGTGGAATACCGTAAAAGCGGAAGGATGGTACGGTTCTGCGTTCGGAGACGTGGGCGGCGCGACAGCTGTTACTGCGACCAATTTTACCGTTAAGCAACTCAGCAATACTTCGTTCAGCGTAGGCAATACAAACGGAAAGGGTAAAATCGCTTCGGGCGGAGACGGTATAGCTTGCGTATTCAGACAGCTTGACCCCAACAGGAATTTCACTATAACGGCGGACGTAGCGTTAACGGGCGTGGCAACAAGCGCTTCAAAACAGTCGGCTTTCGGCATAATGTTCCGCGACGAAATGTACATTGATACTTACAACGCTTCGGTAAACGGTAATTCGGCAATAGCGGGCGGTTACACGGGTTCTTCGGACACGGCTAATTTTGTCTACAATTACCAGAGACTTGACGGCAAACTCGATATAACGGCTTCCAAAACGGGCGCGGGTACGGTTTTTGCGCAGAACGAAGTTTATAAACTGGAAATGGTTAAATCAGACCGCACAATAACGTGTAAGGTAATTGCGACGGACGGAAAGGAATATGTTTCTTCCTATAAAGACGTAACCTATACGGGCGTGGACACGGAATACGTTTACCTTTGCCTTTTCGCAACGCGCGGAATCGTGGCGACTTTTGCTAACGTGAATTACGTTGAAGGCTCAATAAGCGGCGGCGCTTAATAATTACAATAATTTTTGGGGGCGCGGACTATGTCCGCGCCCCTGTTGATATGCGCGTTATGCAATTACAAAAACAGTTGAAAAGCGGCGGCGGTTGTGATAAAATAAATTTATTATGAAAATTTCCGAAATTTTAAAAAGCAAAAAACTTGCGCTCTCTTTCGAAGTATTTCCGCCGAAGACGCAAATGAATTACGGCAGCGTTTTAAGCGCGGTAAAGGGCATTGCGCAGGCAAAGCCGGATTTTATAAGCGTGACTTACGGTGCGGGCGGCGGCACGAGCGATTATACCGTTGCAATTGCGCGTGAAATTAAAAATTCGGGAATAACTCCACTGGCGCACCTTTCGTGCATTTGCCACGGCAGGCGGGACGTACAGCTTAAACTGGGCGAATTGAAATCACTGGGGATAGAAAATATTCTCGCCCTGCGCGGCGATATTCCAAACGGATTTGCAGGCAATATGGATTACAGATACGCAAGCCAGCTTGTTGAAGATATTAAAAAATACGGCGGGTTTTGCATAGGCGCGGCGTGCTATCCCGAAGGTCACCCCGAAAGCGATACTCTCTATTCCGATATAGAACATCTTAAATTGAAAGCGGACGCGGGTTGCGACTTTCTTACAACTCAGATGTTTTTCGATAACGGCGTATTTTACAGTTTTTTGTGCAAGGCGCAGGCGAGCGGAATAAATATACCCGTGATTGCTGGTATTATGCCCGTTACTTCACGGGCGCAGGTCAAACGAATCAGCGCTATGACGGGCAACGTTTTGCCGGTCAGATTCAGGCGCATAGTGGACCGGTTCGGTGAAAATCCCGCCGCAATGAAACAGGCGGGCATAGCTTACGCCACAGAACAGATTATAGACCTTTACGCAAACGGCATTTCCGCCGTACACGTTTATTCTATGAATAAACCCGACGTCGCGCAGGCGATAAGGGCTAACCTTTCGGAAATATTATGATAAAAATTATTACGGGTAAAGGCAGGGTTGACCGCCGCGAAACTATGCGCTATCTCGGCTGTTACGGCGTTAAATGCGAAGACGGTCTGGACGCCGTTCTGGACGAATGCGAAAAACTTATTCTGCCCGCCCTGCGCCCCGCGGCGTGTTATGCGCTGTTCGACGTAAAACGCACTGGCGACGCGCTTGATCTGGGATTTGCAAAAACGCGCAGTAAGGCTCTTTCGAAAAATCTTGAAGGCTGCGGAAAAATTGCGCTGTTTGCGGCGACCGTCGGAGCGGAAACGGACAGGCTGATAATAAAGTACGAAAAACTTTCTCCCGCCCGTGCGTTGGTGTTGCAGGCTCTGGGTGCGGCTGCCGCCGAGTGTTGGTGCGACGACGTAAACGCGCAAATCACCGCAGAACACGGCGAAACGAAACCGCGCTTTTCCTGCGGCTACGGCGATTTGCCGCTGGAACTTCAAAGGGAAATATTCGCGGCATTGAACGTTTCGAAAAATCTGGGAGTGACCCTTTCGGAAAACTTTTTTATGACGCCGACCAAATCGGTTACGGCTATTGTAGGTATAAAATGACCTTTTCGGAAAAACTTAAAAATTCTGTTGTAGTATTCGACGGGGCGATGGGTACCCGGCTCCAGAGTGCGGGGCTTCCCATCGGCGTTCCGCCCGAAGAGTGGAACCTGACCCGTCCTGAAGCGGTACGCGCGGTCCACAAAAGTTATCTTGACGCAGGCGCGGACGTAATACTCACCAATACTTTCGGTGCAAACCCTTTCAGGTTCGGCGACCGCACGGGCGAAATAGTGCGTTCGGCGGTGTCGGTTGCAAGACAGGCGGTTTACGGCAGGACGGACAAATTCATTGCCCTGGATATAGGTCCTACGGGCAAACTTTTAAAACCGCTCGGCGGGCTGGATTTCGAGCAGGCGGTGGAAAGCTACAAACAGGTTGTCCGCGCCGCGCGGGGAGTGGATTTGGTGTTCATTGAAACAATGAACGACGTTTACGAAGCAAAGGCGGCGGTGATAGCCGTCAAAGAGTGTTGCGACTTGCCCATTTTCGTAAGCTGTGTTTTCGGCGAAGACGGCAAGACTATGACGGGCGCAACGCCAGAAACCGCCGTAGCCCTGTTCGAAGGTCTTGGGGTTGCGGCTGTGGGCGTAAACTGTTCGCTTGCGCCCAGACAAATGCGCTGGGTCGTAGAAAGGTTTTTAAAGTGTTCGTCCGTTCCCGTCACGGTGAAACCCAATTCGGGGCTTCCCGAAATTTCCGACGGAAAAACGGTTTACGGTCTCTCTTCAAAAGACTTTTGCGACGACTTACTTCATCTTGTAAAGCTCGGTGTAAGGTGCGTGGGCGGTTGCTGCGGTACTACGCCCGAACATATTGCAAGACTTGCTTCGGGGGCAAGGCGTATTGTTCCGTTGCCCGTGACCGATAAAAAACTTACCGTCGTTTCGTCGTACACGCACCCCGTTTATTTCGGCGGGCAACCCGTACTTATAGGCGAGCGGATAAACCCCACCGGCAGAAAGCGTTTAAAACAGGCGATAGCGGAAGGGGATAAAGGTTATATCCTTAACGAAGCCGTAACGCAGGCGGAACGGGGCGTTCACGCGCTGGACGTAAACGTAGGTATGCCGGGGGTTGACGAATCGCAGGTTTTACCCAATACGGTTTGCGAAATTCAGGCTGTGACCGATTTACCGTTGCAGATAGACACGTCCGATTTTACCGCTATGGAGCGGGCTATGCGCGTTTACAACGGAAAGCCGCTTGTCAACTCCGTAAACGGCAAAAAAGAGAGTATGCGCGCGGTGTTCCCGTTGGTTAAGAAATACGGCGGCGCGGTTATCGCGCTGACGCTGGACGAAGACGGCATACCCGCGGACGCGGACGGAAGAATAAAAATAGCTAAGCGCATTATCGAAACGGCAAAAGAGTACGGCTTGGGTAAAAAGGACATAATATTCGACACCCTTGCAATGTCCGTAAGCGCGGACGGCAACGCCGCAAACGCCGCTTTGAAATCGCTTGAATACATTAAAAAAGTGCTTGGCGCAAATACTTCGCTGGGGGTTTCGAATATATCTTTCGGATTGCCGCAGAGAGATTTTATAAATTCGGCGTTTTTTGCAATGGCGTTGCAGGCTGGGCTTTCCGCCGCGATTATGAATCCGCTTTCCGCCGAAATGATAAAGACGTATAAAAGTTATATGGCGCTTTGCGGCGCGGACGAAAACTGCCTTGCTTATATCGATTACGTTTCGGACGTACAGGCAGACGGTGCCGCGGCGGCGACAAAACAGACGGCGGAAACGGACGGCGATTTAAAGTACTGCATAGTTAAGGGCTTGAAGAGCGAAGCTGCTGAAAAGGCGAAAAAACTTCTGGAAGTTTTGGAACCTTTGGAAGTTATAGACGGATACATAATTCCCGCGCTGGACGAAACGGGCGAGGACTTTGAAAATAAAAAGGCGTATCTTCCGCAACTGTTAATGAGCGCGGAAGCGGCTTCAGCGGCGTTTGAAGAAGTGAAACGTTCGTTAAAGGGCGAAGCCAATCCGAAAAAACTTAAAATCGTGCTTGCCACCGTAAAGGGCGACGTGCACGACATAGGCAAAAATATAGTGAAAACTTTGTTGGAAAATTACGGCTTTAAGGTAAACGATCTCGGGCGGGACGTGCCGCCGGAAAGCATTGTAGAAGCTGTAAAAGCGGACAGCGCGCAACTTTGCGGGCTTTCCGCGCTGATGACCACTACAGTGCCGAATATGCAGTCAGCCATAGACCTTTTACGCTCCGACTGCCCCGACTGCAAAATTATTGTGGGCGGCGCGGTGCTTACCCGCGAATATGCGGAGCAAATGGGCGCGGACGCGTACGGTCGGGACGCAATGGCGACCGTAAGATTTGCAGAATATCTGGAAAGAAAATTGTAAATTCTACCGTAATTCGACTGCATTCTATTGTCCGAAATGTAAAAAAGGATTAAAATAACTGAAAAAGGAGAAGACTTATGAACGATTTCGGTGATTTTCTTTATTCATTGCGGAGAGAAAAGGGAATGACGCAAGCCCAGCTCGCGGCTATGCTGGGCGTAACGAACAAGGCTGTTTCCAAATGGGAAACGGGCGAAGCTATGCCAGAGACTTCGCAGTTGGTACCGATAGCGCGTATATTCGGCGTTACGGTTGACGAATTGCTTGAAGGCAGGCGCAAGGATAAGGAAGAGACATTCAATAACGAACAACACCTTTTTGCAGGGGACAACACGGCTGTGAAAAAACTTTCGCCGAAAAAGTATGCGGAGCGGTTTGTGCGGCGTTGTTTTTTGCGGGACTCAGTTCATACCTTCTTATAGGTGTGCTGACCAATCTTTGGAGTCCGTATTGGGTCATAATACCCGTATGCGCATTGCTTTGCGGAATAACGGGGATAATTTTTGACATGTGCAACCCTGTTAAACGCGCCAAAAAGACAGCCAAAGGCGAAAATCCGTATATCGGCGGCGTCTGCGGATTGGTAATTCTTTCCTGCGTAGCAGTATATTTATCCGTTTCTGTGTTTACCTACCTTTGGCATCCCCTTTGGGTAATAGTTGCGGCAGGCGCAGCCGTGTGTGTGCTTTTAGGTACGATAGGCGAAATAATTAGCTACAAAAAAAGGAAATAATATTTTTAACCGGCTTTAAATCGAAGCCGGGTTTTTTTTGTAATAATACGCGGACAAGCAGAATAATATGAAGTATGCAAAATTTCTGTTTTACCGAAGTCGGACAAACTTTAAAAACACTTGACACCGCCCGCGAAGGGTTGACCGCAGCCGAAGCGGAAAAGCGTATTAAAACCTACGGCGAAAACGCATTGGAACGCGGCAAAAAGGCGGGCGTTTTAAAACTGTTCTTTTCTCAGTTCAAGGACGTTATGACAATTCTGTTAATCGCCGCCGCGGCTGTTTCGGCAGTAATTGCGTTCATATCCAAGGATAAGAACGATTTGACCGACACGTTCATAATTTTAGCGATTATTTTACTCAATTCCGTTGTCGGCACGGTACAGCAATTCCGCGCGGACAAGGCGATTGAAAAGCTGAAAAAACTTTCCGCCTGTAAGGTAAAGGTAAGGCGCGACGGGGTTGAAACCACAATCGACAGCTCGGCGCTTACGATAGGCGATATAGTTCTTTTGGAAGAAGGAGACGTTATCCCCGCCGACTGCCGCATTGTGGAGTGCAATAATCTGAAGTGCGACGAGTCCGCGCTCACCGGTGAAAGCGTGGGGGTTGAAAAGGACGCCGTTCCTTTGCGTGAAGGCAAGGTTGCGCTTGGCGCAATGAAAAACTGTCTGTTCAATTCAACGTACGTTGTCCGCGGCAACGCGACCGCTGTCGTTACGGCTGTCGGTATGGATACCGAGATGGGCAAAATCGCAAAAATGCTGCAAAACACCAAAGCCGCCGGCACGCCCCTTGAAAAGACTCTGAACAAGCTGGGTAAAATTATTTCGGCGATAGTGCTTGCCGTAACCGCCGTAATATTCATACTCGGAATTTTTGTCAGGGGCGACGGTCTGCTGAAAAACTTTATGACTTCTGTCGCAATTGCGGTTGCCGCCATTCCCGAAGGTCTGCCCGCCGTCGTAACTATAATTATGGCAATGGGCGTGCAGAAGATGAGCAAGAAAAAGGTGGTTATACGCAAACTCAAATCTGTTGAAACGTTGGGCGGCTGTTCGGTGATATGTTCGGATAAAACGGGAACTCTCACCCGGAATAAGATGCGCGTCGTCTCTGTCTGGGGTAACTTTGCCGACCTTGCCCGCGCAGAAAACCGCGGGGCGAAAGAGAGAATGTTGCAGTGTATGACGGCTTGTTCGTCCGTTAAAGGCGAAAAGGGAAGTTACATAGGAGACCCTACCGAAATAGCTTTAAAAGAGTACGCCGACGGTTGCGGATATCTTGCGGCGTTTGAAAAATACGCCGAAATCCCGTTCACTTCCGAACGGAAAATGATGACCGTCGCCGCGTCGTTCGCTGGTGAAAAACTCAGCTTTACCAAGGGCGCGCCCGATATATTAATAAACAAATGCACCCGCATAATGACGGCGGACGGCGTGCGCACGCTCACTGCGGAAGACAGGAGCAGAATCATATCGCAGAACGACGGTATGTCGGACGACGCGTTGCGCGTGCTGGGCTTTGCTTTCCGCGATTTCGGCGGTAAAGCGCAGGAAGAAGGTCTGACCTTTATAGGGCTCTGCGGTATGACAGACGGGCTTAAAGAAGGCGTTAAAGAAGCCGTCGCCGAGTGCAAGGCGGCGGGGGTTGCAACGGTTATGATTACCGGCGACCACGTGCGAACCGCGTTTTCGATCGCCAAAAAACTCGGCATTGCAAACGATATGAGCGAAGTGGTTTCCGGAGAGCAGTTGGACGGTATGAACCCGCGCGAGCGGAACGAAGCTATTGCGCGTTGCCGCGTGTTCGCAAGAGTTTCGCCCAAGCACAAAAATATGATTGTAAAAGTACTGCAGAAGAAAGGGCAGGTTACCGCAATGACGGGCGACGGCATAAACGACGCGCCCGCGTTAAAGACGGCGGATATAGGAATCGCAATGGGCAAGTCGGGGACGGACGTAACAAAAAACGTGTCTGATATGGTTATCGCGGACGACAACTTTACGACCATTGTCGCCGCCGTGCGCGAAGGCAGGAGAATTTCGGCAAATATAAGAAAAACAATACAGTTTTTCCTGTCCACCAACCTTGCGGAAGTACTGGCTATTCTCATTGCTTCGCTGGTATTTTTCAGACACGACTTTATGCTTTCTACCCAGCTTTTATGGCTCAACCTGATAACGGACAGTTTCCCCGTTCTGGCTCTCGGAATGGAAAAGGAAGACGCGGATATTATGAGCCGCGCGCCGGTGAAAGCGGAAAAGAGTCTGTTTTCGAAAACTTCGGTCGCGTCAATCGCATTTTACGGTTTGTATATGACGGCGGTGACGATAGGCGTTTATGCGGCGGCATTGAAGCTGTGCGGCAACGAAGTGGCTACGGCAATGACCTTCCTGACTATTTCGTTTCTGGAATTGTTTCAGGCGTTCAATATCCGTTCGGAACGGCAGTCTGTTTTCAGGTGCGGAATATTTACAAACAAAATTCTGCTTTTGACTGTGACGGCGGGGATACTGGTAAACGTTTTGCTTGCGATAAGCCCGCTTGCGTCGGCGTTCGGGCTGTGCGCTCTGGACTGGCGGCACTGGCTGATAGTTTCGGCTGTGGCGTTTTCGGTGATACCCGTCGGCGAGCTGTACAAACTTGTTTTAAGAGCTTACTCCCGCAGACGTAAACCAAAGCCCGCAAAAAACGTTGTACTGCCTAAATTTATAAGAAAGCCTTTGCGTTCAATTAAAAAATGCTCGCGTTCTGCGGGCAGGGCGCTCACCGCCGTAAAAAAAGGAGTGGCGGGGATAGCGGTTTCAATTAAAAGACCGTTCGTAAAAAATCGGCGAAATATTTCCGATACCGACGGCATATAATATTTCAGGTTTAATTCATCCTCTCTCTCAAAACAATAAGCCGCGGGGCGAAAGCCCCGCGGCTTATTTGTTATATACTGATTTAATTTTTATCTTTCTTTTCGGTTTTGGGTTTTTCCGTAGCGGGTTGCTTTTCAGCCGTTTCAACCTTTTCGGGGGAGATGAGTTTGGGCATCTTTAAACCCGCCATCGAATATAAGTCGTCAAGGGGCGGAAGGGACTTCATCATGCCGGAAACAAAGTTCGCGGTAGAAGTTTTACCGTCGGCGCCCTGTCCGTTGTCCCATACGGTTACCTTGTCTATCTTCAGATTCTTAATCGCTTCAACCTGTGTTGCAACAAGTTTTTCGAGTTTGTCGGTAATCATAAGTCTTACGGCTTCGTCTGCGGTGCCTGCGGCTTTAACCAGTTTATCCATACCTTCAGCCTGCTTTGAAAGGGTCTCGTACAGACCGCGCGCTTCCGCTTCCATTTTTGCATAGATAGCGTCCGCTTCACCCTTTGCGCGGCGGCGGATATTTTCGGCTTCCGCGTCGGCTTCGATTTCAACCTTTCTCTTTTCGATTTCGGAAGCGACGATGATGTCGGCTTCACGCGTAGCTTTTTCACGCTCGGCACGCGCTGTTTCGGCAATTTTTTCAGCGGCATAGCTTTCTTCTTTTGCCTTTGCCGCCTGAACGTTTTCGGCGGCAACCGCAACTTTCATTGCTTCGGCTTCTTTCTGGCGCAAGAGCGCTCGCGACTGCGCGATTTCGGCTTTGGCTCTGTTTTCGCCTTCGATAGCTTTACTTTCCGCGTCGGCAACGTTTACGCGCTGCTGCATCTGTGCGTTTGCTTCGCCTATGGCGCCCTTTCTGTTTTCTTCCGCAACGGAAATTTTAGCGTCGTTTATTGCCTTTGCCGCAGCTTCTTTACCGAGCGCGACTATGTATCCGCTTTCGTCCGAAATATCGGTAACGTTTACGTTGATGAGTCTTAATCCGAGTTTTTTGAGTTCGCCTTCCACGTTGCGTGAAATCGCTTCAAGGAATTTGTCGCGGTCGGTGTTGATTTCTTCTATATCCATAGTCGCTATGACGAGACGGAGCTGACCGAAGATAATGTCTTTTGCCAGGTCGGAAATTTCTTTAAGCTGCAAGCCCAAAAGGCGCTCTGCCGCGTTCTGCATAACGGCGGGGTCGGTTGAAACGCCGACGGTGAATATCGAAGGAACGTCGATACGGATATTCTGCTTTGACAGCGCGCTCTTTAAATCGACCGAAATAGAGAGCGGGGTCAGGTCAAGAAAAGTGTAGGACTGGATAAAGGGCCATATAAAAGCCGCGCCGCCGTGGATACATTTTGCGCTGCGGTACGTTCCGTCCTTGTTGGGTGAAATTTTACCGTAGATGACCATAATTTTGTCGGAAGGGCACTTTTTGTATCTGCATAAAACAAGCAACAGAATCATCATAAGCACCAGAACTACCACGACTACCAGAATTATGGCAATAGTTGTTACTGTGTTTGCAAGTAAGTTAAACATTTTCATTCTCCTTTATGTTTTGCACCTTTTTAACGAGAGCGCACTCGTTTTCAGTCGAAACAATTTCAACCGCTTCGTCAACGGTCAGTTTTTCGTCTCCGTCGGTCATGGCGTCAATTTCAAGAAACCTGCCCTGGGCGTCAAGAGTTATTTTTCCGCGTCCTTCGCGCAAAGGGGGGATGGAAACGTAAACGGTTGCCCGTTTGCCTATCAGTTTTTCGTGCTGGACGGCGCCGTTGCACTGCAATTTAAGCACCGCGCGCACCAGAACGACTACTATTGCCATCGCCGCCGCGCCCGCAATGACCGCAAAGAGTACGGAGAGCCATTTCATATTTCCTTCGGTAAGGGCGCAGGTCAGAAGTCCAGCCCAGCTTCCTACCGCAAAAAACGCGGTTACGCTTTTTACCGTAAAAACAGATACCCCCGAATCGGTGTCAACGTCAATGTCGCCGTCGCCGTCTATGTCTACGTCGCCGCCGAATGACGAAAAGCACATCATAATTATCTGGATAATCAAAAATGCGGTTGCGGCAACGCCCAGCCACAAATAGACGTGTTCTAATACGGTAAGATTTTGAAACCATTCTTTCATAAACAAAATCTCCTTGTTAAAAAATGTTACAATTATATATAAACCGGCAAGAAGCCGTTCAAACGACTTATCGATAAAAAATTATCGATTGTATTATACTATAAACGGGTTGTGCGGTCAACCGCTTATATTATACAAAATTTTTCCAAAGTTAGCAAGGGTATACCGTATATAATATTACAAAAACAGTTGCGTTTGTATATAAAAACTGATATAATCAATTTTGTTCGGGGGCATAGCTCAGCTGGTTAGAGCGCTTGCTTGACATGCAAGAGGTCGATGGTTCAAGTCCATTTGTTCCCACCATAAATACGGGGATATAGCACAGTTGGTAGCGCGATACGTTCGCAACGTATAGGTCTGGGGTTCGAATCCCCATATCTCCACCACGAAGAAGGGGAAGGCTTTTGCCTTCCCCCTTCTTCGTGGTATGGGACTGCTCGAAAATAAGCGGTTCGCCCGAGCGCGTAGCGCGACGGTTTGCGCTAATGCGCAAAATCCACATATCTCCACCAAATGAAACCTGAAACGAATCGTACTGAAAAATGGTTTGATTTCAGGTTTTTCTTTTGTCCCTTTTAAGCAAACCACGTAGCATATAAAACAGTTGCATTGTGTTCGGTCGGTAGATGATGCTTGACGGCGAGCGTAGCGAGCCGCTTGTTTTTATCGAGCACTCGCCACAGTGCCATTTTATATTTTTTATTTTACCGTATTGCAAAAAGATGTCATCCGTGATATAATGAAATTATCACACATAGGAGAAAATATGACGTCGCAAGAGCTTTATACCGCTATTCATAAAGAGTACGAACGGCTAAAATCCGTATTGCAAACAAACGACCTAAATGCAATAATCGAGCAAACGTTAAAAGTCCACGCAATGGTGCACCCAAAAATCGTTTCGGGCGCGAAGCAAAACACTATTGCCGATTATGTTCTCGATTATATGCTGAAAGATGACAACAAGTCAAAACTTGTGCCGAGAATGGATTGCGGCGTCGATTTGGATTGGGCAGGTACGGATAAAGTGCCTATGTGTTGGCATTTTTGGCATACATACCGTATCGAAGACTTGGTTTCGAATATTTTGATCGCCGACAAACCGCAAATATTCAATGTCGATGTTCAAAAGAAAATAGGTGCGCCGATCACCGACACGGGCAACGCTTTGGAGTTTGACGAAGCCGTCGAGTTCGGCAAGCGACTGAATGTTGCCGCACTGAAAGACTATATTATCGCCGTCGGGAAGAACACGCGCAAAATAATCGAGAATTTGACGCTCGAACAAATAAATTCAATGGTTCCCGAAGAAAGAGTTATGCAAATTCTACGTGTCGGCGGCGTAACGACCGACGTTCGCTCGGTGTGGCTGTTGGTGTATTGGGGAAGATTGACGGTCGGCGGAATGATACTTACTCCGTTGACAGATCACCATATGATGCACTTGCCGCCGTGCTTAAAGAACTTGCCTATACTGTAAATTATTCGTTTTAGGTTGGGTATGCTCCACCAATAACGACCTAAATCGAACCACTTTCGGTTAGGTCGCTTTTTTATAAAATAACGCAAGACAAACTGTCTTGCGTTATTTTATTTCTTGTTCCAGATTTCTGAATTCTTCCGTGTCAAAAAACTCCGTTAAACTAAGCCCCATCCCGTCGCACAACATTTTCAGTGTTACTATCCCCGGGTTCTGGCTTTTTCCGTATAAAATGTTTTTTATTGTCGATGGCGCAACCGCAGACTCCATTGCAAGTTTATGAATAGACATTTTTTTCTCGTTGCAAAGAACAATCAATCTATTCCTTACGGTAAAATAGGTATTCATAAAACGATTATATTATTTTTTTATTGACAGCTTGGGCTATATATGATACTATTTGGACTATAAATAGCCCATTGTTTATTGATAACGGATAATATCCTGATTCAAAATATTTTAGGTTATTTAGTTGTTTTTAGGAACAGTTTGTCTGGTTTGTCAATAGTTTTACGTCAGGAAATACAAAATTATGGAATTCGGTGCTCTGAAAGAAAGAATAGAAAAGCTCAGTTATAATAAATTGTCTTTTTTATACATATTAAAGTTTGTTTTAGCATTTGCTATTCTTCTTCAGCACTGGCGCTTCAGCTCTATCGAGATGTTCGGAAATCTTCATGAATTGGTCGGTCTCGGGGCTAACGAATGTTATATGTTGATTAGCGGCATGCTGTTTTACTTGGCGTATTATGAAAAATTAGCCAATGAAGAAGTATCGCCGCCAAAATTTCTGATTAAAAGATTGCTCAGAGTTTATATTTTGTACGTTGCAACTATAATGTGCGATGTTTTGTTTGAAATTATCAGCAATCTGCAAGTTAAAGAGTTCAAGTTGAATTTTTGGGATATATTCAGAACGCTTTTCTTTTTCGGCGATTCGTTTTTTGTAAACGGTTCGGAGTCCCCTATAAATTATCCCGCATGGTTCCTTTGCCCTTTATTTTTGTCGTATATTTTAGCTTGTATAATAATAGTTGTCACAAAAAAGAAAAAATCGATATGGTGGTTTACCATACCTGTAATTTATGGTTTCTGGGCATATTTCACAAATGAAAAACTGATCGCGTTGCCGCTTATATTTTCTCCCAGAAATAGTTTATTTGTTGCTTATTTCTTTGTGGGCTTTTATTTAATGGTGTTTTTAAAAGGGCATAAGGTAAATATATGGTTTAAATTACTGTGTTTTGCTATTTGCTTTATAAATTTATTTATACATTTCTATTTTCACGACAATGATAAAATCAACATATATATAAGCGAGCCAATTGCCAATTTTGCTATATGGATACCTATGATAATCGCTTTATACGGAACTAAGATAAATATTTGTTTTGATAATAAAGTTTGCAAGCATATAAGCAATTATTCTATTCATCTATGGCTATGGCACATACCTTTTCTATCATTTTTAAAAATGATAGAATATTCCGTATCGCAAGAAAACCGTTATTTTATGCTTTTGTATTTACTGTTATGGTGCTTATTATCATATCTGATTCAAATCTCTTGGAAACCGGTATACACATTTATCAGAAAAAAAATAAATTCCAGAAAAAATAAAACGCTTGATTAAAAAAATTTGTTTTACGTTTTAATATTCTATAAATCGCGTAAAAGTACGGACCGAAGCGGTCCGTACTTTTTATAAAATTAAAGGGCGTGCCGAAATTTTTACTATTGCAAAAAATTTGTAAATAGTATATAATTATTACAAGATAAAATTCTTATCAAGGGGGCGGCATTATGTGGTTTTGGTGGCTTATGCTGGTTTGTAATTTGCTCGTACCTATTTTCACCATTATTGCAGGTTGGTTTATGTGGAAACACGCGCCGCAAAAAATAAACACAATAGTCGGGTACAGGACAAAACGCTCTATGAAAAATGAAGACACTTGGAAATTTGCGCACGGTTTTTGCGGAAAATTTTGGTGGATAATGGGATGGATTGTTTTCGCCGTATCGGCAATAGTTCTGATTCCGTTTTACAACGGCGCCTATGTGACAATCGGTATTGCCGTAGGGGTCACCGTAGTCATACAATGCGTCTTATTGGTGATGTCTTGCATTCCGACTGAAATTGCGCTATATAAAACATTTTCGGACGACGGCGCGCGTAGACAAAATTAATTCAGCGGTTAAATTCAAGATTAATTATAATTAAATTTTAAGGAGAAAATTATGTCAAAAATACTTGAGTTGATTAAGGATAACTGTCCCCGGAATCATCCCTGCCCCGCGGTAAATGTATGCCCTGTAGGCGCGCTTTCGCAAACCGGTTTCGACGCGCCTGCTATAAACCACAACATATGTATAAAATGCGGTAAATGCTCTGATTTCTGTCCCAAAAAAGCATTGGTCCTTAAACAGTACGGTTAATCGGGTAATTAATATAATTTTTCTTTTCGCGATACCGTCGGCGGTTTATCTGATAAAATGGATTGAATTCCGCCGCAAAAAAATTTTAAAGGGATAAGAGTAGATGAAAGACAAAGCATTGGTTGTAATAGACATCCAGAACGACATTACTAAAAATTATAGAGAAATAATAGACAATATAAATGCCGCGATTGATTGGGCGGCTGAAAATAATATTCATATCGTCTATATCAAGCATAACAATTTATCTGCCGGCACGCGGACGTTTAAGCCGGATACCCGCGGTGCGGAATTGGTGCCGGATATGAAAATCGCGTCGGGAAACGTTTTTGTAAAAAGCAAGGGCAATGCGCTGACAAGCGAAGGGTTTGCCGCTTTTATACACGAAAACGGCATAAAAGAGTTTTACGTTGCGGGCGCGGACGCGGTCGCCTGCGTGAAATCGACTTGCTATAATATGGCGAAGAACGGCTTCACCGTTCACGTGCTTTCCGACTGTATTACGAGCTACGATAAAAAGAAAATTCCCGAAATGCTTGACTATTACGAACGCGACGGTTGCAGTGTGGAAAAATTTACTAATTTAAAATGACATTGACTTTTTAAAATAAGGGACGTTTGCCGCGCCGTCCAGAAGAAGACCGTGTCCGGCTTTTAAATAAATAGCTTGCCTTATTTCGGCGGTTGTGGTATAATGACGGAAGAAATACGGAATACTTTATTGAAAAAAGGATAACGGAAAAAAAACACGCTAAAATGAGCGTTGAAAAATTCAGTGAACAGGCGGTAGCGCGCAAATCTTGCGGAAGCCTCGGGCTGATTTTTATCGGCAAAGTTTAAGCGTTTAAAATATAAAACCAAACAACAGGGAGGAATATATAAGATGAAAAAGAGATTTTTATTGGCAGGTTTATGTTTGGCTGTTGCAATGCCTGCGGCATTGTCGGCATGCGGAAATCACGGTAACGACAGGGGTGCATTGTCTTCGCCCAACGACGTTTACGGAATGGGCGCGGTATCGACGGCAAGATTGCTGGGGAACAACGTGTCTGCCCGCGCTGTTAAATCTCTCTCGGAAGTTTGCGCAAAATCGGCAGACGTTGCCGCCGGGACGGATGACGGCGTAAAAGAGCAGGCGGAAAAGTTCAACGAGTATTTTACCGCTCTGGACAGTTTTCTCGGCGAAGATATAGTAACTACCGTAACCGAAACCAATACCGACGGCAGCTATCCGTATAGCACTAAAATGACTATACGCGGTAAGGATTTTTACGGTGAGGCGGTAGAGTACACTATGTATTATACCGAAACGCTTGTAAAAACAGAAACCGACGATGACGGCGAAACCGAAAGCGAATATAAACTCACAGGCGTAATGGTAATAGACGGTTCGGATTATTACCTTGAAGGCGAACGTTCGGAAGAAGCCGAGCGTGACGAATCGGAAACCGAGCTTAAAATCCGCGCATATGCGGATCAAACGGATAAGAGATCGTATATTCAAATGGAACAGGAATATTCCGTAGAAGACGGCGAAACCGAAACGGAGTACGTTTACTCGGTTATCTCGGACGGTAAATTGTTGGAACAGACTGCTGTTGAGTTCGAGACGGAAAACAAGGGCGGTAAATCCGAAACGGAATACGAGCTTGAATTCATAAGCGGCACGGCGAAAGGCAAATATGTAGTCGAGCGCGAGATTATCGGTAATGAAACCGAAATAAAGGTAAAGTACAGCATTGACGGAAAAACCGGAAAGTTCCGTATCCGTGAAATCACGGGCGCGAACGGCGACAAACGGTATGAGTACACTTTTGAAGACAATGATAAAATAATTTTCTAATAAAACACAGCGGTTGCACTTACGTGCAACCGCTGTGTTTTTACGGTGGACAAAGAAGTGATTTTCAATTGTCTGTTGCCGAGATTGCCGATTGCGAAATATGCGTAAACGTTATAAATTAAATTAAAACATAAATAGGGGGAAGTTATGACAGCCAACGGTTTTCGAATCAGGCATATTTCAATGCGGCTCCAAAAGAGCAATTGAAAATACGGCAGCAACTTAAACGAAGGTTGCGCGCGGCTTTGAAAATTTAACCAAATTATACAATTTTTTACAATTTGTTATGTACAAAACGAAATTTATGTGGTAAAATATAAGCGGACTGTTGCCTGAATTTGCAACCGTCCGCATATTATAATAAAATTTTGGAGATTAGTTTTTATGGAAATGAAAGATTTCAGACTTGACGGAAAAATCGCGCTTGTTACGGGGGCGTCATACGGCATAGGCTTTGCAATTGCAAGCGGCTTTGCAAAGGCGGGCGCGACCATTGTTTTCAACGACATCAATCAGGAACTTGTGGACAAGGGTCTTACGGCATATAAGGAAGCGGGAATAAAGGCGCACGGCTACGTTTGCGACGTTACCGACGAAGAAGGCGTGAACGAAACCGTACGCAGGATTGAAAAGGAAGTGGGCGTTATCGACATTCTCGTAAACAACGCGGGCATAATAAAACGCATTCCAATGACCGAAATGACAGCCGCCCAGTTCAGGCAGGTTATCGATATAGACCTTAACGGACCTTTCATTGTGTCAAAGGCGGTTATACCTTCCATGATAAAGAAGGGACACGGCAAGATTATAAATATCTGTTCTATGATGTCCGAACTCGGAAGAGAAACGGTGTCCGCTTACGCTGCGGCTAAGGGCGGGCTTAAAATGCTTACGAGAAACATCTGCTCGGAATACGGCGAATACAATATCCAGTGCAACGGCATAGGACCGGGCTATATCGCTACTCCGCAGACGGCGCCTTTAAGAGAAAAGCAGCCCGACGGCAGTCGCCACCCCTTCGACAGTTTCATTATCTCGAAGACGCCCGCAGGAAGATGGCTTGAAGCGGACGAGCTTGCGGGTCCCGCGGTGTTCCTTGCTTCCGACGCGTCCAATGCGGTAAACGGTCACATTCTTTACGTGGACGGCGGTATACTCGCGTATATAGGCAAACAGCCCAAATAGTAAACGTACCGTTTAATCGTGATAGCGGAAATTTTTCTGCAGTAAACAAATTCAGGTCTCAGTCTTTACGGCGTAGCCTATGTCATTACAGGATTTAAGTTACGTTTTGATCAACTTTAAAATATTTGCAAGCCGCCCGCGGAATTCCGCGGGCGGCTTTAAGTCTGACGTGAGAGAGACCAAAGTTTATTTTCTTACGCCGAGTATATGAATACCGCGCGCCTGCGCGAACGAGTAGGAAGAAAGGGGTTTGTTGTATGCGTCGTAAGAGTGCGCGGCAACTCTTATTCTTCCGCGCGTATTACTTACGACCACAGGCGAATGGTAAAAATCGCCCGTGGCATGCCCGAGCTGTACTATGTCGCCTGCTTCGAGTTTTTCAAGCGGGACAACTTCGGCAAACGGACCTGCCCCGTCGTTGTTGACCAAAAAGTTGTACAAAAATTCTACGCCCGTCCAGGACGGAGTTCTGTCGTTTGCTGAGCGGTAGAACCAGCCGAAAGTGGGAGTAAAGTTCATTACGCCAGCCCCCGCATAAATACACTGCGAGGCAAAGTTAGTGCAGTCGCCGCCTATTGCCGAAAAATCGTAAAACGCGGGATTTCGCCCGAACGCCCATTTTTTGGCGTATTCTGCGGCGGCTTGCCTGTTATAGTTTAAAACTTCCATAAATTCATAATATTCGGTTTTTAATAAAAAAGTGACACAACTAATTGCCGCCGTTCTATTGCAAAATTTATAGGTTTATGTTATAGTTGAAAAGGCGGTGTACCGCTTAAAAATACGTAAGAGGAAATTTACGATGAAGATGATTTACGGCGTAAAAGACAGACCCAAAGCGGGCAGGCTTGTTCTGTTTGCTTTACAGCAGTTGCTTGCGATTCTCGCGGCAACCATTGCGGTGCCTATGGTCGTGCAGAGCACTACGGGCTACACAATGTACACGTCGTCGGCGTTGTTCGGCGCGGGCGTTGGCACAATAGTTTATCTGTTGTTCACAAAGTTTAAAAGCCCCGTTTTTTTGGGCAGTTCGTTTGCCTTTTTGGGGAGTATGTTTTCGGCTTTCTCGGGCGGTATTTCAATGGCGCTCGGCTTTCTCGGGCTTATTGTCGGTGCGGTGTTCGCGGGGCTTATCTACGTTATAATAGCGGTGATTGTCAAGTTTGCGGGCGTTAAATGGATTGACAAAATTATGCCCGCGGTGGTAATTGGTCCGGTCGTTGCAATAATAGGGCTTTCGCTTGCGGGCAACGCGATAGGCGACCTGACAACTGGCAACGTTACCGAAACCGTTTCAGACTGGATTGTTAAGTTTGACGAAAACGGCATACCTTATCTGTTCGAAAATACAGTTCAGAAAATGGTTTGCTCGCCCTACGTCGCGCTCGTATGCGGACTTGTGACGCTGGCGGTCACCATTGTTTGCTCGGTTTACGGCAAAAAGATGATGAAGATGATACCCTTTATTATAGGTATCGTTGCCGGCTATGCCGTTGCGGCGGCTTTCACGGGTATCGGCTATGCCGCAAAGTGCGACGCGCTCAAAATAATAAACTTCGAACTCTTTAAAAATATGAACTGGAAGTTCTGGGAACAGTACGCGTTCGTACAGCTTATAAGCGGCGATTACAATGCGGGCGAGTTCGGCAATATCGGGGCGTATATCGGAACAATAGCCGTCGCATATATTCCCGTCGCGTTCGTCGTGTTTGCAGAGCATATTGCGGACCATAAGAATATTTCCAGCATAATCGAAGCCGACCTTTTGCGCGACCCCGGGCTTACGCGCACTCTTCTGGGCGACGGCGTAGGTTCTATGGCGGGCGCGTTGTTCGGCGGCTGTCCCAACACCACTTACGGCGAGTCCGTAGGCTGCGTGGCAATTTCGGGCAACGCTTCGGTAATAACCATTCTTGTAACCGCGGGGCTTGCGATAGCTGTTTCGTTCTTCGCACCCTTTATAACTTTCCTTGCAACAATTCCCTCCTGCGTAATGGGCGGCGTATGTATTGCCCTTTACGGCTTTATAGCGGTCTCGGGACTTAAAATGATTCAGAAGGAAGACCTTGGCGACAACAGAAATCTGTTTGTCGTATCGGTAATACTCATTGCCGGCGTCGGCGGGCTTGTGCTTACTTTCGGACAGGTAACAATTACCGCGGTCGCTTGTTCGCTTATACTCGGCATACTTGTCAACCTGCTTGTAAATATCAAGCGCAAAAAGGACGGCAACGGCGAACAGATTACCATAGAAGAAGTGGCAAACAGCGAAAACGAACAACTTACAAAGGAGAACGGCGGTGAAGACTTATAAAAACGTATTTATTTTCGACCACCCTTTAATCAAGCACAAAATTTCTATCCTGCGCGATAAAAATACGGGAATGAAAGAGTTCCGCGAACTTGTCGAAGAAATTACCACGATTATGACTTACGAAAGTATGCGCGACGTTCAGCTTGTCCCCGTGGAAGTGGAAACCCCGCTTGAAAAAACCGTGCAGTACAAAGTTGCGGACGATTCCATTGCAATAGTCCCCATTCTCCGCGCGGGGCTGGGTATGGTGAACGGCGTTCACAAGGTATTCCCGACGGCAAAGGTAGGGCATATAGGTATGTACCGCGATGAGCGGACTTTGCAACCGCAGGAGTATTACTGCAAACTGCCCGAAGGTATAGAGAACAAGACCGTGTTTTTAATCGACCCTATGCTCGCGACGGGCGGTTCGGCTTCGGACGCTCTGGACGCGCTGAAAAAACGCGGTTGTAAAAAAATTAAATTTATGGCGATTATCGCGGCGCCCAAGGGTATCGAGACGGTTGCGGAAAACCATCCCGACGTTCCCGTTTACGTTTCTACCCTTGACAGACAGCTGAACGAAAACGGTTACATATTGCCCGGACTGGGCGACGCCGGTGACAGGCTTTTCGGCACGAAATAATCAAAGCAGGCACAATGAAAAATTTTACCGACGCGCAGATTGCGGAACTTAATAAAATTACCGCCAGTACGGAAGAGCTTTATTCCCCTTTCGCGTGCAGGAGCGCGCAGGCGGTGCGTAAGGAGAACTACGCCGACGTAACACGCCCGCCCTTTCTGGTCGACGTCGACAAAATTATTCACTGCCCGTTTTTTAACCGCGGCAGCGATAAAACGCAGGTATTTTCGTTCTATAAAAACGACGATATAACAAGGCGTTCGTCACACGTACAACTTGTTTCGCGCATATCGCGCACGATAGGCAGGGCGCTGCGGCTGAACCTTGATTTGATTGAAGCCATAGCAATAGGGCACGACATAGGTCATACTCCTTTCGGACACAGGGGCGAGTGGTATCTGGACGCGCTATACAATAAAAACACGGGCAGATATTTCAATCACAACGTACACAGCGTGCGGGTACTGCAAAAAATTTCAAACAGCAAACTTACCGTGCAGACCCTTGACGGAATACTTTGCCACTGCGGCGAAAAGGTGAACGGAGAATACCGTCCCGCGCCGCAGAAGAGCGTTGAAGAGTTTGAAAAGACGCTTGAAGACTGCTACGCGGACAGGGAAGTTATAGGCAGGCTCCGTCCGTCGACGCTGGAAGGTTGCGTGGTGCGTCTCAGCGATATGGTGGCGTATCTCGGCAAAGACAGGCAGGACGCGCAATTCAGACTTAAAATGCGCATTGACCTGCACGACTTCGGTATAGGCGGCAGCAACAGGGAAATTATAAAAAACGTTGTGGAAGACGTGGTTGCCAACAGTATGGATAAACCTTATCTTTCTATAAGTCCCGACGTTTTCGAAGCCCTTAAAAAAACCAAGGATGAGAATTACGATAAAATTTACAAGAGCAAACAGGCTACCGCGCAGTATGAAGACGGCGTAAAACCTATGTTTGAACGACTGTATTACAGGTTTTTGGAAGAGCTGGATAAAGAAGATAAAAATTCGCTTATTTACGTAAATTATCTCAACGACGGGATAGTGAGCAAAAATTACAGAGAGCTGTACCGCGGGGAAAAGAGCGGTCTCATTCTGAACGACGTCGTGTGCGATTTTATGGCGAGCATGACGGACGATTATTTTCTTGAAGCGTACAGGCATCTCTATCCCGACGACAAACTGAACGAAAAGGTGAAATTCGTCGGTTATTTTGACGAGTGATTGTTAAAAAATAACTTGCGCCGCCGCGTTTTTAACGCGGCGGCGCATTAACTTTTTTCACCGTTTTAAAATTGACAGAATATATTTTTTGAAGTATAATCTATCGGTACAAAAAATTATCCGTTTATAGGAGCAATTAATGGCAGACAAAAAATCACAAATCCAGCCGACGGTAAAACCTAAATCCGTAACGGCAAAAGCTGCAACGACAACGAAGCCTGCGGCAAAGAGCGGCGCGGCGGAAAAGCCCAAGGCGGCGGCGAAACCCGCAACGACAACGAAGCCCGCGGCAAAGAGCGGCGCGGTGGAAAAGCCCAAGGCGGCGGCGAAACCCGCAACGACAACGAAGTCCGCAGCAAAGAGCGGTGCGACGGAAAAGCCCAAGGCGGCGGCGAAACCCGCAACGACAACGAAGCCCGTTGCAAAGAGCAACGCGGCGGAAAAGCCTAAGGTTGCGGCGGCTACGGCAGCCAAACCCCAAAAGACAAATGCCGCAAAAAGCGAAAAGTCTTCAAAGAACGGCGGCTTAAAAAAGGGCGGCGCTATTGCGTTAAGCAAAAAGCAAATTAAAATAATCGCTATAAGCGCGGCGGCGGTTCTTGTCGCGCTGTGCATAATTCTCGGCGTAGTGCTCGGCGTAAATTCGTGCGGCGGCTCGAAAGGGCGCGACGGCTATCTTAGCAATATAATAATTCCCACTCCGACAAGCGGACAGTACAATAACGGCAGCAGTATAAAACCTACCGCTAAATACGACGACGTCAGCGCGGGCAAAGAGCATTATTACGACGAAGCGGACGAAGCGTTTTTATACGATTCGAAATACGTCACAAGCACGGTGGTCGGATATCACGGCAGTATCATCGGCACAGTTGAAAGAAATATTCCCAAAACCGTGCGAGACGAAGGGTTGGGGGTTTATCCCAAGTACGGATACACTCTGTCAACAGTCATCGGTTCGGAAAAAGACAAACTAAACGCCAGATTGGCGCTCATAAACGAGTCGAGCTATCTCACCGCTACGGGAACGTCAAACGCTGGCGGCGGCGGTTATACCTGGATGGATGAAAACGGATTCCTTTACAGCGGAACGCGCGCGGAGCCTGTCGCAACGCTCGATAAGAGCGGCAAGCAGAGAAGACTTTACAAACACTCGGCTTCCGCAGGTCTTTATATGGGCGACGTGTCCGACGACGAACCCGGCATTATAAAAGAAGTCACAATGCGCAACCGTGCTTACAACGGTTACGGCGTTACGGGAGTATACGCACCCGCGGGCGAACTTATCAAAATTCAGCTCAGCGACGAAGATATGACCGCAACGGGCGGAATAGTCATACATATCGGTCAGGCGCTTTACAACGGTCAGGCAAACAATATCTGGGAAACCAAGGGGCAAATGCAGCGTATACCGCACCTGTTGAATACTATGGCAGTGAACAAAAACACCGCCGTGCAGGACCCCGAAACGGGCGTATGGACCGCATACGTCGGTTCGTTTATCGGCGGACCGCTGTACATACGCAATATTTCGGCTACGTTTACGGCAAGAATTTCCGGCGGGGTTGCATACAGGCATTTCATACTCGGCTACACTACGCAGGAAGATTTTGAAGAAAGTTCGGCTTCTTCCGCGCCCTATTTCGATCTGGAAGTGTGGGACCGCGGCGTGCTTCATTCGGGACCTTTATACTACGCAAAAAGTTTTAATTACGAGCAGCTTTACAATGCCGCAGTGCTTTGGGATAAAATTTCCGCCGTGGCAACCACCAACGGATCTTATCAGGGAATAGTGTTCCTATACGACCCGTTCGTGGCGGCGGGCGCGGCTGTCGCTTTCCCCGGCAGAAGATCGGTAAACTGCCCTATGAGCTGGATGCCCAATTCGCTTAATTACGACTTGATGGTAACTTCTGGCGGCTGGGGCAATATGCACGAGTATCACCACAATTTCCAGAATTTCGGTATAGGTTACACGGGCGAAGTTACAAACAACGCTTTAACTCTGGTAGATTACAGTCTTTTTACCAAAATTTCAGCCGCAAGACAGATAGCGTCGTACGGCGGCGCGGGGCTTTCGGGCTGGAACTGCTACACAAGCGCAACCTGGTCGTTGCAGCAGGTAAATGCCAACAATATCAACTCTACGAGCGGGCTTGCGGTTTATTCTACCCTGATGCACAATCTGGGACAGGACGCCTTCATTAACGCAAGGGGAACCTGGGGTGTAAATTACTTCAACCGCTGGTCGGAACTTACCCATCTTGATTTTTCGTACTTCGCTTCGGCGTCTAAACTCTATGCGGGCGAAGATTTATCGCAAAACGAAAACTTTGCCGCAAACAACTATCCAGAGTTTGTTCCCGTATCTTCGGTTTACCAGACAGGCAGAAGTTTCAAATACGAAGGCGGCAAAAAAGACGTAGAGACAATGAGACCGTACGTCATACCCTACGGTACGCCTTTCACCGTCGATTTAACGCCTTACACGGTTAATGCGGGCGGTCAGTACGAGAGCGGAAGCGTGGTTATCGGCAACGGTTTCAAGTATACCATAAAGAGCGTTGACGACAGCGGTCTCAAAGGAGACGCAACGTTCACAAAGTCGTCTGAAGGCATTTATACGTTTACTCCCGACAAGGCGCACGCGCTTTCGGGCAAAATAAGGGTCACTATAGAAATCACTACGGAAAACGGTTCTCGCGCATATAACGGGCACGCGCTTGACGACGTGGACCTGATTCTCGAATTCGAACAGTCGCACGAAACGAATAAAGCCGTCCTTGAAAGGACCACTTACACTTATACTGCAGACAATATGTATACGGACGCGGAAGCGGCTTATCAAAGCGGTTTTTCGGGATATGAAACGGTTGAAAACAGGGCTCATTCAAATCCCACGCAGAACTGCAATACAGATATCTGGTTCTATCCCGCGTCAAAACGTCCCGAACTGCCGGCAGATACTCCCGAAGAGTATTTTGTTCACGACAATACTATAGAAGTAATAAACGGCAAACTTTACATAGCGGAAGACGGCAAATACCGCGTCTATCTGCGCGGCAGACTGAATTGCGCTTTGTACTATTCTCTTGACGGAACGAATTTTTCGCTTGGCGCAACTATCAAGGACACTGCCGTCCCCGGCAACAGCGCACAGTTCCGCCCCGGCGACTCTAAAACTTATTTTGACGTAGAGTTCAGGGAAAACGAAATTTACGTTAACGATCAGCTTGTAAAATCTGATTTCAGCGGAACAAGATGGATATATATAAGGGAAGTCCTTATAGTCCAGTCCACGCCTACGATAAGCTATATCGGCGTAGGTCTTACCCAGTGGTCGGTGCCTATGTATACCACTACGACCGACGAAGACGGAACAGTGCATTACTGGAATGCAAGCGGACAGGAAGTCACGCCCGAAGAAGCGGGCAACGTAGACCCCATTCCGCCAAAAAACGGCAATTACGTAAACGCTTACAGGAATGATTACGAGTTCCCCGACAACAGCAGTTATAAATCGGACTACTTCTATATAAGGGATTACAACTATAATTACGTTGGCGAACCCAAGGACTGTTCAACCTGGGACGAAGGCGTGAAAATCCTTAGTTGCAACAAGCAGTCGTGGGACAACAATACTGCAATAGAAAACCTGTTAAAAGAAGGGCAGGATACTTTCTTCCATACCAACAACGCAAGCAATTATGGAAACGGTCCTATGATTCTTGAACTGGATATGGGCAAGGAATGCGCGGCAAACAGCGTTACTTTCTACGGCAGAACTACGCACGCAGCTAACACTGCTTCCCAGGGGCTTCCCAAGGAGTTTACCGTTGAAGTAAGTACGGACGGCGAAACTTATACCGACGCGGGTACTTACACCAACACGGTGGGCGGCGCGTACAGCGCAACGGTAAAACTGAACGGTACTTACAGGTTCCGTTACGTAAGGCTTACTATAAATTCAACCCATAGCAACAATAAGCACTTTATTCTGAGCGGAATAAAATTTACCGAACAGTTCAGTCTTACCGGCAACGGAGCGAACGTTATAAAACCCGATAACGTCACCTATTCGGACGGCTTTAAGTGCGTACAGACTTTCTCTTGCTTCGGTCACGCTTATCTCGGAAATAACGGCGACACCGTAAGGTTCACGTTTGAAGGGAAGCGTCTTGCGGTTCTGAATACTTCTGCTTACGGCAAGAATTACGAAGTATGGATTGACGGCAAAAAGTGCGGCTCAATCGAAGTTGCTCCCGTGACGGGCGCATACGGAATTTATTACCTTTCGCAGGAGCTTGAAGAAGGGACGCACAGCGTTGAAATAAGATGTACCGGCGAAGCGTGCTTCGATTCGTTTGCGTTCTATTCGTAATAAATCCGATACTGAAGTTTTGCGGCTGACCGGGATAAAACGGCAGCCGTATTTTTATTGCGAACAAGCATTTCCAAAACCGCGATATCGTAGTATAATTTAACCACTGTTTAAAAAGGCGGTCGGTGTATGCTTGGGCTTGATAACGTGCAAATCCGTTGCGCGGAAAGCGCGGACAAAGATTTCTGGTTTTCGTTGGATAAACATATAACCTATTCTGAATTTGAAAATAAAATCAGAGACAGGCGTTGTTACATTTTATTTTTCTGCGGGCGTCCGGCGGGTATTTTGCGGTATAATTTGTTTTGGGATAATACGCCGTTTTGTACCCTTTTGTTCGTCCTTAAAGAGTTCCGCAATAAGGGTTTGGGCAAAATGCTTATGGCGCATTGGGAGCGTGAAATGTCGGCGTTAGGTTACGGTTCGGTTTTGATTTCTACGCGCTCGGACGAAGACGCGCAGCATTTTTACCGTAAACTGGGATATAAAGATTGCGGTAATTTAACTCTTCGCGGCGAGCCGCAGGAACTGTTTTTGGATAAGCGCATTATTAATTGCGTTGAATTGACGGCAAGTAACTTTAACGTTAATTCATTGGACGACTTTATACGCCGCCAAAAAGTTTCGCAATGCTGGCGCAGGGACGGGGAAGATTACGCTTTAAAACCCGTGTCTTATACCGAAGACTGGTCTTTGGAAGAGCGCAGACAACTGGCGCAAAAAATATTAAAAGCAATAAAAGACGGTTCGGCGGCGTTCGGAGCGGTAAGCGGGAATGAAGTTGTCGGGTTTGCACTGGTAAGAGCGGGGGTGTTCGGTAGCAAAAATCAATATATCGATCTGGAAGAATTTTACGTATCCGAGCCGTTCCGCAGGAAAGGCATAGGCAAAACGCTTTTCGGTTTGGCTTGCGGCGCGGCAAAAAATTTCGGCGCGGCAAAACTGTATATTTCCGCCCATTCCGCAATGGATAGCATAGCGGCGTATAAAAATTACGGCTGTGTGTCCGCAATGGAAGTGAACACAGCTCTTGCGGAAAAAGAACCTTTTGATTTGCAGTTGGAGTTCGTTTTAAAATGAAAATTTACGAAGTTACTGACAAAAAAGAATATTTGCCCCTGTTGCGCATCGGCGACGAACAGGAAAGTATGATAGACCGCTATATTCAAGACAGCGATATGTACGTTCTGGACGACTGCGGGGTCAAGGGCGGAATTGTCGTCTGCAAAGCCGCTGACGGCGTTCTGGAAATTAAAAATCTGGCGGTCTTTCCCGAAAGCCGTCGCAAAGGGTACGGACGGGCGTTGATAAATTTTATCTGCGAAAAGTACAAAACCCGCTTTTCGGTAGTGCAGGCGGGAACGGGCGACAGCCCGCTTACAATTCCCTTTTACGAAAAATGCGGCTTTGTAAAATCGCACGCGGTAAAGAATTTTTTTCTTGAAAACTACGACCGCCCCATAATAGAAGGCGGCGTCAGACTCGTGGATATGATTTATCTTAAAAAAAAACTTTAAACCCCGAATAATTTTTCTAAAGGCGGTCCTTTTATGGTCCGCCTATTTTATAAAAGCAAAGCCGTTTTGCAATTCGTGGCATAGTGCATTTTTTTGGTTTGTATTTGTCATTAATACGCGCTTGTCAAGACAAGCTCACGCCTATCTGCCAAAGTTATATATTTTGGTATGATAATGCTTGAAGAAAATGGAAAATTTTGGTATACTCTTTATTGGTAGATACATTATGAAAAAAATTCCGACAGAACGAATCAAAAAAATAAAAACGAATATTGATATTGTTAGGGTTATTTCAAAAGACATTGAGTTAAAGAAAGTCGGAAAAAATAATTTTGGTCGTTGTCCTATATGTGATAGTTCAAAGTCATTATCGGTATCACAGGAAAAGCAATTTGCACATTGTTTTTCTTGTGGCGAAAGTTTCGATGTTTTTGGTTACTTTCAAAAGGGGAAAGACTTTTCATTTGCAGAAGCGTTTAGAGAAGTTAAATGCTTAATAAATTTTGATAACGAAATAGCTTATAAAAAACTTAGTCGCGCAATAGTATGCTTAACTGACATAGTACAAAATGATTTTATTGAATTTTCTATAAATGAACAACCTGTACTGATAGACAGTGATATAAAAGCAGAATTAAAAGGCTTTTTAAAAATATTAGAAGATTTAATAGCTGATTACTATACCTTGGTATTAGATAAGCAAATTGACGAGCAGGTTATAACAGACTTTTCTCAAATATTTTATTTATACGGTAATTTTATGGAGAATAAATCTGATAGTTTGGCAGAAACAAAATTTAGAAATCTGTTTTTATATCTTCTTGATATATGCGATTTAATTAAAGAAAACGATTATAATTTGGGCGGCATAGTTTACATTAGCATTTAAGGGGATTATTGTGGGAATATTTTCAAACCTGTTTAAGAAAACTAAAAATCAAAATAATTCATTCCCGACAGAATATCAAAGTATTCTGGAATTTAACAATGAATTTAAAATTTTGCTTTCGCAAGACAAATATATTGCGAGAAGCGATTACGCTTATCTGATAGACAAATATCACGATACCTTTTTGTTTTATGATAATAATGGAAAAGCAAACACGTTAGTTTATTATTGTAAGACTAATAAATTGAATATTGAAGAAATAAATTCGTTTTTACAATGCTATTCTGATATTGTTGATTTGCGTAAAGGTTCGGTAAAAGTTAAACAGCATAACGAAGAATTTTTATCAGCTCACTTAAATACCGAGAAACAATATTTAGACGGTATTCTTAATAAGGTTGACCCAAAAATTAAATTGGATGATGAGCAACGCCGTGTTATTTTATCTGACGAAGATTATTCCCTTGTTATAGCAGGCGCAGGCGCAGGAAAAACAACTACTGTTGCTGCAAAAGTTCGCTATTTAGTAGAGAAAAAACAAATTGACCCGAAACAAATACTTGTAATATCGTTTACTAATAAAGCTGTTGGCGAATTGAGAGAGCGTATAAATGAACAGCTTGCAATTCCTTGTCCTATTACTACTTTTCATAAAACAGGCAACGCAATTTTACATAAGCAGGACGATAATAAAAAGCAAATTGTAAGCGAAGGGTTTTTATTTAACGCAGTAAATAATTATCTCAAAGGCAATATTCTTGAACAACCTGAACTCGTCGATAAGCTGATAATGTTTTTCGGTTCATATTTCGACGCACCCTATGACGGTAACGATATAAATCTGTTTTTCAATTACATTTCAAAAGCAGATTTTTCTACTCTAAAAAGTAGCGTAAACGAATATAATGAACAAATTATTGATAGGCGTACAAGTAAAGTTACAACAATTTCAAATGAAGTATTGCGTTCTATTCAAGAAGTAAAAATAGCCAACTTTTTATATTTAAACCAAATTGATTACACTTACGAAGAAATATATAAATATCATATATTAAAAGCTAAAAAGCCCTACACGCCCGATTTCTGTATAAGACAGGGGAATAAGGTTGCCTATATTGAACATTTCGGAATTACCGAAAGCGGTAAACATAATTTTTACACACCCGAAGAGCTTGCAAGATATAAGCAGGAAATCAAAGATAAAATTACATTACATAAAACGCACGGTACTACTCTTATTTATACATATTCAAGTTACAATGACGGGAAAGATTACCTTGAACATTTGCAGGAACAATTAGAAGCAAACGGTTTTATTTTGAACAAACGCCCTGCGGAAGAAGTATTTACGAAATTAGTTAATACCGAAGAAAATAAATATATAGCAAAACTTGTAAGACTGATTTGCATATTTATCAATAACTTTAAAACAAACGGATATACGCTTGACGATTTTTATAGGTTTGAAAGAACAAACGCAAACGTCAGAACGAAGCTATTCCTTGAAGTATGTAAAGAATGTTATTTGGAATATCAGAAAAAATTATCAGAATGTAATGCAATAGATTTCCAAGATATGATAAATGATGCTGCAAGAGTTTTAAGAGAAAAGCAGATTACTAACGAAAAACTTGATTTTAAATATATAATCGTCGACGAATATCAAGATATTTCAAGACAGCGGTTTGACCTTACCAAAGAATTATCTAAAATCTGTAACGCAAAAATTATTGCTGTCGGTGATGATTGGCAGTCAATTTATGCTTTCAGCGGTTCAGATATTACGTTGTTTACTCATTTCTGTTCAATAATGGGTTATGGCGAAGAATTGAAAATTACTAAAACCTATCGCAACGCGCAGGAAGTAATTGATATTGCAGGTAATTTCGTTCAGAAAAATGAAAGTCAAATTAAAAAGTCATTAGTTTCGCCTAAACATATACAAAAGCCTGTTATAGTTCATACTTATAGTGAAAATTTTGACAGAAATCTTTTTAAGGGAAAAGGCGGCAAGTATTATCATTTAGGGAAGAAAGTCGAAGTAATTTTAGGACAAATTTTAGAAGCAAATAAGCGTGAAAATTTGGGTACTAATTCTTCTATACTGTTAATCGGCAGATTTGGGTTTGACGCTAAAAATTTATGTTTTTCTAATGATTTTGTATATGACGAAGAAAATAACAAAATTTTCAGTAAAAAATATAAGTATGCCAAATTAGAATTTTTAACTGCGCACAGTTCAAAAGGTCTTGGTTATGATAATGTAATTATAGTCAACGCAAGAAATGAAATTTATGGCTTCCCTTCTAAAATAGATGATGACCCTATAATGAATTACGTTGTTAAAGATGATAATTCTATTGAATATGCAGAAGAAAGACGACTTTTCTATGTTGCAATGACGAGAACGAAAAACAGAGTATTCATTGTCACGCCTGAACAGCGCCCGTCTGAATTTATTTTGGAATTAGTGCGTGATTATCCTAATATAACCGTAAACGGCGAATTGAATAAAGAAGCTGATACAAATATTGGCGTAATGAAGAAATGCCCTGTATGCGGCTATCCTTTGCAACTGCGTTATAAAAAGAATTACGGTTTGAAATTATGGATGTGTTCTAACGAACCTGAAATTTGCAGTTTTATTACTAATGAAATAAGCGGTGGCGAGCTTTCCATTCAAAAGTGCGACTGCTGTAAAGACGGATATTTAATTGTCAAAAAGACAGCCAAAAATGAATTTATGTTGGGCTGTATAAATTATAAATCTGACGGAACAGGTTGCAATAGAACGATGACAGTTGATTATTATAAGCGTTGGAGTTCTGACCTGTTTGAAGATGATTTATCTATTGATAAGCCGTCATATAGAAAAGATATTAAAATCGAAGTACCGCATATAAAGCCATCAAAATCAACGCCGATAGTTGCAGAACGCAAACAAGCAGAAGTTCATAGTACAACTTATAGTAAGATTGTTTTAGGTAAAGACGAATTTTACATTGTTACCGATGATGACGGGAATGAAATTACAAATATGGAACTACTTACTGATTTACGAGCTCTTCGATTTGATATAGCAAAAGAGAAAAGTATTGCGCCTTATAAGATAATTAATAATAAGGTTCTCGTTAGTTTGGCAACATACCGCCCTACAACGAAAGAAGAATTTATAACTCTTTATGGTTTAGGGGAAATTACCTATTCTGAATACGGCGCAAGATTTATAAAAGCTATTAGAGATTATGATAAAAGAAGAAAATAAAATAGGAAAAACACGGCTAAAAAAGCCGTGTTTAAATTTATAAAAAATAAGGCGTAAGCTGAGTGTTCAGCTTACGCCCCTTTTGGCGCGGAAGAAGGGATTTGCCCCTTGGGCGGGGCGCACGGTTGGTAGCAAATTCAATTGCTGCCAAGTCTGCGGTAGAGTCCGCAGACCGGCGCAAAACAAGTTTTGCTTGCCTCCCCTCAAATCCCTTTGAAAAATGAAATAGCAAAATAGCGGACAGGTAAAAACCTGCCCGCTATTTTGGCGCGGAAGAAGGGATTTGAACCCTTGCTACGGTTTCCCGTACTACTCCCTTAGCAGGGGAGCCCCTTGAGCCACTTGGGTACTTCCGCTCAAAGCTAAATAAATATAACATATTATATTTTTTTTGTCAAAGCATTATTTAGTTTTTAGTAAAATAATTTTGCGCGTGCGCTTGCAAAAAATTATATGTTTGTGTTAAAATTATTGTGCTGAACCGTAACTGTGCGTTGGGCGTTGATATTTTAAGGAGTGCGAAATATGAGAATAGTATTTTTGGGGGATTCGATTACTGATAGCGGTCGAGACAGAGACGACGAAAAGTCTTTGGGCAACGGTTTTGTTAAAGTGCTTTCCGATAAGCTCCGTCCCCTGTATCCCGATACCGATCTCGAACTTATAAACAAAGGCGTTTCGGGAAACGAGCTTTGTCACATTTTGGAGCGTCTGCGCGAAGACGCGATTGACCTTAACCCCGACGCGGTTGTAATAATGATAGGCATAAACAATACTCTGCACAAGTACAGTGAAGGCAAAGAATTGGATTTGGACAAGTTTGAGCAGGATTTCATTACCCTGTTCACGCGCCTGAAAAAGGAAGGGATAGTGGTCATATTCCTTGAACCGTTCCTTTTGCCCGCGCCCGACAAGCGCAGAATGCGCAAGCTGTTTGAAGAAGAACTTAAAATTATCGACCGCGTGGCGGAAGAGTACGCGGACGAGTTTGTTCCCTATGACGAGATGTTTCAGGGGCTTGTCGAAAGTATTCCTTATACCGAATACTCGGAAGACGGAGTTCATCCCACACACAGATGTTCGCGCCTTATTGCAAACACCGCCATAAAAGCAATAAGAAAGCATTTGCTCTGATAATAGAAATAAAGCCGCTTGCGGAACTTCCGCGGGCGGCTTTTTGAGTGTCGAAAATATTACAGTTCTTCGTCAGTGTGGTTTTTATAGCCTTCGCCGTAAATTTCTTTTGCAGACGTAACTATCATGAATGCGGCGGGGTCGCAGTCTTTTACGACGTCGCGCAGCTTGGGATAAAGAAAACTTTTTATCGCGCACAAAATCATACGTTTGTTATCGCCCGTGTACGCGCCCTTGCCGTCCGTGACCGTTGCGCTGATGTCAAGTTCTTTTATTATTTTATCGCATATTAATCCGGCTTTGTCTTCAACCGAAATTATATAGACAAGTTTTGCCGAGTTGCCGCCGTAAAGTACCGTGTCGAAAGCGATAGTGAGAATTACTATGGATATGACGGTGTAACATAAAAGGTCGAAGTCGCGGTAAGCCGCAAACGACGAACAGACGATTACTATGTCTATAATCATTGAGATAATGCCCGTATTCACGTAGCGGAATTTCTTTCTCAGAAGTTTGACTACTATGTCCGTTCCGCCCGTGGTGCTGCCCATTCTGAAAATGAGTCCCAGCCCTATGCCGAACAGCGCGCCGCCCACTAACGAAGAAATAAGTATGTCATTGGTGACCGGTATGAATTTTTTTAGCGTTAAATTCCAAACTTCTATTAATACGGAAGACAATACGGTTGCAAACAGAGTGGAAAGGGTGAATCCTTTACCGAAGAATATAAAGCCGAGTATAAACAGCGGCACGTTGATTATGATAATCAGCACGCCCGTTGTGAGTATCGACGCGGCGGGAGTGGACTCTAAAAGGTAGCTTATTATAATGGCGATACCGGTAACTCCGCCCGACGCAATGTTGTTTGCGTCAAGAAAGAACGAAACGCCCACCGAGTAAATAATGCAACCCAGTACGATTATTAAATATCTTTTAAAGTAAAAAAGTGCTTTTTTCTTCATTGCGGCGCCCTTTAAATCCGATTGCCTTAAAAACGGCTTATCGTAGCATTCTGATTATATTATAAGCAAATCCGTGAAAACTGTCAAGCATACGTTGCGGCGCGGGTGTGCGGCGTAAGCGAATAAAACGGCGTGTTTATACATTTATACGATAATACTTGCATAACATTGTTGCGGCGGTATGCGGTGTTTTAACGCGGCGGATAGATGTAAAAAACGTTTAATAAACCCAAAAAGGGTAAAATACGATATTTTTTTACCGTTTTAAGGGGTAATTATGCCTGAAACGGGCATTTTTGCGGTATTTAAAAGGATTGCAGATATTTTCGATTTATAGGTCAAATCAGTTGAATTTTTATAAATTATATTGTATAATGGCTTTATATTGAAAAATGCCGCATTTTATTCTGCGGCAATCAGGTAAAACAGAAGGAGACAGCAATGAAAAAATTTTTATTGGCGATACTTGCGGTCGTGTGCATTACGTGCGTAGGACTGGCGGCGGCTTCGTGCAAGGAAACGCAATATTACAAACTTTATTTTGCTACTGCGGAAGGCGCGAACGTTGTTTGCGAAATTCCTTCGGGATATGAAGTTAAATCCGGTTACAAGGTGGTTTTCAAAGTCGAACTTGACGAAGACGCCCAGGGCGAACCGAAAGTCGACGTGAACGGCGACGAAATCGAAGCGGACGGAGAAGGTTTTTATTCTTTTAAAATAAAAGAAGATACTACCGTTGAAGTTTCGGGCGTGTATACTACGGAAAGAAACTCGATTACGTTTGACAAGGGCGACAAGGACGGCAACGACTACCGCGTGACTTTTAATGCGGAATACGTTGACGCAGACGGCACCCTTCACGAAATAGATACCGACGCCGAGAAAGGCACTAATTTGGACATCGGCACCAAAGTTACGTTTACTGTCGATGTGAGCGTTTATTACGGCGAAAATCCCAAGTTCGAAGTGCTTTCGAATACGCAGGTTATCGATCCCGATACGGACGGAAAATATCATGTGGAAATCAACGGCAAGATAAACGTAAGCATTCAGGGTCTTGAACTCGACGACTCTTTCGTCGGGCGTAAGGACGGCGATAAAGTTTATATAGACGGTAACGGTACTGCGGATAATCCCTATAAACTCAGAAAGCCTATTGACCTTTACGTTCTGTCTTCGTTTATGAACAACGATTTCTATTGGGGACAAATATCCACGTCGTATTTCAGTCTTGAAAACGATATCGATATGCGCGGCGAAGAGCTGTTTATAATAGGAATTTCCGACACTTACTACTTCGGCGGAAATTTCAACGGCAACGGGCACACAATTTCCAATTATTATATCTCGTCTACCGCCATAGACCAGACCGATTTCAACGAAGCGTTTATGCCCAATATCGGAATGTTCGGCGTGGCGGCTGGTGCGCAGATTTACGATTTGAACCTTGAAAACTTTACCTGCGATATCAACGCGGCAAAGTTCGATACGGACGACAACAGAGAATACAACGGATTTTTTGCGGGCGGCGTGGTTGCTTACGGTATGGGCGTAAATATAACCAACTGTTCCGTAAGCGGCGTCATTACCGCCACGGCGGGCAACAATAAATTCGGCTATATCGGCGGAATAATAGGCTACCAGCTTTCGGCTTTAATGGAAACGAACGGTATGCGCTACTATTCGACTGTGCGCTCCTGCTCTACAAACGTCACCATTATGGGTAACGCGGGTTGCGTTTACGGCGTAGGCGGAATTGCGGGCGCGGTAAGGTCCTATGACGAAAATATCGCCGCAATGATTATAAACTGCTACACTACTGGCGACATTGAAGGCGCAATGCGCGCAGGCGGTATCGTGGGTCTGCTTTATCCCTACGGCTCTGTAACCAACAGCTATGCAACGGGATACGTCGACGGCTACACCCGTCTCGGAAACGACCCCGACTACGGCGATTTCCGTTACGCTTACGCGGGCGGTATCGCCGGCGAACTCGGATACGACGCTATAATTGCCAACAGCTTTTTCACGGGCGAAGTAAGCGCACGTGCGGCGGCAGGCTCAAACTATGCCGCCGAAGGTGAAATTGCCGGTTTTGTAGGTAAGGGCGGCAATGAAGGCGGCGCGTATATCCAGTCCGAAAAAGGACTTATTTACAACTGCGTTTCCTCGGCTGATACAAACGTTACGATAAACAACGATTATATAAAAAATACGCTCGGTTGGAGCGAAGGCGACTGGTCGTTTAACGGCACGGGCTATCCTACCGTAAATACGGGCGAAGGCAGCAATGTTTTCGATATTACCGTAAGTTTTAAAAACGTTACGGTGGGTGGAAACAGCTCTGTCATACAGAACGTTGAAAACGCATATTACCCCATGTCCTACTGGTATCTGGCTTCTCCTTCGGAAACCGAAACGCACACCATTCCCCAATACATTAACGGTGACGGCGGAATGCGTTCTTTCGGATACTTCTTTGATGAAAATCTCAGCGTCAAAGTTCCCAACTGCTATGTTCCCACTCACGGCGTTACCCTTTACGCAGGTTTTGCAAATTACGGCGAAGTTGCCGGTAAATATTATTTGCAGTGGGCTACGAATACGGGCGGCTATAGTGAAAACGACGCGAACGGCAAACTTGTTTACACCCTGCAATGGGTAGCAGAAAGCGACAAGTACCTTGAACTCAAACCCGACGGAACCCTTATCTACCGTGACGGCGCGCTTGTGAGCGAATCGTATTACTATTACGACGGCGCAACAATCACTTTGCGCGACACTTATCTCGCTATAATAGACGGAAAGTCAAATAATGCGTATATGTCGTTTAAGGCGACCGTAGACAACGGCATTATGACAGTATGGGATAACGAATATTATCCTGCGATAAACCCCGTAAAAGCGGTAAAAGAAATTGAAAACTTCGGTTACGGCAAGTATTACGCTACGGGTGTGGAATATACCTTTAATACCGACGGCACCGGCGTATGCGTCAACGCAGGAGTCAAACAGAACTTTACGTTTACCGTCAACGGCGGAAATATTGAAATAAAGACGAACGACGCAACTTTGAGCGGAACGGTTTCGGGCGGAAACCTTACCGTGGACGGCGTAAGTCTTACCGCATACGACAAGTTCGAAGGCGTATGGGAAAAGTCGGCAGGCTCTCATAAAGAATATACCTTTGACGGCAAGGGCGGCTGGACGTACCGTTATTACGGATACAACGGCGGTGTGTTAACCGTAATTGACAGCAAGAACGGCACCTATTCGCCCGACGGCGACGGCATTAAGCTCAACGACGGAACCAAATTTACGTTCAATGCAGAAGGGCAGCTTGTTCTCGGCAACGAAGTTTACTATTACAAGCAGAACAGCCACGCGGGCGTATGGAACAACTTTGCCCGTATGTTCGCTATCGAAATAGACCTGAAAGGAATAACTTCCGACGGCTACGGCGAAGCTACTATAAATTACGGCTCGACGTACGGCAGCTATGACGTAAGTTACGACGTGAGAGTAAGCACTCTTTCCGTTGTGGTCGGAATAGACCCCGCTACGAATAAGCAGATTACAGAAACTTACGAAAACACCCCCGTAATCCGTTTGTACAGAAACGACCTTCTCATTGCTTCGCTTATATACCGCGAAAACAGCGCTACCCTTTGGGGACCAGTGTTCCGTCCCGATACGGGCAAGAGCGAAGTTACTACTTTCTATCTGTATGACGATTTCAAGGGCGACTGGGTCAGCGGCGGTTACGACGTAACCTTTAACGGACTGGGCAATTATGCCACGGAAGGCAGTCAGGAATTTGTCGCAGTAAAGGGAACGGCTACCGTAAACGGAAAAGCAGGCACTTACACGCTTTTGAACAATACTTTAACGGGCGTGCTTGAATGCGACGGAAACACCTATAATATAAGCTACAACGAAGCAACGGGCACGATAAGCGTTACGGGCGCGGCTACGTTCGAACTTCAACCCCGTGACAAGTGGTATAAAGTCAGGCTTACGGACGCAAGCGGAAACGTTTACTCGTTCGACGGCAAGGGCGACCTTTCGGGCGGCGGCACAATGACAATAACCGCGCCCAACGGCACCGAAACCACGCAGACGTATAATTCAGGTACAATAACGGTTTCCGGCAACGAATTCAAATTAGGTTCTACAACGCTTTACGTTTATAACCCGTTTACGGGCGAATGGTTTATCTCCAACAGCTACGGCGAAAAGCTGGTGATAGGAAACTTCGGCGCAGACTATAAGGCAAGCGGCACTTATTACGGCAAGTCCTACGCATTCACTTATTATCCCGAAGGGAATTACGTTACCATCACCGACCCCGCAGATCCCGACGCGTTGCCCCTGTATATCAACATTCTCGACGGCAACGACGTAACCGAACTTGCCGTAAGTACAACCAACAATACGGAAGGGTTGTTCAGCGTTTGCATTAAAAACGGGTTTGACGAATATAAGGGTGAATACTCTTACGACGGCGGAACGCTAATCCTTGACGGCTTCGGTTTAAGTCTGTTCACGGACGGCGCGGCGAAGTATGTGAAGGACGGCAAAATCGTTGAAACTTTCTCTTACAGCGTAGATGTATTCGGTCAGGTTCTGTTGCGTTCGGACGAAAGTAGTCTTTACTATCTCTTCTTTGAAGACTCGGACGGAGAATATCAGGCAAACGGCAAGCATTATGCAAAAGTTTTACCCGATAATCTGTACACTGTTACGGCAAAAGATAAGAACGAAGTAGAGTTTGCCTTCTACGGCAACGGTAAAGTCGTTACTTCAAGCGGCTCGGTTTACAGTTACGTTATCAAAAGTCACGACCAGACCCGTATGCAGTACACTCTCGGGTTGACAAAGGACGGCGTAACGGAAACTTACGTTCTTGATTACAGTTCGGACTACGGCGCAGATTATTATACGATTGCGCTTGTAACCGGACAAGAAGAAAGCGATAATTAATGTGAAAGGGCAGCATTGCCCTTTTTGCAGTGTTTAAAGTGAATTAAAGATAAGTAAATTCGGAGGATTAAATGACAAAATTCAGACGTGCGGCTTGTTTATGTCTTACGGGTGTAATGGCGGCAACTTTTGCCGCAGGGAACCTGCTAGCTTTTGCTGGCAGCAAAGGCAACGAACTCGCCGATGAAAAATATGACAGCGTAGAATACACCGACGTGACGGGAAAAGTAGACCTGAGCGGCGTCGCTTTGCAGAATTTAAGCAAATCCGTGCTGGAAAACGCAGGCTATACAACTTCAGGCAGCGGCAAGAAGACGGTTATTGTAAGACTTAGCGACGACTCGGTTTCGGAAAGCGTTCCCGACGGCGAAAGTGTAACCGATTATATTTCTTCATATTCGGGCAGTAAAAAGATTAAGTCAATCAAAGAGAGCCAGAGCAACTTTTTAAATTCGCTTTCGTCGCTCGGCGTGAGCTATGAAGTGCGCTACCGGTACACTACGGTAACCAACGCCGTTGCGATAGAAGTGGACGCTTCCCGGATTTCCGCAATAAAGAGTATTACGGGCGTTAAATCGGCTTATCTTTCCAAGACCTATTCCCAACCCGAAGCCATTAAAGCCGAAGACGTTGTTGCGGGCGCTACCAACAATTACAGCAACGTTTATGCAACGGGTATTTACGATTCTTCCGAAATTCTTGAAAAATATGGCGCGGACGGAAGCGGTATGACTGTCGCCGTACTCGATACGGGTCTCGATTACACGCACGAAGCGTTTACGACTTATATGCCCGATACCGATACTATGGCTATGGACAAAAGTTACGTTGCGGATAAACTCAGAGATAAACAGTTCAACGCAGTAACGCTTTCGGCGGCAAACGGCAAAAATATTACCGCGGACGACCTGTATGTAAACGATAAAGTTCCCTTTGCTTACGACTATGCCGACGGCGACGCGGACGTATATCCTTCGTATTCGCAGCACGGCACTCACGTTGCGGGTATAGTGGCGGGACACGCGGACAGTTATAAGGATAAAGACGGAAATCTCATAGATAACGAATTTATCGGCGTTGCGCCCAACGCGCAGCTGGTTATCTGTAAAGTGTTCACCGACGATTACGAAAATCCCGATCTCGGTGGCGCAACGACGGAAAATCTGGTTGCCGCGCTCGAAGACTGCGTTTCGCTCGGCGTAGATATCGTCAATATGTCGCTCGGAACTACTGCGGGCTTCTCGTCCGGCGCAATGGAAGGGGATGACGAAGGTCAGCTTCTGGACGAAGTTTACAGGTCGGTAAAAAGCGCGGGCATAAGCCTTATATGCGCGGCGAGCAACGATTACAGCTCGGGTTACGGCAGTGCGTTCGGTACCAATCTTGCAACCAACCCCGATTCGGGTACGGTAGGTTCGCCTTCTACTTTTGACGGCGCCGTTTCGGTTGCCAGTGTAAACGGACTTAAAGCTCCCTTTATGGTTGCAAACGCAGACACAAATTACGCTACTTCGATTTTTTATACCGAATCAAGCGATACAAACTCGGTAAAATTCAATTTTGCAAAACAGCTTCTCGGCAACAAGACCAACGAAACTTTCAAATACGTAGTCGTTCCCGGCGTAGGTCAGGAAGCGGACTATACTTCAAGCATAAAAAATCTTTTAAATGACGACAAGTACAGGACAATCGCGCTTGTGCGCCGCGGTTCCACTAACTTCGAAGCGAAGATAAGGACGGCTATGCAGTACGCCGACGCGATTATCGTCTACAACAACGTGGCGGGTTCAATAGGTATGTCGGTCGGCGATATCGAAAATCCCATTCCCGCGGTGTCCATTACTATGGACGAAGGCAATAAACTCTGTTACGACGACCGTGGCAAAAGACTTTCGTTCGGCTATATAGAAGTGAACACGTCCTATCAGGCGGGACCTTTTATGAACGATTACTCGTCCTGGGGCGCGACTCCCGACCTGAAACTTAAACCCGACGTAACGGCGCACGGCGGCGAGATTACTTCCACCGTTGCGGGCGGCTACGACGAAATGAGCGGAACTTCCATGGCTTCGCCAAACCTTGCGGGCTTTGTCGCGCTTGTCCGCAGCTATGTAAAAACAAACCTTTCGGCAATCCATAACAACGACCCGCTCAAAATTACCCGTCTGGTAAACCAGATTGTAATGAGCACGTCTACAACCGTATACGATATGAACGGTCTTCCCTATTCCCCCAGAAAGCAGGGCGCGGGACTTGCTACCCTTAAAAATGCTTTTGAAACGGGCGCGTACCTGTGGACGGACGAAGCGAACGGCGGAGCGGAAGACGACAGACCCAAAATGGAGCTCGGCGAAGACGAGAAAAAAGCGGGCAAATACACGTTCAGCTTCTTCGTTTCCAACTTCGGTGCCAACGACCTTAGCTTCGTTGCAAGCTCGCAGATGTTTACCGAAACACTTTCTTCAGATAAACTGACCGTTGCGGAAAAGGCTTATCTTCTTAACAAAATCGATCCCGTCTGGACTATAAACGAAAACGGCGCAAATTCGCGTTCGCTTGCCAAAAACGAAACGTTTACCGTAAAGCCCGGCGAGTATGCTAAAATAACAGTAACGCTGGAACTTGACGAAAGCGAAAAGAATTATATAAATTCGAGTTTCCCCAACGGTATGTTTGTGGAAGGATTTATAACCCTTAAATCGCAATCGGAAGGACAGTGCGACTTAAATCTTCCCTATATGGGCTTCTACGGCGACTGGGAGTCAGCTCCCATGCTCGATTACAGCGCGTATGAAATCGCCGAGTTCGAGCAGGATAAATCGCTGAACGACGATACCAGACCCAAGGAAAGCGTTTGGGCTACGCAGGCTTACGCAATGTACTACAATAATCTGTACTCGGTTCCCATGGGTGGGTTTGCATATACGCAGGACGAAAACGCAGAGCAGATTTACGCAACGACCGAACACGCTGTTCTGTCGCGTTACAACTGGTTCTACGGCGAAGACGACCCCAAAAACTATATGACGACGTACGGCATACGCGCGCTGTATGCGGGTCTTCTGAGAAACGCGGCAGTCGTAACTTACGATTTGTACGACGCCGAAACGGGCGAAATTGTCAAACGCGACAACGTTTACCGTCTCAATAAGGCTTATGCGGGCGGCGGCGCTTCAACCCCGTCGCAGGTGCTTCTTGAATTCGACCCCGACGAACTCGGGCTTGTGAACAACGGCAAGTATGCGCTTGACTTCTACTTCTATTTCAACGAAGAGCAGTACGAGAAGGGCGAAAAGAGCGAAGACAATACTTTCTCAATGACGTTCTACGTCGACTACGAAGCTCCCGTTCTGGAAGATTCGCGCGTAAGATACGTCGACCACAAGGACAGCAACGGCAAAGAGTGGCAAAGCGTTTATCTTGATTTGGATATATACGACAACACTTATGCGCAGGCGGTTTTACTCTGCTATTCCGAGAACGAAAACCCCGAAGACGCAACCGAATTAAGACTTGTAACCGACTATATAACCCCCGTTTACAATGCCAAGAAGAACGGCACAACCACCGTTTCGATAGATATAACAAACCTGATGGAACAGTATTCGAAGTACAAAGACAGGCTGTATATACAGATTGACGATTATGCTTTGAACCACAGAGTTTTAAAACTGAACTTTGTTTCTTCTACGGCAAGCACGCTGCCTTCCGATTTTGAAATTCTCGGCGACAGCGAAATAACGGTGGGCGTAAACGAAACTTATAAAGTTGCGTTAAAGTATGCGGGCAACGCAAACCTTTCAAACTTTACCTGGACAACCGGCAGCGAGCGTTACGTAAAAGTATATAACGGCGAAATTTTCGGCGTCGCTCCCACAAGACCCAATATTCCCGCCACAGTAACCGTAACCGGCGCAAACGGCAAGAGTAAAGAAATAAAAGTAACGGTAGTAGACAACGGCAAAAAACTTACATTCCCCACGTCGCTTTCGTTCGGAATGGTTAAAAACAATCTTGACAGTCTGGTCAAAGCCACAGGCACGGTAAAAATGAACGCGGGACAGACGTTCACGCTTGAAGTAATAGCCCAGCCCTGGTATTACGACCTTTCCGATTACGAACTCAAATGGCGTTCAAGCAACACGGATATTGCCGAAGTGGACGGGAACGGCAACGTTGTAATTCACAACGAAAAGGGAACAGCGGCAATTTATGCGGAAATTTTCGACGGAAAAATTCTGAAATGCTCCACAAGCGTTATGTTTGCCGTTCAGGACCCGTTCACCGTTTCAAATTTCAGGCTGACGAGATACAGCGGCACGCAGAAAGTCGTTAAAATCCCCGATGATAAAAATATAAACACTATAGGCGAAGAAGCGTTTAAGGAAAATAAGTACGTTGAAACCGTAATAATTCCCAAGACGGTCAGGACGATAGATAAAAACGCGTTTGTAGACTGCGTAAATCTGAAAAACATTTACTTTGTTCAGGAAGAACCGCTTGAAATTCCCGATTCCGGTCTGCAATCGATTATGCGGTACGCGTTCAAAGGATGTATAAACCTGCAAAAAATAGACCTTTCAAACTGTAAGACAATTACCGTAGACAGGTCGGCTTTCGAAGGCTGTGCAAATCTCAGCGAGATTGTAAAGATGGAAAACATCGGCACAATGCACTCAAGGGCGTTCTACGGCTGTACTTCGCTTGAAAGCATAGATATTACAGGTCTTCACGTTGCGGGATCTTACGTGTTCGGCGGCTGTACTTCCTTAAAAGAAGTTAAGACTGGTTACTTCACCGCGATAGGCACCAATATGTTCAACGGTTGTACGTCGCTTGAAAGCATAACTTTAAATTCAAAAATTGTAGAAGCAAACGCTTTTGCGGACTGTACCAATCTTAAAACTGTAAACTTCGGTATGGCTTCGGGAACCGATCCCGTCTCGTCCACGTATACGATAGGCGCGCGCGCTTTCTATAACTGCGCAAGCCTTAACAAAGTGGATTTCAACGGAAAGCAGGTAACCGAAATCGGCGATATGGCGTTTGCAAACTGCACAAGTCTTGTAAACTTTACAATTCCCGCAGGTCTCGCGCATCTGGGCGACAGGGTGTTTGAAGGAGCAAACGTTTCGGCGTTTACCGCTACCGGCGACTATTCTGTGATAGACGGCGCGCTTTACAAAGGTAACGTTCTGTTGCTTGCACCAAAAAACGTTTCCGCAGGATTCACGTTAAAGTCCGGAACGACGGAAATAGCGCCCTACGCGTTCTCGGGTTGCAACTTTGTAAACGGAACGGTAAACCTTAACGGAATTACTTCAATAGGCGAAGGCGCGTTTGCGCACTCAAATCTCAGCTCAGTTACAATCCCCGCAGGCGTTACCGGAATTGCGGATTACGCGTTTACTGGTACAAAGTTAACTACCGTGACCGTCAACGCAAATATTACCAAGCTGGGCACAGGCGCGTTTATGAACTGCGCAAGCCTTGCAACCGTAAATTTCGAAAACGGTTCGGCTCTCGTTTCAATCGGCGACGCGGCGTTCTACGGCTGTACTTCAATGGGTACCGTAACTCTGCCCGACGGCGTAAAGACTATGGGCAGCAGTGTGTTCTACGGCTGTACAAAACTTACGTCCGCAGTAATGCCTTCGGTTGAAAGCCTTGGCGCCTATACCTTTGTCGGCTGTACAAAACTTACTACCGTAACGTTCGGCGGGAATGCAAAGACGGTCGGTGAATATACTTTCGGTTCGAATGCTGCCAACGGCGACGCTGTTGTGGTTGTCGGCTGTACCGCACTTGAAAACGTGACGATAGGCAACGCAACAAAGAGCATTGGCGAAGGCGCGTTTATGGGCTGTACGTCCCTTGTCAACTTCGATATCAAAAACGTAACGGAAGTTGCAAACGGCGCGTTCTACGGCTGTACGGCTTTGAAGGATATTGACCTTACCAAACTTGAAATTATCGGCAATATGGCGTTTTATCAATGCGCGGCGCTTGCGGCGCTCAACCTTGAAAACGCGAAACTGATAGGTGAAGGCGCGTTCTATCTCGGCAAATTTACGTCCGTTTCAATCCCCGTTGCGGAAAGCATCGGAAACCTTGCGTTCTTCGGCGGACTTGAAAAGACGGTTGAAATTCCTTTGACGCTTAAAACTCTCGGTTACGGCGCTTTTGCGAATTCTGTCAATCTCACCGGGTTTACAATACCCGAAGGGGAGAGCGTATTTAAAGTAGTGGACGGAGTCCTTTACCGCGTGCTTGACACCGTATCGGGCAAGGGTGACAGCTTCGAGCTGACCGCTTACCCTTCGGCTAAAATCGCGGCTGTGGATTCTGACGGAACAAGGACCTATTCGATTATGGAAGGCACGGCAACCGTCAAGGCGTACGCTATGGCAAACCTTGCGGAAGGCGCGGTTAAAAAAGTAATTCTTCCTTACAGTGTGAAAACCGTGGGTGACGCGGCGTTCTATGAAAGCGGCATTACGGAATATCAGTTTGAGTCTATCAACGCTCCCGTGCTTTTATCGGAGTTCCGTTATCTCGGCGAATTTTCCGGCACTGATTTGTCGCCCTATTCGCATTACGCGATATTTGCCCGCAATTTCGAAGTGCAGGTTATATTCTATGTGAATTCTATGCTGGCGTCGCCGCTGGAATCGCAGTTAAAAATAAGCTATCCTTCCAACGGCTCGGGCTATGACAACTACGTTTATTCAAGCTATTTCGGTACTAAAACCGATCTCGGCGAGCTTATGGACGACAATACCCGTTCTCTGAAAAATATAGTTGAAAATTTCCCTACGGTTGATGAAATTAATCGTTGGAATTCGTTAGAAGTTAACAAAGAGAACACCGATATGGTAAAAGAGTTTTCAGCGCTTGTTATTTCCGCTCACGAGTTGTATAATATACTTGCAAGCGATTACCAGAGAGAGCTCTTTACTGAAGAAAACGCGCAGAAACTGTTTGAAGTAGAAAACGCGTTAAAGAGCGTTAAAAAGCATTTCGGTATTCAGGTTAAAATCAATTCGTTAACTATAAGCGAATCAAGCACACATAAAACCGTCTATAAGGAAGGCGAAAAGTTCAGCCTTAAAGGACTTGTGCTTGTAATCAATTACGAAGACTATTCGACCGATCTCGCAGATATGGGCAAAATTATACTTGAATCGACTTACGATACCGAGCTTACTCCCCTTAACAGATACGTCTATGTGGAAGGTACGGGCGAGTATGCCGGATTGAGATTAATGATTCCCATAACCGTAACCGAAGCGGGCGCTTCCGATAAAGAAAGTTCTTCTGCGCTGGTAATAGGTCTTGCGGTCGGCGGCAGCGTGTTAGGTCTGATAGTCGTTGCCGCGGCGGTAATTCTGATTTTGCAATATGCTTACAAAATCGACGTCTTAGGCAAAATTTTCAAAAAATCAAAAAAGACTGAAATAGTAACCGACGAAGGAAAGGACTCTTCCGACGGCGGAACCAACGAGGAATAAATGAAACTTAAAACAAAAGTAAGTCTGATTTTAATATTTCTTGTAATAGCGGTTTGCTCATTGTTTGCCGCCTGCCAGATAGGCGGCAAATCGTGGCGCGAAATTCTGGGCGACGCGCAACACCAGTATATAACTTACTACGCGGGCGGCGGTACGTTCGGCAACAGCAAAGTGGTGAAAAACATTTACTACGAAGCCGGCGTCCCCGCGACGTCCGAGTTCGAAATTACGAATACGGACTGGCTGTTCAAAGGCTGGTTCTACGTAGAACTTGACGGCGAAGGCAACCCCAAATTCGCAAGCGAAGAAAATAAAAAGGCGGGCATACCCGAACTTACCGACAGGGAAGCGGTATTTCCGTTGACGCTTAGCAAGGACGACCATTTGTATCTCGGCGCAAAGTGGACGCGCGACTATAAACTGAAATACTTCCTTTACGACTCGCCCGATATTACGATAGACGGCAAAGTATATTCAAACGGACAAGAATTTACGTCAAGTTCTTTCGGCAAATACGATTATATCACTCTCAGTTACTCTAAATTGCCTGTCGAAAGTTCGGACTCGACTTTGCTTGAATATTACGTTGAAGACGGGCAGGGCGGTTACAAGGTTTTAGACGGCGCGATTGAAAAACCGGACGTGTACGACGAAACGGATGAAGACCCTTTTGTTTCGGTTTACTGTAAATTTGTAAGCGGCTTATGGGAAATGGTAAGGACGGCTTCGGACGTGCGTATTATGTACCAGAATTTAGCTTACGGAAACAGTTATTATGTCACTCAGGACATAGACTGTTCAAATAATCAGACCCTGACTCTGAAAGCGGGCAGCATAAACTGCACTATACAGGGCAACGGACATACGATTTCCAATCAGAGTTTTGAAAGCAGAAATCTTGCTAACGGCGGCACAAGTTCAATCTTCGGCGAAATATCTAAAGATACCGTAATGAAAGATATAACTTTTGAAAACTTTACGTCAAGAGTTACAATCAGGTCGGGAGCAAGGGTAAATATTTATTTGTTCAGCCACGGAATAGAAGCGGGCGCGGATTTGCAAAACGTTGCGTTTAACAACTCGTCGCTCAAAATACCTTCCGTTCCCAATACTTCTACAATCAACAATATCCAGAATGTCGGCGGTGTTTACCAGACAGACGCCTGGGTGTCCGGCGACGGCGATTATTCTTCGGTCGGGTTCAAAAATCTTACTTTGGACGTGGCGGGACAGACGGATACAAAATATCAGGAAAATTAACAGGAGGCTTAATATAAATGAAAAAAATTGTTAAAGGAGCGCTTTGCGCAGGTCTTGCGCTTTCAATGTGCGCGGCTGTAGGTTGCAAACCCAGGTCGCTTGACCCCGAAACCCGCCAGCTCAACCTTGCGGTAGGCGCTTTGGACGGAAACTTCAACCCGTTTACTTACACTTCCGCAAACGACGGCGAAATGATCGGAATGACTCAGCTTTCCCTGCTCACAATAGACAAGGACGGCAAAATAGTTTACGGCGAAAACGAAGTTTGCGCGGCTTTGGATATGAAAGTCACGACAAAGGACGCGAACGGCAACGTGGTTGACAAGGGCGACAATAACGGCACCACCGAATATGAAATAACCCTTAAAAAGGGCATTATGTTCAGCGACGGCGTACACGAGCTTACGATTAAAGACGTCTTGTTCAATTTATACGTATATCTCGACCCCGCATACACCGGTTCTACCACAATTTATTCAACGGACATCCGCGGTCTGAAAGCGTACCGTATGCAGGACCCCAACGCGGATGAAAACGGTTCGCTCAACATAGACTCTACGCTGGTCGGCGACGTTGAAGGCAGAATTCAGGACATAGTATACTGGTCGCAGGGTGAAACGGGTTCGACCGGGCAGATAGAAGCGGACGTTGCTCTTGCAAAAACATTGTTCCAGAAAGAAATCGAATCCGACTGGACTTCAATTTACGGCGGCTGGGAAGAAAGCTACAAGGCTTACAACTTTACCGAAGCATGGCAGGCATATCTCTTCTCCGAAGGTCTTGTTCAGGTTCAGGAAAGAAACAACGTAGCGACAAACTCTACTTCGCCTATATTTAACGACAAGAACGGAAACGGCAAGAGAGACGAAGGCGAAACCTATTACACCACGCTTGACCCTTGGCAGCAGGGCGCGATAGGCGCAAGCGATAACGCAATCGCCAACGGCGAACGCGGCGCACAGCACTTTATCGACCTTATAAACGAAGCTACCACCGATGAAGAAGTTAACAAATACATCGCCGAAAACGAAGGCGCTGAAAAGGCGGACGCAATTGTCGCTCTCCAGAGAAAGACTTGTATCGAACGCGTTTTTGCCAACTATACAAGCAGGGAAGGCATCCAGAACATAGTACAGTACTGGGCGACCGCTTCTAATCTTTACGACGAAATTCTCGGTCAGCTCAGAACTGCCGAATACGACAGAATAAAAGAAGAAAACGGCGGTAAATTACTTGTTGAAAATATTTCCGGAATAACTTCTTATAAAAATGCAAACGGCAACGACGTTCTTAAAATAGTAATCAACGGCATAGACCCCAAAGCGGAATACAACTGGGCTTTCCCCATAGCTCCCCTGTATTACTATTCCGGCGTTTATAAAAATAAGGACTACGTCGCAACTGCAGACCCGTCCAAAAACGAGTTCGGTCTTGAATTCGGTAACAGCGATTTCTTCAATACGGTAATTTCCGATACCGAAAAGAACGGCGTTCCCGTGGGCGCGGGCGCATACAAAGCGAGCACCAGAACGGGCGGCGACAATCCCACAAAAGCAACCTTTAACGCTAATACAAGTAACTGTTACTTCAAACGCAACGATTATTTTGAAACCGTAGGCGAAAATATAGAAAACGCCAAAATTAAATTTGTAAACTACAAAGTTTACAGTGATTCTAAGATTATGCAGGCGCTTGAACGCGGCGAAATAGACTTCGGTAAACCCAACGCAACCAAAAACAACGTAAACCTTGTTTCACAAAACGTTTCAAAACTCAGCTCTGTTGACTACGAAACGGGCGGTTACGGTTACATCGGCGTCAACCCCAAAGCGGTTCCCGAATATAAGGTAAGACAGGCGATAATGAAGGCTATCGACACAAGTATTGCCGTCAACGACTTCTACGGTTCGAGACTTGCGGAAGTAATTTACAGACCCATGTCAAAAACTTCGTGGGCTTATCCCGAAGGCGCGACCGAATACAGCGCAATCGCTTACGACTCGTCGTCGGACGGTTCCGAAATAAAGGCGCTTATGGAACAGGCGGGCTATGTAAGAAACGGTACGGGACTCTACAAAAAGACCTATACAAGAGACGGTATGGCTAACTCGTCAATCGGCAGCACGGTAAAACTGACGTTCACCATTGCAGGCGAATCTACCGAACACCCCGCATACCTTATGTTCACGAGGGCGGCGGACAGATTGAACTCTCTCGGTTTCGATATCACCGTAACTACCGATCCCAATGCGTTGAAGAGCCTTATTACTGGCGACCTTGACGTCTGGGCGGCAGCTTGGACTTCTGCAAGCGACCCCGATATGTATCAGATTTTCCATAAGGACAGTACCGCGACTTCGGTTAACAACTGGAACTATAAGAATATTCTTAAAGGTACGGACAATACCTGGGGCTACGAAGCGGGTATAATAGATGATCTCAGTGACAAAATAGACGAAGCAAGAACTTATCTCGAACGCAGAGACCGTACTCCTATATATTCGGAGTGCCTTGACCTTGTAATGGATTTGGCTGTGGAGCTTCCCACTTACCAGCGCCACGACCTTTGCGTGTACAACAAAAAGGTAATAAATTCAAAATCTCTTGTTGCAAATCCCAACAGCTATATCGGTCTGTTCGATAAAATCTGGGAAATCGAATACGTTTAATTAAACTCAGCCGAATATTTCGGAGTAACTTTTATGGTAAAATACATTTTAAAAAGATTGCTGCTCGCCATATTGATTTTGTTCGGCGTATCGGTAATTATATACTTCCTTATCAGAATGATGCCGCTTAATTACCTTGAACAGAAATTTGCGGACCAGCTTGCCGTCGGCACTATGACGCAGGAAGACTTTGACAGGATTCTTGCAATCTACGGTCTTGACGACAACAGTTTTCTCGGGATTTTAAAGGGATACTGGAGCTGGCTCACAAATTTTCTTAAAGGCGATATGGGCGTATCGTTCCAGTTCGGCAGAGAAGTTTCTGTAGTAATCAAGGAAAAAATGGGTATATCGTTTTCAATATCCCTTGTATCTTTGATACTTGAGCTTTTAATCGCTATCCCGCTCGGAATAAAGTGCGCGACAAACCAGTACGGAAAGTTTGACTATACCGTAACGGTGCTGTGTATGATTGCTATGGCGTTTCCGTCCTTCTTTCTCGGCAACCTGTTCATTAAATGGTTTGCAGTGGATCTGGGCTGGTTTGAAACGGGCGGACTGAATTCTTCGTCTCTGCCGATTACGGCAGGACCTTTGGAAGTGTTCGGCGATATGATATGGCATCTTATTCTGCCCATTCTCGTAATGGTTATTCTTGATATCGGCTCGCTTATGAGATACACAAGAACAAACACGCTGGAAGTGCTTAACGCCGACTACATAAGGACGGCGCGAGCAAAAGGACTTTCGGAAGGAAAGGTGGTTTACAAGCACGTATTCAGGAATACGCTTATACCGCTTATAACCGTGCTTGCTTCAACTTTGCCAATGCTGTTCGGCGGCGCAATGATAACCGAAACGGTGTTCGATATACCCGGTATCGGTCAGGCTGCTTACAACGCATTGAAGATCGGCGACATTCCCCTTGCAATGGGCTACAATATGTTCATTGCCGTGCTTACGGTAATCGGCACGCTGCTTGCGGACATTATGTACGCGGTGGTCGACCCCAGAGTAAAGCTGAAATAAAGGAGATACAAAATGGAAGATCAGATTAAAAACGAAGAGCAAGTTAGCGAAAAAGAAAACTTCAACGATAATCTTCACGGCGAAAATCTGACTGACCGCGCCAAAGTTTTGTCCCCGGGAATGACCGTATTAAAAAGGTTTTTCCGCTCAAAACTTTCAATTATAGGTTTGGTCACGCTCGTTTTGCTGTTTTTGTTCTCATTTCTGGGACCCGTGTTTACAAAGTGGGGACCTAACGAAGCCGACCCCAATTCAAAAACTATTTTTACCGTAACTTCGATAACTTACGAAGTGGACGGCGAAACTTATACCTGCTTCGAAGTTACTCTCGACGAAACCAATTACAACATACTCGGCGACATAAGCGCGGACCATATTATGGGCACGGACGACTCGAGTTACGACGTGTTTACCCGCCTTATGACGGGCGGCAGAGTTTCGCTTACCATAGGTTTTGTCGTAGTCATTCTCGAAACGCTTCTCGGCGTGTTGCTCGGCGGACTTGCGGGTTACTTCGGAAAATGGGTGGACCAGCTTATAATGCGTATAGTGGATATTTTAAGCTGTATCCCGTCCCTGCCGATAATGCTTATTTTAAGCGCGGTGTTCACCGCTCTCGGCATTGTGGATATTTCAAGGCTGTATTATATGATGATTGTGCTGACCCTGTTGGGGTGGCCCAGCGTTGCGCGGCTTGTGCGCGGACAGATACTTTCTTTAAGAGAGCAGGAGTTTATGCTCGCGGCAAAAAGTTCGGGTCTGTCCACGGGCAAAAAGATTTTCAAACACCTGCTGCCCAACGTAATTCCGCAGCTTATAGTGTTTATGACGCTCGGTCTCGGCAGTATAATTTTGTATGAAGCAACTCTCGGATATCTGGGAATAGGCGCGCCCACGGGTACCGCAACCTGGGGCAACCTGATAAATTACGCGTCTGACGCAACTTACAGAAACTATTATCCTAACCTCTGGCTGGGAGCGGGTATTTGCATAACGCTTGCAATCCTTGCCTTTAACTTTGTCGGCGACGGACTACGCGACGCGTTCGACCCCAAGATGAAGAGGTAACATATGGAAAATAAAAAGGAAAACAAAAAACGCTATATTTCCCGTTCCGAATCACGGCAGATAGCCAAAGAAAATTCAAAGGCTATAAGATACTATGAAAAGCGCAAAAAGCGCAAAGTAAAAGTTGACGAATATACCGCCGAAATGAAGGACGAAAAGAATATAGTAGAGTTTGAAAATCTGCATACCTATTTCTTTTCCGACGCAGGCACAGTAAAGGCGGTAAACGGCGTAACGTTTTCGGTACCGGCGGGTTCTACCGTCGGCGTAGTCGGCGAAAGCGGTTGCGGGAAAAGCGTTACTTCACTGTCGTTGATGCAGCTTGTACAGGCGCCCAGCGGTCAGATAGTAGACGGTTCGATAAAATTCCGCGCTGAGCTTTTCAAACGCGATTCGCGCGGCAAAAAAATCCCCGTGTACGAAACCGTGCTTGAAGAAGACGGCACCGAAAGGATAAAACTCAATGAAAAGGGCAAGCCCGTAATAAAGAAAAACGGGCTTGGCGGCAATACTTACGAAATGGAAACAAGGGTGGTAGACATCGCAAAAATGCCCACCGAAGCAATGCGTTCCATCCGCGGCAGGGAAATTTCAATGATTTTCCAGGAGCCTATGACTTCGCTGAATCCAGTGTTCACCATAGGAAACCAGCTTGACGAAGTAGGAAAACTGCACATTGAAGGAATTTCAAAAAAGAGCGTAAGAGCCCGCAGTATAGAAATGCTGAAATTGGTCGGCATTGCCGACCCCGAAGGAGTGTATAAAAAGTATCCGCACCAGCTTTCTGGCGGTATGCGCCAAAGGGTTATGATTGCAATCGCTCTTTTGTGCAACCCCAAACTGATTGTCGCGGACGAACCCACAACCGCGCTTGACGTTACTATACAGGCGCAGATACTCGACTTACTTAGAGAAATAAAACACAAAATAAACGGTTCTATTATGCTAATTACCCACGACCTTGGCGTTGTTGCCGAAATGGCGGACTACGTTGTGGTAATGTACGCTGGCAAGGTAATAGAAACCGGTACGGCGGAAGACATATTTGACAGACCGCTGCATCCTTACACCATAGGACTGCAAAAGAGCAAACCCACAGTTGACGGCAAGGTAGACGAGCTGTACTGTATTCCCGGTTTTGTTCCCAATCCTATAAATATGCCGAACTATTGCTATTTCCGCGACAGGTGCGAAAAATGTATGGAAAAATGCTCGGGCGAATATCCCGAACTCATAAAGGTTTCAGACACGCACAGCGTTTCGTGCTATCTGTACGAAGGCGGCGTCGTTCCCTGCGAGCGTGACAAAACACAGGTTGAACCTACGGCGGAAACAATAAAAAAGGCGACTAAACAGCGCAAAACGGCGGCAGAAAAAGAGGTAAAAAACAATGGCTGAAAGCGAACTTAAAACCACCGGACAGGAAAAACCTGCGTCTGCGTTTTGGAATTTCTTGCCTAAACTTTTGCCCTGTCTGGCTTGCGGGCTTGCCGGCGTAGCCTTACTGTTTACATTTTTAATAGGCGTTTCAAACGGTTCTGAAACTTCGTATATTTACGATTATTTTTCAAAGGTATACGACAGTTACGGATTGAATTCCGCAATGAATACGTCAATTATTATCGGAACGGTTGTTGTTGCCGCGGGACTTGTTGCGGTACTGGCGTTTACGGGCTTTACCGTTTATTTCGCGGTTAAGAAGTTTGTAAAAAAAGAAGATTGCCCGCTTGAAAAATTTGCGCTTGCAACTTTTTTGTCCTATATAGCGTTTGCGGTTGCTTTTTACGCGCTTCATAGCTGGCAGTCTGATATTCTTTCCGTTAAAACTTCGTTTAATTACAACGCCGCTACGATTGCGGGATTTGTAATCGTGTGTCTGGTTGCGTGCGCTTACGTCGCTTGCAAGGCTCTTGTGACTCTTGAAATTTTCAAATACAAGGCAAATTTGGCAAACGCAATTTACAACGCCGTTATACTTGTAATGGTCGTTGTGGTTGCCGCTCTTGCGGTTTTGCCCCTTGTTAAAATGACTTTGGGCGACGTGACTACCGTCGTGGACGACGAAACGGTCAGCACAGGCAACGCGCTTATAGGCAGCTGTTATGCGGGCAACTTTATAGCCTGGATAACGAACGGCGCGCTACTTGGAGAAGACGCGGCTGTGCTTTCGAATCTTTCGTCAAGCGCAACGGCTGGCTATATCTCAGTGTTGGCGATAATAGGCGTATATCTGCTTTTGGCGGCAAATCTTTTGTCCGATTCGTTCGGCAAAAAGGCGAATATCAAAATTCCCGCCGTCATTGTATTTGTACTTACGGTTTTCAGTCTGTTCTTCGCAGTGCTGGCAAGCAGCTTCTTTACCGACTTATTCAAAGCCGACGGCGAAGAATATCTATTTAACGCGTCGTACGGCATTGCAATATCCGTTACAGCGCTTTCGCTGTCAGTGTGGATAGCGGTTATCGTAAAGCCCTATATTTTAGGGGCGGTGTTAAAAAACAGAGCGGGCAAAGCGGCGGAAGGCGAAGAAGAAATCCTTCTGGAAGTTAAAAACCTTTGCCAGTATTTCCCCGTTGAAACAAATTTCTTTGGCGAACCGGTCAAATTTTTAAAGGCGGTTGACGACGTTTCGTTCAAGCTGAAAAAGGGCAAAACGCTGGGTATCGTAGGCGAAAGCGGTTGTGGCAAAACCACTATGGGAAGGTCGGTACTGCATTTATACGATATTACAAGCGGCGAAGTTTACTTTAAGGGCGAAAAAATTTCCGGTTTGAAGAACAATGAATTTGACAGACTGCGCCCCAACCTGCAAATGATTTTTCAGGACCCTTACGCAAGTCTGTCGCCGCGTCTGACAGTAGGTGAAATAATAGGCGAAGCGGCGCGTCAGCACGGCATAGTTTCCAAAGCGGATTATCACGATTATGTTTTAAAAGTAATGAAGATGTGCGGACTTCAACCGCATTACTTTGAAAGATACCCGCACGAGTTTTCGGGCGGACAGCGGCAGCGAATCTGTATTGCCCGCGCCCTTGCTTTAAAACCCGAAGTCGTTGTCTGTGACGAACCCGTGTCGGCATTGGACGTCTCTATACAGGCGCAGATAATAAATATGCTGATAGAGCTGAGAAAGACGCTCGGGCTGACTTATATATTTATCTCGCACGACCTGTCCGTGGTAAAACACATTTCGGACGAAGTGGGCGTTATGTATCTGGGCAGTCTGGTAGAGTACGGCAGTAAGGACGCAATATTCAGCAACACTCTTCATCCCTACACAAAAGCGCTGTTCTCGGCTGTGCCCGTGCCCAACCCGCACGTTAAAATGAACAGGGTGATATTAAAGGGAGACATTCCTTCGCCCGTAAATCCCCCCGCAGGCTGTAAATTCCACACCCGCTGCGACAGCTGTATGGATATTTGTACCCGCATAAAACCCCTTTATAAAGAAGTTGAAAAGGGTCATTTCTGCGCCTGCCACCTTTACGACACAGAAGAAGAAGTGAAGAGAATGGAAGCGGATTACGCGGAAGAGCAGAGATTGTTGGAGTTGCAGAAAGAAGAAAAGGTCAAGTTCAATATTGTGGATAAGATAAAAAATCTGAAAAAATCCGACGGCAAGGATACGGATAATGCGCAAAAAGAATAAGAGAGACGACCTTGATACCGAAACCACAATAGTGGATATGAACGTGGAAGGCTTTAAATGGTACGACCCCGCTAAAAAACGCGGCGAAAAGAAAGTGCCTTTAAAAATTTCGCGCAAAGAATACTGGCGTATGGTTCGCGGCGCGTTTGCCGCTTATGCGCCGATGATTGTTTGTATCGTGGTGGCGTTTTTGGTAGTGTTCGGTCTTGCTTATCTGTGGCTGAGTTAATAAAATTAAAAGCGACGGCTTTGAAAGCCGTCGCTTTTTTATATGCTTTTAATCATTAATTTAATTATTTCTTCGTCGGTTTCCTTCATGCCTATTCTTGCAAGGTCGCACACGTTGTCAATCGTCTTTTCCACCGCCGAATCCAGAATGCCGTCGCCGCCCATAAATTGGTTGCCGCAGCGGTTCATTTCCATTCCCAACAGCCCCGCGTCTACCGCTGAAGCTATTTTTGCCGCACAGCTCGATTTTGCTCCGTCGCAAATTATGCCTGAATTTATAGCCAGCGCGTTTACGATAGTGTGGGCTATCTGTTCGTAGCCGCCGCCGTACAGATAGCAAACCCCCGCGCCTGCGCCCGCGCCCGCGCTGACCGCGCCGCAATAGGCGGAAAGCCTGCCTATGCCCGTTTTAAGATGAATGGTAATCAGGTCTGACAGGGTAACCGCGCGTATCAGTTTTTCACGTTCCGCATTCATATGTTTTGCGTACACCACAACGGGAAGTACGGTGGTCATTCCTTGGTTGCCGCTGCCCGAAACTATAACAACGGGTAGGTTACATCCGTTCATTCTCGCGTCCGAACCTGCCGCGGCGGTCGCTTTGGCAAGGTTATGCACGTCGTTTCCGAACGCTTTTAAAAGCACTTTTCCAACGTTCGCGCCGTAATCGTTTTTAAGACCTTCCTGCGCAATGGCATAATTGTATTCTATCTGTCGGTTAATAATCTCTTCAACGTCGCAAAGTTTTACTTCGTTTGCAAATTCTATTATATCGCATACGTTTAAAATACTTCTGTCGGTGCGGCATTCTTCGGTGAAAAGTTTACCGTCGACAATGCGTTTTCCGTTCTTTTCTACGGTAACTACGTTTGTGTGATGCCCTTCTATCCTGACGTAAGCGTCGTCTCCGCCGCTAAATACTTTTACTCCTATATCGAATACGCATTCAGAACGCGCTTTATTGACCGTAAAGGGAGTGGCGGCAAGATAGCTCTTTATTGCCTGTTTTTCGCTGTCGGTAACTTCGGACAGAACTTGCAGTTTGCTTTCGGCGTTGCCTGCGACAATACCCGCGGCGGCGGCAGCGGTAACGCCTTTCAGTCCGCCGGTGTTTGGTACGATTACGCTTTTTACGTTTTTTAAAATATTGCCGCTGACCGAAATTTCAACTCTTTCGGGCAAAGTTCCCAGTACGCTGCGCGCAAGCGCGGCGGCGTAGGCAAGTGAAATGGGTTCCGTACAGCCCATTGCCGGAAGCAACTCTTCTTTTAAAATGCTTAAATATCCTTTGTAAACGCTCTTTTTCATATTAATCCCGTCAAGTTTAGAATAGCCTAATATGTAAAAATTGTCAAGTAAAAAACTATTGACGGGGCGTGGCTGAAAATGATATAATAAGTGTGTAAAAATCTATAAAAAAAATCGGAGGTGTGTATGGAAAAAACCGTTAAAAACGGCGCGCGCAACAAAAGCGCCGTCGGCAAAAACGTGCGGCTTTACTACGGCATTCTGCTGAGTATTATGACCGCGGTTTGCGGCGCGTTTTTCATAGCCGCCGTATGGAACGTCTATCTTTCGGGCGACGGATTCACCCGCGAAAGACTTGTTGACAGTATAAACGCCTTTGCGCTTGTTCCCTTTATTTTATGGGTGGTAATGTGCTTTACCGGCTGGGTGCTTTGGGAAGTTTTTCCGCCCGAAAGCAAACGTTACAAAAACGACGTAAGGTACAACCTTTACCGTCAGAAAAAGCGTATGCCCGAAACGGTGAGCGAAGAGCTTAAAGCGTCTTTCGAAGCGGTGAAACGCGAAGAAAAGACGGTTAAAATTCTGTGGCTTGTCGCAGGAATAATTTGTCTTGCGGCGGCGGTGTATACAGTGACCTATCTTTGTCTGCCTTCAAGTTTTCCTTCGGTGGAGAACAAGAGCATACCTGTATTCACTATGGTGAAAAGGGTGTTACCGGTGGTTTTGGCGGCGTTTGCCGTGTGTTGCGGCGTAGCCGTTTACGAAGGTAAATCGGCAAAAAAACAGCTTAAAGAAGTGCAAAAACTTACCGCGGGCGAAAAGGTTAAAGTCAAGCCCGTGCTCTGGCAAAAGTGGCGTGACAAAGCCGCGGAAAAAGCCGATAAAAAGTTTTATTCAAGTCTCGTTAAATTTATGGACTTTACGGGTAATCACTATCTTGCAATTATCCGTACGGCGGTTGCGTGCGTGTGCGTGTCGTTCGTTATCGCGGGAATATTTAACGGAGGCATGAACCAGATGCTTCAAAAGGCGATAATAATTTGTACGGAGTGTATCGGCCTTGGTTAAGATTAAAAGTTTTTTTATAAAAGTCGGTCAGTGGTTCAAAAGACACGCGCCCACTAAACGGCGGCTGATACAAATTTACACCGCGCTTCTTTTTAACGCCAATATAAAGGGTATATTCAGCGGCGGGACAAACATAATTTATACCGGCGGAGTAAAAAATATCTGCTCGCCCGGACTTAACTGCTATTCCTGCCCCGGCGCGGTTGCGTCCTGTCCTTTGGGAGCGTTGCAAAACGCGATGGGCAACTCGGATACCCGCGCGCCATATTACGTACTTGGAATTCTTGGGCTTCTGGGACTTATGTTCGCCCGCACCATTTGCGGCTTCTTCTGTCCCGTAGGGCTCGGTCAGGAACTGTTATACAAGATAAAAACGCCTAAACTCAAAAAAAGCCGTTATACCAGAATACTTTCATACTTTAAGTATTTTCTCTTGGTTGTAATGGTAATTGCAATCCCTGCGATTTATGCGGATATTCCCGCGTTTTGCAAGTACATATGTCCCGCGGGAACTTCTGCTTCAATGTTGCAGTTGTTAAATATATCCAACGACGGCTTTTACGGAATGCTTGGATTTATATTCAGCTGGAAGTTCCTTTTGCTTATCGCGTTTATTGTAGGCAGTATATTTATTTTCCGTTTCTTCTGCCGTTTCTTCTGCCCGCTGGGCGCAATTTACGGCTTCTTCAACAAGATTGCTCTTATAGGCGTAAAACTTGACAGAAGCAAATGTATCGATTGCGGAATGTGTATACAGACCTGCCAGATGGATATAAAACACGTTGGCGACCACGAGTGTATAAACTGCGGCGCATGTATTTCGGTATGTCCTACGAAAGCCATAAGCTGGAAGGGCGAAAAACTGTTTGTTAAAAAATCGGATATCGAAGAAGAAGTTAAAGCCCCCGCGCTGTCCGCCGTGTTAGAGAGCGGAACAACCGTAAATACGGCTGAAGAAGTTTCAGGCAAAATCGTAGCGGAGAATGTTAAGGCGGAGATCACGGCGACGCAAAGCGTTGAAGCGGAAAAACCCGTACAGAAGAGCGCGGCGGTTAAAGTGTTTAACAAGCGCGCGTTCTGGTTACAGTTCGGCGCTTGGACGGTGGCGCTGTGCGTTCTGATTGCTTCGCTGGTATATTTCAACTTTTTTGCAAAAACCAATGCCGTATCCGGATTGCAAATCGGCGACGATTGCCCCGATTTTACGTTTACAACCGTTTATGACAGCAAAGGCGCCTATAACGGAGATGAAAAGATTGACGAAATAACTATTTCGGGAAACAAGGGTAAAGTAGTTGTGCTTAATTTCTGGTACACGACCTGCGGACCCTGTGTTGCCGAGCTGCCCGGTTTTAACAGGGTGAACAATGAATTCGGCGACGATGTTATGATGGTTGCTTTGCATGCGTCGGGATTTGTATCGAACAGCAAGATACAGGAATTTATAGACACTACTATCAATGACGGAACAAATTATTGGCGGGATTATTCGTTGATATTTGCACTGGACATAAATAACACAAGCTATACAATGCTTGGCGGAAAAACTACTTATCCTATGACGGTAGTAGTTGATAAAGACGGCAAAATTTCATTGATAAAGCACGGTCCTTTGGCGGAAGACGTTTTAAAGAACGAAATTATAAAAGCAGGCGGAACTGCTGTCGGTTAATTTTTACCGCAATAAAAAGCCCCGCGCACTTACCCGTAGTTCTAATAGGGAATTATGGTAAAGCGCGAGCAGAATAGAATCAGGCGCAGCGCGAAGCTACGCCTTTTTTCTTGTATTAATTTCTGTGTGGACGAATTTCTCGAACGGCGCAGGGATAACGCCGTTTCCGGTAAGTAAAGGTTCGGTACGACATCGTTCGCGCGGTATAATCCGCTCATTCATCCCGTAACGCAAAAACAGCGCACTGTGCTGTTTTGAATAAAGCGTTGCCCGTCCCGCAGAGCGAACGGAACTTATGAAGCGAAGCGGAATAAGCATAGTGAACTACGCTTATCAACGGCTTGTATTTTATCTCCCGATATGATATTATGGTTATACGATAAACAGGAATTTAACATTGCTTTCAAATAACCGAATGCGTAGTATTTATGGCATATGCTACCGGAAAAAATTAAAGAGATTTAAAATATTATGATTGGCGTTTATTTCAGTGGAACAGGCAACACAAAATATTGTGTCGAATATATATCAGAACGACTTGACGGTGGTGGCGAGTCCTATGCGATTGAGAGCGGCGGGGCAACTGCCGCCATAAAATCCTGCAACGAAATAATCTTTGCATACCCCGTATATTATTCTGATTTACCGAAGATAGTCAGAGAATTTATTACAAGCAATGCCGAGTTATGGCGCGGTAAGAAAATATTTATAATTGCGACTATGGGATTGTTTAGCGGCGACGGCGCGGGATGTTCGGCGCGTTTACTCAAAAAGTACGGAGCGGAAATTTTAGGCGGGTTACATCTAAAAATGCCGGATTGTATAGGGGACGTTAAATTACTGAAAAAGTCATTTGACGAAAACCGCAAAATTATATCGGAAGCCGAACATAAAATGGACTCGGCTATCAATAAAATTATGGGCGGAAAATTCCCGAAAGAAGGATTGAATTTCTTTTACCGTATCGCGGGGGTTTTCGGACAGAGATTATATTTCAGCGGAAAAACAAAGCGTTATTATACTAAAATCAGAACGGATGAAAGTAAATGTGTAAAGTGCGGACTGTGCGTATCGCTGTGTCCGATGTCGAATATAAGAATAGAAGATAAAGTAATTTTTCGCGATAAATGTACTATGTGTTACCGATGCTTTGCAAATTGTCCGAAACAAGCGATTACGATTATAGGTAAACATGTTTATGAGCAATGTAAGTTTGATAACTACAAGTGATAATTTTCGTATGATAAATTTCGGTTTAACTTTCTGAATAATGTATAGTTAAAAGCTCCCGAACAAAATGTCCGGGACTTTTGTTCTCGTTTGAAAGCGCAGCTTTTGAAATTTTCGTTTTTTAATTCCCTATGGGCAGTGTTATGTGTGCGTGGCTTTGAATTTTTTAAAATACAAACGTCCCCCGCGGCAATAAGCCGCGGGGGACAAATTTGTTTTGCAATATTTACTTTTTAGCTATGGTTATGTCGTACTCGCTTGTAACATAGTTGGGGGCGAATGCGATAAGGGTAATATATTCGCCTGCCTGTAAAGTGAATTCGGAAGAATACAGATTAGCGGAAGTATTTATTACCGAACGTTTATCTCTGTCGCTTTCAATGTCGATATTGACCATAGCAACAGATCCCGCGGGTACGGAAATGGTGTAAGTGCCGCCTGTGGTTGACAGGAAGGTAAATATAATGCCGTTTCCGCAGTTGCTGCTGTCAAGCACAATGTGCTTTGTACCGCCGTTATCGGTAAATGCTTCGTCGCCTGATATTTCAAACGGTTCGATAATGACGTTATAACTTACCGCTAAGTCAAACGGTCCTGCACAGTAGAAAGTAAATGTGCCGCCGGCTTCAAGGGTAAATTTATACGAACCTTTTCCGTTTACGTAGTCCGTGGCTACACCGTCGAATATATATGCGTCGTCGCTGTCGGTTGTCATAACAAACGTACCGCCTTCATCTGAAGTGAACGTATATTCCACGCCGATGGAAGAATCGCTTGCCGAAAGGTTTACGTAGTTGGTCCCTAACTGCATTTCTCCGCCCGGTTCGGAAGGTTCCTGTTCGGTCACCTGCCAGTCAAGCGCATAAACGCCGTCGATTATGTTGCCGCCGTCCTTCGCCGTAAGGAAGAACGCATACTTTCTTCCGCCGAAGCAGGTAAGGCTGAATTTGTCGCCGGGTTTATACGTTGTGCCGTTGTATACGAACTGTGCGAAAGGCGAGCCCTTAACTTCAAACGTATAATCTATATTGCCGTTTATCATAGGCTGTACATATACCCAGACACCGTCGTTTACGCTGTTGTTGACGGTATACGCGGTATAACCCGTAGAAATAAGTTGAATTGCGCTATCTTCGGTAATGCCTTCGGCTTCCGTTTCGCTTCCGAACAAGGCTTCAACGCTGTTTGAAGTAGCATTTCCGACAGTTACAGACGCATTGCCTTCACCTTCGATTGAGAACGCCACTTTTTCGTTTTCGCCAAGGCAGACGTGTAAAAGCGAGTCTTCGTTGTAGAATCCTGTTTTGGTTCCGTTTACCGAAACTGTGCAGTTTGATGCCGAGAAGGTATAAACGCCGCTTGTGGTTGCCGTGAACTGCGCATACGCCGTTCCGCTTACCGTGCTTAAATCAAACTTGTTTGTCGCGCCGAGAAGGATAAACGGGTCTTCCTGCGTGCCGGCGCCCGTTGAGATTATGCCGTCTGTGGGCATATAGTACTGGCAGGGAACAAGCCAGGTGTATTCTCCCGCATGGGTAAGCATCTGTCCTTTTGCGGCAAGCAATTGAAGGAAGTCGTAAAGGTCTTCGTCAACGGGATAAACGCCGTCGCTGTTGGTCTTCGCCGCGTATGCTTTAAGGAACTCGGAGTAATCGTATACGGCTACCAATTTGCCGTTTTCGTATTTGGAGAATACGTGTCCCGTTGCAAAGAGATCTTCATTCTTTTCAGGGTCGGCAAGGTCCATTATCGAAAGTTCGCCAACGCGCGCCAAGGTTTTGGTAAGATTTACAAGAAGCTGTGGACCGGTTTCTGAACCTACGTGATAATATCCGTCGTTGCCGGGTACAAATGCAAGCGAACCGTCAATAGTCATGAGAGTGAGCGTTCCGCTCTGTGCGCCGTATTTGTCAAGGTTTTGGGGCGCTTCGACTTTTGTTGTCGGAATTTCGGGCGGTTCTTCCGCGTCGCCAATGCGCTCGACCTTTACCGTTACGGTGCAGTCGGTTGCCGCGTATATTCCGAAGTTTTGCGTTTCGCGCGATCTGTAACCGCTTACGGTAAGTTCAAGAGGGATAGTTCCTTTTTTACCGCTTATCTGTTTGTTTTTGTAAACGGGGATACCGTCTTCGTCAAAGCTGAATGTATTCTGGAAATTATACATTGTGACTTCGGTGTTGGAAGCGGTGGTAAAGGAAACATTGTATAAGCCTGCCGCAGCTTTTGTACCCCAAATCTGGTTGTAGCTGACTTTTTGGTTTATCTCGCTCTCCGTGGCGTCGTTGGGAACGCCGGTTGCGCCCAGTTCTTTATAGGAAAGGAATGAGAAGTAGGTGTTGACGTCTTTTTTAAGATCCAACGTGAGAGTGTCTGAACCGAGTACAACGTACTTCATTGTTTCGTCGTTGCCGTCAACGTATTCGCTGTCGTCAAAAGTGCGTTTGTAATCTATAGCGTATTTGTAATTATCGTGATAGCTGCTGGGGACATACAGGAATTCGTAAGTCGCTTTAAGGCTTTCGTCAAATTCTACGCTGGTAGCTACGTTTCTGTAACCGTAGGGAAAGGGTCTGTCATTCTGCTCGTTAATGTACACGGAATAATTGATACCCTCTTCGGGGGTAAAGTCCTTGAACGACGCTTTGCCGTTTTTGTCGGTGGTTGCGGTTATGACTTTGCCGTTGCTGTCCGTAACGTATTGAACGGTATAATTTGCTGAGTCGTAATAGCCCATTCTGAAAACGACGTCTTTAACGGCGTTTCCGTTCTGGTCGACGGCGGTAACGGTATAAGGGGGGTCTTCCTTCGGCTTGTCGTCTTTACAAGCTGCAAGACCCGCTGCGCCAGCCGCAACGCAAGTCGTTGAAAGAAGCGCTATAAGCAGTTTCTTTTTTAAGGTCATAAGTTTCTCCTTATTGCTTTAAAATTAGTTTTTTGCAGTTAAAACAATTGTATACTCGCCGTAGCCGTCGAGATAAAGGTCTGCGTAAGTGTATGTATCTGCGCCGTTAATCTGGACGTGCCATTTTTCGTTGCTTTTAAGCTGGCTTTCGTTAAGTTCGCTCTTTTTGAATTCAACTTTGCCGTCGGCGCCTATTGCTTTGGGTTTGTTGCAGAATCCTATTTCATGCGTATCGGGATTTGCCGCGCAAATCTGAACCTGTACTTCGGTGCCGTCTTCGCCTTCGGGTGTAACGCCCGCCGTACCGTCCGTAAGACCGTTAACGGGCGAGCCGTCCGCATAAGTGACGGTGAATACGTAGCTGTCGGCTTTCGGTGTGCAAGCGGTCATCGCAAGCCCCATACATAAGGATGCGGCGATAACTGCCAACGTTGCGATAATGGTAATAATTCTTCTTTTCATTGTTGTGCCTCCAATAATATAAGTTTGCGTATATTATATATCAAAATTGATATTTATGCAAGAAAAAAGGCTTAAAATGTTTAAAACACGCACCGATGTGCATTGTTTACATTATATACTGTATATTATAATAAATGTAACATAAAAACAAACCCCCGTCCGAGACGGGGGTTTGAAGTTTTAAATACTTTTTAAATTTTCGCGGGATCGCCGATATACTGGTAGTAACAAGCGAACATTTCCCAAGCGCCGGACGCCGCGTTTTCTTCAAGATAAACCTGGCAGCAGAAACTTAAAATATTTACAAGCGTCTGGTTGGCTTCGGTTAATCCGTACAGCTCGCCGCTGTTGGCGATTGCCTTGCGGTAATAAGTTCTCATTGTCGCCGTATAGTTGGCTCCGCCGTTCTTTCTGAAATCGAATACTCCGTTTTCAATCATTTTGTAAAGGGAGTTTCCGTTTCTGTCAAGATAGTTCTCGTGAATGAAGTCGATATATATTTTAGAACCGAATTTGAAGTCGTCCGTGTAGTGGTAATATATACCGTCTTCTGAGTTGAACGCCGTGTTTACAGCCAGATAGTAGTTGCGGACGGGGGGTTCGGTCGTGTAAGTGAACATTCCGTCTCCGGTGGTGGCATATCGCAGGAAGCTGACCGTATCCGCGCCCTGATACTCTATATACATTTCATATGTTCCCGTATCGTTAGGGACGGACATTGCGCCGTGAAGATAATAGGTCTTGTTTGCTTCAAGCCATACGTAGTCGTAATACTCGTCGTGAGTGTCCCTGAAAATAGGAGAGTTATAGCGCATGTCGTTGTCAGTATCGAGCAACAGTTCTTTATCCGCGCTGTAAACGTACAGTTTGGGATCGACGCCCTTTGCGGTAGGCGCTTTAGAATAGAACAGGTAAACGCCGGTCTTGCTGGGAACGAACTTGAACTTTATGCCGCCGCCGTCGCCTAAGTTCATTATCTTGGTAATATTTACTTCGTTGGCTACGGGGTTTTCGGCGGTTCCTTCATATGCAGGTAATGCGTTGCTGTAAACCAAGCCCTTAATGGGGTCGAGAGTCTTGTAGCATTCGTGATAATCTTTATCGTCGGGGCTGTGGTCTGCTCCATAATGGATATAGTAATAGCAGAATTCAAGCCACTGACCGTCGTACTTCTTGTCGCCTTCGACAAGCATATCCGGATGGTTTTTGTGTATTCCGTCGATGAAAGCGTTTAAAAGTTCTATAAGATCGTCGGTTACGGGAAGGAGTCCGTTATCGGAGAAACTTTGCAGATAGTACTTTTCAATCAGAATTTCGGACTGTTCATCTGTAAGATAGTCGAATAAAAGCGGAGTGGTTTTGTCTGCGCGCTCGTAATTTGACATCTTCCAGTATGAAAGCAGGTAAACCGAAGCAACCTGTCTCTTCTCTTCCGCAATAAACGAAGTGGAACCGAGATGTTTTTCCGCCCAGAATCCCGAGTTGAGTATATCTGCAAGCAGAATAGTGGTTGTGCCGTTTTTAGTTACGTAGTAATAACCGTTTTCCGTGTTTTTGCTTATCGAAACGTTGTAACCGCCCGTTAAGGGATTGTTGTAACTTTCGTCGTAAGTCAGGTCGTTTACTAAAAGGGTCTGCTGGTCAACGGTTTTTGCAACTTCTTTTACGGGACGTATGTTCAGGTTCCTTATCGAAGCTCTCTCGTTGTCGACGTTTCTTTCCAGATTCTTATAGTACATAAATGCGAGTTCAACTGTTTCGTTGCGGTTTGCAATGTAAACGGCTTTATCTTCTTTCCAGCCGTTGCTGTCTCCGCTGTACTGCCCGACTATAGATCCGTTTACGAACACGTACAAGTTGTCGTAATCGGCTTCGGTGTTAATATTGTATTCGTAAGAAATTGCGTCGCCGGGCGTCAACGATATTTCGGCATAGAGCGTCGAGAACGAATAATCAAATTCTTTGTTCGAAGCGTCGAGATAAGTTCCGTCGTCGTCCTTTATGAGCCAGGGCCAGCTGTATTCTTTGTCTTTACCTTCTTCGGGATAATATCTGTTTACAGAAGCTCCGTCCGTTACGATACCCGTGAGCGCCGCGTTTATTTTATCAGAATCCGGCATAACCAAGCCTTCCGTAGGTCTGGTAAATTCAGTGGGGGTAGGGTTGGGGTCGGGTTCGGGGTTGGGGTCTTTGTCTTTCTGTTCGTAATTGTCGCTTGTGTAATATTGGAACATTGTACGCCAGTAGGAAGCGGCGAACTGTCCGCCTTTTCTGTCAATGGTTGCGACAACGCCGTATCTGTCCACAATAACGGTGGTGGGGAATGCGGATACGTTGAATTTCGAAGTCATGCTTGCAGAATCGTAACCCAAGTGGAAGTTGAGTTCGGTCTGTTCCGCAAAAGACTTAATTGCCGCCGCGGAGTCCTGGTTTGAAAGCGCGACAATCGCTATTTTATCTTTGTAAGCCTGATACGCTTCTTCTATCGCGGGGAATTCAAGGCGGCAAGGACCGCAGCCCACAAAGAAGAAGTTAAGCATAACCGCCTTGTATGCGTTTTCGCCGTAAAGCAATTCGGACAGGGTGTGCTTTGTGTCCGTCAGCGCGTCAACGTAACCGAAGTCGTACATAACGTCGCCTTCGGAATAAACGGTGCTCGAAGTCGCGGTTGTTTCGATAATGCGCGAATTGAGCTTAATTGTCACTTCGCCTTCGTCGGCTTTGGTGTAATACTGCGTATTGTCAAGGAAATAACCTTCGGGCAGGGTGTCCGCGTCTACCGAAAGCTGATAGATATCGGGATTGAGTTTAACGTCTATTCTGCCGTTCTTCGAAACGCCGGAAGTTACGCTGGTTCCGCCCCTTCTGAAGCTCACTTTAACGTTGTTAAGGCTCATTCCGCCTGCCGACTTAACGTATACAGTGTAATTTCCGTTGAACTTTTCGCCGTTTTCATAATCCGGCGGCATCCTGAAATTTGCCGCGTTTTTATCGGTGCAGGCGGCGATTGCCAGACCGGAGCATACGGCAAAGCAGGAAATAAGTAAGGCAAGCACTATTTTTTTGATTTTGCTCATAAAAAACCTCCTCTATATTTAACCTATGGTTTTTGTCTTTTATTTTACGGAAAGACAGACTTTCTTGCATAATATGATACCATAGTATGCATTTTAAATCAAGTAAAATACAGTATAATTAATAAAAATATCGCATATTGGGGCGTTTTTAATACATTTATGCAAAAACGCCCCGCTTTTTATGCAAAAAATTTTCAGTCTGCCGCGGGATTTGGAATAAAGTAAAAAAATATCGAAAAAAATATGTGATTTTTCTGCGTTTTTTTTGTTTAACGGCGGTTTGAAAGTTTATATTAATATTGTAGATAAAACGAATACGCAGTCAAGAGAGTGAATTATGGGTAAAGAAAAGCAAGAAAAACGCAAGCCGGACGAAGCGGTTAAAGAAGAGCAGCAGGCTGAAGATAAGGAGCTTGGCGAACTTGAAAAAGCGCAGGCTCTTGCGGAAGACTATAAACGCAAGTGGTACGCGGTTTCCGCCGAGTACGAAAATTACCGTAAGCGCAACGCTATGGGGCTTTCTCGGGCGTATTCCGACGGCGTTGCCGAAGCAATCGTAAAACTTTTGCCGGTTGCGGACAACTTCGGCTATGCTCTCGATTCCGCCGCGGACGAAAAAACCCGCGCGGGTATTGACAAGGTTATCAAAAGTTTTAACAGTATACTTGCTTCTCTGGGAGTTGAAGAAATTCCCGTGCAGGCGGGCGACGCTTTTGACGAAGACGTGGCGGAAGCGGTTATGAACTTCCCCGCGGAAGAAGGCGAAAAGCCAAACACTGTTAAACAGGTTATAAAAAAGGGTTACCGTTCGGGCGAAAAAGTTATACGTTTTGCACAGGTTTCGGTGATAGTTTAAATAAAAAAACAAGTTTTATATCAAGATTTTTATAAGGAGATAAAAATATGGGAAAGGTAATAGGAATAGATTTAGGAACCACCAACTCCTGCGTGGCGGTTATGGAAGGCGGCGAACCCGTCGTTATTGCAAACAGCGAAGGCAACAGAACTACCCCTTCGGTCGTATCGTTCAAGGCTGACGGCAGTCGTATCGTCGGACAGGCGGCAAAAAGACTTGCCGTTGCTTCGCCCGACAAGACGGTAATTTCAATCAAACGCCACATGGGCGAAAGCTACAAGGTAAAAATAGAAAAAGGCTATTCGCCGCAGGAAATTTCAGCGATGATTCTGTCAAAGCTCAAGGCGGACGCGGAGAGCTATCTCGGCGGCAAGGTTACGGACGCGGTTATAACCTGCCCCGCATATTTCAACGACAGCCAGCGTCAGGCAACCAAGGACGCGGGCAAGATTGCGGGACTCAACGTTTTAAGAATTATAAACGAACCCACTGCGGCGGCGCTCGCTTACGGTCTGGATAAGCAGGAAGGCAGCCAGAAGGTTATGATTTACGACCTTGGCGGCGGTACTTTCGACGTGTCCATTCTGGAAATCGGCGACGGCGTGTTCGAAGTGCTTGCAACCAACGGCGACACCCATCTCGGCGGCGACGACTTCGATAACAAGGTCATCGATTACCTTGTGGAAACCTTCAAAAAGGATACGGGCGTAGACCTTTCCAAGGACAAAATGGCAATGCAGAGACTTAAAGAAGCCGCTGAAAAAGCCAAGATAGAACTTTCGGGTATGAGTACCACAAACGTCAACCTGCCTTTCATTACCGTGGTTGACGGCGCGCCCCAGCATCTGGATATCGACCTTTCTAAACAGAAGTTCGACAGCCTTACCGCTGATTTGGTTGAAAGAACGGTAGAACCTATGAAAAAGGCTATGCAGGACGCGGGACTTTCTTACAGCGACATAAACAAAGTTATAATGGTCGGCGGTTCAACGCGTATTCCCGCCGTATTCGATAAAGTAAAAAGCATAACAGGAAAAGAGCCCTTCAAGGGCATCAACCCCGACGAGTGCGTGGCGATAGGCGCGGCTATTCAGGGCGGCGTTTTGTCGGGCGAAGTAAAAGACGTTCTTCTTCTGGACGTAATGCCCCTTACGCTGGGCATTGAAACTCTGGGCGGCGTGTCCACTCCTTTAATTGAAAGAAACACGACTATCCCCGTTAAAAAGAGCCAGGTATTCTCGACCGCGGCGGACAACCAGCCCGGCGTTGAAATTAACGTTTTGCAGGGCGAAAGAAAGTTTGCGCGCGACAATAAGTCGCTCGGTAAATTTATGCTTACCGACATTCCCCCCGCACCCAGAGGCGTGCCCCAGATTGAAGTTACTTTCGACGTGGACGCAAACGGCATAGTTAACGTAACCGCAAAGGATTTGGGAACGGGCAAAAGCACCAATATCACAATTACCGCTTCAACGAATCTTTCGGAAGAAGATATTGACAAGGCTGTAAAGGACGCGGAGAAATACGCCGAAGAAGACAAAAAGCGTAAGGAAGCCGTTGACAACAAAAACACTCTGGAAAGTATGATTGACAGCCTTGAAAAGACAGTGAAGGAAGCAGGCGACAAACTTTCGGACGACGACAAGAAGACGGTTGAAGAAGCTGTTGCAAAAGCCAAGACCGAATTGGAGTCGGGCGACAACGACAGAATTAAAGCCGCAACCGAAACTTTGCAGACTGAAATCCAGCCCGTAATAGCCAAGATTTACCAGCAGGCTACAGGCGGTTCGGCTACGGACGGCGGCGACGACGATACTGAATTCAGACAGCACTAAAATCTTTGCGTGCGTTAAACAATGAACGATCAATATTGTTTTACGGCGCAAGTAAATATTTATAAATTAATTGAATAGCGTAAAGGGTGTAGTTTACACCCTTTTAGCGCGTTTAAGGCAAACCGTAAAAACAGTACAAACCGTTTAAAAGGAAAAAAATATGGCGGCACAAAATTATTACGAAATTCTCGGGCTTCAGCGTAACGCCACGCCGGACCAGATTAAATCGGCATACAGAAAACTTGCCAAACAGTATCACCCCGATTTTCACCCGGGCGATAAGGCGGCGGCGGAAAAGTTCAAAGAAATAAACGAGGCTAACGCCGTTCTTTCCGACGACGCGAAGCGCAAACAGTACGATTATGAGCTTGACCACCCCGGCATGAGCGGCGGCGCGGGCGGCAACCCGTTTGCGGGCGGTTTCGGCAATATGGGCGGCTTCGAAGATATAATTAGTTCTATGTTCGGCGGTTCGCCTTTCGGCGGAGGACACGCGCAAAAGGCGGCAACCCCCAAGGGGTCTGATATAGAACACATTTTGCACCTTTCCTTTCTCGACGCCATTAAGGGCTGTACGAAAGAAGTCGCTTATGTCAGAAACGAGTCGTGCGCGGCATGCTCGGGCACGGGCGCAAAGGGCGGCACAGCGTTTAAAAAGTGCGCGCGCTGTCAGGGCAGCGGCAGGGTAAAATTCCAGCAGGACACCATTTTCGGTAGAACCATACAAGTGGGCGCCTGTCCCGACTGCGGCGGCACGGGCAAACAAATTACCGACAAATGCCCCGATTGCAAGGGCAAGGGCTTTATGCGCAAGGAAACGCGCTTTGCGGTGAATATCCCCGCGGGCGTTGACAAGGACAGCAGTTTAAGAAAGCGCGGCTACGGCAACGCGGCGGGCAACGGCGGCGAAAGCGGCGATTTGTACGTGTATTTCAGAATTGAGCCGCATAAAATACTCAGAAGGGAAGACAGGGATTTATATGTTACGGTACCGATTTCGTATAAGACGGCGGTTCTTGGCGGCAAAATTCAGGTGCCCGGCATAGACGACACATTAGAGCTTTCTATACCCGAATGCACACCTTCCGGCACAAAGTTCTGTATACGCGGCAAGGGCGTAAAGACGGTGAACGGTACCGGAAACCTGTACGTTACGGTTGAAATAGACGTGCCGCAAAAACTTTCTCACGACCAGAAGAAAAAACTCACCGATTACGAAAACAGCGTGCCGCTTAAATCCTGCGATAAAATGCAGAAGTATTCAGGCAGTATTTCGGCGGTATACGGCAAAAAAATCGATAAACAGTAAAACTAAAGCGGCTTTTATAAAGCCGCTTTAATTTTGTGGATAACCCGCCGCAAAACGGGCAAAACAGTGCAAAAAGGTTCGGTTATCCACTGAAAGTTGTCCACAATTAAGGTTTTAAAAAGTGTGGATACAGGTAAAACGGGAAATTTTATCCACAATTTATCAACAAAATGATACAAATGCGACAAAATACGACCGTTTGCGGCAAATTATCGGGCAAAAACGATGAAAATTATCCACACAGGTAAAAAATATATAAAATATATTATACGCGGTAAAACAGTTGACAATTACCGTCACAATAATATATAATGCCAAAAGCTATAAAATAAGGTCGTCGGAGGACTTGCTGCCGCAGCGGCAATAGTCGAAAAGACGTCTGGTGCGCCCGGTTATTCAATTAACCGAAGCGCGATTTTTTTAATATGAGAATACAACTTTCGGAACATTTCAATTTCAGGAAACTGTTTTTATTCGTTACGCCGTCAATAGTTATGATGGTGTTTACCAGCGTTTACAGCGTTGTGGACGGGCTGTTCGTTTCAAACGTGGTCGGTTCGGAAGCGGTTGCCGCAATAACAAGAATTTTCCCCATTATTATAGTACTTGGTTCAATAGGCTTTATGATAGGCGCGGGCGGCAGTGCGCTCGTTTCAAAAACCATGGGAGAAGGGGACAGGGAAAGGGCAAATTCGTACTTTTCCTTTCTTGTTTACGTCACTCTTGCCATAGGCGTGGTTATAGCGGTAGCGGGGCAGTTTGCCGTGCCGTCTATCGCACGGCTTTTAGGCGCAAAAGGCAAAACTTACGAGTACTGCGTACTTTACGGCAGGGTGCTTTTGGGCGCGCAACCGTTTTTTATACTGCAGAACATTTTTCAGTCCTTTTTTGTGGCGGCTGAAAAACCCACGCTCGGACTTATAGTCACAGCGGCGGCGGGCGTGACGAATATTGTTTTGGACGCGGTGTTAATTATAGGATTCCGTCTCGGGCTTGCGGGCGCGGCGGCGGCAACTGCGGCAAGTCAGGTTTTGGGCGGTGTCGTCCCCATAATTTATTTTTCGTTGAAAAACACAAGCCTTTTAAGACTTACCAAAACAAAATTTTACGGCAGGGCGCTTTTGAAGTCCTGTACCAACGGTTCTTCCGAGTTTTTGTCAAACGTGTCCGCCGCCGTTATAACAATGCTGTACAATTTTCAGGTGGACAAGTTCGCCGGCGACGACGGCGTTGCCGCATACGGCGCGATAGCCTACGTCACTATGATTTTTTATTCGCTTTTTATGGGTTATACCGTAGGGAGTGCGCCGCTTATTGCCTATAACTACGGCGCGCAGAATAAAGACGAGCTTAAAAATCTCTTCAAAAAAAGTTTGCTGATTCTCGGCATTACGGGCATAGCTATGACCGCGCTTTCGGAAGCGCTCGGTTACCCGTTCGTAAAAATGTTCGGTTATACCGACGAACTGTTTGATATGACTTTGCGGGGATTCAGAATTTACAGTTGCGTATTTTTGATAGTGGGTTTCAATATGTTCGGCTCGTCGCTGTTTACCGCGCTGAACAACGGGCTGGTTTCCGCTGTTATTTCGTCTTTGAGAATAGCTTTTTGCATAACCGCCGTAATGGTCTTTCCGCTGGTTTGGGGGATTGACGGGGTGTGGGCGGCGGCGTCTTTTGCCGAAGTGTTTGCAATCGCTTCAACTCTTCTGTTCGTATTCCTGTTCAGAAAAAAGTACGGCTATTAATTTAATACCGTTACAACAGCAGGTAAAGAAATTAAAAGCGCACGGATATCTAAAATATCCGTGCGCTTGCCGTATGCGATTATTTTTTGTATTTTATATATTCGGTAAGTGATTTTACGGAGTTTGGTATAAATGAAATTCCCATAGACACAAAAAACAAGCAACATACCGAGTAAACGGAAGGGTGGCGCAGGAGCGAGCCGAACGTTACCGCCGTCTTTGTTACTGCCCCTTCTATAATAATCAAAAATATTATCCCCATATATATAAACATTGCCGCAACAGCAATCTTTATAAAAAAAACGTTTACTATATCAAACCTGAAAAATGCAATACAAATAAGCAGTAAGCCGAAGATAATAACAAATCCGCCTGCCGACGGCGGCATACCGTTCATCAAGTCGTAGACGCCTGCGAAAGTTAAAACTATACCTATAAAAATTGCAACGCAACCTATAACAAGCGCGGGTAAATCAACGCAGTTAACAGTATCGTAATTTTTGCGTTTTTCCTTTTTTGGTTTTTCTTTCACGGTATCGTGTTTTTTATTTTTGTCCGATAATTCTGTTTTTGTCAGTTTATCGCCCAAATATTTTTTTAGCAGATAACTGTCGGCTGATGGCAGCGGACGTTTAAACTCTATGTTTCCCGTATACTCCGCATCGAAAAATAAATATATTCCGCTTTGCCCGGTTAACATTTTTACGTCGTACCGTGTTGAACGGTGTATGAATTCTCTTTTTCCGTCAACGAATAGGATAATTGCGTTTTCATAGATGGCTATTGAGTTTTCTTTGCCCTTGCGCGCATCGTATGATTCGATATCGGAGCGCAGCTCATTAAGATTTTTGCGCGATTCGGGGCTGTGCGGACGATAAAACTGCGTGATGAAACGCAAAAATATTCCCCATAACCCGAAAACGGATAATATACATATAAGCAGTACTATTAAAAGAACAACAAACAACGGAACGTAATATTTAATGACCGAGCTTACGGTGTAATTTTTTAAGTCGAGTACAAAGTTCCATATACACCAGACCGTAATCAGCAGCATACACAGTAAGTTGCTTATTGCCATAAACGATTTTAAATGTTTTTTACACCGGGTTTTTGTCATATCCAACGGAGAAACAGAGTCGTTGTATTCGTATAAAAGTTTTCCGTAATTTTCTTGCATATTAAAATTATTGATTTGGCTATTTATAATGTCAAATAATTTTAATTTATCCTTATTTACAGCACCTTTGATAAAAATTCTTTCAGTCTGTCGTTTTGGGGGTTTCCGAAAAGCTCTTCGGGCGGAGCCTGTTCCACGACGTGTCCGCCGTCCATAAATATGACGCGGGTTGCAACTTCTTTTGCAAAATTCATTTCGTGCGTGACTATGACCATGGTCATACCTTCGTTGGCAAGCTCTTTTATCAGCTGTAAAACTTCGCCTACCATTTCGGGGTCAAGGGCGGAAGTGGGCTCGTCGAAAAGCATTACTTTGGGGTTCATTGCAAGGGCGCGCACTATGGCAATTCTCTGCCGCTGTCCGCCGGAAAGGATGGAAGGGTATACGTTCGCCTTATCGTCCAGACCTATCCGCTTCAAAAGCCGCAGGGCGTTTGCGGCGGCGTCTTCTTTGATTTTTTTTGCGTTCGTCTGCAAGGGCGGCACGGGCGTTTTTTTGTTTTTGGCTTTGAACAGGTTGCAAAATTTCAGACTGAAATTTTTAAGCTGAGCCCGTCTTAAATCCTGCATGGCAACGTGAACCGGCGCGAATGTTATGTTTTTAAGCACGGTCATATTGTTGAACAGGTTAAAGTGCTGGAACACCATTCCCATACGGCGGCGCTGTACGTTTATGTCCACGCGTAAATCGCAAAGGTTGTTTCCTTCAAAAAACACATATCCGTCCGTAGGGTCTTCCAGAACGTTTAAACATCGCAAAAACGTGCTTTTACCGCTTCCCGAAGGTCCTATTATGGCGACTTTTTCGCCTGCAAAAATTTTTTCGCTTATATTGTCAAGCACTTTCAGCTCGCCGAATTTTTTGGTGAGATGCTGTACTTCTATCATTGCCGAACAATCGCAAGGCTCTACGGGTGTCACCTGAGTTTTTATAAATTTCTGCTTTTTATCTCTTTTCACTCTTTCTCAGTCTCCTTTCAATAAGTTTTATAACGAAGGTCAAAAGGTAGACTATCGCAAGATAGCACAGCGCAACCACTATCATAGGCGCAAGGTAGGTGGCAAGATTCTGACCCGAACCTATAATTTTTGCCACGGCGGTCAGGTCGACCATGCCTATCATAGAAACTATTGAAGTTTCTTTGATGAGCGCGATAAGCTCGTTGCCGATGGCGGGTATAACGTTTTTCATTCCCTGCGGGATAACGATTCTCGCCATTGTAAACCCGCTTGAAATGCCTAAGGCGCGGCTTGCTTCGGTCTGACCCTTGTCAACGGAAAGTATGCCGGCGCGGATATTTTCGGATACGTACGCGCCGCTGTTTATTCCGAATGCGATAATCGCGGTGATTTCCATAGGGAAGCCGCGTATTGCGAATATGACGAAAGCCATAATAAACAATTGCAAAGCCATGGGTGTGCCGCGTATTACGGTTACGTATGCGTCGCATATAAATTTGGGAGCGATAAGCCATTTGTTTTTGGGCTGTATTTTTATTAACGCCACCAAAGTGCCGAGCAAAAGCCCCAGAACGCCCGCCCCGACGGAAATTATAAGCGTGGTCCAAAGCCCCTGACCTATCATCTTCATATAAGTTCCGCTTGAAAATATTTCCGCTATGTTTTCAAAAAAACCTGCCGAAAGGGAGTGTATCATAATTTTTTCCTTAAACGTCAAAAGGGAACCGCAAAAGCAGTTCCCTTGCTTTTATTATTTCAATCCGAGATGTTGCGATACAAGCGCGTTAATGCCTTCTTCGCCCAGTTCTTCGAGAACCGAGTTGATTGCGTTTAAAAGCTCGCTGTTGCCTTTTGTCACGCAAATCGCATACTGTTCAACGGTGGGGTAGTCTGCGGTCGCTTCTTCGTCTGCCGACGCGGGATAGTACAGCGCATAGCATTTATAGCCGTTGTTATTTTTAACTATGTATTGCGCGGGCAGTTTGTCGACGACTACCGCGTCCATCTTATTTGCGCCTATTGCGTCTACCGCAAGCTGTGCGTTGTCGTACGCGGTGCATTTTGCGCCGCTTCCGTGAAGTTGACCTGTATAACCTTCTTCGCCGTCTATTTCAAGGTTTACGTAAATGTCGCCCGTTGTGTCGCGCTGGACGCCGATTTCTTTGCCGCCGAGCTCGTTCCACAGCACGTATTCAACGTCGCCGTCAAGGTGGGTCGTTACCGTCGCGTTTGCGGGAAATATCGCATACTGTACGGAAGTGAAGTAGGGGTTGGAAAAGTCTACTTTTTCCTTGCGCTCTTCGGTTATGGTAATTCCCGCCGCGCCGCAGTCGAATTTTTTGCCCGAAGCTACGTTGTCGATAATTACGTCAAATTCGGTATTGGTGAAAATAACTTCTTTATTGAGTTTTTCACCGACCATATTCATTATGTCAACGTCTACGCCCTTAATGTTTAAATCTTTGTCGTAATACTCGAATGGAGCGAAAAACGCGTTTGTGTCAACGTAAATTTTATTGTCGCTGCAAGCCGTCAGCGAAATCGCGCTTGCCGTAATAACTGCGGCGGAAGCCAGTCCCAATACTATCTTTTTCATTTCATTTACCTCTGTTTTTGCAATGACAATATATTATCACCGCGCATTTTAAAATGCAAGTAATTTTTATATTAATTCAAAAAAATGTATATTTAGTCATTCGGTGTGATTTTATTACATTTTAGCGCGGCGTAAAACGTTGAATAATTTTCGGCGGTGTGATAGAATGAGTACGGTATGAAAAAAGAAGAAATAAGTGACAAAAAACTTTTGTGTTATCTCTCGGCGTTGGTTGCGGCGGTTATAGCTTTGATATTGGTAATCGCGCTGCCTTTAAGCTACGCCGCGCCGAAGGTAAATCTGTTTGACGAGAGTATTGAAAAAGCCGACAATCCCGACCAGGGCTTTTACCGCCCCGTATACGTCGAAGTAACCGACGGCGGGGTAAAGTACAATGCAAATATAATAAACGACGGTACGCAGCTTTACCACTTGCGCGTGGACATAAGCGCCTTTTCAAAGGCGGTGAACGGCGTTGCGGATAAAGAACTTACGCCGTCCGCTCTCGACGGTTTTTCGGGCGTGTTGCAGTTTTTGCGTTCGCGCGGCAAAAACGCGGTGGTGCGTTTTGCCTACGACCCGAAATACGGCGGACAAAAGGACAGAGAGCCTTTAATGGATACAATATTTAAACACATAGAGCAGGTCAGTAGCGTTCTCAATAAATTCCCCGCAACGGTGACGGCTGTGGAAGCGGGGCTTCTGGGACCCTGGGGTGAAATGCATTCAAGCAAAGCCGCAACCCTTAAAAATAAAGTTGCGATTGCCGGAAAATATCTTGAAGAAACTGCGGACGGCAATCTTGCGGTTCTGGTAAGAACGCCGGACGTGATTTACGGCGCGCTCGGCATTACAATAAATGAAATCGACGGATACACCGTTGCGCAGAGTTCGCCGGTATACAGGCTGGGAATGTATAACGACGGCTATCTGGGTACCGAAAACGATACGGGGACGTATACGGACAGGGTGCGCGAAGTCGGGTTTATGAGCGTACAGAACGGTCACTTGCCTTACGGCGGCGAAGTCGTTTTGCCCGACAGTAAATTGCACGATATAGAAAACTGCACGCCCGAAATGTTTGCAATGGGGTTGAGCTATCTCAATATAGAGTGGAACGGCGCAGTGATTGACAAGTGGAAAAAAACTTATTACACCGAAAAGTGCGGCGGTGACGCGCTTTATTACGGCAGTACCGCGTTCGACTATATACAAAACCATATGGGTTACAGGTTGGTTTTAAGACAGAGCAGTATTAAATACTCCGCCGGGGAATTAAAGGTAAAACTCAAAATAGACAACGTCGGTTTCGGCAACTTGTTTAAAGAGAAACAGGCAAAACTGATTCTGGAAAGCGAAAGCGGAGCGGTAACGGAAATCCCGTGCGGAACGTACGCGGGCGGCGACGCGGATTATTCGGCAAAGTGCAATCTTTCTGGCAGTTATAAGGCGTACGTGTGTTTCTACGGCGAAGAATACGGCGGCAAACCCAATTACGCCGTAAGGCTTGCGAACAAAGACGTATGGAGCGAACGGTATAAAGCCAATTTTATAGGCAATGTCGAAATTTAACGACTGTTTATGTTAATTTGTATATGTCTGCTATTGCAATGAGCGCATTTTTATGATAAAATATGTTGCAAGGCGGTGTGCCTTATATTTAAAGAAAAAGCGGTGGTAGACTAATGGGTAAGGCGTTGTTTAATAAATTGAAAGAATCGTTGCTGTCGGTTTTGCCGGTGGCGGCGATTGTTCTTATTATTTCCTTTACGCCGCTTGTGGATTTGTCTGTGACGGAAACGGTTGCGTTTGCCGTCTGCGCCGTTTTGTTGATATTGGGCATAGGTCTTTTCAATCTTGGCGCGGACCTTGCGATGACCCCTATGGGCGGACACGTGGGCGCGGGGCTCACCAAGTCGAAAAAGGTGGGCGTACTGCTTGCTGTCTGCTTTGTAATGGGCGTGCTTATCACCGTTGCGGAACCCGATCTGACAGTGCTCGCCAACCAGGTTAGCGACATTATAAACAATACCGTTCTCATCATTACGGTGGGCGTCGGCGTGGGCATTTTTCTTGTTCTTGCCGTATTGAAAATCATTTTCAAAAAAAGCCTTTCAATGCTTTTAATGTTCTTCTATATGATGTTGTTCGCGCTGAGCGCGCTGCTTATAGAAAGCGGGCATACAGGTTTTCTCTCGCTCTCGTTCGACTCGGGCGGGGTCACCACCGGACCGATAACGGTGCCTTTTATAATGGCTTTGGGCGTGGGTATTGCGACCACGATAGGCGGCAGAAACGCCAATGAAAACAGCTTCGGTCTTATCGCGCTTTGCTCGATAGGTCCCATTATTGCAATCATTGTGCTTTCGATGACGGCGAATGGCGAAATGTCGCCCGACGCTCTTATAGAACTTGGCAAGTATGATACGGTATCGCAAAGTCTTGACGATATAGGGCATATAATTTTGAACACGGTCAAGAATGTGGCTCTCGCGCTCGGGCTTGTGGTAATATTTTTCTTTATACTGCAATTCGCAGTTTTAAAACTGCCGAGAAAAAAACTGCTGCAAATAGGTATAGGAATACTTTACACCTTTTTCGGTCTGGTAATTTTTCTTGTGGCGGTGGAAGTAGGCTTTATGCCCATAGGCTTCAAAATAGGAAAAAGTATAGCCGAATTCCACCCCGCGGTGCTTGCCGCGTTCGGGTTTGTGCTGGGACTGGTGGTTGTTCTTGCCGAGCCTGCGGTACACGTTCTGAACAAGCAGGTTGAAGAAGTGACGGACGGCGGCGTAAAAAAGATTGAAATGCTGCTGGCGCTCTCCCTTGCGGTGGGCGTGTCGATCTGCCTTTCTGTAATAAGAATGATATTCGGCTTTTCAATTCTGTACTACCTTATTCCCGGTTATCTGATTTCGCTGGGGCTTTCGTTCTTCGTACCTAAGATATACACGGCTATCGCGTTCGACTCCGGCGGCGTTGCAAGCGGACCGCTGACTTCCAGTTTTATACTGCCGCTTGTGGTGGGCGCGTGTATTGCGCTTAATTCGGGCGCGGAAATTCCCGAATCGCACATTTTAACCGACGCGTTCGGCGTGGTTGCAATGGTTGCAATGACCCCGCTGATAACCATACAGGCGCTCGGTTTTAAAGCGGTTATGTCGTCGAAAATGCGCCACAAAATCATTATGCGCCGCATACTTTCCGCCGACGACGAGCAGATTATCAATTTCAGATAGGAGTGGTTATGGCAGATAAAAAAGCGGATAAAGCGGTAAAAGCGGTAAAGAGCGCCGCAAAAAAAATGAAGACGGGCGCGGCAAAAAAGCGCGCCGCCGTCAAAAAGCAGATTGCGGAAAAGCGCACGGCAAACCCCAATACGGTAAAATCGAACAGGCTTAAACTTTTAATTACCGTGGTCGGCAGAAGCAAGGCGGAGTATTTCATGGATTTAATCCAGTCTTTCAAGGTAAATATGCAGATGGTCGCGCTTGCAAACGGCACTGCGGACGCAAAAATGCTGGGACTTATGGGGCTTTCGGGCAATAACGAAAAGGCTGTGATTTTCAGCGTCATACAGGAAGAAAAAATTCCTGCGGCGCTTGTCGCGCTTGAAAATAAATTCAATACGTTAAAAGACGGCAAAGGGATTTCGTTCACCGTTCCGCTGACCAGCGTGATAGGCGCGTTGATATACGGATTTCTCAGCGACAACAGACTTATGGTAAAGGAGAGCAAATAGTATGGAAACTTTATCCGGATACGAAATGATAATGTGCATAGTCAACGCAGGTTTTTCGGAAACGGTCATGGACGCCGCTAAAGAAGTGGGCGCGCGCGGCGGCACGGTAATACACGCAAGGGGTACCGCCAATAAGGAAGCCGAGCAGTTTTTTAATATATCTATCCAGCCCGAAAAAGAAATAGTCATGATTCTGGTCCCCGCAACTATAAAGGACGACGTGCTTCACGCCCTGTACCGCTCGGCAGGATTAAAGACCGAAGGACACGGAATAGCCTTTTCTCTTCCCGTTGACGACGTTGTGGGTATTTCTTCCGCGCCTTCCGCGGAAAGCGTTGAAGAAAAAAAGGAAGATAAAGATAACGAAGTTACACCGCCCGAAGATAAAAAAAATTGAACGTACAAACTCACGTCCGCCCGATTCGGGCGGACGGTTTTTTTATCGAAAAATGAAATATTATGAAATTTTGTAACCTTTTTTGTTATCTACTTGCAAATTTTTACCATATATGGTAAAATATAGAAGTTAGAGAATAATTCCTTATTTAAGCGAGCAGTTATGGAAGAAATTATCAGGTCGATAACGCAGGCAGAGTCGGAAGCGGAAGCAATTAAGGCGGAAGCTCTTTTACAGTGTGCAAAAATCGCCGAAGAAGCGGAAGCGGAAAAAACCCGTATAGCGGACAAGTGTGAAGAAGAATGTAAACTTTACCGCGAAAGGGGTGTAGCCGAAGCCTGTGCCGAAGCGGACAGGCAGTATTCTGCGGCTCTTGAAACCAAACGCGCGGAAGCCGCGGCGCACGCCGATTCCGTAATAAAAAATACCGACAAAGTCATTGCCGAAATAGTCCGGAGGGTAACCCGTGGCAATTGCTGAAATGCAAAAACTGAACGTCGCCGCTCTTGCTTACGACCGGGATAAAATTTTAAATTCCCTGCAATGGACGGGCGCGACCGAAATAAAACTTCATTCCGAAGTCGAACTTACCGACCCGATTGAAGCCGACTGCGACAGCTTGCGCGATTATTGCAACCGCGCAGAAGCCGCGCTCGGTTTTCTTTGTGCGGAAGTCGGCAATTATATAAGGGAAAACAAAATTAAGTCCGATATGCTGTCCGACGGTTTTGACGTGTCTTATACCGAGTTTATCGGCGCGGGCAGATATAAGGTGCAGGCGGATGCGCTGATTGAAGAAATAAACGCGCTTACAGACGAAAGGCGCAGACTTACCGCCCAAAAAAGCAAACTTCTGCGCACTGAAAAGACCGCAGAAATTTATTCGGGCATAACCGTTCCGTTGGGCACCTTTGCCGCAACCAAACACACGGTCGTAAAACTCGGTACCGTCCCCGCGGCGGAAGCGGACAATCTGTTAAAACAGGCAGAAGAGTCAGAGCTGTGCGACTGTAAAATTATCGCTTCAAACACGGAAGAAACCCTTATAATTTTCGTATACCACAAATCGGAAGAGCGTGCGGACGGAATTTTGCAGTCCGTGTCTTTTGTTGCCTGCCCGTTCGGCGGTGAAAAATCTGGAGCGCAGGTCTATGCGGATATTTGCGCGGAAATAAACGGCATTGACGCACGGCTTAAAGAGATAAAAGAAAAGCTGTATTCTTTGGGAAAATATATAAAGCAGTTTAAAGTATATTGCGACTATCTTTCGTTCGAGCTTGAAAAGCTGTCCGATACAAATAAAATGCGCGGCACGGCAAAAACTTTCTTTCTGGAAGCGTATGTCCCCAAGCAAGCGGAAGAGCTTATAATGCAAACGCTTGACAATGCCGCGGACGCGGTTTATTACGAGTTCAGCGAACCGCAGGAAGACGAAACCCCGCCTACGCTTTACAAAAACAACGCCGTTGTCAAAAACTTTGAAACCATAACAAATATGTACTCTCCCGCAAACTCGCGCGAGTTTGACCCCAACACGGTAATGGCGTTTTTTTACAGCCTGTTTCTGGGCTTTATTATGGCGGATATCGGTTACGGCGCGCTTATGCTTTTCGGCGGCGGGGCTATATATCTGAAAACCCGTAAAAATGATAGCGGCATAACAAGGCTTTCGGGCGTGTTTGCCGTAGGCGGAATTTTTGCAATAATCTGGGGCGCGCTGTTTGCCTCGCTGTTCGGCGTCACCGTGTACAGTCCGGTAATGCCGAACGCGCAGAGCGATATGTGGAGCTTTATGGGGATAAGCGTCCCCGCCGTACTTGTAATAAGTCTTGAACTGGGCGTTATGCAACTGCTTGTCGGTTACGTCTGCCGCGCGGTACAGTGTATGCGCCGCGGCAAGTTCTGGGACGGAATTCTCGACGGTCTGGTATGGGTAATATTTTCGCTTGGCGTCGGTCTTGCTGTGGCGGGGCTTATCGACGAGCTTAATTTTCCCCAACTCGCCCTTGTCGGCGGCATAATGGCGGGCGTGGCGCTTGTAGTAGCGGTTTTTACCGCGGGCAGAAAGGAAAAACTTCTGGGCAAATTCACAAAGGGATTCGGCGCGGCGTACGGCATTATAAACTATGCTTCCGACATTCTGAGCTATGCAAGGCTTTACGGACTGATGCTCTCGGGCGCGGTTATCGCGCAGATTGTTTCAAGCTATTCGCTGGATTTTTTTGCAAGCGGTAACGTTGCGCTTATAATTCTGGCGGTAGTTTTAATGCTTGTGGGTCACGGCTTTAACCTTGCGATAGGTCTGTTGGGCGCGTACATTCACGACGCAAGACTGCAATACGTGGAATTTTACGGCAGATTTTTCGAAGGGGAGGGCGAACTGTTCGCCCCGTTCGGCTCAAAGCAAAAGTATATAAAGATTGTAAAAACATTGCAGCCTGCTGCAAAATAATAAATTTCCGCGGATTTGCGGTTAATATAAACTTGGAGGTTATTTTATGACAACAGGATACGTAATAGGAGTTTTCGGCATAGTGCTGTGCGTGCTGGCATGCGGCGTTGGTTCGTCAATCGGACTTTTCAAAACGGGCAGTGCGGCGGCGGGCGTGCTTGGCGAAAATCCCAAAAAGTTCGGTAAAGTGCTGGTGCTTGTGCTGCTTCCCGCAACGCAGGGTATTTACGGCTTTATCATTGCAATTATAGCGTCCGGCTCGCTGGGCGCGGAAATGTCTGCAATGGACGGCTGGACTCTGTTCGGAATGGTTATGCCTATGGCTCTTTCGGGACTTATTACGGGTATTTTACAGGGCAAGTCGGCGGTAAACTGTATTTACGCGGTCGGCAAGCAGGACTCTCTCGGCGGTAAGCTGATTATCTATCCCGCTATGATAGAGTTTTACGCAATTCTCGGATTAATCATCTCTATAATGCTTATCGCGTTGGTTTGATAATGAGTAAAGAAAGTATTGTTGAACGCATAATTTCCGACGCGGAAAAAGAGCGCGAAACCCTTTTAGCCGAAGCGCGGCAAAAGGCTGAAGCGCATGTCGCCGCGGCAAAAGCGCACGCCGAAAGAAAGTTTGCGGGCGTTAAGGCGGAGACCGCGCAAAAAGCAAAAGCCATTCTGGACGGCAAAGCGGCTTCGGCAAGGCTTGACTGTGCAAAAGCGGAACTTAAAGAAAAGCGCAGGGTAATAGACTGCGTGTACGGCGGCGCGTTAAAAAAACTTTGCGCCCTTGATAAAGAAGACGCGCTTAAACTTGCCGAAAGACTTTTAAAAGATTATGCCGAAGAAAACGACGAAATAGCATTTTCTTCCGACTACCGTTTCCGTCAGGAAGTTATGAAGTTGGATATAGTGAAAAAGAAAAAGCTGAAAATTTCGCATAAGGGCGCAGAAGTGGAAGGCGGTTTTGTGCTTATCGGCGAAAACTCCGACAAGGATATTTCCTACGCCGCGCTGCTTGCCGCCGACAGGGAACTTTACCAGTCTGAAATAGCGGCTAAAATTTTCAAAGGTTAATTATGCATAAGGACTACGACTATTCCAACGGCGTTATAGCCGCAAAGGAAGTTTATCTTCTGGGCGGCAAAATTTCAAAGCTGTGCGAAGGCAGCGCGGAAGATGCGTTCCGCGGTATTACGGAAAGCGGTTTCGGCAAAGGCGCGGACGCGGCTTCTGTTTACGACTACGAAAAATTGCTTGCCGCCGACGGGCGGGATACCGACGAGTTTATCCGCGAATACGGCGGAGACGCGGAAAAGAGTTATCTTTTGTTGCCGCGCGACTTTCACAATGCAAAGGCGCTTTTCAAAGCCCGTTATCTCAATACGCAGGCGGATAAAATGCTCGCCCCCCAAGGGCTTTACAGCGTCGAAGAAATTTTAAGCTGTATAGAGAGCGGCAACTTCGTCTCTCTCGGCGGCGGACTTGAAAAAGCGTGCAAAAAGGCGGCTGAACTTCTTGACGGAGAAGATAAAACTGTATCGGGCGCGGAGATAGGCGCAATATTCGAACAGGGGCTTTACGACAGTCTCGTAAAACGCTGTTCAAAAAATTTTACGCTTAAAAAACTGCTTGCGAAAAAAGCGGATATGACCAATATAATTACGGCAATACGCGCAGGCTCTTTTGAACAGGCTGAAAAAAATTACGTAGGCGGCGGCAAATTGAAAGAAGGGCAGCTTAAAAAACTTTTTGAAGCCGACAGCGAAAAAGCCGTAGAATTATTTGAAAAAGAAGGGTACGGAAATTTTTTAAAAACCTGCCTTGAAGCAAGGGCGGCGGGCAAACCCTTGACGGAAGCAGAACTTATGCGCGACAACGTTGAATGCGATTTTCTTTCCGCCGGCAAGTATGAACTTAAACGCAGCCAACCCTTTTTGTACTACGTTTTAAGACGGCGCGCGGAAAACGCGAACGTCAGAATTTTATTCGTCTGCCTGCTTGCGGGTATGGACGAAAACGCAATAAAAAGACGGCTGCGCGCCGTTTGACAGGTATTTTATGGAAGGCAAAATTGCAATAGTGGGCGGCGGCGACAGCATAACCGTTTTCAAAGCGGCGGGCGTTGCGGCGTTTGCGGCGGAAAACGCGGAAACAGCCAGAGAGCTTATCCGCAGGATAGCCAAAGATTATAAAATAATTTTTGTGACTGAAGAGATTTACGCGCCCCTTGCCGCATTCTTAAAAAGGTTTGACGAACAGCCGTATCCCGTAATTTTAAGCGTGCCTGTAAACGAAGGCTCCGATTACGGCAAGCAACTATTAAAAAGCGCAATGGAACGTGCGCTCGGCGTTGATATTCTTTTCAACACTTAGCATAAATAATACGAAAAAAAAGGATTTTTTCATGGGTAAAACAGTTAAAATTTCGGGACCGCTGATTATTGCCGAAAATATGGCGGACAGCAAAATGTTCGACGTGGTGCGGGTGTCCGACAAGGGACTTATCGGCGAAATAATCGAACTGCGCGGCGACAAGGCGTCTATACAGGTCTATGAAGAAACTTCGGGGCTTGGTCCGGGCGAAGATGTCGTATCCACGGGCGAACCGCTTTCGGCTGAACTTGCGCCTGGACTTATTTCCGGCATTTTTGACGGAATACAGCGTCCGTTGACAACCCTTTACTTCAAATACGGAGCGCGTATTTCAAGGGGCGTTTCGGTTAACCGCCTTGACAGGGAAAAGAAGTGGCTCTTTGTGCCGAGAGTAAAGGTTGGCGACACCGTGGAAGAAGGCGACGTTCTCGGCACGGTGCAGGAAACCGAAGTTATCGAACACAGAATTTTAGTCCCCAACGGAATGGGCGGTCAGGTCACCGCGATACAGGAAGGGGATTTTACCATAGAACAGACGGTTGCGACTCTGCGCACGCAAAGCGGCAAACGCAATATCTGTATGCTGCGGAAATGGCCCGTCCGCCGCGGCAGACCTTACCGTGAAAAACTTGCGCCCGCTTCGCCCATGATTACGGGACAGCGCGTTGTGGACACTCTGTTCCCCATTGCGCGCGGCGGCGTTGCCGCCGTTCCCGGTCCTTTCGGAAGCGGCAAAACTGTAGTTCAGCACCAGCTTGCAAAGTGGGCTGACGCCGATATTATCGTATACGTCGGATGCGGCGAACGCGGCAACGAAATGACCGACGTTTTAAACGAGTTCCCCGCGCTCAAAGACCCCAAGACGGGGCAACCGATTATGAAGAGAACGGTTCTTATAGCAAACACTTCCGATATGCCCGTTGCGGCGCGCGAAGCGTCTATTTACACCGGTATAACCATTGCGGAGTACTTCCGCGATATGGGCTACAACGTGGCTATAATGGCAGACTCTACTTCGCGCTGGGCGGAAGCGCTGCGCGAAATGAGCGGACGTTTGGAAGAAATGCCGGGCGACGAAGGCTATCCCGCCTATCTTTCAAGCCGTCTGGCAGAGTTTTACGAAAGGGCAGGTATTGTCAGAATTCTCGGCGGCGGAAACAGAACGGGCTCGGTTACCGCAATCGGCGCGGTATCCCCGCCGGGCGGCGACTTGTCGGAGCCGGTTTCGCAGGCAACTTTAAGAATAGTCAAAGTTTTCTGGGGGCTTTCCGCTTCACTTGCATATAAGCGCCATTTCCCCGCTATAGACTGGCTAATAAGCTATTCGTTATATGCCGACAAAATGAAGGACTGGTTCGACGAAAGAGTGGGAGCCGATTTCTTCGAATACCGCCAGTTTGTAATGACGGTATTGCAGGAAGAAGCCGCGCTGGACGAAATAGTGCGTCTTGTCGGTATGGACGCTCTCTCGTCCAAGGACAGGTTGACTATGGAAACGGCTAAAATTATAAGGGAAGACTATCTGCACCAGAACGCATTTGACGACATAGACACATATTCGTCAATGAAAAAGCAGTTTTATATGTTGAAACTCATATATGAGTTCGACTCTATGTCGCGCGAAGCGCTTGAAAATTACGTTGACGTAAACGCAATTATCTCCTGCCCGTTCAAAGAGAGAATAGGCAGGGCAAAATACATTCCCGAAGATAACCTTTCCGAATTCGACGAAATTCTGAAACAGATGAACGCCGAGCTGAAAGGGCTTGCAGGAGGGGAAGATGTTTAAAGAGTATAAGACGATACGCGAAGTGGTCGGACCGTTGATGCTTGTCGAAGGCGTATCGGGTGTAAAGTACAACGAGCTTGTGGACGTGGTATGTTCGGACGGAGATATAAGGCGCGGCAAGGTGCTTGAAATCAACCGCGACAAAGCCGTTGTCCAGTTGTTTGAAAACTCGCAGGGGCTGCAAATTGCAACGGCAAAGGCAAGGTTCACGGGTCACAGCCAGCAACTTGCGGTATCCCGCGATATGCTTGGCAGGGTATTCGACGGAATGGGCAATCCCCGCGACGGCGGCGCGCCCGTTATTCCCGAAAAACTTATGGACATCAACGGCGAACCCATAAATCCCGCGGCGCGCGACTATCCCGACGAATTTATACAGACGGGAATTTCGGCGATAGACGGACTTAACACCCTTGTAAGGGGACAGAAGCTCCCCGTGTTTTCGATGAGCGGTCTTCCCCACGCCGAGCTTGCCGCGCAGATTGCAAGGCAGGCGAAAGTGCGCGGCGGCGACAGCAAATTTGCGGTTGTGTTCGCGGCGATAGGCATCACGTTCGAAGAAGCGCAGTATTTTGTGGACGACTTCAAAAAGACGGGCGCAATAGAAAGAACGGTTCTTTTTACCAACCTTGCAAATGACCCCGCGGTCGAGCGTATCGCTACGCCGAGAATGGCGCTGACCTGCGCAGAATATCTCGCGTTCGAGTGCGGTATGCACGTTTTGGTAATTATGACCGATATAACCAACTACGCGGAAGCTCTGCGCGAAGTTTCGGCTGCGCGTCGCGAAGTGCCCGGTCGGCGCGGCTATCCCGGTTATTTATATACCGACCTTGCAACTATGTACGAGCGCGCGGGCAGAATCCGCGGCAGCGAAGGGTCTATTACCCAGATTCCTATCCTGACAATGCCTGAAGACGATAAAACCCATCCCATACCAGACCTTACGGGGTACATTACCGAAGGACAGATAATCTTGTCCCGCGACCTGTACAAAAAGGGCGTCAACCCGCCCATAGACGTTTTGCCGTCGCTGTCAAGGCTTAAAGATAAGGGCATAGGCAGGGACAAGACTCGTGAAGACCACGCCGACACTATGAACCAGCTTTTCTCGGCATACGCAAGCGGTAAAGAGAGTAAAGAGCTTTCCGCCATTCTCGGCGAAGCAGCGCTCTCGGATACGGATAAACTGTATGCAAAGTTTGCCGAACAGTTTGAAAAATTGTATATAAACCAGGGTTTCAACGCGGACAGAACTGTTGAAGAAACGCTTGATTTAGGCTGGGAACTTCTTAAAATTTTGCCCGTAGGCGAACTTAAAAGAATCCGAAAGGCATATATTGACAAGTATCTTAAAAAGGAAGATACGCAAAATTAAGGATTTAAAATGGCTCGTTTGAACGTAAATCCCACCCGTATGGAGCTTAAAAAGCTGAAAGGCAGGCTCGATACGGCGGTACGGGGGCACAAACTTTTAAAGGATAAATCCGACGAAATGATTCGCCGATTTTCCGTTATGATAAAGAGAAATAAAGCCCTGCGCGACGAAGTGGAAAAAGAGCTTGCTCTCACGCTGAAAGATTTTTCGGTGGCGCGCTCCGTTACTTCCCCGTACAGCGCCGAGGCAGCTTTTGCAATGCCTTCGGTACAGGTTAAAGCGGATTGCGCTGTGCAGAGCGTAATGGGGGTGGCGGTGCCTAAAATTTCGGTTTCGACGGACAGACGGTCTGAAGAACTGCCCTATGCTTACCCCGAAATTACCAGCGAAGCTGATTACTCGGTAGAACGCGCCGCCGCGCTTATTCCAAAACTTTTGCAACTTGCCGAAGTGGAGAAGAGCGTCAGAATGCTTGCTGACGAAATAGAGCGCAACAAGCGCCGTGTAAACGCGCTTGAATACGTCATGATTCCGCAGTTGCGGGAAACTATAAAATACATCAAATCGAAACTTGACGAAAACGAGCGCTCGGCGGTAATCCGTCTTATGAAGGTAAAAAGCAAAGCGTAATTTTTGCGTATAAATCGTTTGACAAAAAAAAGGTTATTTACTATAATAAAAAAGCTGTCGGGAAACAGCCGCGTTAATTTAACGGTAAATACGCACATTTCTAAACCGGATATAGCGGTGAGCAAACGCGTATTCAAAACAGCACAGTGCGCTGTTTTGGCGTTGCGAAATGAGTGATCGCATATTCTGGCGCGAACGGTGACCGAGACCGTCGCAAACCTTACGGCGGGCGAGAAGGACTACGGGACCAAAGGCAAGCCTTTGGGACAAATTGAAGTTAATAATAAATACGCACCTTTAGCTCAACTGGATAGAGCGTTGGTCTACGGAACCAAAGGCTAGGGATTCGAATTCCTTAAGGTGCACCATTCATAACCTAATTCGAATACTTACTAAAAGTATCGTGTTAGGTTATTTTCTTTATGCTAAAAATCAAGCGCAACGGCGGTTTATGCCGCAAAAGGCTATTGACTGAAATTGCGGTGTGTTAGGCTCGTGCGCCAAAGGCAAACCAAAACCCACCTAAACGCGTTTAGGTGGGTTGCTGTGTTTCGCCCTTATTTGCCTTAATACACACCGCAAGAAAAGTTTCAGTCAATAGCACTGTGGAATAAATAGCCGTTGGTTTACGGCTTTATATATACAATACAAGTTTCGTTCTCTGCGTATAAGGTTTTGTATTCGCCCATTTGAAAGTTATCATTTCAATAGTTTCCGAATAAAAAATTAGCCCCGACTTTTCGTTGTCGGGACTAATTCTAATGGGGCTATTAAATTGTATTTCGATTTTATCGTCATATAAAACCACTTGCTTTATAAGGTAGGTAATAAGCATTTTTGGCTCGTGCAACATTTTCTCGTAAAACTCTCTGATGTCGCTTGCTTTAAACTGTACGGCTTGTTTACTGCGTTCTATAAGTATCTGCCGTTCTAACAGTTCTTGTTGCTGTTCAAGCTCTTTTAAACGCTTACTTGTTGCGTTAGTAATAATACCACGCTCAACGGCATTAACCATATTGTTTATAGCCGTTTCAACCTGCTTATGCTGTCTTGTTAAAACCTTTAAAACGGAATTTTCTTTTAACTGTATTTCTTGTATTCGCAAAAGCTCATTTACAATATAGTTCATATTTTCGGGGTTGCTTAATTCTTCAACAGCGGTATTGATAACTATATCTTCAATGACTTCTTTGCGTATCATACCTTTGTTGCAGTCATTTATACGCTTTTTCCGTCCGTTGCATTTGTAGTAATAAATCTTTGTGCCGTTCTTGGTAGTACCACTTTCGCCATGCATAGGCTGTCCGCAATTTCCGCATATCAATTTTTGCCGTAATAGAAAATCAATGTGTACGCTTTTTTTGCCGTACTTATTATTAGTAACTTTCGCACGGACTTTTTCGTATATGTCGGTAGGAACGATTTGCGGATACATATTGTCAATTACTTCTTCACCGTGTTTATATACGCCCGAATACTTTTCGTTACGCAAAATATTGTAAACGCTGTTTTTTACGAACGGCTTGCCTTTGTATAAAATTCCTTTTTCGGTCAAGTCTTTGATTATATCTCTTACAAATACGCCGTTTGCATATTGTTTGTACATATAGCGGACTACTTCGGCATCGTTCTCGTCAACTACGATTTTCCGTCCGTCAATTTTGTAACCGTACAATACCGTACCGCCTTGATATAAACCTTTGCGCCGTGTTTCTTTCATTCCACGACTTACCTTTTGTGCAAGCTCGGCTGAATAGTATTGGTTCATACCTTCAAGTAGGCTTTCAAGTATAATACCTTCGGGTGTGTCGGGTATGTTTTCCATAGCTGACAATACTTTAACACCGTTATCACGCAAAGTCTTTTTATGTATTGCCGTTTCATATTTGTTACGGCTGAAACGGTCTAACTTATACACAAGCACATAATCCCATTCTTTACGGTTGCTGTCTTTAAGCATTTTCTGAAAGTCTGGACGGTTGTCGTTCGTTCCCGACATAGCACGGTCTATATAAGTGTTGAGTATGAAAATATTATTGCGCTGTGCATATTCTTCACAAACTCTTAACTGTCCGTCTATGGACTGCTCTGTTTGGTTGTCGCAAGAGTATCTTGCATAAATAACTGCTGTTTTCATAAGATTTTAAACTCCTTTAAAATGAATTTTTTATTTTGTCTTTCGACAAGGGGCGAACAAACGAAAACGCAAAAATCGTGTATATTCTCTGACTGTGTTTTCTCTGATGCAAGGGCTACGAAAGTAGTGCATTTTACCCTTGCAACAGAGTGCGTTTCCGTTTACGCTCCGCCCGTCGATAGACAAAATATTTAATTGGCTTTGGGCATTTGCTCTATAACTTCGGGACTTACCTTGCCCATAAGTACGCCCTCGTCTATACATTCAAAATTATCAAATAGTAGTAACTTCTTTTCGTCCACACCAAAACCGCAAGCTATATCTTCGTCCAAAATATCGCTCTTGAAATAGGTGGGCAATTTACCGCCGTAAACAAGTTTTTCGCCCGACTTCTCTATGTATTTGAGTAGGTATTTAACCGACTGCGATATATCGTTAGGAATTTCTATCGGCTTGAAATCGTTTCTGCCAAACTCTTTTAAAAAGTGCGTATTTTGATAAGTTGTCTGCATACGGTGGCTTTTCGTGCTGTAATCTTTTATTTCCTTAATCTCGCCTATCATTTGCGGTATGTAGAAAATGCCGTGGAAGTGTAGCCGTTCTGTTTCGGGCGCACGTTCCCATACGCCTATATATTTCCAACCGTTACGGCTTACAGCGTGTTTTAGAGTGTTGCGTAGTTTCTTCTTAAATGTTTCTTCGGTGTGCTGTTCGTCCGAATAGGTAAAAGTTACGAAAAAATTCCATTCCTTTTGTAAATGCACTTTGCGCCATAGTCTTGTATAGCGTTTATAAGCGTTATTTTTCTTGCGCTCTATATTGCTATCTACAAATTCATTTACTTGCTCGGCGGTTTTAAACTCGTCTTTCAGCTTTTCGGCAATATACTTTTTGCGTTCTCGTTTGGGTAGGCTTTGACTTTCCGCATACGCTGTTTCAAATTTGTCTTTCGGTGTAGGTGGGGCGTTTCCGTCAGTCTTTGGTTTAGTGGTGGGTTTTGGCTTTTTCCTTTTACGCTGTTTGCTCGGAAAGTTTTCGGGTGGTATGGCTATATAATGTCCGCCGTCTGAATATACTTTTGTTCCTATATATGGCATTTCATTTTCCCCCTTAATTTCCGTGCTGTTGTTTCAGCTCTTTAAGTTTTGCTAAAAGCGTTTCAAAAAAAGCTGTGCGCTCGCTTTCGGTCAACGCCCGAATTTCGGGTTTGCCGATAGTGATTACTTTTAATTGTTGTGTCTTGTTTTCCTGCAAATTTCTGTCCTCCAAATCGAAAAAATTTGCACGAAAAAAGGGCGATGTACAAAATCTTACGAGAACCTAATCTCATAAAACTTTGTACATCGCCCGTTGAATAAGAGTGTGCTATCTTCTCTCTTATCAAAACGCAACTCTGCACCTTTTCTTTGTGTTGGGGGTGAGCCGGCTTTTCACTTAATCGCTACTTCGCACCTTAAACTATACACTGGTATGCTGTTTTAGCTGCACAATAGATTTCCTATTGACGCAGTTACTCATATTAAGTTGTAACCGCACTTTTTTTGTGCGTGCAAGTATTATATAACGCAAAAAGAATAAAGTCAAACATTTGTTTACATTATTTTTTAAATTTTTTTGCGGAATGCCTTGCAAAAGACAGTTTACACCGCTGAACGCTGAAAATTATGACAGTATATGCGGAAAAATGAAAAGCATTGTCGCAAGCAGTGAAAAGCTGGGCGCACCGCCGTTAAAAGAAAAAACAACCCTATACTAAAAAGTATAAGGTTATGAATTACGCCGCCGCACGAAGAAGGGGGTGATTTGCAAGCGGTTTAGCGCAAACGCCCCTTTCGTTCGGCGTTCATATCTTTCTTTTTATTCGGTTGTTTTCTTTTGTGGCGGGTGCTTGAACGCGCGGCGTAGCCGCGCGCTCGTTTATTCAAGCACCCGCCACAGTGCCAAATAGTTGATTTTTAATTTTTAAAGACTTACTTATTACTTGAAAAATTACATAATTTATGATATACTGATATTGAGGTGTGCCTATGGCTAAAAATACTACCGCCGTTCAAGCGAGTATTCGTGAAAATTCAGATAAAATTGAAATTGCAAAAAATGCTATTTCTAAAAAATCTAAAAACTTAACAAACACGAATATTGTTTTTGAAGAATTGGCAAATGAAGATTGGCGGAATAAGAGTTTTGCCTTTCCTAACCATAGAATTAGATTAGCAACTGTGTTTAGTGGCATAGGTGCTATTGAGCACGCCTTTCAAAGGTTGAAGTTACCGTACGATATTGTTTTTGCTGGTGATATTGATGATAAATGTAAAATCAGCTATTTTGCAAACTATGATATTACGGAAGAAAATTGGTTTTCAGATATAAGAGAGTTTGACGCTTCTAAATATAAAGGAAAAGTAGATTTTTTAGTTGGCGGTGCACCTTGTCAAGCATTTTCAATGGTTGGTAAAAGACTTGGTTTTGAAGATGCACGAGGAACTCTATTTTATGAATTTGCTCGTGTTATAAAAGAAACTGAACCCAAAGTATTTTTATTTGAAAATGTAAAGGGGCTTCTTAACCACGATAATGGTCGCACTTGGTGTGTTATTCACGGAATATTTAAAGAACTCGGCTATGATATTCATTTTAGAGTATTAAATAGCAAAGATTATGGAATACCGCAAAATCGTGAACGCCTTTATTGTTTAGGGTTCAAATCAAAAACTGCATTTAAGTTCCCTGCACCTATTGAGCTGGAATATATAATGTATGATTTCCTTGAAGATTATGTTTATACAAAATATTTTCTTCGTGAAAAAGGAATTAAGTTTGTTACCAGCCATAAAAACAGAGAAAAAAGCTATACGCAAGTTAATGGTGATATTGCCCTTTGCCAAAAACGAAATCAGCAATTTAATTGGCATGGTGATTTTGTTTACCACCCTGTTGCGATAGATGAAAATTTTGAAGAAGATTTTGACGAATTTATATTTGATGTTCGAGATGTTGAAGAAAAATATTATTTGTCTGAAAAAGTAGCCAAATATGTTTTAGCTGGTGGAACTAAAAATTTTAGAACTTCTACTAAAACCGATTTAGATGTCGCAAGACCTTTGCTAAATACAATGCATAAAATGCATAGAGCTGGCGTTGATAACTATGTTACCCATAAAGGTAGAATACGAAAATTAACCCCTCGTGAGTGCTTGCGGTTAATGGGATTTAAAGATACATTTAAGATTGTTGTTTCCGATACTGCACTGTATCAGCAATCAGGCAATAGTATTGTTGTTGATGTCTTAATTGCAATTTTAAAACAGCTTGATATAACTCAATACGGAGTGGAAAATGAAAATTAACGGTGAAAACTTACCTACATTAGCAGTATTTCGTACAATGATGACAGTTCCCGATTGTGTCGTTGTTGGAAGCAATAAACTTGGTCACGGACACGGCGAGGCAAAGTTTTATATAGCGTCAAAAACTGAAATGTATGATTTTTATGGCGGTGAAAAGTTTAAAGCTAAATGTTTTATGCTTAAATCCGATTTAATTGCTTACTTAATGGCAATCAAAAACGAATATATGACGCCGTCGCAAGATTACGCACAAAAAGAAAACTTACCTGCGCTTTGGAATGAGCGTATGAATATGGTTTCTCGATTAGATGATGTGATTTTCTTTAATATTTTTGACCAGTATCAAATTGCTGGACCAAGAGGTTATATCAATTCAGACGAAGACGGTTATCAAATAATTCGTAAATTAGCACTACCTTTGGTTAGCTATATTTATGTTGAAAAAGTAGGTTCTGAAACTTCACCGTTATTTTATTGGAAACTTTTTGTTGATTTCGACGCCATTTGGGAAAAACAAAATGGTCCACTCGTTTTTAACTATGGAAAGCAAAAAGCTGGTGTAATTATTGAAGAACCGCAAAAAGACAAAAAGAAAGATAAAGTACTTCAAGAGATTAGTAGAGCTCGTGATGGACAAGGTAAATATAGAGAATTACTTTTAGAGCAGTGCCGTTTTTGTCCGTTTACAATGATTTCTGATGAGCGTTTACTCATTGCAAGCCATATAAAACCGTGGGCGGCTTCTAATGATAGTGAAAAAATTGACCCTTATAACGGTTATATCTTATCGCCTTTATATGATAAATTGTTTGACCGTGGGTTTATTACTTTTACTGAAAACCGACACATAATACTTTCTGAATTCATTTCGCCATATACTTGGAAGCAAATCAATTTAACAAATAACGCATTTATCAAAGCGTTGCCTATGGACGATAAGCGAATTGAATATTTAAAGTTTCATCATCAATCAGTTTTTAAAGGTTCTTATACTGAATAGTAAAAGGCGAGTTGTTATAACTCGCCTTTTACATTAATCTCTTATGCAATCTATGCTTATTTTTTTCTTTTCCACATAATCAATAAAATCACCAAAAGCATTTAAATAACATTGAAATAAGTTAATGAATTGTGTCGTATCAGTAGCTGGATTGCATAAGCGGCTTTCACTTATGGATAATTGACCCAAAATTGGGCTCTTGTAATTCCTATAAATTCCTGTCGTTGTAAAAGCTAAACAATATTGACTGTGAAAAGATTTTGCACTAACATAAGCAATTTCTAATAGTTCTAAAATCTTGCAGTCTAAAAATTTTATAAATCCTTTTTCTATTCCGTCAATAAAAGGTGCAGTAAAGTCGAAGAATACTGAACAATTTAAAATATCATAGCCGTATAAATTTATTAGCGATAACATTTCATTATGGGCAGAAATAATATCGGTTGCAACTTTATAGTCTAAATCAAAAGTTTTTCGTACAACCACATTGTAATCTAACTTGTCAAAACTTAAATTGTTTAATGATATAGTATTGGCTATTGCAAATAATGAGCTTTTTATTCTCTTTAATAAATCATTTTCGTCTTTATAATAATAAAATGAAGCACCACTTGCTTGAATTTTAGACACAAAGTCTTGTTGTTCTTTAGATGCTGTTTCATTATCAATTTTTTGCAGATATATGTGAATTTTCTTTTTATGTCTTATCGCAATTTCATATTCTTCTTCTGTTCCAGAAATGCCCCAGTCAGTTTTCGCACCATAATTATTATCTAAAATTAAAACGATAAAGTCAGCATCTACAATATCATTTCTATAAGTATTATTATCAGAAGAGGGAGTCAAATTCTTCTCATATAGCATACATTCAGCCCCTGCTTCCGTTAGGGTTTTTTCTATTTTCGTTCTTAATTCTAATTTATTTTTCATTAAAGAACTAATAAAAATTCTCGGTTTAAAAAACATAGTTATTTCTTCCCAAAAGTGTTATTGAAAATATTTTATCATATAAACTCTAAAATTTCAACTTTAACATATATAAAAACACAACCCTACCCGATAGTATTCGAATAAGGTTGCGTATGGTGCACCACGATAAAAGGGGAAAGCGTACGCTTTCCCCTTTTATCGTGGTTTAAGATGTGAGAAGCCCTATGATTCGCGCGAGCGAAGCGACGCTTTGAACTTTGTCCAAAATTCCTTAAGGTGCACCAGCAAACGCCCCGTGGTAAATACCACGGGGCGTTTGCTGTATCGTTAGGGTAAGAGAAGCCCTGAGTATAGCTGTTGGTAGAGCTATACTATGTAATCGTTGCTTAATTTCTCGTGCGAGAAGTTCAGTTTTGGTTTGGCGACTGACGATGAACGGTATAATCTGCGGTGTCGTTTTTCGTTTCGGAGAACGACGCCTTATTATTTGCAGTGAGTTCTGTTGTTCGTTTTGCCAATTAAATATTTTGTTAAAATTTAAATATCTTTTAAACCAAGCAGATAATCTGCGCTAACATGAAAATATTCGGCAATTAAATATGCGTTTTCTACGGTTGGACAAATTTTACCTGTCGACCAATCTGAAATGCTTGTTGCAGATACGCCTATTTTCTTTGCAAGCTCTCTTTTTGATATTTTATTTTCAATAAGTAATTCGTTTAGTCTTGCAGCAAATTTATTTTTCACAAAACCATTGTAAGACATATTTTACAAAAAGTACTTGGCGTAAGATATTTCTTACACATATAATATTAATTAATCAATCCGTGTATTTTTGTATACACTTTGAAAACACTTCCGCAAATATCATTAAATACTCTTGTTTGAGTAGTTTTCCGGTCTGTAATAATATTTAAGATATTGACATTAAAACTTATATTTGCTAAAATGAAATCTGCCAAATCATTTTTATAAATTACTTTCATTGAGCATAGTAGTGGTAGAACTATGCTCAGTAATCGTTTACAATCTCAATGAGAGTGTAAAAATGGTTTGGCGACTAACGATGAACGGTATAATCTGCGGTGTCGTTCTTCGTTTAGGGGAACGGCATCTTATTATTTATATGGAGTTCTGTCGTCCGTCCTGCCAAGCAGATAATCTATTGAAACTTTAAATATTTCCGACAATTCAATTAAATTAACGATTGACGGCATATACTTTTTATTTTTCCAATTTGTAGTATAACTTGTTGTAATGTGCAATTTTTGTGCAATAGCGTAATCAGTCAAATTTTTTTCGGATTTTAATATTTGGTATCTATTTAAAAATGTTGTATCATTTTCAGCTTTTAAAAAGAATAAATTATTAGTTCTGCCTAAAAGATATTCAACCGAAATATTAAAGTAATCGGCAATTCTTGTTAAAACCAACGGCTTGGGAATAATACCAAATTCTGTAATCTTGATGAAAACAGTATAATCGATATTTAGGATTTTTGGAATTTCTGATTTTTTACAGTCTAAATCATCAACGAGTTCTAAAAATCTTTGTTTAAATTTTTCCGAATGTTCCATAGTCACTATGCTACATTTTATTTTTAGCATAATAGCTAATTTATAATTATAAAATAGCTCAATTTTTTTAAAAAATTAGCGTTTTAATTTAAATATCGAAAAGGGATAAATATAATGATAAAGAATTGTTGTTGTACAGGACATAGACCGAAAGGGTTTCCTTATCGGTACGGTAAGGACAAAAAAAGACATAAAGAGTATTTAAAGCAGTTGAAGCAAAAAGTTTTACTTGCAATTACCGAATACGGAATAACAAACTTTATATCGGGTATGGCTATCGGTGTCGATTTGGACTTTGCGGAAATTGTTTTGAAACTGCGAAATAAATACACCATAACTTTGGAGTGTGCTATTCCCTGCCCTAATCAAACTTTAAAATGGAACAGTGCTGACAAATTACGCTATGAAAACATTTTGGAACGTGCGGACGAAATAAACCTTATTTCAGAGCGATATATCCCCGAATGTATGTTAAAGCGCAACCGCTATATGGTAGATAAAAGCGAGCTTATAATAGCTGTATTTAACGGTATTGAACAAGGCGGAACGTGGTACACAATTAACTACGCAAAAAGCAAAAACAAAATTATAGAGATAATTGACCTGAACAAGGGGAACAAATGAAAAAAGACTTATTAAAAATATTGAAATATGTACTAATCGGCGTTTCCATATATCTTGCTGTACTCTTAATTGAAATTTGTTGCATATATACAGTTCAAAAGGATAATACGTGGAATTATCTTAAAGATTTTTGGAATTGGTACAAAACTTTGTTCTTTTAACTAAATAATTCAGTTTTGGCACTATGGCGGGTGCTTGAACGCGCGGCGTAGCCGCGCGTTCAAGCACCCGCCATAGTGCCGTAAACTATTGAATAGCCAAATTAGTTTACATTTTGTAAAAAATAATTTACAAAAAATGTAAAATTTTGCTTGACAAAATTTGTAAATATGTGTTATCGTATTTTTGCGAGGTGAAATATGTTACGAGAAAAATTAAAGAATCTTGAACTCCGAATAACAGAACTTGCTGACTATTTGCAAGTATCTCGACCAACTATGTATAAATACATTGACTGTTATGATAATGCTCAGTTTGACCAAATTGATAAACGAATATTAAAATTATTTAATTATATTTGTGAAAATGAGTTGGTCGGTAAAAAAAATATAGTCAACTATATTTTAACTCATCTTGTAGATGTTAAAGATATGGGTGATAACGACGAGCTAAGTTTAATAAAGAAAATTAAAAATTATGTAATATCTAATCCTGACTCAAAAAAGAGTCGTTTAATTGTAGCGGCAGTTACAACAAATAATTTAGACGATATTATATGTTATTTATCAGATATACTTCCTTTACTGAAAAAGAAAAAATTGACAGAGGAAGAACAAAAACAATTGCAGCCTTATTACGAATTGAAAAACAAAATTGATAAAGGAGTTAAATAAAGATGGAAAGGTCATTATATATTTCAAAATTCAGAAATATTGGATTAGGTGAAGCACAAAAATTTGTACTTAATAATTCATTAGAAAAAGGCAAAATGGGTAATCTTGTCATCGTTATTGGTGCCAACAACTCAGGTAAATCAAATGTACTTGACGCACTAAGTGCTTTCGGTGCTGGCAAAATTGCTACTCGTGATGTTACAACACTTTCATTTGAAGAAGAAGATAGAAAACCGAAACTTACGTTATCTTGCAAAACTGATGAAAATCATATATATTCGTGTAGCTATACATATGGTTACAATGGCGCACATTTTACATATCCAGAAGATACTCAAAAGAAAGTATATAAGTTTTCGAATGATTTGAATTCTTTAACGACCTGTTTGGAAACTCTAAGTCATAAAATAAGCAGATACTATGGATTTACTGATATTGTAGAGCAACTTAATAAAATAATTGAAACTGCAAAATCTGAACAACCTAATTTAGCAAAGCTAACGGATAGAGTTGTTGACTGTATGAGTAATTTTTTTAAACAGGCAGAAAGCGACTCAAACTATAAAAATTTTTGGACTCAACTTGTAAATACTTACGGTAACTATTTATTTGTAAAAGAAATGGCTACTTTGCAAGGAGCTTCATCCGCCGCTTTAATAGCAAAAAACAAATATCTTGCAGAATATGGAATTGAGCTTATTCCTCATTGTGTAAAATATGAGCAGAAACGTATATCGAATAATGACCTGAGTTCACAACTTAATAATATTGCATCAAACACCTTTTTAATGACCGTACTTGAAGCTATCAACTTGAAAATTCAAACGCTTGAAACTGCTTATAATACATATAAAACTTTTAATAATAAGGGGGCATTAGTAACTCTTGAAAAAGATATTAACAAGCGACTTATCAAAATTGCCGCAGATTTTAATAGACTCTATTTCCTTAGTGGAGATGAATATAGCTTTGGAATAAGTTTAGAAACAACAGGTGTATTTTTCTCCTTGTATAGAGGTAATAAAGATATAATTTTAGATTATCAGTCTACTGGATTTCGTTGGTTCTTTGACTTATATTTTAATTTGCTTTGCAAAAATTCCCTTATTGCTGGCGATATTTTAATTATGGATGAACCTGCGACAAATTTGCACGTAAAAGGTCAAATGGAACTGCGTAATTTCTTGAAAGATTTTGCCATTAAAAACGATATAACTATTGTTCTTGCTACCCATTCGCCTTTTTTGGCCGATTTGGAATATTTGGACGAAATACGTGTTATTCGTATGAAAGATAATGAATCCATTATTCTTAACGACTTCTCAGCTATTGATCCTACTGACCCCGATAGCTTAAAACCTATTAAAGAAGCATTTACTGTAAATAATCACATTTTACTTGACCCTGATAGAAAAGTAGTATTTGTAGAAGGTATTACAGATTATAACTACTTACTCGCCTTTAAAAAATTATTAAAAATTTCAGAAGATATTGCTTTTCTTCCCATAGAAGGCATTGGCGATATAAAAGAAGCGGGTTATAAAGACAAGCAGATCGATATAAGCAAAAGTTTAATAACTATCAAAAAGCATAATCCCATTTTAATAGTTGACGGAGACGGGGCAGGCAAATCTATGAAACACATTAACTCCGATTCTGAACTTACAGTAATATCGCTAACTGACATTGATTCTACATTTAAAACTATTGAATCTTTGTTTGCTCCCGAAGATTTAAAAAAACTTGAACTTGTAGATTCAAAAGGGAAATATATAAAAAAATCATCATTTTCAGCAGTATTTAAGACTTTCGTCAAAGATTATAAGTTGTCAGAAATTACAAAAAATAATTTTGTAAAAATTTTTAAATATCTTACTGATTTGTAATAAAATTAAAGTCGTACAATCTTTGTATGACTTTTTTAAAGCAAAAAATAACGCAACCTTACCCGACTATTCGAATATTAGGTTGCGTTTGCTGTATCGTAAGGGTAAGAGAAGCCCTATGATTCGCGCGAGCGAAGCGACGCTTTGGACTTCGTTCAAAATTCCTTAAGGTGCACTATACGCAACCTAATTCGAATATTAGGTTGCGTTTTTTAGTTAATAAAAAGTCGAAACACTTTTAAAGTAGTTCGACTTTATTGTTATTAAGAAATAATAACCTAAAACGAATATTATGGGTTAGAATTTAATTCATTCATAAGAGTTTTTCCTAAATCTGTCAATCTTATCATTTCTATATCATTTTTACCGATATAACAATCAAACAAAGATAATTGTTCCAACTGATTTCTTAAAATTAGAGCATCTTGCGTATTAACATAATATCCAGACTGATAGCTACTAACTGCTTCAATAAAGTCTTGAGTTTTTTTAACGCCTGTTAGTCTTAGAGAAATAAATTTGAAAATATCCTTTAAAGTTATTGTTATTGTTTTTTTCTTGATTGTGGTGTTAGAAGTAAACACATATACTATTTCAGAATAATGAAGGTCAATTGTTTTATTAAGTTGGTCTAATATTTCCTTCTTGTTATCCACCATTCCATTGGAACACGACAAAGATAACTTTAATTTTTCGTTTTCATCCTTTAAAAAATTAATCTCTTTTTCAAGGGATTCAATTTTTGTGTTTACACCTCTGTGCCAACCAGGACGTTTGATTTCATTCTTGGCTTGCATAATAGATATGGCAACTTTACCTATTAAATCTGATGGTGAAGTCCATACGCTTGCAAGTCTATTGCGCATTGCTCTGCTTTTGAATTCTGCAAGTTTTCCAAGTTTTATAGCATCTGTTTCCGTTTTATCTTTGGCTACCTCGACCGAATCATCAATTGCAAAAACAAGGACAGGAACACCTTTATCCATGGCATAGTTATATTCCATTTCAGTATAACTTAAGCAAGTTTTTTCGTTCACTGAACCATATCGCTTCCCGATTATTAGGATGTAATAATCGCATAAGTCAATAACTTTTTTTATAACATTAAACTGTTCATCATCTGTAGCTACAAATGACTCCATTCCTGCGGGAATACAATCAGCCATTAGTAAAATATCTAAAACTTGCTTTCTCTCATTAATTAAATCTGAATATGTAGAGCTGACAAATACTTGATACTTTGTTTCGTCCATTTATTGTGCTTCCTTATGAGTTGTGTACAAATTTATTCAGTAGTAGTATACCATACTTAAGGTGTAGTTGCAATAAAAATAGTCAGTATTTATGATTGAGAACATTGAAGGTTTTGTCAATCACATTTGGTTACTGACAAACAAGAAAGTACCAATAAGTTAAACCGAATATTTTTAGTTTAAAATAAAAGTTGCTTATTTTAATTAAATAGTATATAATGTCAAAGACTTTGCAATTTTGCGGAGTTAAAAAACTATTTATGGAGTGTTTATGAAATCATTAACAAAACACGCAATGGGATTAATTGTGTCGTTGGTCATGATTGTCTCGTTATTTGTAGGCTCGGGACTTTTTGCCGTCAGCATTGCTTTTGCTGCGGATAAAAAAGATAACGCCTATAAATATTTTTACGGACAGTTAATCGACGGCTCAATGGAACAGAGGTTTTACAATGCTTTTGAGACCCTTTTAAGCAAGGGCGAATTTGAAAAAGGTTCATTTCAGTACGACCTTGTGGCAGGCAATGTTGTAACGGAAGAGGAAGCTACTTCTTACATAAACGGCAGCACCTATATGGCGGAAGCCTACGGCGCGGGGCGCGACGCGTTCTATATGGACCACCCCGATTTGTTCTATGCCGACGTATTTTCAACGTCTATCAGCGCGGGACAGAACGGCGACGGTAAGAGCGTAGCCTATCTCGATACGAGCAGGGCGCTGAATACGTACAGGGGCAATATTAACAGCGAACAGGCTGTTAAGACCGCAATCGACAAATATGAAGCGCAATTATTCGAAATTGTAAGCGAAGCAAATAAAAACGCTTCCGTCAAAGGTAAAGTCGAGTACGTCAACAATTATCTGAAGACGACCGTAAAATACGGCTTCGGCACGAAAGTGGAAGGCGACCGCAACGTCGACACGGAAAAGGCGGCGTTTATATTCACTTCTTACGGCGCGCTTGTAAATAAGGAATCTGTCTGCGAAGGCTATGCAAAAGCCTTTAAAGCAGTTATGGACAGACTTGAAATTCCCTGCATATGCGTTCAGGGCTACGCCGACGGCAGCGGCGAAGGCGATTACCAGCCGCATATGTGGAACTACGTAAACGTGGACGGTCAGTGGTATATTGTAGACCCCACGTACAATGCTTCTTCTGATAAGCAGTGGCTTCTCGGCGGCGGCGAGTCTATGCAAAATACCCATATAGAAGACGGCGTTGTATCTTCTTCCGGTTACGAGCTGGAATACCCCGCGTTAAAGCCCTACGAATACGGCAACGACACCGACGGTAACGGCTTATCGATTACCGGCGTATACAAGGGCGAAGGAAATAGCAGACAGTTGGATATTTACGTTTCCTACAACGGTAAGGGGGCGGCAAAACTTGAAAAAGAGAATAAATATCTGGCTTTGCGCGAAGGCAATGCGGACGATAAAGGCGGAATAACCTGGGGCAGTTGGCGCAATGCGCTGGCTTGGAGCAACTCGGTTTTTGAAGCCGGTTACTCGGGAGATTTGCCCTATATTGACGGCGATAACGAAATAATCATACGTATGGTCGGCTCGGAATATATTCAGTTTGCTTTAATGGACCACGGCCCCGATAAGAGCGAAAAGTTATCTGTTCTCGACACTAAGGAATACTTGTTTGCGTACAACCCCGAAAATCTGGGCAACGTAGAGCCTTCCGCGCCCTACCGTAATGACACTGTTATTCACGATTCTCAGAACCCCGCACCAGGCGGTATAGGCAACCCGCTTAACACAGGCGCTTTCCCGTACGATAAAACCTACAAAATAAGTTTAACTTACACCGACGATCTTGAACTTGTGGACGCAAACTTAGAGCCCGGTATTAAATTCAACGTTTCCGTTTCGGACGACGTAGCGCAAAAAGAAGCGCAAATATCGGATTTCCATTGGGATGGCGGCAAAGTGATTTCGTTTACTTTCAAGCCCAGCCGCATGTACGTTCACAGTATGGCGACGTACTATTTTACGCCCACCAACCTTGTCGGCAAAAAAAGCCACAAAATACCCAACCCCGTTATGTATCAGTTTAAGGGCAAGAGCGTTGTGTGCAGTAAGGTGTTTAACGACGGCAGACTGTATATGAACGTATTCGGCACGCCCAAACTTCTGGACGATTCGGATTTGTCCGTAAGCGACTTCAAGGACGAAAACGGCAAATACTATGCCGAGAGCCAGCGCAGCCAACTTATGCTGGTTGCAACAAAGACGGACGAAACCGCGCAGATGAACGGATTGCTGAAGGACGAAATGAACGTTCAGAGCGGCGACATTGTATCTTCGTCAACCTATGAAATAAATCTGCAAATATGCGGAATAGTTACAAAAGTTCCCAACGGCAGCTATATGCAGGTGGCGTTCGGCTTCCCCGAAGGATACGATAAAGACGACGCGGGTACGACCTTTAAAATTTATCACTACAAACACGACGACAAGGGCAACATTACGGGCGTTGACGAAATTCCCGTTATCGTAACCGAATACGGTTTAATTGCGCAAGTCACTTCTTTCAGTCCGTTCACCATAGTACAGATAAAGAACACCAGCGCGGCTGTTACAAACGGTAACGCGAAAAATATTTATGCAAGCGTAAACGGAAATTCGGGCGGCACTGTCACGGCGGACGGCAAAACCGGTATAATAACCGTGGACGGCGACTCGGTAACTTACGATATTAAAGCCGACGAAGGTTACGCCATAGGTTCGGTTATGCTTAACGGCAAACTGGTAAAAGCGTCAGACTACAAAAACGGAAAACTTACCGTTAGCAAAAGCGATTTATCGTCAAGCAATATGCTTGAAGTTAGCTTTGTTTCAAAAGAATCGGCAGCATTCTACAAAGAGCAGGGCGTCAACCTTGCTTTCGGCGGAATAATCAGCGAACCTGCGGACGACATTTCAGAAGGACCTAACGTTGCGGGCATAGTTATAGGCGTGCTGGTCGGCGTGCTGGTTCTTGGCGGCGGCGGATTTGCAATCTGGTGGTTCTTAATCAGGAATAAAAAGCAACCCGCAAAGGCAGCGGCGGGCGCGAAAACAGCTAAATCCGGTCAGGTGGCGGTAAACAGGACTTCGTCTGTAAAGGGTAACGGCAAAAGTTCCGCGGCAAAAAAACAAGCGAAACCTGCGGCAAAATCAGCAAAACCCGCAAATAAAAAGAAATAATTTTAAAACAGTAAATATAAAAAGAACGGACTTTTAACGGTCCGTTCTTTTTATATTTTAAAATTCATTTGACTTTTTAAAAGGTCTATGATAGTATATTTATATCTTATTTAAGGAGTATTGACCTATGGATGACGACCCAAGTTGTGTCGCCACCGCATTTGAAAAATTTAATTCAAGTTTAATCCGGCATAGTCTGCACAATAAAATGCGGACTGTGTTTTTTCGCTTTTTACGGGGGTGTACGGGCGTGTAATACTCTCTTTATTATTTTATAAAACAAAAACAATCCGGAGGAAATTTTTTTATGAATACAGGCACGGCAATAGTGCTTATAGTTGTTTTATTTGTCTTACTTATATTTTCGGCGTTTTTTTCCGCATCGGAAACCGCGTTCACCGGTTTGTCGCAAGCCAGAATTAAAAGTCTGTCACAGACCAGAAAATCGGCAAAACTTGTTCTGAAAATGAGCGAAAACTACAACAAACTTTTATCCACTTTACTTATAGGAAACAATATCGTAAACATAGCTTCCGCTTCAATCGCCACGATAGTTTTCACATTCTGGTTCGGCGATCTGGGCGTAACGCTGTCAACGGTAATTATGACAGTAGCGGTGCTCATATTCGGCGAAATTACGCCTAAAAGCATAGCCAAAGAACGTCCCGAAGAATTTGCAATGTTTTCGGTTAGAATTTTATACGTTTTCCAGATAATTTTCACGCCGCTGAACCTTATATTCGACGGCTGGAAAAAACTTGTAAACAAAATATTCCGTCTCGACAAAAAACGCCCCACAATGACCGAAGAAGAGTTTTCTATCATAGTAGAAGATATCGCGGGCGAAGGCGTGCTTGCGGAAACGGAAGCGGAGATTATACAGAACACAATAAAGTTCGACGATACGAAAGTGGAAAAGGTAATGACCAAAGCCGAAGATATAACTTCTGTGTGCATTACCGACAGTATGAAATCAATTAAAAAAATCTTCGTTGAAAGTAATTACTCGCGCGTTCCCGTCTATGACGAAACCAAGCGGGACATTATCGGAATTTTATACCGTGCGGATTTTTACGAGATGCTTTTAAACGGCAAGTCCGATATTTCGCTTATTTTTAAACCCGTTTTATTTACAGATTCTGAAAGCGCTATATCTGACTTGTTTGAAACGTTGCAGGACCAGCAGGTACCGCAGGCAATCGTAAAGGACGGGGACGAAATTAAAGGGCTCATTTCAATGGAAGACATACTGGAAGAATTGGTCGGCGAAATAGACGACAAATACGACTATTGATTTACGGAAAATATTTTAAGCCGCGCAAGTTTTACAGCTTGCGCGGCTTACTTTTAAAACCGAGTTATTCAGGCGTTTTCGTCTTCATTGGCGTCAATTTGTTCAACGGCGGAGTTTTTTTGCCGTTTTTCTATAATGCTCCAGTTAATAAAGCCGTATGCGTCCAGCGCAAGAAAGGCAATAAAGCAGATAACCATAGGAAGATAGGTAATGCTGTCAATGCTCGCCATAATCCACATTACAATCAACACTACGTCGTTGCAGGCGTAAGCTACTGCGTAAAACTTGTTTCTACGCATATTCAGGTATGCGGCAATAAAGGATGTAAGTACCGAAGCCGTGCTTATTATAAGATTTGCGGTATTTAAAGCCTTCAATATAAAGTAAAACGCAACAGTGACGGCGGCAGCGGCGGCTAAAAATATGCACCATTCTTTTTTTGAAAGACTGTTTACTTTGACTTCGCTCTTTTTTCCTTTATACGGATTTCTGACCCAGGCAATTAAAGCCGCAACCGCCATAGGAGTACTCATTCCGAGATATGTAATCATTTCGCCGTAATATTCGAACGAAAAAGAAATAACGCCGTAAAACACGCTGAAAACTATTGTCAGCGCCTGACCTGTGGGATTTCCCTTTGAAACGAATATCAAAGCAGTGAAGCCTATTAAAGAACCTATGAGATAGTGCCATTGGTCATTTTTGAAAACGAAAAAGCTGATAATTACTGCAACGACGCTGCAACCCCATATAAGCCATTCCGCAAGATTAAAACTTTTTAAAAATTTACGCATACCTTTTCAATAAAAACAGCATCCCACCTATCGTCTTCAAAGCCCTAACGACATAGGTGAAATGCTACCGCATTGCGGGCACCCGGGGGCGTCCGCCTGTTTTTTCAATTAAAAGCATTTTAAAAAATTTCAAGGCAAAAGTCAACCGTTTTAATCTCATTTAAAAAATAAGCGCGGCGGTTACTTGTTAATATCCGGATAAAGTGATATAATTTGCTTATGAAAAAATGTTTTTCGGTCTTTTTTGCGGCTTTAGCCGCTTTGCTTTGTTGCGGTTGCGCAGACGGCGGCGCTGCCGGTAAACCGGTGCTTGGCGTATGGTGGTGGGACAGCGGGCTTTCCGCTGAAACTTATCTGTCTTTTGCGGAAGATAACGGTGTTACCGAAATTTACTGGTGTGACGACGGTTTTGACGGCGATACCGAAAATTTTATAAAAAACGCGGCGGACAGGGGGATAAAGGTGTACTGGCTTTCCGGTAAATACGAGTGGCTCCGCGACGATAAACCCCTTTATAGATTAATTCAAAAATATAATGATTTTCAAAATAGCGCCGTATACCGTTATGCCGGGATACATCTTGATATTGAACCGTATCAGGACCCGCAGTTTGAAAACGAAAGAGAGTATCTTCTTGAAAGACTTGTTTCGGTTGTATACGGTTTGGCACGGAAATATCCGGATATAAAGTTTGATTATGATATACCGTTCTGGATACACGACGAAATAATGTTTAACGGAAAGGTCTTGCCCGCCTATGCCCATATTACAGACAATTCGGACAGGACTTTTATAATGAGTTACCGCGACAGCGCGCAAGCGGTCTATGATACTGCAAAAGATGAAATAGGTTACGCCTTGTCCGTCGGTAAAGTGCTGGTGCTGGGAGTTGAAACATATAGCGAAGAAGGGGATAACGTTTCGTTTATGGAAGAGGGGAAGAATTATATGTACGGTGAAATACAAAAAATAAGAACTATGCTGCCGAAAGATTTCGGTATTTCAATACATCAGATAAAAACTTGGCACGGATTACAGGAATGAACAGGATATGCGGGCGTATTTTTAAAAACAAAAAACCCGACTTCAACCGTCTTATAAAGTACGGTTTTAAACGATCGGGCGAAAGCTATATAATGTATTGCCGTGTATTGGACGGGCAGTTCGGTCTTACCGTGCGTGTTAACGGGGAAGAAGTGGACGCAACCGTCTATGACCCCGCCACGGAAGACGCGTACACCCTGTTTCTTGCGGAAGGCGCGGTCGGCAGTTTTGTCGGAGAAGTCAGGGCGGCGTACGAGCAGGTTTTGACGGATATTGCCGTAAAATGTTTTGACAGCTTCGTGTTTAAAAGCGCATACGCCGCCGCAGTCATAAAATACGTAAGCGAAAAATACGGCGGCAGGTTGGAGTTTTTGTGGGAAAAAATTTCCGATACCGCCGTATGGCGGCGAAGCGACAATAAAAAGTGGTACGGCGTTTTGTTCACTTTAAGGAAAAGCAAACTCGGACTCGGGTCGGACGATATGGCGGAAATTATAAATTTACACGCCGCGCCCGAAGACGTTGAAAGAATGGTGGACGGTAAAAAAATCTTCGGCGGCTGGCATATGAATAAAAAGCACTGGATAACGTTGTGTCTTGACGGCTCTGTGCCGCTTGAAGACATATGCCGTTTGATTGATATAAGTTACGCTTTGGCTGAAAAGTAAATAAAATCCCCCTTCGGAATAGTTCCGAAGGGGGATTTTGTGTCATTTCCACAATTTAACGGGGTCGAAGCCGAAAACCTGCACAACTTCAACGTGTTCTGACGCTGCAATGTTTTTGGGCGTTACTATAAGACCGCCGTTTCCGTCCAGATCTATTCCCGTAACCTGTTTATATGCGTACCACACCAAGTGCGAGCACTGCGTTTTTTTAATTTTGTTCTTATCGGTTAAAAGTCCCGCTAGCCCTTCATATGCAATGCCCTGCAAATTTTCAACTGCGTAATCCACGACTTCCTGTTTCTTTTGCGCGTCGGCGGAACTGTCTTTTACTCGCAGTACCATAAAGTTTACGCGTTGCATAAAGTCGGTCACGTCTTCGATTCTGCTGGTCGAGCCGTAGGCGTTCGCCTGCAAAACCCTTTTTGCCGCGCCGTTGACGACCAGCCCGGAATGTCCTATCCGCACGCCGGCAATATGGGTTGAAGAAGTGACTATAATATCGCCTTCTTCAAGGTATATGCTTGTAACGGTTTTGTCAATGTAATCTGTGCAGACGAAGGGGGCGAACAGCCTGTTGTCAACCTTATATTCGCCGAAGTAATTTTTTTGTATGGTTTTTATAAGCTGCTTTCCGGTATAGTCTTTTTTTAACGCGCGGTCAACGCCGGTTTTTGTGAGCCCGGTTTGCGCGTACAGTACTTTGTAATCTTCTTCCGAAAGTTGTTCTTTGTTTAAAATTCCGTCAATTTCCGCACTGGCGAGCATACCGTAAGCAGGCCGCCAGCACTCTATTTTATCTGCGACGACAAACGCTATCTGCATACTGCACGCCGTAATGACTATGATGCCTACAAAAACGGCGCACACTATTATTGCTATTATTTTTTTGGACAGTTTTTTCGCTTTCATTTCAACACAGCCTTTGTATGGCTAATTTGTAAATTTTAAGGCATTTTTCAACTTTTTCAAACGTAATGTACTCGTTTGCCTGATGTACGGTGTTTTCTTCGCCGTCTTCTTCGGGACCGAACGCAACCCCGCATTTAAGCGCGCGTGCGTACGTTCCGCCGCCTATCGCAACGGGTTTTGCACTTTTTCCGGTAACTTCGTTATATACTTGTAAAAGGGTGGTTATAAGTTCGTTTCCAACGTCGTTGTAAAGGGGCGCCTGCTCGTGCAAAATTTTGTAATCAACCTGCTTTGACAGGGCGTTCAATACGGTTTCTCTTTTAACGGTAGCGGGGTAGCGTATATCGCAAATTACAAAAATTCCGTCTTCCGTCTGCCTGATTACGTTTGGAGAAAAGGTGAGTTTGCCCGTCTCGTCGCAAAGTCCGCAAATCCCGAATCCGTCTTCAAAAAGCAGTTTGCGCATTCCGTCCAGTCCGAGATAACCCAGCACGGGTGCGATTGCGTTTACGCCCTTTTCTGGAGTGGAGCCGTGAGCGGACTTGCCGCGCGATATAACTTTGCCGTCGGCGTATGCAAGATTGTATTTTTTAAGTCCTGCCGCGTCTTCGGGCGCGGTAACTTCGCAAAAGTCGCAAACCATATTTGCGCGTTCTCCGCCCTGTAAACCGCAGAAATTCTGCGCCGCGGGAAATCTGAGTTCAAGTTGTAAAATGCCCTTTTCGGCATATATGACGGGGAAGTCCGCGTCGGGCGAAAAACCCGTTTCGGGCATATGCGCGTGCGTCTTGTAATAGTTTATGCACGCCCAGCCGCTCTCTTCGTTGCAGCCCACAATCAGCTTAATTTTTTTGCGCGGCACAAAACCTTCGTCTTTAAGCGCTTTCATAGCAAGCAGTGAGATGATTGCGGGTCCCTTGTCGTCGGTCGCGCCCCTGCCCCAGATTTTTTTGTTTGCCCTGTCTATTTCGCCGCCGAAGGGGTCGCGCGTCCAGCCGCTGCCTGCGGGCACAACGTCAAGGTGGGCAAGCACGGCGAATTCTTCACCGTTGCCGAATATTACTTCGCCTGCATATCCGTCGTAATTCTTTGTTTCAAAGCCGTAAGATTTTGCCAGATTTAAAAAGTATTCAAGACAGTCGTACGCACCTTTTCCGAAAGGCATTCCCGAAACCGCGGGCTTTTGGGACGAGTCGAATTTAATTATTTCGGATATGCGTTTCAGCGTTTCGTCAAACAAATTCATCTTAGCCGCCTATTTTTAAAAAACTTATAAAAACATTATACAACTTTTATTTTTTATGGTAAAATATTTTAAACGGGTTATTGTAAATTTAAGCGATTTTCAGCCGTCTTGTACGTGGGTATATGCTTAAAATCCGTAAACCGCCGCGGCGGCAATTACAAAAGAGAGGCAAAATTTAAAGTTGGAAAATAAGCACAGCGGGCACAGAAAGCGTATGTATGAAAAATTGTTGGGCGGCGATAAGCTGTTCGACCATGAAATTCTGGAAATGCTTTTATACAGCGTGTACCGCCAGAGCGACACCAACGGAATTGCCCACGACCTTCTTAACAGGTTTATATCTTTAAAAGGCGTAATTTCCGCAGACCCGCAGGAGCTTATGACGGTTAAAGGCGTAGGCGAGTCCGCCGCATATTTTATTGCCTGCGTAGGCAAATGTTTTGAAAGGGTAACTTCGGTCGAGTGGCTTGTTTCTCTGAATACGAGGGAAGAAATTAAAAAATTCATAAAGTTGCGTTTTCGCGGCAAGCCCGAAGAATATCTTGAGTTGTATTTGCTTACGAAGAGCAACAACGTGAAGCGGGTTGTAACTTTTACGTCGCAGGAAACGAACAGAGTGGTTTTGACCGCGGAAAAGATTGTTGAAATTATTTCGCTTGTAAAACCGCACCGCATAGTTGCGGCGCATAACCATACCAACGGCAGTTCGCAACCTTCTGAAAACGATTTTGTTTTTACCAAAGAATTGCAGATGATTTGCAGTATGAACAACGTGGATTTGGTTGACCACTATATTTACGCCGGAGACGACAATATTTTCTGCTTTTCGGACGGCGGATATTTACAAGACATAAAAACCGCCTTTTCAATGGATAACGTGATTCAATGGATAGAGAAGTCAAACTGAATTTTAAAGACCGGAAATTTGCAAAGTACATTAAAATAGTACTTATTGCCGTACTGGTCATAATAGAAATTATAATATGCGCCCAGCACGTAGGCAAGCGCGGCGGCGTGCCGTTTATTATTGCCATTATAGTGTGTTGTCTGCTTTTGGACCTGTTTGAAGCGCTGAACTGCTTTGTCATAAAAAAGTATGCGGCAAAGATTGTTTTTTACGCGCTGGACGCCGTATTGCTACTTGCGATATGTTTGCTTACGGGCAACTCGTATCTGTCCACGCTGTATTGTCTGGTGCTTACCCAGTTTTACCTTACTTTTGACGACGGAAAAATAAACACCATTCTGTTTATAGTAAGCTGCGGGCTTTTCGTTATATCGTTCGTCGGCGGTTGGGTGGTGGTGAACAAAGGTGCTTCGCTGTACGAAAGTGTCGTGCAGATTTCGGGCAGTTGCGTCTTCGGCGTGTTCATTCTGGGAATGCATTTTGCGGTAGTAAGTTTCCTTTTGAAGTTTTACAACAACAACTTAAAACTCAGCCTTGCGCTTAAAGAAGCGGACGAAAGCAAGGCAAGGCTTGAAGCGGCGTATGAAAAGATTTCGGAGACCGCTGTATACGAAGAGCGCAACCGCATTGCAAAGGATATTCACGATAACGCAGGACACAGTATGACCACCGTCATAATGCAGACCGAAGCGGCTAAACTTTTAATCGACAGCGACCCGAAAGAAGCGAAAAACAGAATTATTTCGGCAAACATTCAGGCGAAAAACGCGCTCGAACAAATGCGTGAAAGCGTTCATTTGCTTGCGGGCAGGGCGCAGATCCAGACTCTCAGGGCGGAATTTGAAGAGATTATTGCCCAGACAATTGACGGGACAGAGCTTAAAATACGCTGCGATTTGGAAGATTTGCAGGCGGACGAAGAAGAGCGCCGCTTTTTGTGCAACACTTTAAAAGAGTGTCTTGCAAACGGCATACGCCACGGCAAAGCCACTACGTTTTATATAGAGCTTAAAAACGTTTTGTCCTGTATAAGCCTTTTGATTTCGGACAACGGTTGCGGCGTGGCGGGCGAAGTGTGCGAAGGGTTCGGGCTTAAAGGCATACGCGAAAAGACCGAAAAACTGGGCGGGCGCTGCTATTTTTCAAGCGAAGACGGCGAAGGTTTTGAAGTGAACATAACCATACCCTACCAAAAAAACAAGGAGTAATTATGATTAAGATTTTACTTGTGGACGACCAGAAAATTCTTGCGGAAGGAATGAAGAGCGTCCTTGAAACCTGCAACGAATTCACCGTTTGCGGTATAGCCTGCGACGGTTTGGAAGCTATTGCTCTTGCCGAAAAATTCAAGCCCGACGTGGTCCTTATGGATATACGTATGCCCAATATGAACGGTGTGGTTGCAACCAAGCGCATCAAGGAAATAAACGCAGGCATCAAAATAATAATTCTGACCACGTTCGACGACAGCGACTATATTTTAAGCGCGATAAACAACGGCGCAAGCGGTTATCTTTTAAAGGATATAGGCTCTACCGCGCTAATAGACGCCATTAAAAACGCTTACGCCGGCGATACGATTCTGCCTTCGAAAATCGCAAAAAAAATCACCGCCGCGGCGATGATGGTTTCTTCCGACAAGGAAATAAAACTGAAAAAACTTTTCAACCTTTCCGACAGGGAAGTTGAAATTGCGCTTATGCTTAACGACGGGTTTTCAAACAGGCAGATAGCCGCCGCAATGAAACTTTCTGACGGAACGGCAAGAAATTACATAAGTTCTATCTATTCTAAGTTAGGCGTTGAAAGCCGCGCCGCCGCCGTAATCAAACTTAAAGAAAAAATATAAGTTAAGTATTTTAAAATGTTTGTCAACGGAAAAGATTATAAAATTATAAAGTTGCTGGGGAAGGGTAAAGGCGGATATTCCTATCTGGTTTGCGACGGCGGTAAAAAGTACGTTTTAAAGCAAATTCACCACGAACCCTGCGATTATTATACGTTCGGCAATAAGATTGAAGCGGAAATAAACGACTATAACAGGTTGAAGAAAATAGGTATAAAAATGCCCGCTATGCTCGACGTCGATATAAAAAACGAGAGTATATTGAAAGATTATATCGACGGCGATACAGTTTACGAGTTGGTTTTGCAGGATAAAATGAAACCAGTCTATCTTGACAAGCTGCGGGAAATGTGCCGCGTGCTTTATGCCGCGAACACCAATATAGATTATTTTCCCACCAATTTTGTGGTCTGCAACGAAGAGATTTACTATATTGATTTTGAATGTAACGATTATTGCGACGAATGGAATTTTGAAAACTGGGGAGTCAGGTACTGGTCAAAGACTCCTGAATTTTTGAAGTATGTCGAAGAACACAAAAATTAAAACCCGCCTTGGTTAAGGCGGGTTGTTTTTTATAAGTCGAACGCTATCGCGGTAATGTCGTCGTTCAAGTCGCGGCAGAACGCTTTTAAATTATCTTCAAGATTTTTAATGAATTCTTCCGCCGTGCGCGAAACGGAAAGTGTTTTGATTGCGCCGTCCGCACCGAACATTTCGCCCCGTCCGTTTTTGCACTCTGTAACGCCGTCGGTCAGGAGCACCAGAATGTCGCCCTTTTCGTAGGGTATGACATCTTCGAAATAGGAAGGGTTTTCAAACCAGTTTGAAACGGGCGGCGAGTTTAAAACTATCCTTGTAATACCCGCGCCGGTCTTTAAAAGTATAGGCACGTTATGTCCCGCCATAGAGTAGGTAATGGCGTTCCTGTCTATCCTGACCGCCGCAACGGTTACGTAATTTCTTTCGTCCAGATTGAGTTCCGAAAATTTAGCCGCTAAATTTCCTATAGCTTTTGCGGGCGATTTTTCCGTTTTGTCGTACGCGGCTTTAACGAAAGCGGAAAGCATTCCCGCAGAAATTCCCTTGCCCGAAACGTCTGCTATCACGCCGCAGGCAGAGCCGTCAACTGCATAAACGTCGGGCAGATCGCCGCCTATGTCGCGGCAGGGGATATACATATAAGAGTATCTTTTTCCGCCCGCCCAGTTGCCCGCCGGCAAAAGCCGTTGCTGTATGTTTTTTGCGGTCTGCAATTCCTGCGCTATTTCAAGCTCGTATGCGTCGTCTATTGTGCCCATACAAAGCCCGCCGCCCAGCGGCGTGACAGTGATGGAGTAAGACACGTCGTGGGTAAATCCGTCTGTGCACACTTTTTGGTATATCCTGCGGCTTTGGCGCATATTGGAACACAGCGCATCGTCGAATACGTCAAAAAGCGAACAGCCGCGGCAAACGTCCCTGCCGCAACGCGCGGCGGAAGAAGAACAGCAGGTCACTTTGCCTAAATTCCCCTTGGTCAGACCGGAAGGGAACAGGGCGCGGAACGCTGTGTTCGTGAATACGGCTTTTAAGTTTGAGTCTACGACTATTACCGCCGTAGGGACGCCGTCGATTATGCGTCTGTAAAACTTTTCAATCATTTTTAAGGTAAATAAAATTTCAGTTTTCCGCTTTCGGCATGCGCTTTAAACGGTATATTTTCGTAAAGTTCGCCGTCGGCTTGTATCGTGTAATTTCCGTGACAGATAAATTCTGCCGCACGGGTTTTTACAGAAGTTACCTGCCTGATTTTTTCGGGCTTGCCCGCCATAAGTTTGATAAACGCGCCTATTGTTGAAAATTTGGATATGTAGTCTGCAATCACAAGATTGAGATATCCGTCTGAAATAGCTGCGCCGTTAAACAGTTTAATGCCGCCGCCGATTTGCCTGCCGTTTCCGAGCGCGGCGATAAGACCGAAACGTTCTTCTTCCCTGCCGTTGTATTTTGCTGTAAAATTATAACTTTTAAATGCGGCAAGGCTGGCGACAAGCGCTTGCAGGTATTTCGATTTTTTTGCGTTGTTTCCGCGGTAAGCCCTTTTTAAAACGTCCACGTCAATGCCCATACCGACCGCGTTTATCGAGCGCAAGCCCGAAGAGAACTGTATAAAGTCGATATATTCCGGCGTGCCGTTTATTATAATATCAACGGCTTTTTTTGTCTTTAACGGAATGTTTGCCGAAGCCGCGAAATCGTTTCCCGTTCCGACGGGTATAAGCGCAAGCGCGTTGTTTTCGAAATTTTCAAACCCGTTCAGTATTTCGTGCAACGTGCCGTCTCCGCCGCAGGCAACAATGACGTTCTGTTCTCCGTCGGAAGTAAGCTCTTTTACAATTTCACGCGCGTGACCTTTGTGCCTTGTGATGTGCAGGATATATTTTATTCCCGCGCGGTAAAAAGCCTTTCTTACAAAGTTAAGCTGTCTCAGCTTTTTGCCCTTCATATGCATTTCGTTAATTATTAAGTGATGCATCGCTCTTCCCGTTGAACCAGTATAAATAAGGCGGTCGCGCCATAAAACAATTATATAACATTTATTTTACAATTGCAATTGTTTTAAAAAGTTGCTATAATATAATCAATAAATTGTAACGGAAAAAACCGATATGCAAATGCCCCTTCCGGAAAAACTTGTCAATCTTGCAAAAAGCTGCAACTTCCCGCTTTACGTTGTGGGCGGTTACGTGCGCGATTATCTGGCGCGTCTTGAATGCGAACACAGCGATATGGATTTATGCGCGCCCGTTTCCGCGGAAGAATTTTGCAAAAAGGCGGAAGAGTCCGGCGGAGAAGTAAAGGCGGTGTACAAAAACACGGGCACAGTGAAATTTTGTCTTGACGGCGAAGATTACGAGTTTGCCTGCTTCCGCTCTGACGAATATATACGCGGCACGCACAAGCCCGTAAACACGTTTTTTACCGACGACATCGCTCTGGACGCGCGCCGCCGCGACTTTAAGTGCAACGCGGTTTATTACGACGTCGGCGAAGAAGTTTTCAAAGACCCGCTCGGCGGACTTGCGGATATAAAAAACAGGCGGCTTTCAACCGTGGATAATCCCGAAAAAGTTTTCGGAGAAGACGGGTTGCGTCTTATGCGCCTTGCAAGGTTTACGGCGCAGACAGGTTTCGAACCTACGCCAGACTGTCTTGACGGGGCAAAGGCAAATGCGGAATTAATCCGCGATATTTCGGCGGAACGCGTATATGCGGAACTCGACGGAATACTTCACGCCGACAGAAGATACGGCAACGCGGAAGGGCAGTATTTCGGTCTGAAAATTCTGGATGAGATCGGGGTGCTTGAATATATTCTCCCCGAACTCACTTTGGGGCGGCGGATGAGCCAGCGCGAACAGTTTCATTACTACGACGTTCTGGAACACTCTCTGCGCGCGGTAAGATACGCGGACGAAAGAATAAGGCTTGCCGCTCTGTTGCACGACGTAGGCAAACCTTACCGTTACCGTGCGGACGGAAATTTTTACGGACACGAAGCGGACAGCGCGAGAATTGCGGGCGAAATTCTGCAACGGCTTAAAGTTCCCAAAAAGACTGTAAGGGAAGTTGTAAGGCTGTGCAGTCTTCATATGTACGACACCCGTTGCGACGCGCGCGAAAGCAAGATAAGAAAGTTTATAATAAGAAACCGCGATATATACGAAAAACTTATTATGCTTAAGCAGGCGGACTATTCCGCTTGCCGCGACGATTTGAACGAAGCGCCCTGCGTTGCGAAGTGGCGTGAGATTTATACAAAAATGAAGGAAGAAGGCGTGCCTTTTACTTTAAGACAGCTCAACGTAAACGGCGCCGAACTGATTGCCGCGGGCATAAAACCTGCCCAAGCGGGCGCCGTGCTTTCAAGTCTTATGGAAGACTGTGCGCTGGACGGCACTCTGAATAAAAAGAAAAAACTTTTGAAACGCGCGGTTAAGGTGTACTCCAAAGGGAATAATTAAAATACAGTCCGGATAATAAGATTGATTTTTAATCCGGTCTGTATTATAATATCAACAAATAAAAAATAAAAATTGCGCCGTGCAAATAACGTTGGTTTTTTTGCGGCGCGGGGAAAACTTATGTCTGACACTTCAAGACGCAGGGGAATGCACCCGTTGCTTGCATTTTTTCTGGGCTTTTTGCTCGCGTTTATACTTTTAGTGGGTTCGGTTGTGGGCGTAGTCTTTTTTGCGCTCAACTTCAAGCTGGATAAATTATCAGCCAACAAGGACTCTGAAGGAAACTATCTCTTCATCAACGCCGACCCCGAAAACGGCGGCGTGGGTACGGTTCTGGACCTTATCGGCAAAGTGAGCGAAATGTCTAAGGGCTACTCAAATCTCACGGTGGGAGAAATAGAAGAATTGCTGCCCGTTATGGGTTCGCTGACATCTAAAATCGAAAGCGAGCTTAACAACTATGTGACCTTGCAGGACGGCGAGTTGCAGGCTGTCAAACTGGGCGGGTTGAGCGAATATTTGAGCGGTCTCGCGGACAGGGTCAATGTGGCAAAACTCATAGGCACGACCACCGATAACGCAATTCTCGTCTATATGAGTTACGGCGTGCGCGGTCTTTACGAAGACAACGGGACCTGGTATGCAAAATACAAAGACGAACTTGCGGGAAGCGGTGAAGCGGCGGTTTACGATTGCGTTCTCGAACTTAACGATAGCGGTAAAATAGACGGCGCTTATTACGAGAAAGACGGCGAACGCGTGTATACGCCCTTTTTAACCCTTGAAAATGTAAAAGAGCGCGTGAACGGCGTGTGCAACGAACTTACAATCGGCGAAATGGTGCCGATATCAAGCGGCGACAGAATTTTGGGTTCCATTAAAAATTCTACCGTAAATACTATTTCGCAGGATATAAATAATCTGTGCATACAGCAGATTTTCGCAAACGAAGTTTACGCCCGCGAAACTTCGCCTGACGGCGAATTTCCGGAAGCGGAAATTTACCTTGCCGTTACGGACGAGAGCGCTTTTTACGCTGCCGACGGCTATGACGAAGCATTGATTTATTACAACCTTGAAGGGGGTAAATACGTCCTTGCGGGCAATAACGGAAAACTTGCGGCAGACGCTTACGGCGACGGCAGCGGTTTGTACACTCTGGGCGCGGGAAAGATTTTGTACGATTCGTCCTATCTGTATTACACTATGGACGAAGACGGCGATATCCGGATGATAAATTCTGGCGACGTAAACGCGGGCAGGGCGGAAGCGCCCGTAAACGGCGAACAGATTTACACCTACGGCTCGGCTTCGCCCCTTTGGAAACTGTTGATTTATATGGACGAAGAAGAAAAGGCGTTTACTTTCAACAACGTCGGTTCTATGATTACTAACGTTTCTAAAAATACGCAGGGTACGCCTATGCGCGAGCTGGACGCGGCTGGGATTTTAACCTTTGAAAACAAGGCGGACCTTGAAATAATGATAAAGCATACCAAGGACGGCGTAACGGTTACCGAACCGCTTGGAGATATCTCTCTTGAAGAAGTTATAGGTATCGCCGTTTCATACTTCAAAGTAATAGAAGGAACGTAACGGGTATATAAAAAAATTATGACGCCCCCGATTGAATTTGTTTGACAATCGGGGGCGGTTAATTTATAATAAAATAACCTTGCATACCGTAGGTGGTATGCCGATTAAGTCCGGGAGGTGAAAAATATGAAAACTTACGAAATGCTTTACGTTTTGGACAACGCTGTTTCCGACGAAGGAAAAGAAGCGCACGTCAAAAAGTTTGAAGACGTTGTTACGTCTTCGGGCGGTAAAGTCATTACCACAGACAAGTGGGGCGCAAAGAAGTTGGCTTATCCCATCAATTATAAGACCGACGGTTATTACGTTTTAATGACTTTTGAAGCGGAAGGTTCGGTAGTGAAAGAACTTGACAGAGTTGCAGGTCTTTCAACCGAAGTTTTGAGAGTTGTAACCACATCAAAGAATTAAGGGACAAAAGATGAACAGAGTATTTTTAATAGGTAATTTAACCCGCGACCCCGAGTTGACCGAAACTTCTTCGGGCATTGCAATTTGCCGCTTTTCAATTGCGGTGAACAGAAATTATTCGTCGAACGACGGCGAAAGGAAGACCGATTTCTTCAATTGCGTGGCGTGGCGCGGTTTAGGCGAAAACGTGGCAAGATATGCCAAAAAGGGTAATAAGGTTGCGGTTATGGGTTCGGTTGAACTGCGCAACTACGAAGACAGCCAGGGCGTAAAGAGAACGGGCGTTGACATTGTTTGCAGCGACGTTGAATTTTTGACTCCCAGAGGCTCGCAGGGCGGCGACGATTACGAAGCCCCCGCACCCGCTGAAAAAAAGCGCGCGGCGTTACAGTCGTTTGACGACGATTCGGACATACCCTTCTAAAAATTAAGGAGATAAATTATGGAAGAGAATAAAACGGCTCCCGTTAAAAAGAGCTATAAAAGAATTCCCCGCAAAAAGGTTTGCGTTTTCTGTCAGGAAAAGGTTACTGAAATCGATTACAAGGACGTAGCCCGCCTGAAAAAATTTGTAGCCGAAAGCGGAAAAATTCTGCCCCGCAGAATGAGCGGTACTTGCGCAAAGCACCAGAGAGAACTTTCTACCGCAATAAAGCGCGCAAGAGTTGCCGCACTGCTTCCTTTCAAAGCAGAATAAAATGTTTAAAACAGCCGTTAAAGGCTGTTTTTTTACGCATATGTGTAACAGTTAATGCGTCCGGACACATATGAACGCGTTCGCTTTATAAATTTGCGCATATAAAAGCGGTGTTCATATAGGGAATTTTCCACAGGAACAGAATATAAGTTAAAGCGCACTATACCTTGCAATTAAGGCAAGTGCGCTTTAACTTTACATTTTAAATTGATTGTTGTATAATAACAGAGCGTTAAACAGTAATTTAGCGGAGAATTGATTTCTATGAAAAGAGCATTTACAAGTATTTTGTTTAGCTTAATTTTAAGTGTTACTATCAGTTTTACGGGTTGCGGTAATGAATTTGCTAAACAGGAATATAATGACGACGAAAAAATAGTACAAATTGCAGACCGCTATGCAAAGAGTAATTCGGTATTTAATGCAATAGAAGGCGGCTATTCACTTACTGCTTCACGATTTGACGGGCGCGAAACCTTATGGGAGAAGACACTTGAAGATAACGCAGAGATAGAAATACAAATTGATTTGAATATTACAAGCGGTAATGCAAAAGTTGTATTTATTGATAGCAATAATGACATAACCGTCTTGATAGAACGTTTACAAAACAATTTCAATGAACTAACAACTACTAAAATCGTTTCTTTAACTAATGGGCTAAATAGGTTAAAGATTGTCGGATACGATTGCGAAGTCATAGACTTGAAAATATTATTTGACGAGCCGCACGTCGATAGCAACAACTAAATTTCAATTTAGCTTACTTAATTACAAACATAAAGAACTCCCGAACAAATTGTTTGAGAGTTCTTTATTGTTATTCGTTTTTCATTCCCTATGGGAATTGTGCTTAACATTAAGCCGCTTTTTGTTATAGTATTAATTGTTTAAGCAGCTTCAAGCAAAACGTAGCAGAGATTGGGGTCGCCGCTTGCCTTTGTTATGCTGTGGTTGCCTGCGCCAAGGCTGTCTATTACGATAAATCCGTCGTTGTCTTCGTCCTTGTACACGGTTCCGTCTATTTTCAACTGACCGCCCGCAGTACCGATTTTTATGGTAATCTTTTTATCCGTGGCGGTAGTAAACGTAACGCTTGTGGCCGACTCCATTTTTAACGGCGAATTGTACGTTGTGCCGTTATACTCGAAGCTGGATTTACTGTTGTATTTACCCGAAACCGTGAACCCTGCGCCCGTTGCAAGAGCGGGGTTGTCGCCTGTAAAGATGGCAACCGTAGTCTGTTCCGATATCTCTTTAATCGCATCTTCGGCGTCCGTAAGTTTTGTTATATCGCCAACCAGAGTTTTTTGCGTTTCGGTCAGCTTGTCGTACGCGTCGCGCGCCGCTTTGACGGCTGCGGCGTCCGTCATTTTAATATCTGCTTTTGCGGGGAGAGCGGCTATCATATCTCTTACGGAGTAGGGAGCGAGAGCAGCTTCAAGCTGTGCAATTCCGGAAGTTACTTTGTTTATGTCCGTAACTCCGCTCTGTTGTTCGGGCGTGAGCTTGTCGTAAGCGGACTTAACTTTGTTGTAGCTGTCAAGCAACGCTTTTATGTCCGTTTCGCCGACGGCGGAAGAAGGGTCCGCCAACGCGCCGATTTGGTTGTTTATCGCCAATACCGCCCTGTTTGCCCAGTCGTTTTCCGCGGAAGTAAGGAGAGAGTAGTTGGTAACTCTGTCTTTTAAAGCTGCGGGAAGATTGTCGTAAGCCCTTCTCGCGGCTTCAATCGCGGGGTAGCTGTCGTCGCCGACCGTGCCGATTGCGGAAATAAGGTTTTCAACGTTTCGGATTGAAAGGTCGTTGTAGGCGCTTTGCGCGGCTGAAAGTTTTTCGCGCTGACCGGGATAAGCCGCGTCGAACGCCGCAATTTCATCACCGTTTAAAGAGTTTAAAAGACTCTGCGCTTCGGCAATAGCCGCGCCGCTTGAAAGCGTTACGTTGCCGATAGCATTTATCGCATTGTTCAGATTTTCAAGTTTAGCCTGCGCCGAACCCGCAGTTGATCTGAATTTCAGCTCCGAAACAGTTACTTCTTTCGCGTTTGCACCCGTGCGCGTTCCCGTTCCCGAAGAAATACTGTACACTCCCGCGGGAAGAACAACGCTTACCTGAGTGCCCTTGGAAACGTAAACCGTTCCGTCTGATTTTATGAGTTCCGCGAGATAGTCGGGCGAACCCGCTTCGGATTTGAACGAAACTTCGGTTTCCGTCGCCAGCATAAATGTTATAATCTGTCCTTTGCCCTTTACAGACACGCCTTTTACGGGTATGCCCGAAAGGTTGTGGAACATTACTCCGTTTACGGTAGCGTCGTTTTTGGCGTCCGGCATTGTGATTACAAGTTCGCCGTCGTCGGGCACGGGTACCGCGGCAGCGGGTGATTTTTGTACTACGTTTGCTTTGAAGGGAGTGGAAGAGTCTTTCTTGGGGTTATTGTTGTACCAGCCGTTGACGCCTGCAAACTGCAATACTTTTATTCTTGCCGTTATAGAATCGTCCAGAAGACAGTCGCTCTGTTTTGTCTGCGCGTTGTAATAGAACATTTCGGGGTTTGTATCGAAGTCGGCTAAACTTCTGCCATCGCGGTATACGCAACTGTTTGAAACTGCTTCGTCGCGGGAATTTACTGTCTTGAAAGTGCCGGTGTTGCCCCAGCAACCGTAGCAGGTGTTTGCCCACGATTTTACTATGCCGCCCCTTGTAAGCTGCTTGCAGTTAAAGTAATAGTTGCTTTCGCTGAAAATGAACGACGTGCCGTCAGCGTCGTGTACGTAATCGTTTGTGCCGTCGTCGGCGGTTGAAACGTAGTTGTTGTAAAAGTGTACGTTAGAGTTTCTTACGTAAGGCACGCGTGAACCGCAGTTGTTCCACCAGTTGTGGTGCATTGTCACGTTATACTGCAAATTACTTGTGGACGCGCCTATAAGATTTGTTTTATGGCAGTCCGTAAAATAGTTGTAAGAAAGGGTGAAGTACTCGCCGCGTTTAAAGTCGCAGCTTCCGTCGCCTTCGGCTTTGTCGCTTTCTGTGGGGGCGCCGCAGTAGCCGGGCAGGAAAGTATTGTTATGTACCCAGCAGTGGGTTACGGGAGCCTTGGTAAAGTCTTTCAAAGGTTCCTGTACGTTTCCTTCCATACCTATTGCGTCTTCGGGATAGTTTTGGAAAGTCAGGTTTCTCACTTCAAAGTTTGAGCCCGCGCCGTTTGTCTTGTAATTCGTGTCGTTGTTTACAAGGTGGAAGCCCCAGCCGTAAATGGTTGCGTCTATGCCTATGCCTTCCAGAGTAAGGTTTTTCGCGCTTATCATACGCGCCATTCTGCCGTTGTCGCCCTTGGTTCCGCCGTTTTCTTCAGAGTTATAAGCCGTTAATCCGTCAATCAGCGAAACTTTTGCGCCTTCCTGGGTTTCGTCTTTTTCTGCGTTTACGGTGCCTATGAATCTCACCGCAACAGCTCCGTATGTAAAGCACAGCTTTGTTATGCCGTAATTATTGATTTGTCCGCTGTACGCGCGGTTGTTAAGTATCCAGCCTATTCCTGATTTGCCTTGGTAAAGGTACCGGGTTAAATCAACTTTTTGTCCGTTAACATATCCGTAATTTACAGTGTTCTTGTTTTGGTCGGTGACGTAAATAACAAGCGTGTTGTCTTTTACCGTGCCGTCGTCGTTGTATGCGCCAACGCCTTCGGTATGGTTAAAATGGGCGTAGCCCGAGCGGTCGTACGCGGCAACCGAAACGTCGTTCAGTTCTATTGCGCTTGCGCCGCCCGAAGGCTGAATTTTTACGTCATAGTCGCCTGCTTTTATGCCTACTACGTCTACTCTTGCAACGCTGTCGCCTGCGGCGCGTACAAGTTCGCTGTCAACGTTTATCCAGCTGTTTGCGTCCGCCGCTTTATAGCTTACCGTTGCCTGAGAAGGCGCGCCGTCCGTCCATTCTACGTAAAGACTTTCGTTATACCCGCCGTAAGCCTGTATTTTGGAGTCAAGGGGGGACCACTTTGCAATTAAGGTTATGTTTTGGGTAATAACATTGTTAAAGTCGTATTTGCTGTCTCCGAGATACCAGCCTAAAAACCGGTAGCCCGCGCGTTCGGGAGTCACTTTAAACGCGCAACCGCCTTCTTCCACAGATTGTGTAGCAACGTCGTTGCCGCCGTCGGAATTGAATGTTACGGTGTATCTTTTAGTTTCTTCGCCGACGGTTTTTGTTTTCCACTTGGCGTAGAGAACGGTGTTCTGCGTAATTTTTGTCGCGCCGACAGTGAAGGGAAGGGCGGTGCATTCTTCGTCCATATACCAGCCCAAAAAAATTGCGTCATCGCGCTTCGGGCTTTCAACCGAAACGGTTCCGTTTTTGCTTACCTTAATAGAAGGGTAAGCCCCGCTGTCAACGTTTTTAAATTCAACGGTGTATTTTACCGAATCGTCAGGGGTTTCGCCGTCAGGGTCGGTTCCGCCGGGTATTTCGGTATTGCCGCCCGGGATGTCGTTGCCGGGTTTACTGCCGGTATTGCAGGCTGCAACCGAGATTGCAAACGCCAGCGATAAAACGGCAACTAAAACCAGCTTTAACAAGTTTTTAACTGTTCTCATTTTGTCTCCTTATCACTATGACTAATTACTTCAATTATATCACCTTAATATATTAATAGAAATGGGTATTGCAAAAAGCACTATGTTCAATATGCACAAAAAAGAAAGGTTTTTACAAATTTTGGTGATTTTTAACAATGTGTGCAAAAAATAAAGCCTTTACCGTTCCCGTACATTACGCACGGCTTGCAAATTAGTGGAAACTGTAATAAAATAATATTTGAAACAAAATACGAACATTTAAAAATGTCTGAGACGTTGTAATGGGTAAGAAAAAGAAACATATCCAAACGGATAAAGAAAAAATATTTCAGGAAGAAGCGGCACGCAAGCGGAAAGAGCTTGCCGAGACAAAACGCTTAAAACGCGTAAAGGACGCTTGGTGGCTGGTTGGTTTTGCGTGCGTCTTATTTGCCCTTTCTTTGGGATTTACCGTGTGGACAGTCGCACGGATGCACAACTTCGAAACAAACTATCTCACCGTGAGCGGCGCAGTCAGCGATTATAAAGTTCATCACGGGACTGCAACAAACGGAAATTATAGCAGAACCACGTATACTCTTGTTATTTCTTACACCGTCGGCGGACATGAGTATGAGTTTTTGGACACGGTTGCATACCGCGTACGCCCGACGGATATGATCGGCACGATGACTGAAATCTACGTCAATCCGCTGAATCCCGAAAAGGCGAAAAAAGTAACGACGGCGGATGACCCGTCAATTGTAAGCGCAATAATCTTTCCGTTCAGTGCGGTAATTTATACGCTTGGCGTTCTTCTCCTGTTACAGGAAAAGGGAAGCTCATTCATAAAACGGCTGCTACGGATTTGGCTTCCCGTATTCCTGTGGTGTGTGATTAGCGTTCTGCTCTTTTGGACAGGGCTTCCGGATGACAGGTTTAGCGCGGTGTTTACACGTGTGGAAGGGGTAATCGGTTACGCCGTCGTAGGGGGCGTTGCAATACTTGCCCTTTTAATTGACGTGATAATAAGTAAAAAAAGCAGGTAGTTTGCACGCTAACTTTTGCCGTTTTTGAAATAATGCAATATACAATAAGCGTTCGGGCAATCGCCCGAACGCTTCTTTATAGTTTGCCTGAAAGTACGTATTCGAAAAGTTTTCCCTGTTTGATGTGCGCTTTACCGATCGTAATTCCTTGCGCCGAAAACAGAAGTCCCCAGCCGCACAGTGTTAGCCCCCTGCTCAACGCAGAGTTCCCAGTCGCCGCTCATTCCCATTGAAAGGTACTTAAAGTTTCCGTCGTTCAGTCGGTCGTAAAGTACGCGCATATCTTTTGCCAGCTTTTGCAAAAGTTGTATATCGTCCGAAAGCGGAAGCATAGCCATCAATCCTTTTACGTTTAAAGACGGCAGCGATTTTATAATTTTTAAAGCGTTTTCCGCATCATTGTATTCAAATCCGCCCTTGGTCGGTTGGTCGCCGATATTTATCTGCAGCAGAATATCCGAAGTAATTTGCGCTTTACCGCTCTTGTTTGAAAGTTCTTCCGCAAGACTCATTCTGTCAACAGAGTGGTACAGGTCTACCCTGCCCAAAAGGTATTTTATTTTGTTCGTCTGCAAATGCCCTATAAAATGGCGGCGGGGGTTGCCGCAAATAAGGTCGTACTTGTCGCGGAATTCCTGCACGTGGTTGTCGCCGATATTTCTTATTCCTGCGGCGATTGCGCGGTTTATACTTTCAACCGTCTGCAATTTTACCGCGGCTACGACCGTTATATTTTCGCCGAAAGGGTTTTTATCGGGAATTCCGGCAAAAAGGTTTTTTACGTTTTGTTCAATCATGGTAATAATTTTAAATCAACAGTAAAAATAAGTCAAACGCATTTTACCTTGCATATTAAGGCGGGTTGTTACAATATATATAAAACGGTGCATTTTCAGCCATACTATTATTGACATTAAAATAAAGCCGTGTTAAAATATTTCCGTAAAACGGAAATGTTGACGCGGCGTAGCGCGGTGTATATGTTTTACAATCTGTTTGATTTAAGTCACACGAAAGCGGGAGAATATTTAAAATCATTCGACTATCCCTGGCAGGCTTTAAAGTGGCTTGAAGGTTGCATTCTGACCCTTTCAAGGTCGCTTTCGCAAAATTACAGACAGATATCCGAAGGCGTGTTTGTCCACAAAAGCGCAAAAATTGCGGCTACAGCGCAGGTTTGCGCGCCCTGCATAATAGGCGAAGGCAGTGAGATAAGGCATTGCGCGTTCATACGCGGCAGCGCGCTTATCGGCAAATACTGCGTAGTAGGAAATTCTACGGAGATTAAAAACTCTGTTCTTTTCGACGGGGTTCAGGTTCCGCACTTCAACTACGTAGGCGACAGTATTCTGGGGCGCGGCGCGCATTTGGGCGCGGGCGCAATAACGTCAAACGTAAAGTCCGACCGCTCGCCCGTTGACGTCAGAGACGGGCAAAACGTAATACATACAAACCTTATAAAATTGGGCGCAATGGTCGGCGATTATGCCGAAATAGGCTGTAACTCAGTGCTTAACCCTGGCGCGGTAGTGGGCAGGGGGGCTACGGTATATCCGCTTTCAAGCGTGCGCGGCACTGTGCCTGAAAATTGCATTTACAAATGCGGCGAAGTAACGCCGAAAAAATAAATTATGAAATCACGCAAAATCTGCGTCGATAAAAAAGGAGACCGTTTATTCGGTCTCCTTATATTTTTGCGATTGTACCAGAATTGCTATCAGCGAGCTGTAAACGATAGTAGGGAAAATGTAGAACAGGTGGTTGTCTATAATGCTTATCAGAACCATTGAAAGCGCGGTTATAGCTATAAAACTGCGGTCGACGGTTACGTTTTTGAAAAAGCAGATTATCGTCTGTACCCTATGTACGGCGTAAGCCGCAAGTCCGAGTATTCCGCAAGCCGCAAGCATCTGGATAATTGTGTTGTGATACATCAAAGGAATTATTTCCAGCCCGACCATTTCGGCGGCAGGCGGTATGTCTACGTAGAATCCTGCGCCGAAAACGGGGTGCGCTTTAAAGTTTTCTATTCCTATCTGCCATATTTTCCATCTGCCGCTGCCGTTTAGTTCTCCGTTTGTAACTATATTGTCGAACAGCTTTTTCAGATAGGGGAAAATCAAATCCTGTTTGAGTCCGCATATTATAATCGCCCCGATAAGCGCCGCGCCTATAATCAGCGTGTTGGCTATACGGTTTTTACCCTTAACCAGAAGCATTATCGCGCATACGGGGAAAATTACCGCCGCGCCTAACATTGACTGGCGGCTCATAGACATAACCGCGGCTACGACAAGCCCGACGGAGTAAAGGGTAAGCGGAAAACCGTACCTGTATTTCCCCGCAAGGTAAGTTGCCGAAGGAATGCACAGCACAAGATACATACCCATAGTGTTGTGAACGCCCCAGCCGTACATAAGTTTGTCCCTGTCAATGCCGTTTTCGGTAAACACTCCTTCCGTCGTAATATAGGCGACGACAAGCTCGGTGACAAGCACTACGCTGAAAGCCATTAACGCTACGGCAACGTTTATAAATGTGTTTTTGTTCACCTTGATATTATCTTTTACCAGCGTAAAAATCCCAAGGAAGAAAAACGCCATAAACACGCCGTAGGCAAGATTCATAGGGTCGTAATTTTTTGTCGTGACGCCGTTTAGCAGAAATGTCACGGAAAGAGCGCACAGCCCGAAGAAAACGGGGGTGGGTTTAAACTTTTTTCTGACGCCCAGCATAATTATTCTGTACAGCATTGCGCCGACGAACAGCGCGATAAGTATTATGACCTGCACCGTTACCGCAGTTTGAAAATAATAGTCAGAGCCGCCGACGGTGTAAGAAGGGGAGTTTTTTTTGGAAATCATCAAATGAAGAAAGGGGAACTGGCAAACCAGCGGCGTTAAATCGTCCAGAACAATGAGCATACATATGCCCAGCGCGGCTGTATAGTACATAACCGCCAAATCGAGTCCGGTGTAGTAACATATCAGCGAAATTGCAGCCGATAAAAAAGGAAGGTATCTTGACGAAAGCACTCTTTTAAAACTATTCAGACTTTTTGCCGCGGTCAGCTTCATTTTTAAATCCTTTTCCCAAGTTTTTCTTAACTTTATTAATTATAGCCCATGTCCCTTTCAAAGTCAATAATGCGGCGGTTATTTCTTGACAAGTCTGGGCGAAAATTGGTAAAATTACCCATAACCACCACATTCATTTAATTTTAACTACATATGATAAAGCAGACATTCGAAGAGGTATTCACCTTCGAAGCATTGTACCGCGCACATATGAAAGGGCGAAACAGCAAACGCGACAAAAAGCCCATTGTACGCTTCGAGATGAATATGCTCAACCACCTGTACGACATTTACCTTAAAATCGTCAACGGTAAATTCAGGTTTGGCAATTACAGCGCGTTTGTTGTCTACGAGCCGAAAAAACGCGAAATCCAGACGTTGCACTATTCCGCAAGAATAGTCCAGCACGTTCTCTGCGACGACGTTTTAATGCCCTATTTTTCCAAGCGCGCAATTATGGACAACTGCGTGTGCCAGGTAGGAAAGGGCAGTCATTTTGCCTTGCGCAGGTTTGAAAATATGCTACGGAAGCATATAAGACAACACGGCGTTAAGGGCTATTTTTTAAAATGCGATATTTTAAAATATTTCCCCAGTATGCCGCACGCGCAAATGAAGCAGGTTTTTTGCGATCCGATAAAAGACAAACGCCTGCGCGCTATGGTTGAAGGGGTGATAGACAGTTATCATACCCACTCCGACTACCTTGAACGTTATAACATTCCCGCCCCTGGGAATTGCGTACGCGATACGGGGCGCGGCACACCCATAGGCAACCAGACCAGTCAGGTCTTCGGAATGTTTTATTTAAACGCCGTGGACAGGCTTGTTAAAGAAAAACTCAGAATCAAATGCTACTCGCGCTATATGGACGACTTTGTGCTCGTCCACGAAGATAAGGATTTTATCCGCTTTGCCCTTGAAGAAATTAAAAAAGTCGTTGCAAAGTTAGGTCTTTTTCTCAATTCCAAAACCCAGATTTTCCCCCTTAAAAACGGCGTGACTTATCTCGGTTTCAGGTATATCGTGACGCCCGCGGGCAACGTTATAAAGACGGTTAAAAAGCGTACCCGCACGCGTATGCGCCGGCGCGCCCGCCTTATAAAAAAGGCGTACTATGACGGCGCCATCGACAGCGAAAGGGTGCAGATGTCCCTTTCCGCGTTTCACGGTCACCTGAAATTCGCCAACACATACAGATTAAGAAAAGAACTTTTTGACAGGCTGTCCGCGCTCGTCAACGACAATTTTAAACTGAGGAAAAAGTATGCCGACTGAAGAAGAACAACTTTCGATAGATTTTATAGAAAACGCCATCGGCGAAGAACTGAACGCCGACCGTATGCCCGATTTACCCGACCCGCCCGCCGCGCCCGAACGCGACGAAAGCATTGCGGGCAAAGAAAACAAAGTCTCGCGCAAGCCGTTTGTGATACGCGACTTCGAACAGCAGCGCGACAAAGAAATGGCGGTGTTCACCCACGCAAAAAAACTGAGCGAATACATTTTCGTAATCACCGAAAAATCCCCCAAAAAATTACGCTGGTCGATAGTGGCAAGGCTTCAGAATTGCTCTGTCGACGTAATAGAAAACCTTTACCGCGCCAATTACGAGCGTGAAACGGAACCGCGTTTGAATTACCAGAAATCCGCGTCTGTAAGTTTAAGCCTTTTAGACTTTTTTGCCGAAGCGGCGAAACGCAAACAGGCGATAAATTTCCGCCAGCTGACCATAATTTCGCGCGAACTTTCCGAAGTGCGCCGCCTTTTAAACGGCTGGGTAAAAAGCACGAAAAACAAATAATGTGTTGTATTTTGCGCGTGCGGGTGCTATAATGCCGTCAAAGGGCAGTAAGTCTTATGTAATCTGGCTGCGTTCCGGCAATAACAATAATCCTAACAATTCTAATGTTCTCACGTCCTCGGGCGCAAATGCCGGTACGTTTATGGCTGCTTCTCTGGCGGTGCGGCCTGCGCTTCACCCGTTCGCAAAAGACAAAGCGAACTTTCCCGCATTTAACGCGTAAATTAACCGTTAAACAGAAGATAGGAGTTGAAGGGACTTACGTCCTGCCTTTAAAAGGCGAAAAATGCTCAACCGTAACCCGACGGTCCGCATACGCGGTCTTTGGTTTACCAGCTTTTAAAAAGCGGTTGAGTTTTTTTTGCGCCTGTGTTACAATATATAAAAGGGCAGTGAGTCTTGTGTAATCTGGCTGCGTTCCGGCAATAATAATAATCCCTACAATTCTCAGTTTCTCTCGTCCTCGGGCGGCAATAACAATGCTTACTCTGCTGCTTCTCTGGCGGTGCGGCCTGCGCTTCACCCGTTCGCAAAAGACAAAGCGAACTTTCCCGTATTTAACGCGTGTATTTACCGTTAAACAGAAGATAGGAGTTGAAGGGGCTTACGTCCTGCCTTTAAAAGGCGAAAAACGCTCAACCGTAACCCGACGGTCCGCATACGCGGTCTTTGGTTTACCAGCTTTTAAAAAGCGGTTGAGTTTTTTTTGCGCCTGTGTTACAATATATAAAAGGGCAGTGAGTCTTGTGTTCTCTGGCTGCGTTCCGGCGGTGATAATGGTCCCTACACTTCTCGGTATCTCTCGTCCTCGGGCGGCACTTACGGTGCCTTTACGGCTGCTTCTCTGGCGGTGCGGCCTGCGCTTCACCCGTTCGCAAAAGATAAAGCGAACTTTCCCGTATTCAATGCACAATGTGTTTTGAACAGAAGATAGGAGATGAAGGGGCTTACGGCCTGCCTTTAAAAGGCGAAAAACGCTCAACCGTAACCCGACGGTCCGCATACGCGGTCTTTGGTTTACCAGCTTTTAAAAAGCGGTTGAGTTTTTTTTGCGCCCGTGATACAATATATAAAAGGGCAGTAAGCCTTCCGTGATCTGGCTGCGTTCCGGCAATAACAATAATCCTTACAAATCTAATTTTCTCTCGTCCTCGGGCGGCAATAAATGGGGGTACACCGCGGCTTCTCTAGCTGTGCGGCCTGCGCTTCACTCGTTCGCAAAAGACAAAGCGGACTTTCCCGCATTTAACGCGTAAATTAACCGTTAAACAGAAGATAGGAGTTGAAGGGGCTTACGTCCTGCCTTAATAAGGCGAAACTTACCCAACCGTGACCCGACGGCGGCAAACGCGCCGCTTTCGCGCCACCTGCTTTAAAGGCGGTTGGGTTTTTTTGTAACGAAAAAACGCCCGTTTGCTTGACGGGCGTTTTCAATTATGCTATCATAATTTTAAGACAAGGGCAATGTAAAACCTTTTGGCGGTTAGCCCCTCGGGGGATATGATGAGTATTCCTTAAAGGGGGTGGTTGAATGGATTTTTCTTTTCTGCGCCTGCTCTGCGTTTTGGTAGAGTCCGGCGCTATCCACTCGTTAAGAGTTACAAAAGATAAAATTTACATAATCATAAAAAAATAACCGCCTGAGTTTAGCCGACCGGCGATTATTTTTTCGCATATTGGGGCTAACCGTTTAAAAGGTGTTTGCCCTTGTTGTTTTTATTATAGGCAAAAAACCGCCCGCTGTCAAGTGAAAGAATAAAAAAATTGATGAAAGTCGGGGGTTCGGGGGAAGAAAACACCGCTTGTTGTGCGGTCTTTTACTGTCACCCTTGTCACCCTGCCCGAGCGAAGCGACGGTTTGCGCACCTTAATTTAAAAAATATTAATATGGCGCAAAGCGAAGTCGAAGGGTCCCCCGGAGTAGACGGTAGAGCAGAAGAGATTCTTCGACTGCGCTGCGCTCCGCTCAGAATGACAATAAAAAGAGCGTGGTTAGAATGACAAACAAAAAGCGACACCGCTCAGAATGACAGAATAAACACTGACGGAATGACAAAAAAACGTGCTGCCGCTGAGAATTGCAAGAAACGCCGAAAATGCAAAAAACGGCAAAAAAAGGCGCAAAAACGGGTAAAATGCCGCAAAAAAGCACAAACGCGCGTTTTTAAAAATGCCGACACCACAATATATTGTGGTCGGACAACCGTTTAACCACTATTTTAAAAATTTTGTCAAAAACTCTTGAAAATTTGAATACTATATGATATAATCACCATACCACATTATCACAGATTTTATCATAAAATATCAGCGTAGAGCAGGCGCGGTGCAAAACCGCGCGGTCTCTGCGCTTTTTTTGCGTTAAAAAACCCGATTTTTTACGGCGAGAACGGAACATTCGGGGGAAACGGTGTAAACGGCGGCGGCAAAGGCAAATTCCCCGTAGGAATACTGCTGAACGGTCGCATTGAGTGTTCTCGGCGTCACCGTGTCGCCCTGCCCGAGCGAAGCGACGGTTTGCGCACCTTAATTTAAAAAATATTAATATGGCGCAAAGCGAAGTCGAAGGGTCCCCCAGAGTAAACGGCAGAGCACAAGAGATTCTTCGACTGCGCTACGCTCCGCTCAGAATGACAGAGCAAACACGCTCAGAATGACATTACAAATTATTTCCCGATGATAAGGGACAAAATAAACCACCCCGCAAAGGCAAGGGGGCAAAGGTATAGGAGGATATACTTATGAAAACGAGTATGAAAATAAGTAAAGGAGATTGTTCGGCTGCCCGCAGAATGACAAGGCGCAGTTTGCTGACGGTAATAATAGCCGCGCTTTGCGCCGTTATCATTGCGTGCAGTGCAAGCCTTTTGTCAGGCATTGCGCCCAAGGCGCTGTCTTCGACAAACGCGGCAAGCGCGCACAGCGTTGCCGAGCTTACCGTAAGCAATTACGACAGCTCGCAAAACAAAGTGTTTGACGGCGCAAGTATGTCGCAGTTGTATGACGAGCTGACAAATACGAGCGACGGCAGCGCAACCATTCACAAGGTTGAAAAAATGCTTGACGACCACGGTCACTCGGACTACGTAAGCGAAACAATCGCCAAGTATATGAACGCCAAAGATTTAAAGGATAAAAACGGCTACAACATAGTCGTCAATTTCGGCGGAATGGCTTGGGACGTCGTATTTTTAACGCGCGACAAAAACAACAACCTTATTCTCACCCTTTGGCTGGACCAGCCTTTAAACAGCGGTCAGACCTTTAAATTCGGCTGGACCACGACGAGCGCAACCGCGAATATCACCGCGGGCTCTACGGCGCGCATTGCAAACGGTTACTCTGCAAGCCAACTGCGCGCGCTGGGTCTTAACGGCGGCGCGTCAAGCGGCAGTTCAACCTACTACACCGGCTCGGGTTCAAGCGGCGTCCACAGCGGCACGCAGACCGTTTCGGTTGCGGACAGAAAAGCCCATTCTCTTGCAAACTTCACACTCGATAACGGCACGTTGGGCAACAACAAGTCGCTTATAAACTACCTTGTCCAGCCCAAAGACGTCGACTATACCTATAAACTTGCCTACAAATACCTTGACGGCAGTAACTATTCCCATATTTTAAACGAAGCGTTGACCGACCCCCTGATGATTCAGAACACGCAGGGCGGCAGCAGCACGACTTTCTATTCCACAGGCGCGCACAGCGGCGGCTGGTGGAACGCGGGCGTTAAAAACTACGCCGTAACAAACGCCGCTTCAAACGGCTACAACGACTGGGGCAGCGACTACGTATGGGCTCCCGCGCTTACGGAAACGGGCTATAACGGCTCGCTTTCAACGGGCGGTCTCTGGGGCACTACTACCGACAAGGGCGGCGCCGGTCAGAACCAGTGGGGTGCGGCAAACGTAGGCGCTCCTTCATCAGCCTTGGCGGCAACCACCAACAGCTCTAACTACGTCTGGCTGCGTTCCGGCTTTTACCATAATCCTTACAAATCTTATTTTCTCTCGTCCTCGGGCGGCAATAACGGTGCTTACTCTGCTGCTTCTCTGGCGGTGCGGCCTGCGCTTCACCTCAATCTGACATCTGCCGCTTCAGCGGCGGGCGGCGCGGATACGATAGAAGTGCCCGTACCCACGAGTATATCGGAAAATTATGACGGCAACGTCCAGACTCTGGCAACCTGGGCTGCATTGCCCGCGGCTGCGGGCAGTTCCGACCCCAAATACAAATGGATAGACCTTGCATATCACAACGATACAAGCATAGTGTCCGTATCCAAAATAGAATACAAAAAATACAGCAGCAGCGGCTCGCTGGACTCGACTTACACAACGCTGGCGGCGGGCTCGTCAATCCAGCACGCGGGCGAGTATAAAATCACCTATAAAATAGACACCGCAAGCACAAAGTACCGATGGCACGGCGAAAATGCGAGTGTGACCGAAAAATCGCTGATTGTCACAATAAAACAGCTGAATATGACCTACGACTGGAAGTTCTACGACCAGTCCAACACAGACCAGACAGCCACCAAAAAAGCCCCGTACACGGGCGGAACGGTGTCGGCTGACTTCGTACCCACGGGCACGCCGATAAGCGGTTCGAATATGGCTACGTTTGCCATATACCACAAGGGCGGCACGTTCGGCGTAACCGACAACGGCGGACTGGGCTCGACCACGGGTCCCACCGACGCGGGCACGTACACCGCAACGTACAAAGACACTTCGACCACGGGCACGGACTATAAAATAGTATCCACCGCAACGTCGCTGTCATACCAGATAACCAAAAAGCAGGTTCAACTGCCCACGGCGTCGGGTACGTTCACCTACGACGGCACAACCCAGACAATTTCGTTCCCCACGTCCGGCGCGACGGCGTTCGATACAAATATCCTGAAAGTGAAGAGCATAAAAGTCACTTCGCCCGACGGCAGTTCAATCAACGTATCGCAGGTGTCGGGACAGGATAAATGGGAAACGTCCGACCACAAATACACCGCGGAAATAAGCGGCAGCAACCTGCTCGTAAAAGACGCGGCTACCTATGCGGTAGAGTTCGACCTGAAAGACACCACCAATACAGAGTGGGCTACGGGCGTTGCAAGCAACCACTCAACTTCGGTAACGGTAGATCGGGCGGCGCTGAGCGTAACTTTCTCAACCCCCGGCACGGGCTTCACCTGGAAGATGGGCGATACGGGCACGATTAACGTGTCTGCCATAAACACGATATTCAACAGCGAAAACGTAACCGTTGAGCTGGAATGGTACAAAGACGGCGCCCCCGCCGCAAAAACGTCTATGCACACCACGGGCGTACCCGACACCACGGGCTACAACGTGTCCGGCATAACGGCGGCAGGCACGTACTGGATTTGCGCGCGCCTTGCGAACGACAGCACGGGCGACGACGTAAACCGCAACTATTATATCGACGCAACCGACCCCAACACGTCGGACCCCGAAACGGCGACCCAGAAGGTAATCGTTCAGGCGGGCACTGCTACAATGGACAACGTGAAGTGGCAGTATAAAACCCCGTCGATGGTAACGGGAGCGGACGTAACCGGCGCGACGATAACTTACGACAAAACGTCAACAGGCACGGCGGTAACGTATACTTTGGAAGTAACGGGCTTTGCCCCCGCAAGCTGTACGGCTGTCTACTCGGGCGACTTTGCAAAGTCCGCGGCAGGCAACTACACGGCGAAAGTAAAACTTGAAATTCCTACGGCGGACCGCGGCAACAGCAAAATGCCCAACCCCGGCGACGCGGCAAATCCCTATACCTACGCAGGCGAAGGCAGATACACTTATATCAACGACTATACCTGCGAAATAGAGTTTGACTGGACCATAGACCAGAAGGAAGTAGACCTTTCCAACGTATCGTTCGAATACTCTACCGACAACGGCACAACCTGGACCAAGTACGACGCGACCAAGCCGCCCGAAGCGGACGGTTTCAGCCTGTTCCAGGTGCGCGTTCCCGCAACGGCGATAGCAAACAGCGGAATACTCAGCGCAACCCCTTCAAACTACGTAAACCAGTTCGGTCCCGGCGACGTTGAATTCGAATTCGCGTTCACGCTTGACAGCAACTACAAAGCCAAAGCGGGACAGAACCAAAGCGCAATGCAGTACAAAATGGCGACCACGGGCAAGAAGATTGAAATTGTCTGGAAGCGCGTTCCCCTTAAAGACGCAAGCGGAACGGACGTAGTGGACGCAAACGGTATTCCTTACTACGTTTACGAGCTTGACACTTCAAACATTCCCAGCTCTGTATTGGGCTATATCAAGTACGAATATTACGAAGTAAGCGGCGGCGTGCAGGGTAGCATTATAAGCGGCAACGCTGTCGGCAACCATCAGGGTTTGGGTTACGTAATCGACCCCACGGGTATGAACGCAAACTCGCAGAACCCCCAGCAGGTGTTCGTCCGCGTTGTGCTTGACGGCGTTCCGCAGGTCAACGGCGTAGACACGTACGTGCTTGAACCGTCGGCAGCCAACCCCGAATATAAAAAGATTACCGTAGGCGACAACAGGCGCGCGGTAGACGTGGCTGTGGGCAGTATAACCGATATGATTTACGGCAACACGGTAACTATCGGCGACGCGTATTCGCTTACCGACCGTACGCTCGGCAGTCCTATGCCTTCCACTTCGTACAAAGTATCTTTGTATCTCGGAAATACGGAAATCACACCCGACGTAACGGGCTTCGATTTCACAACTCTCGACGCGGGTATGTACACGCTCAATTTCGAGCTTGTCGGCGCGTTCGATACAACGCACGTATTGACAAATTCAAGCCTGCCCTTCGAAGTTAAGCCGGTAGAGCTTACCGCACCCACCCTTAAAGACGGCGTTACGCTTACTTTCAGCGGTCTGGACCAGAACCTTGCGGACTCGTTGCAGAACTTCGACCCCGAGTATATGGAGTTTGCAATCAATTCCATACACGAAGCGTATCACGCGGGCACCTATGCGGCAATTATAGACATTAAGGCGCAGTATGCGGGCAACTACGTGTTCGTAATGCCCCAAAGCGGCGCGACAGGCACAAGAGTACCCGTCAAGGGCTTGGTAGACGACCCCGTTTCGAACAACGTACAGCTTTCAAACGGCAACGCTACGGCGGCAATTGACTGGACCATTAACAAATACGTTTACGACACCACGCAAAAATCCGCTTGGAATTTTGCAAAGGAAGGCGCGTCGTTAAGTTTCAACGGCGTTCCCGCAACAATCAAAGCGTTGACCATGGGCGAAAATCCTTCGCTGGTGTTAAACGTGGCATACTTCGACCTTGACGGCAACCCTTTAACGGACGTAGAACTTAAAGGCGGCAATAAGTTTAAGGTAGCGGCTTATCTCGACCCCTCGTGCGCGGACTTCAACGACATAGAGTTCAAAGGTCAGAGTTACGACCCGCTGTTAAGCCTTACCGTATCGCCGCAGGCGGCATACACCGTCCCGCAGAGCGGCGCGGCGGCGTTTATGAACAACGTCAAAGACTTTATGACCAAGACCTGGATGGGACTTCCCATATGGGCATGGTTCGCAATCGGGCTTGCGCTTCTGATACTGCTTATTATCATAATAGTAGTAGCGGTAAAACGCAGAAAGACCAAGGAAGAAAAGGAAGAAATAAAGGCGCGCAAGGAAGAAGAGCGTCAGCGTAAAGAAGAAGAGAAGCAACGCCGTGAAGAAGAGCGTGAAGCGGAGCGTCAGCGCCGCGAAGAAGAGCGCAGAATGCAACAGGAAAGGCTTGACGCGGAACGCGAGCTTGCAAAAGCAAAGCAGGAAGCCGAGCTTGAAAAAATCCGCGCTCAGGCGCAGATGGGCGCAGGCGCGGGAATGGCGGCAATGGCAATGCAACAGCCTATGCAGGCACAGCAGCCTATGCAACAGCAGATGCAACAACCTATGCAACAGGCACAACAGCCTATGCAACAGTCTTACCGTGAACCTGCCGACAACGGCAACAACGAACTTCTCAGAGAAATGCGCGAACAGATGGCTGAACTCCGTGCCGATAACAGGGCAACGCAGGCGCAGTTAAAGGAAATGCAGTATAACAACCGCCAGCAGCCTATGTATCAGCCCCAGCCTATGATGTACCAGCAGCCCGCTCCTGCGGCGGCTCCCGCGGCAAGCAGCGACCTTATGACCCTTATGGATCTGAAGGTTCAGATGGCTGAAATGAAGAGCGCGCAGGCTGTAGCCGAAATCAAAGCCGCGCAGGCAATAGCGGAAGCAAAGTCGGCTAACCAGTCGAATAACAACAATAACCAGAACCAGCAGGCACAGCAGCCCGTAATAGTAATGGCTCCCAACTCGCCCTTAGGCGCAATGGGCGCGCCGTATTCGTCAAGTTACCCCAACCACGGCGGTTATCCTTCGGTGAATATGGGTTACGGTATGCAGGCGTTGCCCGCGCCCCAGCAGATGATGAACCCTTACGGCATGACGCCGCCTTACGGTTATCCCCCTTACGCGGCGGTACCGCCTTACGGATATCCTATGGCAATGTTGCCCCAGCCCGCTTACGCGCCCGCAAAGCCGGCAAGCGAAGAGCAGGAGCCTGTCGTAACTTCAACTTCGTCTGCAACGCCGTCTATGACTATGTCCCAGCCGCCTTACTGCCCTCCGGGTGCGGTTATGACGACCACGACCACCATAGACACGTCAAAGGCGGGCGGTAAGCCGCAGGCAATCAAACGCACAGCCGCAGATTCCGCCGACGATATGAATTTCGATATCGACGGTTTCTACGACCCGCTTGACTGACAGGTTTTGTAAACTGTACTAAAAATAATTTTAACGGCGCAAGCATTCGCTTGCGCCGTTATTTTGCTTTGGAAATATCATATTGTTATGATTGTCATATTAAATTATCATTTTACATTATGACGGTTGATATATATAATGTAATTACATAAGAAATACGTTTCAGGGGAAGTATGATGAATATCTGGCACGACATAGACAAATCGAGAATAAGCGAAAACAAGTTCGAAGCGCTGATAGAAATACCTAAGGGCAGTAAGGCAAAATACGAGCTCGATAAAGAGACGGGGCTGTTGCGGCTTGACAGGGTGCTGTATACTTCAACTGTTTATCCGTCCAATTACGGGTTTATTCCCCGTACTCTTGCCGACGACGGCGACCCTTTGGACGTGCTGGTTCTGTGCAACGAACCTATAATACCTATGACGCTGGTAACCTGTATGCCGATAGGCGTGATTACTATGATAGACGGCGGAGAGCCTGACGAAAAAATTATCGCCGTTCCGCTTGACGACCCCAACTATAAACACTATTACGATATTAAAGAACTGCCCAAACATATTTTTGACGAAATGATGCACTTTTTCGAAGTATATAAGATGTTAGAGCATAAAACTACCACCGTCAAAGAGATATGCCATAAATACGAATCGATAGAAATAATAAGAAAGTGTATGGCAAAATATAACGAAAAATACGGCAAACGCTGAAATTTTAAGCCGCGGTTTTATTCCGCGGCTTTTTTAATGTTCTTTGTTATCAGTTTTACAAACTCGCGCGAAGCGTTTGTCTGCGGGTGGTGGGGGTCGGTTATCATAAGTATGCTTCTTTTCGGTAAATCTGAGTCAATATTGACTTTAAAGACTTCGCCGCGCCGTATAGCGGTCTCCGCCATATATTGCGGAACGAAGCCGAGACCGAAGTTATGGCTTATCATAGGGACCAGTAAATCCGCGCTGTCCGCTTCTATGTCGGGGGTTAACGCAATATCGTTTTCTGCAAAAATGTCGTCTATAAACTGCCTTAACTGCATACTGTGTCTAAGGCATACGTAAGGGTAATTTCCGATATCGCTTAACGCAACGGTTTTATCCTTCAGTTCCGCAAAATTATTGCCGCCGATAAGTATGTCGTTAAATTCCCGCACGGTTACGGTAGTTAGAGATTTGCCTGTATTGCAGGGCGTGGAAACAAATGCGACGTCGTATATCCCCGTTTTGAGTTTTTCCACCGTACCGTTGTTAGAACCGGTATTTATCTTGAATTTAACGTTCGGGTGTTCTGAGTGGAAGTCGTCTATGATGCCGAACAGAAATCCGTGCAGGGCGGTTACCGTAGTGCCTATGTAAATTGTTCCGTTTTCGGCGCTTATGGAATGGTTTAATTCATCTTCGCCCTTTAAAATCTGGCTGTGGGCGATTCGCACGTAATCGAACAGCGTTTGCCCTTCGTGGGTAAATTCAACACCCGTTTTCGTCCTGACAAACAACCTGCACCCAAGCTCGTTTTCAAGATTTTGTATGGCGCGCGTGACCGCCGGTTGACTGGAATACAGTTCAACCGCTGCCCGCGTTATGTTTTTGTGTTTGCCCACGTAGTAAAAAATTTTGTAATATTCGTAATTCATAGTTATGCTCCCGCACTTAAATATGCGTTTTTATTATGATATATATGTTATATTATTATTTTACATTATAATAGATAGGTAGTATAATGTAAAGGAAAATGAAAGAAATTATAAAAAAATGTTTCGTTTCATCATTTTTTAAGGAGAAATTATGAATTACAGGGAAGCATCATTAAAAAAACACGCCGATTGGAAGGGCAAAATAGAAACGGTATGCCGCGTACCCGTTGATAGCAGGGAAGCGCTCTCGCTTGCGTATACGCCGGGGGTTGCTGAACCCTGCATGGCGATACACGGCGACGTGGAAAAGTCGTTTGAACTTACGCGCCGCTGGAACACGGTCCCCGTCATCACGGACGGCACTGCTGTTTTGGGTTTGGGCGATATAGGACCGGAAGCGGGTATGCCCGTTATGGAAGGGAAGTGCGCGCTGTTCAAGGCGTACGGCAACGTGGACGCGTACCCCATTTGCCTTGGAACAAAGGATACGGAAGAGATTATAAAGACGGTAAAGATTATGGCGGGCAGCTTCGGCGGAATCAACCTTGAAGACATATCCGCGCCCCGCTGTTTCGAAATAGAAACGAGATTGAAGGAGGAGCTTAATATACCCGTATTCCACGACGACCAGCACGGTACGGCAATCGTTTCGGCGGCGGCGCTGTTGAACGCGCTGAAACTTGCGGGTAAAAAAATCGAACAGATTAAATTAGTCATTAACGGCGCGGGCGCGGCTGGTATTGCAATAGCTAAGTTCCTTTTAAAGCTGGGCGCAAAAGATATAGTAATGTGCGACAGAAAGGGCATTATCTGCAAGGGCTCGGAATGGCTGAACCCCGCGCAGAAAGAGATTGCGGAAATAACTAATTTACAGCATAAAAACGGCGCTCTCGCAGACGCTATGAACGGGGCGGACGTGTTTATAGGCGTTTCCGGTCCGCACTGCGTAACCAAGGAAATGGTAAAGTCTATGGCGGATAAATCCATTCTGTTTACCTGTGCAAATCCAGTTCCCGAAATAGAACCTGCCGACGCAAAGGAAGCGGGCGCGTTTATAGTCGGTACCGGTTCTTCGGAATATCCTAACCAGATAAACAACGTATTGGTGTTCCCCGGGCTTTTCCGCGGCGCGCTGGACGTAAGGGCGACGACGGTAAATACCGAAATGATGATAGCTGCGGCAAAGGGAATTGCTGGTTACGTTTCCGAAAACGAGCTTACTACGGAATATATTCTTCCTTATGCCTATGATAAAAACGCGCACAAAGCCGTGGCAAAGGCGGTTGCGCAGGCGGCTGTAAAATCAGGAGTGGCAAAATTAAAATAATTTTTTAAAAAATTTAAACTATTGTCATATGACAATAGGGGCAAGCGAATGCGCAGCATTCGCTTGCAAACAACAATATCAGTAAAAAAACAAGGTGGGGGAAAATATGAAAAAACAAAGACTGGCGCTTATTATCTTTTTGGCGCTGACGTGCATACTGTGTACGGTTTTTGCTTTCGGCTGTTCGGATAAGGTTACGTATTATACAGTAACTTTTATGGACGGACAGACGCAGGTGGGTCAGCCCGTCAAGGTGCAAAAAGGCAAAAGAATAGAGATTTATCCTACCGCTGCCCGTTCCGACGAGAATTACGTCTTCGATGGTTGGTTTAAGGACGAAGAGCTTGAAAAGGTATGGAATCACGACGTTGAGAGAGTTACCAAAGATATTACATTATGGGCTAACTTTCTTTATGTACCCGCGACTCCGAGCAACGTAGCAATGGACGGAAGCGCGTTTTCCAACACGGTAACCTGGTTGCAGCGAAATATAACCGCCGATACCGATTTTAAAGTTGAAATTATCGGAACGGATATTGTTTCCGGCGGCAAAGACGAGTTTGTTTTCGAGAGCTATAAGGGTCATAACGATATTCATACCGTTAAGTGGACGCCTGCGCAAAAGCCTTTGGGCGGTTTATATTCCGCGAAAATTTCCGGCGGAACAGCCGATGGAATTACCGTTGACAATCTTATGTTTAAGGGTGCGGGTACTTCCGAAAATCCTTATCTCATAACTTCGTCAACCGACTTAGCCGTGGTAAATACGCAGGACGTTGCTAAGGGAAGTTACTACAAACTTGCGCAGTCGTTTACCGCAAGGCTTTCCGCAAACGACGTTCAGGGGAAAGTATTTAACGGAAATCTTAACGGCAACGGCAAGACGGTCACGCTGGAAGCGTCCGATACGGGGCTTTTCGGTATTCTCGGAGAAAATTCGGAAATTAAAGATTTAACCGTTGCAGGCGCTGTTTCCAACGTTCAAACAAATTGCGCGGGCGCAATTGCTGGCGTGAACAAAGGTAAAATTTCCTTCTGCACGGTTTCGGCAGGTTTGGACAGCGCGGTAGGTTCGGTCGGCACGCTTACGGGTGGCAAGGACGGAATAGAAGGCGGCATTGCAGGCGTTGCCGGAATAAACTACGGCGAAATTTCCTGCTGTACTTATTCGGGTACGGTTAAGGCAAACGTAGGCGGCGCGGGCATCACGGTAATAAATAACGGCATCGTTTCGCTATGTTCTTTCACAGGTACGATAGGTGCGGCAAACTCGGTTGAAACGGGCAATTCAACCAAGGCGTACAGCTATATCGGCGGTATTGCCGCAATAAATTACGCAGTTATAGAAAAGAGTTCAACGGACGGAAGCGGCAAACTTCTGGCTCAGCGCGGCGCGGGCGGGTTAAACGATTATGTCGGCGGAATAGTTGCGGTAAACCAAAACGGCGCAACGGTAAGCGAATGCTGGTTTGACGGCATACGCGTCCACGGAAACAAAAATGTAGGCGGAATTGCCGGAGCCAACGCGGGAACGATAACCTATTGTTATGCGGGCGGCGACTATCATTCGGGTTCTAAAAATCACAGCTATGTCGGCGGACTCGGCGAAGTGGGCGGTATCGTCGGACTTCTGCAAGCTGGCGGCAGTGTGTCAAACTGCTTTGTAACTTCCAACGTTTACGCCTATTCGGGCAACGCGTACAAAGTGGCAAATACTTCTTTGAACTGTATTTATCTCTCGGGCAATTTAGATAACAGAAGCGATACGGTAACGGTAAAAGCGGGTGAAGGAAACGGAAATACCGAAATCGAGCTCAGCGGCGGTTTTGCGGCAAAAAATTATCCGCTTGTATTGACCGACGAACAGCTGACTGCGTTGAACGGTTCGGGCAGCGCGTTTACAGATAAGACGAACGTACGCCTTGTTTGCGAGAGTGAGAGTACCGTTATAGAACACATTATAACCGTTGTAATAGGCGGTAGGGAAATAGGAACGGTAAGCAGCGTTGCGGGCAACAGTATTTCGCTCAAAGAATATGCGCCTTCAAGCGTTCCCGCGGGACATTATTTTGCGGGCTGGGCTGTTGCCGAAAACGGCGAATCGGTATTTGCAGAAAACGCGCAGATAAGCTATACCGCGATAGAAAATTACGGCGCGGACAGAATAACGCTTTACCCCGTATTTATAGAAGGCGAAAAACCGCAGTCGAAAGTGTTGAGCGTTGCTTTGTGGACGCGATACGTCAATGAAGAAACCGCGAAAGCGCTGTTTGAAGCGTTTAAGGTTTCAACGTATTTCGCAGACGGCTACGAAGTGGTCTACACTGCTCTTTCGTCAAGCAACAATGCAAATTATAAAGCCGATTACGAGAGCGGCGATTACAATGTTGCGTTTGCATATAAGTCGTCCGCGGTAGACGAATGGCAGGTTTCGATAACGCAGATTTATATTTTCAGCGTAAACGACAGCGCGTATACTACGCTCAAAGTCGGTTTAAACAGTTCCGACGGCGTGGTCGTAGCATTCGGTGAATTCTTAAAGTCGGAAACGGCTAAAAAGATAATGAACCCCGATTACGTTACAGAAGCTGAAGCCGATAAAATCGAAATCACTTTAATGCACAACGGAGCGCAGTACGGCGAAAAGCTGACCGTATCCAACGCAACCGACGCGGTTGACGTTACTCTTCCCACAGCCGAAGGCGACAATTTTATAGGCTGGGCGTTGACCGAAGAAATGGCGGATGGAGAAACTCTTTTAAAGGGTTCCAAATGCTATGCCGATTTGGTATCTTACGCTTCGCAGGGAAAATTAACCCTGTATGCAAGATTTGCGGAGAGCGCGCTGCCGGTGTCCTTGAAAGTTGCGGTTTATAAAAAGTTTATCGACCAGCCGGTAGCCGACGCTTTAACTGCGGCGTTTGCTAAATATTGTTCAGACAACTCTATACAGTGCGACGAATTGCAGATTGACCTTATTACCACCGGCAATGGAGCGGCGTTTACGTCCGACGCGTCTGATTATGACGTGGCAATCGGGCATAAAGGCGGAACGTCGTTCACGGCTATTGAAACGCTGACGGTTGCTATGCAACTGAATGAGGCTAACGGCGGAACGGTGGCAAGCGACAGAAAAGCCGAACGGCTTACCGACAGTGAAATTGCACAGGCGTTTATGGCGTTTTTGCAGACGGATGAAGGCAAAGCCGCATTAACGGCGACTGCCGAATAACCGGAAAGGGGGATAAATTTGTGAAAAACGAAAATATTCAGAAGCCGCCCTTAAACGAAAGATTTAAAAACTTTTTCGTAAAACTTGGCGGAATACTTAAAAGATTTTTTATCAACGTCTGGAAAGATAAATCCAAGCGTATGATGGCGATAGCAAGCTGTCTGATATTCTTCGGCGCGCTGTTCGCGTTTATAGTCAACATAAACGTGGGAGCCGTAAACGTTTCGTCGTTCAAGCTGGAAACGGGCGAAAAGACCTGGGTGGTCGCAGACGTGTATAAGCCGAAAAAGGCTACGGCGGAAAACAAAGCGCCGTGCGTTATCGTCTGCCCCGGCTATCAGCGTACCAAGGAAACGCAGGCGGCATATAACCTTGAGCTTTCCCGCCGCGGTTACGTCGTGGTTTGTCTCGACCCCTACAGTCAGGGCGAGTCCGGCTCTACCGACCAGACCGCCGCACAGGTGGGATACGGACTCTTTGCCGTAATAGAGCACGTGACCGAGACTGACGAAAACGGCAACGGAAAAAATTTCAACTACGTCGACCTTGAAAACGTCGGCATTGCGGGACACTCCGCAGGCGGCAACGCTTGTATTTATGCAATGTCGCGTTACGGTACGTACAACAACCGGAAGATACAGTCCGTATATATTTCAGGTTACGTCCGCAACAATATTTTAAAAGACGACAGTCTCGCCACGCTCAAAAACGTATCCTGCAATATAGGTCTTTCGTATGCGCGCTATGACGAAGGCGCATACCAGAACGAAGGTACGAGTACGTCGGTTGACGACGAAAATGCAAATTCATTGGACTATTCCGATATGCGCTATACGGTATCGGCGATAAACATCGTTAATTCGGGAATTTATGCGCACGAAGGTTCTGAAGAAAACTTTGTAAAAGAAGTGGTAATCGACGATTACTACGGCAGTCCTGACGACTATTCTTTCCGCGTCGTCCATAACGAAAAAACCATTCACGGTTTGCAGCCTTACGACAACCTGTCGATAGCTCATATGATAGAGTTTTTTGATTACGTTTTCGAAGACGCTACGGGCGGGAGCTCGCTGGCAACCACAAATCAGGTGTGGTGGATTAAAGAGATATTCCAGGGGCTGTATCTTGCGGGTATGTTCCTGTTTGTTCTTTCGGAAGGCGCGCTTTTACTCAGAACGAAATTTTTTGCAACGGGAGTACACGAGCCGCAGCCTATGAGCCGCAACGACTCTAAAATAGACAAACTTATATTCTGGGGAATATTTGTAGTCTGCGCTTTGTTTGCGTGCTTCTCTTACGACTGGATGGCGACGCTGTCCGCCAAATGGTTTACGACGGGCGTAGGTTCGGCTGCGGGCGGGCTTACCTGGTTGTTCCCGCAGAGAATGACCAACGCCGTAATGTTATGGTCTGTCGTCAACGGACTTTTGGGATTGGGATTGTTTCTGCTCGCTCATTTCCTGAGGCACAGAAGGCGGGGCGCAACGCTTGTGAATTTAAAGGAAAAGCCCACGAACGTACTTAAAATGCTGTTGCTTGCGTTTATTCTGTTCTGTTCTTTCTACGCTATAATAGACGTGCTGTACCTGATATTCCATATTGATGCAAGGTTCTTCTTCGTATGCGCAAGACCGTTGTTCTTCTCAACGAACTGGCGGCTTCTGGTGCTTGCGCTGATGTATATGCCGATGTTCTTCCTGTTCTATTTCACGAACTCGGTAAGGGTAAACTGTTCTATGCGCAACGCGCGTTGGGGAAATGTCGGAAGCGTTGTAATCGCTTGTCTTGCAAACTCCGTGGGACTTATTTCCATTATCTTCCTGCAATACGTCGTGTTTGCCGCTACGGGCGCGGTATGGCTGACGACAAACTGGCTGTATGTCAATCTGCTTTGGGGTGTAGTGCCTATGATGATACTGCTGCCAATATTCAACCGCTATTTTTACAATAAAACCGGCAAGGTATATCTCGGCGCGTTCGTAAGCTGTCTGATATTCATTATGATGACGCTTACCAACACCGTAACTTATCTGCCCCTTATGTAAACTGTTATGAAAATTAAAAAAATTATTGTTTCGATTGTGACGGTTGTTACCGTCGCGCTCGGTTTACTCGTATTCTTTTCAGAACCGTGGCAGACGGTGCATTTACCAGCCAAACCTTCATTGCCTGAAAAAGTTTCGTTACTTGACGGGGAAAAACTTAAAGATGAAGGATACGTGCGATGGATAGGCAGAACGGAATATTCGGAAGGGCAAGTGTATTGTTACTATACGGCGACGGGTTTTAAGGTAAAGTTTACGGGAACGGAACTTAAAGTTACTTTTAACGCGACCAATACGGAATCGGATAAAAACCGCCCTTATTTTATTACAAGCGTAGATAACGAAACCGCGCCCGAAGGCAAAAGTTTTTCGCTCACGGAAAATACGCAAACGGTTACCGTTGCGGAAAACTTGTCAGACGGTACGCATACCGTAACGGTCTTGAAGAGAAGCGAACCCGAAAATTCGCTTACTTCGGTTAAAAAAATCGAAACGGACGGCGAATTTAATGCGCCTGAAAAGCATACCGGTTTAAAATTTCAGATTTTAGGCGGCTCGGGTATTTCGGGACACGGTTGCTTGGGTAGCGCTGGCGAAGAGTGGACGACCGCAAACTCGTCGTCGTTAAACGGTTTCGGATATCTTGCCGCCAAACGCTTCGGCGCGGAAACGCAGTTTGTGTCCAACAGTGGTATGGGGCTTTTGTGGAGCTATCGCGGCGTGGAAAATCTGTCTGCCGCTTACAACGCCACGGGGCTGATTGCGGAATACAATAATAACGGCAGTACCAAATCCGTTAAAGCTACGGGTGAATGGAACCACTCAAACTGGATTCCCGACGCGGTAATAGTAAACATTGGCGGTAACGATTGGAATTCGCACATAAGCCCGCTTTCGGGTACCGCGCGGATAACCGCCGAAACACAGTTTAAGAATGCGGTTAAAGATTTGCTTACGCGTATTCATAACCTGTATCCGGATGCGAAGGTTGTATGGACTTGTAACAGTACAAGAAGCGGCAGCGGCGCGCTTGCAAACGAAGCGGTCGGCGAACTTGAATTTAAGAACAGTATAAGGCTTGTTGCCATTGACGAAACGAAAGACGGAGCAGACAACCACGCGGGCGCGGCAACCCAGATTGCCAATGCGAAAACCGTTGCCGACGCTATTACTTCATCGTTCGGTTTAGAACAAATTGTTTGATATTCATCAAAAATATTTATTATAGAAAGCCGCAACTTTCAAAAGTTGCGGCTTTCGGTTTGTTAAAAGACAACCCCACGCTAAGCGTGGGGATAAAAAGTTTTAGCTATGGACAGAAAAAGTCTCCAATGATAAAATTGAAGTGGCTACCAACCGCAACAAGAAATCAAAGGAGAATCCATGGATGAATTAAGTTTAACACATTGTAAATACGAAAGCAAGTACCATATAATTTTTGCTCCAAAATTTCGTAGACGGGCAATATACGGAAAGCTAAAAGTAGAAACAGGAAAGATATTGCGTAAGTTGTGTGAGTACAAAAAGATAGAAATTTTGGAAGCAAATGCGTGTCCGGACCACATACATATGCTAATTTCAATACCGCCTAAGTATAGTATCTCGCAAATAGTAGGATATTTGAAAGGCAAAAGCAGTCTAATGATATTCGACAAGTTTGCAAATTTGAAATACAAGTACGGGAACAGACACTTTTGGTGCAAAGGATACTATGTGGGTACGGTAGGAAGAAATGAAAAGAAGATAGCAGAATATATACAAAATCAGTTGCAAGAAGATATAGCAAATGAGCAGTTAACAATGAAAGAGTATATAGACCCGTTTGGAGAGAACGGCAAAAAATAAGGCTGCTTTAGCAGCAGCCTGAAAATAATTGCGGTTGGCAGCTTCTTCACCGCACGAATAGTGCTGCCGGTACCATGCCCTTATAGGGCTACCACAAACTACGCGTTTTACGCGTAGTAATGATTGCCTTTGGCGCACGAACCTAACACACCGCAATTCCAGTCAATAGCCTTTTGCGGCATAAAGTAGCCGATATCGCAAGCAATAAAAGCGTTTTTAAGCCTTGATAAGTTAAAGCTGATAGTTTAATCGTAATACATAATGAAAAGCCGTACAGCCTAAATTGCACGACTTTAAGATACAAAAAAACAAAGCCGACTTTCCTAACTAACGAAAAGTTCGACTTTGTTACTGATTGGTGACCCCGACGAGGTTAAAGGCGAACTATTAAGTTGTTCAAAAGTTACCGTTTTTGCTTGTCCTTTGTAGTTGAAAGTAATTACAAAGTGATCGTCATAAAGGTAGATGCTGTTTACAAAGGTATCAATAAGCCGTTGCTTGCCTTCTTGCGTGGATATGTCTATCTTTCGCAAGTTTAAAAATGCAAATAGCAGTTGTTCTTTTGTAAGCACTGGATTTGTAACTTTTGCTTGGAACAGTTCGGATTCAAGATTACTCTTTTGTTCTTCAAGCTCGTCGAGCATTTTTTTCGTCGTGGACGAGAAAATTCCTTGCGCGATTGCTTCCGCTAAATTCCGTAGCTTTTTCTCAACTTCATCAAGCTGATTTTGTACAACGATTGCCGTATTATCTTCTTGCGATTGCATTTCGTAAACACGTTCAACAAGTTCTTCCAAAACTTCATCGCTTGAAATTAAGGAAAGGATTTCGTCGATAACAAGTTCTTCTAACCAATCTTTCTTGACAGTTTTCTTGTCGCATTTGTGTTGCTTTGATTGATTGCAACGATAGTAACGGTATTTCTTATCGGTATGGCTTGTACCGATTTCGCCCGTCATCATTGCACCGCACTTGCCGCAAAAAAGTTTTGTGGTGAGCAAATAATCATCTTCGCTTCTGTGCATAGCAGGAGCTTTTTTATTGACTTTCATTTTTGCTTGCACAGCGTTAAAATCTTCTTCGCTGACAAGAGCGGGAATGGCGTTTGGAATTATTATGTCGCCGAACTTGTATTCTCCTATGTACTTGCGGTTGGTAAGAATGCGAAACACAGCATTGTAGTTCATAGAGTAGCCACGATTTTTAACACCACGTGAAGTAAGGAGTTTTGCTATGTTGTTTACTCTTGTACCGCCGAGATAGAGAGAGTAAATCTCTTTTACGATAGGGGCAGTTGCTTCATCAATTTGATAATGACTTTGCTCATCTACATAGTAACCGAACGGAGCGCGAACGCCGTTTGCCTTCGCTTTGAGTGCGTTTTCCGTCATGCCACGCTTGACCTTCTCGGAAAGTTCGGCGGAGTAGTATTCGGCATAGCCTTCCAAGATGGATTCAAGCAAAATTCCGTCTGCACCTTGCGAAATACTTTCTTTTGCGGAGATAACACGAACGCCGTTCTTTTTGAGTACATTCTTGTAGTAAGCACTATCATAGCGGTTGCGGGCAAAGCGATCTAATTTCCATACAAGAACAGTATCGAACAAGTTTTTATAACTGTCCTTAATCATGTGCTGAAATTCAGGGCGATGGTCTGTCTTTGCTGATTGTGCTCTGTCTATGTAGTTGCCGACAACTTGAATATTGTTGAACTCGGCGTACTGCATACACTCTCGGAGCTGACCTTCAATACTCGCTTCATTTTGTTTTTCCGAACTGAATCGGGCGTATATAACTGCTTTCATACTATACTCCTAAATAGGGTTCATATTTAAACCATTTTTGCATAAAGTCGCTTGCTGTATCGACCAACCATTTCTCATTCTCATAGCGTCCGACATAGCCACTACAAACATATTGAGGATAATTGAACCAATCGTCACCAATGTCTTTTAATGCTTTTTTGACATTACTAAATGTACGGCTTTCAGGTGTAAGATGTTTAAACGAGCAAATTCTATCTATAAATCCACTCATTGCAAATGCTTGACGCGAATGAAAATAGTTTTTTAATTGCGAAGTTGGTAAAATAATTATTCTTGCATCAAACGTAAAAGCTTCGCAAGGAGATGTTTTCAATTTTTTTGGTATGTATTGTGAGAACATGGATGAAATATAACCACTTAACAGAGGTAATACTTTTTCAATACGGTTTTGAAAGTCTTTGCTATGTTCTATTTGCTCTTTATTTATTAGTAATGAAATTTCATCTTTGAACGAATAAGCGAAAGTAACATAAGGAAAATACTTCTTAATGTTTTCCATCACTCGTTTCATTGCTAAATGGAAATCGGGCAAAAATAATTCTATATCACTCTTGAATCTTGCGGTTAAGCCTTTTCCGTCCAATCGAACAACTATACTTTCGTCGGCTTTAATAGCTGGAACTTGCATAGATATTTCATATTGCTCTAACTTCTCATAAGTAGCTTTTGCATAACCATAAGAATAGTTGGGTTGCATTGTCTTTGGTATCGAGTCAATCATTTCATTCTCCTTAATGATATAACAAAACAAACTTGACAGATATAGTCATATTAAAAATCATTTCTTTTGTTCTTGTAAAAGTTTTAATACAGCTTCTTTAAGTTTAGCATTAGCGGCAGAGGACGGATCGAAACACATCTCTATAAATTCCTGCATACGCTCGTCGTTTTCAAACGCTTTTGGCTGATAATCAAATAGCTTGCCCTGTGGCTCGTCGCACCGTCCAAAGATATAATCAAGCGACACGTCGTAATAGTTGGCAAACCAAAGTAGAGTTGCGTTAGGAACGTCGGAATGCCCGTTCTCGTAACGGTTGATTGCCGATTGCGTAGTGCCGAGCAAAGCCGCTATTTTGACTTGTGATTGCTTTACGCTTTCTCTTAATTGCTTTAATCTTTTACCTATAATATTATCTTGCATATTAAACTCCTTGCATATCATTATATACGATAATCGAATATAAGTCAACGCTTTAATTGCATATTGTAAATTTTAATTTTGAGTCAAGAAACTTTCGACAAAACTTCCAATAAAAAGACACTTTCACCGCCCATTTATGGGCGGTGAAAGCCTTGCGCCGAACAAAAGTCTATGATATAATACACTCTACCACAATGTAGGTTGTGGTGTGTACCCTTCGGGGTGGAGTTCCGCAATGAGCGATGCTCATTAGAGAGCGGAAGGTTTTGGGCGGTTGAGCCGCCTTGCCTTAGCTTACGGATAGAGCGTAGGTTTTTTAGTTGTACGCAAAATTCGTGAGCCGTGATAGGCTTTTATTGTCGTACAGTTTTACGGCAATAGAACGTGCAGCCGGAGTTATCCGAGATTCCTATGAGGATGCGAAAGTCGGATAGCGTTGATGGTCTATTTTGTGTTACAAATTTTTAGATAATCGAGGTATATTTTGAGCTAACAACAATCTTACAATCTCATAGAATGGTTAACCCCCATAGAGCAAATTCATATTGCTAAATACGGTTGAAGTCGGTGATTACGTTGAAAGTATCAGCGGCTTTTTTATGTCCTTTTTTCAGCTATCTACTACCTTTCGCGTAGACAAGATAACTAAAACAATCTGGAGGAAATCAGTATGACTATCAGACCACCATAGTACCGTTTATCGGTATGGCGAGGTACGCAAGTGGCAAGCCACTTGCCGCGCTACGCTTGCCTCGTTAGGGGAAATTCTTTCCCCTAAGACCCTTTTATTTGTCAGAGGATGAACAATTAGAAATCATAAATTTTGGAGGTAAAAACTATCGAAAAGAAAGTAAATAGAGCAAGACCGTATGCCTACTCTTTCAGAGTGTCGGAAGAAGAAAAACGGCTGTTAAATCAGAAAGTAACGGCAAGCGGATTGAACAGAACGGACTACCTTATACGGGCGTTATCGGATAAACCTATCGTCAGTATCACAAGCGGAAACGAGATTTTGGCGGAGTTGAAACGGCAAGGAAATAACTTAAATCAAGCCGTGAAGAACAACTACTTCGGGGACATAACCGAGCAAGAATTGTTAGCCGTTGTGGACGAGTGTAAGTGTGTTTATCGCAAGTTATCTGCCGCTATCGGAGGTGGATGAGATTGCCGTTATTCAAAGGATTATCAAGCAAGAGTACACCGAAGAAAGCGATAGCCTACATAACACGCGAGGACAAGGCGGCGTTCGTAAGCGTAAGGAATTTGTTCGAGGACAAAGATTATGCCGAGCAGTTTGCGGACACTATGTGGCGATTCGGGAAATGTAAAAAGTTTGATGAGCGCAAGTATTATCACTTCAAATTGTCGTGTGCTCGGAAAGATAACGTAAACTCCGAACAAGCGCATTTATACGCCGAAGAACTTGCGGCTATTCTATTCCCCGACGACGAGTGCGTTATTGCAACTCACGTGGATACCAAGACAGTACACAGTCATATTATTGTAAACGCCGTAAATCCGATTACCGGTAAAAAGTTAAGATTTACAAAAAGCGATTACACGAAAATGAAAGACGAAGCCAACCGTTTGGGTAGTGAGTTCGGGTACACGAAAACAGACTTTCGCAAGAAAGCGCAAAACAAGAGAACGACGCAAGAAAGCCACATTATTCTGAAATGTGGCACGTCTTGGAAAGAGGATTAGCGAGAAGTCATCGAAGAAGCGAAACGCAGTTCGACCACGCAGGAAGAATTTATATCTCACCTTGCGTTGTACGGCGTATCGGTAACACGAAGCAAGACGGAATATTCCTACTTGCATCCACAAAAGACGAAAGCCATTCGGGGGCTTAAACTCGGAAACAACTATACAAAAAAGGAGATCGAAAATGTCATTACCGAGAATAGACACAGGAGAAACGGCAACCCCGTTGGAAGTATTGAAAGCGCAAACGGATCAAGCTATGGAACAAGCGGGCAACGCAGCTCTACGCGAAGCGTTGGCGATATCCAACGACAAATGCAACGGCTTGATAGACAAGCAGAATTCGCTCATCAAGGACTTGACTACGAAAGTGAGAGTATTAGAGAGCGAGAACGATTACAACGTGAACAGGCTGAGCGAGAGCGTATCGAGCGCAGTCAAAGAGATAAGGAAATTGCAAGCCGAAACGCGCAGTCTGAACAACAGAGTGGCAACGGAAACAAGTCAGGCAATAAAAAGAACAACAACTACTTTGGAAAATGAGTTGCGCAAAACTATTACCGTACAATCGCAAGAGGTCTTTGCGGAAGTTAAGAAAGAGCTTGACGAGAGCAAGAAACTTTTAGAAACCACACGCGAAGAATTGAAAGTCGAGCGTGGCTTCCGCAAGTTCTTGTTTTGGGCGACACCTATAATTTTACTCGCTCAAACGGTTGCGCTCATCGTATCACTATTATAAGGAGGGAAACACCAACAGTTAATGTCGAGAAGAAAAAAGAACAACACAGGGATACCGGACTTTGAGATCGATTCCCTTGCGAGAGCATTATTGCCGGCGATGCGAGCTTATCTTGATTCCGAAGAAGGACAAAGAGAGTTCAAAGCGTGGCAAGCCGAAAGGCAACAACGACAATTGAATAAAAAATTGAATAAAGAAAAATAATCCCGTTAAATCGTATAGGGATAGCCGTTGAAAAAGACGGAATAAAGAAAACCGCCAGAGCGTGCGGTATATAAATTAGAATTTTACCCCAAATGGGGATTGCCGATTAAAAAAAGTATAGAACGTCAAAACAGCGGTTGCGTTAATTCGCAACCGCTGTTTTTATATGATCTTATTCTATAAATACTGAGATTAGAGCTTTTTGCTGTTTAGGAGAAAGTTTCCGAAATGCTTGCAACATCTCTTTTTCCGTTTCGCTTAACACTTCTAAAAGACGGGGTTAAAATGAATGTACATTTATTAATTAATCCTTCGTTTTTAGATAAGGTAGATACTGTTATTTTAAGTAATCTTAAATACGCATCTCCAACTACCGAATATAGTGCTAGAAAAGAAGATCTGATTAGATTGGGTCGAGACATTGATCCAACTATCACTGATGATGAATTGGCATATATTAAAGGCATAGAAAATTTCTTTATAAATTTTGATGACGTAATTTCTCTTTTTAAAAAACATCCAGAGTGTAGAGAAAATGTTTTAGTTTTAATGCCTAATAGAAGTACAGATGGGGCATCAGCAGTTGGTAATCCTAATAGCCCTTCGCAAGATCTTGCGGATCTTTTTGAGTACAGGAAAGATCTTTATAGAACCACGAATTTATTGTTGTCAGCAAATCCTTCAGACATTGAATATTTTTTGGGACATAAGGATAAAAAACCAGAAAGAATTATCCCGAGTGTTTGGGGGTGTGACGCGCATTCCAATGAAGCTATTTTTGAGCCATTAAATAGTGAAAGGCAACAAACAAAAAGATATTGTTGGATAAAAGCTGATCCTTCATGGGAAGGATTAAAACAAGTGTTGTTTGAGCCAGAAGAGCGTGTCAAAATACAAGAATTGTGTCCTTCAGGTCGGATTGATAATTATAGAATTATTGATAAAATTGTTATTGAAGACAACAATATTCCCCATAGATTTTCCAATGAGAGTATTCCAATAAGTGAAAACTTAACGTGTATAATTGGTCTTAAATCTACTGGGAAATCCATATTGCTTCAAAATATTGCAAGGGCAATTTCTCCTGATGATGTTTCGTCACAATTTGCTTCAGTTTATGATGGAAAGAAACGTCCGTTTGAATTTCCGATAAAGGTATTTTGGAAGGATGGAATTGTCTCTGATGATAAAAATGTGGGAAATAAAAAAATTGTATATATTGCACAATCGTATTTAAATACATTGATGGACGATTGTGCTGAAAAGACAGATATAGATACCATTATTGAAAATACAATAAATCAAGATAAAGAATTTGCTAAACTGAAAGAAGCGTTTAGTCAATCATTAATATTACACCAAAAAACATTAGAGTCACTAATATTAGATTTGGTTTATAAGAAAAAAGAGCTTGATGTTCAAAATGAAAAAATAAAGGAATTGGGTGACCGAGCATCTGTAATTAAAAACATTGAGGTGCTTCGCCAAAAAAAAGAAGCATTAGCAAAGACATTAGATATTTCTGATTCTGAAATTCAAGAATTTGACAAGGCTGTTTCCCAAAGAATAGAAATACAATCGGCTATCGATGAAATAAATAATGATAAACAAATTATATTGTTAAAAGATAATATAGTCAAATTAGCTGATATAGGGAATATACACAATAAAGAGATAAAGGATTTATTGGGGAATATTACCGAGTCGATTTTATCTATGGCAGCAAAGGCATGGGAAGATAAAAAACGACAATTAATTTCCAAAATAGATGAACGCATTACTATTTTGCAAAAGGGTTTAGCTGCTGCGAATGCTGTAATTGACAAGTTAAAACCTAAAATTGATGGAAATGCAGAAATTAAAAAGATAGAAAATGACTTGAGGGCTGAAGAAGACAATCTTAGAGCTATAGATAAAGAGTTAGCGACTTTAACAGAAATACAAAGGGAGGTAGATAAAACCATAGGTTTAATTACCTCTGTTACCACACACAGGGAGACTGACTATGATTTATTCGCAGAAAACTTCAAAAAGCTGCATTTGAAAAACACTGATGAAAACTTCAAAATAATAGCTATCAAACGTCGTCGTAGAACTTATTTTCAGGAATCTATTGAAAAGATTTTTACACAAAATGCGTTAAAGACAATTCATAATGGGGTATTTAAAAACTTTGATGAAGAAGGATTTATCTTAGAAAGTGAGTTTGATGAGGGATGTAAAAAGGATTTTATCCTTGCCATCTTAAATAATGATACTAAAAAAGTATTGATGGCAAAGTATGATAAATCACGAGCGATACAGGAATTAATGAGTGATTATGACAATATTATCTATACCGTTGAAATGGATAGTGATTTAATTGAGAATATGTCCCCAGGTAAAAAGGCGTTGGTATTATTGAAACTACTAATTAGCCATGATGAATCTAAATGCCCAATATTATTAGATCAGCCAGAAGATGATTTGGATAATTTATCAATAGTGTCTGATTTGGTTTCCTTTATAAGAGAACGCAAAAAAGAAAGGCAGATTATTCTGGTAACACATAATGCAAATCTTGTTCTGGGTTGTGATGCTGAAGAGATTATTGTAGCAAATCAAGAAATTCCTAATAATGCACAGAGCAAAAATAAATCGTTTAAATTTGAATATCGCTCAGGTTCAATAGAAAACATTACTATTACAGATGACGAAACGTTTTTGGGTCGTCGTGGTATACAGAATCATATCTGCAATATTTTGGAAGGTGGTAAGGAAGCCTTCATTTCCAGAAAAAACAAATATACAAACATATAAACTAAAAAAATATTAAGTCGTATCATTAATAAAATAAATCCGAACCAATATTATGCTGTAATATCACAATTGGTTCGGATTTGCTTTTACCTAAAATATACGATAAAAGCGAATCCGTCTCCTAATGGAAACGGGTTCGCCTTTAACTTGTTTGGTGACCCGTATTCAGTCTTATTCGAATAAGAAAAATTAATCGTTAGCTTGTTTGTGTTTCAAAAAAATCTGAAATTAGATTTAAGGCAAACCACGCATCTCTAATAAGTAAATCATCTATGACTATTGATGAGTCTAACATTCGTTTCATTAAGCTACGTTTATTTAAGCCAACATGAAAATGAGTATATGAATTTCTAATTCTTCTTAACTCATCTAATTTTTCTGCAAAATCGTCAGAAATAATTTTGTTTGTCTTGCATTCATCAAGAATTTTTGCAAAACTTGCCTCCGCTATTTCATCTTCACCTTGCATACAAAAAGCCGAAGATAACGTATGTTCAAAAAATATCTGGACTAAACATATACAGGACAAAAAATTACCATTTATATAGGCATTAGGAATTTCCGATATTGCAAAAGACGCGGAAAAACCGCCAAATAATAATAAATCTACGTCTCGTTTCCAAAGGTAAAGTGATTTTATTTCTTTCAGCCTTTCTAATCTAAATTTGAACGATTCCTTATCTGCTATTAGCAAATCTTTTGCAATACTCATTTTTACCTCTTATTTCTTTTAATCAAGTTTAACATAAGATTATCCAGAAATCAATTTAACTTAAATATAAAAAATAGTTGGTTAAAACAATCGGATGATAAGATAAAGAAATAATTTAAAGATGTTTCTAACATATACTTTACTGATTTAAAAAGAAATGGTATTATATAGTATGAGTAACAATTTTAGGTTATTTTTATGAATTATATCGGGTCAAAATATTCTTTAATAGAGTTTTTAAAATCGTCCATTGCTAAAACGCTTGCAGGTAATGGCGAAACTCGCACCCCCAATGAAATGGTATTTGCTGATTTAATGGCAGGTACGGGCGTTGTCGGTGGTTCATTTAAGCAGAACGGGTATTCTATTATAGCAAACGATATTCAATATTACAGTTATGTCATATCCAAACACATGATAGAGAATAACGGCAATCTTGATGAAAATAGGTGTGCGCAACTTATTAAAGATTTAAATAACCTTGAAGGCGTTGAAGGCTTTATCTATAAAAATTATTGTTTTGAAGGCACGAAAGGACAAGAATTCAGACGCATGTATTTCACGGAATACAACGCAAAAAAGTGCGATGCGATAAGAATTGCTATCGAAGAAAAACGTACCGAAAAACTTATAAACGAAAACGAATATTATTTTTTACTTGGCTCACTTATCAACAGTATTGATAAATATGCGAATACGGCTTCCGTGTACGGAGCTTATTTAAAGAGTTTTAAAAAGTCTGCACTTAAAGATATGATACTTGAACCTTTACCCATTATGCATGGGCAGGTTGAGTGTAAAGTTTATAATGAAGATATAAACGAACTTATAAAAAATATTTCGGGTGATATCCTTTATTTAGACCCCCCTTATAACGCAAGACAATACTGTACGAATTATCATTTGCTCGAAACGATTGCAAGATATGATAACCCTGTAATACACGGCAAAACGGGGCTTAGGGAATATTCGGAGCAAAAGAGTGATTTTTGCATAAAGTCAAAAGTGGAAAAATCTTTTGCGGAAATTATAAAAAACGCAAACTTTAAATATATATTTTTAAGCTATAATAACGAAGGTCTTATGTCTTCTCAAACGATAGAAAAAATAATGAAAAAATATGGTAAATATAGATACGAAATACAAGAACATAAACGCTATAAAGCAGATAATGCAAGGGAAGCAAAAGCTGATAAAACGTTTGAATGTCTACATTGTTTAATTAAAAAGTAATGGGCAAGATAAACGATTTAGATTTAAAAAATTGGAAAGAATTGACCGATATTTGGACGGACAGCCTTTGGATAATCCAAAACAGAGATAATTCGGGCGCCCATAGCGGACATTATCATGGTAATTTCGTTCCGCAAATCCCACACCAACTTTTATCACGTTATACGAAAACAGGCGATTTTATACTAGACCCTTTTGCCGGTAGCGGCACAACTCTTATTGAAGCTCAACGAATGAACCGAAATTCAATAGGGATAGAATTGCAACCGCAAGTTGCTATGGAAGCGATAGGAAGAATTCATTCCGAGCAAAAGGACGGAATTGTTGCCGATACATTTGTTGACGATAGTCGAACGTTTGATATAAACAGAATAAAGACTACTTACAACATAGATACTGTTCAGTTTATTATCTATCATCCGCCATATTGGGATATAATAAAATTTAGTGAAGACAGTAACGATTTATCAAACTCACCTACGCTTGAAGATTTTATAGAGAACTTTAAAAAAGTTGTTAGCAATACTTCGACAATTTTAGAAAAAGGTAGATATTGCGCCGTTGTAATTGGCGACAAATACGCTAACGGTCAAATAATACCTTTGGGTTTTTACTGTATGCAGGCAATGCAACAAGACGGTTTGACATTGAAGGCAACGATTGTAAAAAATTTTGAAGAAACGAAAGGCAAAGCAAATCAAAAAGCGTTGTGGCGGCGCAGAGCGTTAGAAAACGGCTTATATATTTTTAAACACGAATATATTTTTGTATTCAAAAAGGAGAAGTGAAAAACTTCTCCTTTGGCATCATATTAATTTTGAATCTAGTAGTTTCATAATACCTTTCATTATAAAGCGAAATTTTAAGCAATTTCTATGATTATGTACTTGAAACTCTCCAATACTCTCACCATTATATTTTAATGTATTAGATTCATTCCATTGATTTAATTGACGGGTAAACGAAAACAATTCTTTATTCCATGTTGGTAAGTTACCATACTTACCAAATAATCTATAATTATTAATAGGACAAGCGTGATTTTCTAGATTGTAAATCAGAAGTAAATAATCACATTCAAAAATGTTTTTCCAATACATATTAATTAACACATCTATATGGTCAATTGATATCTTTTTAAATACGTATTTCCTATTTTCTTCTGTATCATACAAACTATTTTTAGCTAAATAATCACTCAACTTAAATCCTGAGATTATATTTTGCGCTTCAATAAAGTTAAAATAAGTTTGATTTGTTGGTTGACCAATGTTTTGAGGAGCGGCTTTCCCTATTTGATTTTGGTTGGATTTTACCGAAAGCGTTTTATTGTTCTCTAAAATAAAATCAACAGGATTTTGCCCTTCTGCAATATGCTTAATAGGAACAGGGATATTTTCTTTTTCAAATATTTTTCGGATATAATCTCCTTCTAATAAAAAATCCGATATTCCAAACTCAGCCCTTAATTCATAATTAGGATTGATTTGAACATTATATGTTTTTGCTATTGCTACTTCTGTTGCAATACCGATTGATTCATTGTTAATTGGCATATACTTTCTCCTTTGTAATTAAAACTCAAAAAATTCTTTTAGCGTTACGTTTAAAGCGTTAGCCAATTTTTCGATATTTACAATAGAAATGTTACGTTTTCCGCACTCAACGCTTGTAATATAGGTTCTATCGAGTTGTGCTGTATCGGCAAGTTCTTCCTGACTTATGCCAATTTTATTACGCAATTCTTTTACACGTTTGCCTACTGCCTGTTTAATATCCATTTAAAAACACCCCACAACAAAAAACATTTTAACATTTTGTGACTTTTCTAACAACGGACTTTAAGTCACATATTATAGTATAATTAATTGAAATGGCAGATAGGCGTGAGCTTGTCTTGACAAGCGCGCGGCTACGCCGCGCGGACAAGCTCACGCCTGAACTGAAAGAAATCAACTAAAAAAAAGAAATTTGAACGCCGAGCGGGCGGGCGTTCGCCGCTAAACCGCTTGGCGAATCGCCCTTTTCCACGCTCGGCGGCGTTATTCAAATATTAGCCTTTTTAAATTGTTGCTTTACCTTTTCAGTCGTTGGCGGTGGCGCTTTTCCGTTTTCGGCAATACCTGCAATATTTCCCTTTATACTGTTATAATTTTCTTTATTGCGTGCGTTACAATATCCTTGCAAGTGCATAACTAAAAAATTTTTGTAAAAACCATAAAAATTATGTAAACATTTGTTTGGCATTTTAAATCTTTGGTTATATAATACTTGCACGCACGCAAAAAGTGCGGTTACAACTTAATATGAGTAACTGCGTCAATAGGAAATCTATTGTGCAGCTAAAACAGCATACCAGTGTATAGTTTAAGGTGCGAAGTAGCGATTAAGCGAAAAGCCGGCTCACCCCCAACACAAAGAAAAGGTGCAGAGTTGCGTTTTAATAAGAGAGAAGATAACACACTCTTATTCAACGGGCGATGTACAAAGTTTTATGAGATTAAGTTCTCGTAAGATTTTGTACATCGCCCTTTTTTCGTGCAAATTTTTCGATAAAGGAGATAAGAATTTGCAGGAAAACAAGACAAAAAACATTGAAGTCAGAGCTATCAGAAAACCCAGTACCGAAGCCCTGACGGAAAGCGAACAACAGGTATTCTACACTACCCTTTTAAGACGGATAACGGAATTAGTTGCAAAAGGGGGTAAAGAACAATGAATTTAATCGGCGCAAAAGTCTATTACGACGGCAGTCATTGGATAGCTATACCGCACACAGAAAGACCGTTTAAACGAAAACGCGGGAAACGAACAACGGACAAAGACGAAACCGTTGAACAGTTTGAAAGGGCGTTCAACAAAGCACCCAAAGGCAAAAAAGCGAAGAAAAAAGAAAAGTTATTGAAAGAGTTTGCCCCACTTTTTAAGGACGAACAACAAGCAAGTGAATTTGTAGAAACACAGTTTGAACGGCTAAACCGTAACCGCATAGAACGTTATAAACGGTTAAAGCGCAAAGCCTATTTACAACAATGGCACTATTTTTGCACTTTCACTTATTCGGACGAAATGCATACGGAAGAAACTTTCAGAAAACAGCTTATGAATTGCTTATACCATTTAGCAAGCCGAAAAGGTTGGCGGTATATAGGGGCTTGGGAACGTGGCGATAAAACCGAACGCCTGCACTTTCACGCTTTAATGTACATACCGCCTAACTCTATGGTTGGTAAGTTGGAAGAACACAACGATTTCAATTTTAAAACGCATAACAGGCAGGTTACAAACCAAAACACTTTCTTCAACGAGCGGTTCGGGCGCAGTGATTTTAACGCTATATCACACCAGTCCGAAGTTGAAGACAGTGTTTACTATATGCTCAAATACATAACCAAAAATGACGAGCGTATAGTTTATTCCAAAGGTCTAAAAAGTTATATCATTGCAGACATATTAGACGAAGATATTGTATGCCCATACGGAAACGAAGAATGCGAATATAAATTTGTGTTGGCAGACAATTTCACTTGTATAACCTACGGCGAGATTTTGGGAAAGGTCAGCCCAGAAATTATAGAGAAAATGCCGAAAAGCAACTGACCGAAATAATTTTGTCGTTTCGACCGACGGAGCGTAAACGAAAACGCACTCTGTTGCAAGGGTAAAATGCACTACTGGCGTAGCCCTTGCATCAGAGCAGAACGCACTACTGGCGTAGCCCTTGCATCAGAGCAGAACGCACGAGAGAGAACACGCAAAACAATGCGTTTCCGTTTGTTCGCCCCTTGTCGAAAGACAAAATAAAAAATCTATTTTTAAAGGAGTTTAAAAGAAAAATGAAAACAGGTTTAAAACAGCGGTTATATATGCAAGATACTCTTGCGATAAACAAACAGAGCAGTCTATCGAGGGGCAGTTAAGAGTTTGTCGGGAATACGCCCAAAGAAACGATATTTTAATTCTCAACACCTATATAGACCAAGCAATGTCGGGAACGAACGACAACCGTCCAGACTTTCAGAAAATGATTAAGGATAGCGCACGAAAAGAATGGGATTATGTGTTGGTTTATAAGCTTGACAGATTTTCCCGAAATAAATTTGAAGCCACTATTCACAAAAAGATATTGCGTGATAACGGCGTAAAAGTTTTATCCGCTATGGAAAACATACCCGACACACCCGAAGGCATTATACTCGAAAGCCTTTTGGAAGGAATGAACCAGTACTATTCAGCAGAGCTAAGTCAGAAAGTAAAACGTGGAATGCGAGAAACACGGTTAAAAGGTTACTTTCAAGGAGGTAACGTGCTTTACGGTTACAAGTTAGACGGCAGAAAGTTAGTTATAGACGAGATACATTCGGAAGTCGTAAAACGCATATTTGAAGAATTTTCAAAAGGTATTTGCGTAAGAGAAATAATTGCAAGACTTACGGCGCAAGGAATTTATAGAAACGGTAAATCTCTTGCTATGAATACAGTTTATAATATCCTGCGTTGCGAGCGTTACACGGGTATTTACAGAAAAGGCGAAGAAGTCATTGACAATATGTACCCTGCGATTATACCGCAAGATTTGTTTGACAGCGTTCAAGCAATATTGAAAACTTATCAGCACGGCAAAAACAGTATTGAAGTAACATATCTATTGCGCAACAAATTGAAATGCGGTTACTGCGGACAGTCCATTATAGGCGAGTGCGGAACGGCTAAAAACGGCGAAAGAAAATACTATTACAAATGTCGTGGGCGCAAAATGAAGTTGAACGATTGCAAAAAGTCGGCAATGTCAAAAGACGACCTTGAACATTTGATAATTGATACCGTTATATCTGAATTAAAGAATACACAAGCGATAGAAAACGCCGTTAAGTATTTAATGGAATTGCAGAATAAAAACGGCAACGAAAACCGATTACTAAACGCTTATATAAAAGAGCAAAAAGACAATGAACGGGCAATAAACAATATTGTTGCCAATATGGAACGTGGCATTGTGGCGAAAGCAACGAGCAACCGTTTATGCGAGCTTGAAGCACGGCAGGAAGAGCTTGAACGGCTTATACTCATAGAGCAAAGCAAGCAAACTGTTAAGATAACCGAAACGCAAATCAGAACATTTTACGAACAAGCGTTAAAGTACGAACCGCAAATGCTCATTAACTACATAGTAAAAGAAATTATAATGTATGACGACAGAATTGATATAATTTACAATAGCCCTATAATAGAAAGCCCTGATGATGAAAATCGTCAGGGCTTTGTCTTTAATATGAAGAGTGTCAGACTTGATAAACGCTTGATTTTAATACACTTTATAGTAGTGTAACGCATACGGCAATTTATTCCACAGTCCGCTTGACACGAGCCTCTTAGGGGCGTGTTGGTTAGGCAAAGAGCCAAGCCACCAGCCCACAAGGGGCTTTTTGTTTGCCGTTGGCAGGACAGCCTAACACGCCCCTTTCTCATTTCAAGCGGCTTTTGCGGCATAAAGTTGCCGTAATGTAAAAATAAGCATAAAAAAATCAGTCTAACACGAATACTTTTGTGAAATATTCGAATTAGACTGAGATTGGTGACCCCTACGGGAATCGAACCCATGTTACCACCGTGAAAGGGTGATGTCTTGACCGCTTGACCAAGGGGCCGGTCATGTGCCGTAAAGCGCATATGCGCTGCGGGCTATAATATATAAATACGCGTTACGCGTTATTATCTTTGGTAGCGACGGGTGGATTCGAACCGCCGACCTGCCGGGTATGAACCGGCCGCTATAGACCAACTAAGCTACGTCGCCATGTTCCTGACTGGCAGGATATAATTTGGTTGCGGGGGCGGGATTCGAACCTCGCGACCTCCGGGTTATGAGCCCGACGAGCTACCTGGCTGCTCTACCCCGCGATGTATGCTTTCTTGCAAAAGCCTTATTATTTTATTAGATAATTAAACTTTTGTCAACTGTTTTTAGGGTATATAAAAAATAATTATTTTACCGTCTGCTGTTGCAAGCTAAGTTTTGATATGCTATAATCTACATATGAAAGACCTTGCGGCGTATCGCGGTTTAAAAATATGCGTCGCCCTGTCGGGCGGAAGGGACTCAATTGCCCTTGCGCATTATATTTATTCCAATGCAAAAGCGTTTTCAATAACCCTTTCTGCAATGAATTGCGACCATTCTATCCGCGGTGAAAGTTCGGCGCGCGACAGTGAGTTTGTAAAAGAGTGGTGCGGGTCGTTAAAAATTCCGCTGATATTTTTCAAACGTGAACAAACGCAAGACAACAGCGAAAATTCGGCGCGGCTGTGGCGGCTTGAATGTTACCGCAAAGCTCTTAAAGAGAGCGGCGCGGACGTTATTGCTACGGCGCACCATTTAAACGACAATGCCGAAACCGTGCTTTTCAATCTTGCACGCGGCAGCGGGCTTTGCGGACTTACGGGAATCTGCGACGGTGAAATAGACGGAGTGAAAATTATAAGACCGTTCATAGCCTGTACCCGCCGCGAAATTGACGAGTATATAGCCGAAAACCAACTTGATTTTGTGGAAGACGAAACCAATTCAAGCGACAGATACACGCGCAACAAGATACGTTTGAACGTGCTGCCGGAGCTTGAAAAGGCGGTCCCGCAGGCGGCTGAATCGATATACCGTTTTTCGCGCCTTGCCGCAGAAGACGAACTTTTTTTTCGGGAGCTTATAAAGGAACGCGGACTTATAGAAGCCGGACCGACGTTTGTAAAAATTAATCACTGCGCGCAAAAGCCGCTGTTCAACCGCGCGGCGGTGTCTGCGGTAAGCAGAAACTTTAACAGGCGCGACTACACGGCGCAACAGGCGGAAAATCTTTTTGCCTTGCAGTTTGCGGGGACGGGTAAAGCGTTTGAGTTTTTGGGACTTGTAGCGCGCAAGGAAGAGAACTGCATAACCATCGAAGAAAAGGAGAGCGGCGAAAGCGGACAGGTTCTGTTTTGCGATTACCGCGGTAAAACCTTTTGCGGTCAGCGGCTTGAAATATCCGGAAAAGCCGACGGAAAGTGTTTGAAATTCGATTTGGATAAAATACCGTCAACCGCCGTCATCCGTTTTATGCGTGCCGGAGATAAATTCAACAAATTCGGCGGCGGGACTAAAAATCTGGGCGACTATTTTACCGATAAAAAAATTCCCGTGCGGATAAGAAAAAAAATTCCGCTTATTGCGGACGGACAAAACGTTCTTGCGATTTGCGGGGTGGAAATTTCCGACGGGATAAAGATAACGGAAAAAACGCAAAAAATTTATTATCTCATTTACGGCGGTTTGCCGTAAATAGAACACGGAGGGAAGAATGAACGATATTGCGGGAAGAGAGTCAAAATTCAAAACGCTTCTTATGCGCAAACTTTCTTCGGACAAGAGATTGAACGTAACCTGCCCCGATTTCAAATATCCCGCGCCCCTTTTCGTCTACGTGAAAAGCGTAAAGACCGAAAAGACGATAGCGGTAAGGCTGGACGGCGTGGACAAGACCGTAAGGTTCTGGGACTACGTTGACGACGATTATTCCGGAGAAGACGGTGTATGGGACGAAATGAGCGAAGAAGGACTTGACAGGTTCATAGTAAAACTTTACGGCGTTATGGATAAGGCGGTAGACGTTGAATTTTTCGGCGCGGACGGCGAGTGCGAAGATTACTGGTCGGGTGTGGAAACAGGCGAAATTACCGCGGCAACCGCACAGAAAACGGTAAAAAAGCACGGCAAAGAAGTTGATTTTTTACTTGCCAAATACAGCAATTTTTTCGGCGACAGGCAATTTGTTTTCAATAAGGCTTTCGCCGAAGTAAAAAGATAAAGGCTTAAAGCCGGAATAGAAATACGAAGGAGAATATATGCATAAAGATTGCGAACGCATAATGCTTACCGAAGATCAGTTACGCTCACGCGTAAAGGAAGTTGCTTTGCAGGTGGACAAAGTATACAAGGACAAGTGTCCGCTTGTAGTCGGAATTTTAAAGGGAAGTATAATTTTTTACTCGGATTTTATCCGCTTTTTGACAATGCCCGTCGAACTTGATTTTATGGCGGTTTCGTCATACGGGTCGGGCGCGGTGTCGTCGGGCAAACTCAACATCAAAAAAGACCTTGACAGGGACGTTAAGGGCAGGGATGTAATTATCGTTGAAGACATTATAGACAGCGGCTTCACGCTTGCCTGCCTTAAAGACCTGCTTTTAAAACGCGGCGCGGCTTCGGTGTGCATAGTTACACTTCTGGATAAGTTTGAAAGGCGCGAGTACGATATCAAATCGGACTATAATTGCTTTTTGATTGAGAACGAGTTCGTTGTCGGCTACGGACTCGATTACAACGAGCAGTACCGCCATTTGCCGTACATAGGAATTTTAAAGAGAAGCGTATACGAATAACGGTCGTATTCTGCGCTTGTCCGAAATTTTATTTTGCCGCTAAAAACAGTTGAAAGGTTTAAATTTATGTGATATAATAAATTCACCACATTATCTTAAATGTTTTCCTGCAGGCGGTGCGGGTATGCGCAGGAGCGATAAACGTTCGGCAACGTTTATCTCTTTCTCTATATATTTGCTCTGCGCGGATAAAATTAGATGGTGTGGTAACCTGAAAGAGATAGCCTTGCAAGGCGCGTCGTTCCGGCGCGCCTTTAATTTTTTTCTCTGAATAAAAATTTTTCAAAAACAGATACTTTTGTTAAGGAGAAAAAAATATGGTAATAGCAAACATAATTTCTTATGTGCTGGTACTTATCGGCGCGCTCAACTGGGGACTTTACGGAATGTTCGATTTCAATTTCGTAAGCTGGGTGTTCCGGGGACCTCGTACGGTCGGCTCGATAATAATTTACGTGCTTATAACTCTGGCTGCGGTATGGCTTATAATTTCGCCCATTATTTCCGGAAACGGATTAAGGCTTAATGTCAGAAAGCAAGAGAGCGAAGTTAAATAATTTTAAGGGCGTTCCTTTTGTCTGTAAGGATGAAAGGAACGCTTTTTTTGTATGTTGCAAAAATAATTGCATTGTGCTAAAATAAAACGGTAGTTATGAAAGAATATTCTCTTGAAGAAAAAGCCCGCCTTTTATCGGGCAGGGATATATGGAATACGGCAAAGGTCTGCGGCGCCGAAAAAATACGCTTTTCCGACGGACCCGCGGGGCTGAGAATGCAGGGCAAAAAGGGCGACCATCTGGGTTTAAACCGTTCTGCGCCGGCAACCTGTTTCCCCGCGCATTCCGCGCTTGCCGTAAGCTGGAACAAAGAGCTTGTGTTCAGGGTGGGCGAAAGTATAGGAAAGGAAGCGGCGGTATACGGCGTTGACGTTCTTCTCGCGCCCGACCTGAATGTAAAAAGCTACCCTTTGAACGGCAGGAATTTCGAGTATTTTTCCGAAGACCCCTACCTGAACGGAATGTTGGGCGCGGCGTATCTGGACGGAGTTCAGTCAACGGGTGTTGGCGGGTGCGTAAAGCATTTTGCGGCGAATAACCGGGAATTCGGCAGAATGGTTTACGACTCGGTCGTAGATGAAAGAACTCTGCGTGAGATTTATCTGACGGCGTTTGAAATTGCCGTAAAGCAAGCTAAGCCCGCGGCGGTAATGACGGCGTACAACAGGCTCAACGGCGTTTACTGTAACGAAAACGTCCGGTTGCTGGACGGACTTTTGCGCGGCGAATGGGGCTTTGACGGAATTGTGGTGTCCGACTGGGGCGGCACTCACGACAGGGTCGCCGCAGTAAAGGCGGGCGCGGATTTGGAAATGCCGCGATGCCTGTTTTCAAAGGACGAGATTGTCAAAGCGGTAAAAAGCGGCGTTTTAAAGGAAGAACAGGTTGACAAATGCGTTGCGCGCATAGCGGGATTGTCACACCGTGAAAAACCCTGTCGCAGGCAGGATATTTCGGGCAATAAAGATTTTGTCTCCGAATGCGCCCGCGAGTGCGCGGTGCTTTTGAAAAACGACGGCATTTTGCCGTTGAAACGGGGTTTGAAAATTGCGCTCGTCGGCGGGTTTGCGAAAAAGCCGTTAATTCAGGGCGGCGGTTCGTCGCGCGTAAATCCCAAAGCCGCGGACAACCTTAAAAACTGTTTAACCGGCGCAAAGTATGCGGCGGGCGGCGCGAAAGCAGTCAGGCTTGCAAAAAAGTCGGACGCGGTTATATACTGTATGGGGTACCGCGAAGAAGACGCCGAAGGCGCGGACAGGGAAAGCTATTCCCTGCCGGAAAAGCAGATTAAGTTGCTTAAAAAACTGCGCGCGGTAAATAAAAACATAGTTGTGGTTTTGTTTTGCGGTTGCGCCGTGGATACCGGTTGGGATACCGATATTCCAGCCCTGCTTTATGCCGGACTCAACGGTCAGGCAAGCTGTAGGGCGGTTGCCGATATTCTTTCCGGCAATGTAAATCCTTCGGGAAAACTTGCCGAAACGTTTAAAGAAAATTATGAACGCCCGCCCCAAAACCCTTATCACGTAGTTTACGGCGACGGTTTAAAGGTCGGTTACAGAAATGGCGGGGGCGTAAAATATCCGTTCGGCTTCGGGCTTTCGTACACCGTATTCGAATACACCAATTTAAGAGTGAACGAAAAAGGCGCGAGTTTCGACGTTAAAAATACGGGCGCTGTCGCAGGCGCGGAAACCGTGCAGTTGTACGTCCGTTTTCCCGAAAAGGCAAACGCGCCCGCTTTACAGCTCAAAGGCTTTGACAAAGTGTTTTTAAATGCGGGCGAGAGCAAAAAAGTTTTTATTCCGTTCGACGTATACTCATTCCGCAGTTTCAGCGTGAAAGAAAAAAAATGGGTTGAAGTTTCGGGCGAATACGAAATTTACATAGGCGCGTCGTCCGCAGATTTGCGGCTCAAAGGCGCGCTATACAGAAAGGGCGACTTTGACTGCGTTCCCGCGCCCGATACTCTGTGTCTTATCCCTGAAAGCTATCCCTTGATAAAGGACGGCAAGGGCAGGGTTATCGCAACGCCCGAAACCCCTTTGTGCGAGCTGAAAAACGCCAAGGGGATTTGGGGCAGGTTTTTTGTCTGGTTCGTACTTGCCGCAGTGAGAAAAAGGCGGACGGTGAGCGGTACAATGGAATATCTGCCTTTAAGAACGCTTGCCCAGTACGGCGGTTTCGACAGCAGTATTCTGCAGGGCATAATCGAAATTTTCAACGGAAAACTTTTCAAAGGTTTAAAAACTATAATTTCCACCAAAAAGGATAATTAAAAATGTCAAAATGGGTAACAGTCTGGGGCAACGCAACTTCGGTTGCCGAACGCCGCCCCGAAACTTATGCGCGGGATATAACTTTGCGCTATCCCGTAAAATGCGCTTTTGCAGGCGACAGGGTAAGGCTGCATTTTTCGAATTTTTGCGGCGCCGAAGATATATCTTTAACACGGGTTACAATCGCGCCTGCAATTTCGGACAGGGAGATAAATTTAAAGGACGCGGCTCTCGTGACTTTTTCGGGCAGGGAGAGCGTGACAATAAAGGCGGGGGAAGAACTGTTTTCCGATGAAATAGATTTCCGCGTAAAACCGCTTGGTAAGGTGTCCGTAAGTATTTATCTTAAAGATTTTACCCTTATGCGTTCGGCTGTGGTTATTACGGGACCGCTGTCCAAGGGGTTCTATTCGCTGGGCGACTGCACGCTGAAATCGGTTCTGCCGCTTAACGAAACGCGCACTACCGAAACCTATTATTTTCTGACGGGTTTAGACCTTCTGACGGACGATAAAAACAGGTGCGTTATCTGTTACGGGGACTCTATTACTTCGCAAAGCTGGCCCGACTATCTTGCCGGATTGTGCATGGACGACCCTTACAACAAAACGGCGGTAGTAAGGCGCGCGGCAAGCGGAACGCGCGTGTTAAGGCAGTACAGCTGTATTACGTACGAAAGCTACGGGTTGAGCGGCAAAAACCGCTTCGCGCGTGAAATTTCAACGGTGAGCGGCGCGGATACCGTAATAATCCAGCAGGGCATAAACGATATTATCCACCCCGTCGGCACGGACGTAAATCCTTTCAGACCCATGTCTGATCTGCCTTCCGCGGACGAACTGAAAGACGGTCTGAAATATTATTTTAATATTGCAAAAGAACACGGTCTAAAAGTTATTACCGGTACTCTTTTGCCGATTAAAGGCTGGCGCACTTACGCGCCTTTCAGGGAAGAGCTGAAAAATAACATAAACGTCTGGCTCAGAAACTGCGGTTACGACTGTATCGATTTCGACGGCGCGGTGCGCTCCGGAAAAGACCCCGCGGCATTTGACGAAGGGTGCGACAGCGGCGACTGCCTGCATCCTTCCGAAGAAGGTTATAAGAGAATGGCGCGGCTGGCTTTCGCGGAGCTTAATAAATGAAAGCGGCAATTTACGGAGCGGGCGCAATGGGTACCGTGTTGGGCGCGTTTATCTGCGCGGCAGGTAAACAGGTAGATTTAATCAGCCGCAACCGCGCGCACATCGCCGCGCTGAACGAAAAAGGCGCGGAAGTTTTCGGCGGCGCGAATTTCCGTGTAAAAGTAAACGCTCTTACGCCCGACGCGGTTTGCAGGAAGTACGGCGTGATTTTTCTTATGACCAAGCAGGGCGGGCAGGATTTAAGTTTTTTGAACGGTATGCTTGAAGAGAACGGAGTTGTGTGCACGTTGCAAAACGGACTTCCCGAAGGCGCGGTGATTGAAGCGGTCGGAGCAGACAGGTGTCTTGGCTGCGCGGTGAGCTGGGGCGCGACGTTTGCGGGGAACGGCAGGGCGGAGCTTACTTCAAACCGCAATAAAATGACATTTGCGCTCGGCTCGCCGGTCGGGAAAAATCCAAAAACCGCAATTGTGCGCGAATATCTTTCCTGCGCAGGCAAAGTGACTGTGACCGATAATCTTAACGGGGCGCGTTGGGCAAAACTTTCGCTCAACTGCGCGTTTTCGGGGCTTTCCGCCGTTTGCGGTATGACTTTCGGCGATGTTGGTAAAAATAAAATTACCCGCATATTGGCGTTGGAACTTATGAACGAAGCGTTTGCCGCAGCAAAAAAATCGGGCGTAAAATTTGAAAAAATTCAGGGACACTGCGTTGACAGACTGTTTTCGTACGGAAACGGGTTTAAAAAGAGAATCGCTTTGGCTCTTTTGCCTTTTGCAATGCGCAACCATAAAAAACTTATTTCCGGAATGTACTTCGATTTATCCGCAAAAAAGCCTTGCGAGATAAATTATATAAACGGCGCTGTTTCGGCTGCGGCTGAAAAAGCGGGAACGCCTTCGCCGTTAAACGACAAAATATGTCGGATAGCGCGCGAAATTGAAACGGGCGACAGACGGATTTGCTTTGAAAACGTATTTCTGTTGCGTTAAAATTGGTAAAATTTGCTTTTTTCTTGCAAAAATTTACAGTCCGTGGTATAATAAACTCAATTTTTAAAGCAATATATTAAAAGGATATATAATCTATGGAAAATATTTATTACCCGTCCCACGACGGCGTTACGACCATTCACGCGTGTCTTTGGTTACCGGAAGGCGAGATAAAGGGCGTGGTGCAGATAATTCACGGAATGGCGGAGTATGCCGAAAGGTACGCACCTTTTGCAGAGTACCTGACCGGAAACGGATTTGCTGTCTGCGCCGAAGACCATCTGGGTCACGGACAGTCTGTAAAAAACGCGGGCGATCTGGGATATTTCAATAAAAGGCGCGACCCCAACATAGTTATACAGGATATACGCGCTTTGCAGCTCGCAGTAAAAAAACAGGCGGGCAACGTGCCTTATTTTATATTGGGTCACAGTATGGGTTCGTTTTTCTGCCGTAAATATATTTCGCAGTACGGCGGCGATTTCAGCGGCGCAATAATTATGGGTAGCGGTTTCAAGAGTATGGCTACCTTAAACGGGGCTTTGTTTTTCGTGGGGCTTAACGCAATGTTCTGCGGCTGGCGGAACAGAAGCAAGTTTATTAAAAAGCTGGCTTTCGGAAGTTACAACAAGAAATTTGCACCGTCGCGTACAGAAAACGACTGGCTTTCCGAAAACAGCGAAAACGTGGACAAGTACGAGTCTGACGCGCTTTGCGGATTCGATTTTACAAACAACGGTTACAGCGTGCTGTTCCGCATTATAAAACAGGCTTGCTCTCGCGAAGCGGTTAACGCCGTTCCCAAAAACCTGCCCATACTTTTTGTCGCGGGCGCAAACGACCCCGTGGGCGACTACGGCAAGGGCGTTCAGAAGGCTTACGACAAATTCAAAAAAGCAGGCGTTGAAGACGTGGACATTACGCTGTACGCAAACGGCAGACACGAAATTCTTAACGACAATTGCAGCGACAGGGTAAAGGAAGACGTGCTTGCCTTTATCACCGCGCATATGAACTGAAACGCAATTTTAATTTAATTCATATGATAGAAAGTTGGGACGTTCAGATTCCTGCGTTTGACAAGGATAAAAAGCGTAAAGCATACGTTTACCTGCCCGCAGGCTATGAAAACGGCGGACGTTTTCCCGTAATGTATATGTTTGACGGTCACAACCTTTTTTCCGACGGCGAGGCGACTTACGGAAAAAGCTGGGGGCTTTCGCAATACCTTGACGGCAATAAAACCCCGCTTATAATAGCGGCTGTAGAGTGCAACCACAGCGGCAATGAAAGGCTTTCGGAGTATTCTCCCGTAAATTTTGAGCGCGGCGGCGAAAAAATAATAGGCAGGGGCAAAAAATATATGGACTGGCTTGTAAAAACTTTCAAGCCGTACATAGACGCAAATTACAATACTATGCCCGACCGTAAAAACACAGCCGTAGGCGGAAGTTCGATGGGCGGGCTTATGACGCTTTACGCCCTTTCGGTATATTCGAAATATTTTTCGCGCGGCGCGGCTCTTTCGCCCAGTCTCTGGGTTTACGGCGGCGTGCCGGACTTCGTAAAAAATGCGAAATACAAAGCGGATACGCGACTGTATATGGATTACGGAAGTAAAGAGTTTAAAAACAACAGCAGCAGGATAGCGTTTTTTTCGGAGACGGTTTCGGCATTAATTCAGAAACACGTTTGCCTGACTTCGCGCATTGTTCCCGGGGGCACGCATTCGGAAGCAAGCTGGGAAAAACAGATACCGTATTTTATAAACGTGTTGTTCGGCGACTGACCTTACGTTAAATTATATATTTCATAAAGGAGGCTAATTTATGAAAAATTTTATATTTATTTCACCCGACTTTCCCACAAATTACTGGAAGTTCTGCCGCGAGCTTAAAAATTGCGGTTTCAACGTACTTACGGTGGGAGACTGTCCGTGGGACCAACTTTCGGAAAACGTAAAGCAAAACGTAAACGAATACTACTGGGTACATAATCTTGAAAACTACGACGAAGTGTACCGCGCGGTTGCTTTCTTCATTTTCAAGTACGGCAAAATAGATTTTCTCGAAAGCAATAACGAATACTGGCTTGAACACGACGCGGCGTTAAGGTCGGCTTTCGGTATAACCACAGGCTTCAAAAACAGCGACGTAAAGAAGATAAGATACAAGTCTAAGATGAAAAAGTACTTCCAGAAAGCGGGCGTGAAAGCGGCAAAGTACTGCATTGTAAAGACGCTTAAAAATTGCCTTAAACTTATAGACGAAGTGGGCTATCCCGTAATAGTAAAGCCCGACAACGGAATAGGCGCTTCGGCAACCTACAAAATTTGCAACGAACAGGAACTTCTGAATTTCCTTGAAACCAAGCCCGACGTTCCCTATATTATGGAAGAGTACATTGAAGCGGAAGTAAATTCTTACGACGCAATTGTGGACGGCAAGGGCAATCCCGTATTCGAAACGGGCAACGTTACGCCCCATTCGCTCATGGATATCGTAAACGAAAACGGCAACTGCGTATATTACATAGTCAACGACCTTGCGCCCGACATTGCGGACGCGGGCAGACGCACTGTCAAGGCGTTCGGCGTTAAAAACAGGTTTATCCACTTTGAATATTTCCGCCTTACCCGCGACCAGCGCATAGGCAAAAAGGGCGAAATCGTAGCCTTGGAAGTGAATATGCGCCCCGCAGGCGGATTTACCCCCGATATGATGAACTATGCGTGCAGTACGGACGTGTATAAAATCTGGGCGGACGTGCTTGCGAACGGCAAAACCGACCTTTCTACGGGCGACAAATTTTACTGCGCGTATGCAGGCAGGCGCGACGGCAAAAACTTTGCGCTCACGGACGACGACGTTAAGGCAAAATACGCCGACAATATAACTATGGTAGAGAGAATACCCGAAGTTCTGAGCGGAACGATGGCGGATACGATGTTCGTAGCAAAATTTAAAACCAAATCCGAACTGGATAATTTCTACAAAGAAATTTTAAAAACCAATTAATTTCAAAAGCCCCCTGTGTCAGGGGGCTTTAAATTTTATCTGAAAAACGTTCTAAACGGGCGCGCCGCGCAATAAGTTATTATACATAGTTTTTGCGGAGGCGGATATGCTTGAATACAACGTTTACGAGGACATAGCCAAAAGGAGCGGCGGAGATATATATATAGGGGTAGTGGGACCCGTAAGAACGGGAAAATCGACGCTGATTAAAAAATTTATGACCGAACTGGTCATTCCAAACGTCACGGACCCCAATTTGAAGAGCGTAATGACGGACGAACTGCCGCAGTCGGCTTCGGGCAGGACGGTTATGACTACCGAGCCAAAGTTCGTACCCGCAAGCGCTGCGGAAGTGCGGCTTGAAAACGCGACCGCAAACGTAAGGCTTATAGACTGCGTGGGATTTGTGGCACAAGGCGCTTCGGGCTTTGAAGAAGACGGTAAACCCCGCCTTGTCAACACCCCGTGGAGCGACAGCGCCCTGCCCTTTGCCGAAGCAGCCGCGCTCGGCACCGAAAAGGTCATAAGCGAACATTCCACAATAGGAATTCTTGTCACTACCGACGGCAGTATCGCGGATATTGCGCGGGAAGGATATATTGAAGCGGAAGAGCGCACTGTCAAACGCCTTAAAAGCATTGGCAAACCCTTTGTCATAGTTTTGAACTGCGTAGACCCCGGAACGGGAGAAGCGCGCCAGCTGAAAGGCGAACTTGAAGCAAAGTACGGCACAACGGTAATTGCAACCAACTGCGAAAGACTTGACGCGGACGGACTTCTGAATATTTTAAAGGCGGTTCTGTTCGAGTTCCCCGTCACTTCGTTTGACGTGAATATTCCCGAGTGGATGAGATTTTTGCCGCCCGACTCTTCCGCGGTGTGTGAACTCCTGGAAAGAGTGCGCAATTTAGCCCCCAAAATTTCCAGAATGAAGGACTGCTCTGTTCTGGACGAAATGACGGCGGACTGCGGTTACTGGAAGGGCGAGACGAATATTTCGCTGAACCTTTCCGACGGCAGGGCTGAAATTACGGCTTACGCCAAGGACGGAATTTTCTTCAGTATGCTGTCCGAAATAGCGGGCGACGATATTGCGGACGAATGTACGCTTATGCGCTACGTCCGCGGAACGGCGGAAGCAAAGCGCAGTTACGACAAAATAAAGGACGCTTTCGAGTGCGCAAAAATCAACGGCTACGGCATAGTCCAGCCCGACGATTCGGATATGAGTCTCGAACAGCCCAAAATGGTACGTCAGGGCGGCAGCGTTGGCATTAAACTGCGCGCCACCGCGCCCAGCTATCACATAGTAAAAATTGACGTGTCGGGCGAAGTAAGTCCCATTATGGGCAGCGCCGCGCAGAGCGAAGGCATTGTTCAGGGAATGATGAACGGCTTTGAAAACAACCCCGAAGGAATGTGGGACACAAACGTTTTCGGCAAGTCGTTGCGCGGAATGGTAAAGGAAGGGCTTGCGGGCAAGGTCTGCGGAATGCAGGACGTTACGAAGACCAAGATGCGCCGCGCAATTACCAGAATCGTGAACGAAGGCAAGGGCGGAGTTATCTGCATAATTCTTTAAATTAACATAATTTAACAGCTTCGCGGGTTACCGTAGTTCCGATTGGGAATTTTATGTAAGCCGCAGTCAAAAGAGAAAAAGGCGCGGCGTAAATGGAACTTCCCGCAGGGAATTAAAAAAACCAAATATTTTATTGATACGCTTTCAGATTATGAAAAAAGCACTCGAATATTTTATTCGAGCGCTTTCAGCTAAACTTCGATTTAGCGGAAAAAGCCGAGAGCAAATCTCGGCTTTTTTGTTAAAGGTGTTTCAAATTCTTTCTATATCTTTTTAATTCTTTTTCGCCAAAGCGGTTAGTCACTTCGTCTATTATTGTAACCAGTTCTGTTCTGTCGGACGGAAGATTGCCGTGTAACTGAACTGCATTTGACGCACCCAGAGCGGCAAAGTGTGTTTTAATCGACAAACCGTTTATAAGCATTTTCAGCTCGTAGTATTTTTCGGTTTCGCTTTCTTCAACCCAATTTCCGTTTTGTATCTCGGTATATAATTCCGAAGCGGGGTAAACGGTAAGCATAGACGCGCCTATGATTTTAGGGTTGAGCTCGTTAAATACTTTTAGCGTATTCTCAACACCTTGCTTGCTTTTATCTTTACCGCAAATGCCCGTGAGATAGAAAAAGTTATATTCGATTCCTGCTTGGTCGAGCTTACGGCATTGTTCTAAAATGTCGGCAGACGTATAGCCTTTGTGCATAAAGGTCAATGCTTCGTCATCGCCAGTTTCTACACCGATAGTAATGCCGTTATAGCCGCAACTGCGCAGTTGTTTTAATTCTTCTATGCTTTTCGGCGTAATATCGGTTATTCGGGCAAAACAGCCGATAGTTTTCAGTCGTTTCAGATACTGTTTTGCCATATACGAAATATTCCGTAGCTTTTCCGAAGAAAGAACAAAAGGATTTGCCCCGACTAAAAATACTCTCGTTACGTCGGGTGTATAGTGATACAATTCTTTCAAATCATCTTCGATTTCGTCCATAGGGGACATACGGAACTTGAACGTAACATCGTCATATAAAGTGCAGAACTTGCACTTATGATGTGTGCAACCTGCCGTAACTTGTAATAGAGCCGACCACGCTTCGTAAGGCGGACGCCAAACCGTGCCTGTATAGTGCATAATAAAAACCGTCCTTTGTTTTTTTCTTCTATTATAATTCCTAACGGTATTGCAATTCAAGTACTGTCTTTATTTAGTAGTAGTATCAAAAATGATACTATGGCGATTGACTTAACCTTGAAAAATCGCTATAATAAATAGTGGGGTTCACTATGACAGACAACAAATTCAGAAAAAGAGAAGTTATGGCACGGTGTGTGCCGATGAGTACGTTGCAAGCCGTTTTAAGCGGCAAATGGAAGTTCCTTATTTTGTGGTATATAGCTGTTAGTAAGGTGCAACGATTTGGCGAACTATTGAGAAGAATTGACGGAATCACGCAATCTACTCTTACGAAGCAGTTGCGAGAGTTGGAAGACGACGGTTTTATACACCGTGAGATTTATAAAGAAGTGCCGCCGAAAGTAGAATATACTTTAACTGAACTTGGAAAAAGTTTTGTTCCCGTCTTAACGCAAATGATGATGTGGAGTCAAACACATTTGTGCGCGCGCGATTATGTAAGCCCCTATTCGGAAGAACAAATCAAAGAACTGCTTAATCGGTAGCTATACATAAAAAGGCTCTTGAACCATTTGTTCAAGAGCCTTTTGTCTCGCCTGAAAGTGCAACTATTAAAAATTCAGTTTTTAAATTCCCTATGGGAATCGCGCTTTGCCGCGGGGTTGTTGATATTAAAAATTTTATTTTTTTCCGTCTTTTTCTTTTTTAAGTTCGTCGGGGATAAGCACGCTGCCGTCGGTATTGACTATTGCCGCCGTGTTTTTAAGTCCCGCAATGTATGCAACATACTGTTCTTCGGTTAATTTTGCTATTTTATTCTTCTTTTTACCCATAAAAAGCCTCCGTTCGGTTGTGTAATTATTATGGTCGGCGGCGCGTTTTTTATACCCGCTTTGAAAATTGACCCCCATATATGCCCGAATTAAGGGCTGTTTTTCAAAAATTTACCAAAAAAATGCGGCTATTTGTATTTACTTTTCGTATATTTTGGTGTAAACTATTAGCAGAGAATTTGTTTTTAACTCCGCTTAGGGGGATTTAACACATAAGAGGTGCAAAATGGCTATAGGTAAAAACAATAATTCCGCTGGGGACGACAGCAACGTACCCAAGAAAGCGGACGTCATCTTAAGGGCGAACCAGGCAATCGCAAACAAGCAGGACGAGTTAATCAAACAAAACAAAATTAACAACACCCGCGTTGAAGCACTGCTTGAAAATTTTTCCAAGGGCTTAAAGGAAACTGCCGAAGCCACCAGACAAAACGGCGAGCTTTTCAAACAGCTTCAGAGCGAGAACCAGACCTTAAGACAGGAACTTCTGTACATTGCCAAGCAGAACGAAAATATTTATGCCGGACTTGCCGACAGAATAGGCGAGCTTTTCGACGAAGCCAAAAAGCGTGAAAACGCTTACGCTGACCTTGCCGACAAGGTCAACGACGTATGCGAGCAGATAAGACAGTCCAAGGATGAAAATTATGCGTTGACCGAAAGGCTGACCGTGCTTACGGACGAGACGCGCAGGGAAGAAAGCGGTTATAGCGAGCTTCTTTTAAAACTTTCGGAAATTTCAGACCGTCTTAAAAATACGGAAGACTGCTATAACGAAATAGCGGACAAGATAGAGCATATTCATATCACCGCGGAAGAAGGCGTTGAAACAGTGCAGATTGACGACGCGTTTTACGCGAATATTTCCGACAGGATTTCGGATTTGTCTGAGCAGTCAAGGCGCAGCGAAAGCGCTTATCAGGACCTTGCTTACAAAATGGAAGACGTATGCGACAGCGCAAAGCGCAGCGAAACGGTTTGCAACGAACTTTCTTCAAAACTTCTGGATTTATCGGAGCAGTCAAGGCGCAGCGAAACGGCGTATACAACCCTTTCGGATAAAATCGACGCAGTTTCGGTGAGAGTACAGCTTTACGGCGAAGAGAGCGCGAGGGCGGCAGCGGCGGCGCAGTCGGTCAATTCCGTTCCCATGCCCAATCCGATACCATATCCTGCATACGTCAAAGAAGACGTTGATTACGAAAAACTTGCGGAAAAGGTTGCGGAACTTATTTCCGCGCGCGAAGTTATTTCGCCCGACTACATCGCGTCTAAGGTGGCGGAACAGATTATCGTTCCCATGCCCGAAGCCGATTCGACCAACGTCAACATAAAACTTGACGAAGGAAATATAGCAAGACAGGTTGCGGACTATCTCAACCTTAACGGACTGAGTACCAACGTGACCGTCGATGAAGAAAAAATTGCCCGTCACGTTGCGGACCTTATAAACGTGAACGGCGTAAAAGTCGTTTCGGAAACTTATGCGCAGCCCGCGCCGCAGGCTTATTCGCCCGTTCTTGACGAAGAAGAGCTTGCAGACAGAATTGCGTTGAAAGTCGGAAGTCTTAAAGCGGAAGACTTTGAAATTCTTGTCGACGACGACGGCTGTTCATCCATTTCTAAATCCATTACGGATAAATTAGACTACGCCGCAATTTCAGAAGCGGTTGCAGATAAACTGCGTTACGCGCTTGATCTGGCTCAGTCCGAAGAACCCGACTACGAAGAAATGGCGGCGCGCATCAGTGAGAAAATTACGGTTGCCGGCATAAACGAAGACGCGATTGCAGACAAAGCGGCGGCGGTGCTTTCAAATTACCTTCCCGACTTTGATATGGACGAAATTTCCGCAAAGGTTACAGACGCGGTTATAGACGTCCTTAACGCACAATTTGCAAACCAGCCCGTCGGTAACGTTGAAATCGATAACGAAAAACTCAGCAACGAAATTTCAGAAAGGCTTATAGAGTCGCAGGCGGACCACGACTACGACATAGTTATAGACGAAGACGGAATTTCGCGTATGACCGTACTCGTTGCCGAAGAAGTAGAAAAGGGTACTGACGCGCGTTTCAACGCGATTGAAAACTCTATTTCGGAAATCAAAGAGATGCTCGCAAGCGGCGCGAACGGAAACGTTGAAGTTGTCGATAACACCGTAACCGAAGAGCGTCTGAATACCATTGACGACGCTATCGCCGAAATCAAGGGAATGCTTGAAGAAGGCGTGAACGCAAATACGGACGAAGCGGCGGAAGAGCGCTTCAATAATGTCGAGCAAGCTATCGCCGAAATCAAGGGAATGCTTGAAGAAGGCGTGAACGCAAATACGGACGAAGTAGCGGAAGAGCGCTTCAATAATGTCGAGCAAGCAATTGCCGAAGTTAAAGAAATGCTTGAAAACGGCGGCGAAACCGTTTCCCCTGTTTCGGAAGAACGTCTGGATACGCTGGAAAACGCTATTGCGGAAATTAAGGGTATGCTTGAAAACGGCGCGGTCGGCGGCGTTGACACCATTGTTGAAGAGCATTACAACGACGAACGTCTTAACGCGATTGAAGACACCATTGCTGAAATTAAAGATATGCTTTCGAACGGCGTAACCGCGAACGCGGACAACGCTACCGAAGAGAGATTTACCGCAATCGAAGATTCCATTGCCCGCATAAGGGAAATGTTTGAAGAAGTTGCTAATAACGGCGAAGCAAGAATTACCGAAGAGCGGTTTAATGCCGTAGAGCAGAGAATTGCCGAAATCAAAGAAATGCTTGAAAACGGCGCGGTGGAAGACGGCGAAGACGGCGTTGACGACCGTTTCAACCAGATAGAACTCAAAATTACCGAAGTTAAAGACATACTTGAAAGCGGCGCGCTTATCGCAAGCGCACCCGTGAGCGAAGCGGCGGCTTCTTCCGCGGTTGAAAAGCAGGAAGAAGAACCCCTTCTGAAAGTCAGTGAAATTATTTCACAGCCCGCTCCCGTAATTACTCCCGCTCCCGTCATAGTAAATGTTGAAGAAGACGAAGATGAAGAAGAGGAAGAAGATTACGACGACGGCGACAGGCTTGAAAAGGACACCGACGACAGCGGCGACGGCGAAGATTTGTACTTCGGCGAAGAAGGCGTTGACTTCTCTAATATGATGAAGTTTAACCGCTCGTTCATAGCAAGAATAATTCAGGGTACCGACCAGCAGAAGAATTTTTACGGCGCGGTAAAACAAGCCCTTCTTTCCTACAAAAAAGTAAACTCAAACATTGCCTGGGGTGCGGAACGCTTCAATAAGGGCAGGGAAACTATAGCCCGCTTCAAAATACGCGGAAAGACGCTTTGCCTGTATCTTGCGCTCGATCCCAATGAATACAAGGTTTCGGTTTACCACCATCTGGACGCGTCGGAAAACAAGTCTATGAGCGGCACGCCGATGATGGTAAAGATAAAGAGTCCTTTGGGCGTTAAAAAGGCTATCAGGCTGATAGACGAAATGCTTGAAGCCCGCGACGGCATAAAGCGCGACCTTTTAGAGCGTGATTATGCGGCTATGTATCCTTACGAAACAATCGAAGAACTCATTGAAGAAGGTCTTGTCAAAGACGTAAGAAAGAAAAACAAAGGTTAAAACTTTTTTAGGGGGTTGATAAAAAGTCAACCCCCGTTATTGTAACAATATAGATGTAACGGAGAAATAAATTGAACAATCAGAATGAAAACAAGCGCACGGCATTTAACGGCTGGCGCAATCCGAAACCCAAAAAGCAGGACAAGCCTGCCGCGGCGAAGAAGATAAAAGAAGCGCAGCCGCAAAAACCCGCAAAGGTTAAAAACACTGTCCGGCAACAGCATTTAATAGGCTCTAAACGCGTTAAAATAATGTTTTTCGGCGGCGTGGGCGAAATAGGCAAAAATATGACCGCAATAGAGTGCGGCAACGACATTATTATTATAGACGCGGGCGCGATTTTCCCCACAGAAGAAACGCCCGGGTTCGATTTGATTGTACCCGACATAACCTATCTTGTTGAAAACAAGCGCAAGGTAAGGGGTGTTATTTTAACCCACGGACACGAAGACCATATAGGCGGCGTGCCCTATCTTTTAAAAGAGTTTAAAGTCCCCGTAGCGGGAACCAAACTCACTCTTGCACTGGTTGACAACAAACTGCGCGAACACCGCATAAACGACGCAAAACAGATAAACGTAGTGCCCGGTCAGGTGTTGCAGATGGGTTGCTTTAAAATACGTTGCGTAAACGTCAACCACTCTATAGCAGGTTCGCTTGCGCTTGCGATAGAAACGCCGCAGGGCGTAATTTTCCACAGCGGCGACTTCAAGATAGATTTAACCCCTGTCGCGGGCGAAGCAATCGATTTGAAAACCATTTCCGATTTGGGTTCCAAGGGCGTTCTTTTATATATGGGCGAAAGCACAAATATCGAACGCAGCGGTTTTACCATGAGCGAAACGGTGGTGGGGGCGACCCTTGACAGACTGTTTGCCGAAAACGCGGACAGAAGGCTTATTATAGCTACTTTCGCGTCAAACGTTCACAGGCTTCAACAGATTATGGATCTGGCGGTGAAGCACGGGCGCAAGGTTGCGCTGTCGGGCAGGAGTATGCTCAATGTTGTTGAAGCGGCTGAAAAAATAGGCGAAATAAATATCCCCGATAAAATTTTGGTGGATATATCAAAGACCAAAAATATGCGCGACAGCGAAATTGTCGTTGTGAGCACGGGAAGCCAGGGCGAACCTATGAGCGCGCTTACACGTATGGCGAACGGCGATAATTCACAGGTGACCGTCGGCGCAAACGATACCGTAATTATTTCGGCGACGCCCATACCCGGCAACGAAAAACTAATTTACAGGGTAATCAATAACCTTTACAGAAAGGGCGCGAACGTGATTTACGAAAGTCTTGAAAATATTCATGTGTCGGGTCACGCTTGCCGTGAAGAGCATAAAATTATGCACACTCTTTTAAAGCCCAAATATTTTATTCCCGTACACGGTGAATACAGGCATCTGAAAAAGCACGCCCAGCTCGCCGAACAACTGGGTATGACGGAAAGCCGTATTTTCATTCCGGATATAGGCAACTGCGTTGATGTTTCGCAAAAGGGCTTGAAGCGGCTTGCGGACGTTCCGTCGGGTTCGCGCCTTATAGACGGCGAAGGGATTGAAGACGAAAAGGCGAGCGTGATAATAGACGACAGGCGCCAGCTTTCGGAAGAAGGACTTTTCATAATTTCAATCGCGGTTTCAAACGGCGAAGTGGTGGGGGAACCCGCCATAAACTCGCGCGGGTTCGTGTTCGATTTCCACCGCGACTACAACAGGGAAATGCGCGAAGTAATTGCGCGCGCGATAGAAGGTTACGACCTTTCCCGCGGCACGGTAGACGAGCTGAAAAAGGTTATAAAACGCAATTTCAGAAATTATCTTTTAAAAAAGACAAAGCAGTCGCCTATGGTCGTCCCGGTAGTGGTTGAAGTATGAGCGGCTTCGGATACGCGCACGGCGACACGTCCAAGGGTGAGCGGGAGTCGCGCACGGCGGTTTTTAACGGCGTTGCGCTGCCTGCCGAAATTGCCAAGATAAGGGAAAGGGCGTTCGCCCGTGAAATTCCCACCGCAGACGACGAAACGTTAAATTTTATATGCACGCTGGTTGCGGCGTTAAAACCTTCAAACATTCTCGAACTCGGCACGGCTACGGGCGTTTCCGCCGCCGTTATGCTCGACATATGCAAGGACGCGCACCTGACTACCATAGAGCGCGAGCGGGCGTTTTACGACGAAGCGTTGTGGAATTTCAAATGTCTCGGAATGGATATGCGCGTAACCGCACTTTACGGCGACGCATATGAATGTCTGCAAAATCTGCGCGGACAGTATGACTTTATATTTATGGACTGCGCAAAAGTCCAGTATATAAAACTTTTGCCGCTGCTTAAAAATATGCTTAAAAAAGGCGGCGTTCTGCTTGCGGACGACGTACTGCTATACGGCTGGCTGACGGGTGAGGTCCCCGTTCCGCAAAAGCGGAAAATGCTGTACAGCCATATTAAGGAATATATCGACGCGGCAACGCGGGACGGCGAACTTTATACCACTGTTTTAAACGTCGGCGACGGGCTGGCGATGAGCGTAAAAAAATGAATGTTGAACTTTTGGCGCCTGCGGGCAATTATGAAAAACTGAAAACTGCTTTTTACTTCGGCGCGGACGCGGCTTACGTCGGCGGCAAAGATTTTTCTTTGCGTTCGTTTGCGGATAATTTCACCCGCGACGAACTGGAAAACGCCGTTAAACTTGCGCGCTCTCTCGGTAAAAAAATTTACGTAACCGCAAACATTTTTGCGAAAAACAAAGATTTGGCGCTTCTGGAAGATTATTTTGCTTTTTTGCAGTATATCGGCGCCGACGCCGCGATAGTTTCTGACAGCGGCGCGGTCTACGCCGCAAAAAAAGCCGCGCCGAAATTGCAGTTACATATTTCAACGCAGGCAAATCTGACTAATGCCTACGCCGTGAAATTCTGGCGCGAACAGGGCGCGAGCCGCGTAGTGCTTGCCAGGGAACTGTCGCTTGAAGATATTGCCGAAATACACTCAGCCGTTCCCGATATGGAACTTGAAGCCTTTGTTCACGGCGCAATGTGCATTTCTTATTCGGGCAGGTGCCTTTTATCAGACTATCTTGCAAACCGCCCGTCCAACCGCGGCGAGTGCGTTCAGGCTTGCAGGTGGAATTACCGTATAAAAAAATCGGATGGCGCGCAGGACGGCGGCTGGCTGGATATCGGGCAGGACGAAAAAGGAACTTACATTTTAAACAGTAAAGACCTTAATATGTCCGCTCACCTTGAAAAACTTGCCGCCGCGGGGGTCTGTTCCTTTAAAATAGAAGGCAGAATGAAGTCCGAGTACTATCTTGCGACCGTAATAAACGCATATCGCCGCTGTATTGATCACGGCTTTGACGGCATTGTCGAAAGCGAGCTTTTAACCGCGGCGCACAGAGATTACACAATCGCGTACGCCTTCGGCGAAAATTGCGCGACGGTGAATTATAACGACAGTCAGACCAAGGGCGATTGCGACTATATCGCAAACGTTTTAAATTGCTCAGACGGATTTGCAACCGTAGAAATGCGCGGCAGGTTCAGGTGCGGCGACGAGTTGGAAGTGCTGTCCCCTTCGGACAGTTTTAAAAAGACTTTCAAATTGGATTGCGCTTTCACTTCAACGGGTGAACAGGTGAACGACTGTAAATTGGTGCAGGAGCATTACAAAATCAACTGCCCCTATAATCTTTCCGCGGGCGACATTTTAAGACGAAGAAAACTATGAATTACAAAGTAAAAAACATTTACGGAAAAACGCGCGGCGGAAAAACCGCCGTGTCGGTACCCGGGTCAAAAAGCATTACCGCCCGCGCCCTTTTGATTGCGGCTTCGGCGGACGGCGAAAGCACTCTTCACGGCGTGCAATTTTCAGACGACTGCAAAACGTTTTTACAGTGCCTTACGGATTTGGGCATAGAGTGCGAAGTTTTCGGAAATTCCGTAAAAATAAAGGGTTGCGGCGGCAAATTGAAAAAAGACGTCGCTGAAATTTTTGTGGGCAGCGCGGGAACTGCGGCAAGGTTCCTGCCCGCGTTTCTCGCTTTTCAGCGCGGCAGTTATTCTCTGACCTGTTCCGAACAGATGAAAAACCGCCCCGTATCTTCCCTGATAAACACGCTTAAAAAACTGGGCGCAAAGTTCACTTTTTTACGGGAGCAAAACTCTTACCCCTTTATAATAGAAGGCGCGTTTTCGCCTGAAAACGAAGTAAGCGTAAATATTGACGAAAGCAGTCAGTTTTTGTCTGCACTTTTAATTTCGGGCATATGCGCAAATGCGCCGCTGACCATAAAGACGGAAGGTTCGCATTCTTTGGGTTACGTCGATATGACTGTTGAAATTATGCGTTCGTTCGGCGCCGAAGTCGAAAAAACAGAAGACGGTTACCGCGTCTGCGGAGCGTACACGGCAAGGGCTTACGAAATAGAGCCTGACGTTTCCGCCGCCTGCTATTTTTATGCGGCAAACAAAATACTGGGTACCGATATAACCGTTAACGGTTTAATGCCGGACAGTTTGCAGGGCGATATGAATTTTATAAAACTTCTTAAAAATTTCGACGGCGGTAAAGTGGATATGAGCGGCTTTTCGGATCAGGCGTTGACGCTTGCCGCGATTGCGCCATATCTTAAAAATCCTACCGAAATATGCAACGTTGTCCATATACGCAGACAGGAATGCGACAGGATAGGGGCTATAGTTAAAAATCTTACCGCTATGGGCGTCAGGGTCGAAGAATTTGCAGACGGCGTAAAAATTTATCCGTCCGCGCCCAAGCCCGCAAAAATATGCACGTTCGGCGACCACCGCGTTGCAATGAGCTTTGCTGTTACGGGACTGCGCGCCGACGGAATAGAAATAGAAAACGCCGAAGTCTGTTCAAAGACTTTCAAGGATTTTTTCACCGTGTTGGACGGCGTTTGCACCCGTCTTTGCAAAGACTGTTCAAATTAATATTTAAGCGGCTTACGTTATATGTACGCCGCCGATTTTATTTTTTATTTTAATTGATTATAATATAGACGTTTCGGTACTATGGAAAGGATTATAATTCATTCCGATTTGAATAACTTTTACGCCTCAGTCGAAAGGTTGCTTAACCCGGACCTGAACGGCGTGCCGGTTGCCGTCTGCGGAAGCAGGGAAGAGCGGCACGGCATAGTGTTGGCAAAATGCGAGCAAGCCAAAAAGCGCGGCGTTAAAACAGGCGACACAATCTGGCAGGCTCAGAAAAAATGCCCCGGTCTGGTGATTGTTCCGCCGCACTTCGATACTTATATAAAATACTCTATGAAAGTCCGCGCAATATACGCCCGCTACACCGACCTTATCGAAAGTTACGGCATAGACGAGTGCTGGCTGGACGTGTCGCACAGCACGCTTCTGTTTCCCGCGTTCGGCGGTGAAAAGTATACCGAAAAGGACGGGGTCAAATATTATTCGGAAGAATTTTTAAGGCATCTCGGCGACGTTATCAGAAATACCGTTAAAAGCGAGCTGGGCATTACCGTATCCTGCGGGGTGTCGTTTAACAAAGTTTACGCCAAATTGGGTTCCGACCTGAAAAAGCCTGACGGCACTTCGGTAATTTCCGCCGCGTATTATAAAAACGTGATATTCGGTCTGCCCGTGGAAGATTTGCTTTTCGTGGGCAAAGCCACTTGCCGGAAATTAAACGATATGGGTTTTAGCACAATAGGCAGGCTTGCGGCTGCGGACGACGGTCTGATGTATAAAACATTCGGCAAGGTGGGGCGCACTCTCTTGAAAAACGCCCGCGGCGAAGACAGCGACCCCGTGCGGCATATGGACGATAAGAGAGAGATGAAGTCGATAGGCAATTCGTGTACCTACGCCGAAGACGTGATTGACCTGCATAAAATAAAACGGCTTTTGTACGTCTTGTCGGAGAGCGTTGCCGCGCGGCTGAGAGAGTCCGGTCAGGGGCTTGCGGACACCGTCCACCTGTGGGTGCGCGACAGCGCTTTAAACGATTTTTCGGTACAGAAAAAAGTCAGACACACAGCGCTATGCGGCGAAATAGCAAAACACGCTTTCGACCTTTTTCAACAAAGCGTTAAAATGCCTTTTAAAGTGCGTTCGCTGGGCGTGACCGTTTCGGGATTCGATAACGGCAAATCGCAACTCACCTTAGACGAGACCTGCGGCAACTATAAAAAACTTGAAAAGGTTGAAAAATGCGTTGACGAAATACGTAAAAAACACGGCTATGATAAACTTCAAAGGAGCATTGTGGCGGAAGACCCCAACGAGATGCGCAACGACGTTAAGAGCACACATCTTATAAAACCCGCAAAAATCGACTATCCAGACAATGACTGACAATGCGCAAGCGTTTGACAGTTTCAATTAATTGGAATATAATAAAACCATTCATTACAAGGAGATAAAATTTATGAATCTTCCCGAGCTGTTCGGAGAAAACGTATTTAGCGAAAAAGTGCAGAAAGAGAGACTGCCCAAAGAAGTGTATAAAGCCTTGCGCGACACGGTAGAGTCCGGCAAGCGTCTTGACACGTCTATCGCCAGCGCGGTTGCCGCCGCTATGAAGGACTGGGCGGTGTCAAAGGGCGCAACCCACTATACGCACTGGTTTCAGCCCCTTACCGGACTTGCCGCCGAAAAGCACGACAGTTTTATCGAGCCGGACGGCGACGGTGTCATAATGCACCTTACGGGCAAATCGCTCATAGTGGGCGAACCCGACGCTTCGAGTTTTCCTTCGGGCGGTTCGCGCGCAACGTATATGGCGCGGGGTTATACGGCTTGGGACCCCACTTCGCCCGCATTCGTAAAGGACGGAACGCTGTACATACCAACGATTTTTGTGTCATACACCGGCGAAACCCTTGATAAAAAGGCGCCGCTGCTCCGTTCTATGAACGCTGTTGACCGTCAGGCAAAACGCATTTTAAAACTGTTCGGAATAGACTGTAAAAAGGTTTCTACCACGGTAGGACCCGAACAGGAATATTTTTTGATTCCCGAAGAAGAGTATTTAAAGCGCAAAGATTTGCGCCTTTGCGGCAGAACGCTTTTCGGCGCGCCTCTTGCCCGCGGACAGGAGCTTGAAGACCATTACTTCGGCGCAATCAAGAAAAAGGTCGGCGATTTTATGCGCGATCTGGACGAAGAACTTTGGCGTTGCGGCATACTTTCCAAAACAAAGCATAACGAAGTTGCGCCCGCTCAGCATGAAATGGCGCCCGTATTCACCACCAGCAACGTGGCGGTAGACGGCAATATGCTGACCATGGAAATAATGAAATCGGTTGCAAAAAAGCACGGACTTGTGTGCCTGTTGCATGAAAAGCCCTTTGAAGGAATAAACGGCAGCGGAAAACATAACAACTGGTCTATGTCCACCGACACGGGGTTAAATCTGTTAAATCCCGGCGACTCGCCCGAAACGAACACCCTTTTCAAACTCGTGCTTGCGGCTGTCGTAAAATCGGTTGACGACTATCAGGGCATTTTGCGCGCTTCGGTGGCTTCCGCGGGGAACGACCACAGACTGGGTGCAAACGAAGCACCGCCCGCTATAATTTCAATTTATCTCGGCGACCAGATAGGCGCGCTTGTCGACTGTATAGTCAAGGGTAAAAACTATGTTGCGCAGTCGTCGCCGCAGGGTTCGATAGGTATACCCGAATCGCCAATATTCCCCAAGGACGCGACGGACAGAAACCGCACGTCTCCGTTTGCTTTTACGGGCAACAAGTTCGAGTTCAGAATGCTCGGCTCGCAGGCGAACGTAGCCGACGCCAACATAGGTCTCAACACCATAATAGCGGACGCGTTTATGTCCTTTGCCGACGAGCTTGAAGGCAAGAAAGACATTGAAAAGGCGGCAAACGCGATTATCGCGCGCGAGCTTAAAGAACACTACCGCATAATTTTCAACGAAGACGGTTACGGTCCCGGCTGGGAAGGAGAGGCGGCTAAACGCGGACTTCTGAACAACAAAACTACAGCCGACGCGATTCCCGTATTGTACGAAGATAAAAACGTTGAAGTATTTGTTAAACAGGGCGTTTACAGCAGGGCGGAAGCGGTTGCCCGCGCGGATATAAGGCTTGAAAATTACACTAAGATTATAAATATCGAAGCTCTGACCATGATAGAAATGGCAAAGCGCGACGTTATTCCCGCAGTATCGGATTTTATTGCAACGCTGTGCCAGAACCTTGCTTCCAAACAGGCGGTTATGGACGGGTTGCCCTGCGGCGCGGAAAAGGAGCTTATAACAAAACTTTCCGGTTTGAACGACAGGACTTGCGCCGCCGTCGGTAAACTGGAATGCGATTTGAACAAAATAGATAAGAACGACGTGCGCAACGCGTCGCAGTCTATGGCGCACGTGATTATCCCCGATATGCGCGAGATACGCAACGCCGTTGACGAAATGGAAAAACTGACGTCTTCCGACTACTGGCCTTATCCGACGTATTTCGACATACTTTACGGTGTAAACTGAACATAAGCCTGCAAAAATTTGCAGGCTTTTTTATTTTAATAAAACGACGAAAGGGTTTTACAAACACATTTTTAAATGATATAATTGCACGGTAAATAATTCACTCGGTGTAAAAATGACGGTAAAAGAAAGATTCAAAAAAAATCTGCGGCTTTTTGCCGACAACGGAATAAACCTGTTGCTTATCAGCATACTCACGGGACTTTTTGCGGGCGTTGTTATTACGTTTTATAATATTTTAATGAACTTCGGCGAATATACTTCGCAAAAATTTTACGATTTGTTCATTAAAAATCCCGCATTCATTCCGCTGTTGTTTTTGGCTCTTGCGGCGGGTGCGGTACTGATAGGCACGCTTGTAAAATTCGTTCCTATGATACGCGGCAGCGGCATTCCGCAGATAGAAGGCGCGGCGCGCGGCGTGGTGCGGTTCAAATGGTACGTTACTATGTGCAGTATGTTCGCGGCTTCCCTGATGTGCGTATTTCTTGGCTATCCTGCGGGCGCGGAAGGACCTTCGCTGGAAATGGGCGGTTGCGCAGGCAGCGCGGCATCGCAGCTTTGCAGGCGCAACTTTATGGTGCGCAGGTTGCAGATAGCGGCAGGTTCAAGCGCGGGTCTTGCGGTTGCGTTCAACGCGCCCGTCACAGGTTTGGTTTTTGCTCTGGAAGAAGCGTTCCGCTCATTTTCGCCGCAGGTGTTCATATGCGCGGCTGTAAGCGTTATAACTTCTCTTTTTACACGCAACGCGATACGCTCGGGGCTTGATTCGTGTACGTCCTGGGATTTGGGAGTGGGCTTTTCCTTTCACGAATTTCGGTTCACTTTCGCATTTGACGCGCAGGGCGGGCTTTTCTGCCTTTGGACGGCGCTCGCCGCGTTCATTACTTCGCTTGCGGGCGTGGGATTTTACTACCTTGTTTTTGCCTGCAAAAAAGTTTTTAAGCGTATCACCTTTTTCAAGGGCGCCGGCAAGTATATAATACCTTTCTGCTTAGCGGGCGCGTTCGGGCTAATCACTGTGTATTCTCTCGGCGGCGGACACGCTTTTATAGACGCTCTTGCAACGGGCGGCGACGGAGCGATAGATATCTCGCGCGTGTTCGGGCTGGGCATTGCGGCAAGTCTTGTGATTATTGTAATAATCCGCTTTATTACGGCGGTGCTTACAATGGGTTGCGGGGTGCCGTGCGGCGTGTTTATTCCCATGCTCGCTATCGGCGCGGGGATAGGCGCGATTCTTTCGCTCGGATTCCAACGCGGCGGAATGGACGGGGCGTATTCGGACTATCTTGTTATAATCTGTATGGCGGCGTTTTTTACCTGTATAGTAAAAGCTCCCGTTACGGGCATAGTAATGGTTTTCGAGCTTACGGGTCAGTTTACCAATTTAATCCCCGCGATAATTGGCGTTGTGATAGGTTATCTTGTGGGTATGCTGTTCAGGACCGAAGGCATTTACGAAAAGAATCTTGCCCAGTTTATCAAGGATGAAAAAATTTACGACAGCTTTAAAAAGGTGCGCGTAAACATCACTGTTATGCCCCACAGCAGGGCGGAAGGCAGGAAAGTGCGCCAGATTATCTGGCCTGCCAACGGGCTTGTGACGGAGCGGGTAACCGCGGCTGGCGAAGCGTCCGTTCCCGACGGCGAAACGTTGCTTTGCGCTGGCGACAAGCTGACTTTCGAGTGCGAAACCGACAGCGAAAAGGAGCTTGGCGACTATCTTTCCGAGATAGTTGGAAAAGCCGAAAGCGGTTGAAATTAGATTGACTATACCGTGGTTTTGGTTTATAATATATAACGTAAAACACATTAATAAGGACGAATGAAATGCTAACGAGTATTTGTGGAATTAACTGGGGCGACGAAGGCAAGGGCAGAATGGTAGATTTGCTTTCACGCGACTTTGACGTGGTCTGCCGCTATCAGGGCGGAAACAACGCTGGTCACACCGTAATCAACGAAAGGGGTAAGTTTATTTTAAATTTGCTTCCTTCGGGAATACTGCGCGAAAACGTCGTAAACGTTATGGGGTGCGGTATGGTTATAGACTTAAAGCACCTTTGCGGCGAAATAGAAAGTCTCAGAAAGGGCGGCATTAAAATTTCGCCCGAAAACCTGAAGATAAGCGACAAAGCCATTATCACCATGCCTTACAACGTTTTGCAGGACATAATGGAAGAAGACAGGCTCACGAAAGCAACCGGCAAACCCTACGGCTCAACCCGCCGCGGCATTGCCCCCGTTTATGCGGACAAGTATATGAAAAAGGCTTTCCGTATGGGCGAACTTCTGAATACGGATCTGTTGTACAAGCGTATACCGGACATAGTCGCTTGGAAAAATATGACCATAAAAGCATACGGCTTCGAACCGGTTAAAACCGAAGAAGTAATCGAATATTTCGAAAAATACGGCAAACCCCTTGCGGAGTACGTTTGCGATACGGGCGAATTTTTAAACGAAGCAAACGCTTGCGGCAAAAACATTATGTTCGAAGCCCAGCTCGGCGCCCTGCGCGACATTGATTACGGCATAGTTCCCTATACGTCTTCTTCGTCGACGATAGCGGCGTACGCGCCCATAGGAGCGGGCGTTCCCAATTTGAAACTTACAAACTCCATAGGCATAATGAAAGCGTATTCGAGCTGCGTGGGCGCAGGACCGTTTACGTGCGAATATTTCGGTGAAAAAGCCGAAAAACTGCGCGAAGCGGGCGGTGAATACGGCGCGGCTACCGGCAGACCCAGAAGGGTGGGACCCTTTGACGTTGTTGCTTCGCGTTACGGCATACGTTGCCAGGGCGCGGACGAAATTGCTTTGACAAAGCTGGACGTTCTTGACGGCTATGAAGAGATTGAAATTTGCACGCACTACCTGCTTGACGGCAAAACGATTGACAACTTCCCTTTCACGGACGTTTTAGATGATTGCAAGCCCGTTTTTGAAAAAGTAAAGGGTTGGCACTGCGACATTTCGAAATGCCGTAAGAAGGAAGATTTGCCCAAAGAAGCGCTTGATTATATTATGCTTCTTGAAATTCTCTGCGGCTGTAAAATAAGGTACGTCTCCGTCGGGGCGGAACGCGACGCTTACATAAAAATGTATTAATAATCCTTTATATTAAACTTTAAAGCGGTACGGTGTAAATTCCGTGCCGCTTTTATCGTGGGCTGTAATCTTTTTAAAACGCGTTCTGAAATTTATTTTTAGTTGCAAAACAGGGGGATATGTTATATAATAAAATTATGAAATTTTACAAGATGCACGGAGCAGGCAACGATTATATATATTTCGACTGTATGAAGCGGGAAATTGAAAATCCCGTTCAGCTTGCCGTAAAACTTTCAGACAGGCATTTCGGAATAGGCGGCGACGGAATAATTTTAATTTGTCCTTCTGAAATTGCCGACTGTAAAATGCGTATGTTCAATGCCGACGGCTCTGAAGGGAAAATGTGCGGCAACGCCGTGCGGTGCGTGGGTAAACTTGTGCGCGATCTCGGTTACGTAAAGGGCGGGGTCTGCACGGTTGAAACACTTTCGGGAATAAAGGCTTTGCAATTAGGTTTCGGGCAGGACGGAAAAGTGAACTCTGCAAAGGTCGATATGGGCGCGGCGGTTCTTGACGGCGAAAAAATTCCGTCGCTGTTCAGGGGCGAAAAGGTTGCGGACGCGCCTTTGACCGTGGACGGCAGAGAATACAGGGTTACGCTGGTTTCAATGGGCAACCCGCACTGCGTGGTCTTTTCCGACCCGGACGAAGTTGACCTTGAAAGTATAGGTCCCGGGTTTGAAAACCACCCCGCGTTTCCCGACAGGATAAATACCGAATTCGTAAAAGTAACGGGTAAAAACCGCATTAAAATGCGCGTATGGGAGCGCGGCAGCGGCGAAACGCTTGCCTGCGGCACAGGCGCGTGCGCTTCGGTTGTCGCAAGCTGTATAAACGGATTTTGCGATAAGGGCAAAGAAGTCATTGTAACTTTAAGGGGCGGCGAACTTTCGGTGGTTTACACGGACGAGACCGTAACGATGACCGGACCTGCCGAACTGGTATTTACGGGCGAAATAGAAATTTAAGGAAAATGAAACTATACGGCGGTAAATCTTGCTTTTATCCGCCGTATGTGTTATAATAAATAGGATTATAATTCAAAGGAAAACGTTTTATGACAAAGTACATTTTCGTAACAGGCGGCGTTGTTTCGGGTTTAGGTAAAGGCATTACCGCCGCGTCGCTGGGCAGGCTTTTAAAGTGCAGGGGATACAAGGTAGCTTCGCAAAAACTTGACCCCTATATCAATATCGACCCCGGCACTATGAGTCCTTACCAGCACGGCGAAGTGTTCGTCACGGACGACGGCGCCGAAACCGACCTTGATTTGGGTCATTACGAGCGTTTTATAGACGAAAATCTGAACAGATATTCCAACCTTACCACGGGCAAGGTTTATTGGAACGTTTTAAATAAAGAGCGCAACGGCGAATATCTCGGTCAGACCGTGCAGGTAATTCCGCACGTAACAAACGAGATTAAGTCGTTTATCTACAACGTGGGAAAAACTACGGGCGCGGAAGTCGTTATTACAGAAATAGGCGGCACAATCGGCGACATAGAAAGCCAGCCTTTTATAGAAGCTATAAGGCAGGTTGCAAGGGAAGTCGGCAGGGATAACTGCTGCTTTATCCACGTGACCCTTGTTCCGTATATTTCGGGTTCCGAAGAATTTAAGTCAAAGCCCACCCAGCATTCGGTCAAAGAATTGCAGGGTATGGGAATAAATCCCGATATAATCATACCGCGCGTAGACTCGCCCATGCCCGAAGAAATCAAGGCGAAGATTGCTATGTTCTGCAACGTCGAACCCGAGTGTTGCATTGAAAATATGACTTTGCCCGTATTGTACGAATGTCCCATTATGCTTGAAGAAAGCAGATTTTCCGAAATTGTGTGCAAGCGTCTTAAACTCGACCCAAGAGTAATAGATTTGACCGAGTGGAACAAAATGCTCGGGCGCATAAAGGCGCGCGACAAGGTCGTAAAAATTGCGCTTTGCGGAAAGTACGTTCAGCTTCACGACGCGTATTTGTCGGTTGCCGAAGCGCTGGCGCACGCGGGATACGAAAATTCGGCAAAAGTGGAAATCAAATGGGTGGATACCGAGGAGATCGAAAAGGGCAACGTTAAAAAGATTTTCGGCGACGTTGACGGAATACTCGTTCCCGGCGGTTTCGGTACACGCGGAGTGGAAGGTAAAATTCTGTGCGCGAAATATGCGCGCGAAAATAACGTTCCCTATCTGGGGATTTGTCTCGGTATGCAGACTGCGGTAATAGAGTATGCCAGAAACGTACTCGGCTTAAAGGACGCGCATTCGTCGGAATTTAATCCGGAATCGAAAAACTGCGTGATAGACCTTATGCCGGACCAGCACGGCGTAAAAATGGGCGGCACAATGCGTCTCGGCGCGTACCCTTGCAAAGTGATAGGAAAAATTATGAAGACGGCTTACGGCGCGGAAGAAGTTTCCGAACGCCACCGTCACAGATACGAATTCAACAACGACTATAAAGAGCAAATTGAAAAAGCGGGTATGGTAATTGCAGGTACTTCGCCCGACGGAAGTCTGGTCGAAGCGGTGGAAATTCCCGCAAACGATTTTTATATCGGCGTGCAGTTCCACCCCGAATTCAAGTCGCGCCCGCAGTGCGCGCACCCCATTTTCCGCGAATTTATAAAGCACGCGGTAAAATACGCCAACAAAAAATAACGGCGTAAACGTCGGTTTGACAATAAATTAAGGCTGTCCAGAAGGAGCAGTGGTAAAATGAATTTCAACAAAAATTTTAACGATATAGCCGAAAACTATCTTTTTGCCGAAGTAGCTGAAAGAGTAGCGGCATACGCGAAAGCCAACCCAGATAAAAAGGTTTTGAAACTTGGTATCGGAGACGTGACCCTTCCGCTTGCGCCCGAAGTGATAAAGGCGCTTCATTGCGCGGTTGACGATATGTCCAAGGCTGAAACTTTTAAGGGTTACGGTCCTTACGAGGGTTACGAATTTTTGCGTCAGAGTATTGCGGATTACTATTTATCCAACGGCGTAAATTTGCAGCTTTCGGAAATTTTCGTATCCGACGGCGCGAAGTCCGACCTTGGCAATATACTTGATATTTTTTCAAAGGACAACAAAGTTCTGGTTCCCGACCCAGTTTATCCCGTATACGTGGATACAAACCTTATGGCCGGCAGAAAAGTCGCTTATATGGACGCTACGGCGGAAAACGGTTTTTTGCCTATGCCCGATGAAAATACGGACGCGGATATAATTTATCTTTGTTCTCCCAACAACCCCACGGGCGCGGCGTATACCAAAGCGCAGCTTAAACAATGGGTTGATTACGCCAACAGGCGCGGCGCTGTAATTTTGTACGACGCGGCTTACGAATGTTTTATTTCGGATGATAATCTTGCCCGCTCCATTTATCAGGTAGAAGGGGCGAAATCCTGCGCGATAGAGTTTTGCTCGTTTTCAAAGACGGCGGGCTTTACGGGAACGCGTTGCGGCTACACCGTAATTCCGCACGGGCTTGAAAAGGACGGTTTTTCTGCAAACAGGCATTGGTTCAGGCGGCAGGCGACAAAGTTCAACGGCGTGCCGTATATCGTGCAGAAGGGCGCCGCGGCGGTGTTTACCGCGCAGGGGCAAAAAGAAATTCTGCAAAACATAGCTTATTACAAGCGCAATGCAAAGATAATTGCCGACTGTATGGATAAACTCAATATCTGGTACACGGGCGGCACAAATTCGCCGTATATATGGTTAAAGTGTCCGAACGGTTTAAAGAGCTGGGAATTTTTCGACTTTCTTTTAAACAACGCGCAGGTTGTCGGTACGCCCGGCGCGGGCTTCGGTAAAAACGGTGAAGGTTACTTCCGCCTTACCGCGTTCGGCAGCGAAGAAACTACCGAGCAGGCAGTACATAGAATTGAAAAACTTTTAGTCAGATAAATTTTGGTGTTAAATGTCAGATAATTACACAAGGGGCGCGGGCGTTCTCTGCCATATATCGTCCCTTCCCAATAAGTACGGAATAGGTTCTTTGGGCAAAGAAGCGTACGAGTTTGCCGATATTTTAAAAAAATCGCACGTAAAGTACTGGCAGGTTCTTCCCGTCCCGCAAACGGGTTACGGCGACAGTCCTTACCAGTCGGTGTGTTGCAATTCTGGCAATCCGTATTTTATAGATCTGGAAAGTCTGAAAGACGAAGGACTGATAGACGCGGAAGAATTGCAGTCTGCGGAAGCCCCCGCAGGCAAAATAAATTATGCCGCGCTGTATGAAAGCAGGTACAAAATTCTGCGCCTTGCTTACGCCCGTTTCAATTTAAGGGATGCAGAGTTTGCCGCATTTGTGGCAAGGGGCGAGTATGAAGATTACGCGCTGTTTATGTCCCTTAAAGAAAGGTTCGGAGAAACGTTCGATTGCTTTCCTGAAGCGTACAAGCGTAAGGAAAATCTGGCTATGTACGAATTTAAGCAGTCGGTCTATAAGAGCGATTACCTGTTCTGGCAGTTTGTACAGTTCGTATTTTTAAAACAGTGGAAAAAGTTTAAATCTTACGTCAATTCGTTGGGCATTAAAATAATAGGCGACTTGCCTTTGTACGTCGCGTACGATTCTTGCGACGTCTGGGGACATCCCGAATTTTTCCGTCTGGACGAAGATTTGAAACCCGTCGCCGTCGCTGGCGTGCCGCCCGATTATTTTTCGGAAAAAGGTCAGCTGTGGGGCAATCCGCTGTATGACTGGGACGCGCTTTCCGCAGCTAACTATGACTGGTGGATTGAACGTATGCAAAAGGCGGCGGAGCTTTACGACATAATAAGGATAGACCATTTCCGCGGGCTTGAAAGATATTACGCAATCCCCGCAGACTCGCAGACGGCGGAAGAAGGCGTCTGGCTTCCGGGTCCCGGTATGCGCCTTTTTAACGAAATAAGAAGGCGTTTGGGCGATCTTGAAATTATAGCCGAAGATTTGGGAATACTTGACGCAGGCGTGCATAAACTGCGCGCGCGCACCGGCTTTCCCGGAATGAAAATTTTGCAGTTCGCTTTCGACGGAAACGAAGAAAACCCCTATCTGCCAAAAAATATCGAAGAAAATTCGGTGGTTTATACCGGTACGCACGACAACGACACAACTCTCGGCTTTATCAGCGAAATGACGGAAGAAGAGTTCAGACAGTTCAAAACCAAGCTCCGTTCCGCGCTTTCGGACGTGGGTGCGGTGTTCCCTATGGTTTCGCGTGAAGACGCGGTTCTTGCGCTTGACGCCTGTGCGCTGGCATCTAAGGCGAAAATAGCTATAATCCCCGTGCAGGATATTCTTACGCTCGGTACGGACGCGAGAATGAACGTACCGTCAACGCCGTCGGGTAATTGGCAGTTCAGACTGGAAAGTATGCCTGACAGGCTTCACACGGCAATACTTAAAAGAAACATAGATAAATACAAACGATAATAAAATAGTATTTTTCATAAGAAGCGGGAAGTCGGTTTTTAAAAAATAGGGATTTTAAATGATAGTTAAAAGCTCTCGGACAGACAGTCCGAGAGCTTTTCATTATCTTAAATTTTGCTTACGGCATTTCTTCCAAAATGCCATATGTATTTTTGTAAGGTATAATCCTTACAAATTTCTTTTGCTTTAAAAATTCAGCTTCTTTTCTTGTAAACCAAGAACGTGCCCATTTTGCATGCGTTCCTTTATTATCAGTATATTTTACTTTCACGTAAAACCATAATAATCCAAGTATTTTTACGATTTCACCTTCAACTGCAATATTCTCAACATAACTACAACGCATTTTTTTTAGTATGTTTTTATCTAATTTATCCCTATATACCACTCGATAAAAGAATAAATAAGATGATACACAAAGCAAACCGGTAAATACGCAAGCAAGTAATAAATGAGTTTGACTGTTTTTTAAACGATAATCCAAAGATTCCAACGTGCCATAAGTACTATATCCGTCCGTAGGATCTATTATTATGGTAACTTTGTCACCTATATGATTAAGCGCATCTTTCTTTTGCGAAAACTGACCAACTATTCCGGAATATTCTGTACCGTCAGGTGCAATGTATGAATAAATGCATTCCCAGGCTCTTTTTGTCGTGTGTGAATCACCTGGCGAAACATCTATTTCCCTAACATTTACAATCTCAGCCTCGACTTCAATCCCATTTCTTAGCAGCTTGTTATTATTATAATCACTATAACACCAAATCCAAAGAATTATCGACAGTACGGCTAATATTGCAAAAGCAACAGTTATAATTACCTGATAAATTTTAAAAGGTTTTTTAACTCCTACTTCACAACTTGCCATAACTTCTCCGCGTTATTTCGTCCAAGGATTTTTCCAAATGCCAATATGATTTGTATAGTAATTATATCACGTTTTTTTATGTTTGCAAACAGTTCATATTAAATAGTTTTGTGGTATAATCGGCGAAATGGAAACACACTGAAAATTTCACTTGTCGTGACGCAATTTACTTTCTCTTCAAGTAAATTTTATCAAATGTAAAAGGCGTGGCTTTATGCCGCGCCTGATTCTCGTTCGCATGCGATTTATTTTTTATTCTCGTGGTAATTACGGTAATTGCGAAAGCGCTGTTTTTATGGGGAAATTATTTTGCAAAAAGTCTGGTGCATAAAACGGTCATATCGTCGGAGACGACCTGTCCGCTCCTTGCAAGCGCGCCCGCAAGAATTTTGTCGGCAAGGTTTTGCGGGTTAAGCGCGTTCAGTCCCTGCAAAAATTCGTACAAATCGGAATATGAAGGGAAGGCGGAAGTTATTCCGTCGGACATAAATACCACAATGTCGCCGCTTTTAAGTTGTTCGCTGCAAACGTTGGGGCGCAGGTTGTCGAGTATGCCCAGTGGCAGGCTCTGGCTTTCAAGCACTTTGATTTCGCCTTCGCGCACAATTACCCCCGCGGGCGAGCCTATTTTAACAAAGTCCGCAACGCCCGTGTTCAGGTTGACGGCGGCGATGTCTATACAGGTAAACCTTTCGTCGCGGTTAAATGAAAGCAGTTTGTTAATCGTTTTTAAAACTGTGCCTTCCGGCATTTCCGCGCGGTAAAATGCTTCTATAAGCGAAATGGCGGTGGCGGAAACTTTTTTGGCGTATTCGCCGCTGCCCATACCGTCAGACAGCGCCATAAGAAAACTGTGTTCGTTTATTCTTATGACGGAATGGGTGTCGCCCGAAACTTTTTCGCCGTTTTTGACTGCAAACGCCACGCCGAAAGCGGCGTCAAGCGCGGGCGGCGCACAGAAGATAAGACAACTTTTTTCGCCGTCGTAGTTCAGTCTGTCCTTTAAAACGTATTTCCTGTTCGTACAGTCGGAAATTATGTCGGTCACGGTTTTCAGGTTGATTTTGCCGCATATTACGGCGCATATCTCCATGTCGTCCCCGCCGATGTAAAGCTCGGGGCAGGATACGCCGCTTGAAGAAAGTTTTACTTTAATCTGCTCTTCCAGCGCGGAATACTCGCTGTAACTTTTACTAAGCTCTACGGCGCACGCCTTCATAACTTCCGCAATGCCCCGCGCCTGGTCCGCGAGCAGAATTCTGCCGCTTTTGGCGTTTTCGGCTTCTGTCATATATCTGCGGTATTCGGCTATTACAGAGTTTAAAAGCGCAAGCAGGTCCGCGGGTTTTGCACAGTTCAATGTAACTTCGCTGGGCAAATCTATAAGGTTTACTTTCCCTTTTACGCACCCCGTATCAATCAGTTTTCTGAAACCCGTATATACGTTTGTACCAGCGCATTTTTTTGCGCGGCTGCAATTTTTACAGCATTTGTCCCGCAGGTCTGAAAGCATTCTCGCCCGCGCGCCGCCTTCGTTCACGTCTTCGTCCAGTGCGTTGAAAGCGCACTCTATCTCGCGGAACACTTCGGAAATGCGGTACAGCTTTTCGCCTGTCCGCCGCCGGTTTCTCTCCACGGCGGTGTCCGGAAGAACTTCCTTTACGAGAAGCAAATTTTTCAGTTTTGTGAAAAACGAAGCGGGCGGTATTGCGGGCAAGGTCATAAATATAATAAGTAATACCGACCTGAAAACGATAAGTCCGGCAGAGCAGTCAAAGCCGCCCGTAAAATACAGATATACGGTTGCGGCGGCTAAGGTTATAATACTGGGAAATATTCTTCCCGCGTTAGAAAACAGCAGGGCAAGCACTGCGCCCGATAAATAGACGGTAAGCGGCATAGGATTGAGACTGACCACCGCGGGCGGCAACGCGGCAACGAGCGCCGCTATAAGCGCCGCGGGCGACCGCGCCAACCTTACGCAGAAAACTATAAGTCCCGCGGCGAACGCCGTATAAACAAAGCCGCCCGTAAGGTTGTAAAGCCCAGTGCCTATCGCCGCGTAGACTACCGCGCAACATACAAGTTCGTCTTCGCGCAGGCGGCATCTGTAAACGCGGTACATTACTGCGTATACCGTTTTAAAACAGAAGAACGAAAATACTATCGTCGCTGCGGCGGCAATGCCTTTAAGGGCGTATTCGTTTTCTATAATTTCCAGCGCGCTCACGCCTTTCCATGGCGCGAAAGGTATGTAAAGGGAGAGCGCTATCGTAATGTAAGCTATCCCTTCGAACTTTATTTTTCTGTGGGTGCGGCGGTACAAAAAAGTCACCGCGCACAAAAATCCGCCTTCAAACAAACTTAAAAGGGTCATAATCCAATTTAGGTGAACCGCGGACGCGGCGACGTATAAAGCGGGGGTGGCTATAATGTTGGTTCCGCATAACAGCATGGCGAAACAAAGACCGACCGACAGCGGAACGCCGTCTATCGCCTTGTTCATTAAAACCATAGCCGCCGTATAGACGGCATACATAATTACGCTTTTCAAATTGATTTTCAGGGGCATAGCTCAATTGTATACCGCAGTATGTTAAATAATTTGTCTTTTAACAAAAAAAAATGTAAAAAAGGGTAAATTACGCGCTGTGTATAAATAAATTGTCTTATAAAGGGTGATAATATTAAAAAGAGTTTGAAAATTTTATAATACCGATTGACTTAATTTGTAATTTTGTGTAAAATTATGTCGATATAATTTTTTTTAAGGAAGTAACTATGGAAGAAAATCAAAGGGAAGAAAGTACGATTTCTTTAAAGGATATTTTCAGCGTCATATTTTCACAAAAGTGGATTTTGCTTATAGTTTTAATTGCCGTCACCGTTGCGGGAACAGCAGGGATTTATTTCGGATCCAACGTTAAAGACAAAACTTACAATGTTTCATTTGTATTGACTTTGCCCGGTAGCGACGAGTATTCTGTGAATTACCAGTATCCCGACGGCACTGTTTTCCGTTATTCGGATATGGTTTCGCTTTCTACTTTAAAGAAAGTTAAAGAGTCAAGCGAAGACTTTTCCGGCGTTGACGTGGACGCTATGGCGAAGAAGGGTGATATTTTAATTTCACGCGAAATTTCGGAAACGAAGACCGGTACGGGTAACTCATCTTTCGAGTCGATGTATACGATTTCTGCAAAAGCGAGATGTTTCAAAAGTTTTGACGTGGCGCGTATGTTTATGCAGGCGCTGGCTTATACGCCCGGATACTATCTCTCGCAAATGAAAATAGATTACAGTTATACAACTATTGCGGAAAATGCTTCCGACTACGTTTCTACGGTAACCGTATTAAAACAGCAGCTTGACGATTTGTTGGAGCATTACGAAGATCTGATTGAAAGTTACGGCAACAATTTCGTGGTTGACGGTGAAAAGACGTTGCAGTCGTATATGCGCAATTTAAGCACTTATATAGAGACCAATAGCGAACTTGACAACCTTATTACGCGCGCAAATATCGGCGGATATCTTAAAAATGAGAGTTGTATTTCAGATTTTGAGTCCCGGCTTAAACAGGCTGAAAAAGATTTGCAGGACGCACAGACAACCCTTAACAAAATGCTTTCGGGCACGGCTTCCGACCAGCCTTCCAGTCTTACGGCTATACAGACACAGTCGGATTTGGTAAACGAGTTTACAAGAAAGGTTGAATATTTGAAAAATTATCTCGCCAACGCAAAGTTTGAGAACGGAACAGACTCGTCTTCGCAGGATTATACCGATTACAGCAATGCGAAAGCGGCTTACGAAAAAGATTTAAACGCAGGAATAGCTTCCGTCGGACGTTTTACAGACGAGTTGCAAAAAGTAACTTCTACAATTTATAAAAAATCGGAAGCGGTAAGTTTCACCTCCACTAATATAATAAGCATTGTCGGCGGTAAAAGCATAATCTGGTCGTTTGCGGTAAGTCTTGTCGCGGGACTGGTATTGTCTTTTATAATCGCTTACGCGGTCGGCGCGGCAAAGCTGACCAAAAGCAGGAAGCTGAAAGCGCAACAGACGGTTGCGGCGGATGCGCAGCCGTTTGAAACGGAAGTTGTCGCGCAGGCGGCGGTAACGGACGCGGAAGATAATAAGAAGGATAAAAAATCCGCGGAAAAAGACGAAAAATAAATTATAATTTAAGCTCCCGTGAAAGGGAGCTTTTTTTGTAAACCCTGCTGTTGCTTTTTGTTAATCTTTGTGTTATACTTAATATTCAGCAGGAATTTTTATGACCGAATTCGAAAAACTTAAAAATTCAATAGAGCCGCATAAAATACCCGACAAAGAGTATTTTTTGGACTTGCTTGATAGCGACAAACAGCGTGCGTACGAAGACGAGCGTATTGCCGCGGTTATGGTTATGCTTAAAGTTTTGTACCTTAAAAAACTTCTTGCAAAAATTCAGTCGGCAAAGTCGGAGCGGTATTCTCTCAATTCCGACCCCGAGCATAATGCCGAAAAGTACAGGCGGGTTCTGGAACTGAACGCGCAGATAAATTCGCTTAAAACGAAATTGCAGTCCTTTAAGCCATTTTTTGACGAGCCGTATTTTGCGCGTATGGATCTGGAAGACGGAAAGGACGGTTACAACAGTTATTATATAGGCAAGCGCGGCGACGAAGGGCTTGAAATAGTGGACTGGCGCGCGCCCCTTGCGAGAAAGTATTATCAAAAGAGCCTTACTTCTTTTTCTATTAACGAGTATGATTACAAACTGATTTTGCGCAGGGCTTTACGCACGCAGAACGGAAAAATTCTGGACATTAAAAACGAGTATCTTTCTTTAAAAGATTACCTTACGCCCGAAGAGATAGGCGGCAGGGACGAGAGCATAATTTTTGACCCCTTTTTAAAGGATATTTTAAAAAGCCGCAAAGAAAAGAGCGAAATTACCGACATAATCGAAACCATTCAGGAAAAGCAGTTTGAAATTATAACTTTGCCCGAGCGGGCAGAGTTTGTCGTTCAGGGCGTTGCGGGCAGCGGCAAAACAATGATTTTGCTGCACCGCCTTTCATATATTTTATACAACAACGAAAAACTGCGCCCTTCCGACGTTCTCGTCATTACTCCGTCCGACTCGTTCAATGCGTTTATAGACGAGCTTTCTGCAATTTTAGAACTTGAAAAAGTTAAAACTTCAACGTTGGACAGTTATTTTTTAAAACTTTTAAAAAATGCGGGCGTCGATATTTCGCCTAAACTTGATTACTCACAGCCGGTTTCCGACGAATTTCTGGGTTATGTTTACTCGGACAAATTCGTGACAGACGCGCGTAAAAAACTTGCCAAAATTTTTGACGGCGTTCACGGTATGTTCACCGCGGAAGGTTGCGTTGAAGTCGCCGCACAGGTTTCGGCGGCATGCGCGCGGCAGGCGGAGCTGTACGAAATTATTAAAAACACGCAGTTAAGGGTAAGGCGTTGCGTGCTTGGCGAGATAAAGGAAAAAAAGGACGGCGGACTTTACTATACAAAGCAGTTCAGGTATATGTTCAACTGCGTGCTTGACGTAAAGGAATTTTTCGGTCTTTTCAAAGACGGCAGAATGGAAGATTACGCCTATTTTTACAGACAGCTATTGTCGTTTTATAAATCGATAAAATATTTAAGGCGATACTCCGAAAAAATCTGTCTTGCCGCAATAGAAGACTTAAACGAACTTATAAAAACAGTCGATAAAGAAATTTTTGATTTGCGGCGGTACAAGATAAACGTCGGCGGGGTGGAAACGCTGACTTACGCCGACAGGATAGATAAGCGCTTACAGTTGAAAGACGAAGCGGAAAAGACGCAGAAAAAGATAGAGAGCATACTCTCCGACTTTGCGCCGTTGCACGACTTTGCCGACGTTATACGCGGTGAGAGCGATTTGGTCGCAATAGGCAAATGCGAAACGACATATCAGCTTTTGCGTTATTTCTACCGCGAAACGGTAAAAAAAGCAAAGACGAAATTCGGCGTGTCCACAAAAAAACTCTGCAAAACCGACCCGTTCGCGCTGTGCTTTCTGATGACGGAACTCGGCTTTGACCTGTCGCCGAAATACGCTTTTCTGTTCGTGGACGAAGCGCAGGATATTTCGCTTGCGGAGTACGGCGTTCTGAAAAAGGTGAACGAAAGGGCGGCGTTCAACGTTTTCGGCGATTTGAAACAGAATATAACGGCTTTCCGCGGCGTGCAGGACTGGGCAAATCTTAACAGCACGGTCTACAACCTTAATTTAAACTACCGCAACACCAACCAGATTGTTGAGTTTGTCGCAAATAAATTGGGCGTCGATATGCAGGCGATAGGCTTTGACGGCGACGGGGTTGAAAAAATAGACGCTAAAAAGACGGGCGGATATCTTTCGGAAACAAACGGGCTTTGCGCGGTGATAGTGAGTGAAAACAGTTTTGAAAAATACAGGCGCAAGAGCTATAACGTACTGCGCGAGACAGGTAAAATTTCAAAAACAAAAATCAACTATATGACTGTGTACGAGAGTAAAGGGCTTGAATTTACCGCGGTGGCGGTGGCGGACTGCGATATGACCGACAACGAAAAATATATTGCTTATACCCGCGCCCTTAAAAACCTTGCGCTTATAAAATAAAGTTTAAGTCAATAACTTATTGGTTATTAAAAACGTGTATTATAAAAAAATTTAAACGGGATAAATTACTTATGGCTACAAATTCGAAAACCAAAACCAGAAAAAAGCAGAACGACACAATAGAGCTGGAAGGCGAACTTTTAAACACGGTAAGTTACTCAACGTATTTTTGCCGTATGCCGCTTTTTACGTCGTTCAGAATATTTAACCGCGCACAGGAAAATCTGCGCGGTTTAACCGTTTCTATAACGGGTTCAAACAATCTCATAATTCCGTCCGAAATTGCCGTGGACGAAATACCGCACGAAAGCAGTATGGAAATTTCGGCGGACAACCTGTTAAACCCCAAATATCTTTCCGATCTGGAAGAAGTTACGACCTGTACCGTGCAGGTGAAAGTCGCCTGCGAGAACGAGATTATCTGCACGCTTAAAGCCAACGTCGAAGCGTTGCCCATAGATTACTGGAACGGTCTTTCCGGCAATGCCGAAATGCTTGCGTCTTTCGTCCGTCCCAAACTTGCGGACTGCCAGAAAATTCTGGCGGAAGCGGGCTTGCAGTTAAGAACCTGGGGCTATTCTTCGGATTGGTCGGGTTATGCGGGCAACGATAAAAACGGCGTAAGAAACGCCGCCGCCGCGGTGTTTTCGGCAATCCGCAGACTGGATATCGAAAGGGTTGCGGGCGGCGATCTGACGCAGTCGGGTTCGGCGGGCGATATAAGTAAAATTTTGCAGGGTAAAAAGGCGACTCCGTTAGAGCTTGCCCTGTTTGCCGCTTCCTGTTTTGAAAGTACCAAACTCAACCCCGTAATCGTTTTGGGCAAATCCAAAGTGGGCGTGGGCGTGTGGCTGTACGAAAGCTGTTTTTCATCCCCCATACAGGACGATATGACCGTTATCGAACGGTACGTTGCCGACGGAGTAAACAACCTTGCCGTGTTTGACGCGGACGATTTGTTCTCGCACAAAAACGCAAGTTTTACCACGAGCGAAGCGCACGTTGCATCGTTTTTGAAGAGCGGCGCTTTTGAAATCTGTCTTGACGTAAAGCGTTGCCGTATAGGCGGCGTGTTCCCCCTGCCGTTAAAGGTAAAGACCGGCGCGGGCTACGAACTTCTTGACGACAGACAGCACTCTTACAATGAAAAGCCCACGTCCGTGATAGACGCGGGTAAATACGAGTTTGATAAAACTTTTTCGAAGGACAAGGGCTGGCAGCGCCGCCTTCTGGATTTGTCTTTAAAAAACAACCTTTTAAACTTCCGCTATCAGAAGGATTGCCTTCACATTCTTTCGGCAAATCTTGCGTCATTTTGTGAAAAGCTGGAAGGAAGGGAAACTTTTACGCTGAACGCCAATAATGCGCAGATAAAGGATGCAACGTTCTTCGGCGGAGCGGGTACGAGAAACCTTGACGAGCTTGTTTCCGTAGAAATGAAGGCGGGAAAATTGCGTACCTATTCGGGCGCGGAACATCTGGCGGAAGTCGCTTTACAGCTTATAAGAAAAGCCCGTTCCGTGGAAGAAGAAACGGGCGCAAAGACCCTTTATCTCGCGTTCGGCTTTTTGAAATGGCACGGCGCAAACGAAAAGGAAGACAAGTATGCACCCATAGCTTTGTTGCCCGTAAACGTGCGCCGCACAAAGTCGCAGACTATTTCGATAGAACTTGGCGACGGGTACGAAGTAAACACCACGCTGCTTGAATTTTTAAAACAGGAATTCGGCATAGATGTGCGCGGAGTGGAAGGCAAGGGGCTGAGCCCCAAAGAAATTCTGGCGGTGTTCCGCGCAAAGACGGCGAATATGAAGGGCTGGCTGGTATATGAAGACGTATATCTTGCCCAGTTCACATTTGTGCGCTACGCAATGTGGGCGGACGTTAAAAACAATATAAGCGAGTACAGAAAAAATCCGATAATTGCAAGTTTACTGTCAAACACAAACAAACTTTCGGAAAATAAACTTTCCGCAGTGAGCGAAGACGAGAGCGAACCCTGCGAAGTAATAACCCCGCTGCCCTGCGACAGTACGCAGTACGCCGCCGTAGCCGAGTCAGCAAAGGGAACTACTTTCGTTTTGCACGGACCCCCGGGAACGGGCAAAAGCCAGACTATAACCAACATAATAGCAAACGCTCTTTACAACGGACGCAGAGTGCTTTTCGTGGCGGAAAAGCAGGCGGCTTTGCAAGTCGTTAAAAAACGCCTTTCCGACATAGGCATAGGCGAGTTCTGCCTTGAACTTCATTCGGGCAAGTCTGCGGACAAGGGCGAAATTATCCGCAGTATAGAAAATACTCTGTCGTTAACCGCAGGCGAAGACGGCGGCACGTTCGGCGGTGCGGGCGAAAGAATAAAGGAAGTGCGCAAAAGTTTGAAAGCGCCCCTTGACGCGTTGCTTAAAAAGCGCAGGCTGGGCGTATCCGTTTACGAAGCGATAGTTTACTATCTGCAAAACAAGAGCGCGCCTGAACTTGTAAATATCGAAACCACTTTTTACGACACTCTTACCAAGGAACGCCTTGAAGAGTGCGAAAGTATGCTTATAACCGCGCAGGCTGCCGCGCAGGAGTGCGGCGGGGTTCACCGTTCGCCATTCTCCGGGGTGAACCTGACTTCGTGCGACGCGGCAACCAAAAACGCCGTTCTCTGCTCGGCTGAAGTCGTGCTTGCGGAACTCAAACATCTTAAAAATTATCTGGGGCTGTTCCTTGACACCTTTAACCAGCGCGTAAGCACATTTACCTATAAAAAATTAGAGAGCCTTATTGAAATTGCTTCCATTTTAAAGAGCGACGAGCTTTCGGAATTTTTCGAGTGCGAAGAAGAAGAGTTTTATAAGTTTTATAACGCGAATCTGCGGTACGACAGCGAAGCTAAGCACTGGCTTACCAACTTCCGCACCCTGCCCGAAATTTCGAAATTTGCGCCATATATTGAAAGCGAGCTTGACAACTGGGGCGAAAATTACCGCTCATCGAAAATTCTTCTCGCCGTGTTGAAGCGCATAAACCGCTGCTCGCCCAAATCGTTGAAAGAAAAGGACGAAGTGGAGTGGATTAAACGCGCATACGAAATCGAAGCGGCGCGTTCGCGCATACTTTCCAATACCGCATTAAGTTCGCAGTTTCTGGGAATGGGCGGCGGCATTCACGACAGGAAACGCGAAGAATTTTTACGCCCCCTTTACAATTTGCACAAGCTGTGCGCAAAAGTGTTTATGGACTACAATGCGGACGCATTCAACAGCGTGTGCGTAAACGCCGCGGGCGGACAGCTTAAACCTTTGATAAACGGTTTAATATCCGCCGCAGTCACTTTCAATAAGAGTTGCGACCACTTTTTGAAAATTACAAAGACCGATAAAGACGACTGTCAGGATCTGGACCTGTTCGAGTTCTACACGGGCAAATGCTCGTCTCTTATCGACAATATAGATATGTTGCCCGCCTGGTGTATGTACAAGGCTACCGCAAAAAAACTGAACGATTGCGGACTGACGTTTATCACCGACGCTATGGAGAGCGGAAGAATAAGCGGAAAACTTATTCTGTCGTCTTTCAGGAAAAACGTTTACCGCAACTTTATACAGACCAACATCCCCGCGGACGAAGCGCTTTCTTCATTTTCCGCAAACGTGCAGGACGCGACGGCGGCAAGTTTTTCGCAGCAACTGGAAGAATTTTCTTCTCTCACGCGCGAAAAACTGCGTTCTGACTTAATTTCCCGTTTGCCCGCAAAGGAAACTGAAGGACCGCTTGCGTTGGAGCTTATGACTTTCCAGCGCAGCATAAAGGGCAATATGCGCGGGCTTAATCTGCGTACTCTGTTTTCTGAAATACCTGAGCTTTTGCGCGTTGTCGCGCCCTGCCTTTTAATGAGTCCCATAACCGTTTCGCAGTATCTGCCGGCGCGGTCTGATTTGTTCGATTTGGTAATTTTCGACGAAGCTTCGCAGATGCCCACCTGCGAAGCGGTACCTGCGCTTGCAAGGGCAAAGAGCGCGGTGATAGTAGGCGACCCCAAACAGATGCCGCCTACGTCTTTCTTCACTGCAAGCGGTCAGGACGAAGACAACCCCGAAACTGACGACCTGGAATCGGTGCTGGACGATTGCCTTGCATTGGGCATTCCCGAAAAGCATTTAATCTGGCACTACCGTTCGAAGCACGAAAGTTTAATAGCCTTTTCAAATATAACTTACTATTCAAGCAGACTTTGCACATTCCCTTCGCCCGATACGCTTGAAAGCAAGGTTCAGCTCAGATATATAGAAGACGGCACTTACGAGCGCGGAGCCACCAAGTGCAACCGCCTTGAAGCCGAAGCTCTCGTTTCCGAAGTCATAAGGCGGCTTAAAGACGAAAGACTTAAAAATTCGAGCATAGGAATAGTTACTTTCAGTACGCCCCAACAGGTGTATATCGAAAGGCTTTTGAATAAAAAGCTGATATCCAACCGCCTTGAAAGCGCGGCGTATGACAGGGAAGAGCCGCTCTTCGTCAAAAACCTTGAAAACGTTCAGGGCGACGAAAGGGACGTAATTCTTTTTTCCGTGTGCTACGGTCCCGACAAATACGGCAGAATTTCGCTTAACTTCGGACCGCTCAACCAGCTTGGCGGCTGGCGCAGGCTGAACGTAGCAGTGTCGCGCGCAAGGGAAGAGATGATTGTATTCTCGTCTATGCGGTACTCTATGATAGATATGTCGCGCACGACTTCGCGCGGCGTGGCGGGACTCAAAGCCTTTCTGGAATTTGCCGAAAAGGGCAGAACGAACATTTCGGTAAAGAGCAACGAAATTATTATCAACAAGCAGAGCATAGGTAAATTTGTGGCTGAAGAGCTGTCCGCTTACGGCTACGACTGCCGTTGCGACGTTGGCGTTTCGGACTTCAAAATAGACGTGGCTGTTGTCGACCCGAAAAACAAACACAATTTCATTCTTGCGGTGCTGTGCGACGGCAAACCCGAGTTTTCCGTCAAGGACAGGACGGTTATGCAGGTTCAGACTTTGAAGCGCGGCAACTGGAACGTTGTCAGAATGCACTCGTTAAATTTCTTCAACAATCCCAAGCGAGAAATCAAAAAGATTAAGGACTATCTGGACAAGTTGACGTCGGGCGGACTGAGTCCCGCGCTCAATTTCAAAAAACCTTATCGCTTTGCGAAAGCCGAATCGAAACCGCAAACGCCCGATTATATTCTGAACGGCGAAAACGACGCGGAAGTTATGCGTACCGTAAAGGCGGTAGTGGCGGCGGAAGAACCCATTTCAACCCAGTATCTTATGAAGCGCACACTCGCGGCGTACGGCATCTCCAAATACGGCGTAAAACTCGAAAGTAAATTGCGCTCGCTCATAGACAAATGCGCGTTTGAAAGTTGTACAATGCTCGGCAACGTGTACTACTTTAAAGCGGATAAATATTCGGGTTTTGACAGGTACCGTGTGGAAGACGGCGTAAGCCAGCGCACGGCGGATACCGATTTTACGCCTTTCGACGTAATCTCTTTAGTGAAGAGTATACTTCTGAACAAAGTCAGCGTGTATGCGGACGAACTTATTCCCGCAACGTTAAAAGAGCTTAAAGTGCGCGTAAGCGACAAGTTGTCTTCGTTTGTGTCCGCGTGCATAGACGAAGGCGTGCGCCGCGGCATATTTATCCGCAGCGTTTCGGACAAAATATCATTATCGTAAAATTTTAATCGCTCCCCGCGCTTTTACAGGCGCGGGGAGTATTTCAATGCGTTTTTAAGTCAATAAATTTTTTATGGAAAATAAAAGCGTATGGCGCGGAAGCGCAGTCAGATATCCTTCTATTGAAGCGGGCGACAGGGAAACGGTGGTAATAGGCGGCGGAATTGCGGGTTTTCTTTGCGCGTATTTTTTAGCGGAAGCGGGGCAAAAAGTAACGCTGATTGAAGCGGACAGACTCTTTTCAGGCACAACGTCGCTGACTACGGCAAAAATTACCTACAATCAGGGCAGCGTTTACGCAGACCTGTTTATGCGTTACGGGCGGGGCGTTGCAGAGCTTTATTATAAATCGCAGACCGAAGCTATGGAAAAGTATAGTGAACTTGTTGAAAAATACGGTATCGATTGCGATTTCGAAGAGACGGACGGCTTTATTTTCAGTAGAAACGACAGCCGCGCCTTGAAAAAGACTTGCGAGCTTTTGCAATCTTTCGGCGCAAAGTGCGGGTTGTGCAACAATGTCGATTATTTTAACGCGGCTGTCGCGCTGAAAGCGGAAGGGCAGTATGTTTTCGACCCGCTCAAATTTTTGTCCGCTCTGCCTGTGGAGTTCGAAATTTTTGAAAACAGCCGAGCGATAGACGTCGACCCGAAAACCAAGCTGATTAAAACGGACGGCGGTTTTATCAAGGCGGAAAAAATTATAATCGCCACCCATTATCCGATAATAAATTCGCGCGGGGGATACTATTTCAAGCTACGCCAGTCGACTTCTTACACTGTTGCGGTAAACGGAAAAAGGGCGAACGCCGCCTATCTGGACGAAAAGGAAGACGGGATTTCAATCCGTCCGTACCGTGACGGAACTATTCTTGGCGGGGGCGACCACAGAACGGGAAGAAGTAAGGAGTGCGGGAGGTTTAAAAAACTCGAAAAGACCGCCAAAGAACTCTTCGGCGGCGAAGCGTTGAACTGTTGGCACGCCGAAGACGTAATGACCTTTGACGGTATGCCAATGGCGGGCAGGTATTCCAAAACCGCGCAAGACGTTTACGTGGTTACGGGTTTCAATAAATGGGGTATGACGAACGCGCTCGTCTGCGCGCAGGTAATAAGGGATTTGATTCTGGGCAAGGAAAATCCGTATGCAAATCTGTTTTCTCCCCAACGGAAAATAAAGGGCGCGGCGGGTGAAATTGTATCAAATGCGTTCACCAATTTAAAAGAGATTTTTCTTGGTTATTTCAGGATAACGTTTAAGAGCGCGCGCAAAATCAAAAGCGGTAGCGGAAAGGTTGTGTTCGTCAACGGTAAAAAACGCGCCGTGTACAGGGACGGTAAAAACAACCTGCACATTATCGGCAGTATGTGTCCGCATATGCACGGAGAGCTTAAATGGAACGGCGACGCCGAACGTTGGGAATGTCCCTGCCACGGTTCGCAGTTCGATATTCACGGAAACCTTTTGTCGGGTCCGTCTACAAAGTGTTGCAAATACAAAAATGCGCATTTATGAAAAAGCGGCGCACGGATTTATAAATCCGTGCGCCGCTTTCTTAATCTTCCAAACCCAGAAGATAATCTGCGGAAACTTCAAAAATTTTGCAGAGTTTTTTAATATTTTCTATATCCGGTTGCGTGCGCCCCTGTTCCCAGGAAGCATAGCAGTTCGGCGAAACGCGCAAAAGCGTATAAACGTCTTTTTGAACGTATCCGCTTTCGTGACGTATTTCTTTTAACCTTGCTTAAAACGACGGGGCTGAACTGTTCGGCGAAGAAGACGAAGAAGAGACTTCTGAGCATAAATCTTACAACGAAGTTGAAAATCTTACCATATGGGCGGCGATTTCATACGATGCCGAGTGGAAGGTATATTCGAATACGGCTGTTTCGCAAGATTCTCTCAATGAACAGTTTTTAACCGGCAGCGTAATTTATTCATTCGAGAACAGTCTGTTTTCGACTACCGAAGACGGTCAGGGCGTAAAAATAACCGAACTTTATTCGGCGTTTACTTACAGCGACGGTGTTTATTCCGCAGCATTATATCTGAACGGAGACCGGACGGAGATAAGTATGTCATTTAAGGGCGGCTACGTTGTCGGCGTATCGCAGACGCGGGCGGAAGAAGGCGTGGAAGAAGACACTACTTATAAAACAACGTATAAGTACAATTATGTTTTCAGCGATTTCGGTAAAACGGTCGTGACTACCCCCGCAGGAGCGGCGGATGCAATTGCCGCTGAAAAAAGTTCGGGCAATTAATCATTTTGAAAAACAAAATAACGGCGCACGGACGTGAACGTCCGTGCGCCGATTGAAAATTAAATTTAAATAACGTCGGTCATATCGTATTTGCCTGCGGGCTTGCCGGCAACCCATTTTGCCGCCTTTATCGCGCCTGCCGCAAATACCCGTTTGGAACTTGCCGAGTGCGAAAGGGTTATCACTTCGTCTTCGCCCGCAAAAATAACGTCGTGTTCGCCCACAATAGTTCCGCCGCGTACGGCGTGTATTCCTATTTCATTTCCGCGTTTGCCTGTTTTTCCGCTTCTGCCGTTCAGGTATTGCTTACCGCCGCCGAACGCCGAGTTTGCGCCGTCTGCAAGCATAAGCGCGGTGCCTGAAGGCGCGTCTACTTTCAGGTTGTGATGCTTTTCAACAATTTCTATGTCGAATTTTTCGCCAAGGGTAAGGGCGGCTTCGCGTACCAGCTTTACAAGCAGGTTTACGCCTATCGAAAAGTTTGCCGTTTTGAATATCGCAATCTTTTCGGCACGGGCATCTATTAATTTTAACTGGCTGTCTTCATAACCGGTTGCGGCAAGCACTACGGGGACGCCGTTTTTAACCGCCCAGTCGAGTTCTGCGTTTAAAGCGGCGGGGGAAGAGAAATCCAGAATTACGTCGGCTTTTTCTTTCACGCTGTCAAAGGTTTTGTATACGGGAATTTTCCCGTCTTCACAGGGCGTAACGTCAACGCCGCAACACACGCGCGCTTCCGCGTCGTTTTGTAAAAGGTTTGCAACCGCCGCGCCCATTTTTCCGCAAATTCCGCAAACGAGTATATTAATCATAAACTTTTAACCCCGCGTTTTTAATAGCCTGCCGTAACTTTATTTTATTGCTTTCTTCAAGCTCGGTCAAAGGAGAGCGCGGCACGCCCGCGTTGAAACCTATCATATTGTAAGCCGCCTTAATGGGTATGGGGTTAACTTCCAGAAAACACGCGTCTTCCAAAGGCAGTAAGAAATCCTGAACTTCGTTGGCTTCTTTCAGTTTGTTTTCCGAAACCAGCGTATAAAGTTTTTTCATAAGTTTGGGTGCAATGTTGGAAGTAACCGAAATAAGCCCCGCGCCGCCTATTGCAAGCATAGGCAGATTTAAAAAGTCTTCGCCCGAATATAAATCCATTTTGCCGCGTATTCTGCGCATTGTTTCGCAGGTCTGCGCCATATTGCCGCTGGCTTCTTTAATGCCCGCCATATTTGGAATGTCCGCCAGTTTTTCAACCGTAGCGGGTTCTATATTTACAGCCGTGCGGGAAGGCACGTTGTAGGCGATAACTGGAATTTTAACCGCGTCGCAAATCTGTCTGTAATAGTCGTAAAGTCCCTGCTGGGTGCATTTGTTGTAGTAAGGGGTTACGGCAAGTACGCCGTCGGCTCCCAGTTTCTCGGCTTTTACAGACGCGGCAACAGCCTTTTTTGTGTCGTTGCTGCCTGTGCCTACGATAATTTTAATGCGCCCCGCGGCTCTTTTAACGGCGTATTTAATCACCTGCTCTTTTTCGTCTTCGGTCATGGTGGCGGGTTCGCCGGTCGTTCCCAAAACCACCAACGCTGAAGTTCCGCCTTCAATCTGGTATTCAATCATTCTTCCGAATTCTTCTGAATTAACGCCCTTTTCATCGAAAGGGGTTATCATTGCCGTTAAAATACCGTTACAAAAATTTATCATAATTTCCTCTTATTTATTGTAAGCGTTTTGTCCGTCAAAGGTGAATTGTTTAAATTTCAGTCCAGATATCCCTTTGCCGCCAAAAGTTCCGCAAGCAGGACCGCGCCGCCCGCCGCACCGCGCAGGGTATTGTGCGAAAAGCCTATAAACTTGTAATCGAATAAGTTGTCTTCGCGCAGTCTTCCCGCACAGACAGCCATACCGCGCTCGCAGTTTCTGTCAAGTTTGGGCTGGGGTCTGTCGTCTTCGGAAAAATAGTGTATGAAATTCAAAGGGGCGGAAGGGAGTTTCAACTTTTGCGGTTCGCCCGAAAAATCTTTCCAAGCCTGTAAAATTTCTTCCTTGGAAGGTTTGTTTTCAAACGATACGAAGCAAGCCGCCGTATGCCCGTCGGTAACGGGAACGCGCAGACACTGCGCGGTAATTACAGGGGATGCGGCGGGGACGATTTTTCCGTCATTTATTTCGCCCCATATTTTCAAAGGCTCTGCTTCGCTCTTTTGTTCTTCGCCGCCGATATAGGGTATTACGTTGTCGCAGATTTCGGGCATTGTTTCAAATGTTTTGCCCGCGCCCGAGATAGCCTGATAGGTCGTGACCGCCGCGCATTTTACGCCGAATTTTTTCAAAGGGTGCAACAGCGGTACGTAAGATTGGAGCGAGCAGTTGCTTTTAACCGCAATAAATCCGCGTTTTGTGCCCAGCCGCTTTTTCTGCGCGGGGATAACGGAAAGATGTTCCGCGTTGACTTCGGGAATAATCATAGGTACATCGTCTGTAAAACGGTGCGCCGAGTTATTTGAAACTATCGGACATTCGAGTTTTGCATATTCGTATTCAAGCCCGCGTATTTGCTCTTTGGGCATATTCACCGCGCAAAAACAGAAGTCGACCGTTTTTGCAATGGTCTGTTTGTCGGCGGAAGCGTCCATAACGACCATATCTTTAAATTTTTCGGGCAAGGGTTCCGTCATATGCCAGCGCTTTACCGCGTCGCCGTATTTTTTGCCTGCCGACGAAGCCGAAGCAGCAAGGCAGACCACGTTAAACCAGGGGTGGTTTTCAAGCAACAGCAAAAAACGCTGTCCCACCATACCTGTTGCGCCGATTACACCTACGTCAAACTTTTTCATAGTTAATTCCTGATATGATTTTATATATTAAAAATATCATAACGCGCCGTAATTGTAAAGTTTTTTTATACGGCACTTGTGCGTTAAAAACAAATATGCGACCGTTAAAATCGAATTTACTTCACGATTAATTGACGGAAACCGTTTTTTATATTATAATAGTAAGGCAATTTCTTATAATTTCATATTGCTCACGGTTATACGGAAATAACGGTCTCCGCGGCATAAAACGGGATTAAAAGAATATTTTACTTAGAGAGAATAAATAAATGATACAAATAAAACAGGTTGTTACAAGGAAAGAGCAGAAAGATTTTTTGCATTTTCCGTTGAAATTATATAAAGACAATCCGTATTTCGTTCCGCCTTTATACGGCGACGAAAAACAGATTTTCAGTAAAAACTATATGTATTACGACCAGGCGGAAGCCGTTTATTACAATGCTTATAAAGACGGCAAAATGGTCGGCCGTATTTCTGGTATCTGGCAAAAAGCCGCCAATGAAAAGTGGGGGCAGAAAAGGGCGAGATTTACGCGTTTTGATTGTATAAACGACGTTGAAGTCGCTGAAAAACTGTTTGAAGCGGTTGAGAACTGGGCAAAGAGCAAAAACGCGGAAGAGATTGTGGGACCGCTCGGATTTTCCGACCTTGAACGCGAAGGGTTGCTTATCGAAGGGTTCGACCAACTTTCCACGTTTGAAGAACAGTACAATTACGACTACTACCAAAATCTTATAGAAAGTTGCGGCTACGGCAAAGACGTGGACTGGACGGAAAGAAAGGTTTTCTTTTTAGACGACGAAACGGCTGAATACCTTTCAGAAATGAGCGCGGGAATTCTTAAAAAATACGGCTTGAAATTTGTAGAAGCCAAAAACACCCGCGACTTTTTAAAGAGATACGTAGACCAGATTTTTAATATCTGGGACGAAACTTACGGCAAAATTTACGGCACCGTTCCGTTTACCGACAGGGTAAAAAAATCTATGCTGGCAAACTTCAAGCTGGTTATAGATTTGCGGTTTATCGCGGCTATTGTGGACAAGGACGATAAAATAGTGGCTTTCGGCGTGCTGTTTCCGTCTATGGCGAAGGCGGTTCAGAAGTCCGGCGGAAGACTTACGCCCGCCTGCATTGTCAAGTTGCTGCGCAGTATAAAAAAGCCCCGTATTGTGGATATGGCGCTTATAGGCGTAATCGATAAATACGTGAACACGGGCGTTGCTATGGCGTTGGTGTCGGCATTTAACGGGCGATTGCCCGATTACGGCGTGGAGTACGCAGAAACCAATCTCATACTCGAAGAAAACGCCCATATGCAGAATCTGTTGAAGCGGTTTACTACCAGACAGCATAAACGCCGCCGCTGTTACATTAAAAATTTTAAATAATTTTGAACAATCCGCCGACGGCAAAGACAGTTGCGGCAGGGTTAAAAATTACAGCAGTCCGTTAAAACAGTTGAAATTATCTGAAAAATAGTTTATACTGTTGAAAGTACGCAAGTTATTGCTTACACGATAAATTATTAAGGTTTTACATAATGAAACTAAACGTAAACAACCTTGAAGGCAAGGAAATAGCCGACGATTATTCAAGGCAGGCGGCGACCCGCGGAAGGTGGGGCGAAACCTGGGACATTTTCAAGTCTAACTTCGGTAAAATAGTTTTAATAAACATTCTTGTGCTTATTACTTTTGCGCCCGCCGTTGCCATAATGGTTTTCCGCACAATGTACATTGCCAATCTCGGCGCGATGTATCCGTTTAACTCAAATACGGGTTTGGGCTATCCCTATTATCCCGACGTGCAGGGACTTGCCGAAAATATTCATCTCACTGCCGACCTGTTGTTTTATTCGTTGCTTGTGGTTGCCGGCTTTATTGCGTCTATAGGACTTGCCGGCGGCGCGTATTCGGTTAAAAAACTTTTAAGCACTCACGGAAAATTTTCATTTAAAAGTTTTTTCCACGGCGTAAAAGTTTGCTATTTTAACACAGTTTTGCCCGTAACCATATTTATGGTTTTCCTTGTGGGAACAATGCTTTTGGGCGACTGGAAAGATTACGTAATCGCAATAGGGCAGTCCAGACACGGTCCGCTTACAGCGTATTCTTTTGCGATAATAGGAACGGTGCTGGTAGGAATTTACTGCGCTTGGGTCTTTGTCGTTGGCGTAAGTTACAGGGTAAAGATAGGACAGGTTTTCAAAAACGCTTTCGTCCTGCTTATAGGCAGCCCCATCCATACGGTATTTTTTGCCGCGTTTGCAATGATTCCCGTATGGCTGTACGTAATAGGCTCGGCAGTAGATATTGTCAGATTAATTTCTTATATAGTATTTATCTTTTTGGGCTTCTCGTTTATGTTGCTGGTGTGGTTCAGCTTCACCCAGTGGGTGCTGGATATGTACGTAACCCCCAACATACAAAAGGCTCAGGAAGAAGCGCAGGCGGCGATGTCGCCCAAGGAACTTGCGGCGCACAAGCAGGAAGAAGACAAGCGCGTCGCTATGGAATTGCTTGCGGCAGGCAAGAGCGAGCTCATAGGAAAACCCATTAAACCCATTCCCGACGAAAATACGCTGACCGTCATTTCCGGTCCGATTAACCGCAAGTCGATAGGACAGGTTTCCGCCGAACGCGAAAAACTTAAAGACGACGTGCTTTCTTACGAAAACGAGCATATGTCCGACCCCGTCTACGCGGAATACCATAAGCTGTTTGCCGAACGCGAAAAGGCGTTGAAGACGGACGGCAAAAAGGGTAAAAAGAAAAAACTGTCAACCGACAATCTTCTTAAAAAATAGGAAAACAAATGGCAAATTCTTACGCTGCGCTCGGCAGATGGTTTGAATATCTGAATAACGACTGCGGCTATGAAAAATGGTCGCAGTATTTAATTGAGCGGCTTAAAAGTCTGGGCGCGGGCAGCCGCGGCGTTGATATAGGCTGCGGCAACGGCTATTTTACGCGCGCGCTTATAAAGGCGGGTTATTCCGCGTTAGGTGTGGACGTTTCGCCGCAGATGCTGGACGGGGCGCAACAACTTTCTTTTAAAGAAGGCGTCCGCGCTGAATTTTTACTTGGCGATATTACCAAACTAAAATTGAATTTCAAAGCCGACTTTTGCGTGGCGGTGAACGACTGCCTAAACTACGTCCCGCCCGAAAAACTTAAAACGGCTTTTGCCCGCGTCCACGGTTGCCTTAAAAAGGGCGGCGCGTTTATATTCGATATAAGCTCGGCGCACAAGCTCAAAAATATAATCGGCAACAATCTATTCGCGGAAGACAACGAAAATCTTACCTATCTTTGGTTCAACAGTCTGAACGGCGAGAGCGTGACTATGGATCTGACCTTTTTCGAAAAGGGCGGCGACGGTAAATACGTGCGCAGCGACGAGCGGCATATCCAGTATATCTATGAAGAAGACGACGTTTGCGCCGCGCTGGAAGAGACGGGTTTTGCCGTAACAAGCGAAGGGCATCTGGGCGGAGAAAAAACTGAAAGGATAAATTTTATCTGTACACGGCTATGAATAAATTATACAAGGCTTTGATATTCGACAGGGAAGTTTCGCTTTCCGTGCTTGAAACTACCGATTTGGTGAACGATGCAATCAAAATTCATAATCTTGACGAAAGTTCGGCAAAAACGCTGGGCGGTATGCTTACCTGCGCGGCTTATATGGCGGGCTGTTTAAAGAGCGAGCGCGGCGCAATTTCGCTTACCGTAAAAGCGGGCGGCGACTCGGCTACGGTCAGCGTTTCCGGCAATATTCAGGGGCATATCCGCGGCTACATTGACGGCTCTTGCAATGGCAGGCTGAACGGCGGCTCGCTTACGGTTATCAAGGATGACGGGTTTTTCCGCCCCTTTGTGGGAACCTGCGAACTTGTTGGCGAAGACCTTTCGGAAAATCTTATGCAGTACTTTGATAAGAGCGAACAAATTCCCACGGCGATTTCGTTCGGCGTAAAATGCAAGGACGGCAAATGCGTTGCCGCGGGCGGCGTGGTTATGCAGCTTTTGCCCGGTACAAAACAGGAAAATATGGACAGGGCGGAAGAAGCTATGCAAAATTTCGTGAACGCGGCGGACGTAGTGGAAAAGTACGGCGCGGACGGAATAGTAAACGAAATTTTAAAGGACGAGCTGGCGGGCGAAAGGCTTTATCAGACTTTTCCCGAATATAAATGCAACTGCTCGCGTAAAAAAATAGAGAGCGTAATTTTCTCTCTCGGCAAAGAAGAAGCGTTTAACATAATCAGGGACGAAGGGCAGGTAAAAGTTCACTGCCACTACTGCAACACTGACCACGAATTTTCGCGGGACGACGTTGAAAAATTGTTTAAATAAAAATGAAAAAGACTATCGGTATCGATTTAAGCAGCGACAGGCTCATAGGTCTTGCCGCCGACATGGTCGAAAATCACAACTATATAGGCGCGCTGAAAATGCTTAACAAGAACGCGGATTTGCACTGCAACGACGCGGATTCTTATATGCTGTACGCGGAAATTTTCGACGATATCGAACTGTACGAAAAGTGCGTGAACGGCTGGTTCAAATTTATTGACTGCGCCGAAGAAAACGAGCTTTCCGAAGCGTACGAAGGTCTTGCCGTCGCTTATATGAATTTGGGCAACGAACATTTTTCTGCGTACTATTACAACAAACTTTTAATAGATACCGACGACCTTGACGCCGAAGCTCGCGGAGAGATAATTTCATCCTTTTTAAGCCGCGACGAAAACCCTTTGAAATTTGTATATCCGCCAAAACTTGCCGACTATTCGGACGTGATTTCAAACGGCGTGGAGCAGATGAAGCAGGGAGCATACGAAAAGGCGGTTGAAGAGTTTGAAAAAGTGGACGAAGAAAACGACAGTTACCGCTCTGCGCGCAATTACATTGCAATGTGCAATATAATCTGTGACAAGTGCGACGAAGCCGAAGCTGAATGTCTTGCCTTACTGAAAAAATATCCCGACAACGTTCAGGCGCTTACCACGCTTGCGGCGGTCAAGACAGAGCAGAAAAAGAGCGAAGAGAGCAAACTTCTCGCGCAAAAGCTACTGTCTCTGGACGTTTCCGCCACGGACGATATTTACAAAATAGCCACGGTCTGCTGTGAAAATAAAATGCATGAAGAAGCGTACAAACTTTTCTGCAAGCTGGAACAGGAGCTTTTTTACGACAGTTCCGTAATATATTTTAAGGCGGTTTCCGCTTACAACTGCGGGAAATTCGACGAATGTTTTGCCGCGTTTGACAAACTTCTGACGGTGTATCCCGAATCCGTGACCGCGCGATATTTTTATGAAGCCGCAAGAAAAGGAGTTGAATGCGGCGAAGTTTCCGAACTGAGTTATTTTTACCGTCTGCCGCAGGACCAGCGCGAAAGCGGTTTGAAAATGCTTGCGGCTTTTTCAAAACTTTCCAGAGCGGAAGCAAAAAAACTTTTCAGTATTCTCGACTTGTCCGACTGCGTGCGCTGGTGTTTTGACGAAACGGATTTATCTTCCGACGAACTGCAATTTCTTGCCGCCGAGTGCGCCGTAAAGGCGGGACTGGACGGAATTTTGTGCGACCTTTTACTGAACGCTTTTTTGCCCGACGCGCTTAAAGTGCATATTCTGACCCTTATCGGCGGACGCAACGAAGATAATTCTTTCGGCGTGGTTATATGCAATATTTACAAACGCGTAAACTTCCGCGCCCTGCAATTGGGGCGGGCAAAGCGCAGGCAATTTATTGAAGCGTATGCAAATCTTACGGCGCATTTTGCGATTATAGACAGCGACTACGGCGAAGCCTTTGCAAGAACTGCCGAAGAGCTTTATTTAAAACTCGAAGCGGAAAACAAACTTTCGGTAATAGACCACAACGCGCTTGCGGCTGTCATTTACTATAAGGCGGGTATAACCGAAGCGAATATTACGCGCAAAAATCTTTGCGGGTTTTTTGAAACGACGGAAGAAAAAATTACTGCAATTCTGGGGGAATTATGAAACTTTACGACTTTGACGGAATGTTTGACGAAAAACTTGCCGCGTACCTGAAAAAGAACGCGGACAAGCATAAAGAGAGCGAGTGGGAAGATATAATTCCCGAATTATATAAACAATTCGGCGACACCTTTATTAAAGCCGTGGGCGACACACCCAACGGGTTTTATGCAAAGATGAGCGACGGGGAACTGGTGAAAGCTCTTTCAACCCATCTCAGACAGGGCGTTCCTGTGTCGGAATATTTATGTAACGCAATCGAAAGAAGGAATGCGGTTGAACTGTTGTTGCCGCTTTTAGACGGCAGTGAAGAAGAACGCGATTATGCCATTAATCTTATAGGCGCGGACGAACGTGCGCTTGATAAATATTTTGAAATGCTGCTTGATAAAGACAGTCCCGAAGATTTGAAAAACAGGTGCGTGGACTACATAAAGGAAAACGCGGATTCGGTTGCCGACCGTGCGGTGGAAAATTATAACAGAAATTGCGAGCGGGAATATATGCTTGAAATTATGTCGCGTTGCAAAGTCCGCTCGGATAAAATTTTCAATATCCTTTTAAAAGAGTTCAGGTGCGACGCGGAAAATCTGCCGATGCATGCAAGTTATCTTGCGGCGTACGGCGACGAACGCGCACTGGAATATCTTCTGGATAAGATAGACGAAGAGTGCATAACTTTTATCGAGTATCAGGAACTGAAATTCGCTATCGAAGCGCTCGGCGGCGAGTACACAAAAAAACGCGATTTTTCAAACGACCCGTATTTCGAACTTATAAAATCGGGTAGCGGCGATATTTTCGTCGGTTTTAAAAATTAATATAGAGCAAAGCGGCGCGGAACTTTACAAAGTTCCGCGCCGCTTAAAATTTAGTTTTTCCTTGTCGCAAGCCAGACTATAAGCACTGTAACGTCTGCGGGGTTTACGCCGTAAATTCTGCCAGCCTGACCGAGAGTGAGCGGTTTCACGCGTTTAAGCTGTTCGCGCGCTTCCAGCCGCAAGCCCTTTATTTCGTCATAGTCGATGTCGGGCGGAAGAAGACGCTCTTCTGATTTCTTTGCCTTTTCAATCTGCTGCGCGTTTTTCTTTAAATATCCTTCGTATTTTATCGTCGCTTCGGCAGACTTTAATATCTCTTCCGCAATTCCTTCCAGTATGCGGAAGTGATTGCAAATACCCTTGATATCCGCGCCGCGCCGTATAAGCTCCGCGTAAGCCAAAGGCGGCGCTCCGTCAATGTTGTATTCAGTCATAAACCGCTGTGCGGCTGCCCTGTCCGCTATGCGGCTGTTGAGCGCGTCAAGCGCGGCTTTGAATGCTTTTTTACGGTTTTCGAAGGATTTTTTTCTTTGTATCGTGTAAAGGGGGGTGTCCGCAATTTTCGGCGTCAGTCTGAAATCCGCAGTATCCTGCCTTAAATTTATTCTGTATTCCGCGCGTGAAGTCATTATTCGGTACGGCTCTTCCGTGCCTTTGGTCGTAAGGTCGTCTATGAGAACGCCTATATACGCTTCGTCGCGCCCCAGTACAAAGGGGGGCTTGTTCTGTATTTTAAACGCCGCGTTAATGCCCGCAATAAGCCCCTGTGCCGCGGCTTCTTCATAGCCCGAAGTTCCGTTTATCTGCCCCGCGGAATACAGCCCTTCAACGTTTTTATATTCGAGCGTGGGGTATAAATCGAGCGAATCTATACAGTCGTACTCTATTGCATAGGCATAGCGCATTATGTCGCAGTGTTCAAGCCCTTGAACGGAACGGTACATTTCCCTTTGCACTTCGTGCGGCATTGAAGAAGACATTCCCTGAACGTAAATTTCGTTGGTGTCCAGTCCTTCGGGTTCCAAAAAAATCTGGTGCCGCTGTTTGTCCGCAAAGCGCACTACTTTGGTTTCGATAGAAGGGCAGTATCTGGGACCGGACGATTTTATATCGCCGTTGTAAAGTGGAGAGCTGTCAAGATTTTTTAAAATTGTTTCGTGCGTCAGTGCGTTGGTGTAGGCAAGGTGGCATACCGCAGTGTTTTTTGCGGGACTGTCGTTTAAAAACGAAAACGCAGGCAGGTTGTTTTCTCCTTCCTGCACGCCACACTTTGTAAAATCAACCGTACGCCCGTCAAGTCTTGCGGGCGTACCCGTTTTGAACCGCCTTATTTTAAAACCGAGTTCGATTAAATTTTTCGTAAGTTCGGTTGCGGGGGCAAATCCCGAAGGTCCGCTTTTTGCACGCACTTCGCCCGTTACGGTTTCAGCGTTCAGATAAACGCCCGTCGCAACTATTACGGCGCTCGCTTCTATAACGCCGCCGTAGGTAGTCAGAACGCCCGTTACCTTGCCGTTTCCGGTCATGATTTTTGCCGCTTCGCCCTGAATTACGCGCAGGTTGGGGGTGTTTTCAATTGTGCGCTTCATTTCACGGTGGTAGGCGTTTTTGTCGCACTGGCAACGTAAAGATTGCACCGCTTCGCCCTTGCCTTCGTTCAGCATACGCATCTGAATTGCGGTCTTATCGGCGTTAACGCCCATTTCGCCGCCCAATGCGTCGATTTCACGCACCAAATGCCCCTTGCCCGTGCCGCCTATGGAAGGGTTGCACGCAAGAAACGCTATGCTGTCCAGATTTAGCGTAAGCATACAGGTTTTAAGGTTTAACCGCGCACAGACAAGCGCGGCTTCGCATCCTGCGTGACCCGCGCCAATAACGCAAATATCAAATTTTCCTTCTGAAAAATTCTTCATATCCCGATATATTTTTATTGCCCGATATCAATCGGGCAATAGCTTTATTTTTTTAAAATTATGTTCTTAATGTCGTCTACGTCTTTTGCTATTTTATCGTTTACGCGCAGCATTTCGTCAACCTTGTCGCGCGAATACAAAATAGTGGTGTGGTCGCGGCCGCCCAGTTCGTTTCCTATAGACACAAGCGGAAGGGACAAAAGCTCGCACATCAGATAGCAGCAAATTTGTCTGGGTATAACTATTTCTTTTTTCTTGCTCTTGCCCAAAATATCGTTTTTAGAAATGCGGTAATACCCCGTTACGGCGGTAATTACAGTTTCGGAAGTAATTTCTTCCTTGCCTTCCGAAACGGCTTCGCTGAGCGCGTTGCGCGCAAGTTCAACCGATATGGGTTCTTCGTGCAGTTTGGAAGCGAATATTACCTTTGTCAGCCTGCCTTCAAGCGTTCTTACGTCGTCGCCCGAGTCCTGCGCAAGAAATGTAAGGACGTCGTCGGGGACAAGGCACTTTTTTTCATACGATTTGCGTTTTAATATCGCAATCTTTGTTTCGAAGTTGGGGGGGAGAATGTCGAAAAGCAGTCCGCCGGAAAAGCGCGTTCTCAGCCTTTCTTCCAGAGCGGTAAGCTCTTTGGGGGGGTGGTCGGAAGAAATTACTATCTGCTTGCCTTTCGAAACGAGTTCGTTGAAGGTGTGGAAAAATTCTTCCTGCACTGCCTTTTTGTTTTCGATAAACTGAATATCGTCTATAATAAGCACGTCCGCGTTGCGGTAGTACTGACGTAAGCGTATACTTTTATCGCGCGCGTCGGGTCCGCGGCTTGTAAACATAGTGTCTATAATTTCGTTTACAAACTGTTCGCAGGTCACGTAAATTACTTTAAGGTTGGGCTTATCCTTTATTACCTTGTTTGCAATTGCCTGAATAAGGTGGGTTTTTCCCAGTCCCGTTCCGCCGTAGATGAAAAGGGGGTTGTAGGTGCCCGCGGGGTCGTTTGCGACAGAGAGCGCCGCGGCGTGTACGAATTCGTTGTTTTTACCTACAACAAAGCTATCAAAGGTGAATTTGGGGTCGACGTTTGCGGGCGGGGTGTAGCCGCCGTCGTCGGGCGCGTTGTATGCCCAGCCGTCGCTGCCTTCAACTTTCAGCCTGAAATCGGTAAGACCCACGTCGGCTTTGATTATCGCTTCGCGCATTTTATCGGCAAGGGTGCCGGTAATGTGTCTGGCAAAACTTTCGGTGGGGGTTTCAAGCACTATAAATCTGCCGTCAATATCAACGGGTACCAGCTTTTCGATGTAAGTGGTATAGTTGATATGCGACACAAGTTCCTGCATCTTTTCCTTTATGGGATTGTATAAAAAGTCGAAATTCCCCTTTTCTGCCATAATAAAGCCGTTAATCCTTTGAGTTTTGAAAAATTTTTGTTATAATAGTAATAGCGGATAAAACCGCAGTTTAATTAATTATAATACAAAATACGATTAAAATAAAGTGTTTTTCAGATAAATGCGGATAAAAAATTTAAAATTAAAAAATTTCAGAAATTACGAAAACGAAAGCATCTCGTTCGGCGAAGGGCTGAACGTGCTTTTCGGCAAAAACGCGCAGGGCAAGACCAACTGTGCCGAAGCGGTTTTTTACCTTTGCACGGGCACTTCGCCCCGTTGCAGGCGTGAAAAACAGCTTATACGCCACGGCTGCGACTGCGCGGAAATTTCCGCCTTGGCAGAAGGTGTGTACGGCGAAATAGAGATATCCGCAAAAATAACCGAAAGCGGCAGGGAAGTGAAACTGAACGGAAACAAAATTACACGCAACGCCGATATTCTGGGAAATATTTACAGCGTGTTCTTTTCCCCGCACGAACTGCGTCTTATCCAGGACGGTCCTGACGAGCGGCGCAGGTTTTTAAACGTTTCCATATCCCAGCTTTCCCGCCCTTACTACGTGGCGCTTTCAAGGTACAACAAAATTTTAGAGCAGCGCAACAACCTGTTGAAGAACCGCGACTTGCAGCTTGTTTACGAAACTTTGCCGGTCTGGGACGAGCAGCTTTGCAAATACGCGGCGGTAATCGCTTCGAAGCGGGCGGAATTTGTAGAGATGCTTGCGCCGATAGCCGCCCAAATTCACGCTTACATCACCGACGGCGCGGAGAAACTGGAAGTTTCGCCCGAAAAGAAATATAAGGGCGACGAAAAACAGCTTTCCGAAAGACTGTTTTCCGAACTTTCGGCAAATTACGACAGGGATATCCGTCTGGGCTTTACCGCGTCCGGTCCGCACAGGGACGATCTGGATATCGTAATCGACGGCTCAGACGCGAAAAACTTTGCGTCGCAGGGGCAGACAAGGACGGCGGCTCTTTCAATAAAACTTGCCGAAGTGGAAATTTTCAAAAAACTTTCGGGCGAGTATCCCGTGCTTGTTCTGGACGACGTTATGAGCGAGCTGGATTTACCCAGAAGAAAAAAACTTGCAACGCGCACGCAGGGTTTGCAGACTATTCTGACCTGCACCCATGCCGAGCGCGTATTGTACGGCAGGGAAACGCACAAAATTAAGGTGGAGAACGGCAAAATAAAACAGTGAGAGCGGATTTACACATTCATTCATATTATTCCGACGGTCTTTTATCCCCTGCGGATATTGCGCAATCCGCCGCCGCAAACGGCGTTGAACTTATCGCGGTAACCGACCACGACACAATGCTCGCCTGCCGCGAAACGTATGAATGCTGCAAAGAACGCGGCGTAAAATTTGTGGGCGGCATAGAAGTTTCGGCATATTCCGGCGAGACAAAAATCCATACGCTGGGTTACGGCTTGGATACGGAATGCGCGACATATAAAGAATTTGCAAAACAGTTGGCGGAAGGCTCTTTACGCCGCGCAGAAGATACCGTTTTTAAACTTAATAGAGCGGGAGTACGCCTTTCTATGGAAGAAGTTTTCAGCGTACAGGTAGTAAAGAATATACCCGTCCATACAATGCACATAGCGCGTGCGGCGGCAAAAAAGGGATACGCAAGTTCGCCGTTTAATTTTTATCTCGAATACCTTGCTTCTGGCAAGCCCGCGTTTTCGGATATTGCAAGACCTTCGCCCGAGTACGCGGTTGAAGTAATAAAAGCCTGCGGCGGAGTATCTTCGCTTGCACACCCCGGGAGAATAGAACTGGACAAAAACGGCGTTGAAAGTCTTATAAAAAAACTTGCGGCTTGCGGACTTGACGGCATAGAATGCGTGTATTCTACACATACTGCTAAGGAGACGGCGTACTATAAGGAGACGGCAAGCGAACTCGGTCTTTTGGCGACGGGCGGGTCCGATACTCACTATTCCGGCGGTAAAAGAAAAATCGGTACCCCTGTATTCGAAGCTGACAGGGCGCTTGCGGAAAAACTTAGGATTTGAAAAAACAGACAGTTTTAAAATTGAATTTACTTATAATTACGCTCGCCTTTTCGGCGGGCTTAATTTTTTTGTGCTGCGGCTTTTTTAACCGCGTGCCGCGCGGCGTTGTGATTAACGGCATAGACGTAGGCGGCAAATCCAGAAAACAGGCTGTTGCGATTATTCGGCAGAACATAGAAGACGGGCTTAAAACAAAGAGCCTTGTCATTTGCGGAAACAGGCAGGAGTACCGTTTTACCTATCCCGAAATCGGCTACAAGGACAACCTGCAAAAACTTATAAAATCGGTAAAAAAGGGCGGAGAGAGCGAATTACGGGTAAGCTATTACCTTAACGGACTTTCGGAAATAGCCGATATTATCTGCAATAACGAGAGCGTGTTTCCCGTAGAGCCTTACGCAATTTTCAACAGCAGCGGCGCGCCATTCACTTATTGTGCGGGCACGGACGGCTGTAAAGCGGACAAAAATAAACTTTTAAACGATATAAAAAATTCGCTTGCGGGCGGTTTTGAAAAAGTGCAGTTGAAAACGGATACGGTAAAGCGGCAGACGGCATTGAGCGCGGTCAAGCGCGACACACGCCTGCTTTCGTCATTTGTGACTTATTTTGACGGAAGCAACGTAGCGCGTTCGCACAATATCCGCCTTGCCGCCGAAAAAATAAACGGCAGTACGCTGGGCGTAGGCGAAGTGTTTTCATTCAACGGTACGGTCGGCGAGCGGACGGCGGAAAGGGGTTTCAAACCCGCAAAAATTATCGAAAAGGGCGAATTTGTAGAAGGGGTCGGCGGCGGCGTGTGTCAGGTCAGCACAACAATTTACAACGCGGCTCTTTTGTGCGGCTGTGAAATCGAAGAGTATCATCCGCATTCACTTTCTGTAAGTTACGTGCCGCCGTCGTGCGACGCAATGGTGAGCGGAAATTATTTCGACTTAAAATTCAGAAACGTCGCGCCTACAACTTTATATATCCGCGCGCGCACGGGAACAAACTACGTCGCGTTCGACTTCTACGGCAGAAGCGACGGCAACCAGTATTTTTACAAATCGGAAGTGACGGGCACAATTCCCGCGCCCGAAGAAATCACCGAAGACGAGTCGCAGGTAAAGGCGGGAAGGGACGGCACCGAAAGCACGGGCTATTTAACCGTTACGCGCAACGGCGCGGTAATCAAAAGAAAAGTTTTACGCCGCGACAAGTACGCGCCCGTAAAAAAAGTAACTCTCGCCACCGAAAATCCGGAAGAGACAGATGACCTTTCTGCGTCACCCTGAGCGCAGCCGATTATCTTAAACTCCCGCGGGATACTTCGGCAGGCTCAGAATGGCGCATAAAAAAGTAAAAAAACGGCGTGCAATTTTTTGCGCGCCGTTCTATAAAAAATTTTTATTTAATTAATAGTCGGAAAGACCGAGAAGATAATCAACTGAAACGTTGAAAAATATTTTCAATTTAATTAATGCGTTATAATCGGGCAATCTGCCTGCGTTTAGCCAGCCGCTTATTGTAGTGGCGGGTATATCCGCATACAGACTTAATTGCTTTTGGGTGAGTTGTTTTTCATTCATTAAATTAATTAGAATTTTTTTGAACATAATAAAATTTTATCATAAAATTTAAAAATTTGTTTAATTCCCCAAAATCGGGGAAGTGAGCGTTTGTTTTATAACTTTAAGCGTTTTTTGTGTCATTCTGAGCGCAGTTGAAATGTCTTTTAATTAATAGCAAATTTTTTTATACCTATTTAGGTATAACGGATACAAACAGGTATTTATTTGTTACAATAACAACGTCACTTAATTCACGCAAGAGGCGGAGAGCATAAAAACGGGGAAGGGCGGACCTGATTAAAGGTTTGCTCTTCCTTGTTTTTTTATTTGTGTTTTTAAAATGAGTGTGCTATAATATTTTGCGGTAAAATATCAGGAGTATCAATGATTAAAATATTAGTGGACGCCATGGGCGGCGACAATGCTCCCCGCGCTACGGTTGCGGGCGCGGTCATTGCTTCGCAAAAGGATAAACAGCTTTACATTATCCTGACAGGCAGAAAGGACGAAATTCAAGCCGAACTGGACAGGCATAAATACGATAAATCCCGTTTTGAAATTGTGGACTGTCCCGACGTTATAGATATGAACGACGTTCCCACGGAAGCGGTTAAAAAGAAAGGTTCTTCTCTTATACACGCTTTCTGGATGCTGAAAAAGGAAGAAGATATCTGCGCGCTGGTAAGCGCGGGTTCTACCGGCGCAATGATTGCCGGCGGTCAGCTCATCTTAGGCAGAATACGCGGCGTAAAACGCCCCGCGCTGTGCGCGCCCATTCCCAATTCGCGCGGCGGTATTACACTTTTAAACGACTGCGGCGCAAACGCGGAGTGCAAAATAGAGATGCTTTGCCAGTTTGCGATTCTGGCTTCGGCTTACGCAAAGGCGGGCTTCGGCGTGGAAAATCCCAAAGTGGGCCTTTTGAACAACGGTTCGGAAGAGCATAAAGGCGACCCGTTAAGACAGCAGACTTATCAGTGTTTGAACGCATTAAATGGGATAAATTTTGCAGGCAATGCAGAAGGGCGCGACATTATGCTCGGCGATTTCGACGTAGTGGTTGCGGACGGGTTTTCTGGAAACATAGCGTTAAAGTCTATGGAAGGCTGCGGCAAGCTCGTTCTCGGCGTTCTGAAAAAAGAATTTTCTTCTTCGCTTTCTTCAAAAATCGGCTACCTGTTTATGCGCAAAGCCATAAAGCGTATGCGCGGACAGCTTGACTTTGACAAGGCGGGCGGCGCTCTGTTGCTGGGTCTTAAAAAACCGGTTATTAAAAGCCATGGCTCTTCCAAGCCGGAAACTATAGCGGCTTCAATCAATCACGCGGCTACCGTTCACCGCAACGCTCTTATCCCCGCAATAGAACAGCTTTTGGACGACTGCGGAATAGAAGGGATTTCGGAGATAATCAATGTCGGCGAGTGAAGCGGAAAAGGCGCTGGGTTACACCTTTAAGAACAAAGACCTTTTACGGCTTGCCCTGACATTGCCTTCGGCTTCGACTGAAAATAACCAACAGCTCGAATTTTTCGGCGACGCTATACTCGAATTTATAGCTTCCGAAATCATTTTTAACGACGGCGGCAGCGAAGGCGAGATGACCGACAGAAGAAAATCGGTTGTTTCGGACGCGGCGCTCGGCAACGTGTCGCGCAGGTTGGGGCTTGATAAAATGCTTATTCGCAGTAAAAGCGATACAGCTAACAAAAAAGCTATTCCGTCCGCGTACGAAGCCGTGATTGCGGCAATTTATCTTGACGGCGGAATTGAAGCGGCGAAAAGGTTTGCGCTTTCAACGCTCGACTTCAAAAGCAAGCCAAGCCTTGAAAATTTCAAGGGCAAATTGCAGGAAGCATTGCAGTCGGTGGGCGCGCCCTGCCCCGTATATAAATGCAAGGATATAGGCACGCCGCAAAAACACAAATATGTAATAACTTTAAATCTTTTCGGAGAACGTTTTAAGGCGCAGGCGGACTGTATAAAAGCCGCCGAACAGCTTGCGGCACAAGCCGCGCTGAAACACCTTAACAAAATAAACGGTAAATTATGACGACATTCAAACAGATACAATTAGTAGGATTCAAGTCTTTTGCAGACAAAACGACCGTACCGCTCGGCGAAGGGGTAACCTGTATAGTCGGACCGAACGGTTGCGGCAAATCAAACGTTGCGGACGCTATTCGCTGGGTTCTCGGCGAACAGTCGGCTAAAATGATGCGCGGTTCGCAGATGATGGACGTAATTTTCGGCGGTACCGAAGCGAGAAGACAGATGTCTTTTTGCGAAGTTACGCTTACCTTTGACAATACCCAGCGTATGTTCGATATCGACTGCGACGAAGTGGAAATGACAAGACGCCTGTACCGCGACGGCGACAGCGAATACCTTTTGAACAAACAGCCTTCGCGTATGAAAGTGCTGACGGGGCTTCTGCACGGCGCGGGCGCGGCAAAGGAAGGCTATTCCATTATCGGACAGGGCAGAATTGAACAGATTATGAACGCCAAGCCCGAAGACAGGCGTTCCATCTTCGAAGAAGCCACGGGCATAGTGGTTTTCAAAGACAGAAAGGCGGACGCGGAAAGGAAGCTGAACGCTTCAAAGGACAACCTTTTTGTGTTTGCCCAGCGTATGCAGGAAGTGGAAAGGCAGATAGGACCCTTGAAAAAGGCTTCCGAAAATGCGTTGAAGTACAGGGAGCTGTACACGCAGTTGCGCCACCACGAAATGAATTTGTACATAGTCCGCCACGACGGCGCCGCGGACGAGCGCGACAGCCTCAATTCAAAGGCGGAAAAGATAAATAAGAGAATAGAAGAAGTGACCGCTCTTTCGGAACAGCTTTTAAGCGAGTACCAGACCCGCCGCGACGAACTGGCGGCAGCCGATTCCGAGCTGAACGACTTGTACGAAAGACTGCGCCGTTACGAAGTGGGCATTGAAAAAAAGAGCGGTAAGTCACAGCTTTTGTTTGAAAAAGCAAGCTCTGTAAGGGAAAAACTTGCGTCTGCGCAGAACGATATTCTCGTTTCCACAAAGCGCATAGACGATATAGACAGGGAAATCCGCCGTGCCGAAGCGTACGGACAGAAAAACGGCGAAAGGCTGGATTCGCTCCGTTCGCAGACTGAAGGCTTCCGCACGGAAATAGACGAACTTTCAAAAAAGATTGCCGACTACGAATATATGACGGGCGAGCATAGGAAAAAGGTTTTGGATACGTTTAAAGACCTTTCCGATATGCGCCAGAATATGGGTTCGCTGTCCGCGCAAAAACAGCTTCTTAAAGAGCGTCTCGGCGAAATTAAAAAGGATATGGAAAATATACGCGCAAGGCGCGACGGTCTGCGCGGGGAGTACGACGAGAGTTTCGAGCGCGGGAAAACGCTGTCCGAGCTTTTGGGCAACGAAAACAATCTTTTGGAACAAGCCGAAGCAAAGACGCGCGAGTGCGACGAAAAAATCCAGTTTTTAATCCGTCAGGTCTACGATACGCAGGCGCAGATTGTCAGCCTTAACGACAGTCTTACAACCTATCGGGCATTGCGCGACAGGTTCGAAGGTTATATTTATTCGGTCAGAAAACTTTTGAATAACGCCAAGACGGACGGCGAAGTTTCGGACAAAATAGAAGGTCTTATCGCGGACGTGGTAAGTTGCGACGGCGACTACGAAGTGGCTATTGAAACGGCTTTCGGCGGCGCTATGCAAAACGTAATTACAAAGACGCGCGACGACGCAAGATTTCTGATTGAGTATTTAAAGCGTAACCGTATGGGTCAGGTGACATTCCTGCCCATAGAAGCGTTGAGACCCAAAACCGAAAACAACGAAATAAAAGCCGCGGCGCACGACAAGGGTGCGATAGGCTTCGCAATAAATTTAGTTAAATTCAATAAAAAATTTGAAAACGTAATCCACAACCTTTTGGGCAACACCCTTATCGTGGACAATATTTCAAATGCAACCCAGATTGCGCGCCGCTATCCCAGGGCGTTTAAAATAGTAACGCTGGACGGCGACGTCATTGCAACTTCCGGTTCAATGACGGGCGGCTCAAAGCGTGAGATAGCGGGCAACCTTCTTGCAAACGAAAGGCGCATTAAGGAAATAGAAGAGAGCATTGAAAGCAAGAAGAGCGCGTTAAACCGCGCTGAAACAAAGCGTAAAGAGCTGGAGGGCTTGCAGTCGCAGGCAAACGCGGAACAGCAGGAGCTTGTCGCCCGTTTGCAGAACGCAAGGGTAGAGCTTTCCGCTCTGAATGAAAAGCAGTCTTCATTAATGCAGCGCGTAACGTCCGCCGAAAGCGAGTACGCGGCTTACGGTCAGTCGTTGCAGGCTCTGGAAGACAGGCTTTCCGGTCTTGACAGCGAATACAGCGGCGTATCGAAGGGCGCAAGCGATTTGTCCGAGCAGTCGGACAAGGCTTCGTCCGCGATAAACGACATGAGCGCGCAGTACGACAAACTGACCGCCGAGCGCAACGAAAAAGCCGACAGATTAAACTCTATTCTGGTTGAAATAGCGGCTTTGGAGAGCGCGGTCAAGTCCGGCGCGGAAAATATAGAAAGACTCAATTCTGAAAGGGAACAGCTTTCAGAAAGGCTTGAAAGCACCAAGGCGAGCATTCCCCGTATCGAAGAAGAAATGCAGTCCTTCACAAAACAGGCGCAGCAAGCCGCCCTTTCAAAGGAAGAGCAGGCTGTGGTGGAAGACCTGAACAGACAGGTTTCGGAAAATCAGGCGCGCAAAGAAGAGCTTAACCGCAAGATGATGCAGTACGACAGCGACAGGCTCAACGTTTATAAAGAGAAGGAAGAGCTTACCAAAAAGCAGTCGCATATAGAACTGGCGCTTCAGAAAATCGACTCCGAACTCGAATATCTCCAACAGCGCATATCCGAAGAATACGGCGAAGATTACGAAGGCTGTCTTAAATACAAGGCGGACGATTACGACGCGTCTTCTGCGGCGGCAAGCATTTCAAATTTAAAAAGACAGATTACAATGCTCGGACCCGTCAACCACAACGCGGTCGAAGAGTACGACGAACTTTCGCAACGCTACGAAAAAATGACCGAAGAAAAAGCCGACCTTGAAAAGGCTATCGAAGATCTGACTACCGCGCTGGACGATATCCGCGCCGAGATGATTAAAATTTTCGACGCAGGGTTTAATCTTATAAACGAAAACTTTAAAAAGACGTTTAAAGAGCTTTTCGGCGGCGGCAAGGCGGAACTGCAGCTTGACTACACCGACTGTGACGACCCCCTTAACGCGGGTATAGAAATTGTAGCTTGCCCCCCGGGCAAAAAGCTGACAAAAATTTCTCTTCTGTCGGGCGGCGAGCGCGCGCTTACGGCAATTGCAATCTTGTTTGCTATTATCGGTATGCGCCCCATGCCTTTCTGCGTACTGGACGAAATCGAAGCGGCGCTGGACGAAGCGAACGTTGCAAGATACGCAAAATATCTGAAAAAGTTTGCAACCCAGACCCAGTTTATCGTAATCACTCACAGAAAGCCCACTATGGAAAACGCAGACATACTGTTCGGCGTAACTATGGAAGAAAAGGGCGTTTCAAAGATAGTTTCTGTCAAACTGTCCGAAGTCGAATCAAGGCTCGGCGGCGACACAGTTATGTGATTTTACGTAAACAGTTTAATTGTATTTCCGTAAAGGGGGTTTATTATGGGTTTATTTTCAAAACTTAAAAACGCGCTGAAAAAGACGAGAGAAGGTCTTGCCAACGCGCTTTCAAATCTGTTTTCAAAAAACAAACTCGGCGACGAGTTTTATGAAGAGCTTGAAGAAATTTTAATTTCCGCAGACATTTCCGTAACCACCGCCGAAGACGTGGTGGAAGAGTTGCGCCTTGAAGCCAAGAAAGAAAAACTGAAAGACAGGGAATTCGTAACCAATCTTTTAAAGGACGTTCTGGAAGAAAAGTTGACGGAAGCGGAAGAGCTTGAAGTAAAATATCCTGCGGTTATAATGCTGGTAGGCGTGAACGGCGTGGGTAAAACCACGACTGTGGGGAAACTTGCCAACTATTTTTTAAGCCAAAAAAAGAGCGTGACTGTGGCTGCGGCGGATACTTTCCGCGCGGCTGCGGCGGACCAGCTTACGGTATGGGCTGACCGCGCCAAGGTGCGCATTGTCAAGCACGAAGAAGGCAGCGACCCTTCCGCGGTCGTGTTCGATGCCCTGACTTCGGCAAAGGCAAAGGGAACGGACGTTGTGATTATCGACACGGCGGGCAGGCTTCACGTTAAAGCCAATTTAATGGAAGAGCTTAAAAAGATGTCGCGCGTGGTGGAACGCGAATGTCCGCAGTCCAATTTTTACAAACTTCTGATACTTGACGCCACAACGGGCGGCAACGCAATAAATCAGGCGCAGGTCTTTGACGAAGCGGTGAAGCTTGACGGAATAGTTCTTACCAAGCTGGACAGTTCGGCAAAAGGCGGGTTTATTGTATCCCTTTGCGGCGAACTGGGCATACCCGTGGCGTTTGTCGGAACAGGTGAAAAGCTGGAAGATATAGAAAAATTCGACCCCGAAGAATTTATAGAAGGACTGTTTTAATTATGACCGAAAAGCAGAAAATGCTTGCGGGCGAACTGTACGATTCAACCGATAAACAGCTTAAAACCGAACATGCCCGCGCAGTCGAACTCTGTTCAAAACTTATGGATTTCAGACTGACGGACGAAGAGCGGTGCGAAATTGCGAAAAAGCTGTTCGGAAAGACCGGTAAAAAGGTATATCTTGCGCAGGGCTTTTGCTGCGACTATGGAAGCAATATAGAAGTGGGCGAAAATTTTTATACGAATTACGGCGTATGTATTCTTGACGTGTGTAAGGTAAAAATAGGCGACAACTGCCTTATTGCGCCGCAAGTCGGGATATACACGGCTTGCCACCCGCTGGACAGAAAAATACGAACCGACGGCTTGGAACTTGGAAAACCCGTGACAATAGGCAACGATTGCTGGATAGGCGGACAGGCGGTAATTAACCCCGGCGTTACTCTGGGCGATAACGTGGTTGTAGGCAGCGGCGCGGTGGTTACCAAATCGTTTCCTTCCAACGTCGTTATAGCGGGCAATCCCGCAAAGATAATTAAAAAACTCTGAAAATTATAGGTTTTTATTTAATAATTTAAGGCGCGGGACGATAGATAAATCGTCCCGCGCCCATTTTTAATCAGAAGTTTTACAGATCGTCCGCGTCTTGAATAGGTTTTTCACCGTCCAACGGCGTACCGGTGTAACTTCCGTTCGGGTCAAAACTGTCTTTAAACGTAACCGCCTTATTTGCTGGTTTTCGAGTTTTTGCCACAGTTCTTACCGCTGGTCTTGCTTCCGCAATTCTTATTGCCGCAGTTCTTAGTAGTAGACTGCTTGCTGTTTTCGTTAGTTTTTCTCATATTTTCTCCTTTTGAAACGGAATGTGCAATTCAACTTCGCCCTGACTTGCCTTACAAAGGGGGCACACGTCCCAAGCCTTAGTAGAAGTATGCATGTAACCGCAGTCACTGCAAATATAAAGTATGGGTGATTCGTTGGAAAAAAGCACGCCTTTTGTAAATGCTTCGTGGAGGTATCTGAAAATCATTTCGTGCCTGACTTCGACTTGGGCTACAAGTCTGAAAAGTGCGGCAATGTCCTTAAAACCTTCTTCTTCCGCGTCCTTGGCAAATGCAGGATAAATACGTGAATGTTCTTCGTGTTCGTCTTCGGCGGCAAAGCGTAAACTTTCGCCTAAGTCACCGCCGTGATAGGGGTAACCCGCGTCGAGTTCGATATTGTCAAGAAAAGTTCCGTATTTGTTTAATTCCTCAAAAAATCTTCTTGCGTGAACCGTTTCATTCTTCGCAAGAACTTTTACAGTGTCTGCAAGGGTAACGTAACCCTGTGCGTTGGCGTTTCTTGCTATCAATTGGTAGCGCATTCCCGCCTGCGATTCGCCTGCAAAACTTCTTGCAAGATTTTTGTAAGTTTTAGTCTGGTCAAAATCCATAACTGTCCTCCGTCAATTGTATTTTGCGTAAGTTGCGGGCATTTATTCGTTTGACAATTTGGTATTATTTATATAAAGCGGAAAATTATTGACATTTATCCGCCGTTAAATTAAAATAAACTTAAATGCGGATATGGCGGAATTGGCAGACGCGCAGGACTTAGAATCCTGTGGGCGACCGTGCAGGTTCAACTCCTGTTATCCGCACCATATTTAGTACCCGAAAAGGATGCTAACGGAAAGACACCGAAAATATTGTGTTTTCGGTGTCTTTTTGTATTGTATAGCCACAATATATAGTAAAAAGGGGAGTGAAAAGTATCTTTTGATTTTTGGGATGATTTTTTGTCGGTTTTGAAAAGAACAGGATTTGAACTACCTTATACCTGTATGAGCAATAGCCATATTAAAAGTATTCTACTTAATATTACAGTAAACAAGAAAGTCGATAGATTATTTACTATGCTTTTCTCTATATTCGTTCGGTGTTTTGCCTGTAAATTTTTTGAAAACTTTGGAAAAATGACTTTGTGAAGCAAAGCCTAAATATGAGCTTATTGCAAGTGATGTTTTATCGGAATATCGGAGAAGTCTTTTCGCTTCTTCGATTTTTTCTTGCATAATAAAATCAGTAAGATTGATTCCCGTTTCTGCTTTGAATTTGGTGGAGAGTCGGGAACGGCTTATAAAAAGATATTCTGCAATATCTTCCGTAGAGATAGCGTCAGACAAATGGTGTTGAATATAGTTTGAAATATCAATAACGAGTTTAGAGGGGTTTTTGCCGAGCCTTATTCTTTCAACCCGTTCTGTAAAGTCCATAACCATACGGTATTGCAAATTTGTCAGATTTACCGTGCTGCTTAAAAGTTCGCATTTTTGGATATATGAATCGGAAAGAGAAAGGGCGTCATCAACGTCCATACCGCCACGGATAGCATTACGGGAAGCAAGAGTAGCGGTAACGATAAAGATATTCTTTTGTTGCCGAAGTTGGTTGCTTGAGAGGATTCCTGCGCGTACAGCGGGTGCTTTATCTATCCATTCCCGAAGAGCCGCCGTGTCGCCTTTACGAACAATATTCATAAGCGTTTGCTCAATGGCAAGAGTGTTATGTATTTCTTGCTGCTGTTTAATTTCTGTTAATGCATCGAAATTTTTATTCGTTCTTTCATTTTCAAATTGCTGTTTTATTTCCGTTTGTTGGAACTCGTAGATTTGTATATCTTCGAGCTTGATTTTTTCTTTATTGAAAATATGATTTAGAACGCACAAAATTTGCATAATGCTTTCGAGCGGCATAGGAACAATGCTTTTCATTGCCTGCACAAACTCATCCGCAATTTCATTTACCAAGTCTAATTGAAAGGCAAGCTCACGCAAATCTTTTTCGTTTGCGGGAAGCTGTCTTGTAGGCCCGATAACGATTTTATATTGTAAAAAATTTATTACGCCGTAGTAATTAAAAAACGGGGTAATGTAGTATCCGAGATTTGTCTTTATCTTAAAAATATCTTCTGAATAAAGAGTGATTGGATCTTTTGGCAGATTAGCGAGAGAATGGTAGAAAACCTGTTTATCGTTTTCATAAAGTCGAACAGGTATTCCCGAAAGGTTACCGATAACGGTGCAGATGTATTGTAAATCGAAATTTTCCATAAAACAATTATATCATAAATGTAACAAATAATCAAGCGACTAAATATTGATAATATTTTTCATTTTGTTAATATGTAACAGATTTTATTCTTTTTTGGCAAAAAGATAAAACAACTGTTACGGAATTAAAACAAATATTATAGAAAACGGGTAGCTTTAAGTGCTATAATATATTCAGTAATATTACAGGGGATAATGGCGTGAATATATCTGATTTACTTAAAAAATTAACGGTAGAGGAAAAGGCGGCCCTTTTGGCAGGTACCGACTTTATGTACACCAATCCCGTGCCGAGGCTGGGTATCAAGTCGGTAAGAATGTCGGACGGACCGCACGGACTTCGTGTGCAGAAAGAAGGCGGCGATAACGGCGTGAACGGCAGCGAACCTGCAACCTGTTTTCCTACGGCGGTAACTACGGCATCGGGTTGGAACCCCGAAAATACGTATAAGATGGGTAAAGCTATAGGCGAGGAGGCGTTGCATTACGGCATAGACGTTTTGCTCGGTCCCGGGGCGTGCATCAAGCGTAATCCGCTGTGCGGACGAAACTTTGAGTATTTTTCGGAGGACCCGTACCTTGCAGGCAAGATGGGTGCGGCGGAAGTTAACGGCGTGCAAAGTCAAGGCGTGGGCGTTTCGGTAAAACACTTTGCCTTGAACAACGCCGAAAATTTCCGTTTTATGGGCGATTCCATATGCGATATGAGAGCCATAAGGGAAATCTATTTAAAGGTCTTTGAAATCATAGTAAAAGAGAGTAAACCGCACACAATGATGTGCGCTTACAATAAAATCAACGGCGAATACTGCTCGGAAAACAAATGGCTGCTAAATGACGTTCTTCGCAATGAGTGGGGTTTCGACGGCGTAGTTATGTCCGATTGGGGCGCAACGCACGACAGAGTAAAAGGTGTATCGGCAGGACTTGATTTGGAAATGCCGGGCGATACCGATATTTGCCGTAAGTGGATAATTGAAAGCGTAAATGACGGAACGCTTAAAATAGAAGATTTAGATAAGGCGGTGGAAAATGTCCTGCGCCTTGTTCAGCGTTATGAAAAAAATCCGAAAGGCGTTGACGTCGATTGGGAAGCGCACAATGCGCTTGCCGCCGAGATTGCGGAAGATTGCGCTGTGTTGTTAAAAAACGACGGCGTATTGCCGCTTGATAAAAGCGAGAGGATTCTTGTGGTCGGGGATTTATTTGATAAAATGCGTTATCAGGGTGCGGGTAGTTCAATGATAAATCCCACGTTTTTGACTACGCCTAAAACGGCGTTTGATAAGCAAAAGGTAACGTATAAATTCTGTCGTGGATATGCAGAAAACAAGCTCGAAGCCGATGATAAGTTCATAGCGGAAGCCGTGGCAAAAGCAAAGGGATATGATAAAGTTCTCGTTTTTGCGGGGCTTACGGATTACGTTGAGAGCGAGGGCGGCGACAGGGAAAATATGAAGCTGCCCGAAAATCAACTTGCCGTAATAGACGCACTTATAAAGGCGGGCAAAAAGGTAGTCGTCGTGCTGTACGGCGGTTCGCCTATGGAATTACCGTTTGCGGATAGTGTGAGTGCAATTCTTAATATGTACTTGCCGGGGCAGAACGGTGGAACGGCAACGTACAACTTACTTTTCGGCGTAAAATCGCCTTGCGGTAAACTTGCCGAAACTTGGGTAAAGAGTTATGCGGACGTGCCGTTTGGAAAGGATTTTTCAAAGACTGTAAACGAAATTTATAAAGAGAGCATTTTCGTCGGTTATCGTTATTATCTCACGGCAAACAAAGAAGTAAGGTATCCGTTCGGTTACGGTCTTTCCTATACGACTTTCGATTATCGGGATATGCAGGTTGAAGAAACCGATTCCGAATACAAAGTATCGTGCGAAATCGTAAATAACGGAAAGTATGACGGTGCGGAAATCGTGCAGCTATACGACAAAGCCCCGCAAGGAGTGTTCAAGCCGATAAAGGAATTGAAAGGCTTTACGAAAGTTTATTTGAAAGCGGGCGAAAGCAAAAAAGTAGCGATTACGGTAAAGAAAGACGATTTATGTTATTGGAACGTAAAAGAAAACCGTTGGGCAACGGAAAGTGGCGAATACGATTTACAGCTCTGTTCGGACTGTCAAACGGTAAAATTAAGTCAAACGGTAACGGTAGTGGGTGATGAAGCCCATACGCCCTATTCCGAAGCGGTAAATGCGGCATATTGCGAAGGCAATTTGCAAATAAGAGATAAAATTTTCGAGGAAATGAGCGGACTGAAAATCCCCGAACTTCCGCCGAAAAAACCTATCAGGCTTGAAAGTCGTTTTACGGATATGCGGGCGACGTTTATGGGTAAGATCCTTTATAACGCCGTGTTGTCCGTAGCGAAAAAGGACATGAAAAAGGCGAAAAAACTTCCCGAAGGAGCAGAGCGAGATAACAAGATAAAAGGCGCAATGTTCTTAAAAAGAATACTCGAAAGCAACTCAATTATTACAATGTCGATGTCAGCGGGTACAAATTGTCCGTATAACTTTGCACAAGGGTTTGTCAATATGGCAAACGGACATTTATTCAAAGGGATCAAGTGCTTTTGCACAAAAATAAAAGTTCCAAAATTGCCAAAAGAAAAGGAGGAAAAATAAATGGCAACAGGTAAAATGTTGAATGGTCGTATCTTTGACAGTCGCATACGCTCAAGAAACATAACGGGGAAAGAAAAATGGCTTGGCTATTTACTCGGTCCGTGCGGTGCATTGTTAATTAATGCTGTTTTAGGGGGATCGTTTTTAAATCAGTATTGGACTGACGTTTTGAAACTCGGCGGTTTGTGGGGCGGAGCATTCCTCATAGTATTTCCTATTTTTTCTAAAATTTTAGACGCCATAACTAATTTTATTATGGGTTGGATTATTGATCGGACAAAAAATAAACAGGGGAAAGCCCGTCCGTATTTGTTGTTATCCGCATTTTTAGTTCCAATTACGGGTATGTTGCTTTATCTCGTGCCTAATATGTCAATAAGTTGGAAAGCTGTATGGGTAATAATTTCGTATAATCTTTTCTTTTCATTTGCCTATACGATTTATAATATGAGCCACAATATGATGGTTCCTCTTTCTACCCGTAACTCGTCACAGAGGGGTGTTTTGGCAGTTTTCAATCAAGTGGCTACGATTATGGTTACGGGCATAATAGCGGCATTAATTTTCCCTATGGTAATTTTACCGATGATTGGTTCCAGCCAAACGTTGTGGATAAGCGTAATGTCGGTTTTATGTATCATTATGTTGCCGGTTATGCTGTTGGAGTATTACTTTACAAAAGAGAGAGTTACCGAAGAATTAGGAAAAGTAGAAACCGTTAAAATTCCTTATAAAATGCAAATAAAAGCTGTGTTTTCAGATAAATATATTGTTTTTCTTTTAGTGTATAGCTTGATTTATACATTGGGCGGAACTTTGAAAAACAGCGCTTTAATATATTATTGCAACTATGTTTTGGGTACATATAACGACGGTATAACGCAAACTTTAATTTCCGTAATCGGCGGTATTCCAATGGGTATCGGTATCTTTGCCGTATGGCCGCTTGCTAAAAAATTCGGTAAGAAAAACGTGACTGTTGCGGGATTTGTTTTTTATGCCGTCGGTAGCGCGATTTGTTGGATGGTTCCTACAAATTTGATTGTGGTTTTAATAGGACAGTTTATCAAGAATATCGGCGGACTGCCGTGCGCTTATATCTTTATGTCGCTATTTTCCGATTCATTTGACCATTTGGAATGGAAGACGGGATTCAGAAGCGATAGCTTGGCAATGTCGATTTATTCTACGATAACAATCGTATTAATGGGGGTTGGACTTGCCATTCTGAATGCGGCTCTGAATGCAAGCGGATATATACCGCCGCTCAACGTAACGGATTTGAGCGAGGCAGAAGCTATCCTTGCACAAAACGGTTGGCTTTCTCAATTAGATTTAAGCTCTTACAAAATGGCGATTGACGGTACGTTTACCGTAGGTATAAAACAGCCCGGAAGCGCTTTAAACGCCATATCGTTTTTGTTTGTAGGACTTGAAGTTATTACGGGAATACTGAGTGCGATATTGTTGGCGTTTGTCGGCGTCGAAAAGACGTTGGAAAGAAAGCAAAAGATAATACGCGAACGTCAAAAAGAGGCTTGTGAAAAGAGCGGTAAAGTCTGGGTAGAACCCGAAGTGCAGCTGGAGATGGATCAGCAGTTGGCAGATGAAGAAGCAGAGGCAATTTTCCGTTCGGAATTAAAATCCAAATGTGAAAAGAAGGGATTAAATTACGAAGAGGAACTTGAAAAGCATATCAGACTAATTTCCGAAAAGAATGCAAAAGAAGCCGAAAAGAAACGTTTGGCGGAAGAAAAGCAAGCTGCAAAATTAAAAGCAGCGGAAGAAAAGCAGACAGCCAGACTTGCCAAACTGACTCCTCAGCAGCTTGTCGCTCGTGAAGAGAAAGCAAGAAGGCGTCGGGAACGTATTGACGCCGCTTGGGCAATTGAGCTTGAAAAAGGCAACGCAAGTTATCAAAAAATGCAGGATTTACTTAAAAAGTACGCTGAAAAGAAGGAGAAATATTAATGACCGCGAAGTTTGATGAAGCAGCTTCCGAGCTGGAACAACGAAATTCGGAATTATCGTTGGAAGTCGCCCGTGAAGGAATCGTATTGCTTGAAAATAACGGCGTGTTGCCGTTGCAATGTAAAAAAATAGCGTTGTACGGCGCGGGTGCAAGGCATACGTCAAAATGCGGTACAGGAAGCGGAGAGGTGAATAACCGGCACAGTGTTTCTGTCGAAGAAGGATTGGAGGCATGCGGATTACAGGTTACGACAAAGATGTGGTTGGACGCTTGCGACGAACAAATGCACCGCGGTGAAGAGGAGCGCGATGCCAAAATTAAGCAAATAGCAAAAAAATATAACGTTTTTCAATTTTGGGATTTGATGAATGCGATTGCGCTTCCTATCGTTTATCCCACAGGACGCGATATAACCGAGCGCGACGTTGCAGATTCCGATACGGATACCGCACTTTACGTTTTGACGCGACAGGCGGGCGAAGGTATGGATAGGCGTGTTAAGAAAGGCGAGTATAATTTTGACGATAAAGAAATCCGCGACCTTAAATTCATTTCGGAGCACTATAAAAACACCATACTTGTTCTCAATACGGGTGCATGTATTGATGTAAATCCTTTGCTCGAAATGAAGCTCGGCGCAGTCGTTTTTATGGGGCAGGCAGGGCAAAACGGAGGTTTGGCTTTAGCGCATTTGTTATTGGGAAAACAAAATTTTTGCGGAAAGCTTGCTGCAACCTGGGCTAAAAATTTACAGGACCTTCCTTGCTCTGATTCGTTCAGTTATTTGGACGGAAACACAGACAGAGAGCTTTATAAAGACGGTATTTACATCGGATACAGATATTTTGACACATTCGATATCAAACCTAAATATGCTTTCGGATACGGGCTTTCCTATACCGAATTTGAAATCAAAGCAAAGGCGGAATTATCGGGCGGGGAAGTTACGGTAAAAGCGCAAGTTGAAAATATAGGAAAAACAGCGGGTAAAGAGGTCGTTCAAATATATTTATCTTGCCCGTCGGGGAAAATCAAACGCGAATATCAGCAGTTAGCCGCCTTTGCAAAAACCGATTTGATAGCGGTTGGAGAATGCGGAACGGTAACGGCGGGGTTTGAATTAAAAGATTTTGCCGCATACGACGAAACGCGTTCCTGTTTCATTTTAGAAAAAGGTAATTATATCGTCAGAGTCGGTAACTCTTCCCGTAATACAACGCCTGTCGCAACTATTGTGGTCGATAGGGAATTTATTGTAGAAAAATGCAAACCGATTGAATTTGCACAATGCAGAGTTGAAGAAATTGTCGCGCCCGTTCGTTATGGGGAAGAAGAACCCGTAGGCGATATTCTGCATTTGGACGAAAATGCGATACAGTTTGTTCAAAATAATTACGATGCTCCCCAAGTGAATATTTTGCCCGAAACGAAAAAAATGAACGCCAAAGAATTAACTTGTCTATGCGTTGGAGATCCAACTTTGATGAGCGGCGGAATACCCGGCGTTGTCGGCGCAAGCGGACAAATAGACACAAAGGTTTGTAAAAAATACGGATATCATCCCACCGTTATGGCGGACGGTCCTGCAGGAATAAGAATTTCGATGAAATACGCCGTTGAACCCAACGGCAAGATTAAAACAGGCGGCAAATTGCCTCAGGACTTAGTGAAAGCTAAAAAACTGTTCAGATTTTTAGACCGCATATGGAGTAAAACAAGTAAAAAGGCAAAACTTGTTTATCAGTTTTGTACGGCATGGCCGAGCGCGACGGTTCAAGCGCAGACTTTTTCACCCGCTTTAGTCAGGCAAATCGGTATAGCTACTTCTTGCGAAATGCAACAATATAAAGTAGGAATATGGTTGGCGCCCGGTATGAATATACAACGGCATCCTCTTTGCGGAAGAAATTACGAATATTATTCCGAAGACCCTATACTTACAGCAGAAATGGCAAGCGCATTGACGTTGGGCGTTCAGAGTAATGAACGTTGCGCAGTCACTATTAAACATTTTTGCTGTAACAATCAGGAAGATAATCGTATGAAATCGTCCAGCGAAGTCAATGAGCGTGCGTTAAGAGAGATTTATCTTAAAGCGTTCAAGCTAACGGTAAGAAAAGCACAGCCGAAATGCGTTATGTCAAGTTACAATAAAGTAAACGGTACATACGTTAACAGTTCGTATGACCTTATTACAAACATATTACGTTGCGAATTCGGGTTTGACGGAGTTGTAATGACCGATTGGCAAAGCGTCGCAAAAGATCAAGCGGTAGCGGGAGAAACTATTTGCGCCGAAAACGATTTAATTATGGCAGGAGATAAGTTTCAGCATAAAGAGTTGTTAAAAGCAGTTAAATCGGGGAAAGTTGCAAAAACTTCGCTACAAAAGTGCGCGAGTAGGATTTTGAATTTGTGCAAACATCTGAACTCATAGTATTGTTATATAAAACTTTATTGGAGGACCGATATGAAGGCAATTAATCTAAAAACGGAATATTTAATCAATCCTATCGGGATAGATATACAAAATCCGCGTCTAATGTGGACTTGTAGCGGCGGTAAAACGCAAAGCGCATACCGTATTGTCGCCGTAACCGACGGAGAAACGGTTTGGGACAGCGGTAAGGTTTTGTCTGCGGAAATGCATGCGGATTATCAGCCGAAACTTGTTTCCCGTCAGCGTGTAGAATGGACAATTACGGTATGGAACGAACACGACGAAGAGGGCGAAAAAGCAGACGCATTTTTTGAAATGAGTTTGTTGAGTAGTTCCGATTTCAAAGCGAAATGGATATGCGGAAATTACGGCGTAAATAAGAAAAAACGTTATCCCGTGGACTGTTTCAGAAAAACGTTTAACGCTTTTTGTGTCCAAAAAGCAAGATTATACATAACGGCTTGCGGCTTATACGAGGCAAAACTCAATGGTAAGAAAATAGGAGAGTTTTGTCTTGCCCCGGGACATACCGATTATAGAAAGCGCATACAACTTCAGGTTTATGACGTAACAGAAGCCGTTGTAAGCGGCATGAACGATTTTACGGTTGAGCTTGCCGACGGTTGGTATAGAGGCAGTTGCGGCGCTTGGGGACGGAAAAACCAATACGGTAAACAAACGAAGTTTTTGGCACAGTTAGAGATTACGGGGCAAGACGGGAATATTAGCCGTATTATATCTGATGAAACTTGGGATTGGAGCAATGACGGCGCGATTCGCTTTGCCGACAATAAAGACGGTGAGGTCGTGGAGGCTTACCGTACGCCTTCTTACAATCGGAAGGCTAAATTAACGAAGCAAGAAGTGATTCCTTCCGCTTCCAACAACGTGCCTTTAACCGAACACGAAACGTTTAAGCCTACGGTTATTAAAACCCCGAAGGGAGCAACCGTTCTCAATTTCGGACAGAATATTGCGGGTTATATTGCATTTTCGTTAAAAGCTCGAAAGGGGCAAATAATTAAACTTCGCTTTGGGGAAATGTTCGACAAAGAAGGCGAATTTACCCAAAAGAATATTCAATGCGCCAATAAAAAGCGCACGAAGGTTACGCCTTTACAGCAGGTTGTTTATACGGCAGAAGAGGGCGTAAACGAGTATAAAACGAAGTTCGCAATTTTTGGTTTCCAGTACGTATTAATTGAAACGGATATTGCTTGGCAACCCGAAGATTTTACTGCGATTGCCGTTTATTCGGATATGCAAGACACGATTAAATTTAACTGTTCGCATGAACTGATTAATAAATTAGTCGAGTGTACACGGTGGTCAACGAGAAACAATCACGCCGACGTTCCAACCGACTGTCCTACAAGGGAACGTCACGGTTGGTCGGGCGATGCGCAGATTTTTTGTAATACGGCAAGCTATTTCGTCGATTATGCCGCTATGGCAAGAAAATATGTTGCGGATATGTGCGACGAGCAGAGAAAGAACGGTAATTTCCGTCAGATTACGCCTATGGGCGGTATCGACTTTTATATGAACGTAATGGATGGTTCTCCCGGTTGGTCGGATGCGGGCGTACTGATACCTTACCGCATTTACGAAAAGTACGGAGATAAACGTATTTTGGAGAATAACTACGATGCTATGCGCCGATTTGCAATGTACAAGATAAAGACGCTCGGCAAGCATTATTTTACGAGTGCGCCTACGGGATTAAAGCGTAAATACCGTAAAATGATATCCAATTACGGTCAGTCTTACGGCGAATGGGCTGAACCCGTTGACGTCAAGGCGTTCGCTATATCCGACTTTGTAAGTCCTCATCCCGAAGAAACTACGGCGTATATCGTTTATATGCTTGAACATATGAAAAAAATCGCCGACTTACTCGGTAAAGCGGACGACGCGCAATACTTCAAAAAGTATGCCGACAGAACAAGAATGGGCTACCAAAAACTTGTAGAGACAAAGAAACACGGTATGGATACGGACAGGCAGGCGAAACTCGTACGTCCGCTGTATCTTAAACTTTTGAACGATAAGCAAACGGAATATGCAAAAAAGCGTTTGATAAAGGCGCTTGATAACTACGGCTGGCGTTTGGGTACGGGCTTTTTGTCAACTCCGTTTATACTCTACGTTCTGGCAGATATAAATATTGAGTATGCTTACAGGCTTCTTGAAAACGAGGAAATGCCCGGTTGGTTATTTATGCCGAAAATGGGGGCAAACACTATTTGGGAAAGTTGGGAAGGAACGGAAGCGCAAGGAGGCGTAGCGTCGCTCGACCATTACAGTAAGGGTGCCGTCTGCGAATGGCTGTTTGACAGTATGTGCGGAATTAAAGTCGCCGGAGAGAGAAAATTTATTATTGCACCGAAAGTCGGCGGCAGCATAACTCACGCCGAATGTGAGTACGACAGCATATACGGCAAGATCGTAAGCAAGTGGAAAAGAAATGGGAACAAGATTGAATATACGATAATCGTTCCCTCCAATACTACGGCGCAAATCGTTTTGCCGAGCGGTACTCAAACCGTTGGCGCGGGGACTTACGAGATATGAGTTTGATACATTTCATTGTCTATAACATAATAAAAAAGGGTAAAAAAGAATTCGATAAAAACAATCCGCCCGATTATGTTTTAAGACGCGAGCAGGAAATACAGTCCCGTGCTCCGAAAAACGTAAAAGTAGAGCAAATCGCAAACGACGGAGTTAACGGAGAGTATCTTTCAAAAGGAAATAATCCCGAAGATAAGGTTTTAATGTATATTCACGGAGGCGGTTTTGTAGGCGGATCGCCTGCGGCAAGAAGGGCTTTTACGGGATATACGGCAAAGAAGCTCGGTTACAACGTTTATAGTATAGATTACCGTCTTGCGCCGGAATACGCTTTTCCTTTTGGTGCGGAAGACTGCCTGAAAGCTTATAAAATGCTTGTTGAAAAATACGGAGCAAAAAATATTTGTCTAATAGGCGAAAGCGCAGGCGGCAATCTCGTGCTGTCCGTAGCTTTGCAAGCAAAAGCGCAAGGAATAGAGCTTCCTGCTTGTATCGTTGTGTTTTCGCCTACGCTGCAATACACCCGAATATTTCCTTCTTACAAAAACAATGCAAAAACGGATTGTATGTTAGACATTACGTTTTTGGAAGAAGTAAAAACGACGTATCTCAAAACCTCGGAAAACGAAACCAATCCGTACGCTGCTCCGCTCTACGGTGATTTTACGGGTTTTCCGCCGATTTATATCGCCGTATCGGATAGCGAATACCTGTACGATGATTCGTTGGAGTTTTATAAAAAACTGCAAACGTTAAACGTTACAAGTCAATTTGACGTTTATCACAAAAAGATGCACGCTTTTCAGGTAATACCCGTATTGCCCGAAGCGAAAAGAGCGCTTAAAAATGCAAAATCGTTTATCGACAAATACTTAAATCAGTGATGCAGAGTTAAATTTATATATGAAAAACAAAAAAGTAATCGCCTTGATAGCTCACGATAATAAAAAACCCGACATCGTAAATTGGGCTATAAAGAATAAAGAAAAATTAAGTGCCTTTGAACTTTGCGGGACAGGACATACGGCAAAACTTATATCGGAAGCAACCGATTTGAAAGTGAAAGCGTATATGTCGGGTCCTATGGGCGGCGATCAACAAATCGGTGCAAAGATAGCCGAGAAGAAGATAGATATTGTAATTTTCTTTTGGGATCCGTTGCAAGCGCAGCCGCACGATCCGGATGTAAAGGCGCTTATGAGAATTGCTACGGTATATGACATACCTATTGCAACAACAAAAGCAACGGCAGACATTGTAATTCACTCGGAACTTGTTTAACTATGAACTATTACTTAGCAATCGACATTGGAGCTTCAAGCGGACGACATATCGTCGGTTGGCTTGAAAATAACGAAATAAAAACAGACGAAGTGTACCGATTCCCAAATGGAATGAAGAAGCAAAACAATCATCTTGTTTGGGACATAAAAGCTCTTTTCGAACACGTTAAGAGAGGGATAAAAGCTGCACATAAAAAATACCCCTTTATAGCGTCTCTTGCGATAGACACTTGGGGTGTGGACTATGTGCTTTTAACGAACAGCGGCGATTTAACGCCTTGCCTTGCTTACAGGGATAACCGCACGGAAGCAGTTATAGACGAGGTGCATAAAAATATCCCATTTGAAGAATTGTACCAAAGAACGGGTATTCAGTTTCAGCCGTTTAATTCAATCTATCAATTTTATGAAGATTACAAAAGAGGTAGATTGGATATGGCAACAGACTTTTTGATGATTCCCGAATATCTGAACTATATGCTTACGGGCGTAAAAATGCACGAATATACCAACGCTACCACAACGGGTTTGGTAAACGCAAAAACGAAAGAGTATGATAAAGCGATAATAGAAAAGCTCGGATTCCCTACGCAGTTATTCGGTAGACTTTATCAGCCGGGAACGAGCGTGGGTATGTTAAAACCCGAAATAGCTATTGCCGTAGGTGGTCAAACGGAAGTCGTTTTGTGTGCTTCCCACGATACGGCAAGCGCAGTCGAAGGCATACCGATGGACAAGAACAGCCCGTATATATCAAGCGGAACTTGGTCGCTTTTGGGGCTTAAAGTGCCTGATGCAATTACAGACGATAACAGCCGCAAGGCGAACTATTCAAACGAGGGCGGCGTAGGTTATACCCGCTATCAGAAGAACATTATGGGTATGTGGGTAGTCAACCGTCTGCGCGATGAACTTTGCCCGAAAAAGCCGTTTTCGGAAATCGTAGAGGAAGCAAGACAAAGCACGTTCAACGATTATGTGGACGTAAACGATAACGTATTCCTTGCGCCGAAAAGCATGAGAGAAGCGTTTGATAAATGGCTTGAAAACGAGATTATAAAACCGCAGACGGAGAGCGATTATTTTCGCTGTGCATTTATAAGTCTTGCAATCGGTTATATGAACGCATTAGACGAATTAAGGAAAAACAGCGGCAAAGATTTCGATACTCTTTACATAGTGGGCGGCGGAGCAAAGAACAGCTTGCTTAATGAACTTACAGAGCAAGTTTGTAAAATAAAAGTGAAATCACTTCCCATTGAAGCTACGGCTATCGGGAATCTGAAAATACAAATCGGGAGGCAATAATATGTACGATTACGCAAAAAAGGCATACGCGGAATACGGCGTGGATACCGAAGTCGCGCTTGCAAAACTTAAAGATATTCCCGTATCAATTCATTGTTGGCAGGGAGATGACGTAATAGGACTCGATGGTGGCGGTGCGGCGTCGGGCGGTATTCAGACAACGGGAAATTATCCGGGCAGAGCAAGGAACTTTGACGAACTCAAAGCCGATATAAAAAAAGCATTTTCGCTTATGCCGGGAACAAAGCGGTTGAATTTACACGCAAGCTACGCAGTAGGCGCAACCGTTGACAGGGATAAATATGAGCCTAAACATTTCAAGGCTTGGGTTGATTTTGCAAAGGAAACAGGCTTGCAGGGAATTGACTTTAATCCTACAATGTTTAGCCACGATAAAGTAAAGGACGGTCTGACTTTATCTTCGCCCGATGAAAATATTCGCAAGTTTTGGGTAAACCATTGCAAGGCTTGTTTGAAGATTGCGGAATACTTTGCAACCGAAATGAACAGTCAATGCCTTGTTAATATTTGGATACCCGACGGATTCAAAGACGTTCCCGCAGACAGACTTACGCCGAGATTAAGACTCAAGAAATCATTGGACGAGATACTGTCGGTAAAGTACGATAAAAAGAAAGTAATCGTGGCGGTAGAAAGCAAGGTATTCGGAATAGGCGTGGAAAGCTATACCGTAGGCAGTAACGAGTTTTATCAGAACTATGCGGCAAAGAACGATATTTGCTGTTTGCTTGACAACGGTCATTACCACCCGTTGGAATACGTTTCCGATAAAATTCCCGCGCTTTTAGCGTTCTATGATAAAGTTGCCCTGCACGTAACAAGGGGAGTTAGATGGGATAGCGACCACGTCGTATTATTCGAGGACGAATTAAAAGAGATAGCAAAAGAAATTGTCCGCAACGACGCAACCGAAAAGGTTATGATAGGACTTGACTATTTCGACGCATCTATTAACCGCCTCTCCGCATGGGTAACGGGGCAGAGGGCTATGCAAAAAGCTTTACTTTATGCATTACTTTGCAACCACGGTGAACTCAAAGAATTACAGGATAAATCGGACTTTACAACGCTTATGGTAAAGCAGGAAGAGTACAAAACTTTACCCTTCGGCGCAGTTTGGAAAGAGTACTTAAAGCGTGAAAATCTTTCGGAAGATTATTTAACCGAAATAAGAGAATACGAAAAAGAGGTTTTAAAAGTAAGATGAAAAATATTTTAACGGCACCCTTCGTGCAGGAAATGTGCAAGACAACCGCCAATATGTACCGCTTAGGTTGGGACGAAAGAAACGGTGGTAATATCAGCTATTTACTTAACGAAAAGGAAGTAGCCGAATACCTTGATTTGAATAACGTTATCCGCACCATACCCTTAATGGGCGTAAATGCCGCAGACTTTGACGTAACACCGCTTATAGGTAAAATCTTTATCGTAACGGGTACGGGCAAGTATTTTAAGAACGTAGAAGGCGATCCCGAAAACAACCTTGGAATTGTAAGGATAGCAAAGGACGGAAAGGGGGTTGAACTTTTATGGGGCTTTGCGGACGGCGGAAGACCTACAAGTGAATTTCCTGCACACCTTATGAGCCATATGGCAAGACTGAAAGTTGACCCTGAAAACAGAGTGGTTATGCACAGCCACCCCACCAACACGCTTGCAATGAACTTCGTTCACGAGCTTGACGAAAAGAAGTTTACCCATACGCTTTGGGAGATGTGTACCGAGTGTATAGTAGTGTTCCCTGACGGTGTGGGAATACTCCCTTGGATGCTCTGCGGTACCGACGAGATAGGTAAGGCTACCGCAAAGAAAATGGAAGAATTCCGCCTTGTAGTCTGGGCAATGCACGGCATATATGGTGCTGGCAAGACTATGGACGAAACGTTCGGTCTTATTGAAACGGTTGAAAAAGCAGCTCAGATTTATATGCTTACGGCACACTTACCGAGAGTGAACACCATTAAAGACGAAGAAATGTTACAGCTTGTAAAGCTGTTCGGTGTTAAATACCGCAAAGACTTTTTGAATATAAAATAAGAGGTGAAACATTATGGCAAACAGAATAGTTTTAAACGAAACCAGCTATCACGGCGCAGGTGCAATTAAAGAGATTGTAAGCGAAGTAGCAAGAAGAGGTCTTACAAAGGCTTTCGTCTGCTCCGACCCCGACCTTGTAAAATTCAAGGTTACGGACAAGGTTTTAGACGTGTTAAATGGTGCAAACCTTGCTTACGAGCTGTACAGCAACATTAAACCCAACCCCACTATCGAAAACGTACAGACGGGTGTTGAAGCTTATAAGGCAAGCGGTGCAGATTACATAATCGCAATCGGCGGCGGTTCGTCAATGGATACTGCCAAGGCAATCGGCATTATTATAAACAACCCCGAGTTTGCAGACGTTCGCTCGCTTGAAGGCGTAGCTCCCACCAAGAACCCCAGCGTTCCCATTATCGCAGTTCCCACTACGGCAGGTACGGCTGCGGAAGTTACCATCAACTACGTAATAACCGACGTTGAGAAGAAGAGAAAATTCGTCTGTGTAGACGTTCACGACATTCCCGTAGTAGCAATCGTAGACAGCGATATGATGAGCACTATGCCCAAGGGCTTGACCGCCGCAACGGGTATGGACGCATTGACCCACGCAATCGAAGGCTATATCACCAAGGGCGCTTGGGAAATGACCGATATGTTCCACTTAAAGGCTATCGAAATCATTGCAAAATCGCTCCGTGGCGCAGTAGCTAACGAAAAGGCAGGCAGAGAGGGTATGGCTCTCGGTCAGTATATCGCAGGTATGGGCTTTTCAAACGTAGGCTTAGGCATTGTTCACTCTATGGCACACGCTTTAGGTGCCGTTTACGATACTCCCCACGGCGTTGGCAACGCAATTTTACTTCCCACCGTTATGCGCTATAATGCAGAGGCTACGGGCGAAAAGTACCGTGATATTGCCAAGGCAATGGGCGTAGAGGGTGTCGACGCAATGACGCTTGAACAGGCAAGAGAGGCAGCTTGCGACGCAGTTGCACAGCTTTCAAAAGACGTAGGTATCCCTCAGGATTTGAAGGGCATAGTAAAGGAAGAGGATATCGACTTCCTCGCACAGTCCGCAATGGACGACGCTTGTCGTCCGGGTAATCCCAAAGAACCTACGAAAGAAGATATCATAAATCTTTATAAATCATTGCTATAACAAATTAAGTAACAACACTATAGAAATACCAAAAAGTACAGAAGCTAATAACACAGAAAAAAGCCATATCCGTTGTCCACGATGCGATAAGGAAATTTTTCAAGCAGTCGCTATGACTGAATGTATAGTTAAATGCAATAAATGTCATAGACGATATTTAATAAATGTACAAGACGGTAGTGTTTCCATTAAGCTATAAAGACTTAACAAAACAACTTACGGAATGGATAAAGCATATTATTGGCTAATTTTATAGCAAAAAAGCAGTCATCCTTTTCGGGTACTAAACACACGTCGAAAAAAGTCGTAATTTGTCGAAAGATTAAATACGACTTTTTTTTGCTGTTCTGATTATTAAGTTTTTCGCATATATAAAATAGAAGAATAAAAATAATGTGTTGTAAGAAATATTTTTCTATTTTACTGATAGGTTTTATATTGTTATTAAGCGGTTGTAGTGGCTCAACACCTGAAAGCGTAGATGACAATAGTAAATTTAATGTTTACAAATCTGAAAAATATTTGGAATATACCGAATATCAAGTTAGTGATTTAGACCAATTAATAATTTTGTATTTTCCTGTTATTACAAATAAAATTATTACGAGTACTGAATTTGGCGGAGCGGGGGCAAATTTATCGAAAAATAGTGGTGGATTGAAAGTAAGATTAAAGGCTGATGTTCAAGACAGATTAAATGAAGAATATAACGGCTACTATATCTCTTTTTTAAAATATCAAGTAATAATTGAAAATACGGCAAATGTGCAAGTTAATGATTACATAGAACTTTGCGATACAAAATTATGGATACACAATGAAGAAGAATTTGAAACAGTTGAATTTGTTAATAAATACTTGAGAATCAATTTAGTTGCGAATGAAAATATAACATTACCGGATTGGGGTAAAATAGTTGATAAAATGAAAGATACAATAAAGAATGATTTAGAATAAAAATGGTCTTTTAGTAGGGTATCCTTTTCGGGTACTAAACACATAACAGGGGTATACGAACACCCAGATTGAGAAACCGAATTTTCGGTTTCTTTTTCTTTTGTGCTATTTTCGTCCTCGCCGCCGTTTCCGTTGGGGTAATCGGGAAAAATCAAATTCAAAAGCAATTCGTTCTTTTGTCCGCCTTTCAGATTGAAAAGCACTTTCATTTTATCGTCATACAGCACAACGCGATAAATGAACGTGTCAAGCAATGCCTTGCGGTTTTTCGTTTTGGTGTAGTCAAGCGTGCGGAAATGCTCTAACCACTTGCGAATATCGTCATATGTATAATTGATTTGCAACGCCTTTTCGCTTTCGATTGTTGCGTTCAGCTCGGCGTTTTCGCGCTCTAACTTTTCGATTTGCGCTAAAAGCGTGTCGGCAATCTTGCCGCGCATAAGGGCTTGCATAAGGTTGTTGATTGCGTTTTGGTTGTCTGTTATAACGCCCTCAATGCGTTTTATCTCGCTGTCGTTGCGTTCGGCTTGTATAAGCAGATAGGTTTCTGCCGCAACCATATCTATAAATTCGTCCGTCAAAACGCCGTTTGCACCGACTATGGCGTTAATCACCTCGTCCTCGATAAACTGTTTTCTCACGGAACGCTTGTCGCAATTTGCTTTGGGGTTGCCGTTGCACTTGTAATAGTGATGCACCGTCATATTTTTGCTCGTGCCGCTGATACCTGTCATTTTATTGCCGCATTTTCCGCATATCAATTTTTCAGATAACAAGTATTCTTCAAGGGCTTTCCCTCTTGACGGGGCTTGCGCGTATTTCTCTAATACCCTTTGCACCTCGTCGAAAAGTTCGTCATCAATAATGCGCGGCATACCGCCGTCAATCTCGTTGCCTTGATAAATGTACTTGCCCAAATAGCGGCGGTTGCTCAAAATGCGCTGAAAGCTGTTTTGTTGAACTCGCCGCCTTTGGTCGTTTTAACGCCTCGCCCGTTCAGATAGCGGATAAGCTCGGCGTAATTGCTCCCCGCGACAAACATTTCAAAAACGGTCTTAACGACGGGCGCAAGCTCCTCGTCAAGCACAAAGCTCTTTTCGCTGTTTACTTTGTAGCCGAGCGGAATAACGCCGCCGAAATACTTGCACTTTGCCGCCGACATAGCAATACCGCGCTTTACCTTTTGCGAAAGCTCCGCGCTGTAATATTCTGCCATACTTTCCAAAACGCCCTCGATTAAAATACCGCTCGCGTCGTCGGTTATGTTCTCTTTTGCCGATAACACGCGCACGCCGTTTTTCTTTAACTTGGCTTTGTACGTTGCGCTGTCATAACGGTTACGTGCGAAACGGTTTAATTGATAGACAATTATGTATTGAAAGCCCTTGCGCTTGCTGTCCTCAATCATTTGCAAGAATTGGGTGCGCTTATCGTTCGTACCCGTCAAGTGCTCGTCAACGTATTCACGGACTACCCGTAAATCGCTCCGTTCCGCAAAAGCGTAACACTCTTTGAGTTGCCCCTCGATTGATTGGTAATTCTGCTTTGAGCCTGGCGAATACCTTGCGTAGATGACTGCATTTTTCATTGTGATTTGCTCCTTTGCGCCGTCCGTTGCGGACTGCGGCTTAAAAATTTTGTTGTTCGCTTTGGTGCTTACCGTCTTAACCAGCAAAAAATGCCGCCGCAGACAAATTGTCAAGGGTTTGCGCCGTAGGCGACGACGGTTTTATGCCTAACGGGAGATAAATCGTCGCCCTTTACAATTTGTCAAGGCGGCGTATTCTGTCCCCAGACGGTAAGCACAAGCGAATACAAAAACTATAAAACTTTTATCAAAAATGAATAATCGCTCACAATGATTTTATCAGATTTAGAACAAGAAAAGTTATCTTATATTTGAGAAAAAAGTCGTATATTGCAATTCATTTATTCACTTTATCTTATTGACAAAAATACTACTATATAGTATAATTCTAAATAGGAGCAATATTATGAACAGTCAATTCGGTACATTGGTATCACAAATCAAACTTATTAGTGGAAGAATTTTTGATAAAATTCTTGCAGAAATGAATATCGATGCTTTTAATGGGGCGCAGGGGCGTATTCTATATGTTTTATGGAACAATGACGGAATATCACTTAAAGAGCTTTCGGACAAAACGGGGCTTGCGCCTACTACTCTTACGAGTATGGTTGACCGTATGGAACAAAACGGACTTGTAAAAAGAAATGCCGACAAAGTAGATAGGCGAAAAATTTTGTTGTATTTGACGGATAAAGCGCGTGCATTAAAAACAGAGTATGACGAAGTAGCAAACAGAATGATTAAGATACATTTCAAAGACTTTACTGACACGGAAATTGAAGAACTTGAAAATTATTTAATTAGAGTGTTGAAAAATATTAGTGAAGATTATGCGGGGCGCAGATGAACACTTTTGCTATAAAGTCAAAGATACAAAACTTAAATATTGTAATCGGCTGTACATTTAATTGTCCTTATTGTTATGCACGTTGCAACGCAAGACGGTATTTTATGACGGACGATTTTTCCGTACCACAGTTTTACGAAAGCAAACTGCGCCTATTAGAGAATAAAAAGCCGCATACTTTTCTTTTGACGGGAATGAGCGATTTTGCCGATTGGAAAGCAGAATGGACGACAAAAATCTTTGAAAAAATAAAAGCAAATCCGCAAAATCATTTTATATTTTTAACGAAACGCCCCGACCAAATTAAATTCTCTTGCGACCTTGACAATGTTTGGATAGGTGTTACGGTTACTTGCAAAGCTGATTTATACCGTATTCAGGCATTAAAAGAAAATATAAAGTGCAAGCACTATCACGTTTCATTTGAACCGTTACACGAAGATTTAGGCAATATAGATTTTAGCGGTATAGAATGGACGGTTATCGGAACGGAAACAGGCAACCGCAAAGGAAAAATATCCGCAAAGCCCGAATGGGTAAACAGTATTGTTAAACAAGCAAAAGCAAACGGCACTACCGTTTTTATGAAAGAAGAACTTGCCAAAATCATAGGCGACGGAAATATGATACAGCAATTCGCACCAAATCTTTTACATAAGGAGTTTTAATATGATTATCAATGAAATCAATGTAAACAGCGTAATGACTAAATCGTCTTTGCCCGTAGGTGGTTATTCGGTGAACACTTATGTCGGCTGCCCTCACGCTTGTAAATACTGTTACGCCTCTTTTATGAAACGCTTTACCGGTCATACAGAAGAATGGGGTACATTTTTAGATGTAAAGTATTGGAAACCTATTATCAACCCTAAAAAGTATGCTGGTCAACTTGCCGTGATAGGTTCGGTTACGGACGGCTACAACCCTTATGAAGAACAATTCGGAAGAACTCGCGCTTTGCTTGAAGAACTCAAAGACAGCGATGCAAAAATTATGATTTGTACGAAATCAGACCTTGTTGTGCGTGATTTGGACATACTTACGCAAATGAAAGACGTAACTGTTTCGTGGTCTATAAATACACTCGACGAGGGTTTTCAAGGCGATATGGATAGCGCAGTAAGTATTGAAAGACGACTTGCCGCTATGAAAAAAGTTTATGAGGCTGGAATACGAACTGTTTGTTTTGTTTCGCCTATATTCCCCGAAATTACCGACATAACCGCAATTATAGAGCGTGTCAAAAATCAATGTGATTTTATTTGGCTTGAAAATCTTAATTTACGCGGAACATTTAAGCCTGCAATAATGAAATACATAGAAGAAAAACACGCCGATTTATTACCGCTTTACAAGCAAATATACGGTAAGGGCGACAAATCCTATTGGAAAGCGTTAGAGGCTTTTATAGAAAATTATACAACCGAACACGGCTTGCCGTATATTAACAACTATTTGCCCGACGGAAGGAGCGAAAAAGGCAAGCCGACAGTTATAAATTATTTTTATCACGAAGAAATCAGAGGCTCGGAAAATACGGGAAAGAGAAAAAATGATAATTAGTAAATAATGGAAACAGATAAAAGCAAATTGCAACTGTATTATGCTTGCTGTCCTCATTGTAAAACAGTCCTTGTGCAAGCGCAGAACGGTATGGACGGATATATAAAGTGCCATAAATGCGACAACTACATACACATAATAATTCGTAACGATACGGTAATAACCAAAACAAAATCATAGGTAGCGAATAAATGACCTATTACGTTGTATGTACCGAATGTGGGTATAAATTATTAAAAGCTGGCGACGGCTCAAATATAGAAATCTTTTGCCCGAAATGTAAAGCAAAATTGCTTATAAGCGTAAATGACGACAAAGTGCTTATACAAAAGCAAGTTGCCGATAAAACTTGACTAACGCATTAAGTAATCTATTATTAGTATTACTTTATACGCCACTATGTCACACTGTCACACTTTTGACGAAAAACCGCGACGCAGTGCCGATAAGATACTATTACCTTATTGGCACTGCATCGCACGGAACATAAACGGCAATGAGTGCGGGTGGCGAAGCCGCTCGCAGTGGCGTATAGTATTACCACGCCACCCCGTAACGTGTAACACATTTTTGGGTGATTTTGATAAATACTGCCATTAGGATAACTATTACCCTAATGGCACTGCGTCGCGCGTCGCAACCTTTTCGGAATGGAAAAGCCCGTCTGGGTGGGCTTGGGTGGGGTTATCAAAAATATAAGGAGTTTCAAATATGGAAAAAACAATACCGTTCGGAATAAGCATTATATACTTTAACGACAAGAGCAAAAACATTTACGCCGAACTGCCGCCCGATAAAGAGCAAGCAAAAAGGCTGTCAAAGCGAATTTATAAAAACGCTATGACAGCCCTTGCAAGCCGTGAACAATCACCGCGCGGCTAACTGCTTGCCGTACAGTTTATAGTCCGACAGCGGCAATTCCACCGCGCAATACAATTCTCGACGATTTACCTTGTATATTATCGTGTTCGTTTTTGTGGTAAGTCGGTGCACCACTAATAACGCAAGTTGAACCAAATTCAGCTTGCGTTATTTTTTTATTAAGAAAGCCGAATTACTAAAAAAGTAGTTCGAATTTTTGTATAAACGACAATATCTGTCATAAGAAAAAACATTCAGATTGTATAGTTCATTTGACTAATTTATTCAGTAAAGAAACCAACTTTTTATAAGTAATATCATATTCTTCTAACACGCCAGCTTTCAAATCTTCATACAAAGCCGCCCCATCTTCGTCTGTTTGTTTATCCAAATCCGCCTTTGATTTAATGCCGTGGCTTTGTAAAATATCTATGACGGCTTGTTTCAGCGGTACGGACTTACCGAGAACTTTTTTGTATAATTCTGGATAAGTGGAAATCGCATCTTTGTTTCCTTTGTTCTTATATTCACTTAAAATATTGAGAAGCATTCGCAAATTTTCACGGTTCGCATTTTCGGCAAAGTTCATAAGCGGTGAAAGTTTTGTATCCTGCGGAATATCCAAAAACCAAATACTTGTTAATATACTGCCGATAGTCCAATAATCGGTTTCGGTAAAAAGTTCGTTCAATAAAAACGAAAAACCTTTTTCGTCAAAATTATTATTTAATATTTTAGCATATATAAACCGTGCGGCTCTACGCACTTCACGTTCCCCGTCGCTTTTGCCACGGTGTTCGTCAATAATCTGCTCCAATATAGGCAACAAAGCGGTATCGCTTAATTTTTCCGCTTCACGCTTTGCTTTCCAAGACTCCATTTCCCTACTAACCCTGATTTCGGGTTCAGGCGGGGTATTCATTCTTTCAATCAAATTTTCCAACTGCGTTTTATCGCAGTTTAATTTACTTACCATACTATTTTCCTGAATTATTTCCGACTGATTTCTTTATATCTAATGACATCAGTAATATAAAAATTATAGCATAGACCGATGTCTTTTTTCAAATGTATAGCATAGTCAAAAATATAACTTTGGCACTGTGGCGGGTGCTTGAATAAACGAGCGCGCGGCTGCGCCGCGCGTTCAAGCACCCGCCACAGTGCCATTTTACTTTTGACGGCTTTATATGGTTGAAAATTGCGTTTGTTTGTGCTATAATCAAATTGAACAATCAAGAGTATTTTAGCGGATAATAATATGAAAGAAACACGAAAGCAAGTTTTAATTATATCATTTTGTGTTATTACAGTATACATTTTGTCGTTTATATGCTATTTACCTATATTGTTAGAGCAATTCGGAATTATTGTTTCTAATGTATTATTACTATTAAAATACCTATTTGTATGTATTCCCCTTATTATCACTGTTGTATTTTTGATATGTGAGCATAATTTTAAGTCAAACTTTGCACGAATGTTTTCAGGTAAAATAACTATAAAGTTTATTTTGATTTGCGCTATATTTCAAATTGTAGGAATTATTTTTACTTTATGTTATTCCATTATAGTCAAAGAAAACATTTTTCTAAATACATATTCATCAATTATTAGCGTTATAACAAGTTGTATATACTTATTTGTAACAGCGTTTGTCGAGGAAATAGCTTGGCGTGGTTTTTTACTTGAACGCCTTCCTTTTAAGAAAAAAATTTTTAATATTATAACTGTTGGGGTAATTTGGACAATATGGCATTTGCCTATGTGGATAATTAGAAATTCGTTAGGCGTTGTTCAAATTTTACACCTTGTTATATGGACTTTTCTTATTTCAATTGTTTTAGGGACAATTTATTATCAATGTAAAAACATAATACTAATTGCTATTTTGCACGCAACTTTTAATATATGTTATTTAGTACCAACTCAATATAATATAATTGTATTAACAATTTTAATCGTTATTTGCATATTGGTCAAAATAATTCAACACAAGAAAAAGCAAATTTCAAATTAGCGTAAACAATAAGTCGAACTACTTTTTCGGTAATTCGGCTTTTTTAACGCAAAAAATAACGCAAGCCGAATTTGGTTCAACTAACGTTATTAGTGGTGCACCAAAGACGATAAAGGTTGAACCTTTAATTCGTCAATAGCCTTGTCGTTATCGGCAAGGCTTATTTCTTTAAGGTCCTTTACGTCGCCGAAAGTCAGATATGTTATAATATTGTCGCCATACACAACCACCTTGTAAACAAGGTTGTAAATGAGTAGTTTTTGATGCTCATTGTCTGCGGGGTTGTCTTTCGGTATTTCCGCGATAAAGTCAACGATTTTCTCTTTCGTGAATTTCTTGCCCCGTTCAAGCTCGATTTGCGCCTTGCTTGCAGATTGGTCTTCAAGCAGAATTTCACTTGCTTTTTCCGTTCTATGTTCGCCCATGGCATATCATTCCGCGCCCATATTCGAAATAACAAGATAAATATTTTAGGATATGTGCACTATAATATTGCTTTTATATTGGCAAATATGGTATAATAAATGCGATATTTATATCAAGTTCAGTAAATTTCGGCGTTGTAGTAAAAATATACTATACCTACAACCAAAAAGGAGTAAAAAATGAAAAAAGTTATTTCCACGTTTATAGCGGTTGCGTGCGTTGCGGTGTGTATATTTACGTTTGCCGCTTGCGATAATGGCAACGAAACGCATACGCACGAATGGTTGCCGATTTGGGACCGCAACAATACGCACCACTGGCATAATTGCATGGCAATCGATTGCCCCGTTACGGATAAATCATTAAAAGACGGTTACGCCCCGCACGACTTTTCTAACGGCGACTGTGTTTGCGGTGAACCTGCGAGCATAACGTTTGTTTTGAACGATGACAACGCGAGTTATTCCGTAATGGCGGGTAATGGAATAGGAGACGAAACGGAGATAATAATTCCCGCCGAATATAACGGTAAACCTGTAACGAGTATCGGACCGTCTGCGTTCAACGGTCGCACCAGTCTTAAAAGCGTAACCATACCCGACAGTATAACGAGTATCGGCAATTCTGCGTTTAGCGGTTGCCGCAGTCTTCCAAGCATAACCATACCCGACAGTGTAACGAGTATCGGCAATTATGCGTTCGATGATTGTCGCAGTCTTACAAGCGTAGCTATACCGAACAGCGTAACGATTATCGGTCGGGGTGCGTTCCACTATTGCATTGGTCTTACAAGTGTAACCATAGGCAGCAGCGTAACAAGTATCGGTGAATATGCGTTCAACGGTTGCCAGAGTCTTATAAGCGTAACCATACCGAACAGCGTAACGAGTATCGGACAGTCTGCGTTCAGCTATTGCAGCGGTCTTACAAGCGTAACCATACCCGACAGTGTATCGAGTATCGGAGAGTCTGCGTTTGAGGGGTGCAGCGGTCTTACGAGCGTAACAATACCGAACAGTGTAACTAGTATCGAACAGTCTGCGTTTGAGGGGTGCAGCAGTCTTCCAAGCATAACCATACCGAACAGTGTAACGAGTATCGGATGGACTGCGTTCAAAGATTGCAGCGGTCTTAAAAGCATAACCATACCGAACAGCGTAACGAGTATCGCTGATTCTGCGTTTAGCGGTTGCGGCTCGCTTGAAAGTATAACGGTAGACGAAAACAATGCACATTACGCAAGTCAAGACGGTATTTTGTTTAATAAAGAAAAAACACAAATTATTGACGTACCGGAAGCAATTACAGGCGCAATTACTATACCAGGCAGTGTAAAGAGTATAGATGCTTCTGCGTTTAGTGGTTGCAGTGGTCTTAAAAGCATAACCATACCCGACAGCGTAACAAGTATCGGTATGAATGCGTTCATCGATTGCAGCGGTCTTACAAGCGTAATTATAGGCGACGGTGTAACGGAAATCGGCTATCAAGCGTTCTACGGTTGCAGTAGTCTTACGAGTATCATCTTTAACGGTACAATGGCGTTATGGAATGCTATTGGAAAAGGCAATGATTGGAATAGCAATACAGGCGACTATACGATTCACTGCACAGACGGCGATATAGCCAAAGACAATTAAGCCGCCGCAAGGTGCAAAAAGACAAAGATTAAAAACACCAAAACCGAATAATCGAACTTAGGCGTTCCCGCAAAACCGCGTGAACGCTTTTTGTTCCAAATAAGGCGCTGATTTTTTTCAAGTATTGCTAAAAAAAGCGTTTATTAGAAAAATATAATAAATTGCTGATTAAATCATAACTCAATGCTTGATTATAAGTGAACGGTCAGGATTTTTTAATTTGGTATTGAAAAATTAATTTGATGTGGTATAATCAAATCAGATAAATTGAAAGGATTTTAAACGGAGAAAATTGTGATAACGGAAAACGGAACGGTAAAAGTGCGCACGGTAATTGATGAAAAAGTTCAAAAGGAATTTTCGGCAAACGCTAACAAAATCGCTTTGGCAATGCTTATTGCGGGCAGTATCGGTGTGTGTTTGTTTTTGGTTCTGGATATTGTGCTTGATTTTAAATACGGCTTTGAAGACAATATTTTTTTTGTGCTTATAATTTTGTTTGCCGTGTTTTTGGGTGGCGGTATATTCCTTAAAATATTTTTAAATAAAGCATTAAAGCAAGTCCGCAATTCGCCGAAAGTGAACGAGTACGAATTTTGCGGCGACCATTTTACCGTAAATCAGATTTCCAACGGCGAAGTTGTAGCCGCCGCTAAATTTTATTACGCGCAGGTTATGAAAATCAAGGACGGGAAAAATTATTTTAACATTTTCATAAACCAGACGCAGGTCTTTCCTGTTGAAAAGAGCGCGTTTACCGCAGACGAGTCAGCTATGCTCAAATCAATTTTTCCTGTATGGAAAGGTTGAGCGGCAAAGTTGAAATTATTGTTAAATTTTAATGAAAACTCACAAATTCGTCCCGTCAGATGATATAATGTAAGAGCAATTAAAATAACGAAAAAACTGTGTATATAAAATAACGTTTTTGGCGGTTTCATATGAGTTTTCTTGAATTAAAACAGGTAAGCAAAGAGTATAAGCTGGGCGCCGTTACGGTTCCGGCTTTGTCCGATGTGACGTTTTCGCTGGAAGACGGCGAGTTTGCCGTCGTACTCGGCTCTTCCGGCGCGGGCAAAACCACGCTGTTGAATTTGCTTGGCGGTATGGATAATGCAAGCAGCGGCGACATTATTTTGGACGGTGATAACGTAACCGCGCTGGATAAACGCGGTCTTACGCTGTACCGCCGCAACGCCGTGGGGTTTGTTTTCCAGTTTTATAATTTAATGCCCAATCTTACCGCGCTTGAAAACGTTGAAATTGCCGTGGAAATTTGTAAAAATCATTTAAACCCCGAAGAAATTCTGCGTGAAGTGGGGCTTGAAGACAGGTTAAACAATTTTCCCGCACAGCTTTCGGGGGGCGAGCAACAGCGCGTATCAATCGCGCGGGCAATGGCTAAAAACCCTAAACTTTTGCTTTGCGACGAGCCTACGGGCGCGCTGGATTACAATACAGGCAAAAAGATTTTAAAACTTTTGTACAACGTATCGAAAAAGCAAAAAAGGCTTGTGGTGGTCGTAACTCATAATTCCGCGTTAAAAGATATGGCGGATAAAGTTATATATATCAAAAGCGGCAAAATAGAAAAAGTGGAGACAAACGAAAATCCCGTTCCAATCGAGGAGATAGAGTGGTGATAAAAACCTGGTTAAAAACTCTTGGACGAATGTTCAAAAAACATATCACCCGTTTTTTGTCGCTTGTTTTTATGGTGCTTATCGCCGTCGCCTTTATTTCGGGGATAGGTTCGTCTACCGATAAAATCAATAAATCGCTGACTAAGTATTACAAACAACAGAACGTCGGCGATTTCATAATAAGAAGTATGTCGCCGCAGGGATTCGGCGACGAAGATATTTCAGCCGTAAAAGAGCTTTTCCCGCAAGCGGACGTTGATGTTTGCACGGCTATGGACGTTAAAATCGATGAAACGCGGTCGGTGCGGCTCTATTTCGTAGATTTTGAAAACTGGAACGTAAACGTGCCGAATATGGTAGAAGGCGAAATGCCTTCCGATAAAACGCAGGCGGTTGCCGAGCGTGGCGACAACGTTATAAAGGGCTGTTCCGTGGGTGAAGAAGCGGACTTGTCGTCATACGGTCTGCCGTTTAAAGTTACTGTCAGCGGTACAGTCCAAAGCCCTTTGACTTTCGCTCTCGACGGCGAACCGAGCGATTACAACGATATAGACAAAGTACCCGATTCGACTGTTGGTACAAAGGATATGAACTGCCTTGAAAATATTTTGTATATTTCATCCGGACTTGCGGGCGGTTATTTACCTTTAAATTATATAAGCGTGGCGGTGGACGACAGGGGACTGTTCAACGCGCTTTCGGACGGGTACAAATCTTTTACAGATAAGCAGACTGTGCAAATTAACGACAAGCTGCAAAACGTAAAAGTATTAACGCTGTTCGATAATTACAGCTTTGTCTCGCTTACGTCTTATGCCGAAAAAGTTGAGGGCATAGGCTATATTTTAATGGTCGCGTTTTTACTGGTAACGATTTTGGTCGTGCTTTCTACAATGACGAGACTTATTGAAGAAGAGCGGCCGCAGATTGCCTGCCTTAAAACTCTGGGCTACTCTTCGGGTGCGATAATATCAAAATACGTCCTGTTCGCGTTTCTTGCAACCGCAATCGGCGGACTTGGCGCGTATTTCGCGGGGCTGGGTCTTACCGAACTCATTTACTTTGTGTTCAATTACAGTTTTGCAATGCCGCCCGTAACGACGCAGATTACGGTAATTTTCTTTGTGATAACATCTTCCGTAATAATTGCGGCTACGTTGCTGGCAACGGTGTTTTCCGGTCTTAAAATGGCTAACGAACGTCCTGCAAATCTGTTGCGCCCCAAGCCGCCGCGCGCAGGGAAAAAGGTCTTTCTTGAAAAAATTCCTTTAATCTGGAATAAACTTTCATTCAAATATAAATCTACGCTGCGCAACGTTTTCAGATATTTCAGCCGCTTTATAATGACCGTAGTTGCGGTGGCGTTTTCAACCGCACTCGTTTTAACTGGGCTTGCGCTTCTGGATATGTGTTTGTTCGGCGATTTCGGTTCGGCTTCCATAATGGGAATTGCCGCGGTAATAGTGGTGTTTGCCGGACTTCTGACCGCAGTGGTGATTTACACCCTGACCAACATAAATATAAGTGAGCGCAATAAAGAAATTGCCACCTTAATGGTTTTGGGCTATCAGGACAGGGAAGTAACGGGTTATATCTACCGCGAAGTTTATATAAATACGGTAATAGGTATAATCTTCGGCTATCCGCTGGCTGTGTTTTTAATTTATCTTGTATTCAGCGCAATGGGGTTCGGCACGCTTGCGGGAATCAGCTGGTTTATGTGGCTTATAGCTCCTTTTATCGTTTTGTTATTTACAGGTCTTGTAACCTTGACATTGCGCAGAAAAATTGTTAAAATAAATATGAACGAAAGCCTTAAAGCAAACGAATAGCTTGAAGACGGGTGTTTTAAAGTTAAAAGTGGAGGAAGAATATGAAATACTGTAAATCGTGCGGAAAAGAACTCGCGGACGAAGCGGTTCTTTGTACCGGATGCGGTTGCGCCACGGACGAATTTTATTCACAGCAACAACCGGCGCAAAAAAACGGCGACAATATGAGCATGATGGCGCTTCTGGGATTTATCTTCTCGTTTATTTCAAGTCTGATAGGTCTCATTCTCAGCTGTATTGCCTATAAAACCGCGGTAGCGGAAAACGACAGCAAGAGCAAGACTTTTTCAAAAGCGGGTATAATTATATCTTCGGTGTCAATGGGCATAGGCGTCTTAACCGGAATAATAGTTGCAATAGTTTATTGTGTGATTATTGCTGCGGCAGTCGGCGGAGCCGGCGGCGTTATAACCTGAAAATAAAACCGTATTGAGCTGTGCGGAAAAATGAATTTCCGCACAGCGTTTTTATTTTTTATAGCGGGTTGCAGTTATTTTAAAAATATAGCGGCATTTTGTGTGCAAAATGCAATAAAAAGTTATAAAAATCACTTGCTATTGTGTAAAAAGTGTGATAAAATGAATAAAAATACATTAATAGTGGTTTTATTCATTTTTAATGTATAAATTTGGTAAGATTGAAGATGGACGCAAGTTTTAAAAAAATTAAAAAGAAATTCCTGATTTTTGCTATAATCAAGAGTTTAATATGCGGGGTTTCGGCAGGGCTGTTTGCGGTTGGCGCGGTATTGCTTGCTTTGAAACTTGCGGGTATTCCCATTCACGGCGGATATTACGCCCTGATAGGCGTATGCGTTGCTTCCGTATGCTTCGGGATAGTTTTTCCTTTTATGCGTCAGGACGACTTAAAGGTTGCGCGCAAGCTGGATAAAGATTACGCGTTGCGCGAAAGGGTTGAAACAATGGTCGTCTTTGAAAAGGACGGCGGAGATATAGCCCGCCTGCAAAGGGAAGACGCGCAGACAAAACTTGAAAATCTGCCCAAGAAAAAACCCGACTTCAAAAAACTCTGGCAATATATTTTAATACCGGTTGTAGCCGTCGCGTTGTTTGTTTCGGCGGTGGCGGTCAAAGACAGATATCCCGACAGGGACGACGGTGAAAAAGTTTACGCCGTTACGCAGTGGCAGTTAAACTCGCTTAAAGAAATTATAGACAACGTCGGCGATTGCGAACTCAGCGAAGGAGTTAAGCAAAGCACGGTTGAAACGCTTGAAGGATATTACAATGCGCTTGTGCTGGGCGTTCCCGAAATTACTTTTAACGCGGTGCTTCTTGCAACCGTAAAAGCGGTGGACGGAATTCTGGCGTCCGAAAGTACCTACTACGCGATATGTATGCAACTTATTACTTCGGAAGCGTACGAACCGCTTGCAGATACCGTAGTTTCATCGGTTAAAGCGTTTCAGGGACTTGTAAAAGTGAATTCATACGACGCGGTAAAAGCTCGCGTGGCGGAACTCGAAGCGGACATAGACAATCTTTGCAGGACGTATCTGTTGAACGGCGAAGACAGTCTATTAAACCACTTTAAAAAGATTACGCAGGAAGAAGGGCTTATGTACCGGCTCAACGAGTACAAGGACGGACTTGCGGAGCTGTTGGAAAAATCGCAGGTACAGGCGGACGACGGACTGGTGGGCGCGTTTTCGTCCTTTATGGCGGGTATTGCCGAAACTACCGAACTGGAAAGGCGCACAGACGAATACGTTTACAGAATGTTGCAGTTAAACGCTTTCGACCCCCTTGCGAATTCGCTTCCCTTTTATCTGTATCTGCAGTCTTACAATTACCTTGTTGACGAGTACATAAGAGAGCGGCTCGCGGCAGTATTCGGATATCCTTCCGCAAATCTGCCCCTTCTGAAACTGGACGTTGAAAAACCCAACGGCGGCGGCGACGAATCCGAAGACCCTGGTGAAGAAGGACCGCCGGGCGGCGGACTTGGACCGGGCGATATGCACTACGGCAGCGACGACATAATTTACGATCCCGAAAAGGGTTACGTAAGCTACGGCGAAGTTATAAACGAATATTACTCGCGCGTGCTGGGTCAGATAATCGAAGGCGGTATTCCAGAAGACGTTGCGGATATTTTAACCAAATATTTTGATTTGCTGATGAGCGGCATCGAAGATAAAGATGACGGGCAAGAAGATAAAAACAATTAAGGAAATATAAAATGGAAAATAAAACGGTAGAAAACGGTAATTTGGCAAAGGTAAAATCTTTCAGTCAGTCGATTGAAAAAATCAAGAACGAGATCCGTAAGGACGTCGTAGGACAGGAAGAAATTGTTGACAACGTGATAACCGCCATAATTGCGGGCGGCAACGTGCTTCTGGAAGGCGTTCCCGGCGTAGGCAAGACAAGACTTGTGCGCTCGCTCGGCAGAACGCTCAGCCTGCCCTTTTCGCGTATCCAGTTTACGCCCGATTTAATGCCTTCGGACGTAACGGGTACAAACGTAATCGAAAAGGATGCGGCGGGCAAAATGAAAACTGTGTTCAGGAAAGGACCTATTTTCGCCAATTTGGTGCTTGCGGACGAAATAAACCGCGCCACGCCCAAAACGCAGTCTGCAATGCTTGAAGTTATGCAGGAGCATAAAATAACCGTGCAGAACGACGTATACAAAATGGCGGAGCCCTTTTTCGTACTGGCTACCGAAAACCCCATAGAGCAGGACGGAACTTACCCCCTGCCGGAAGCGCAGATGGACAGATTTATGTTCAAACTGGTAATGCAGTTCCCCAGCGCGGCGGAGCTTGTGGACATAGTAAATATGACCCAGATTACCCTTGACGAAAATGCGCAGGCGGTAGTGGACGGAAAAGCAATTCTGGAAATGCGTGAACTGGCAAAGACCGTTCCTGTAATAGACGGCGTAATGGAGTATGCGGTCAACCTGATTTCCAATACCCATCCCGAACTTGAAAGTTCTTGCGCGGCGGCTAAAAAATACATCAAATGCGGTGCGTCTCCCCGTGCGGCGCAGGCTCTCGTAACAAGCGCAAAAGTGCGCGCACTGATGAACGGCAATTACAACGTGGCATACGAAGATATCGACGCGCTTGCCGCTCCCGTTTTAAGGCACAGAATAAAAATCAACTACAACGCCGTAAACGACAAACTCGGCGTGGACGACGTAATTAAAATTCTTATAGAAGAAAACAAAAAACTTTCAAAGTAATTTATGAAAAATTTCGCAATCAACGAAGAATTTTTGCAACAGGTTGAAAGATTGCAAATGCTTATAAAAAATAACGTAGCGGGTCTTTTCGGTGGCAACCACCGCGCAAAGACCTACGGTTCTTCGTGCGAATTTTCAGATTACCGCGACTATACCGCGGGCGACGATATAACCAAAATAGACTGGAACGCTTACGCCCGCTTTGACAAACTGTATTTAAAACTTTTCCTTGACGAGCGTCAGATGCACAATCGCATTTATATCGACGCAAGCCGTTCAATGGCTTTCGGCACAGGCAAAAAACACGTGCAGGCGTTAAGGATTGCCGCGGCAATCGCCTATCTTTCCATAAACGAAATGGATAAGGTTTCGGTTCACGCCGTGCGCGACGGAAATATAGAAAACGTAATTACCAATCTTTTGGGCAAGGACGCGTTCATTTCCGAAATAGATAAACTTAACGATATCGATTTCGACGGAGATATCCGTTTCAGCGATGCTTTGTTGCCTTCTTCGGTAGGTTACGGCGACGGGCTGTCCGTTCTCATTTCAGACTTTCTGACGGACAATAATTACGAAGACGCCATAGACTATCTTGCAAGCAAAAAAAGGGATATACTGTGTATCCAGATTCTTTCAAAAGAAGAGTTGAATCCGCAGGTCCGCGGGAAAATGCACTTTTTCGATTCGGAGCAGTCTTCAAAGTTTTACCGCAAAAACATCAATAAAGAAATAATTAACGCTTACAAACGCGCGCTTGAATACGCGACAGGCAGAATACGCAATTTCTGCGCGTCGCGCGGGGCGGAATATATGCTTGTTTCCGCGGAAGATTCCGTTTATAAAATTTTCTTTGACAAACTGGTAAATATGGGGGTGCTTAAATGAGTCTTTTAAATCCTTTGGGACTTCTGGCGCTTTTGGCAATTCCCGTACTCGTTCTTATCTATGTAATCAAAAACAAGTATACAGAACAAACCATTGCTTCGACTTATCTCTGGCAGCTGAGCGAAAAATTTTTAAAAAGAAGAAACCCCATAAATAAAATTGCGGGAATTATAAGCCTTATACTTCAGATACTGGTGGTGCTGTTCATTTCCGTGGCGTTTGCAAACCCTGTGTTTGCGATACACGGCGCGGCGCACGATTACTGCTTTATACTTGACGGTTCGGGCAGTATGAGTATTCGTCAGGAAGGCTCTACCCGTTTTGATTTGGGCAAAAAGAATATCGAAAAGGTAATTTCAGACAGCGCCGAAGGCTGTACTTACACGCTGGTTTTCGTGGGGGACGCAACTTCGGTAGTGTATAAAAACATTGAAGACAAGGGGCAGGCGAAAGAGCTTTTAAACGGACTTAAACCGTCTTATTCGGCAAACGGCGTGACCGCGGCGCTTGCGCAGGCTCAGGAATATTTCAATGAAAATCCTGCGCTTAAAGTCTATCTGGTGACCGATAAGGATTACGCCGAAACGGAAAACATACAGGTTGTAAACGTATCTTTGGGTGAAGACAATTATGCGCTGACGGACGTAAATTTCGGCATTTCGGAAGGTAAACTGACCGTATGCGGCAAAGTGATATCTTACGAAAGCGCGGCTTCGCTCACTCTCGAACTTTATATCGACGGACGGGAAGAAGTTGCCGAAAGTATAAACGTAGAAGTTAACAACAAGCTCGAACTCACTGAATTCAGTTTCAGCGAGATTGAACAAAATTCTTTGCAGTCGGCAAGGGTCGTTATAACTAACGTCGACGCGCTGGCGCAGGACAACGAGATTACGGTGTTCAACGAAGAATACGAAAATTCGTTTTCCGTACTTCTTGTCAGCGGCAACAAACAGGGCAGCTATATCTTGAGGCAAATGCTTGCGTCAAACCCCAATTCTCAGGTGAGCGTGGTTGAAGCGGAAAAGTACGCCGCTGTGACCGAAAGCTACGACTTATACGTTTTTGACACTTTCGACCCGCAGGTTTTGCCTTCCGACGGCGCGGTGTGGTTCGTAAACCCGCAAAAGACTCTTGAAAAAACTGGGTTCAGCGTGCAGAGTCTGGAAGAGCTGAACGGCGGCGGCGAACTGGTCTATTCAAAATCTACTCTGACATTCGTCAGGGATATGTTGAAAGGAACCATTCCGTCCGACAATGCGGTAATAGCGAAATATATAAAGTGCGGAACGTATCGCAATTTTACAACTCTTATGACCTGCGAAGGAACGCCCGTTGTGTTTACGGGGACCAATTCTTACGAAAACAGCGAAACGGTGTTTGCTTTCGATATCCACGATACAAACACTGCGATGATGGCTAATTTTTTAATAGTTATGAATAACTTGTTGAACTATACCTTCCCCAATGTGCTGGATAAAACCGCTTACGACTGCGGCGAAATGCTGACGGTACACGCGGATAAAGGCGGCAGCGTAACGGTAAACTCTCCTTCGGGGTCGGTATCGTACATAGACGGTCTCCGTCTTACGGAAGTGGGAGTGTATACCATAACCGTAAGGTCGGGCGGGACGGAAAAAGTTTACAATATTTATTCGGCGTTTCCCGAAGAAGAAAGATTTACCACCGTGCAGGAAACTTCGCTTAAAATAACGGGCGAAGCAAGCGCGCAAAAACGTGACGGCACGTTCAGCCAGGTCTGGATGTGGTTCATAATATTGGCGGTTCTGGTTGCCGCCGACTGGGGGGTGTATTGTTATGAGCAGTATCAACTTCGCTAACCCCTGGCTGTTGCTTATAGCCATTCCGCTTTTGGCGGTGTTCATAGTTCCGTTTGCGGTTGTAGTCCGTGCGGATAACCGCAACGGCCACAATATAGCTTCAATGGTCATACATATCTTTATGGCGCTTATAATCGCTTTTGCAGTTGCCGGAACTTATATTCAGGTCACTGTTACCGAAACAAACGTGTATGTGGTTGCGGACGTTTCGCACTCGGCAAACAAAAATCTTGACGCGGTTGACGGATATATAAAAGCTCTCGGTAAAAACCTGCCAAGAAACTCGAAAATGGGCGTGGTGTGCTTCGGCAAAGATTACAGACTTTTAACTTCGCTCGGCGGCAGATTTTCAAGCGTTAAAAACGCAAACGTGGACGACAGCGAAACAAACATATCGGACGCGCTTGAGTACACGGGCAACCTTTTCAACGAAGGCGTTATAAAGCATATAGTACTCATTTCAGACGGGCGCGATTCGGATTTGCGCGATGCGGATACGCTGACCCGTACGGCAAACTCTCTAGCGCTGAAAGATATAACTTTGGACGCAATTTACCTTGACGACAACATTGATGCGGACAGTTACGAAGTACAGATTACAAGCGCGGAATTTACCGCAGGCGCGTTTGTCGGCAAAGAAGAAAGCGTATCCTGCGTAATTCAGAGCAACCGTACGGTGAACGGTAAAGTGACCCTTTTCAAAGACGGTGAAACCGTTTCAGAGAAAAACGAAACTTTCACGGGCGGTTACAACACCGTAACTTTTGCTCTGGACACTTCAACGGCGGGCAAGTTCGAGTATAAGTTGCAGGTCGAAGCGGAAAGGGACGGCTCTGACGTAAATAACGTTTACACCTTTGTGCAGACGGTGACAGATTCGCTGGACGTTCTGTTTATCACAGGCGACAGCGGCGACGTTCAGGCGGCGGAAAAACTTTTCGGTCGGAAATCGCATATTGATATTTACGATTTGAACAAAACGACAGACGTTCCGTATTCGGTTGAAGACCTTTGTTCTTACGACGAAATTTATATCTCAAACGCCGACGTTTCCGTTGTGGAAAACGCCACTGCGTTTATAGCCAATCTCGATATTGCCGTTTCGCTCTTCGGTAAAAGTCTTGTTACCGTAGGCGACACCAATATCCAGAACGCCGGCGTTTCCGGCGACGAAGTGCAACAGCAGGTTTTAAACGATTTCGCGGATATGTTGCCCGTAAAATTCGGCAACGCCGACGCAGACCCCAAACTGTTCACGATAGTAATAGACGATTCGCGCAGTATGGAACTTCTGTACAAACTGACTATCGCAAAAGCCGCTTCCGCGCATCTTGTGGAAACTTTAAACGACAACGATTATCTTTGCCTTGTCGCATTCGATTCAAACGTAAGGCTGTTGCTTTCGCCTATGCGCGTGGGCGGCGTGTACGACCAGTCAAGCGGACAGACGGGCAGGGAAAGGGCTTTGGACGTAATTGAAAATTTACAGCCCAGTCAGGGAACCGTAATCGGCGCGGGACTAAGGGAAGCGTACCAAATGATGACCAGTTTAACGGCTTTCGGAAACAGACAGATAATGCTTATTACCGACGGTCTTAACTACACCGACGACCCCGACGATCCCGTTCGCATAACTACCGATTTGAGAAACGACGGAATAATAACTTCGGTATTGGACGTGGGCCGCGGTTCTGATAAGGGAACGGAAGCCGAAGCCGCAAAGCAACTTCTTATCGATATTGCGGACGTGGGCGGCGGCAACAACGGCAAACCTTACGAAGCGCATAACGACGTTGAAAATTTAAAAGACGTGCTGTTCGCCGAAATGGATAACTCAACAACGGGCACGAAAGTGGAAGAAAACACGTTTATAAATTTTACAAGACGTTACGATGACAGCGTTTCGGGATTCGACCCCGAGTCAAAGTATTTTATACCGGGCTACATTTACGGAAAAGCCAAGGCAAGCGCGACAAACGTTTTGACGGTCGACTATAAAGTATCCGACAGCGACACGCCGATAGCCGCCCCGCTGTATACGTATTGGCGGTACGGCAACGGCAAAGTGGCGTCGTATACGGGTTACCGTTTAGGCGACAGCATAACCGTCCAGAGCGGCGGACACAATTCGGGTTACTTCGACAACACATTTTTCGGTAACGTATTAAGTACTTCCATACCCGAAAATAAAAGCGACGCGCCTTTTACGGTTGAAACAACCATACAGGGTAAATTTGCGTCCTTCGTATTGACCCCGCCTGAAATGATGAACGGCGCGGAAGCAACCGTTTCGGTTACGTTGCCGGACGGTACCGAACTCGAACCCGCGCAGCTTGTATACAAAACATCCTGCTACGGCTACGATCTGGCGCTTCCCGCAGCGGGCAGGTATAAGGTAACTTTGACCTATTCCTACGGCGGAAACAGCTACTCTGCGGACGCAAGTTTCAACCTTGCATATCTTTCCGAATACGATTCTTTCCAGACGTACGACACGTCAGTTCTGTATAAGATGGTCGGACGCAACGGAAAAGTCAGTACGGACGGAAAGCTGAAGATAGAAAACGACCCCAACGATGTAACTTTGTTCACCTTACAACTTGCCGCACCGCTTCTGATAATCGCGGCTGCGCTGTGGGTGGCAGACATTATCGTAAGAAAACTTAAATGGGTTGACGTAAAAAGTTTCTTTACCGTTAAAAAGAAAGGGGGTGGCAAGCCTTGAAAAAATTTATAGCTTTAACGGCGGTGGCAATTGCTTCGTTAATGCTTCTGGCGGGTTGCGGAACCTATTCAAAGCCCCCCGCTTCTACGGGCGACGGAACGGGCAGCGATGACGAAAAGAACCCGCCCGAGCTTGAATGTAAATTTAAGGTAACTCTCGTCTACGACGGAAAACCTTACATTCCCGCGAACGACTTATCGGCGCAGTGGTATGACGGAACGGGCAAAACGGTTGCAAAGTTCAATGAAAGCGGCGTTGCCGAAGCGGCTGATCTCAACGGTGATTACCGCGTCACCCTTTTGGGGCTGGATACGGCTTATACCTACAATCCCAACATCTATTACGCCACAAACGATAATCCCGAAGTGGAAATTGAAGTACACCGTTTATCTTCCGTAACCGGCAAGGGTATTGCTTATAAAGAGTACGAACTTAAAACCACAGGTTACTACAGGGCGACTTTCACAAACGCCGAGCAGGCAAAAAACGGTCTCTTGTTCCTGTACGCGCCCGTCAGGGAAGGCAAGTACTCAATCGAGTCGATTGTGGATATAACCGCAAACGAGATAAACCCCATAGCCAACGTTTATTTCGGTTCAAGACAATTTTTTAAAGAAGACTCGTTTACCGTTCTCGATACGGGCGGTGTAAGCGCGAGTTATACAAAAAATTTCAAATACGACGTTCAGCTGAGAAAGGACGAAATAGGTCAGGGAATCGGTCAGGGCAACGTGTTCAGATACCTTATAAGGTTCAACAGCCGCATTTCAAACGTAAGCTATCCGTTCAACATAGATTTTTACGTAAGTTATCAGGGCAAGGCGGACGAAAATAAGGACGACAGCGTAACCGTAGGCGTAAAAGAAGATTTTGACGCCCGCAAAGAGCAGATTTCCGACTGGAACCAGACCGGCAAAAAGTGGCGGTATGCCGATACGAATAAGTACTTGCTCGGTTCGGCGTATAAGTTCAATGAAGAAGACGGGCTTTGGCACGTCTGGGACGGCGAAAATTTCGGCGAAGTGCTTTGGGCAAAAATTAACCAGGACAGCATACTAATACAGACCGATTCCGGAAAAGGGTTTATGGACGGACTGGTTTCAACAAAATATCTCAACGGATACAACTACGACTTGTTTGTTGCCGCCTTTGCCGATAACACCAATAAGGACGGGTGCTATCCCGTAACTGAGGAAATCAGGTTGTTTTTACAAAACTATGCGGTTGCGCAACGCTATTTTATGGACGGCAGAGGCTGGGCAGAGTCGCACGGCTACAAGTCAAGCGAAGAAGATCAGTGGCTGTTCAACTGCGGATATTACCGCGCATGATTTTGACACAAATTTATTAAAACCGGTTTTTAACCGAAAAATTTTTAAGGAGAACAGATATGAAAAACAAAAAACTCTTGGCGGCTATAGTTGCTGTCACAATGAGTGCTACTACTGTTGCTGTTGCTTTTTCTGGTTGTAATAAGCATAAGCACGAGTACACCGACTGGACGGTAACCACTCCGGCTACCTGCACCACGGAAGGCGTTGAAACCGGTACATGTAAAGCGGACGGCAAAACAGGAACCAGGGTTATCCCCGCGCTTGGTCACAAGTACGGAACCTGGCAGACGGTTGTGCCCACCGCGGATAAAGAAGGCAGCGCGTCGAATGTATGCGCAACCGACCCGTCGCACACCGTTAAGGTTGTTCTTCCCAAACTCGGCGACAGCAAGTATACGGTTAAAAAGTTGGAAGATAAGCCCACGTATGCAATAAACCAATATACTTATGCGCATGCAGACGGCGATATAGTATTTGCTGCAAAACAGTTTAAAAAAGACGTATCTTTTACCGTTGAAGACGCTGTAGAAACTGCAACCGATACGCTCTATTCTTCGCTTGTAGGCAAGGGCGTAGGTACGTCAAGTACAAAATTGGCGGGATCCGACAAGGAACGTGTTAGCGAGTTGCTTTACGAACACGGTAAAAATTACACCCACATTAAGGGCGACAGCGAGTACTGGCTGGAAAAGGATGCGGAAGATAAAATCAGCGGTATAGTTTTTGAAGGCGGCGCATACCGTGAGGCAGGCGAACAGGACGCAGATATGTTTGCAGGATATAATTTTATCAATCCCGCAAATTACGATTCCTGTTACGGCGCGGAAGAATTGCTTGGCTCGCTTTATGAAGCGGCAACCGAACCTAACGAAGCATACAATACCCAGTTTACCGAAAGTGTCAACGGCGACGTTTACTCGTTCTCCTGGACGGTGGTAAGCCTTTCTTTCAATGAATTTAGCGAAGGTTACGAAAATACCGACTTTATATATCATTTCACGGTAGATTTTACTCTGGGGCACAACTATATGCTTAAAACTTTTACCTGCACTACGGAAACGTTTGCATACAGTTACGCCTTAGGAGCGACAAAGCCTTACGACTTTGACGAAGCTACGTATACTTACAGCCCTAAGCAAGGGGAAGCGCCCGGTTCAACAAAGGTTGTAACGCTTACCCAGACCGCTTTTGCAGACCTTGAAGAAATTCCCGAAAATCCTTGGAACTTTGACGAAATTGCCGTAGATTCTTTCGATTTGTTCTCCGGGCGCCAAGTAAGCAAGTACGAGTTTGATAACACTCCTGATAACAACCCCGATATTTTAAAGCAAATTTTGGGTGGTTTTGAAGAGATTTATATGATTAAAACCCGTTTAAAGAGTGGGGAAGCCGATATTACTACGGCGGGTAATTTACAACTTTATCTGGATGATTTTACGCCCGGAACGGCAGGCGAATACATATCGTTGAACCCTGTAAAAGTTTACATCGTTGAAGACGGTAAAGAAACGCTTGTATTATCTTCGGAAGAATTTGTAAGTAGTGGCGCAGATATCAGCGGGTATTACGATAGTTCTGCAAAAAGCATAAGTTTTACCTGCCGTCAGGCAACGGGTGATTTCAGTATCAAAATTTGCGTGGGCGAAGCGTCTAAAACATTTAACCTGCACGTAAGCAAATCCGCTCCCGAAAAGCTGGTTACTATGGTAAATCTTTATAACGACGCTAAGGACATTTACGATTCGAAGAAGACCGACAGCGTTACGGTATACAAAGGTCAGACGTTGACGTTCACGACGGACGCGGGCGATTTTTATGACCCGTACGACCCTTATATTTACGACGCAAGCGTGGACGTTACCCTTGCGGCAGACACGCAGAATGCAACGCTAACCGCAACCGATAAAGGTCACAGCTTTGTTGCAACCGCTGCGGGAACTTACAACATTAACGTTGTGTCCAAACTTGACCAAAGCGTTAGTTGCGTCCTGACGGTAGTCGTTGAAGAAGCGCCCGACGTGGAAGCCATGCTTAACGGTAATTACACCGCAGGCGACTTTGAATTAACTTTCGACAACGAAGGCGGCACTGTAAATGTAGTCAAAGGTATTGACGTAAATGAAACTTTCAGCTATACGTATCTTGACGGCGTATTAACCGCTACAAGCGCCGACAATAAGTACAGCATTCAGCTTACTGAAAACTACAAACTTGTCCTTGTTTACTCAGACGACTTTGAAGAATCGCACAGGGAAATACTTAAAGTACCTTCGGGAATAAATATGGATGATGTAAAGGCAGCCCTTGCAGAGCTTGTAGGTAAATGGACCTTTAGCATTGACGGTTTTAAGGTGACTATTGTTTTAAATTCCGACGGTACAGCAACCTTCAATGACAGTATGGCACCGGAAACCGTTGCATTAACCTATGAACTGGTTGACAACGGCGGCGGTGTTGTAGGAATTAATTTTTCTAACGGAACATTTAAAGGTTGGTTCGGTGTAATGCAGGAAGGCAGTACGTTAACTTTTGACGGAACGCAAATAACTAACGTCAAATTTGATGTTTTCGACGTTTATAATTACGGTACAAGTATAGGCGTATATACAGCGACATTTGTGAAACCCGAAGAGAAGCCCAACCCTAATCCCAACCCCAATCCTGAAGAAACTCCCGAAGAAAATCAGCAAGTATAATAAAAAAGCATTAAGGAGCAAGCGTCAGCTTGCTCCTTATTTTTTCTGCTTTTTATTGTTTTTCAACCGTTATTGTGTGCATATTATCAAGTAAAATTTTGATATGCTTTGTAAATCCTTCTCTGTCCGTATTACCGTCAAGGCTGTAACTTGCATTGTATTTGTTCAATATTTCAAACAGGGTCATAAGACCTATTCCGTTGCCGCCTTCGCCCTTGTGGGTAGTAACGCGCTTTTTACCCATATTCTCTGTTACCGATTTGTCAAACGGCGGACCGTTGTCGAAAAAATTTATGCTTGCAACCGAATTTTCAATTTCAAAGGTAATCATAATTTTTGCGTTTTCGGTGTTTTTTGTCGCAATAACCGCGTTTTCGCCCAGGTCGAGAATAATAGTGATTAAATCAACCGAATCTTTAAAAACCTGCAATACCGCGGGAATTGCGCCGTCGGCAATTTCAAACGCGGCGGAAACATTGTTACGCGCGGCTTTATCGGACAGAAACCGCATTACCGTGTCAAGAGAGCAGTTTCCCGTCTTGGGCAGGTTGTCCGATTTTGCCTGATAGCTTTCAACCATTAGGTTGCGCTCCGTTGACAAATTTTTAAGCTGTTTAAGCAAATCTTCGTATTCGCTTTTGTCGGGTGCGTTTGCAATCAGTTTTTCCACTGCGGCAGCCATAGCGGGTATAAGTTTATTGTCCCTATGTATTATTTTAGCCAGATCGTCGTTATGGCTCTTTAATTTTTCAAGCTCTTTTTCGTATTCGCCAATCTGATGTTCGTATATCTCTTCGTTGCGTTTGTAAAGCTGTTTCTGATAGTTGTTGGCAACGTGCTTTTTCCACCAGATAATAAGTCCCAACCCGCAGAAAGTAATAGTAATAACAATTAACTCTGTCGGTGAATTTGCTACATTATCGGTGTACAGTAATGTCATCAGAAATATACTCAAAATACTTATTAACAGTAAAATTTCTATTGTGCCGTTATTATTTTGAATTGAAATTCCGCTCCGCAATCTTTTAATCTTAAATATAAGAAAAATAGCGAGTAACTGCAAAATACTGACAATGCAAACAGTTATGATATTTCTTATTTCTTCGTTAGGAATAAAAGTAAACGTCAGCATTTCTATAGGGATTGAAACAACAAAGGCAACTACCATACTGATAATAGTTATACCGCAGGATATAACGCTTGTGGTGGCAGTAATTAAAACTGAACGCCTGTACCGTGCAAGACAATATAAAAATGTAAGCAGCCAAAAACTAGCCGGGAGTAAAAGTCTTAAATATTTTGTTGCAAAATATAACGCTGTTGCGCAAGCAACAGCTACCGGCACATCAAGCAAATTTAACCATTTTAATTTTATTTGCAAAAGTTTTAAAAAGCTGTAAAGGCTTCCTGCAAATAACACGGAATATTTTATTATTGATATTATAATTTCAACCATTTTTGAAATAAAAAATTAATAATTCCTAATAAAAGTAACAGCCAACCCCCAATTTAGATTTCTTTGTAAAACTTTTATAATCAAAGAAAAACAAAGGAGGATAGCAGAATGTGGTGGAAGAATTTCTGGAGTTGGTGTAGAAGTTTTTATCTCTATATCTAATCCTTAAATGAGCTGCACTTTATAGTGTAGCTCATTTTTTTAATAGTCGTTTTTAATTTGCTGCGCGTAGTAGTGTATGAATTCCGTAATCGTGGGCGCGCCCCTGTCGGGATTGATTTTTGCGGTGTAGTGCTGTAATAATACGTTTATGTCGGTTGTCTTCCAGGTGCGGTCAATTGCGTTTTGCATAGCGCGTTCCACGCTGTTTTCCGTCTTTCTGTGCATTTCTCCGATAACGCTGCAAATGCGCGTAACGGGTTCGTTAACGGTAATGCATATCGCGTCAATCAGATACTGGTAGCCCATAGACTTCTGGCTTATGCCAACGGCGTTCAGTTCGGCGCAAATACGTCTTTGTATACGCTTTGCCGACTGAGTGGGAGACTCGTCTTCATTCTGCGCGTCGCTTTGCGACCTGCGTTTTAAAATTACGGATTTGGCTATTTTTAAAAATTCCAAAACTTTACCGCCCGAGTAATCCTGCTGGTTTTTCGTCATTATGTAGTCGGCGCCCAGCTCTCTTGCGATATCGTGGGTCACGCTGCTTATATTGTTTGTGGTTACAAGTATAAAGGGGATAAGTTTAAGATGCACGCCTTGCAAACGCTTTAAAAAGTCCAGACCGTCGCCGCCGCCGTTATGTAGTTCAAGGTCAAGAATAACCGCGTCGGGTTTGGCGTCCATAACGTATTGCAGCGCCCGCGTGGAGTTGTTGGTTATGCCTATAATTACAAATTCGTTGGGGTCGTCGTCTACCGCGTTTATTATCTCTTTGCAATCGTTCTGGTCGTCTTCAACTAAAAGTATTTCTAATTTTCTATCCATAGTGTGGCTCCTTTATCCACATCTTACTACAAATTCCCACATAAATCAACAAAATTGTACCGCTAAAAACATATTGCTTTTTTAACATCTTTTTGTGAATATAATAATGATTTAGCTATCATAGCGATTAATAATAAAAACAAAGGAAAGATATTTATGGAAAAAACTTCACTTAATGCTGTTAACAGATACATTAAAAGACTAGTAATTTGTTTTATAATTGTGTTTGGCGTAATTTTGATTTTTGCTTTGACAGGCTGTTCTTCCAGGGATAAGAAAAAATTTTGGGAAAAATACGGAAAAGACAAAGCATATAATAAATCAGAACACAGTGTATTGTTAAATGCCCCTGACACTTTTGCTTATTATATTGATAGCTCTGTTTCCGGTAACTATTTGACCGCCGTGAAATATGCTATTTCAAAGGCGAACAGCTTAACAGGAAATGTTAAAGTTTCGACGACTACCGACTCCGGCTCAAATTTTGTAATTAAAGTTGCGAATATGGGAAAAAACGGGATGAATGCAATTAACGAGTATTATTTCTTGCCTGATACGGGTGAAATAATCGAGAGTATAATAACATTAAACGCTTACTATATGAAAAATTTTAGCCTTGACGACATAAAACATGTAGCACTGCACGAGATTGGTCATACTTTTGGATTGATTGATTTAAAAAATTCTGCTGTAAAACCTTACAGTATAATGTATTATCGCTCTTCTTCTTATAATTTTGTCGAATATCAGGAATTTGACGTGGCAAATATAACTTGGTATTACGGTGAATAAATTTTGGACAGTATATGAATAAGTTATAAGGATAGGTTAAAGATTTTATTAACCTATCTTTAATATTACGTTAGACTTTTACTTTAATATCGGATATTATAGGTAAGCGGGGGAAAATTGATGATAAAATTAATTGATGTACATAAAGAATATACCGTTTCGGATAACAATAAAATTTTTGCATTGGATAAAATTAATTTATCGATTGATGGAAACGGATTTATTGCAATAGTAGGTAAAAGCGGTAGCGGAAAAACATCTTTATTAAATATTTTGGGCGGATTGGATAAGCCTACGTCAGGAAACATTGAAATTAATGATGAAATTCTGAATTATAGTAATAGCAGACAACTTGACCTTTATAGAAACTACACCGTCAGTTTTGTGTTTCAGGATTTTAATTTGCTTGAAGATTATTCGATTTTTGACAATGTTAAACTCGGAATTAAAATTCAAGGAGTTAAAAATGCCTGCGCCGAAGAAATGATTAAAAAATCCCTTAAACAAGTCGGACTTGAAGGTTTTGAAAAAAGAAAGATATCTACTTTGTCAGGCGGACAAAAGCAAAGAGTAGCTATCGCCAGGGCTTTGTGTAAAGAAAGCGATATGGTTTTATGTGACGAGCCTACCGGTAATTTAGACGGTAATACCACCGATGAGATTTTTAGCGTTATAAAGTCTTTGTCCGCAAAGCGTGTTTTTATTGTAGTTACCCATGATGAAGAAAACGCCTTAAAATATGCTGACCGCATAATCAAAATTTCAGACGGAAAAATTATAGATGATTTTGCTGTAACACCGACTGAAAAAAGTAAAATTGAGTGTCGGACAGATAATACTGTCGAAGGGAGAAAGAGAGAGAAAAAGACATATGGATTAGGAGCGCTTAATTGCCTTCAAATGGTAAAACACAATATAGCTCATTTTGCTTTTTCCAGCGCTGCAATGTTTTTACTGTTAACTATTTGTTTTACATTGATTACCGCCTTTTTCGCTTTGTCTCAATACAATGAAAGGGACGCCTTTTTAAACACTTTAAAAACAAATAGTCAATATTTATTATCGGTTACTAAATATGTAGATAAAGTTATTACTTATCCAAGCGGCAATAAGTCTTATGGATATAAAGCGGCTTATGATTTGGCAAAAGAAAGCGATTTGGATTATTTGAAAACCGAGTTGCCGACGTCTGTAGGTATATATCCGTCGTACGGTTTTGTTAAACCCTTTACCGATTTTAAAGACGTTGAGCTTAAAATTAACTCCGATTCGGGTTACGCGTATGCTATTAAAGAAGCTATTGCAATAGATGATTTCAAAAGTTTTTGTCTTCCGCTGTTGTCCGGCGTTTATCCCAAAGAAGAGTATGACATTTTAATTTATGATTATATGGCGGCGTCTTTGGTGGAACAAGGTATATTTGACGGAAGTATCGATTCCGTTGCCGGTGCTGTTATTACAGATTCTGTTAACGGAATAAGTTTGAGAATAAGCGGGATTCTGAAAAGTCAATATAAAAATTATATAGGAATATCTAAGGAATCTACGAATTATGATTTTGCAGTAGCTTATTTGTCCGAATTGAAAGCCATATTTTGTTATCCTTCTTTGATTGAACAAATCGAAGAACAGGACTATATGTCGATTTTAGACAGCAGCATAGTTAGCTATTCAGATAAAGGTGAGAACAGATTAAAACTTAATGCAACAAAAATAAAAGACATCGATGTAAGAGATTTGGATTTATATGTTACTGCATCGGATTTTGAAAGTAATAACGGCATTATTATAAGTATTGATACTCTGACAAAAATTCTTAATACGACTGTTGATGATATTACGCCTGACGCGGCTTTGGATTTTATAGAAAGCCATATGGTGGAATTTAAGACTATCTATAATGACGCCGGACTGTATCCAATGCAAAATTATTTAATCACAAATAAAATTATTGCAATATGTAATGAAAACACTGAATATGACGGGATGATTTATTTCTATAGTTCAGACGGTACAAACTATGTAAATAATGAAAACGGTTTATATCGACAAGTTTACATAGGCTTAATTGATAATTGGCAAACAAATCGCGAAGTTATAAATTATTTTTGGTATCCGGACGAGAAACCGTGGGAATTTTATGAGAGCAATCCAGAGTATTATGATGAGATTTACGCCGTATATGATCCCATAGGTTTTCTGATAACGGAAGCGGATTCCTATCTCGCAAATATTAAAGTTTTTGCAAATTATATTAATTATATTGTAATGGGAATGTCTTTTATAGTTGTTCTTATTTATACGGTAATGACTTTGCAAAGATACAATTATAAGATAGGAATATTAAAAGCGCTTGGCGCCAGAACTTCAAATATAATTCTTATTTTCGGACTTCAATTACTTTTAATTTCATTGGTTGCGTTTTTGTTGTCGGTTCCCATATCTTATATAATAATGTTTGCAATAAATTCCGTTTTTGTAAAAGATGTAAATTCGAGCCTTATATTTTTCTCGGTAACGTTTAGCTCGGTCGCCGTTGCTTTCGCTTTTGCTACGTTGGGCGTTGTGATAGTATCAGGCATTCCGTTATTAAAACTTGCTTTTATGTCCCCTATAAAAACCATAAATAACGGACGTAAAAAGTTATAAATATCTTAAACAATAAAAGTCTTGAAAATTAATTCAAGGCTTTTATTTTGTTATTAAGTTCAGAACTTGTCTGTAAATTAAAGTTTAACTTTTCCACGTATTACTACAAATTCCCACATAAATCAACAAAATTGTACCGCTAAAATCATAAAGCTTTTTTATTATGTTTTTGTTATATATTTTTGTTATATAGATGTTATATAGATAATGTGCATGTAATAATATTTTTAATAATATTTTTTTATTGGATATGTACAAAAATGCTTAGGTATGGTATAATATATTTACTATGAAGAACATTTTTAAAATATTGCTTATACTTGTTGTTGTTTGTCTTGGTGCTGTTATATTTTGTGCCTGTGACGGTGGCAAAGAAAACAAAGCGTACTCGCTTATTTATACCGCGGGCGAAGGCGGCAGAATAGACGGAAGTGCCAATCAATCAGTACGTAAAGGCGAAAGCGGAACGGAAGTTGTGGCGGTCGCAGGCGACGGTTTTGAGTTTGTACAGTGGTCTGACGGGGTTACAACGCAAGCACGAACAGATAAAAATATATCTCACGATATAAATGTAACCGCGCGGTTTGCAAAAACAGAATATTTTACAATTACTTATGAAGCGGATGAAGGCGGAAGAATTGACGGCTTAGCTAAGCAAACAGTGAAAAACGGAGAAAGCGGGCAGGAAGTTACTGCCGTTCCCAATGAAGGCTACACGTTTGTAAAATGGTCTGACGGGTTAACAGAAAACAAAAGAACAGAAAAAGATGTTACTACTAATTTCTGGGTTAAGGCCATTTTTGAACAGAATGTTTATACAGTAACTTATAACCTTATTTACGGCGGTTGGCTTTTAGAAGGTCAAAAACAATATGATGAGCCTATAACAGTCAAAATAGCGCACGGCAGCGACAGTATTACCGTAGTTGCAAAACCGTACTTTTATCACGTTTTTATGGGGTGGTCTGACGGGGTAACCACGGAAGAAAGAGCGGACAAAAACATAACTTCTGATATGACTGTAACTGCCTACTTTGGCTGTGAAGCGAAATATCTGGTGAATAAATCAATCGGAGGCAAAATAGAAGGTCGCGTTGAGCAAACAGTACGAGCTAAAGAGCAATTTGCCGAAGTTAAAGCTGTTCCTGACGATGGATACATATTTACAGGGTGGTCTGATTTAAAAGCCGAAAACGTGCGGCAGGATACGGCTGATTATAGTTTGGAAATGGTCGCTTATTTCGAGCCGATAGAAAAGACCTTTAAGTACAATTATGGAGAGTTGGCAGCTCCGTTAGAAAATACGGTTACATTGAACCGTAATAATTTGCAATCTGTACATTTTGCTGTTCCGTCAATGCATGGATATGATTTTTGCGGCTGGTTTACCGATAAAACATATACAACAAAAGTCGTCAATGAAGACGGAGTTTATATGCTCGGTTACAGGTCTTTCGCCTTGGAGACAGACACGCTTTATGCAAAGTGGCAAAAGAGCGGAGAGCAAAAACTTAAAAATTCTGTATTATTGGTTTTTATCGGCGAAATAGACGCTACTTTGTATTCAACTGTGGCGGGTAAAGATATAGAAGTAAAACATAAATTAACGGGAGTTGAGTATGAGCTGTGTTCGCTGATAGCCCTGAAAATGTCGGAATACCTGAATGAGTGGTTTAAAGATTTTGAAGACACAATAAAATTTGAAGTAGATTCATACTACACGGTTACGCCTATAAATGAAAATAGTATTGTCAGTTATAAAAGCGAAGGAAATTTAACTTATCATATAAATGCATATGATATTCCAGAAGTTGCTGTTTCAGGCATCGATAAAAATTATATAAGCGTAATTGCTTCTGAAACCTTTGGGAAAGATCGCAGATTGCTGTGCCAAACTGCTGGTGGAACCAGTCAAGATAAATACGGTTATGTATATAGGGAATTAACTGTTTTATATAGCGGTCTATCGTATCATACAATAGTTGAAGAAATGAAAAACGGAAATTTAGGTCACAATGCGCAAAGTTTTTTGTCCCGACACATGGATTGGCTTATATATACGTGTGAAAATTATTTTGATTCTGATCAAATTTTCAGTTACAGTACAGTAAAATCATTCTATTTTCATAACGATACAATGACTGATTTACAAGTTGCCAAACTATACTTATTGAATAAGGCGCAGATAGCGCATAACGGCGAATTTGGTGGTATTCCTGCGGAATTTTGGAGACATGGATTTTTACCGCGCGCTACATATCTGTGCAACAGGGTTGGCGAGCGTGCAGCAGGTAAGATTATTGATAGTGATGGCAAGACTATTACAACAGAATTTGTTGCATATGGCTCAGAATTGGTTGTAGAAGCGGTTCCAAACAAAGGTTACAGATTTGTCCGCTGGTCTGACGGCATTACAACGCCAATCAGGGTTGATAAAAATATTGTTTCTTGGATAAGAATTCAAGCGATATTTATTGAAGATAATTAATAAAAACAAAGGAGAAAAAAATGAACAAAAGAACAAAAAAGATCAGCTTAATAATCCTTGTATTATTAACACTAATCGTAGTAACAGTGGGATTTATTTTTATAAGTAATGCTTTAAGTAAAAAAGTATATGCTTCAACTTATAACCAATCACTATCTGTTGAAGAAAAAAATGATGTAACTTCGGAAGTAAAATCTCGTTCAACAACAGCTGTTACAGCCGTTGCGGAAGAAGACAGCGATGTCTTGGTTGCCTTTTCTTTTGCTGGCGGAGTAGGTGGTACTAAAAGGACTTTTGCTACATACGGCGAAGAAATGCCTTCGGGGTTAATAGCCCCGACAAAAGAAAATTATACTTTTCTCGGTTATTATGATGACGACACTAATAAGCAGTATTATGACGCAAATATGAATAGTACAAGTATTTGTGATGTGGAAGATATGTTAATACTGACAGCGCATTGGAAAGGAAAAGAAGTTATAATTACATTAGATCATAGTGGCGGTGTAAGTAATACTGACATTATAATAATAAGTTACGGAGATTTTTTTAAGAAAGTAGAAGTTCCTGAAAGAGAAGGGTACGAATTTTTAGGATATTACATTGATGAAAATACATTGGTTTTTAAAAATGATGGTTTCCCTGACTCTAAGACAGAAAAGTGTGAATATATTGATGATATTACTTTAACGGCTAAATGGGAACTTAAAATTTATAATATTGATTTTCAATTGACTAATGAAAAAATAAACGGTAAATTGCCTTTAGATTTCTATATGCCGAAAACCTATACTATCAAAGATGTTGAAAAAAAAGATATTGTTTTTGACAAAATCTGTAAGGGAGATTATAGAATAAACTTTGCTCCAAGTAAAATAGAAAAAGGCAGTGCACAAGATATATGTATTTACGGTACATGGGTTGAGAAGTATACAATCATATCATATTCATTAGATGGCGGAAAAAATAATGTCAATAATATTAAAGATTATATTGGTGAAGATGATAGGCCTGTATCCGGTAAAAGGATTCTTAAGCTCAATGAAACATTGGATTTAGCTGATCCAACTAAAATAGGCTATAAATTTGATGGTTGGTATTTTGGTGGAAAAAAAATAACTTCCGTTAGTTGTTGTGATGAAGAATCAATTATTTTACGAGCAAAATGGATTAATAGAATTAAAGGCTATAATTATAATATGTCAATGGATACCTCATACATATCAACGGGTGAGCATGGTGCTATGACAATTAAATTGCCTATATTTAATTTAAGTAGAACTTGTACCATTTCAGTTTCACAATATACAAAGCAGGTACATATTTTTGCAGAAGAATTTAAAGTTTATAGTTTAAATATAATCATACTTTCAAGAGATACAGATTTTGATCTTTATTTGGAAAATTGCGGAATACATAGTGCGATGTTAGGGTCAACAAGCCCTAATACTATATCAATGAGTACAACAAATAAAAGTGTTTTAAATCTTTATGCTTATGGACAAGTGTTTATTAAGGGTAATTCTCCTTCGCAAAATCCTTATGGGAATGGTCTTAATGGCTCCCATGCAATAAAATGTTCTTCGCTTTATATAAAGCATGCAGAAAAATTGGGTATTTATGGCGGTGACGCAGGAAAAGGAGCATCGGGGTATAGCAATGGTTCTCCGGCTGTTGCTGTTTATATAGACGAAAAATTATATCGTCCAGAATCTAATGATATTGTTACTATAGCGGGAGGATATCATGTTGGTAGACCTTCTCAAGCATCTGGATTTAGTGGTGGAGTGATTGTCTTTCTCGATGAAGATGGAAACATAATAGAATTTTAAAGTAGTTATGTTATAAAAAAGTTTTATTTTTAAAATTTTAATTCAATAAAAGAGCCGATTTTTAATAACTATCGGCTTTTTTATATGTCTCTAAAAAATTTTATGGTGACGCATTAAACGGCGAAGAAAATAGCGACGTTTGGGTTTGGACGGAAAATAATTTTCCACAGTTAAAATAATTCTCGGATATGAAAAATTAACAATTAAACAATTTATTATAGACGGTAAGTTTTAGGCTTGCCGTCTTTTTTGTCTAAATAAGCGCTAAGACTGCCGGGGCGTCGATTACGGGGGTTGCTCGCCGACAGTAGGCAAGGGCTATGCCCAAAAATGAAGTACTGTCGGCTTTGTCGGCGGGTAACTTTTACGTTGCGGTGACTTGTCCACACTATATTACAAAAACCAACAAAAACCAACGGGATTTTGCCTTCAAAATCATACAGATTTTTTTATGCGTCTTTATTTAAAATACTAAATCGGAGAGGTGACTACAAATGAAAAAAGTTTTCAGATCGGGGGAGTTTGAAAAATTCAGGAAACTTACCCTGAACGATTCGCGGCAGGCAATTTGTGAAAGCGTAAATACTTTCGGTGAGAGAAAAACGACGATTTTTATTTCACATAATCACAGCGATTTAAAAGATTTGAGAGATTTAATCGGTTTTTTAGAAGAAAAGTTTAACGTGCTTTGTTACATTGACAGCCGCGACCCGTCTTTGCCAAAGATAACTTCAGGCGAAACGGCGGCAAAAATAAAAGAAAGGATACGTCAGTGCGACAAATTTATTTTGCTGGCGACAAACAGGGCGATAAATTCAAAATGGTGCAATTGGGAGCTCGGTTACGGCGACGCGCAAAAATATAAAAAGCATATCGCTTTGTTTTCATTCGATACGGAAAATGAAGATTTTAACGGTTACGAGTATATGGAAATTTATCCGCATATCGTAAGATATTACGGCGACGAAAAATTTTTGGACGGAACCTATATCAACCCCGGTTATTACGTATGTACAATCAGTGAAAACAGAACCAACGTAATTACCCCGCTGGAAGACTGGCTGTCAATGTAAAATTTTGCTTTTTCGCGTTTGAAATGAATATACTGAATTGAATATAATACCGTTATTTAAAACGCGTGCAGGGCGCGGGGCAATAATATTCATACTTGACTATGAATAACCATAGCGTTATAATGAGTGCAAGGAAGTGAAAAATGAAGAAAAGATTATTGGTTTTTGTTTTGGTCATTGCCGTTGTTGTTTCGTGCTTTGCCGCTTGTAACGTTAAAAAGTATAAAGTAAGCTATGAAACCGACGGCAACGGTACAATTTCAGGGCAAGCTGTGCAGACTTTAAAAACTGGCGAACAGACAACTATAGTGACGGCTGTCGAAAACGCGGGCTATAAATTTTTAAGATGGTCTGACGATAACACGTCAATAACAAGGACAGACGTTGTTGCAAACGAAGATTTGACGTTTACGGCTTACTTTGAAAAGCGTAAATATGATGTTAAATACTCTGTATTTGCCGACGTTGGCGGCATTATCGCAGGCGATACATACCAGATAATAGAGTACGGCGGCAGTTCGGCAGCGGTAAGGGCAGTACCTGCAACCGGATATAAATTTGTAAAATGGTGGGATACGGGCAGTACAAATCCTGTAAGAAAAGATACGAACGTAAGCGGACACATTCACGCGAAGGCCGTGTTTGAAAGAGAATCTTACGATAAATATACGTTATCGTATTTGACCGACGGCAACGGCACTATAGAAGGGCAGGCGACCCAGCAGGTATATAAGGGCGACGACGCCGCGCAGGTTAAAGCGATTGCGAACGAAAATTACGAGTTTGTGAAGTGGTCTGACGGCGTAACTACGGCAGAAAGACAAGATTTGTGCATAACGGAAAGTAAAACCGTAACAGCGGAATTTAAATGTATTTGCGCAACGTTTAAACTGGACTATAAATTGGGCGAAGCGGATACCGACGTAACCGAATTTACGTTCACGGACGCCGATTTTAAAACGGTAAAATTCCCCGTGCCTGTAAGAGAATTGTTTACTTTTAACGGTTGGTTTATAGGTGATAAGCAAGTTACGGACGAGAACGGAACAATGCTGATCGGCAAAGAAATTTTGCAAAGCGCCGAAAGAGAGATATGTGCAAAATGGACCGCCAATGAAACATATACCTATAAAATTTTAATTGTATATGTCACAGAAGTAGACGCTTTGATACCGGTAATAAGTGGAAACAAAGAGATACAAGTAAATTATAATATGTCTGATATTGAAAGACAGATATGTCACGCAATAACAATGCAAATGAAAACATATCTTGATAATATGCTTGACGGATTGGTAAATTTCGAAGTTGACGAATATTTTACGGAAAATACAATAACAATTGAAAATATTTCGAGCGGGCATATTGGTTCGGGAAAGTATACTCATTACATAATGCCGGATAAAATTCCCGAAGTAAGCAATTATCTGGAAAAATATCAAACTGTATTATCGTCATTTAGTTTTAACGATTATGACTATAAATTACACGATTCAAGCGGTTTAGCACATGCAAAATACGGCGCAATTCATTTTGATACTCTTTTTAGGAATTTAGTAATTAACAATGAACCTATAGACAACTTGTTAGATTTATCTCATTGGGGTTGGGATAGAGTTATCGATACTTATATTCATGAGATGGCGCATACGATTGAAATGTTGATAGATGCTTATGAGTATCATACTGTTCTTAGTTATTATCAAAAATTGCATTTTAGCACAATTGAAGCGACTAAATTTTATTTTAACAATCTTGCTGTTATTAATGGGGAAAAAGTAGGAATACCTTTAGATTTCTGGAAAGGAGAACTTGAACTGTTTCTTCCCGACGACGGTTAAAATCAGACAATTAAAAATTATGGCTTTTATAAAAAATTATTAATATAAATTAAAGCAAAGGAGAAAGAATGAAAAGTACTAAACAAAGAAATTTAATTATTTGTATTTTGATTTCATTGGTTTTGCTTGCCGGTATAATATTGCTTATACCGAAGACAAAACCGGCAAATGCGGAAACAATCGAATCAAACGATAAATTAAATTTCACGCAAATCACAAGTGAAGACGGCGAATCTTCTTACAAAGTTGCGGTAAAACCCGCATACCGCTCTTCGGTAGAATTTATCGTTGTGCCGGAAACATACAACGGTCTGGCTGTAACGGAAGTGGCGGCAAACGGATTTGTTTCTTGCGCAAGCCTGACAAAAGTGATTTTGCCTGAAACGGTAAGGGTGTTGGGCATAAACGCTTTTATGAATTGCGCTAAATTAAAGTTTGTAAGTATGCCTTGTGTTGAAAGTATAGGCACAAACGCTTTCGGTATGTGTATGGCTTTGGACAGGCTGTTTATTCCCGAAACCGTAATGGAAGTCGGTTCAAACATATTAAGGAACAATTCGAATACTGTTTACGTTCAAAGCAGTGTAGAAGTAATCGATATTATGTGGAGTTCCACTTGGAGCAACTATTTTACGGGTGAAATAATGTATAGCGTTGACCCGCAGGATACCATTCAGTACCGCGAAGTTCTGGCAACGGACAATAAAACCGTTATAGGATATGAAATTAAGGAAGAGCAGTATCTTTCAGACATTGACGCCGACATAATAATTTATAACAGCGTCTGCGTAGACGAAGATCTCGGATATCTTCCCGTATTGAACATTTGTCCGGAAGCGTTTTTGTTCAGTCAGGTTAAATCAATTACCATAAGGGACAGACATGTCGATGACCCTGCGGCTCCGCCGTTCAGCCATAAAATCAATATCCGCAGCAACGCGTTTTTGTTTGTTATTGCAGAAGAAATTAATATGGAAGTCGGCGTTACATTTAATCATCCCGAAAATCTGCAAACGGACAATCCTGACAGCGGGTTTGACTTAGAGCCCATTGTGGGAGACGCGGACGGATTTTCAACGAGAGTATTCGAAGAGTCGTACATAAAATCGATAACTTTGCCTTCCGATATGGATTTGGTTACCGAAAGAATGTTTTATAACTGCACTTATCTTGAAAGCATAAAAATCGGCGCAGAATACGACGGCGTTAACAAACTGCCCTGCGTTTACAGAATCGGCGCGCAGGCGTTCACCAGCTGCATTGCTCTTAAAAACATAAACTTACCCGAAAGCGTAAATTACGTGGGCAAAGCTGCGTTTTCCGATTTAGGCGTAAACGTTGACGAACAGAATATCTACGTTGATATATATGAAGACGAAATTCCCGAAGGATGGGATAGCGACTGGGCGGTAAATAATCAGGATAACGTGAAAATCACTTACAAACCGCTTACATATATCACCGTTGTGCTTGACAGTGAAAATTCATTGAGTATAGGCGTTAAGTCCGGCAGGCTTGTGCCGGATATCGAAGATGCGATAGTCCGTACGGGATATATTTTTAAAGGAATATATTCAGGTATGAACGGCTTTGGTTTTCAGTATTACTCCAGTAATTTACAAGCCGCGCGTGTATGGAACGAAGGCGACCCCGAAACTCTGTACGTTAATTGGGAGTTAATAAAATATAATATTGAATATGTCGTTGATTTGAAAGGGCAAAAAAACCCCAATCCTACGCAATATACCGTTGAAGACGAAATAACTTTTATCGATCTTGAAAAAGACGGTTATAAGTTTGGATGGGATATTAAAGCTATACCCAAGGGAACAACGGGCAATATAACTGTTACGGGGAATTGGGAAAATAATGAATATAATATAACGTATGACGTTGATTTAAAAGGTTTAACCAATCCTAATCCTACTGTTTATGAAGTCGGCGAAGAGATAATTTTTGAGCCGCTTAATAAGGAAGGATATAATTTCGAGTGGTTCCCCGCAAAAATCGAAGCAGATACAACAGGGGATGTGACGGTAAAAGGCATTTGGACGTTGATTGAGTACGATATAACGTACAAAGTCTGGGACGGCACTGAAAATATCAACCCTGCCAAATACGACGTAGAGCACCATGTAACTTTTGCGCCTGCTACGTACTACGGATATGAAGTTACCTGGGATAAAGTCAGCACAAACGGTTGCCTGGGCGATATTACCGTAACGGCGTCATATAATTGTATCGATAACTTAATTAGTTGTTATAATAGGGAAACAGGCATTTATGAAATTACGTTTACAGGTTATTTAAATGAATTGGTTTCTTATGATACAAAAGGCAAAACGTTTCATGTTAACGTTGATTATGGAGGTAGAGTCTGGACTGCAATACCTATGTTTAAAGGTACCCTTACAGGCGAAGTCAGAAATATAAAGCTGGTTCCTGATTATTCGTCTTCAGTGTACGGGTTTATCATTTATAACCATGGCACGATTGAAAACTTTACCTTAGATTGCACGCTTGAAGTCAGAAATTCCGTTGTCGGCGGTTCCAGAAGAATAGGGACAATTTGCGGTTTTAACGCCGGCGTAGTCCGTAATTGTGTTGTTGAATCAAGCAAACCGCTTTCGTACACTATGCCCGACGGTCAGATAGTCATAGCAGGTATATTAAACACTGTTGATAGTAATGCTCATATAGGCGGCGTTGTCGGCATCGGCGACCCTATCGGATGTGAAAACCATTCAGATATTTATGGTATAGGTAATATCGGCGGTATTTCAGCTGACGGCGCTCCGATAAACTGTACAAATTACGGAACAATTCACTATTACAGTGCATACTCTGTGGGGCAGTATATCGGCGGCATAGTTGCAAGTAGTGATCAAGAAATAAAAGGATGCGTAAATAAAGGCGATATTTATTATATGAACATAAATGCGCACGAATCGAATTTTTATCCGCGCATTGGCGGAATAGTAGGTTTTCTTAACTATACTTTTACAGGTGTAGTAGTAGATTGCGTCAATGAAGGTACTATTCATACGGGCACTTTGAAAAATACATATTATGTCGGCGATATTATCGGCGAAGAGTGGTCAGATGATTGCTGATAAAAAATAAATCAAAATAAAAAAAAGCAAGGCAATTGCCTTGCTTTTTTGTTAGGTTTGATAATTTACTTTTTCATAGCTTCTTCAACTGCAACGGCAACTGCAACTGTCGCGCCGACCATAGGGTTGTTGCCCATGCCGATAAGACCCATCATTTCAACGTGCGCGGGAACGGAAGAAGAACCTGCAAACTGCGCGTCGGAGTGCATACGACCCATAGTGTCGGTCATGCCGTAAGAAGAAGGACCTGCCGCCATATTGTCGGGGTGGAGCGTTCTGCCCGTGCCGCCGCCCGAAGCCACCGAGAAGTAGTTTTTACCGTTTTCGGTACACCATTTTTTATAGGTGCCTGCAACGGGGTGCTGGAAGCGGGTGGGGTTGGTTGAATTTCCGGTAATCGAAACGGATACGTGTTCCATTTTCATAATTGCGACGCCTTCGGGTACGTTGTCTGCGCCGTAGCATTTAACCTTGGCACGGGGACCGTCTGAGAAAGCGACGCTGTCCGTGACTTTGACCGTTTCTGTATAGGGGTCGAAAACCGTTTTGCAATAAGTGAAGCCGTTAATTCTTGAAATTATATAAGCCGCGTCTTTGCCGAGACCGTTAAGAATAACGCGAAGGGGTTTCGTCCTTACTTTGTTTGCATTTTCGGCAATTTTAATCGCGCCTTCCGCCGCGGCGAAAGATTCGTGTCCGGCAAGGAAGCAGAAGCAGTCGGTATCGTCGGATAAAAGCATAGCCGCAAGGTTGCCGTGTCCGAGACCTACCTGTCTGTTTTCCGCAACGGAGCCGGGGATACAGAAACTCTGCAAACCTATTCCTATGGTAGCAGCCGCGTCCGCAGCTTTTTTGCAACCCGTTTTAATTGCTATCGCCGCGCCCACGGTGTAAGCCCATACGGCGTTTTCAAAACAGATAGGCTGTGTGCCGCGCACTATTTTGTCAACGTCAATGCCCTTTTTAAGGGTGATATCCTTACATTCTTCAATCGTCTTTATTCCGTATTCTTTCAGTACGCCGAGAATTTTCTTTTCGCGTCTTTCATAGCTTTCAAAAAGTGCCATAATCAGTCAACCTCCTTGTCGGTTCTGGGGTCGATATGTTTAACCGCGCCCTGCTCGGCTGAATATCTGCCGTAAGTTCCGATTGATTTTTCATACGCTTCGTTGGGGGTAAGACCTTTCTTTATGAAGTCGGTCATTTTGCCGAGCGAAACAAATTTGTAGCCGCAAATTTCGTTGTTTTTGTCAAGCGCAAGCGAGAGAACATAGCCTTCCGCCATTTCAAGGTATCTTGCGCCTTTAAGCGCGGTTCCGTACATAGTGCCGACCTGCGAGCGCAGACCTTTACCCAAATCTTCAAGTCCCGCGCCGATAGTAAGTCCGTCTTCGGAGAACGCCGACTGGGACCTTCCGTAAACTATTTGCAGGAAAAGTTCGCGCATGGCGGTGTTGATTGCGTCGCAGACAAGGTCTGTGTTCAACGCTTCCAGAATGGTTTTGTGGGGCAGAATTTCCGCAGCCATAGCGGCGGAGTGGGTCATACCCGAGCAGCCTATTGTTTCAACAAGGCATTCCTGGATTATACCGTCTTTTACGTTGAGCGAAAGTTTGCAGGCGCCCTGTTGGGGAGCGCACCAGCCGATTCCGTGTGTGAAGCCTTTAATGTCTTTGATTTCCTTTGCCTGAATCCACAAGCCCTCTTCGGGAATGGGAGCGGGACCGTGTTCGAACTTGCCCGAAACGCCCTTGGCAACGCAAATCATATTTTCAACTTCTTTTGAATATTGCATTACATGTCCTCCGGTTTTTTTGTGCGGCGTATGCCGCTTGTTACCTGTAAATTATATCATACCGTTTTAATTAATTCAATTAATGCGGCTTGAAAATTATAAATTTTTTTGCCGTAAGCTATAAAAAATGTTTACTGCGCCCGAAAAAGTATTATAATAAATATGTAAATCAGAAAAGGTAAAAAAACTATGCTCTGCCAACAATGCAAAAAACACGAAGCCACGGTAAGTTACGTTGAAATTACCAACGGCAAAAAATTCGAATGTCATCTCTGCGCCGTATGTTACGCCGAGTTAAAGGAACAGATGCGCAAAAAAACACACGGCGAAGTATGGCCCGGTTTTATTCCGAGCAGAGTAAAACGCGCCAAATTTTGCCCCGTTTGCGGCACCACATACGCAGATTACGAAAAAAGCGGGCTTTTGGGCTGCACAAGTTGTTACGACGTGTTCAAGGAAGAACTTCTGCCCTACATACGCCGCGTTCACGGCAAGGTAAACCACATAGGCAAAATGTACGGCAATACCGACGAACACGGTATGTACCGCCGCCTGAACCGTTTGCAGGAACAGCTTGAAGAAGCGCTTGCCGAAAAGCGGTATAAGGACGCGGGCAGGCTCAACAACGAAATACAAAAAATTAAAAAGAGTATTGACGAAGGGGACGGTAAAAATGGATAGAACTTCAGAAGGCATAGTCGTATCAACCAGAATAAGACTTGCCAGAAATATTGAAGGTTTTCCCTTTCCTTCGCATTTAAAGGATGAAAAACAGGCGAAAGAGATTATAAGGCTGGTATCTTCCGGACTTTCAAAACTGGACGAATTCAGGCTTATGTATATGAATACGGTTACCGACGAGCAGGCGGTCTGCCTTATGGAAAACCACCTTATAAGCCCCAAACTTATAAAAAACAGAAGATATTCCGCCGCTCTTATAAACCGTGAAGACAACGTTTCTATAATGATTAACGAAGAAGACCATCTCCGCGAGCAGACCATTGTAAAGGGGCTGGACTTGCGTCTGGCGTATGAAACGATGTCCGAGATAGACAATAAAATCGCAAACTATATGAAGTTCGCCTTTGACGAACAACTCGGTTTTCTGACCGCCTGCCCCACCAATCTCGGCACGGGGTTAAGGGCTTCGGTTATGCAGTTTTTGCCCGCGCTGACTATGAACGGGCTAATGCCCAAACTGATACGCGGTATATCGCGGCTCGGTCTTACGGTACGCGGCATTTACGGCGAAGGCAGCGACGCGGAAGGTTATCTTTACCAGATTTCAAACGAAGTTACGCTGGGTGTTACCGAAGAAGAAATTTTGACTCAGGTGGGCGAAGTGGTCAAAAAGGTCGGTGAACTTGAAGAAAACGAACGTCGCGTCATTAAAACAGGACCAAAGGCTCTCGATATTCAGGACGAATGTATGCGCGCTTACGGAATACTTACAAACTGCGCGAAAGTTTCTTCGCAGGAGTTTGTACGACTTGCTTCAAAAGTAAAACTCGGCGCGTGCCTTGGATTTGTGAACATTTCCGACGTCACCGAAATTGACGACCTGATAGTAAAAATGCGCCCCACGAACATAAACGCCGCGGCGCAGAAACCGCTGACTACCGTTGACCGCGATATTTACCGCGCCCAGTACGTAGCCAAAGCGCTTAAAAAATTAACCTTGTAAGGAGGGATTTATATTATGGATTATATGGACAGATTTTCCGACAATCTGCAAAGGGTTTTTTCCATTGCGGAGGAAGCCGCAAAGGCATACGGTTGCAGTTATATCGGTAGCGAGCATATCATTTTTGCTATGCTCAACTGCCGCGATTGCACCGCCAACAGAATATTGAATTCGTGCAACGTAAACACGGCAATGTATAAAGAGTACTTTGCCCGCTCGATAGACAGACACTCGAATATTAACGGTTTGACTCCGCGCACAAAGCATATGATAGAGCGCGCGGTAGAGCTTTCCATTGACCTGAACGGCGAAGATTCTCTTGCGGGTACGGAGCATATGCTGCTTGCCGTAATGTCTTCTACCGAGTGCCTTGCAATGCGCATATTCCACGCGATAGGCGTGAATATGACCCAGCTTGCCAGCAAACTCGAACTTGCTATAAACAACGGCTCTGACGACGCGGAAGAAGAACCCGAAGAAGAGAGAGAGCCTTTTATCTTCGGTTCGCAAAACAAGGGCGGTAACCAAGGTAAAAATATTTTTCAGAAATCTGCCGAGCGCAAGAGCGAAGGCGGGCTTGACAAGCGCATTTTGCAGTACGGTACCGACCTGACCCAAAAGGCGCGCGAAGGCAAAATAGACCCCGTAATAGGCAGAAAAAAGGAAATAGACAAAATAATTCAGGTGCTTTCGCGCCGCACGAAAAACAACCCCGTTCTCATAGGCGAACCGGGCGTAGGCAAGAGCGCGGTAGTCGAGGGGCTGGCGCAGTCGATAATCAAAAACGAAGTTCCCGACCTGCTTAAAAACAAAATAGTATTTTCGCTTGACCTTGCGGGAATGGTTGCCGGCGCGAAGTACCGCGGCGACTTTGAAGAAAGGCTGAAAAACGCAATTAATTCAATCAAGAACAGCGGCAACGTAATATTGTTCATTGACGAAATCCACAATATCGTTGGCGCGGGTTCCACTTCGGACGGAAATCTGGACGCGGCGAATATTTTAAAGCCTATGCTTGCCCGCGGCGAGTTGCAGACAATCGGCGCAACCACCTTGGAAGAGTACAGAAAATACATTGAAAAGGACGCGGCGCTCGAACGCCGTTTTACCCCCGTGCAGGTTGAAGAACCCACGGTTGACGACACAATCGCAATTTTGCAGGGACTGCGCGACAAGTACGAAGCCCACCACAAAGTGGTTATAACCGACGACGCGATAAATGCCGCCGCTCACCTTTCCGACAGATATATTACGGACAGATTTTTGCCCGACAAGGCAATCGATTTAATCGACGAAGCGGCATCGCGCGCGCGCCTGAACAGTCTTAACAGCCCCGAAGAAATCAGGGAACTGGAAGAAAAACTTAAACGCCTTAATATGGAAAAAAACAAGGCGGCAAAGGGCGAGAACTATACGCAGGCGCAAAAACTCGTAAACGAAATAAACGAAGTACAGGAAAAGATAAACAAACTGAATTCCGACTGGAAAGGCGAAAAGCAGACCGCCGCGCCCATAATAGGCAGTAACGAAATTGCCGACATAGTGAGCGGCTGGACGGGCGTTCCCGTTGTCAAACTTACCGAACAGGAGAGTGAAAAACTTCTTCATCTGGAAGAAAATCTCCACAAACGCATTATCGGTCAGGACGAAGCGGTGAGCGCAGTATCCCGAGCAATCCGCCGCGCGAGAGCGGGTCTTGCCGAACCCAACAAACCCATAGGTTCGTTTATTTTCGTAGGTCCTACGGGCGTTGGTAAAACAGACCTTGCCAAGGCTCTTGCCGAAAGTATGTTCGGCGACGAGCGGCTTATGGTGCGTCTGGATATGTCCGAATTTATGGAAAAGCACTCCGTTTCAAAATTAATAGGCGCGCCCCCGGGATATATAGGATATGACGACAACAACGGCGGACAGCTCACAGAAAAGGTGAGAAGAAAGCCTTATTCCGTCGTGCTTTTCGACGAAGTGGAAAAAGCCCACCCCGACGTTTTTAACGTGCTTTTGCAGATTCTGGACGACGGCAGACTGACCGACAGCAAGGGCAGGGTTATCAACTTCAAAAACACTATTATAATAATGACTTCCAACGTAGGCGCGGGTCAGATTAAAAAGATGGCTAACTTCGGTTTCGCTAACCCCGAAAGCGACGGGTACGACAATATGAAGGATGCTATTAACGAAGCCCTGCGCGAACAGTTTAAACCCGAGTTTTTGAACAGACTTGACGATATTATTATCTTCCGCAAGCTGACCAAGGACGAAGCGGCGCAAATATGCACGAAGATTATCGACGGACTTTCCGAAAGGCTTAAAGCGAGAAACGTCACCCTTAAAATTACCGACGAAGCAATGACCAAACTTGTAGACGAAGGCTATAACGATATGTTCGGCGCGCGTCCGTTGAAAAGGATAATTCAGAAACGTATTGAAGACCGACTTTCAGATGAAATTTTGTCCGGTCACGTTCTTCCGGGCGAAGAAGTTCGGGTATGCGTGAAAGACGGAGAGTTTGTATTCCGTTCCGATAAAAAGTAATCAGATATTATCAATTACCCCGCGCGGCAAAAGCCGCGCGGGGTAGTTTAACGCCTGTAACGGAAAAAACTACTGACGTTATACAATATATTGTGGTTGCGTACGCGGGTAACCACAATTTTAAAAAAATTGTCAAAAAGTATTGAAAAAATAATTTTGCCGTGTTATAATTTTTGTACCTATCTGGATGTCATTTCGGGCGAAGCATAGAAATATCCTGAATCAAGAGAGATTCTTCGGCAGGCTCAGAATGACAAAGTGGTGTTTAGAAAGATTAAACAACGCTCGGAATGACAGGTTAATAACAATAAATATATTTGGTATTTAAGGAGATACGAAATGATAAAGAAAAGAGCGCACGTAACCCGTATAGGGGGGGGGGTACACACTTTCTGAAATAAGCCGTGGCAAGCGCCTATGGCTGTCTTTAATACTGACTTTTGTGTGCGCAGCATTGGTATGCTGTGCTTTTATACTGCCCAAAACGGGCAATATCGGCGCTGACGCGGCTGTTGTTCCCAACGACGGGCAAAACAAGGTTGTCTATACGGCAACCGATTTAAAACAATGGTATAATACTGCTGCTAAGAATAGTCAACCTACTGTTCCGTATAGCACGCTTACTGCCGTGAATACTGCTTACGGAAATGCTGTTTTTGATTCCGATACCAAAACTGCTTCGTTGTCTAAAAAAAATCTTGGGTTTCATCAACTTGTCGGCTACATTGCTTTTAAAGCGGAAATAGAAGTTCCTGCAATGACCGAGTACAAAATTGATTTTTCATATTCGCTTTCTTATAAAAGAACGGCAAATAATTCTGCGAGTACTACTATGCTCGGCGTCGATATAATTTATTTCGGGAATACGGCGGACGACCCTTCTGCACAAGACCAGTCGGCATCATTGATATTGGACGGATATAATACACCTGTTACTCCGTCTAACTATTTATTGAAAAGATATTTTATACATAACAGTAATTCTATACAGTATGCAAACGGTACGGTCCCCACAATAACTTGTACAAACAACACAAATACTCCCCAATCGTATACGGCTTTTTTCGGTTTTAATGCAGGCTCGTCTGCAGGTTCGACATATAATTGCTCTCATTGGGCGGATTTGGTGATGTCCGATGAGATAACGGTAACGGCAATAGATACGCCTACCGTAGATAAAACTTCCGTCGATTACACCGGCGGCGATTTGAATTTCACCTTACAAGACTGGGACAGAACGAGAGTAGCGCTTACAAAGGCGACTTATCAAACAATTTCAGGCAAAACAACGACTCTGTATACATATGACAATACAGCCGACGAAACAGTTACGGGGACAAATCCTGTATCTGCAAGCGGTGTCTGGACGGTTCAAAATGCCGGGACTTATACGTTATACTTCGATATTTATTATTGGTGCGGCGCGGTTTGGGATTCGTCTGACAGTGACCAAAGTACGAAAACTGTTACTTTCAAAGTTGAGCCGAAACAGATAGATAAACCTACAATTACCGCCGGCGAAAAATCTTATACGGGCAGTGCGGTTACGTTTGCTCTCAACACAAGTCTTTCTGCGGCGGATTGGTTGAAGTATATAAAAATGGACTCGGTAACAGAAGCGGCGGGCGGTTCGACGGCGAGCGTGAGCGATAAGCAAGACAGTACGTTTGAAATCACGGACGTGGGTGCTTACGATATTATTTTCGCGCTTAAAGATACCGATAACACCGTATGGTCTGATACTCCCGCGACGGCGGGCGGGACAGCCAAGGTTTCACTTAAAGTTACCCCTAAATCGCTTACTACGGTGTTGGATTGCAGTTCTCTCAACAGCGGCAACTGGGAATGGGACTCTGGCACGGACAACGTTGAAATTTCGGTTGTCGTTTCAGGCTTTGTACTTCCTTCGGACGCCGATAAAAACGATTCAAAACGCGTTACGTTAAAATATTATTACATAGACGGCGACAACGAAATTTCGCTTAACGGCGATATAAAGAGCGAAGAATACGACCCTACGGCAAAAACCGTTACGGCGAAGATTCTGATGCCGTCAACGCTTGGGCAAGGCGAATATACTTTCGGCGTAAAGCCTGACGGCACTTCGGGTGCAAACGGCAACTATACCGTTAATGAAAATTCGGCAAAGCATTCTTTCACGGTAAAATCTGCAAGTTTAGACCCTTCGACCCTTGTCTGGACATATCTTAAAGACAATAACGCTTCAAACGAAACACTTGCCCAGAACGGAAAATTAAGTTATTCAACAAATAACGGTAATGCGGTCACAATCAGTCCGCAAGTTCAGCTGTTTGTAAATAACAAGTACGATTACAGTAATTTCGTTCGTGAAGACGGATACTCGGGTTCGACTTCGGCAAGCGGCGTAGGGACTTATGCAACTACGGTTACGCTGAAAATTACCGATACCGAGCATGTGTTTGCAAACCCCAACAGCGACGCAAACGTAACCGTTTCTTCCGACGGGCTTACGGCAACCGTCAAACTCAACTGGGAAATTGAAAAGCGTGAAATCGATCTTTCGGCAGTTCCTTTCGAGTATAACGACGGTATAAACGGATGGCAGCCTTACAACCCTGAAAATCCGCCCGAGAAGACGGGGCACAATTTTACAATCCGCGTAACTTCGGCGGATATGCCCGAAGGCGTGATAAAAGCAGACTTTATACCGGGCGCAGACCAACAGGGTCCCGGGGTAATGAAATTCGAACTTGAATTCGAACTTGACGATAACCATAAAGCAAAGGACGGCAAACTAACCGTCGGCTATTCAATGACTATAACGGGAAAGCAAATTTCCGCCAACTGGGTGGTTACAACGCTTAAAGACGCCGACGGTAACGAAGTAAAAGACGGTTTTAACGTGCCTTATTATATTTATAAACTCGACGTACCCGAAACCGACCCTGCTTATCCTTTTATAAGATACGAATATTATAAAGTCGACCCCGCAACGGGCGAACCCGATCTGAACGCTTTCATTACAGGCGGTATTGACGAAATAATTAAACCTACTTCCGAAGGCGGTCTCGGCGCAAGCTCTAACAGCCGCGTGCAGGTGTACGTCCGCGCGTTTCTTGACGGTATGACCCAGATTAACGGCGTTGACCCTTACGAACTTAAATTTTCCGATAAACAGCCCGAATATAAAAAAGTTTGGGTCGGTGAAAATAAAACTCCGGTCGATCTGACTGCGGGTACGGTTACGTCGATTACGTTCGGCGGAAGCGTAAACGCAACGGATACTTATGTTTTGACAAACCGCAAAACTTCGCTCGCGTTGGATACGTCTTTCTACAAAGTATCGCTGTACAATAAGGACGAAACCGAACTTATAGCCGACGAAATAAGAAACGGATTTGATTTTTCAAAACTGAATGCGGGCGATTATAAAATTGTAGTTACGTTAACGGAGTCTGTTGAAGAAAGTTATATTCTCACTTCAACCAATCTTAATTTCAAGGTAAACCCCGTGGTTCTTGCGGTACCGACGTTAAAAGACGGGGCGGAGCTGATATTCAACGGCGACACGCAACAGCTTGAACCGATGCTCGACAATTTCGACTCGGAATATATGGAGTTTGCGGCGAACTCGATAAACGAAGGCAGGGACGCGGGCAATTATAAAGCGGTTATAAATATCAAAGCGGAGTATGCGGGGAATTATATCTTCGCTATGCCCGCCGCGGTAGAAACGCCTGTAAAATCAGCTCTGGCAGATGAAGGCGCGGCAACAGATTTGCCCGAAGTAACGGACGGCGGCAGGACGGCGGCGTTCAAGTGGAGCATAGGGAAATACGTCATAGACACAACGGTAAGCGGGGCGTGGAACTTCGGCAAAAACGGCGCAAGCCTGAACCTGCCCAACTGGCTGACGGCGTTGACGACGGGCGCGGAACCGAGTCTGGTAATGCGCACGCTGTACTATGATACGGAAGGCAAACCGTTGGAGAACGTAGAGCTGAAGGGCGGCAACAAATACATAGTAGCGGCGTATATAGACCCTGCCTGTGCCGACGCGGGCAACGTAGAGTTCAAAAACCAGACGGTAGACCCTATGACGGGACTTACGACTACGCCGCAGACGTCGTACACCGTCCCGAAGAGCGGTGCGGCGGCGTTTGTCGGCAATGTAAAGGACTTTGTAACCAAGACCTGGCTTGGGCTTCCTATCTGGGCGTGGCTGGCGATAGGGCTTGCGGTACTTATACTGTTGATAATAATAATCGCGGTGGCGTGCAAACGCAGGAAGAGCAAGGAACAGCGCGCGGAAGAAAAGGCGCGCAAGGAAGAAGAGAAAGCGCGCCGCGAAGAAGAGCGCAGGCTACAACAGGAGAGAATAGAAGCGGAACGCGAGCTTGCGAGGGCGAAGCAGGAAGCGGAGCTTGAAAAGATACGCGCGCAGGCAAATATGGCAAACGCGGGAATGGCGGCAACGGCAATGGCAATGCAACAGCCCGCGCAACAGGTTCAACAGCCTATGCCCGTTCCGGTACAACAACCTCAGACGCCTGTACAGCAACCTGTATCTGTCGGTACGGATTATTCCGTTCTTGCCGAGATAAAGGCTGAACTTGCTGAAATCAAAGCCCGCCAGAATATGGGCGCGCAAACAGGCGTACAGTTTTCAAACGACCCTGTGGCTGCGGCTGAGCTTATCAGGCTTAAAGCTGAAAACGAAGCGCATATGAGAGCGGAACTTGAACGCGCACGGTCCGAAGCGGAGCGCGCGAGAATGGAAACCGAACTTGCGAGAGTGCGGGCTGACAGCCGATATGCTTACCCTGCCCAGCAGTTTGAACCTGCGGGAACTATGCGTGGCGGAGATATGGAAAAGATAGGCGCGCTGGCGGTGGCTATCTGGCAGAGCATGAACAAGGCGGCAGAACCCGCGGCGTTGAAACCTGCGGCGGAAACTCCGCAAATTGCGGAAGAGAGCGCAAGCTCGTCCGCTATGTACCCGCCCGACGCGGTGATAACCACTACGACCACGGTAGACACAACGCAAAAGCCTTTGCGCAGGGAACGCGAAAACAGCGACGTGTCGGGATTTTCCGATCTTGACGGATTCTACGACGCCTATATAGAAAAATAATTGTGACGGTAAATTAAAGCCGCCCGCGGAATTTCCGCGGGCGGCTTTATGTGTTTTTAAGGTACGCGCTGTATACGCATTTGCATATAATGTATTACTGCAAAAGGGATAAATAATGACTTTAAGCGTGTGTCTTATCGTAAAAGACGAAGAACAGGTTTTAGAGCGGTGCCTTATGTGCGCCGCCCTGTTTGCCGACGAAATAGTAGTCGTTGATACCGGTTCTTCCGACAATACCGTTGAAATAGCTAAAAAATTTACCGATAAGGTTTATTTTTTTAAATGGAGCGACGATTTTTCCGCCGCCCGCAATTTTGCTTTTGACAAAGCCGAATGCGACCTTGTTATGTGGCTTGACGCGGACGACGTTATAACGGACGAAAACTGCGCTAAAATCGCACGGCTTAAAAACAATTTCGATAACTACGATATGGCGATTTTGCCGTATGCGGCGGCGTTCGATAACGGCGAACCGACTTTTGTTTACGACAGAGAGCGTATATTCAGGCGCAGCGGGAATTACAGGTTCGCGGGCGCCGTTCACGAAGCGGTTACGCCAAGCGGAAGAATACTTCATGCCGACGCGGTAATTTATCATAAAAAGTTAAAAGGCGGAGAGCCGCTCAGAAATCTGCGTATATTGCAAAAGCAAATAGCCGCGGGGAAGCCGCTTGACGACAGACAAAAATTTTACTACGGCAGGGAGCTTTTCTTCAATAAAATGTACAGGGAAGCCGCCGCCGTGCTGGAAGATTTTTTAAACGGCGGCGGTTGGGTTGTAAATAAAATCGAAGCGTGTCTTAATTTGTATACGGCGTATTCGGATATCGGGGACGATAAAAGCGCGGTCAATGCGCTTTTGCGCAGTTTTACTTTCGCTCCGCCGCAGAGTCAGGCTTGCTGTATTCTCGGAGGCAGGTTTTTCGATAACGGCGATTTGCAGTCCGCAATCTACTGGTACAATCAGGCTTTGACCGCGCCAAACGACGCGGGCGCTTTTATAAACAGAGATTACAGCGGATTTATTCCTTATATGCAGTTATGCGTAATCTATGACAGACTGGGCGATATCGGGCGAGCAAACGATTACAATAACGCCGCAGGTAAGATTAAACCGCATAATAAAAGTTATCTTTACAACAAAAAATATTTCAAAAACAAACTCGGTTTAAGAGGTAAAATAGATGATTAAAAACTTAATGATGATAGCCTATGGTTGCCATACCGACGGTTGCGGTTGCGGCTGTAATTCAAACGTCAGAACGGTATACGTCAATACTTTAACAGGTATAACGGGACCTACCGGTCCTACAGGCGCAACAGGTCCCAGGGGAATAACAGGTCCTGCCGGTCCTACCGGCGCGATGGGCGCCGCCGGTGCAACAGGCGTAACCGGACCTACGGGTCCCGCAGGTGAAACGGGCGCTACCGGTTTCCGTGGACCCCGTGGCGCAACAGGTGAAGACGGTGCAACAGGCGCAACCGGACCGACCGGACCCACAGGCGCAACGGGCGCAACAGGACCGACCGGACCCACAGGTGAAAACGGCGCAGACGGTGCAACAGGCGCAACAGGTGAAGACGGTGTAACTGGTGCAACCGGACCTACCGGTCCCGCAGGCGCAACAGGTGCAACAGGACCCATCGGTCCCACTGGACCCATAGGCGCGACCGGACCGACCGGACCCACAGGCGAAAACGGCGCAGACGGTGCAACGGGTGCAACAGGACTTACCGGTCCCACCGGACCCACGGGCGCAACGGGCGCAACAGGACCCATCGGTCCCACTGGACCCATAGGCGCGACCGGACCGACCGGACCCACAGGCGAAAACGGCGCAGACGGTGCAACGGGCGCAACAGGACCGACCGGACCCACGGGTGAAAACGGTGCGGACGGCGCAACGGGCGCAACAGGACCCACAGGTCCCGCAGGCGCAACCGGCGTCGCAAATTTAAACGCTTACGGCGGACTTTATAACGCTACTCCGCAGACGTTGAATCTGACGTTGGGCGGAACAACCCAGTTGCCTATTGCCGAAACAATGCCGTTGAAAAACGTAACCTACACTCCTGCAAACAGCATCACCGTTACCAATGCGGGTGTTTACGAAATTAATTATTACACTAACGTTTCGGCGGCGCTGGGCACGACGGTTACTTTGGCGGTACGCAGAAACGGAACGGCAATTCCGCAGGCGACAATTTCACGCGTGCTTTCGGTTGGCGTCGGTTCGCTTTATAACGGAAGTTTCACAATTTCGTTGAACGCGGGCGACGTGATAGATATGGCAATTTCCGCGTTGCTTGCTGTCGGCGTGACGTTGGGCGGCGGCGTAAACACTACCTTAACAGTAAAACAACTGGACGTATAATTTCGGACGGCGATTAAGATTTTTGTGTATACTTGAAAATCGGTAATAAATTAAGTAGGGCGGCGATTTATAATCGCCGCCCGAATTTTTACTTTCTTACTATGCCCCAAACGTCAAGGTTACCGTCCTTTGCCGAGTAGTTAATCGCACCCGTGCGGTAGATGTCGTATTCGAGTCCGGCTCCGTTAAAGCAAGCCGAACTTAAATAAAAACATTTCCCTGCGCCGCCTGAAGCTATAAGTAAATCGCACCGCTCAAACGGAACTTCCGCCGCACAAACGGCGACGTTTATGCCGCTGCAATCTATCATCAGGCTGTAACCGTTTTCAAAACGGTAATTTGCGCCGTGCAGTTCAAATTCGCTTGCATATTCTATTTTTTCGTTTCCGTCCGGTTGCAGAGTAAAATATTCTTTGTAAATGAACACCTTGCCGCCGTCAAATTCAATCGCGTCGAGTACGGAAATGCAATTTTCGCCGCCGAGAATTATTACGGCGTTCAGGTTGGCGGAGTAGTATTCGTTTATGAATTTCTGCGTTTGCGAACAGTTCAAATTTTCCGTTAAGATAAGCACGTTTCCGCCGCCGCCCTTTATTAAAACCTGCCCGCCGCCGTAGTATGCCGAAGCTACTATTTTATAACCGTGAGCGGGCGAGTAAGTGCGGTAAAGCGTATAAGAGCAAAGCAGGCATACGGAGCAGACGATAGCCGCTATTCTTTTCAGCAATTTAAGATTTATCTTGTCGGAAACCGCCATTATGCAAATAAAGTAAAACAGCCCGAAAAGTCCGGCGCCGAAGCCGCCTATTAACGCCTTTTCAAATCCCGCCCCGACCAAAAACGACACGAGCGCCTGAAGCGGCAGGGTGACGTAAGGAATTACGTACGGCGCGGCGAACGGCAGTATTGTGCATAATGTTACGGAAACGAAAAGAACTTGGAATATTACAGAAAGTACGGGTACGATTACTATGTTTAAAAGCAACCCAGCGCCGCTCAGATAGCCGAATCCGACAAGCATTACGGGCATGGTTCCAAACTGTGCGCCAAGCGATACGCCAACCGAAGAAGAGATACAGCGCGGCAATTTTTTCAAAGGTCTTGCAAATTGCTTTGATAAAAGATTTATTCCGCCCACCGCACAGACCGAAAGCTGAAAACCGAGTGAAAACAGACTCGTAGGAGAAACCAAAAGAATCAGAATGACCGCGATTGCAAGCGCGTTGAGACCGTCTTGTTTCTGGTTAAACAATTTTGCAACGGAATGTACCGCGCACATAATCACTGCGCGGACGGATGAAACGGTAAATCCGCATATTCCGGCATAAAAAATAATAGCGGACAGACATATTGCCGCCGAAACGTATTTATTAAGACGGAGCTTTTTGAAAAAGAAATTCAGTATTCCGTAAGCAATCCCAATATGCAAGCCCGAAACGGCAAAAACGTGCGCTATGCCGCCGTAGCGGAAAGTCTGTATTGAAGAGTCTTCAATCCCTTGCGTGTTTCCTGTCAGCATTGCAAACGCAATGGCGGCAGTATCGCCGTCACTGTTGTCGTAGAGAGTGTTTCTTATAGCTGAACGTATAGTCCCGAAAAGCGAGAAACGGTAACTTGCGGAAAATCCGCCGTCGATTTTCGCCGAATATTTAATATTATCCAATTCTCTACGGTTCAGTTTGCCGTAAGGAAAGAGATCGTAACAAGAGACGGAAGAAGTAAAGTTTACTTTGTACCCGACGTCGCACTTGCCATATCCTTCGGAAAGGTAGGCGATAAGTTTGCCGTTCACTTTTTTGCCGTCGGCTTTTACGTTTTTCAGAATTAAATAATCGCCGTAACTGCTTTCGCCTTTTTCGTAAACGGTGGCGGAAATCGCGTACGTTTGTCCGTCAGCCAGAGTTTTTGACGAGTAATTTAACAACCTTACCCCGCAAACTATTCCGCCGGTAACTAAAAGCGCGGCAAGTAACGGAATCACTATTAAAATTTTAGATTTGTCACAAAAAACCGCGCATAAAATAAAGACTATCGCAGCAACGGGAATTACTGCGATAATCCAGAATAAACTGACACCGTAAAACACAAAAAGATACCCTGCCGCAATGCCTGCAACCAGACTCAGCGCAAGACAAACGGGTATTCTTGCGTTTATAAGTTTTTTCATAAGTAGTACCGATTATCAGATTGATAAATTTGCTTCGTCGAATAAAGGGCTGTCTAAAAATTCACTTACCGAAATACCGAAACCGTTTGCAATAAGAATGGTAGTGGATAATAGGTTATCCTTAACCGTTTCGTGCATAATATTTTTAATGGTGGAGTGCGGAACGCCGCTTTCCATAGCCAGTTTGTATCTCGTTAAATTTTTTTCATTTAAAAGCTCTTCAATTCTCAAAGCCAAAGCGTGATTAACTGTATTCATAAATTATCTCATAATTTAGTGTTGTACGCAACCATAATTGTATAGTATAAAAATTATTTTATATGGTTGTATACAGCCATAGTCTATTAGTAATTAAAGAAAAGTCTTATCTGCTTTTTGAAAGAACAAAATCATTTTATGCGGTATTTGCTTTTTTATAAGTTTTAAGATATAATGATAAGCGAAAACATATTTTGAGAGCAAAAGATGAGTAAAAAGAAATTCAGACAGAACAGAAAGTTATGGTTCAGGGCATTTAAGCAATTGGTGAAACTGCGCTATAAAAAACCGACTTTCGAGTACCTTGGTGAAAAGCCTGAAAACGGTTCGATTATATTAAGCAACCACGAATGCGCGGCGTCGCCTTTGAATCTTGAAGTGTACGCAGATTTTCCTTTAAGAATGTGGGGTACTTACGAAATGAATTCGGGGTTTGCAATGCTATACAAGTACCAGACCCGCGTCTACTATCACCAAAAAAAGCATTGGAATTTGCACCTCGCGAGATTATTTTGCCTTATTGCAAGTCCGTTGACAAATCTTTTTTACAGGGGTTTAAATCTTATTTCAACGTACCCCGATTCGCGGCTTATAAAAACAATAAAAGAAAGCGTTGCGGCAATTACGGAAAAGGGGGAGAATATGGTAATCTATCCCGAAAATTCCGATAACGGATATTTAAAAGTGTTGGACTGTTTTCACGCAGGTTTTACCGTGCTCGCGGAAGCGCTTAAAAAACTTGGCAAAGACGTAAAAATTTTTGTTGCGTATTTCAGGAAGAAGGAAAGGAAGTACGTCTTCGACAAACCCGTGTTGTTCAGTGAATTAAAAGAAAAATTCAGCGACAGAAAGGAAATGGCAAATTACTTACTGCAAAGATGTAACGCCTTGGGCGAATAATAAAAATCACAGAAGATTACCGTAGTGCCTATATGGAATTTTAGGCAAGCCGCAGACGAAATAAATTAAGGCGCGGCGCAAAGCTGCGCATATCTGTTGTTGTCTTTTCAATAGCAATATGATATATTTGTTGTACGATAAACAATAATTTAATGTAAAAGGCATATCATATGAGAAAAATAGTATTTTCTATCGTAGCAACAATAATTCTAATTCTAAGTTGTGTGCTATGTGCTTGCACAAGTTTTGATATAACTATTGAAAATACGAATTGGCATTTACAGGTAGCGATACGAGCGGATATTGAAAATCAAGAGAGTCAAGTTATTGCTAGAAACGATGAATGGGTTGTTGAAGATACGCTCACTCCTATTGTAGATGTTATTCTTGTTGCAAATGACGAAATAATCACAATAACTGATAACGCAGATACAAACAAATTATTTATTGGAACTTATAAAAAGGTCGATGTCATAGGAGTGGAAACAGTAGTATATAAAGTTACCGTCAATGATTTATCGGGAAATGCTACTGTGTCTACAACAAAATACAATGATGGTAGCAAAATCAAAACTTTGATTTTAACATTATTAAAAGAAGATATTCAATATACTTTGAATTTCATATCTAAAAATTAACGTTAAAATAATTATGAAAACTAATTTTTGAACAATAAATTTCAATTTTTCTTTCAAAAAAAATGTGGGTAAAAGCTCTCGAACATTTTGTTCGAGAGCTTTCTGTAATTACTAGAAAATGCAACTATTTTTATATTTCCCTATGACGCCGCGCCGCAATCTGTGCTTTTTGGTTTGACTTTATTTCATCAAAATGATAATATCTGATAAATTTTTATTGGGAGTAAGCAAATTATGGCGGAATCAAAACATTTTTGGACTTACGAAGAAAACGAATATTGCGTTGAAGAGATTTTCAAAAATTTTGTGGCGGACAAAAGATATGACTGCGATGAAGTGATAAATAGAATATATATTCATTTTGACGGTAAAATAAAAAAACCGTCAATAAGGATGAAGTTGCAAAATATCAAATATCTTTTTAATGAATTCAATATTCCCAACACGCTTACAATAGCCGCCCTGCAAAACGTTTCACAGGATAATCTATATGCGTTTTTGTCGGCAGCAAAGAAGTTTAATAATCGGTATGAATAATTTACAATTATGTGCAAAAACTCTATTCAGTTGCCGAAGATGTGGGATATTAAGAAAGGATTACAATGGAGCGGAGTATACAACCGTTCGTTGTGCGGCGCTATTCTTTTCTATAATTAAATCAACCATACAAATGGAAGAACACTATTGGGACGAGCTGAAAGCAATGGATAAGATAATCGCATTATGCGAATAGATAGATGACGAAGAAAAGTTTATATAAGAAGTCTGTTTGCTGCAGGAATGGAATAAAAATTAAATATAACTAAGCACTCTACGGAGTACTTTTTTAATGCAAAAAACAAGGAGTTGAGAGAGGTATTATCCATAAAGCAGCAGAATTTCTGCGAGTACTATATTGAACTCGGTAATGCGACGGAAGCAACGAAGCGGGGCGGGTTTGAAGGGAAAAATAATAAGCACTACCATTGACGGCGCGGAATAAGCGTGGTATAATGATAGTGCTTTTCTTTTAGGAGAAAAGCAAATGTGGAAAGACGAAGACCACCCGCGCGGACAGCCTGATAATAAAGGGCAATTCGTGGCTAAATCAGACAGACGCGGTTATGACTCGCGTAATGACTTAAACTATTTGCCGGTGGGGCATAAGATAAATTTAAGCAAGCAAGAGTACGGGGTTCTGAGACAGGAAGTAATGCGAAAGAACTCTGCACAGAAGGGGAAAATTAAACCGACGGGTTGTGCGTTTACGAGTAATTACTTCTACGTATATTCTACTAAGGGCGACGATACATTTACTCCAATAAAGCAACTTGATATTGAAAAAGATAGAGAGATCATTGATGATATCCTAAAAAAGTATAAAGGTTAGAGGTAAAAATATGTTAAGTAAAAATTTAAACGACTTGGCTGACTACTTGAAGGATAATAGGGTTGAGTCTGATATGACTGTGGGCATCTGTTTATTATGTAAGGAAGACAATAAGGCAAAAAAACTGCTCGAATACTGCAAGAGCAATCCAAACCTTGAAGATTACGAGATTTTGCAAAAGGCAGTTGAAATTTCAGATAATTAACAATAAGGCACTTCTTTGGAAGTGCTTTTTTAATACAAAAAATTAAGGAGGTAACCGTGGCAAGACCAAGCAAATACCAAACCCACGTTGCGCCGCGGTTGGAAGAAATAAAAGACTGGGTCCGGAACGGTGCGACGGATAAAGAAGTAGCCGAGAGATTGGGAATATCAGAAACAAGTTTTTACGATTATAAAAATGAGTTTTCGGAGTTTTCGGAGTCCATAAAAAAAGGGAAAGATTACGTTGATGCCGAAGTAGAGAACGCACTCTTAAAACGTGCTCTTGGCTATAACTTCAATGAAACGACACAGGAACTAAAAGACGGGAAGTTAGTTGTTACAAAAGTTGTCCGAAAGCATATTGTGGGCGACGTTGGAGCACAAGCATTTTGGCTGAAAAATCGCCGCCCGGATAAGTGGCGTGACAAGCCTGCGGACAGTCAAAGCGGCGATAATGGAAACGATAGTGGGCAACCCATATTTGAGTTTGTGTTCAAGGATATGACGATGAAAGATGAAAACGAGAATTGAGGTACCGGACAAATTTAAAGAACTGTTTCTGCCGAACCACGGCGCGGCGGCAAGCGGCAGGTTTACGGCGGCGTATAAATCAGAATTAAAGCGGCGAATGCTGCGCGGCGAAGCGGTTACAGAAGATATGCTGGGCGTCAAGACGATAGTATTGAAAGGCGGACGAATATCCGGCAAGACAATGAACGACGAGATAGCGAGCATACAGGACTTTTTCGGCGTGCAGGGCGACATATGGTACTGCCGTTCGGAAGAAAACACTATAAGGCGTTCAATATTCCAATCAATGCAATCCACGCTCAGGGGGCGTGGATTTACTTTATCCAACAGGACCGATACGGATTTTAAAGTTTCTACATCGCCGTTTGAAATCAAATGCAATAAAACGGGCAACGTCTGTCAGTTCTTTGCTATAAACAAGGACATAGACAGAACCAAGGCAATGACACCGCCGAGCGGGCGGTTAAAGCGCGTTATGCTTGAAGAAGCGAACGAGCCTAACGACAAGATATACGTTGAAGCATTGCGGTCTACCGCGTTAAGGTATATGGACGAAATGAGCAAGTTCACATACCGCTATAATCCGCCGCCGACGCTAAACCACTGGGCAAACAGGTATTATCCGTCGCTTGTAAGGAATGGTGCGGTAGGTATACACACAACGTGGGAAGATATAGCGGAATGTCTTGACCCTGTAGTAATCGCGGACAATCTTGCTGATTTCGAAAACCCCGTAACCGAGTTCAACGGCATTAACTCGCCCGCGAATATGGAAGGCATAATCGAAGGATATCAGGCATCTGCAAATGCTCCTTTGACAGACGTTAACGAAAAGACCGTGCAGAGAATAGGCGTTACCGCACCCACGCTTGTTACGGAAGTTACGCTTACCGTAAACGGTACTGGCGACGCGGCGGTTAATAACGCGGAAGTCGTTGTCCGCGGCGAAGGCGGTTTGTATGCTACCGTAGCTAACCGCGAAGACGGTACTTATACGTTTACTCTTCCCAGAGCGAGCGAAGCAACAGTGCTTATATCGGCGGACGGATATCAGACCAACAGCTCACAGATAGCGCTTACGCAGACTGCAACGGCAACGCTTGCAACCACTGTAACGCTTACGGCGGCGGCAGCTAAACGTAACAGGACTTCGTCAAAGACCAATACTCCCGCACAGGACACGGGCAATGAATCGAAAGACGGAACTCCCGCGACGGACGGAAATAACGGTTAAAACAATAAACAGCTTTCACAGGGGTTTGGGCTTTACCAAGCCCCTTACCATTAAAAAGAATAGGAGATAAAAAATGTTTAAGGAAAACGAACATCCGCGCGATAACGACGGTAAGTTTACCGATAAAAACGGTGGCGGTAAAAGTGGATACGATTCAAGAAATGATTTGAACAATATCCGTAAGCCAAATGGAGACGCACCTTCAAAGAAAGGAAAAGCAAAAAGTAAAGACGAGTTTTTCGGTGAAGAGTTTACGGGGTTTAAAGGTGAGCAAGCAATAGAAAAACTTTTAAAAGAAAAACGCGGTCATATAAAGAACGCGTTTGAACGCCCGGAAATAGGCGGTATTGATTTAGTTTGGGGTGACGAGAATGGTGGAATTTTACATACAATCATCAAGCGAGAAAAAATGTTAGCCAAAGGAACAGGACATATAAGCGGTCTTGATATGGTAAAGAAAATCCCCGAAATCATTGAAAATGGGGATTTTAATATTAACGAAAAAGATAGACCGCAATTTAATTATAAAAACTATAAGGTTGTAGTGAAACCTACATTTGATGGAAAAAAGCTAAATTGGATTATTTCTGCGATGGAAGATATAGAAAAAGATTAAGGGAAAACTGTCATACACGACCGGAGCAGCTTTTATAAATGAGCGCGTTCCTCATAAAACCCTTAATCTTTTTCTATTTATATTATACACTAAAATCTTAAAAAGTCAACACAGAAAGGAGAAATAAATGGAAAATAAGATTTGTCCCTATTCGGACGACTATTTGTACTATGATGAAAAAACGAATCACTACGTGCTTACAGAAAAGGCGCTTGTGGAAAACGTGGGCTTAAATATCCGTGCGAGAATGTCCGACACCGCGCTTGTAAATCCCGAAGTTGCGATAAAGAGCTTTACGCGCACTGTAAGCGATATGGTTTACCAGTTCATCCACCAACACAACGTCAATAACAGGGCGCAGGACTGCCTTATAGCAACCGTTCCCGAACTCAGAAGAATAATACAAACGGCAATGGAATACCAGGCGGTGTATGTTGCAAACGTAGGTAATCTGTATTTGTCCACAAAGCCCGAAGAACGCGCGGTTGCGATAGACTATCTCGCCCAGAGTGTTCTCGGCGACGTCGTGCCGTGCCTTGGCTATTCGATACTCTATACGGGGGTGTATTAATGATGCGCGATATTCTGGATATATTAAACCCGCATACGCAGTTTGCGCTATCGGGTACTTATTATCCCGAACGCCCGGACGGACCCGACGTGTGCGGACAGCCGTTCAATTACGAGTACGTAGACCCGTCTACGAAAACCTGGCGAACGCTGTTTGGGAATATACAGGCAAGCGCAGGCGAAACTGCTATCCGCACGGACGACCGGTTAAAGTTTAAAGCGGGCGATGGTCTTGTGCGTTTGCAGGACGGGGAGTGGTACGCCATACAGCAGAAAATGACGGATTACCAAGCCGCGCCCAAGCAGGCGTTCAGGGTGCTGCCTATTCCCGTAGGCACGCAATACGTGTTAAGGCTTGTCGCCGTTGACGAGCCGTGGGGGATATGTTAATAAAATTTATATTATGAATATGTGTGTCTTAATTGTACTATTTGTAAATATCTATATTATAATAAGATCAATTCGTATTAAAAAAATTTAAAATGTTTACATAAAAATTTGACATTTGACCATAAATAAATTATAGTTGTGTTATATGGTATTATATTTGATACCAAATCTTAACGGGTTATAACATGACGCAAAGAAATAAAGCAGAACAAAGGATAATGAGTTATCCTATAAAACTGGATATTACTTATGAAGAAGTAAAATCTTTTCTTCTTTCCAAAGATTTTGAAATTCGCAAAGGACAAGGAGATCATATGATTTTTACACATCCGGAGCTTAAACAACATTTATCAATTCCCTGTTGTGTTAAAGCAATAAAAACGCCTTATATTAAAGCCATTCAAAAAGCAATAAATTTAATTTGTGGGAGCAAATAAATTATGAATAATAAATATAATCTTGATGATTACAAATTTTTAATTAGTAAAATAGAAACAGAAAGCGGATTTGAATATTTAGCAGAATTTAGAGAATTCGATTTTTGTTGTGGCGGCGGGGAAACTGTTGAAAAAGCAATATTAGAGGCAAAAACTAATTTAGAAATATATATCAATGAGATGGAAAGACTTGGGGAAAGTGTTCCTGCACCGTTACAAGAATATGATTTTAGTGGTAAATTTACTTTAAGATTGTCTAAGGATTTGCATAAAAAAGCATCAGAAAGAGCTGATTATGAAGGTGTTAGCTTGAATACTTTTATTGTTGAAGCTGTAGGAGAGAAAGTAGGTTGTACATCAATGAATGAAGTTCTTGATAAATTTGAAAGGGTAATTAGTAAATTTACAATAGCGATAATAAATACAAGCGCCGCAGTAGAAGCAGTTAATAGATTTAATAATATGACTGCAGATTACATGCAGACAAAATTAAAAAGTGATAGTTTTAATTATTGGAATTTAGGAGGTAAAAAATTATGCAAAATTTAATAAAAGATAATATTAGTGCTACATTAAAAAATATTCAATATATAAGTGTTAATCCATCTAAAAATAAAAAAATTGATTTTTCCGATGAGATTAAAATTACAGAAAAAAATGAAAATTTAGTTAAATTTGATATTGTACGAAATCTTAGTGTTGATTTAGATATTGCCTATAATTTGGAAATAGTAGTATCTCTTACATTATTTGCAAAGGATAATGTTGATTTATCAAAATCATTTACAGATGAATTTATAGAGAAAAATAAAGATGAAATTGCTGGGAATGTTATGAATTTCATTTCAGCACTTATTTCTCAAATAACAGGCTCATTCAATGGTTTTCCAATTGTTACGCCTCCAATATATAAAAATGCTTAAACTTAGTTTTAGTAATTAAGAGCACGGTATAAACCGTGCTTTTTTCATAAGTCCAAATGACTGGACTAAACTTAAATGACGGCTTACGCCGTCCTTTTTAATATGTTTTTTAAGGAGTAAAATGATGGACAGACAGCAGATTATAGCCGCGGCGGTTAATACCGTTGAAGAATTACGCAACGAGCTTGTGCCGCGTGACACGGGCAATATGGCAAAGAACGCATTGCAATATCTAATCTCGAACAACGAGATAGTGATTTATATAGATACCAAAGCCGCGGCGTACGTGTATTACACAAACGAGCCTTGGATATCGCCGAAGTGGAAAGGAAAGAAGAACCCCAACCAGGACTGGTGGGACAGATTTGCACAGACTTTTATTGAAAGATTTAACGATAAGTTAGGAGGAACAATTAAATGATATCGGTAAAACAATTGGCAGAGTACTTTGAGAACGGCTTGAACAAGACGCTTGGCAACCCCGAGATACAGTTTAAAATCTGGGCGGACGCAGGCGAATACAAAAAGCCCGAACGTGACGGGAACGTGATAACGCATTACATACTCGGCAACCTGCGTACAAGCACTTCGGCAAACGACGCAACGGACCTTGTAATGGGCGTGAACGGGTTGTCGCTCGATTTTAAAATATCCGTGCAGGCGCCGAAGACTAATGCAACGCAGACGGCGGCAGAACTGCAGAAGATACAGGACGGGCAGTATCCGTATCTTGCCTATATAACAAACGCTATCAACAGCTATTTCCAAAAGGCTTGGGCGGACACGCTTTACGACGGCAGCGGCGCGAAGTACTCGGTCGCATTTCAGGCGGGTACGGCGGTAACGGGTAATGCGGAGATTGCCGCAAGGTACGGTCAGTCCGTAGATTTTAACGTGTATATCGAAGTCTATTTTATACAGGACGGCATAAACAGCAAAGACGTCAAAATCTACTTCGACGGCGAGTCCGTGCCGTATAAATCGTTAAGGTTCGGGCGTTCGCCTGTGCTGGAACAGGACGTATACGCTAAAAGCCTTGTAACTAAAAGTATTGTAACTTCAACGGCGTTCGCAATAGATATCGAGTTCCCTGCAAACTTTGACGCGGCGACGAACTCTGCCATAGACTATCTTTTAAACGGTAAGCCTAACGTTGCGCACTTTGTAACCTTGGAATTCGGTAACTTGGGACAGAAAACTTATCTGATGACTTTAAATACCGCACAGCCCGCAATGGTAGGAATTTCAGTACCCGGCATATCCGTTTCGTTAATCGAAGTATCAGACAACGTACTGACGGTCAGTCTGCTTGACGGCTATCAGCTTGGTAAGTTCACATTTGTGGACTCCGCCGCAACGACTTTGACGTTTACTGCACCGGCTGATTGCACCGCTTATATAGTAGGTACGGTAATCAATGTTTCGGCAGGTCAGCCCAACACGGTTGAATTAGACCTGTCTGCATTTGTTTATGACGAAGAGAGCGGCAATTACGGCGTTTATATTATTACGGATAAAGCGGTTGATATCAGCTCGGACGTGGCGTTCAGCGTTGTGAAAGGAGCTGGCAATGGCTAATCCGTACCATATAAAAATAGAACTGCCGCCCGAGACACAGCAAAGCGCAATGGCGGAAACGCAGTCGGGCAATGTCGGCGGGGAACAGTCGGGCGGGAGTATATCTTCCCAACTCGCGGTTAAAGCCGCAAAACGGCTGGTTTCATTTGCGGCGGTAAAGTCAACGGCTGACAATCTCATAAGTTATAAAATAAGTCAGGTATCGCTCGAAACCGGCGCGACGGAATACGAACAACGGATGAGTACGATACATTCAATCGTTTCGGATTCAATAGGCGCAGGCGCAACTCTTGCTATGGGCGCGGCAACAGGTCCCGTGGGATTTACTATGGCGGCAATAGGCGTTGTGTCAAGCGGTATAAGCAAACTGATAAATATAATCCAGAAAGACGAGACTTTGCGTAAACAGCAAAGCCTTGAAGACGTTTCAATAGGTATGCAAACCATCCGCGCAGGAACGACGGGTAGAAGGGGCGCTAATCAGTAAGTTTTGAATTGGAAAATTAATGAAAATTATTTTAAAAAGGGTATTGACAAAATTAAAAATGGGTGTAGAATTTAATTACAAAATAAAATTAAGAGAGGTTTTATTATGTGTAAGTGGGGTTGGTATACAACTGATGATGATGGGAACATTGTTGGGAAAACAGATGTAAATGAAGAAACAGGGCGTGTAGACGCTTATGACGCAACCGATGGCGATTTTGATAAAGGTCATGGACATGATGTCTATAGTTCTATGGATGCTTACGATGATTCTGTTTGCGATCAGTTTGCTGGCAATGAGTCGGGTGGAGATATTTACTCCAGAGACCCTTACGATGAAGAAAGTATTGGTCGCGACTGGGAAGATCGGGGTTGGGACGATGACTAAATAATTAAATGCTAAATATAATTACTTAATTTAAGTTTTTGATTAAAATAAAAAGCACCGATAACTCGGTGCTTTTTTAGTGGGTTAAAATTTTATCCAGCCGATGTATGTAGAATAATCTAAATTGTTAAAAAATGTTTCGACATAATCGTCCCATTCTTCAGGAGCAACATTATCCACTTCGTCTTGCTCGTAACAATCATAGAAAATCCAGTATGAATGTACTTCCATAGGTCTGAAACTTATTTTACCGTAACGCGACGGCGTAAAAGAATGTCTAATAAAACCGTCTAAATGTACTTGGTCTTTATTTTTTAAAAAGTTTTCATTCCGAAGCAGTTCTTCAAAGGTTTTACAGTTGTAAGTTTCAAAGTCGTCTTTGAAGATCATGAGAGCAGGGAAATAATATTTTTCGTATTCGGTTTTATCATTCAAATAATAAAATGTGATGTCGGGATGTTCTTCCCATACTTCAGAGCCTGTTACGATACCCCCATATTTTTTTTCAGTGCAACCGGTGAAAGGGATTAACAGACAGATACATAAAAGAGTAAAGAGAAATGATTTAATTAATTTTTTCATAACGTCACCTCATAAGCATTATAAATTACAAAACTAATAAAATCAAGCATAAATAAAAAAATTAGCACGGGTACCCGTGCTTTTTTAATAAACATTTTTAAAGGAGACTAAAAACAATGGCATTTAAAAACGACGCAATCGTCTACATAGACGGTATAAACAGGACGCCTGAGACGGTAATGCCTGTCAAATGCGGCAACTTTCTGGACGAACGTCTGGACGAGTGTGTACTGTCCCTTCGCGGAACGAATCAGGAAATATTTGCACCGCTAACACCGGTGGAAATACGTTTTGATAACGAGCTGTACTGGGGCGGGAGAAACCCCGCCAAGCGTGTGACGGAAAGATTGATGCAGCTTACAAAATACTATGTAGTGGCAAACGACGTATCGGAAGAAATGATGATAGGCAGGAAACTTTACCGGCACGAGCTATATCTTATAGAAGTGACAAAGATAGCCGAATGCTACGTGGTGGATACAATAACGTTCACAAACAGTCTCGGGCGGGACTATACCAAAAACGCGCAGCTTGCGGCGCTGGATAAAGGCGAATATTGGTATCTGACGGAAGAAGGTTCAGGCGAATTTCGGGGTATTCCCGAAAACTATATAACGCCGATGCTGTCGGGCAAAGATTTTCAGATAGCTTCGTTTTTCGATGTGCTTGGGGAAACACAAGAAAACAATACCAGTCATCGCGGGGTAGTGGTATACCGCGATTCTGAAATATTTTTGAAGGTTGAAGGCTCGCGGGAGAGACCGGTTATAGAAAACATACAAGCAGGCACTTATAAAATAGAGTATTATGCTCAACCGGGCAGTATATACAATGACATAGTATCGTTTACGATAACAGTACTTGAAAACCGCCTGCCTTTAAAGAAGTGGACTATAACGGACGTAATCAACCGCACGCTGGACTTGGCGGAACCGTTGCGGCAGGGCGAAAAGTCGCGGTTCAGGCTTAACGGAATGAGTGCGGACGTGAAGATAATCCCCGAAGGCGAAGACGGGGCGGGACAGGCTGCACGGTTTGACAAAGTGCTTTCGCCCGAAATGTCTTTCACCAAACAGACGTTAAGGGAGTGTTTGCAGTCAATAGGCAAGGTAATCCACGGCGAGCCGCGCCTCACGCCAAAGAAAGACGGGGACGATTGGTATTACGAAGTAAGCTACGATATGTACGCAAGCCAGGACCAGGGCAGACCCGACAATCATCCTTACGTGAAAAAAACCATATCGCAGGGAATAGAACACTTTGCATCGCATTTGGACAGCAGTGCGGAAAATCTTGTCAATTTTCTGGATAAATTCAGCGGCGTAATAGTAGAGCCTTACGCAGGCGGTGCGAAGTCTATGCGCACGGAAAATATGTACGTGCGTATAGAAGAAGGTAATATGATTATCCCCACGCAGTACCCCGTATACAGCGTGGACAAGCTGGAATACGTTTACCGTGATAAGAACGTAATAAAGTCGGTGGATATAACCGCTTATTTATTCGATAAGTCTGTATATAACACGCAACTGTCGTCTTATGCGGACAGACAGTATCCCAATTCAAAGGCGTACGGTCTTTACTATGCGCAGGGCGAAAAGAATATCGGCGGACTCAATTTTAAAGTGGATGACGCGGAATTTGCCGCGTATCAGAATTACTCGATAATCAACATACTGCGCCGTGAATTGCACGACGAAAAGTTTTCTGTCAGCAGTTATCCCGCAATGAGTTTCCGTGTAACGTATACGCCGTTCTACAACGCGCGTGTAGGGCAGACAAAGCCGTATTATAAGGACTTCAGCCGCCCCGCCGCATTAATTTACAACCAGCAGTCAAACGTGATAGAAAGCCGCTATTACGGCGAGAATTTAAAGGGCGCGATAGCAAGGCTGGGGAATATCGAAAAGACGTTTACGTATTTAATGTACAATATCAAAGAAATTCCTAAGGCGGGGCAGATGTTTGATAAGGACTATTGCATTTCCGTGGTAGCGGTAGAGTTTTTGCCTACTGTCATTATTTGTTCGATAGGCGTGTCAAAAGACTTTAACCGCATATCGCCGTATATCGGAATCAATTCCGAAAAGCGTTATTCTGAAATCTCGCAAAAACAGGCGGTGGAACGCAATACGCTGTACCACGAGTATATCGTGATAGGTAAAAAGGAGCAGCCCGATAGCGGCTGTTTAATGGGGGACCAGTTGATTGCAATGATAGCCGATACCTTCACGCAGAACGGCGGCTACCGCCCTTTAACGAACGTCTGCGCCTGGGGTACAACGTATCAGGCCAACAGCGCGGGCGGCGGAGATAATAAACGAGCTCAGAGTGTTTGAAGGCAAAGAACCAAGGGCGGTGACAGAATGAGAATGATAATTTTAAAACCCAGCGGTGTGGGGCCGTACGGCGACGTGTCGCCCTTTATGATTGTATATAGTAAACCCCACGCTAAGCGTGGGGTTTACTATATACAATAAAAATGCGGCTGATATTTCAGCCGCATAAACAGAAAATAGGCTTATATGATTTTGGGGTACAGTTTAAAAAATGTTTAATTTTAAGCAAAAACGGGATTAAATCATATGATTTAACCCCGTTTTCTGGTTGAGGCGACGGGATTTGAACCCACGACCTTATGGTCCCGAACCATACGCGCTACCAACTGCGCTACGCCTCAGTACGGTAATATTATATATTTAATTCTTTTTACAGTCAAACGATTTTGAAAACATTTATTGACAGCTTTTATTAATTGTGCTAAAATTATGTTATGACAATTCATCACGACAAATTAGCTTACGGAAAACTTGAAGAAAGTATGGAAGAACTTACTGAAGAAGATATTGCAAAAATGCTTGAAGAGCTGAACGACGAAGATCAGGATAAAAGCGAAGAATAAAGTGTAAACACGCCCGAAAATTTTCGGGCTGTTTTTTTACTCTAAATTAAAAGGCTTGTATTGACAACTTCATAAACTGCATATTATATTATCAATATGAAAGATTTCAAAGATTTAAGGATAGTAGATAATTTTTACCAGACGTCGGCTTTTTTCCCTATGCCGACCATTTTGGCGGGTACGGTTTCGGAAAACGGACAAACTAATCTCGGTGCGTATTCGCTGTGTTTTCCTTATTACGTTGCGGGAAAAAACTATTACGCAATGCTTTTGGAGTGCAGGAATAATTCCAACACCGCGCAGAACATTTTACGCAACAAAAAGGTTTCGCTCAATTTTATAACCGATAAAAGAAAGTATTTCAAAGAAGCGGTGAGACTGGGCTTTCCCGGCGACAGCACCGAAGAAAAAATGAAGAAATGCATTTTTACGCTTAAAGAAAGTAAAATTGAAAAGAGCAGACCTAAAATTATAGGCGAAGCATATCAGGTTTTCGAATGCAGTTGGGACGACAGTCTTGAAGACGCGTATCTGAACAAAGCGGGAAATTTAGACGGATACGAGCCGCCGTACAGAAATTTTAACGGCATAACTTCAAGGTTCGGTGCGCACTTCATTTTAAAAATAGATAAAATTTTGATTAAACCAAAATATTACGGTGCGATTGTGGACGGAGTAGACTGTAAAAATTTTCCCGCCGTTCCCGTGGATTACGGTTACCGCGACAGCACTAATTTCTGGTATACAAAATTCAAGAAGCCGATACCCGAAAAAATTCAGGCAAAGGAAGGGGACGTAAACGCCGTAAAATACGCCGCTTCGAGAATAGACCCCGAAGTAAAATTTACTGACGGGGCGTGCGCAAGACTTACGAAAATACCGCGGATATTTTTGAAGGCGGCATTGACGCAAATGGTTGATATTGCAAAGCAGGAAGGAATTTCTCTTATAGACGAAAAGGCGCTTGACGTAATAAACGACAAACGCCGTAGCGAGAAAAAGAAATAGAGAATGAAAAAAGCGGCGCGGACAACAAGTCCGCGCCGCTATAATTTACAATTCAAACGTTTGTATTTTAAAATCACAGTAGTATTCCGCTTTTTTGGCGGTAAATTTTAAAACGCAATAATCCGGGTCGGTTACGCCCTGTTTATAGAATAATTTATCGCCGAATTTCCAAATCATATCTTTTGTAGGCTGATCGGTGCAAATTTCCATTTCGCCGGTTATAGATACGCCTTGGTATTTAAACCTGCCGCGGTTATAAAAATAGACGCAAGCCTTGTTGTTTCCGGTAAAATGTTTAATTTTGTTTGACGACGTGTTGGTGCTGAAATATACTGCGTTTCCGTCTATTTTGCGTGGCGCAAGCATTGCGCGGATAACTGGATAACCCTGTTCGTCAACCAACGCAACAAACGCCGTCTTTTGTTCTGAAATGAATTTGAATAGCTGATTTTTATCCATAGTTCTTTAACAGGTTTTAAATATTTACATCGCGGGACCGGTGGCGGAAGGGGTGTACACGCGTGCTGCAAGTTCCTGGTTAAGCGCATACAGCCCTTTTGCGTCGTGTCCGAACATTTTGAATTTTTTAATCTGGTCTTCGGCATTTTTTTCTTCTTCGCCCTGTTCCTTAATGAACCAGTCCAAAAACTGCATTGTTTTAAAGTCCTTGGTTTCAAAAGCAAGCGCGTATATGTTATTAATAAGCGAAGTTACGTATTTTTCGTGTTCGAATCCCGCATTCAACGGTTCTATTGCGGAAGCAAAAGTTTTGTCGGGTTTTTCAATTGCGTCAAAGGTAACGCGGTAACCGTTGTCTATAAGATAGCGGCGGATCATCATTGCGTGGTCGCGCTCTTCGTGCGCCTGAATTTCGTACCAGTGGGCAAAGCCGTCTAAACCTTCGTCCGCGTAATAGTTTGCAAATTCAAGGTAGAGATAGCCCGAATAAAGTTCTTTATTTACCTGTTCGTTTAAAAGATTTGCTATTTTTGCATTTAACATTAAAGTGCCTCCGTCTTTTTGTTATAGTGTAAAACAATTATAGTATAATTCATTGCAAAATGCAATAATAATTTAAAAAAATAACAGGCTGTGATGTGAGATTATTTCAAAGATTTCCAAACCAAGTCTACAACGGTTTCAAAATCTTTTTCGTCAAAATAGCTTTCACAGAAAGTTAAAATATTGTTTTTGTGTTTGAAGATTTTTCTTATTAATTCTTTTTGAACATTTTCGTTTGCACTGCCGCGCGATAAACTTGCGTGACAGGCAGGGCAAAGTTTAGCCAGATTGTCAACATTATCCAATTCCTTATTTTTGCCTAAAGAAATCATATGATGAATTTCAAAATGATATATAACTAACTGAAAATAATAATTTAAAAGGGTTTCCGCGCTGTTTTTCTTATTCCCGGCAAGGTTAAAACGGTTTAAGATATGCGCCGACAAGCGGCGCGAGAATTTAAAGCGGTATGCGTTCGCGTGAAACAATGCAATTCAGAGCTTTGCGCCTTGAAGCGCGAACGCGAGTTAAAAGGAAAAAGCCGCTTGCGCGGCTTAGGCTGATAAGGTGGGTTATGTGCAGGCGCGAGCGTTGGCGGCTTGTATGCGCACGTTGTTTTTTTTACTGCACCGCAAAAAGTAGTACGACATGTTACTACTTTGCCACGGTGCAAGTAGTTCCGCACTTGACTACTTCGCCCCCAGGCGTTCCGACGTTCCGCCGCCCCAAAAGAAAAAGCCGCGCAATGCCGCGGCGGTTTTGATTGACTAAAAAAGCAAAATATGGTAATATATGCACGGTGGCGCAAGTCACCCACAGCAAGCATAGCCTTTTAGGCGGTTAGCCCCTTGGGGGGAATGTGATGAACATTTCTTTTTAGGGGGTGATTGTATGGAATTTGACTTCCTGCGCCTGCTTCTCCGATTGGTGGAGCTTGGCGCGGTATACTCTTTCAGAGTGACGCAAGATAAGATTTACATAACAATTAAAAAATAACCGCCCCACGATAGCAACTGCGGACGGTTATTTTTAATCTAAGGCAGGGCTAACCGTTTTTAAGGTCATTCCCTTGCTGTGTTTTTATTTTACCACCGATTAATAGGACTGTCAACTATTTTATTGAAAAAACCGCACGGCTACCGTGCGGAATAAGATTTTAAAGGCTTTTAATGTTTTGGGGTAATTTTGTGGTAAAGTTCAAAAAATGGTTAAAAACAAGCAAAAACGTGGCAAAATCACGCGATTTTACCCCGTTTTTTGGTGGAAAATTGTTGACCTACATCGAACCGAAGAACTAAAAAAGTAATTATTATCATATCAAGTTTAATTTGCAATTTCAGTATTCTCTTCTTTGCGGCTTTTAATTGATTTTATTAGCCTTTTGATAAGCATAACAACGATATTGAAAATGACTGCTGATACAATAGATACGGCAAAAACAATTAAATAAATAGCCCATATTTCAAGACCGCCGACATATTCCAACAGAGTTATTATTACGGGGTGAAACAAATATATTGCTAACGATAAACTGCCGAGATAACCGAACGCTTTATTTACCTTTGAATTTGTAACAGCTACGCCCTTGCCTGCAAACGTAATCGAGATTGCAACAAATATACATACTACGGCGACAACCATACAAACGGGTTCCAAACTTTTATTTATAGGAATAAAACCGAGAATTATCGGTGCACAATAACAAATTATTTCAACAACTTTCAAAATTACCGACGGTGCGGCTTTTAAGTCTTTTTTTGTTATAACGGTAGAAAGATAATAAGTAAACATACCTACGCACATTTCGCCCCAAGCTCTTAAATCATAGACAAAAGTCGTTGTAAATGCCCAATTCGTACAAAGTCCATAAATAACAGCTATAACGCCTAAAACGCCAAGCAAAATAGGAATTACTAAAATTCCTTTCTTGATTTTCTTTCTTAATAGCAATGCAACGGGTACTATAAACAGCATACATAAGAGCATTGACGACAAATACCATTCGGGAACGATGAGCGCGCTTGCATAGGCGTTCGTCCATACGCCGCCCATTTGCACTAAAAATATACTCGGCAAGCCGTTCAGAATTATATTGCCAGAATTAGCAAAATTATAAGTCAATAATACGACAATAATTACTATAATAGCCGTTAAATGCGTGGGTAAAATTCCTTTAATCTTATTACCCATAAAACGGCAACTTTCAAGCGCAGGGTTATAATTTTCCTTTGCGCTTATTTTTTCAATAGACCTTGCAAGGAAATAACCCGAAATCAGAAAGAAGAACTCAACGGCAAGTGCGCCGTTCTCAAAAAAATTTATGTCGTCGCCTAAAAAAGTCATTTGAATATGATAGCCGACAACTAAAATACTGAATAGAAATCTCGCCAATTCAACTAAATTGTTTCTTTTAGTCATTTTAGCCTCCGTAAAAAAAGCGTGTTCCATTGAGAAACACGCCGAAAAACGCACCTCTCAATGTTGCTACACATTGTCCATATAAAGGCGAGAGAATAAATTTTTACCAAATAGTATTCCCTTATACGGACTATTAAAATGTGTAACAGAAATAGTATAGCAAATTATTCAAAAAAAGTAAACAGTATAATGCTTATAAAAGCTAACTTTTCAGTAAATGGCAGATAGGTGTGAGCTTGTCTTGACAAGCGCGCGGCTACGCCGCGCGGACAAGAAAATGGGAGTGGACTGAATAAAAATAACGACCTAATCGAAAGTTGTTCGTTTTAGGTCGTTATTGGTGGGAGAAGGTGTGTTCTCGCCTTAGGCGAGAACGTCGTCGGCAAGTCTATACTGTGTCTTTTAATTTATTAATCACCGCTTGCCTGCTCACGCGAACCACCGAATTTCGGGCTTCTGTTAACAACTTTTACCACCATGAAAAAAGCACCCGTAAGGGTGCTGATTTCGTGGTGGGAGGAGGTGGATTCGAACCACCGAAGTCGGAGACGTCAGATTTACAGTCTGATGCATTTGGCCACTCTGCAATCCGCCCGAATTAAATTTTTTTACCCCGTCTGTCAGCGGCGGGGTAAGTAATGGAGCTGGTGATTGGAATCGAACCCACAACCTGCTGATTACAAATCAGCTGCTCTGCCAGTTGAGCTACACCAGCAAACCGCTAAGACTAAGTGGTGCCTTGGGGTGGAATCGAACCGCCGACATATGGATTTTCAGTCCACCGCTCTACCGACTGAGCTACCAAGGCGTTAAGCGCCAAAAAGACGCTTTTAAAATAATGGCGACCCGAAACGGGCTCGAACCGTCGACCTCCAGCGTGACAGGCTGGCGCTCTAACCAACTGAGCTATCGGGCCATATTAATTAAATTTTAACCGTAACGCAGTAAACCGGCTGATATACGGTGTTTTTGGTGGGCCTTCACGGACTCGAACCGCGGACCAATCGGTTATGAGCCGACCGCTCTAACCAACTGAGCTAAAGGCCCTTGTCGCAAATACGTATTGAGACACGCACAATGCTTACCTATAATAATATACCCCAAAATTTTTGTCAAGTAATTTTTAAAGTAATTTCAACTAATTTTTTTAAGGATAATTTACGTCTTTGTCGCCCGTTTCCGGAATTAATGTTTTACAAAAGAATACAAATTACGCGCGGATATGACAAAATACCCTGCCTGAAATATAGTAATATTTTATAAAAATCACGGAGCGAAAAAATTATGAAAGTTTCGGGACTGGTGCAGGAGTCGACGTTATACATATACCTTTCCGGCGAAATGGACGAATGTTCCGCACAGGACGCCCGCGCCCGTTGCGATAAACTTATAGAAGATAACGCCAACGCGAAAAAAATCGTGATAAATCTTTCCGACGTTGCGTTTATGGATTCTACGGGCATAGGCTTTTTAATAGGCAGGTATAAAAAGGCGGCAAAGCTGAACACGCCGCTCTATCTCGACAAGCCCAATTTTGCGGCAGAAAAAATATTAAATTTAAGCGGAATATATTCCCTGATACCCAAAGCGGAATAAAAAGGTGCGTGTATGACGAGCAACTATCTTAAACTTCAATTCTATTCACTTCCCCGCAACCAGGCGTTTGCGCGCGACGCCGTTGCTGCTTTTTGTCTTGAACTCAATCCTTCGCTTTCGGCGCTTTCGGACGTAAAGACCGCCGTATCGGAAGCGGTCACCAACTGTACGGTACACGCATACAGGGGTAATCTTGGCATTGTTACCGTAGAGTGCGAGATAGAAGGCAAAGAACTACATATAAAGGTAAGCGATACGGGCAAGGGCATACCCGATATAAGCAAAGCCGTTCAGCCCTTTTTTACAACGCTTCCTTCCGACGAACGCTCGGGAATGGGTTTCACCATAATGCAGACTTTTATGGACGAATTTTCGGTAAACTCAATCCAGGGCGAAGGCACGGTTGTGTATATGTCGAAAAGTTTTGAAGCGGAAGTGGAGAATGCTTGACGTCGGTCAGACGAATGATTTAGTACGAAAGGCAAAAGACGGCGACGTCGCGGCGAAAGAAACCCTGTTGCTGGAAAACAACAATTTAATAAAGAGCATTGTAAGGCGTTACCTTGGCAAGGGCGTGGAGTACGACGATTTGTACCAGCTTGCAAGTATGGGGCTTTTAAAAGCCATTAACGGCTTTGACGAAAGTTTCGGAGTAAGGTTTTCCACTTACGCCGTGCCTATGATTGCCGGCGAAATAAAGCGGTTTATGCGCGACGACGGCAGCATAAAAGTTTCGCGCGCGATAAAAAGCTGCGCAAAACAGATAAACCTTTTTATTGAACAGTTTTCCACCGAACACGGCAGACAGCCTACCGTAAAACAGATATCCGAAAAATTCGGGATGCCCGAAAGCGAAGTGGTGTTTACAATGGGTTCAACACATATGCCTCTTTCTATCTATTCGCAGGGCGAATATAAGGACGAGAAGACGCAGGAACTTCTTGAAAAGCTGCCCGTTGAAGACAGGCAGGAAGATATAATAGAAATGCTGCAATTGAAAACGGCGATTGCCGAACTGCCCGAAAGGGACAGAAAGGTCATAATGTTGAGATACTTCAGGGATATGACCCAGAGCGAAGTGGCGAATATGCTCGGCGTTTCACAGGTGCAGGTGTCAAGAATTGAAAACAGGATAATGGAAACTTTCAGGAAAGATTTAACGGGTTAAAACCTTGCTAAAAGGCGTGATAATATAGGGGCGGCAGCCGTTCGGCTGCCGCCCCGTTTTCATTTTTGTTGCGAAACAGTATTGCCATATAATAACAACTTTAAGGGGCGGCTTACGGCATACAATCGGCTTGACATAACGCAGGCTTTATTATATAATTATTCTACTTTTTTCAGTTGGAGAGAATATGGAAAAACATAACGAAGCGGAATACAAAGAACTGTTATTCCTGAACAGACGCCTGCTGATACATACCGAAATGGTAAACACGTTAAAAGATAACGTAAAGGCGTTAAAGTGTTGCGAAAAACTTATCAAAATAGAGCTGGTTTCTTTAAAGAAATCTAAAACCCCCGTGTCCGACGAAGAGCTTAGCGCTCTCATCTGGCGCTACACCGATTTTAAAAATATAGTAAAGCGGATGAGAAAGACCAACGACGCAAGCGTATACGGTAAAGCGGCGGCTGATCTTGATTGCATTATTGAAAAGACCGCCAAAGAAATTTCCGATCTGGAAGAAAATCTTATGTTCCGACCTGACGAAAACGAAGACGGCGCGGAAGGCATTGCGGACGCAAAAGAATTTGTTTCGCAGCTTGCCGCGGCTGCAAAAGAAGTTGCTGAAAAGGTAACCGACGGCGCAAAAAAAGTTGGCAGCGCGGTCGGCAGTCAGGTAGAAAAACTAAAAAAAATGTTGGCCGGCGACGAAAACTGCGAATAGCGATTGCGTACGCCGGCGGCGTCAGTAACTGTGTTTATCAGATAGGCTTTACCAAAGGTCTGCTTAATTACATATCGCGCGACGAAATAGTTACGGTTTCGGGCGCGTCGGGCGGCATTTTTACCGCCTATGCGCTTTCTGCGGATAAGCTGGATTTGGTTGAAAGACTTTACAGAAAAATAGACATATCCAAAAAGGCTGAGCTTTTCTGGCAGGTGTTCGCAAAAGACCTTTTGTCAAAATATCTGAACACTATGCTGTCCCCTGCGGACAAACTTATAATACCCGTGGTGTTTCCCGTCTGTTATATTCCGCTTATCACGCGCTACTACTGGATAAACGGTGCTTACAACCGTTTGTGGAAGCGGTATATGAACGCGGCAACGACCTATCCGTTTTTAAGATTGGTTCCTTCGTTTATAAAGGGCAGAATGGCGATTGACGGCGGCGCGGTGGACTGCATACCGCTGTATCCCCTTTTAAAAAAGGAAACGCCTTTCGGTGCGGCGGAAGAGCCTGACGTTATTTTAGTGCTGCATTTCGACGCGAGATACGATTACCGCAAAACATTTAAAACGGATATTCCCGTGCTCGATTTAGACGTTTCTTACTGCAACGAGTTTTCAAAAGCGCACTACGATTTTTCGGGAGAAGAAATGGAGCGTCGCCTGCAAAAATCTTACGAATACGGTAAAAGCGTAGGAAGACGGCTCTTTTCGGAAGATAAGACAAGGGAACAGATGCAAGCCGCCGTTAACGAAATTTTTATCGAAGAACATGCGGCAAGGCAGCAATCCTTTTCAATAGACCGCCTTGTAACTATCTTAAACGTAATAAGCAAGGCGTTCAGGCGCGACACAAACTGTATGAAGAAATTATTTTAAAACCGCACGTAGCCGTGCGGTTTTAATTTTGCGCGACAGAAACCCGATTGACAAAAATCGTCGCAGATGATAAAATAATAAACAGTGGTATAAATGCGTAATAAAACATACTATATAATTTGAAGTAAATTTTTCAGGTGGCGCAATGTTGAACGAAAAAAACGTAAATTTAGGCAAAGTACGCTCGGCTATACGCGAGTTGTTCGAATACGGAAAAAAACGTAAGGCGGAAATAGGCGAAGACAAGGTTTTTGATTTTTCGCTCGGTAACCCCAGCGTTCCCGTGCCTGCCGAAGTGACGAAAATTCTGAGCGAACTTATAAACTGCGGCGACCCCGTAGCATTGCACGGTTATACTTCGGCGCCCGGCGATTACAACGTGAGAAAGACGCTTGCCGATTACACTAATTCGCAGTTCGGCACAAATCTTACCGCCGATTGCTTTTATATGACCTGCGGGGCTTCTGCGTCACTTACCGCAACTTTAAACGCGCTTTTAAACGAAGGGGAAGAAGTGCTTACCCTTGTTCCCTGTTTTCCGGAATATAAAGTTTTTTGCGAACACGCAGGCGGCAGATTCGTGGCGGTGGACACGCGCGAAGACGATATGCAGATAGATCTTGAAAAAATCCGTCAAGCCCTCAGCGACAAGACAAAGGCGGTTTTAATAAACTCGCCCAACAATCCCAGCGGCGTTGTGTACAGCGAAAAGTCCATAAAGGAACTTGCAAAAATGTTAAACGGTTTTTCCGAAAAACGCGGCAGCCCCGTATATCTCATTTCAGACGAGCCTTACAGGGAACTTGTGTACGACGACAGCATAAAAGTGCCTTACGTTATGAACTATTACGACAGAAGCATAGTGTGTTATTCGTATTCCAAGAGTTTGTCGTTGCCGGGCGAAAGAATAGGGTACATAGCCGTAAACAATAAAATGGAAGAGTGGCAGGAAGTGTTTGCCGGCATATGCGGCGCGGGCAGGGCGCTGGGTTTTGTTTGTGCGCCCAATCTGTTTCAGCAGCTGGTCGCAAAAACTTGCGGAATCACTTCCGATATATCCGTTTACAAACGCAACCGCGACAGGCTTTGCGCCGCGCTTTCGGATTACGGTTTTAAAGTTGTTAAGCCGGACGGCGCGTTTTACCTGTTCGTGAAATCGCCCGAACCCGACGCAAACGCATTTGCGGAGCGCGCTAAAAGTTACGAGCTGCTGATAGTTCCCGGCGACAGCTTCGGTCGCAAGGGCTACGCCAGAATAAGCTACTGCGTCGCGCCCGATATGATAGAGCGCTCGTTGCCCGCGTTTAAAGCGCTTGCAGAAAGTTATAAGTAAACTAATCAGGGGCGGCACGCCGTAAAGCGTGCCGCCCTTAACAGGTAGTGGTAACCGAGAGATACCGTTTGACAGCATTATATATGAGAATACTCATATTGTCAATGAGTTTACTCATATATTGTTAAAATTTTTTTATGATAATTTCTAACCGTATTAAAGAGATGAGAACTGAATTCGGAATGACCCAAAGCGATTTGGCGAAACAGGTCGGGTGCAGTCAGTCTATGATTGTGCGATGGGAGAAGGGCGAGTGCGAACCTACGGCTTCCGCCATTTTAAGGCTTTCGTTCGCTTTGAAATGCTCTTGCGATTATTTGCTTGGAAAGTCCGACTATTGAACTTGCCGTCCGAATAATTTGACTTATCGGTTAAATTATCTTACAATATTATAAAAGATTATAAAAGCAATAAAAGGCAGAAAAATGATAATTCTGGGACTCGACCCCGGTCTTGCGACAATGGGTTACGGCGTAGTCGAAAAATTGAAAAACGATAATACCGTTGCTGTGGACTACGGCGTGGTTCTTACGCCAAAGGACGAAAGCCTGCCCGTCCGCCTTGCAATGCTTGAAGAAGGCATAAACAAAATTTTGACGAAGTACAAGCCGGAAGAAATTGCCGTGGAAGAGTTGTTCTTTTCAAAAAACATCACCACGGGCATACCCGTCGCCCACGCAAGGGGGGTAATGCTTCTGACCTGTATTAAGTACTGCGGCAGGCTTTACGAATACACGCCCAACCAGATAAAGCAGTCTTTGACGGGCTACGGTAAAGCGGATAAAATCCAGATGCAGCACGTTGTAACTTCGCTTTTGAATCTGCAAAAAATTCCCCGTCCCGACGACGCGGCGGACGCGCTTGCCGTTGCGTTATGCCACGCTCACACGTCGCGGTTCGGAAAACTTTTCGGTATAAGGTAAATTATGATAGGATATTTAAAAGGTAAAATCAAATCGCTTACGCCCGAGTGCGCGTTGATTGAAACGGCGGGCGGCATAGGCTTTGAAGTGAACTGTTCGGGTTCGGCGTTTTCTCTGCTTGCAGGCAAGACGGAAGGCGAACTTTACACATATATGCAGGTCAGCGAAAACGGAACCGCGCTTTACGGATTTTCTTCTACCGAAGAAAAAAATATGTTTTTAAAACTTATTTCCGTATCGGGGGTAGGACCGAAAATGGGCATTGCGGTTCTCTCGGGACTGTCGTCGGGCGAGCTTGCCGCGGCAATCGCAACGTCGGACGTGAAAAGGCTTTCCGCCGTGAAAGGACTCGGTAAAAAGACGGCGGAGCGCATAATTTTAGAACTGCGTGAAAAGGTTTCGTTAAACGCTTCCGTTGCCGAAGGCGGCGCGGCTCTTCCGTCCGTTACAAGCGGTGACGAAGACGCGGTTGTCGCGCTTATGACTCTCGGTTTCAGCCGTTCGGAGAGCGAAAAGGCAATTTCAAACGCAAGAGCGAAGGGCGCGGCTACGGTTGAAGATATAATCATGCTTGCGCTTAAAGGAATGTAAAAATGTTTTTTGACGAAGAAGAAGATTTTGAAGGGGAAGACAGGCTTGTAAAAAGCACCAAGGGCGAATACGACGCGGAAGAAAACGTTTTGCGCCCCAAGACGCTTGACGGGTACGTCGGACAGACCAAAGTCAAAGAAAATTTAAAAGTATATATGGCGGCGGCGAAATCGCGCGGGGAAGTGTTGGAACACGTTCTTTTATACGGCGCGCCCGGTCTCGGTAAAACCACGCTTGCGCACATTATTTCGGGTGAAATGGGCGGTCAGCTGAAAATGACTTCCGCGCCCGCGATAGAGCGTAGCGGCGACCTTGCGGCAATACTCACCAACCTGAACGACGGAGACGTTTTGTTCATTGACGAAATACACCGCCTTAACCACAGCGTTGAAGAAATTTTGTATTCCGCAATGGAAGATTACGCGCTTGATATCATAGTCGGAAAGGGACCCAGCGCAAGAAACATAAGGTTTTCTCTCAAAAAATTCACTTTAATCGGCGCAACCACACGCGCGGGTATGATTGCAAATCCCCTGCGCGACAGGTTCGGCATAATCTGCCGTCTTGAAATGTACACGCCGGACGAGTTGAAAGAAATAGTTCTGCGCAGTGCCCGCACACTGGGCATTGCAATAGACGCGGAAGCGGCGGCTGAAGTTGCACGCCGTTCGCGCGGAACTCCGCGTATCGCCAACAGGCTTTTAAAGCGTGTGCGCGATTTTTCGACAATAAAGGGCAACGCGTCTGTAACCGTTGGCGACGCAAAGTTTGCACTCGGCAAAATGGAAATTGACGGTTTAGGTCTTGACGAAGTGGACAGAAGCCTTTTGCGCGCAATGATTGACAAATTCGACGGCAAACCCGTGGGGCTTGAAACTCTCGCCGCGACTATAAACGAAGACGCGGGCACGATAGAAGACGTTTACGAACCCTATCTTTTACAGCTCGGATTTATTGCCCGTACTCCGCGCGGCAGAATGATACTGCGCGGCGGATACGAACATCTCGGCTATAAAATGAGTGAAAAACAGCGCGAACAGGTAAGTATGTTCGACAAAGATTTAAAAGGCTGATATGCAGTATAAAAAGAGCGATTTTTATTACGACCTGCCCGAAGAACTGATTGCGCAGAGCCCTGCCGAGCCGCGAGACTCGTCGCGGCTTCTGGTATATGACAGGGCTTCGGACAGAGTGGAACATAAAATTTTCAAAGATATAACCGGATATCTGAAAAAGGGCGACGTGCTTGTGGTAAACAATACAAAAGTGTTGCCTGCCCGTCTTTACGCGCATACCGAAAACGGCGGCGCGGTGGAAGTAATGCTTTTAAAGCGGCTTGAAAAAGATATCTGGGAAGTGCTTGTAAAACCCGGAAAAAAATGTTCCGTCGGCAAAAGACTTATAATTTCAGACAATTTATCGCTTACGGTTGAAGGCATAACCGACAGCGGCGAGCGCATAGTCAGATTTTATTACGACGGCGTATTCGAAGAAATTTTAGACAAGGCGGGGTCAATGCCTCTGCCGCCCTATATAAAGAGCAAACTCAAAGATAAAAACCGTTACCAGACTGTATATGCCAAACGTGACGGTTCGGCGGCGGCGCCTACGGCGGGGCTCCATTTTACTCCCGCGCTTTTGCAGGGCTTAAAAGATAAAGGCGTTGAAATTGCCGAAGTTCTGTTGCACGTAGGTTTAGGTACGTTCCGTCCAGTAAAAGAAGATATAATCACAGACCATAAAATGCACTCTGAATATTTCGAAGTGGGAGCGGACGCGGCGGAAACCGTAAACCGCGCCAAACGCGAAGGAAGAAGGGTGATAGTCGTAGGCACAACGTCGGTAAGAACGCTTGAAAGCGTAGCCGACGAAAACGGATTTTTAAAACCTTGCAGCGGGAACACGGAAATTTTTATTTACCCGCCCTACAAATTCAAGTGCGTGGATGCGCTGGTAACGAATTTTCATTTGCCCGAAAGCACTCTGGTTATGCTTGTGGCGGCGCTTTGCGGCAGGGAAAAGATACTTGAACTGTATAAAACCGCCGTAAATGAAAAATACCGATTTTTCTCTTTCGGCGACGCAATGCTTATCTTATAAGCGGCGCATCTCTTTGTCGCGCTTCGCTTTTTATCGGGTCACGTACATCTGTGTACGCTTCCATCAAAAAAGTTCGCGCTTCTCGATCTGCTTGCTTCTAAGCCAAGCAATCCTGTTTTTAGTGCAAATGCGGGACGCGATGATGATTTTATAATAAAACATATCTAAAGAATTATGAGTAAATTTTTTTCATACGAACTTCAACATATAGATAAGTACACGGGCGCGCGGGCGGGCGTTTTTCATACTCCGCACGGCGACGTTTTAACTCCCGTATATATGCCCGTGGGAACGCAGGCGACCGTAAAGGGTATGCTTCCGCGCGATTTAAAGGAAACGGGCGCAAGCATAATACTTTCAAACACTTATCATTTGTACGTGCGCCCCGGCGACGAACTTGTCAAAAAGGCGGGCGGGCTTCATAAGTTTATGAACTGGGACGGACCCATTCTAACCGACAGCGGCGGCTTTCAGGTTTTTTCTCTGACGAAACTGAATAAAATCAGGGACGAAGGAGTATGTTTCAATTCCCACGTAGACGGTGCAAAGCATATGTTCACGCCCGAAAAAGTTATGTCCATACAGGAAAATCTGGGCGCGGATATTATAATGCAGTTCGACCAGTGCAGCGCCTACGGTTTTAACCGCAGACAGGCTGAAGAAGCAATGGAGCGGACAAGCCGCTGGCTGAACCGCTGTCTTGACGCCAAAACGCGCGAAGACCAGGCGCTGTTTCCCATAATACAGGGCAACTTTTATAGCGATTTGCGGCTTGAAAGTCTTAAAAGGGCAAAGCCGTACGCGGTGGACGGAATTGCTATAGGCGGGCTTTCAGTCGGCGAACCAAAGAAACTGATGTATGAAATGCTCGACGTTCTCCGCCCCGGACTTCCCGAAGGGGTTCCCAGATACCTTATGGGCGTGGGCAGTCCCGACTGTCTTATAGAAGGCGTACGGCGCGGCGTGGATATGTTCGACTGTGTGCTCGCCACAAGAATCGCCCGCAACGGCACGGCTTTTACTTCCGGCGGTAAAGTGGTGGTTAGAAACGGCTCTTACCGCGAAGATTTTTCCCCGCTGGATAATAATTGCGACTGTTATTGCTGTAAAAATTACAGCAAAGCATATTTACGGCATCTGAACAACGTCGGTGAAATGCTTTCCGCAATGCTTTTGAGTATGCACAACATAACGTTCCTGCAAAAACTGATGCGCGATATGCGCGAAGCTATTTTTGCTGACAGCTTTAACGATTTTGCGGAAAAATTTTACGACGGATACGGTTCGCGCGAGTAATTTAAAGTGAAAGTTTTGTGCAATATTTTCTGCAAGGCTTTAAAATGCTTGCAAATTGGCGATAAAAATATTATAGTTAAAAAGTAAATAAAATTTGGAGATAAAAAAATGTTAAATTCGTTGCTCGCAACTCCCAATTACGTCACCTGGATAATTTTCGGCGTTCTGATAGTTGCAATAATAGGTTTGTTTATTTTCTCGTCCCGCCGCCGCAAAAAGCAGGAAAAGGACGCGCAGGACTTAATTAACGCCGTTCAGCCCGGCAACAAAGTAAAAACCATAGGCGGTATTTGCGGAATAGTTGTCGAAGTGGATAACGAAGAACAGACTTTCGTGCTTGAAACAGGTACTGAAAAGTCGGGTAAATGTTTTATAAAGTTTGACAGACAGGCTATTTACCAGACGGACGCGGCTGTGGTTAAAAAGACGGATGAAAAACCTGCGGACGCTGCGGAAGAAAAGGTTGAACCCGTTACCGAAGTCGCCGCGGAAGAAACCGCCGAAGAAAATGTTGCCGTTCCCGCAGAAACCGAAGAAAAGGTTGAAGAAAAGCCTGTAAAAAAATCTTCTGGCAAAGCTAAAAAAGCAGATAAAGAATAATAAGTAAAATCTTCGCATACATTTAAAGCGGAGGTTTTTATTTATGAAAAAGCACGTGTTTCAGGTAATTAAAGCAACGTCGGCGGCAGTGATAATTTCATTGGTGTTCGTGTTGATATTCACCGTTATAATCCAGTTCTGTTCCCTGTCGCCGTCGGTAATAAAGCCGGTTAACCAGGTATTTAAAATTCTTTCCGTGGTCGCCGGCGGACTTATCTTTATCCGCGGCGAAAAAGGCTGGTTAAAAGGTATAATTTACGGACTTGCCGCAGTTTTGATTACATACTTCTTATACGCCGCAATAGCGCGTTCGCTTACAATAAGCTGGACGTTCGCAATTGAAATTTTGCTTGGCGCGGTCGCGGGGGCGATTACGGGCATAATCGCTGTCAACGTAAAAAAATCCGCCTGAATTTCCGCCGAGCCGCATAAATAACGGTTTGCGGCGCGGTCGGCGCAAATACATTGTTCAAAACACTTGATTTTTTTCAAAGGGTATTCTATAATTAATTTAATTAATTCAAGACATATACTTTAAAGGAGATTTTCAAGATGATTAAGACTATATCCACCCCTGCCGAAAAAAAGGTTACGGGTTGCGGCGAATGCAGAAGTACCTGCCAGTCCGCTTGCAAAACAAGTTGCACGGTAGGCAACCAAAGCTGTGAAAGAATTACAAGAGAACAGAATCCCGAAAAGAATAAATAAATTTAAACCCATTAAGGAGCAGATGTTGTCTGCTCCTTAAATTTAATTTTTATGGTACACGTATTTAATTATAAAGATAAGAATTACATATACGACTCGGGCAGCGGAAGCCTGCACGAATGCGACGAAAAGACAGCCGCTTATTTAAAGGGCAATACCGCAAATCTTTCCGCGGCCGAAATTTCCGAAATAGAAAAGGACGTTGCGCAATTAAAGGAAAAGGGGCTTTTGTATAAGGAAGAAGTAAAGACCTATCCTTTAAAGTCAAGCGAAGTAAAGGCGCTCTGTCTGCATATTTGCCACGACTGCAATTTAAGGTGCCGTTACTGCTTTGCGGACGAAGGCGCATATCATTCCGCGCGTGAGTTTATGAGCGAAGAAACGGCAAAAACTGCGATAGATTTTCTCATAAAAAACAGCGGCAACAGAAGAGTTCTCGAAGTGGACTTCTTCGGTGGCGAGCCTTTGATGTGCTTGCAGACTATAAAAAACGTAGTCGCTTACGCCCGTGCGGAAGGCGAAAGGGCGGGTAAAAAGTTTTTATTCACAACTACCACAAACGCGCTTTTGCTCGACGACGACGCTATAGATTTCTTCAACCGCGAAATGGAAAACGTTGTGCTCTCTCTGGATGGCAGAAAGGAAGTGCACGACGCTATCCGTAAAACCAAAAACGGTAAGGGCAGTTTCGATTACGTTATAGAAAACGTTAAAAAATTCGTCCGTTCGCGCGGCGATAAAAGTTATTACGTCCGCGGTACGTTTACGGCGAAAAATCTCGACTTTTCAAAGGACGTTATTTTCCTCGCTGAAAACGGTTTTGACAGTATTTCTATGGAGCCTGTCGTCACCGACATTGACGATTTGCAGATAAAGGAAGAGCATCTTCCCCGCGTCTGCGACGAGTACGAAGTATTGTGCGACAAATATCTTGAAAAGTACGAAAAAGGTCAGGGCTTCAACTTTTTCCATTTCAATATCGATCTGGAAGGGGGCGTATGCCTTCAGAAAAGAGTTTCGGCGTGCGGCGCGGGCAACGAATATTTTTCGGTTGTGCCGAACGGCGATATCTATCCATGTCACCAGTTTGCGGGCGATAAAGATTTTTTAATGGGCAACGTCTTCGACGGCGTTCTCGATAAGCAAATCAGGAAAAAATTCGCTCAGTCCTGTCTGTTTACGAGAAAGCAGTGCGGCGACTGTTTCGCAAAATTTATATGCAGCGGCGGTTGCAGTGCGAACAATTATCATTTTACGGGCGATATGAATACCCCGTACCCCGTTACCTGCGCAATGATGAAAAAGCGTATAGAGTGCGGAATGCATTCGCTTTCGCGCAAAAAAGAGCTTAAAGATTAAATAATAGGGCAAAAATCCGTCCGGTTTTAAAATACTTTGGTTACGGATAAAAAAATTGCCGATAAATAATTAAAACAATTGACTGACGATTAATTTTTTACTATAATAGAATAGTTAAATAATCGATAAGTGTTTAGGAGTTAACAGATGGGCAAAATCAAATCGGCGATAATAACGGCGATATTACTTGCCGCAATCCTGGTTCTTGGGTTTTTTGCCACCGTGTCGTGCGCGGTGCCCAATTCCAACGGCGTAAAAAGATATAATTCTTTTATAAGCAGTATCCGTCTCGGCGCTGACCTTACGGGGGAAGCTACGACCGTTTTATATCCCGAAGGAGTAATTTCGGCTGCGGACTATTTCGAAGGTCTGCCCGCTTTACCCGTTGAAGGCGAAGACGATTATGCGGACAAGCTGGAAAAGTACGAAAAATATACCGGCAAATACGTGCAGCGCGGAAGCGTTTACGTTGAAAAAGACCTTCTTGAAGACGAAGAAAACAATCTTTCGGACAAGGTAAAAAAGGACGTTGAAGTTCTTTCCGCCCGTTTTGACAGAAAGGGCTATTCAAGCTATTCGCTGTCCGTTCAGGACGACTATACGATACGTATAGCCGTTCCCACCAATTTTTCGTATTCCGCGTATAAGCAGAACAACGCAACGGCTCGTTCCGACGAAACGGCTAAAATAAGCCGCACTATACAGTATCTTGCAACCAGCGGCGAACTTTCTGTAAGCAGTGAAAAACACAGCATTCCCGCAAAGGACACGGCTGCGGATTACTTCAAGAGTTTTACAAAATATTCGGCTGCAAACAACTATGCCGTCAAAATAAGACTTACCGCAGAAGGTAAGAAGGGCATAGGAAAACTGACTTCGGATATGATGGCGGACGAAGAGACCGCGCTCAACTTTTACGTTGGCGAAACCCAGCTTCTGTCGCTCACCATATCGGAAGCTATAACTGGAAACAGCTTCTATATCAGTGTAAATGACGCTTCCTATGCGGAAGATTATTCTATAATTTTAAATTCGGCGGCTAACGGCGAAGTTTTAAATCTGGATTACGGCGTTTCCGATTCGCTTAAAATCAACTACGGTTCCGCGGCTCTGGGCGACAATGCGGCGATATATCTGTTTGTATCGATGCTTGTTCTCTTTGCTGGCGCAATAGTATTCTCTGTAATTAAATACAGGAAGCTGGGACTCGTCAACGCGATTATGATTTTAATTTACGCGCTTGTAATTATAACTTCCGTGCTTCTTATCGAAATACAACTCACCGTAGCGGGCGCGTTTATGATAATTTTGGGACTTGCGCTTCTCTGCGGTTCCAACTTCGCGGCGTTCGAAGCTATCCGCGGCGAAACCAAGCGCGGCAAAACTATGCGTGCGGCTATCAAAGCGGGATACCGTTCAAGACTTACGGCGATATTGGATCTGCACGTGGTTTTGGTGCTTGTTTCGCTTATGACAACGTTAATTTGTATGTTTACCTGTGCGGGTGAAATTTTTGCTTGCGCGTTCATATTCTTCATTGCGTTGGTTGCTTCGTACATTCTGTACTGGTTTACAAGATTTATGTGGTACGTTTTGTCATCGCCCGCAAAAGATAAGTTCGCTTTCTGCGGCTTCAAAAGGGAGGTACCCGTAGATGACTAATTTAAAGATTTCTGCAAAAATGCACATTATGATTATCGTTTCGGCGGTAATTATTGCGCTCGGCATAGCGGTCGGTTGCGTATGTCATTTTGTGGCGGACGGCTACTTCAATTACAGCGGCGAATACAAAAGCTATCAAAGCGTAACCGTATCTTACGTTGTTCTCGATTTCGGTAAGGACGACGAACTGCGCGACCTGTGCGACGAAGAGTTTAAAAATAACGGCGTAAAATATTACAATTACTCCAAAGCTACCAACGGCGGCGAACTGACTTTCAAATTTTCCGAAAACAGCGATACTGCAAAAATACAGGCTGCCGTTGAAGCTATAAACGCTAAGTTGAAAGACGAAAGCGCGGATATGACGGGGCTCAGTTCTGCGGTTTATCATACGGTGAAAACCGAACTCGGCGGTGCAAACGTAATTATTTACGGCTCTGTCGCGCTTGCGGCTTCGGTGGTGTTCCAGTTCATTTACTTTGCAATCAGGTATAAACTTACAATGGCGCTGTCTGCGTTGCTTGCCAACGTTCACAATCTTGCAATTTTTGTGTGCCTTTTGTCGCTTTGCCGAGTACCAGTGTCTTCCACGGTAATAGTGTTTGCTACGCTCACCGTGCTTATGACTATGATAGGTTGTGCTTTCCTGTTTGACAGGGCAAGAAAGAATATAAAGGACGAGCAGTTTGCAAAACTTACTAACTTCGAGCAGGTTGATTTGTGCGCAAAACAAAGTTTAGTAAGCGTTTGCGTTGCGTCCGTGTGCGTTGCGTCTGCCGCCGCGGTACTTTTCGTACTTATGTCTATAAGCGCACTGTCGGTAATCCAAATTGCAATTCCCGTGCTTCTGGGATTGGTAAGCGCAATATCGTGCGTGTACGGAACGTTGTTCTTCACTCCGGCGGTATATTCCCGCTTTAAACGCATAGGAGAAAATTTTAAAGAAGCACGCAAAAAATCAAAAAAGGTTTAAAGAAATTTAAAGGCGGGTAACACCCGCCTTTTGTCTATTAATGTATGAAAAGAGTATTATCCGAACGCGAATTTTCGGCGGAACAACTTAATAACATAAAGTCGCTTGCCGCCGAAGTGGGGCTTTTGGAAGATACGGTTGCAATCCTGTACGGTCGCGGAATCGACGACAGGCAAAAGATTGAAGCGTTTATAAAACCTTCGCGCGGACACTTTATTTCCCCCTTTAAAATGCAGGGTATGAAGGAAGCGGTAGAACTAATTAAAAGGGCGCGCGACGAAGACTGGGCGGTCGTGGTTTACGGCGACTATGACGCCGACGGCATTTGCGCCGCAACGATAATGAGCGCCGCTTTGCGCGATTTCGGCATAGAGCCTATCGTGTACGTTCCCGAGCGCCGCGAAGGTTACGGAGTAACCAAAGCCGCCGTTGACGCTATTTTCGAAGAAGAGTTCCCCCAGCTTTTCATTACAGTCGACTGCGGAATTTCCTGCGCGGAAGAAGTTGAGTATATCAAGGAACAGGGCGCGGAAGTTATAGTAACAGACCACCACGAACTGCCCGAAAATATACCCGACTGCATATGCGTCAACCCCAAGTTTAACGACGGTTATATTTACGACAATCTCTGCGGCGCAGGCGTTGCGCTGAAAGTCGCCGTTGCATTAAACGGCGACGACGCGTATAAATATCTCGATTTTGCCGCAATTGCTACGGTTGCGGACAGCGTGCCGCTTACGGGCGAAAACAGAGACTTGGTTTACGAAGGGTTAAAACTGATTAACAGCCGCCCCAGAAAGTGCTATTCGCAGTTTCTGGTCAAAAACGAAGCCGACGTTACTTCGCTTACGGTAGCTTTTTCAATCGCCCCCAAAATAAATGCGGCGGGCAGAATGGGCGACGCACGCGCCGCGCTTGAACTTTTCGGCGAAAGCGACGAAAGTAAGATATTCAGCCTTGCTTCAAAACTAACCGCCTATAATCTCGAACGCCAGAAATGTTGCGATGAACTTTACGTAAGCGCGAAAGCCAAACTCAAAGAAAGGGGCGCTTACGGCAAAGTTATAATGTTGTTTGACGAAAACTGGAACTCCGGTTTCGTGGGCATAGTTGCGGCAAGGCTTTGCGAAGAGTATTCCCGTCCCGTACTGCTTTTCGTGCGCAGCGGAGACACGTTGAAAGGTTCGGTCCGTTCTATTGAAAATATAAACATTTTCGAAGCGTTAAAAGCCTGCTCGGAGTATATCGAAGAATTCGGCGGGCACGCGCAGGCGGCGGGCGTTAACGTCACTTTGGAAAACTTTGAAAAGTTAGAGAGCGCGTTGAACGCATACCTTGAAAAAAATTACACGCCCGAAGATTTTTTACCGACGATTATTGTCAACGGCAGACTGAACAAACCGTTTTCGCCGAGATTTGCGCGCGAACTTGAAATGTTAGAGCCGTACGGTGTTGGCAACCGCAGACCTATGTTCGAACTTTGCGAAACTTCGTCCGAAGTCCGACCCATAAAACCGCAGTCGCCCCATATCAGCATTAAAAGCGACAAAATAGAACTTATGTATTTCGGCGGCGCAAAGCAGTTGAAACTGCTTTCAAGCCCCGCTCCGAGAAAATATATTTTCGAATACAACGTATCCGTATTCCGCGGCAGAGAATATGTAAAGGGATTCGTCCGCGACGTAATCTGCGAAAAAACCGCGGCGCAATACGCAGGCGAAGAGATAGCGGTGAACAATATAATCACGCTTGCTTCGCCAAAGTGCAGTTGTGCGGTGCAAAGAATGACCGCTGCCGAAATAGACGGCGAAGCGCAAGTTGCAGGTTGGGGTACCGTTTATATCGCCGGCGAATATAATACGCTTGAAAGATACCGCAACATTTCGCTCCCCGTAGAGCTTTTTAATATAAGTTCGTCAAATCTTGCCGATACGGTGCTAGTTTCGCCGCAGGTTAACGTAGATTTGAGCGGCTTTAAAAAAGTGGTATTTCTTGACTGTCCCGTATCCGGCGTAAGAATACCGTCGCTTGAAGGGAAAGACGTTGTTATCTGTTCCGACGTTAAGGGCAATAATTTTATAAAAAATATGCCCTGCACGCGCGAAGAACTTTTAAAAATATTCGCTTACGTTTCCGCGAATGCGGACAATCTGCAAGGTTGCGACAGTTACGAAGCATCGTTTAAAAACGGCAGTTTCAAACCCGGACATTTTGCCTTTGCACTGGAAGTATTCAGGCAGCTTTCGCTTATTTCGTTTGAAGGCGGCAAACTGACCGTTTTCAAAGGCGTTAAAACCGAACTCACAAATTCCGAACTTTACAACGTTGCCTGCAACGTGAACGGTTGAAACTATGAAGAGCGTAATAGATAAAATTTACGAATACAATTCGGACGGCGATACGGAGCTGGTTTTATCGGCTTACCGCTACGCCGAACTTATGCACGAAGGGCAAAAACGCGCTTCGGGCGAAGCATATTTTACTCATCCCTGCGCGGTGGCGGAAATCCTTATGGATTTAGGTATGGACATTCCGTCCGTCGCCGCGGCTTTTTTGCACGACGTAATCGAAGACACCCAAGCCACAGACGAAGATATACGCTCGCGCTTCGGCGAAGAAATTCTGACGCTTGTCGAAGGCGTGACGAAACTGGACAAAATCCGTTTCCAGTCCCATGAAGAAGAAGACGCGGAAAATTTTAGGAAAATTTTCGTCGCTATGGCAAACGACGTGCGTGTAATTATCATAAAACTTGCCGACAGGCTTCACAATATGCGCTCTCTCAATTTTCTTTCAAACGAGCGCCAGCAGCGCATCGCCAAAGAAACGCTTGAAATTTTTACTCCGCTCGCAGGCAGGCTGGGTATTTCGCAAATCAAGTGCGAGCTTGAAGATTTGTGCCTGAAATACCTTGACCCTGAAGCATACGAATATCTTGTCACCAACATAAACCAAAAACTTACCGAACGCAAAAATTTTGTGGAACGCGTTGTGGAAAATCTGAAAGATATGCTGAAAAGCAGTAACATAACGGGCGAAGTCTGGGGACGACCAAAGCATTTTTATTCCATTTACCGCAAAATGAAACGGCAGGGCAAGACCCTTGACCAGATTTACGATTTATCCGCCGTGCGCGTTATTGTCGGCACAATGGAAGAGTGTTACGAAGTTCTGGGAAAAATCCACAAGCGGTGGAAACCCGTCCCCGGGCGCATAAAAGATTATATCGCAACCCCCAAGCGCAATATGTACCAGTCTTTGCATACCACGGTTGTGACAGAATTCGGACAGATTTTCGAAATACAGATACGCACGCAGGAAATGCACAAAATGGCGGAGTACGGTATCGCCGCGCATTGGAAATATAAAGAGCAGAAATCGGGAGAAACCAACTTTGACCAGCGTTTAAGCTGGATACGCGACGTTATGGACTGGCAGGGCAGCCTTAACGACTCGAAAGAGTTTGTAGACAGCCTTAAAAACGATTTGTACTCTAACGAGCTTTTAGTCTTCACTCCGCATGGCAAAGTAATTTCTTTGCCGCTTGAAGCTACTCCCGTGGATTTTGCCTATGCAATCCATTCGGAAGTGGGCAATAAGTGCGTGGGCGCAAAAGTGAATTCGAGAATAGTATCTTTAAATTCCGCTCTGCACACCGGCGACGTGATTGAAATTCTTACTTCGCCCAACGCAAAAGGTCCTTCCTGGGATTGGCTGAAATTCGTAAAATCGGGTTCTGCGCGCGCCAAGATAAGGCAGTTCTTCAAGCGCGAAATGAAGGAAGACAACGTAAAAACGGGCAGGGCAATGCTGGAAGCCGAAGCAAAGCGCAGGGGCTACAATCTGGCGGATATTCTGACCGAAGAGTCGTTTAAAAAACTTTCAAACAGGCTTGTATTTTCTTCTGTGAACGAAATGATGGCTTCCGTAGGTTACGGCGCGGTCAGCGTCAATCAGGTCATTTTCAAACTTATAGACTACTATAAAAAAGAAATGCCCAAAGCCCCCGAAAAGTTGCAGTCGGAAACGCTTCGCCATACGAACGCGGGAACGGTAACCGTCAAGGGAATGACGGGGCTACTCGTAAAATTCGCGCAGTGTTGCAATCCCGTCCCCGGCGACGAAATATTGGGGTTTGTTTCGCGCGGCAGGGGCGTAATAGTTCACCGCGCCGACTGTTCAAACCTTGACGATTTGGACCCCGCAAGGCTTCAACCAGCGCAATGGACGGGCGCGGTTGACAGCGAGTTTGTCGCGGGCATAAAGATAATCGCCACCGACGAAGAAGGGCTTATAGCTTTTGTAACCGCCGAAATTTCAACTATGCGGCTTTCAATGACGTCAATCAACGGCAGACTGAACAAAGACAGGCGTGCGGAGTTTGAAATAAGGATAAAACTTAACAAACGCTCCGACATAGACCTTTTGATAAAGCGCCTTAAAAAGGATAGCAGAATTATAGACGTTTACAGGACCACAAAGTGAAAGTAATTAAAGTTCCCCCGCAGGGTTTTGCAAGCAATTCTTACGTTTTAACGGCGGACGGTAAAACCGCAGTCGTGATAGACTGCGCACAGCCGCAAGTTTATTCTGTCTGCGAACGTGAAAATCTCGTCCCCGGATACGTTCTTCTTACGCACGGGCATTTTGACCACGTTGGCGGATGCGGCAAATTTTTTGAAAGCGGCGTAAAAATCTGTTGCGGCGAAAAAGAAGCCCCGTTTATTTTCAGCGCGGAAAACAGGGGGCTTTTCGGCGGCGTGTATATACCCGAATTTGAAATTTACCGCACTTTTTCCGACGGCGAAGAGCTTGAACTTTGCGGCATAAAAATAAAAGTAATCGCAACGCCCGGACACACCGCAGGCGGCGTTTGCTATCTTATAGAAGATTGTCTTTTTACGGGCGACACGCTTTTCAGGCTCGGCGTAGGCAGGTGCGACTTGCCTACCGGCAACGGCGCACAGCTTATAAACAGCGTAAAAAAGCTGTTCGCGTTAAATGGCGACTACAAAGTGTACTGCGGTCACGACGAAGATACCGCGCTTAGCTTCGAGCGCGAAAACAATCCATACGTAAAGGTATAAAATGCTTACAACTAACAGCGAATATCTCCGCCCCGAAATAATGGACGTTCTTCGCGCATTCGATTGCGAAGAAGAAGATTTTACACATTATTTTTCACACGGCGGAGATAAGTTTTTTAACTGTATCGAATATTGCGGAAATTTTTACGACTTTGAAACCGGGCAAAAGGTGGAAGACGAAACCGAGTTTAAAAGATATGCAAAGCGTTACGCAAAGCTCGCCTTTTACAAAGTACTTTCGCAAAAATACGGCGCTCTGCCCTGGGGCGCGCTTACGGGCATAAGACCCACAAAACTCGCCTACGGCGAACTTGCCCGCGGGCGCGACTTTGAAGCGCTTTTCAAGCAAATGGACGTAAGCGCGGAAAACATCGCTCTTGTCCGCAACGTGTTAAACGCGCAAAAAAACGTTTACGCACCAAACAGCGGTCAGGACGTGTTTATAAGCATTCCGTTTTGCCCCACAAAGTGTGAATATTGTTCTTTTATCACCGCGCCGATAGACAAAACGCATGGCTACGTGGAAAAGTATATCCAATGTCTTGTGCGTGAAATTGCAAGTTTAAAGCAAATTGTAACCAACGTAAAAAGCGTGTATATAGGCGGCGGAACGCCGTTTGTGTTGGACGCCGCCGACCTTGAAAAGGTTTATGCCGCAGTAAATTCAACCTTTGGAAAAATTCCCGAATTTACCGTGGAAGCGGGCAGACCAGACGTTTTTACGGAAGAAAAATTACGCCTTTCAAAAGACTTCGGCGTGACGCGTATTTGCGTCAACCCGCAAACTTTTAACGACAAAACTTTACAGGCGATTGGTAGAAAACACACTGCCGCCCGCACGGTTGAAGCGTACGAACTTACGAAAAAATACGGGTTCGATATTAATCTGGACTTGATTGCGGGGCTTGCGGACGAAACCGTAGAGTGTTTTGCCCAATCGTTGGATACGGCAATTTTACTTAACCCCGCAAACGTCACCGTACACACTCTGTCGCTTAAATCGGGCGCAAAACTAAAAGAAAAAGTTCATCGTCTGAACGTTGAAGGCATTGCCGCAATGATTAAACTTTCACGCGAAAATCTTTCGGCGGCGGGGTATCAGCCGTACTATCTTTACAGGCAAAAATATCAGGCGGGCGGGCTTGAAAATACGGGTTGGACAAAACCCGATAAGGCTTGCATATACAACGTGGACGTTATGGAAGAAATTTGCGACAACGTGGCGGTGGGAGCAAACGCAATTTCAAAGCGGGTGTTCGGCGCCGAAAACCGTATAGAGCGCTGTGCTTCACCCAAAGATATTCCCACTTATATTTCAAAGACAGAAAAAATAATTATGGAAAGAAACAACTTATTTTTACAATAAATATAAATGCGCACGGACTGAAATTTAAAGTCCGTGCGCATTTAATTGTCGTCATATTTAAAAAATTTTTTCACACGGAATGCGTGTATTTTATGTTTTTTATTTTCTGTTGGTATATAATATAAAAAATACGGCTTTTAATATTTTTAATCAAAGTTATAATTAATATAACCGCAAAGAAAATTTGCCGATTATTTTATAATTATTATACAAATTGATAAAAAAATTTTGTATAATATTACTATTCTAAAAAAACGGAGAAAAAATCAAATGCAAAATTCTATGATAGACTTTATTTTAACCACTAACTGCGGCATGTACGAAAAAATCAAATTCGGCGAACGTCACAAACGTGTTTCGAAAGAAGAGTACAAAATATATGAAGAGCTTAAACACAAACTGCCCGAAGAATTTAAAGAAGAGTTTGAGACGTTTGTGGACCTTTTGATTGAAGAACAGGCGGAAGCGCAAACCGAGTTTTTCAGGGCGGGAATGAAAGCGGGCGTACGCCTTGCCGTGGAATGTTTGACCGATTAATTAAATAAAATTTGCCAAGTAGCGTCTAAATTGATTGCTATTTTTTTATGTAAGTGTTATTATATCTATGTTACGGATACAAAGCAGTGCGAACACTCAACGGCTGGCTTTGTTTGCCGCAAATATTCCATAGGAGGATAAATTAAATGCAAAAGTCGGAAGTTATTGCAAAATACGCTATGAAGGAAGGCGACACAGGTTCGCCCGAAGTTCAGATTGCCCTTTTAACGGAAAGAATCAATCATTTGAACGAGCATCTTAAAGAGCATATTCACGACAATCACTCGCGCCGCGGGCTTCTTAAAATGGTCGGCCGCCGCCGCGGACTTTTGGACTATTTAAAGAGCAAGGATATTGAAAGATACCGTGCAATCATTGCTGCTTTGAATTTAAGAAAGTAATTTAAAAAAGAGCGGATAATTTTTCACGCTCTTTTTTTAATATTTTAGTCTGCGGCGGGCGCCGCAGGCACAAGAACAGAAAAGGAGATAGGTATGAAAAACTCAGAACAATTTAAACTTAACGTCGGCGGAAAAGAAGTCGTAATCGAAACAGGCAAATATGCCGAACAGACAAACGGCTCCTGTATAGTCCGTTGCGGCGAAACGGCGGTGTTCGTTTCGGTATGTATGTCGGCAAGCCCTAGAGAAGGAATGGATTTCTTCCCCCTGCAAGTTGACTATGAAGAAAAAATGTACTCCGTCGGCAAAATTCCCGGCGGTTTCAAAAAGCGTGAAGGCAGGGCAAGCGATAAGGCAATTCTTACCGCAAGACTCATTGACAGACCTTTAAGACCGCTTTTTCCCAAGGGGCTTTTCAACGACGTAGTAGTTACGGCTCAGGCGCTTTCGGTTGAACCCGACGTATCGCCCGAACCCCTTGCAATGATAGGTTCGTCGGTTGCGCTTGCGATTTCCGATATCCCTTGGGCGGGTCCCACGGGTTCGGTAGTGGTAGGTCTCGTAGACGGCAAATACGTTATAAACCCCGACCTTGCGCAGCGTGCAAAAAGCACAATCCACTTAAACCTTGCAGGTACTAACGACGCAATTTTAATGATTGAAGCGGGCGCGGACGAAGTCACCAACGACGAAATGGTCGGCGCGATTATGTTCGGTCATGAAGAAATTAAAAAAATCTGCAAATTTATCGAAAACAATATAGTTCCCAAAGTGGGCAAGCCCAAGCTGGAAATTGAGCTTTACCACATTCCCGAAGAGCTTGATAAAGCCGTACGCGACTTTGCAGGCAAAAAGGTAGACTGGGCTATCGAAACTTTTGACAGGCACGAAAGAGAAGTAAGACAGGAAACGGTTGAAACCGAAACGTTGGAACATTTTGCGGAAATTTATCCCGAAAACAAACGCGAAATTAAGGACAGCCTTTACTACCTTACCAAGGAAAAAGTGCGTGCAAAAATATTCGACAAAGGTATCCGTCCCGACGGCAGGGGCTTAAAGGACGTGCGTCCCATCTGGTGCGAAAGGGGAGTTTTGCCCCGCGTTCACGGCTCGGCTGTGTTCACCAGAGGTCAGACCCAAACCCTTACAAGCTGTACTCTCGGTATGCTCGGCGAAGCGCAGAAGCTCGAAGGACTTGACGAAGAAACGTCAAAGAGATATATGCACCATTACAACTTCCCCGGCTATTGCACGGGTGAAGCAAAGGCTCTCCGTTCTCCCGGCAGGCGTGAAATCGGTCACGGCGCACTTGCGGAACGCGCTCTCATTCCCGTTCTTCCCGACGAAGACAGTTTCCCCTATGCAATAAGAGTTGTAAACGACATCCTGTCGTCAAACGGCTCGTCTTCAATGGCTTCCGTCTGCGGCTCTACAATGGCGTTAATGGACGCGGGCGTGCCCATAAAGGCTCCCGTTGCAGGTGTTGCTATGGGACTTATCAAAAATCAGGAATCGGGCGAGTTTAAGGTCCTTACGGACATTCAGGGACTTGAAGACTTCCTTGGCGATATGGACTTCAAGGTTGCGGGTACCAAAAATGGTATTACCGCAATCCAGATGGATATTAAAATCAAGGGCATATCGGAAGAGATTATGCACACCGCAATCAATCAGGCAAACGAAGGCAGAGAGTTCATTCTTTCAAAAATGCTTGAAGTCGTTCCCGACGTTGCGCCCGCTCTTTCAAAATACGCTCCCAAGATTATCAGCTTTGAAATCGACCCCGAAAAAATCGGCGACGTTATCGGTAAACAGGGTTGCGTAATCAAGAAGATTATGGAAGAAACCGGTACCGAAATCGAATTCAACGACGACGACAGCGGCAGGGGCTATATATCCTGCGTAGGTCCTATAGAGAATGCCGAAAAGGCAAAGGCGATAGTAATGAGCATCGCCCACGATCCCGAAATAGGTGATATGTTTGTCGGCAAAGTTGTAAGAATACTTACTTTCGGCGCGTTCGTTGAATTTGCACCCGGCAAAGACGGTATGATTCACATTTCAAAACTTTCGGACAAGCGCGTTGAAAAAGTGGAAGACGTCGTAAATATCGGCGACACCGTAAAAGTGGAAATTATCAAAATCGGCGATAAGGGCATAGACCTTAAATTGCTTGAAAAACTTTCTTAAAAATAAAGCGCATAAGCCGCGCGGCAGTACTGCCGCGCGGCTTTTTGTGTAAATTGAATTTAAGAATAGTACGCGACCGCTCCCCTGAAAATCGCATAGGCGATGCTTTTCTGATAATCTTTGGTGATTAACAGGGCTTCGTCCTGTGCGTTGGATAAGAATCCGCATTCGACTATTACCGAAGGGTTTTCAGTGCATTTCAGCATATAATAATCGCCCGTGAGAGCAGTGGACTTTTTTACGGCTTGCTCCATACCGTTTAAACTGTTCTGTATGCTTTCCGCCAGCAGTTTGCCGACGTTGCTTGCGCCGTCGTAAAACACCTGACCGCCCCGTCGCGAAGGGATGGGGCAGAAATTCTGGTGTACCGAAATTACCATATCCGCGTCGCTTTCTTCTATTATCTGTTTGCGCTTTTTCATATCGCGCATTTTAAATCCCGTTGTGGCAAGCCCGTACAGCCCGCCCTGGGTTTTTCTGGTCATAACCACTTTAAATCCCGCGTCTGTAAAGTATCCGCGCAGATATAACGATATTGAAAAATTTATGTCGCTTTCCTTTGTTGACGTGTTAATGCCGCGCACTCCCGCGTCAACGCCGCCATGTCCTGCGTCTATTACAATTACTTTATCCCCGCTATGGGCGGAAGCGGCGGCAACTCCTGCGCAGATTCCTATAACCGCGCCCAATGCGCAAATTACCGCCAGCGCAATAACCAAAGACCTTTTTACAATAAACAATTTCACGCTAATATACTACTTAATATTTGATTTTTTTATGACAAAGTTGTATAATGAAAATGTATTATTATGTTTGGCTTTTTTACGACAATAGATAAGGAGCGCGCAAAAAATCTGAGTCCCGTAACCCTTGCTTTTCTGGGCGACGCGGTGTATTCGCTGTACGTGCGCGAAAAGCTCGTGCTTTCGGCTGATTTGAAAGCGGGGCAGCTGCAAAATCTTACTTCGAAACAGGTTTCGGCTCACGGACAGAGCGAACTTCTCGAACGGCTTATTCCGCTGTTTACCGAAGAAGAGAGCGACGTTTACAGGCGGGGCAGAAACGCCAAAAAGCCGACGAAAAGCAAAAACGCCAGCGTTGCGGAATACAATCGCTCTACGGGGTTTGAAGCGGTTATAGGCTATCTGTACCTTACCGGACAGTATGAACGCATTGAAAAATTGTTGGACGGTCGTGATGAAAACTGAAGGCAGAAACGCAGTTTGCGAACTTTTAAAAACGGAAAAAAATATAGAAAAGCTGTTGCTTGAAAAAAATCCGCAAGGATCGCTTAAAGCAATATTTGCCGAAGCGCGTAAAAGGAATATACGCGTGCAGTTTGTGGACAGAAAAGTTTTGGATAAGCAGAGCGAAGAAGGGCGGCATCAGGGAGTAATCGCCTTTTCGACCGACTATGAATACGCTTCGCTTGATGACATAATTTCCGCTAAAAAATCAAACGGCGGCTTTGTTATCGTATGCGACGGCATTGAAGACGTGCATAATCTCGGCTCTGTCATAAGGGTAGCGGAATGCGCGGGCGCGGACGGGGTGGTTATCCCTTCAAACAATTCTGCAAGCGTGACCGAAGCGGTCGTACGCATATCCGCGGGCGCGGCAAACCATATGAAAGTTGCAAAGGTCAACTCGGTTAACCGCGCTATAGACGAGCTTAAAAAGAACGGTTACTGGCTGTACGCGTTGGAAGCGGACGGCGAAGACATTTACGGCGCGGACCTTACGGGCAATATAGCAATCGTTGTCGGCGGCGAAGACAGCGGCGTAAGAAAGCTGACGCGCGAAAAATGCGACTTCACTCTTTCAATCCCGTTAAACGGAAAAGTCAATTCTCTTAACGCTTCCGTCGCTTTGGGAATTGCCGCATACGAAGCGGTGAGAAAGCGCAGATGACGGACGAACGGCTTGCGGTTTTATGCCAGAGCGGCAACGAAGCTGCATGGGAAGAGCTGTATAAAAGATATAAACCCCGCGTTCTTTCAATCGCGCGCAGATTTTTTTTGAGCGGCGGCGAAACCGAAGATTTGGTACAGGAAGGAATGTGCGGTCTTTACTTCGCGGTGGGCGGGTTCAAAGAGAGCGGCGCAAGTTTTTCGTCCTACGCATACAGCTGTATCAGAAACAGAATTGTAGATGCAGTAAAGAAAAACAGCGGCGCAAAATATTCCGCGCTGAACAATTTTTTACCGATTGACGCGGGTGAAGAAATTTACGTTTCTGGCGAAAATCCGGAAGAGAAAATAATAGGCATTGAAGACAGACGCGAACTGCTTCATAAAATGAGCAAAATTTTATCGTCGCTCGAATTCAAAGCGCTTGTAATGTACACTGACGGAATGACCCTTGCCGAAATTTCGTCCGCGCTGGATAAAAGCGCAAAGAGCGTTGACAACGCCCTGACAAGGGCGAAATATAAACTTCAGAAATCATTTTTTGCGGAGAAATAAATGGCGTATCTCGCATTTTACAGGACTTTCCGCCCTACGTCGTTCGATACGGTCGTAAGACAGGAACACATAGTCCGCACATTGAAAAACCAGATTGAAAGCGGCAAAATAGGTCACGCATATCTTTTTTGCGGACCGCGCGGCACGGGTAAGACCACGCTTGCCAAAATTTTTGCGCGCGCAATCAACTGCGAAAATCCGCTGAACGGTTCGCCCTGCGGAAAATGCGCTACTTGCAAAGCGCTGGCGGACGGTTCTAATATAGACATAAACGAGATAGACGCGGCTTCCAACAACGGCGTTGACGAAATGCGCGACTTGCGGGAAAAGGTGCAGTATCCGCCCGTTGCCGGCAAATACAAAGTTTATATCATAGACGAAGTCCATATGCTTACCGCTTCGGCATTCAACGCGGTGTTGAAAACTCTGGAAGAGCCGCCCCGCCACGCGGTGTTTGTTCTCGCTACTACCGAACCTCAGAAAATTCCCGCAACAATTCTTTCGCGTTGTATGCGGTTTGACTTTAAACTTATTCCGCAAAAGGATTTGGAAGGGCTTATAAAAGACGTTCTTCAAAAGTCAGGAAAGGCTTACGAAGACGAAGCGGTTGCGGCAATCGCCCGCGCGGGAGCGGGTTCGGCGCGCGACAGTCTGTCTATAGCGGATATGTGCGCTTCGTATTCGGACGGAAAACTCACTTACAGCGACGTAAATACCGTTCTCGGCAGCGCCGATTTTTCGTCGGTTGCCACACTTGCGGAAAGTATATTAAAAGAAGACGCGCAAACTTCGCTGACGCTTGTTGAACAGGTGCTTTCAACGGGCAAGAGCGCGGGCGTTCTCGTTAAAGATTTGCTTGCGTTTTTAAACAATTGCGCGGTTATAAAAATCTGCAAAAACCCCAAGGAAATAGTTAATTTGCCGGAAGAAAGTTTCAATGCGATTTCAAGAATTGCAGACGGCGCGGACGGTCATAAAATTTTGCGGGTCACCGAACTTTTGGCAAAAGTGGAAACGGATTTGCGCTATTCGTTAAACGGCAGAATTACGCTTGAAACCGCAATTTTAAAATGCGCAATGCCGCATACCGATTATAATCTGGACGCGCTTATAGGAAAAATAAACGAGCTGGAAAGAAAACTTCAACAAGGCGTTGAAGTTAAGGTTAAGGCGCAAACGGCAGCGGACGTAAAACCGTCTGCCGAACCTGTTGCGCAAAAGCCCGAACGGAAAATTATGCTTGAAACGGATGACGAGCCGCCTTTTGCACAGGCGGAAAATCATGATGCGATTCAGCCAGCGCTTTGGGATAATCCTGCGGCGGCAGCGCCCAAACAGGTCAAAAGCCTGAACGACGGAGAAAAATCGGGAGTTTTCGGCAAGCTGATACGCAGTTTGCGCACGACCCGCAAAAATGCCGTGCTGTTTACGCTGTGTATGGATTTGGGTAACTTTTTCGAAGGCGAAAAACTAATTCTTACAACCGACAGCGAAGCTGTGTTTAAAGGGCTTACCCGTCCCGACAACGCAAACTTTATTGCGGAAACTCTTGCCGAATTAGGGGTTACCGACCACGAAGTGCGCCTTGTCGAAAAGGGCGAAAGCGATTATGAGAAAGCCTTGAAAGAGCTTAAAAGCAATTTCGAAGGTACGGAAATTCAAATAAAAAATCAGTAAGGAGCTAAAATGGCAGGATTTAAAGGCGGAATGGGCGGCATGGGAAATATGCAGAACCTGATGAAACAGGCTCAGAAAATGCAGGAACAGATGCAGGAAGCCGATAAGGAACTTGAAGAACTTGAAGTTGTCGGGCTTGCCGGCGGCGGCGAAGAAGGCGACGAAACCGTGGTCGTCTATATGAACGGCAAAAAAATTATCAACGGCATAGAGTTCGGCAGCAAACTTTCGCAGGTCGTTGATATTTCCGATGAAGACGACGTTGAAATGCTGGAAGACCTGATTATGGCGGCTATAAACGACGGTTATAAAAAAGCCGACGAAATATATAACGAAAAAATGGGACCTTTCGGCAAGAACGCGGGCGGTCTCGGCGGTATAATCTGAAATGGACGTTTTTATTGAACCTATCGGAAGACTCATAAACGAGTTTTCAAAACTTCCGGGCGTGGGTAAAAAGACGGCGCAGAGATATGCCTACAAGATAATCGGGATGTCGGACGGCGAAGCAAGGGCTTTCGCCGAAAGTATTGTTGAGTGCAAGCGCAAGGTAAGGTATTGCAACGTATGCGGAAACTTTACTGAAGACGAAGTGTGCGAAATCTGTAAAAAGCGCGATGGGTCAACCATCTGCGTAGTAAAGGAACCCAAAGACATAATCGCAATGGAAAAATTGCACGAGTTTAAGGGAATGTACCATGTTCTTCACGGCGTAATCAGCCCTATGGACGGCGTAGGTCCCAACGATATACGCATTAAAGAACTGCTTTCCCGCGTGCAGGACGGAAGCGTTCAGGAAGTTATCATGGCTACCAATCCCGACGTGGAAGGCGAAGCAACCGCAATGTACATTGCAAAAATTTTAAAGCCGCTGGGCGTAAAAGTTACAAGACTCGCGCACGGCATTCCCATAGGAAGCGAGCTGGAGTACACCGACGAAGTGACTTTGTCGCGCGCACTTTCAGAACGTAAACAAATTTAAATTATAAGGATACATTGATGAAAGTATCAGTTTTAGGCTGCGGTCGCTGGGGGTCGTTTATTGCCTGGTATCAGGCTACCGTTCTTAAAAATCAGGTTACAAGCTGGGGACCTGAAGGCGAATATTCATACGAAATATTAAAGAACACCGGCAAAAACGAATACGTTACTCTGGACAAGACCATTACGTTAACCTGCGACTTGAAGCAGGCAGTCGAAAGCGCGGAAGTTATAATAATTTCAATTTCTTCGCAAGGGTTGCGCGGCTTTATGCAAAAGGTCACAAAGTTCGATGTTAAAAACAAGCCCTTTGTTCTATGTATGAAGGGTATAGAAGAGACGACGGGTAAACGGCTTTCTGAAGTTATGGTTGAAAGCGGTATTCCCGCAAAAAACGTCGCCGTATGGGTGGGACCCGGCCACATTCAGGCGTTTACGCAGGGTATTCCCAACTGTATGGTAATAGACAGTGAAAACGAAGACCTGAAAAAGCGCCTTGCCGACAGTTTTAAGAGCAATCTTATCCGTTTTTACTACGGTAACGATTTAATCGGCACGGAAATAGGCGCGGCGGCTAAAAACGTATTGGGTATCGCCGCCGGCGTTTTGGACGGAAGCGGCTACGTCAGTTTAAAGGGTCCGCTTATGGCAAGGGGCGCATACGAAGTTGGTAAACTTATCAAGGCAATGGGCGGCGAGTTTAACTCCGCTTACGGCTTGGCGCATCTGGGCGATTACGAAACGACGCTGTTCTCTGAATATTCGCACAACAGAACCTACGGCGAAATGATGGCGCACGGCGCAAAATTTGAAAAACTTGCCGAAGGCGTTATGACAGCAAAGGCAATGAAAGAGTTGGGCGACAAATACAATATAGAGCTGCCCATAACTAACGCCGTATACGAAGCGTGCTTTTTATCCCACGCTTTTGAAGGCGGCGACGGTGCAAAAACCTGTATGCAGATAATTTTAAAACTGTTCGAACGCCAGACCAAAAGCGAATTTTAAAAAGCAGAGCAATAGAAAATAGTAAAATTTTATATATGAGGCACAATTTTGATTAGGAACGATTTACGAAACGTGGCGATAATCGCGCACGTTGACCACGGCAAAACTACGCTTGTAGACGCAATGTTAAAGCAAAGCCATACTTTCCGCGACAATCAGGCGGTAGAAGACAGGGTAATGGACTCCAACGACCTTGAACGTGAAAGGGGCATAACAATTCTTGCAAAAAATACGTCCATCCGATACAAGGACGTGAAGATTAACGTGGTTGACACGCCGGGACACGCCGATTTTTCCGGCGAAGTCGAAAGGGTAATGATGATGGTAAGCGGTGTTCTGGTACTTGTGGACGCTGCCGAAGGACCTATGCCGCAGACGCGTTTCGTAGTGCAGAAAGCGCTTGAAATGGGGCACAGGCTCATTATCGTAGTTAACAAAATAGACCGCCCCGACGCAAGACTTAACGAAGTTCAGGACGAAATTTTAGAGCTTTTGTTAGAGCTTGACGCTTCCGACGACCAGCTTTTAAGCCCCGTTGTGTGGTGTTCGGGCAGGGACGGCACGGCGACTTTGGATTTAAACCAAAAAGGCAAAGATTTAACACCGTTGTTTGAAACTATTTTAAGTCACATTCAGCCTATGGATGTTGACGATAAGGGCGCGGCGCAGCTTTTGGTTTCTTCTATAGATTACAACGAATACGTAGGGCGCATAGGAATAGGCAGAATAGAGCGCGGCGAAGTTAAGCAGGGTCAGGCGGTAACGGTCACCAACTACAACGACATTCATCTTAAAACGCCGGGGAAAATAGTCAATCTGTACCAGATCGAAGGTTTGCAGCGTACTCCGTGCGACAGCGCTAAAGCGGGCGATATAGTTTGTTTTTCGGGGCTTGAAAAAATAAATATAGGCGATACTGTTTGCTCACCCGATTGCGTGGAAGCGCATAAATTCGTAAAAATCACCGAACCCACGGTAGAAATGACTTTTTCGGTCAACGACTCGCCTTTTGCGGGCAAAGACGGCAAATGGGTCACCACCAGACACTTGCGCGACCGGCTTTTTAAAGAGCTTTTGCGCGACGTTTCTCTCAGAGTGGAAGAAACCCAGTCCGCCGACAGTTACCGCGTTTGCGGCAGGGGCGAAATGCACCTTTCGATTCTCATTGAAAATATGCGCCGCGAAGGTTACGAATTTCAGGTTTCAACACCCAGAGTTATGTATAAAGAAATAGACGGCGTTCGTCACGAGCCTATGGAAAAACTCATAGTCGACGTGCCCGACGACGCAACCGGCGCGGTTTTCCAGAGTATGGGAAACAGAAAGGGCGAGCTGTTGCATATGAGCGCAATAGGGACAAGAACACGTCTTGAGTTTATAGTGCCCGCAAGGGGACTTTTCGGCTACAAGTCTGAGTTTTTGACTTCGACCAAGGGCGAAGGCGTAATGAATTCCGTATTCTTCGAGTATCAACCCTATAAGGGCGAACTTCAGAGAAGGGACACCGGTTCTTTAATCGCTTTCGAAACCGGTGAAGCGGTAACTTACGGGCTTTACAACGCGCAGGGACGCGGCACTCTGTTCATAGGCGCGGGTACGCCGGTTTATGAAGGAATGGTTATCGGCGAAAGTCCCAAAAACGAAGATCTGAACGTAAACGTCTGCAAAACAAAGCATCTGACCAACACCCGTTCCAGTTCCAGCGACGAAGCGTTGCGTCTGATTACGCCCAAGCGTATGAGTCTTGAAGAGTGTCTTGAATTTATCGGCGACGACGAGCTTTTGGAAATAACTCCTAAAAACATACGTATAAGAAAGCGTATATTGAACAGCGAACTTCGCGCCAAGGCAAGGGCGAAAGAAAAAAAGGCATAACTCGGCTATTTTCGGCATAATTATATACCACCCGTACGGGGTGGTATTTTTTTGCGTAAGGAGTTTAGTTTATGGATAACGGTACGCCGCATTCACTGGGGATAGAGCAGTGCAAAAAAATTACGGCAACAGCGATAGAAAGCGTTGACGGCTTTTCCGATAAACAGATTTTGCTGTCGTATTCAGGCGGCAGAATAATAGTTTTAGGCAGCGGAATGAAGATTGTAAACTTTTCAAAAACCAGCGGCGCGTTTGCCGCGACTGGTGATATAGCTTCGGTCAGATACGCGGCGAAAGGAATAGGTTTCAAGTCAAAACTTTTCAAATAAATGCAAATTTTTATTTTTTTAACCTGTACCTGTTGCGGTGTGCTCAGCGGAATCGTATACGACGTTTTGTACGTTGCGCGTTGCGCCGTATGCGGCGTTGAAAGCCGCGCTTACACGTTAAAGGACAGGATATTCACAATTGCCTGCGACATAGTTTATACGCTCGTTTTTGCAGGTATGTTTATTTTTACTTCCGTAATGTTCGATTTTTACGAACTGAGATTGTTTATGATTTTAGGTTGCGCTCTGGGCGCGTTTCTGTATTTAAAAAGTTTTCACGTTTTCGTTGCTTTTTTGGTCAAAAAAGTTTATAATAAAGTTACATTAAAAAAACTTTCCCGAAAAAGGTCAAAAAATGAACGAATCAAAGCGCAATAAAATGGTTGCGGCAATAACCGTAAACGTAATAATTTTAATAGCCGTCCTGGTTTCCGTGGTAATTTACCAGCTGGTTGACATCTATGTTTTAACAAGCCGCCGCGATAAATTGAAGGCGGAAATTAGCGATATTAAGCAAAAAATCGAAACTACGCAGGATACACTCGAATACTATAAGTCCGAAAGTTATCTTTTGGACAAGGCTTTTGAGTTGGGTTACGTTTTCGGGGATGACTGATGAAAACAGGTGTAATCGATATAGGTTCTAATTCCGTCCGCCTTGCTATATTGGCAGACGGAAAAACTTTATATAAAAAACTTGAAACCACACGCCTTGCCGAAGGTCTTTCAAAAAAGGGACGGCTTACGCAAAAGAGCATAGAGCGTACCGCCGCCGCGGTCAATGCGTTTAAAACTCAGGCAATAAGCGAAGGGGCGGAAAGGGTTTACGCTTTTGCAACGGCGGCAGTCCGTTCGGCGGAAAACGGTAACGACTTGGTTGCCCGTGTAAAACAGGTTTGCAATCTCACGGTGGATGTCATAAGCGGCGAACTCGAAGCGGAAATAGGCGTTATCGGCGCGCTTGGAACAAACGACGGCGGCGTGATAGATATAGGCGGCGCAAGTTTTGAAGTTATAGTAAAAAATGACGGCGCAAACATTTTCGCCAAAAGCATAGATATGGGTGCAGTGCGTCTTAAAGACGTAGCGGGATATGACAGGGAAAAATTGGAAAACGTCATATCGAAAAAGCTCGAAGGTTTGGGTAAGTTTACTGCCGGCAGGCATAAAATGTATGCGATAGGCGGTACAGCAACGTCGATCGCCGCGCTGAAACACGGTTTTTACAACCCGGAAATAACGCACGGAACGGTTTTGACGGTAGGTGAAGTTGAGCGCTATGCAAATGAACTTCTGACTATGACGGTTGAAGAAGTGCGCGCTTTGGGCGGTATGCAGTACGAGCGCGCCGACGTGATAGGCGGCGGATGTCTGTTGCTTGCAAGGCTTATGCAAAAGCTGAAAATAAAATCTTTAACCGTTTCAGAAGCGGACAACCTTGAAGGCTATTACGCTCTCAAAGAAGGCGCAAAATGAAAAAATTTTTATTTGCTTTCTGCGTAATATTTTCTTTGGGGCTTGCGGCGGTTTTCGGGTATTTTTCGGTTGCGCATTTTACGCACAACGAACAAAAAACTGCTATTTTGAATTATGTAATTTTGTTTGCGGTAAGTTTGCCGGTTGCAACCGCTTTGCACGAAGCGGGACACGTAATATTCGGCGCGCTTGTTAAAATTAAGGCGGTGCCCGAACTCAATTTTATAAATTCTTCAAGCTGCAAAATAATTCCTTATACGAATAAAAATTTAAAAGGCAAAATAATTTTCACGGCTTCGGGCGGGCTTGTTATCAATGCGCTCTGCGTTATTTTGGGCGGGCTTGCGTTTGTTCTGGACGGTATTCCCGCGGAAATAAGCGCTGTAATTCCGGCGTCGTTTTATCTTTTGTTCCTGAACGCGTTGCCTTTTGTATACTCGGACGGAAAAACAGACGGGCTAGTCATATACGGGCTTTGTCGGGAAAGCGACTCTGCAAAAGTAATGCTTGCGGTTTTAACCGTTCAGGCTCAGGTTCTTAAAGGTAAGTCTATATCCGACGTGGATGAAAATCTGCTTTTCGGTTTGCCGCAAATTCAGGAAGACGACGAAAGTTTTATTGCTTTGACAGAATTGAGATATGAATATTTCAAGGCTAAAAACGACGGCAGGCAAGCCGAATTTTATAAAAACCGATTTGAAGAACTTAAAAACACATATCTTTAAAAAAACTTCAGTCATAATGGCATCTGTTCGGATTTCTTTGAGTACAAAAAAATAGCATACTACTTTATTGCGAAGTATATAGCTGTGGCACATAGTTATGGACTAAAATAGAATTTATACCAAAGCGACATTGTTCACCAAATTCAATTTAGACTGCACCCGCATAGGGAATCAAAAAACTAAATTTTTAAGAGTTGCACTTTCAAGCAATGGCAAAAGGCACTCGAACAAATCGTTCGAGTGCCTTTAACTATACATTAATTCCTATGAACACGCCATTATGGCATGGGCTTAAGTTATTCTGTAAAGCGTTCCGAAGCAGTGCGGACAAACTCTTCCCCACAGCTCCGCTTTGGTTTTACATACGTGGTTTCCGCACGTTCCGCACTCAAAAAATTCCTTTGGTAAATCAAGGTTTTCCATACCCGAAAATTTGCACTTTTCCATAAAAAAAGTGTGGTCAAAACAAGGTTTTTTAATGCACAAATCCTTTATTTTCTTTACTTTATTATAATAATATGGTATACTTATTACAGCAAAAAAAAGAGGAAGAGAAATGCCGACGAAAATTAAAAATAATTACGATGCAAACAGTTTAAAAGCGCTGAAAGGTCTTGAACCGGTCAGGGAACACCCCGGTATGTATATCGGTCCCACAGACGAAAAAGGACTTCATTGTCTTGTCAGGGAAGTTATAGATAACTCTATTGACGAAGCGCTTGCAGGCTATTGCGACAGGATTGACGTCACTATTACCGAAGACGGTTCCTGTGTGGTTAAGGACAACGGTAGGGGAATACCGACGGGTATCAATAAGGAAGAAGGCATAAGCGGCGTAGAACTTGCGCTGACAAATCTTAACGCCGGCGGCAAGTTCGGCGGAGGAAAAAAGGACGGCGGATATAAAATTTCGTCCGGTCTTCACGGCGTGGGCGTATCCTGCGTAAACGCGCTTTCGGACACTCTTACGGCTGAAGTATGCCAGAACGGTCATATTTACCGTCAGACCTATCACTGCGGAATTCCCGAAAAGCCTTTGAAAGCAGTCGGAAAAACCAACGCTACGGGCACTACAATAGCGTTCCACCCCGATGCAACCGTATTTGAAACCATAGTTTTCAACTACGATATTTTAAAGACCCTGTTAAGAGAGCTTTCGTATCTCAATAAGGGGCTTACGCTTTCGCTTACGGACAAGCGCGGCGACAAAATCCGTCAGGACGTTTTCTGCTACGAAGGCGGTGTTGTCCACTTTATCGAAGACATAAATAAGGGCAAAAATACCTTGTTCGAGTCGCCCGTGTATTTTGAAGAACATGAAGGCGACGACAAATTTCTTGAAGTTGCCATTCAGTATAACGACGGCTATTCGGAACAGATTTTCCCTTTTTCAAACAATATCCGCCAGCCCGACGGCGGCACCCATCTTGACGGTTTTAAAAACGCGCTGACAAAAGTCATCAACGACGCGGGAAGAAAACTTAATGTCTTAAAAGAAACGGAAAAACTTTCGGGCGAAGACGTGCGCGAAGGTATTACAGCAGTCGTTTCGGTTAAAATTGCCGACGCGCAGTACGAAAGCCAGACCAAGAGCAAACTTTGTTCGACTTACGTGAGGACTTTCGTTTACAAGGCCGTGGTAGACAAATTCGGCACCTATCTTGAAGAACATCCTTCAATCACCAAAGAGCTTATAATGCGCTGCGTAACCGCACAGCGCGCGAGAGAAGCGGCAAGACTTGCCCGCGAAGATACGCGCAGGAAAGGCGTTCTTGAAAGCACAAAGTTGCCCGGTAAACTTGCGGACTGTTCGGATAAGCGTTCCGAACTTTGCGAAATTTATATCGTAGAAGGCGACAGTGCGGGCGGTACTGCAAAGCAGGGCAGGGACAGGCGTTTTCAGGCGATTCTTCCCTTGCGCGGTAAAATTTTAAACGTTGAAAAAGTAAGAATAAACCGCGTGCTTGAAAACGAAGAAATTAAAGCAATGATTACCGCTTTCGGTTGCGGAATACAGGAAAATTTTGACGAAAGCAAACTCAGATACGACAGAATTATAATTATGACCGACGCCGACGTAGACGGCTCGCATATCAGAATATTACTATTGACGTTCTTCTTCCGCTATATGCGTCCGCTTGTTGAAAACGGTCACGTTTATGCGGCTCAGCCGCCCCTTTACAAAGTTTCGGGCAAGGGCATTGAAGAAAAATATCTTTACGACGATAAGGCTCTTGAAGAGTTCAGAAACAGTTACAAAGGCAAGTTTGAGCTTCAACGCTATAAAGGTCTGGGCGAAATGAACAAGGAACAGCTTTGGGAAACCACTATGGACCCCGCAAGGCGTACCCTTGTGAGAATTAACGTGGAAGACGCAGTAGAAGCAGACAAAACTTTCGCACTTTTAATGGGCGAACAACCCGAACTTCGCAGACAGTTCATAGAAGAAAATGCCAAGCTCGTAGAAGAGCTTGACATATAAGGAGAGAGTATGGCAAAGAAAGTTACAAGTCCGGAGCTTACCGAAGAGTTTAAAAAGACTCTTGCAATGACAAAGTTGCTCGACGTTGAAGTTGACGAAGAACTTAAAAAATCTTTCATCGCTTACGCAATGGCGGTAAACGTATCGCGCGCCATTCCCGACGTGCGCGACGGCTTAAAACCTGTTCACAGACGTATTCTCTATTCAATGCACGATTTGGGACTTTACTCCGACAAGGCGTTCAGAAAATGCGCCCGTATCGTCGGTGACTGTCTCGGTAAATATCACCCGCACGGTGACAGCTCTGTTTACGACGCGCTGGTAAGGCTTGCGCAGGACTTTTCAATTAACTTCCCCCTTGTAGAAGGACACGGAAACTTCGGCTCGGTCGACGGCGACCCCGCCGCGGCAATGAGATATACCGAAGCAAGGCTTTCAAAACTTTCTTCGGAAATGCTCCGCGATCTGGATAAGGAAACGGTTGATTTTTATCCTACGTTCGACGACACGGGTATGCAACCCACGGTTTTGCCGTCGCGCTTCCCCAATATGCTTGTCAACGGTTCCGACGGTATTGCGGTAGGTATGGCTACAAACATCCCGCCCCACAATCTCGGCGAATGTATTGACGGCGTTATCGCTATGATAGACAATCCCGAAATTGACGTTGACGGTCTTATGGAGCATATCCCCGCTCCCGATTTCCCTACAGGCGCGTTGATAATGGGCAGAAGCGGTATCCGCAGAGCCTACAAAACAGGTAAGGGCAGCATAACCATACGTTCGCGTTGCGAAATCGAAGAATACCAGAGCGGCAATATGACCCGTACGCGTATTATCGTAACCGAAATACCCTATCAGGTCAACAAAGCAAAACTCATTGAAAGCATTGCAAACCTTGTTAAAGATAAAAGAATAGAAGGCATTTCCGATATCCGCGAAGAGTCCGACAGGGACGGTATGCGTATCGTTATAGAAGTCAAAAAGGACGCAAACGCCCAGGTTGTTTTAAATACTCTTTACAAACACACCAATTTGCAGATTTCCGACGGTATTATAATGCTTGCGCTGGTCGACGGCACGCCCAAGATTCTGAATTTGAGAGAGTGTATATATTACTATCTCGAACACCAGAAAGACATTATTACCCGCAGAACCAGATACGACCTTGCAAAAACAGAAGAACGCGCACATATCTTGCGCGGACTTGTGATTGCGCAGGCAAGTATCGAAGAAGTTGTTGAAGTCTGCCGCAAAGCGGTCGATAAAGCGGATTGCGTTAAAAAACTCACTTCTAAGTTTGTGCTTGACGAAAGACAGGCGACGGCGGTTGCGGAATTAAGACTGTACCGTTTATCTCATCTGGAAGTTGATAAACTCAAAGAAGAGCTTGACCAGCTCGAAAAACAGATTGCGGACTTTAAAGATATACTGGCTCACGAAAAGAGAGTTTACGATATAATCAGGAACGACCTTCTTGAAATCAAGAAAAAATATCCTTCGGAAAGAAAAACCGAGCTTGCGGTAGACTTCGGCGAAATAGAAGACGCCGACCTGATACCCGTAGAGCAGGTTGTGGTTTCAATGACGCATTCGGGTTATGTAAAACGTCTTCCCGTTGCCGAGTACCATGCGCAAAACCGCGGCGGTACGGGTATTACGGCGCACAGACCCAAGGAAGAAGACTTTGTCGAAAGAATGTTTATCTGTTCGTCGCACGACGACATTCTGTTGTTCTCGTCCACAGGTAAAGTTTACAGCATAAAGGCTTACGAAATTCCCGAAGCAAACCGTCTGGCGCGCGGCAGGGCGTTTGTAAATATCGTACAGATAGCTCAGGACGAAAAGATTAACGCAATGATTCCCGTCGAACATAAGACAAGCGGTTTCGTTGTATTCGCAACTAAGAAAGGTCAGATTAAAAAGACAAGAATGAGAGAGTTTGCAAGCATAAAGCGCAACGGCAAAATTGCAATCAAACTCACAAACGAAGATAAACTTATTGCTGTAGAATTTACCACCGGTAAAAACGAAATAATGATTGCTTCGCGTACCGGTAAATGTATCAGGTTCCACGAAAAAGACGTGCGCAGTACAGGACGCGGTACGGCTGGCGTAAGGGCAATGAAACTTTCGGGCGCCGACTGTCTTGTGGATATGCTGATAGTTGACAAAACCAAAGACGTTTTGACTGTTACGTCAAAGGGCTTCGGAAAGCGTACCGACATAGATGAATACAGAACGCAGGGCAGAGCCGGAATGGGACTTAAAGCGGGCGTATTCAACAGTGTAACGGGCTATCTCGTAAGCCTTAAACAGGTAACGGACGACAACGACGTAATGGTTATATCCGATTCCGGCATTATCATAAGAATGCACTGTACAAGCATTTCAAAGATAGGCAGAAACACCAAGGGCGTAAGACTTATGCGCTTGAAGAACGGTTCCGTTGCGACAGTTGCCATAACCGACCGCGACGAAGAAGCTGAAGCGCAGGAAGCGGTTGAATCTGTAACCCCCGAAGAAGCGGCGGCTCAGGCGCTTAAAGACGGAGCTGCGGAGACGGCGGAAGTTGAAATTCCCGCAGAAGAAGCAAGCGAAAAACCCGCTGAAAAGAAAAAGACCAAGTCGGCGGAAACTACGTCGGAAACCAAAACCGAAAAACCTGCCGCTAAAAAGAAACCGACAAAAAAAGAACAGTAATATTTGAAAATTAAAAAGCACTCTGACAAAAATGTCAGGGTGCTTTTGATTTTAGTGCAATTTAACGCAAAGCAATTTTTCTATTATTCGGCAGGTTGTACGGGTGGCGGGGGCGGCGGTGGAGTCTGCTGAGATTGATGCGTATGTTTATGCTTTTGTCTGACGTTGCCGGAAGTTGACGATGGCATAATTACCTGCATCAGACTAATCAGCCAGCTTGATACGGGGAACGCCGCTTCGATAACAACTACGATAATCAGTATCTTGGAATAATCCCATTTAAGTTCAGACCATCCCGTGTACAAAAGTTCCGCAAGCGGTTTAACCGAATAGGCGGTGATACAAAGCGCCAACATACTCAGACATAAAATTATGCGGTATGCGTTCAACGGCTTACATACCCTGTACACCATTACCAATCCCGAGAACGTCAGGGCAATCATACACATAGGTAAGTAATGCTCGCTGAATTCCGTACCGTGATTTATGTTTGTGTCAATTACGTTCGTCAGATACATTGACATTACGCATATAATCATCAGAAACGCGCCTGATACAGACCGACTCATTACGTGGGTAATAAATTTGCCTTGTACGCGTTCTTTGTTGGGTTGCAACGACAGGAAGAACGAAGGTATAGCAATTATGCAAGTTTCCAAAAGTAATACGTTCTGCGGCATAAACAGATAAGGTACCTGCATTGCAATGCAAAGAGTTGCGAGAATTGCCGTGAACAGCGTCTTCATAAGGAACAGCGAAGACGAGTTTTTAATATTGTTAATAACGCGCCTGCCTTCCGCAACGACTTTTGGCATAGAATTGAAGTTGTTGTCCATCAAAACTATGTGGCTGACGTTTCTCGCCGCTTCGCTACCGGAAGCAACCGATATTGCACAGTCGGCTTCTTTTAACGCAAGTATGTCGTTTACGCCGTCGCCGGTCATTGCAACCGTATTGCCTTCCGCTTTAATCGAGCGGACCAAAATCGCCTTTTGTTCGGGAGTTACTCTTCCGAATACGGTATATTTGTTTGCAACGTTTGAAACTTCTTTTTCGTTAAGACCTTCAAGCGATATAAATTTGTCCGCATTTTTAATTCCCGCGCGTTTTGCAACTTCGCAAACGGTAATGGGGTTGTCGCCCGAAATGACTTTTACGTTCACGTCGTTTTCGCCGAACCATTTTATTGTTTCGATTGCGTCTTCTCGGATATTGTCGGCTATCGAAATAACCGCAATGGGTTTTAAAACCGCAGGCAGTTTGTCGCCGACAATGGGGGAAGGCGAGTGCGCAAGCACTATTACGCGAAGCCCCATTTGCGCGTACTGTTTTACAATTTTTTCTACCTTTGCAGGATAGGGTTTAAGCACGAATTCGGGCGCGCCCATTACAAACGTACCTACTTCTTCAAAGGTCGCCGCCGAAAGTTTTATCTTAGACGAAAACGGTATAGTGGTTACGGGAGTTAATACGTCGTTATAACCGAAGTGGTTAAACAACGCGATAGAAGTCTGGTTATTGCTGTCAAGCGCGGCAAGCATACTTCCCATAACGTCGTTCAAAGAATAATTGCCTACGCTGTTCAAAATCACACAGTCGTTGACTTTCATTCTGCCGTCGGTAATGGTACCGGTTTTGTCCAGACACAGCACGTTTACCCGCGCCAGCATTTCAAGCGAATACATATCCTGCACTAACGTATGGTTTTTGGCAAGCCTTACAATACCTACGGCAAGCGCGATACTCGTTAAAAGCAACATACCCGAAGGAATCATACCTATTACAACCGAACAGGTTCGCTGTATCGCAAAGTTTATATGCTCGCTGAATATCCAGCTTGTAACGCTTTCCATTGGTGTAAAGTTGGACTTTGAAATGAAAAACATTCCTATTGCAATGGGAATAATGAGTATAGCGATTACTTTGATAATCAGCTTGGTCGAGTTCATAAGCTCGGAGTTGGGGCGCTTATATTTCTTTGCCTTTGAAGTCAATTTTTCAAGATATGTCGCCCTGCCCACTTTTTCAACCCTGCATTTACCGCTGCCGCTTGAAATAAAGCTGCCGGCGTAAAGCAGGTCACCCGCTTGTTTTTTTATTGCAATCGATTCGCCTGTCAGAAGACTTTCGTTAACTTCAACAGAGCCTTCCGCAAGAATACAGTCTGCGGGAACCTGGTTTCCCAGTTCGAGTATAAGCACGTCGTCCAAAACTATTTCTGTAGTGGGGATTTCGGTAACTTCGCCGTCACGCATAACTTTGACCGTGTTCGTCGCAAGAATTGACAGTCTGTCGATTGACAGTTTCGAACGTATTTCCTGTATAATTCCTATTACGATGTTAGCCGTCGTAATAAAGAGAACCAGATAGTTTGTAATTCCCTGCGTGTGCGCAATTATAAGCGCAATGCCCGCAAGCAGGCACAGAAGGTTGAAAAACGTACAAATGTTGCCGATAAAAATACTTGCGTAAGAGCGGGAGTATTTTTTATTTGTATCGTTGAACAAAAACTGTTTGAATCTTGTCTGAACCTGTGCGGTGGAAAGTCCTTTTTTAAGATTGGGTGAAAATCTGTCAACCTTATAATCAATCGCCTTTTTGGGGTGCCGCTTAAAGTATTTGACAATTTTTTCCTTGTCAAATTCCTGTTGCTGCTTTTCGCCGCTCTTTACGGGCTTTTCCGATTCCTGCGTATCTTTTGTGTCGAACAGTTTGTTCTCCGTATCCGCAGCAGGTTTTTTCGGCTTTTCTTCCTTTTTGTCGTTTACTTTATAATAAATTTTACTCATAATCTTTCTAACAAATTTTTAAAGAAATTTTTACACCAATATTATAGCATAGCGGTTTTATTTTTTCAAGATATTAACGGCTAAATAATTGCAATTGCAGATATTTTGAAGTATAATTGAGTTGTTCTTTCGGAGGAATAAACTTATATGATAGACATCAGCCTTATAAGGTCTAATCCCGAACTTGTAAAAGCAAACATCAGAAAAAAGTTTCAGGATAAAAAACTTCCGCTTGTTGACGAAGTTATCGAACTCGACGCAAAAAAACGCGCTCTTCAACAGGAAGGAGACGAACGCCGCGCACAGCGCAACGTTCTTGCAAAAAATATAGGCGCGCTTATGCGCGAAGGTAAAAAAGAAGAGGCGGAAGAAGCAAAGCGCCTTTCCAAAGAAAATAACGACAGAATAGCGCAGATAGAGCAGGAGAGCGAACAAATCGAATTAAAGCTCAAAACCGATATGATGGCTATTCCCAATATTATCGCGGACGACGTTCCCGTAGGCAAAGACGACAGCGAAAACGTTCAGGGCAAGGTTTATCTCGAAGCAAAGGAAAAGCCCTTTGACGTGCCTTATCATCTCGATATTCTTGAAAGTCTCGGCGGCATAGATCTGGACGCCGCGCGCCGCACCAGCGGAAACGGTTTTTATTATCTTATCGGCGACGTTGCAAGGCTTCATTCTGCAGTGCTTGCGTATGCACGCGACTTTATGATTGATAAAGGCTTTACTTACTGTATACCGCCTTATATGATAAGGAGCGCGGTGGTTTCTGGCGTTATGTCGTTTGAAGAAATGGACGGAATGATGTACAAAATCGAAGGGGAAGATTTGTATCTCATAGGTACGTCCGAACATTCTATGATTGGCTCGTTTATGGGTGAAATCCTGCCCGAGCAGTCGCTTCCTAAAACGCTTACTTCATATTCGCCCTGCTTCCGTAAGGAAAAAGGCGCCCACGGTCTGGAAGAGCGCGGCATTTACCGTATACACCAGTTTGAAAAGCAGGAAATGATTGTAATCTGTAAGCCCGAAGAAAGTGACGGCTGGTATGAAAAACTATGGAATTACACAGTAGAACTTTTCGTATCAATGCAAATTCCCGTAAGGCAGCTTATTTGCTGTTCGGGCGATTTGGCAGACCTTAAATACAAGAGCTGCGATATAGAAGCGTGGAGCCCCCGCCAGAAAAAATATTTCGAAGTGGGAAGCTGCTCAAACCTTACGGACGCACAGGCAAGAAGATTGGGTATAAGATATAAAAATTCCAAGACGGGTAAAAATGAGTTTGCGCATACGCTTAACAATACTGTTGTTGCTCCGCCCAGAATGCTGATAGCATTCCTTGAAAACCATCTGCAAGCTGACGGAAGCGTGTTTATTCCGGAAGTACTTCGTCCCTATATGGGCGGTAAGGAAAAACTGGTTCCTGTTAAAAAGTAAAATAAAAGGACGCGGGTTACCGTAGTTCCTATATGGAATTTTGGTAAGTAAAAAAATAGAATCAGGCGTGGCGTGAAGCCGCGCCTTTTTGCTTTTATTATTTTTTGTGTGGACGAAAAACCGCTCAGAGCGAACAATAAATGTAGTGAGCTACGCATAGCTGTTGCTTGCTTTTTCATTATCAATATGATATATTTGCTGTACAATAAACAGTAATTTAGAGGCAATATGAGTTGGTTTAATTACTACGGACTGATTGCGGTTGCAATTATCTTAATACCGAATTTAATCATCGCAATAGTTGACAAAGGCTCTTTTGCAAACAGATATAACAATAAAGCAATGATTGCGTTAGAGCAAATCGGGCGTTACGGTTGTATGTTGTTTATGGTTTTTAACGTTCCGTACACCTATTTCAATTTTTGGTTTGATAGTGGTTTAATAGCGTATTTGATTGTAAACGGAACGTTGCTTGCTTTGTACATATTAGGTTGGATAATATTCCGCAACGGGCAGAGTGCTACAAAATTGCTGTGGCTTTCCATAGTGCCCACACTACTATTCCTATTTAGTGGAATTATGCTTTTATCTATTCCGCTTATAATCTTTTCTATAATTTTTGGAATAGGACATATAACTATCAGCTACAAAAATAGACAATCAAGATAAATTTCAATTTATTTTTCTAATTATGCGTAGTTAAAAGCTCCCGAACAATTTTGTCCGAGAGCTTTTTATCGTCGCTTGAAAGTGCAACTCTTGAAATTTTAGTTTTTTAATTCAATGCGGGAAGTGCGTTTCACGCGTCCCTTTTTTTAAGCAATTTTCTGTACCGCCGGCAAGTCAGCGCGGAAATTTTAAAGCCCTTTTTGCGTATTTTCTGAAGCGCGCCGTTATCGAAACGCTTGTCCAGAGCAAGGTACAAGACAATTTCGTCTTTCAGGCATTTGTCAAATTCCGCAAGTCTGTCTGGCGTTACCGACTTTTCCCGTATGGCAATCAGCGAGCGCATATAAAAGTCAATCAGTTTTTCGCAAATCAAACCGAACGCAAAAGAGTAAACTTCCTTTGAAAGTTTAGCTTTAACGCGTTTAAATTCACCGCAAACGCGCAAAAGTCCGCTTTCGTCTGAATCGTAATCCCACAACGCGGCAGATAATGTGAATGGCGCATACTCTAAGTAAGCGACGGTCTTTGCGTTAAATGTGGCGCAAGTACAGTAGGCAAAACAGTTTTCGCTGTCGGCAACGCCTTTAAAAAGCGAATTTTTATATGCATTACCGCCGTTGAATCGTACAATATCCTGCGTCGCCGTTTCAAGCGCGTCTAAAAAAAACTGTACGTCCTTAAATAAAAACGTGCGGTTTTCGATGATTATATATTTGCCTTTAGCCTGTTTTACGGCGTTCGTCAGATTTCCGTCGGCGTAAACCAGCTCTGCTCCGTCGTAAATAGTATCGCTGCGTTCACTGTCAGACTGGCCGCATACGACAATTGTCAGCAATTTTTTCATATAAAAATTATATTATAAACGCATATATTTGTCAAGGGCGTTTGTCGATAGGTTGATATTTCCGTCGTAAAATGATATAATGTATCCGAAAGAATTATGAGCCTTGTATTTTTTGATATAGAGTGTGCAAGCGTAAGAAAGACGGTTGCCAAAATATGCGTGTTCGGATACGTTGTCTGTGACGAAAACTTTAATATCCTTAAAAAAGAGGATATTTTAATCAACCCCCGCGGCGAGTTTCATTTGACGGACCGAAAGGGTGATAAAGGCATAGTTTTACCGTATTCCTACGAGGAATTTAAAAAATATCCCGTTTTCCCGAAAGTTTACCCTTATATCAAAGAACTTTTAGAAAATAAAGAAAATATTGTTTTTGGTCACGCCACAATGAATGACGTGAAATATCTGAACCTTGAAACTAAAAGGTTCCGCTTGCCGTCGTTTGATTTTTCTTTTTCCGACAGCCAGCTTATATATATGACCTATATCTCGGATTATTCGCACCAGTTCGGGTTAGAGCATATTGCAAAGGATTTATGCGTTGACTTTGTTCCGCACCGCGCCGCAGACGACGCGTACGCAACTATGCGCATAGTTGAAGCTATGTGCAAGGCAAAGGATTGCACTTACAGAGAACTGATAAATCAACTGCACATAAGCGAAGGCAGAATAAAAAATTATCAGATTTATTCGCCAAATTCACACGGGTTTAAGGCGCATCATGCTAAAATTAACGAATTAAAGAGACAGCGCGCAAAAACGCGCACCAGATTTGCAAATTACGTATCAAGGAAACGCCCCAGCGCCGGCGGAAAATTTGCGGGCAAAACTTTTACTTTTGCCCGTGAAATTGAAGATGATTTACAACTTGCCGAAAGTTTGGCGGATTTAATTTTTAAAAGCGGCGGAAACTATTCGTTTCACGTAACAAAATGCAATTTTTACGTGTCTTTTAACGGCGACGGTTCGTCGCGGTTGCAGAATGCCCAAAAGCAGAACGGAATTACCGTACTTGACGTAGAAGGGTTAAAGGAGCTTTTGAATGGCTGACCTTCCCGAAGAATTTTTACTCAGAATGAAAGGGCAGGTGTCCGACTTTGACGGTTTTTTAAAAAGTTATTCCCAGCCGCCTGAAAAAGGCATACGCGTAAATACTCTTAAAATTTCGGTAGACGGTTTTAAAAAAATTTCGCCATTCGGGCTTGAACCCGTCCCTTGGGAAAGTTCGGCGTTTTACGTTGACAGCGCAAGCCCCGGAAAAACCGTGTTGCATGCGGCGGGGCTTTATTACGTGCAGGAACCTTCCGCAACCGTAGCGGCGCCAAAACTCGGAGTTAAACGCGGCGAGCGCGTGCTCGATTTGTGTTCGGCTCCAGGAGGAAAAGGAACACAGCTTGCGCAGTATCTTGACGGCACCGGCATTATTTATTTAAACGAAATAAATTTTTCACGCGCAAAAATTCTTTGTTCCAACGTAGAGAGACTGGGCGTTAAAAACGCGGTTGTAACCTGTGCCAAGCCAAATGTTCTTGCCGAAAGTTTTGAGCGGTATTTTGATAAAATTCTTGTGGACGCACCCTGTTCCGGTGAAGGAATGTTTAAAAAGGAAGACGCGGCTATTCCCGAATGGAGTACCGAAAACGTGCGTAATTGCGCGGCGCGGCAAAGAGATATTTTAAACAGTGCATACAAAATGCTGAAAGGCGGCGGAAGACTTGTATATTCAACCTGCACATTTTCGCCCGAAGAAGACGAGCTTCAGGCGGAAGCATTTTTATCAGGACACAATGATTGCCGCCTTTTGGAAATGCAAAAACTTCTGCCGCATGAAGTGCGTGGGGAAGGACATTTTTATGCTGTTTTCGAAAAAGACGGAACGGTTAGCGGGGATTTGCCGCGACTTTTACCCGTGGTAAAAGACAAAAAACTTGTTTCCCTGTACAGAGAATGGGAAAGCAGTGCGCTGGGTATTGAGTTCGGCAATCTGTATGCGGTTGGCGAAGGTCTGTATTCGTTGCCGTGCGAAATGCCAGAAACTCCCGTGCAAACTTTGCGGGCGGGCGTTCGGCTCGGCGAATTTGTAAACGGCAGGTTCAATCCTTCGCATTCGCTTGCTATGTGTCTTAAAAACGGTGAAGCGCGTTTTATTGAACTTGACGAACAAACCGCTCTCAAATACCTGCGCGGACAGACTTTTGAATGCGCCGCGAATTTAAAGGGGTGGTATGTGGCGGCTTTTAAATCGTTCCCTTTGGGTTGGTGCAAGGCGACGGGCGGGATTGCAAAAAATCATTTGCCAAAAGGTTTAAGAATATAAAAAATCCTATGCGGATAAGCGCACTTTCTATGGGATTTAAAGAAATGTTGCACTTTCAATAATGACAGAAAGCTCTCGAACATTTTGTTCGAGAGCTTTTATTCACATTTTTTAGAAAGTCAAATTGAAATTTATCTTCTTATATACGCAACTATCTGCGGCTCTTTACCATTGCATCCATATTCGCATACGAGCAAATACTTATCATCTGCGGCAATGCCATAGTATCGGTCTTTACAGGGGATTTCAATTTGATTTCCAAAATAAACACTACGGTCATCCAGTAATTTTACAGATTGTCCGTTTGGCAAACTGTATTCCAGATTTATGAAAAATCCATTTAGCAAATTAAGGTCGTTAACCTGTAAACCTTGAATGCCAAGAGCATTGAATTCGTCTATCAAAGTCTTTTTCATTTTATTAAATGTTTCAAAGCCGCTCTGTTTGATACATTCTGCCGCAATGCAAGTTCCCCCCAAAGGGTGCCCGTCCGTTTTAATACAACCGCCACAATCTTTCTTTCTGTTGCATCCGTTACAGCATTCGACTCCACAAATTGATAACATAATGGTTTTCTCCGTTAAATTACTGTTTATTTTAGATTGATTATATCATATAAAGTGGAAGAAGACAAACTATTGAATGCAGTGGAATAATAAACTCTTCTTATCTTGATAGGCTACAAGTAGCCCGGTTCGCCCGCATAATAAAAATATAAAAATCAGGCGCAGCATCACGCCACGCCTAATTTTCTTTCATCTGCGGCGTCTCCATAATTTTCTATGGAAACTACGGTAACCGCATAGGTTTTTTTACTGTTCGCTTTCGGATTTTTCCGTATCGCTTTCAACCTGTTCGCCGTTTTCGCCTTCGGGCTGAACGTCGTCCGTTACTTCGGGTTGCGGTTCAACGTCGTCGACTTGTTCGGCGGGTTCCGCGCTGTCAGGGTTTTCAACTTCGGGTTGGCTTTCGTCAGTGGCTTCTTCGTCGGCAGGTTCGTTTGCCGCTTCGGGAGTTGATTTTCTGAAATAGCGGTTGCGCTTGTTCGGATTATAATTGTTCTGACCCATAGTCTTGCTGCGTTTGGACTTCTTGACCATATCTCTTATAAGAATTGAAAGAATGGTGAACAGAAGCGCAACAACAAGCAGGATTGAAGAAACAAGCAGCCAGATTGAAGTATCGTCGCTTTCTTCCTTGTCGTCGTCGGTTTCGTCTTCGTCGGTGTCGATTTTAAACGACTGGTCGATAGTGGAATAATCGGTGAAAATTATGCGGTTGTTGCCGTCCTTTATTTTAAGGTAGGCAAGCGTTTCCGAATACTTGCTTGCGGTGTAATCGTAACCGGTCTGGTTATCTTCGGCAATGTCTGCATTGAAAGGAACATAGTTTGCCGAGTCGTACAAGCTGAAAGTGTAGTAGTAGGCGGTATAGTCTTTCAGAATGGGATAAGCGTCAAGAGCGCTAGCCGCAATTTTGCCGTCCTTGATATATCCGTCCACAAGGTTTTTGTAATAGTTGATATTTTCTTCAGACGTTGCGATATTTTCCAAAAGGTTATTCTTTTCAAGAATTTCCTGATATGCTTCGATAATATCGTTTTCGTATTTGTCTACTATCGTGCTGTCTGAAATGCTGTAATAGCTGTAATCGAACAGTACCGCGCCGCCTGCGTTATTGCCTTCGGTCTGTGCTTTTTCGCGTTCGCCGCTCCAGAGTTCAAGGCGGTAGTTCTTGCTTTCACTGCCTGCGCTGATTACAAAGTTTACGGTAATCCATTGGTCCGCCACGCTTGCGTCGTTGCCGTCTATTACGACCATATAATCTTCCGAACGGTCGGTGTAGTCGTATCTTGCAATACTTACGTCAAAGGTAGTAACCTTGTTTTTAGCAACGCTTTTAACTATATAATAGTATTCGCCGTCTTTGCATTCGTAAACGGTTGCTTCGCCGTCTTTCGTAACGAGCACGTGGTCGGCAACGGTCTGATGGTTTGCGTCTTTATAATAAGTTTCGCCGTTAACTACGTCTTCGTAGCTTACAAGTTTACCGTCGTAAGTGTAGTAGGTCTGCTGTTCGTTTTTGTAAACCTTGTTATAGTTCCATATATTCGCGTACAGAACACCGTCTTTTTCGTAAAGACCGTCGTCGCGCAGTGTGTAAACTATGTGGCTCTTGTGTTCGGGTCTGTCCCATTCGGCGTCAAATTCTTCGTCAAGAACATTACCTTCGTCGTCATAGTAGAAGGTGTAACCGGGAGCGCTGAACGAAAGTACGTCTTTGGTTTCAGAACCGCTGTCTACAAGATAGATATAAGCAACTGCGTTTTTGGAAACTTTGACTCTTACGCTGACGGTTGTATAACTGTTTTCCGAAAGCGAAGCGCTTTCGCCGATAAAGCCGTAGTTGAGTATGTCTTTAAGCGCATAGTATTTTGTGTTTTCGTCATACTCGGTATCTTTAGCGGTAACGTAGCCGTTTGTCTTTTCGTCGTAAATATAATAATTTTCGTACGTTTCCGCCGTCGCTTCTTTGGTAAGGACGTAGTGCTGTCTCAGAGTATTGACGATAATAAGGGGTTGTGTTGAAGAAGAGCCGAATATCTTATCCCAAGCAACCGTTGCGTCCAAAGAACTTGCGTTGAATGCAGAGAGAAGCGAGTCGTACCAGTCGCCGCTGTAATTTTTGAAGTATTCTTTGTTTATAAGACCGGCGTTTTTGTTGGTGTTTTTATCGTCGTAAGGGGGGGTAAGGCTACCGTTGTTTACTATATAAGAGCTTCCGCCGTTCGCGCCCGTGTAAGTTGAAGGATTTGCAATACCGGTCTTTATATCGTTCGCCTGCGCGCCGTAAACCGAATCGAACTCCGAAGTCTTTTTCTCGTCTTCTTTTGTGAGTTTCAAAGAAGCGGTGTGGTCGCCGCTGCTTGTATAGCCGAAAATTTCTTCGCTGACGGAAAGAGTCTGCATATTTGCAACTGCAAGCCAGCCGGCTTTGTAACTGTTTACGTTGGTGTCTTTAATGGTGGTGTTTCCGAAGTTGATATCAACGTTAACGGTTTTTTCCGAGTCGAGTTCGTTTTCAATGAACAGGAAGCACTGAACCCAGCCGTCGTAGATATCTTTTTCGTCGCCTATTTCGGTCTTTAAATCGGTGGTGTCAACCGTAAAAGAGCCCGTTGTATCTTCATTGCCCTTGTCGGTGACTGTTACCGTAGCCGCGGTATAACTCTTCAAATCCGAAGTCTTAACCCAGAACGAAACTATTTTGCGCTCGTCTTTGGCAATTTCCATTTCAAACGAAATTTCGTAAGCCGCGCCGTAAGCGGAAAGAATTACGAATACGTCGCCGTCCTGTGACGCTTTGGGAAGCGAAGTTATATTTTTAAGCGCTTCGTTCAACATTCCGTTGTATTCGAAGTCGGGTACGTTAAGGTTTGTTCCCGCTTTAAAGTGGGCAAGCAGGTCTGACGAAGTTGTAAGCGAAGGGAAATCTTTAGGAAGTTTTGCGTCGCCTATGCTTGCGCCTGCGGTAAAGCCAACAAACTTATCGCCGTATTTATCGGCTGAAACATAGTTGTCTTTGTCAACGGTAAGACCTGCTTTCAGATTGTTGAAAGCGACGGGTTTGTATTCTTCTTCCGAAGCAAGGTCCAGAAGGTAGTGGAACGCTTTTGAATAACGGTCGTCTCTAACGGTGCCGTCGTTGCGCACGTAGCTGTCGGCTTGGAATACTTTTTCGCTCTCGTCGCTTGAAAGCAGACATTTGGCTTTGTTTGTTTCTATTTCGGTTTTATTATCGTTATAACTGCATTCTTCGTCGCTAAGGTCGGCGTATTTGGTAACTTCTACGTCGTCGAAGAAAGCATATCCGTCTACGCTGTACTTATCGCCGAACCCCATTTTAAGGGTAACGGTGGTGGAAGAAAAGTCGCACGCGTTTACGTAAACGGTATATTTAACCCAGCCGTTTACGCCTGCGGTTTTTTCTTCTTTAATAAGTTTTTCGGTGTTAATGTCGGTGATTTTAAGGTCGCCCAGAGAAGTGGAGCCTACCGTATGCGTAACTCCGATATACGCGCCCCTGTCCTGCGAAACTTCAACTCCGCCCTGCGCGGTAAGATAAGCGGTTTTAACCCAAACGGAAATTTCCGCCGCAGTGTTTGCGGGTAAATCTACGCTTACGGAAGAGTAGTACTGTTTATTGCCGTTGTGGTTGGTCGCGTAGTTGTGCAACATAAGCACGTGCGAAATGGGTTGCTTGAACTGCTCGTCCAGGAAGTAGTCGCCGTCTTCGTCAACGTAAACGGGAACTTCTTCGTCCCCGACCGTGCAAACCAATTTGCCGTCTTTCTCGCGCACGTCGTAGTGCGTGCCGGGATTTTCTATAAGTTTATAAGGGTCGGTTTCCGTGTCGTCCTTATCTTCGTCTTTTTTATCGTTGTCCTGTATCGCGGCGTAAGTGTCGGCATAGGGAATATCGTACCAGTGCATACCGTTATAGTCGATATAATTTTCCTTGTACTCGTCCGTGCCCGTTTTCAGGCTGTTGTTATAAATAAGGGCGTCTTTAAGGGTTTCGTCCGTAAGTTTTTCCCAACCCTTGTCCGACGTGTTGATTATACCCGACTTGGTGTATGACGAGCCGCCGCTCGACCAGTTGCTGGGCGAGTTGATAAGATAAACGGCTTTTTCGTCCTTAGGTTCGGTAAAAAATTCAAAGTTACCGTTTTTAAGAAGCTGGGTATCTTCAACGGACGTGGTTTTATCGTCTTCTTTGTCATCGGTCGGATCATTGCACGCCGCCGCAATGCCCGAAAGGGCGAAAGTAGCGGTGCAGGTAAGCGCAACCAACAGGTATTTCAGTCTGCGTTTCTTTGAGTAATGATTTGCCATAATTTGCATTATCCTTAATAAATAATCGTACCATATTATTTTAATATAATCGGTGATTTTAATCAAGCAAATAACGCTTAAACATACAAAAAATTTTATTATTTTTACCGTTTTGCCTATACTAAGATAACGGTAGAGATATGTTCGGTAAAGGTAAATTTTTCAAACGCGCCTTGGCGGGGGTGTTTACGGGTGCAATAAACGGTTTGTTCGGCGGTGGCGGCGGAATGGTTGCCGTGCCGTTGTTGCGCAAAATGCTTGGTTATGACGATAAGCAGGCGCACGCAACAGCAATATTTATTATAGCGCCGGTCTGCGCCGCAAGCGCCGTTACTTATATAATCAACGGTTACGCCGCGACGGACGTAATAATACCCGCAAGTATCGGCTCGGTTGCCGGCGGACTTGCGGGCGCTCTGGCGCTTACAAAATGCCCTAAGGGGATTTTGAATTATATTTTTATAGCCCTGATGTTTGTTGCTGGCGTAAGGATGATTTTGCCGTGAGTTTTATTCTTTTTATGGTTGCGGGGTTTTTTTCCGGCGTATTGGGCGGAATGGGAATGGGCGGCGGCACAATTTTAATTCCCGCATTGACCGTTCTTCTCGGTGTTGAGCAGCACGTTGCGCAGGCTACCAATCTCATTGCGTTTTTGCCGATGGCGGCGTTCACTTTAAAAATTCATAAGGACAACGGGCTTTTGAAAACGGAAGGGCTTTTAACTCTGGTAATTCCCGCGTTGGTGTTGTCCGTCGCCGCGGGCTTTGTCGCCGCGTTGCTTCCGTCCGAAGTGCTGAAAAAACTTTTCGGTGCGTTTTTAGTATTTTTAGCTGTGAAATTATTGTTGGATACGCGCGTCAGCTTCGCGAAATAAGTTTTTTAACGGGTCTGAAAGTGAACATTTTAAGGCAGTACAAGAATGCGGCGGTAAACAGAAGGCAGGCGGGAACGCAAATTACAATCTGCCAGAAAGCCGAAACATATCGGCTTACTATTCCGTCTAAAAGCGTGCCGAAAGTGCAGGTAAGCATAACTACCGCCAAAGATTTCAGCGCATATTTCATAAATTTTATGTCCGGGCATTTCTTTTTTAAAAGTCTGAGATTCAGCACTGCCGAAATTATAAAGCTCAGCGCCATGCCGATAAGGTAGGAATACACTCCTACGAATTTGGTCAGCGTAACAATGCTTAAAAGCATAGCCGCCGCTCCGATCATATAGTAAATAAGCGTGCGTTTTTCGCAATTTAACGAGTTCAAAATGGTTGTCGTAATCATTGCAATGCACATGGGCAACAGAATGAACGAGCAGTTTTGTACGATTTCGCCGCTCAGGTCGTTTGCGTAAATAAACGTGCCGATTTCGTCGCCCAGTACGAACAGTATGGGTATAAGTATTGTCGCAATAAAAATCGCTGCTTTTACCGACTTTTCTATGTCGAATTTAACAAGTTCTGTCTTGTTTTTATAAAAGTTTTCGGAAAGTTCGGGCGCAACTACAACCGAAATAGAGCCTATCAGCGAAGAAGGCATAAACAGTATAGGCACGCTCATTCCAATGGCTATACCGTAAAGGCTTATCGCTTCAGAGTTGTTCAGACCGTAAACTTTCATAAGCAGCATGGGAAGAAGTACTGCGACTGCTGAGTTCAGAACGGAAGTGGACGTGCGCATAGCCGTAATGGGCAGTGAAGATGAAAACAGGGGTTTCAGTTGTTTTTTGGGGTTTACGAATCTTCCGCCCTTTTTAAAGTACCAGAACAGCGAGACGATGAACGAGAATACATAAGAAATAAGTACGGCAATCGTTGCGCGTTGCGCGCCAAGCATAGGGTCGGCAACGCCGTAAACAAGCACGCAGCCTAAAATTACCATTACTGCGTCTTCCAGAAGCTCTATTATACTGTAAGGCAAAAACTGTTTATTGCCCCAGAACGAGCCGCGCATTACCGCGTAGATTGAAGTCAGTATCAGTCCGGGCAAAAGAATTAAAAAAATGTCTGTGCTTCTGTCGTCCGAAAACAGGAACCCGAACAGACTTTTGCCGAAGAACAGCAAAATAGCAAGCGGGACGGTCACCATAAGCGTGGCTACAACCCCCGCAGTCACGGCGGCGTGGTTGCCTTTTACGTCGCCCGTCGCGTTGCTTTTTGCTATAAGACGTGAAACCGTGACGGGTACGCCGCTTGACGCAACCGTTAAAAATACGGCGAAAACCGAAAGGCAAATCTGGTAAATACCCAACCCTTCCGCGCCGATAATACGCGATAAAACTATTCTGTAAAAAAAACTTAAAGTCTTTTCTATTGTGGAAAATACTGTGACCATAGCCGCAGATTTGTAAATGTTTTGTTTCATCAACATTATTCTACAAATTTTATCGGGCGATTATGAACATTTTATCCTTTTAATACGTATAATATATCAAATGTTTACGCTCGTTACGGACAAAAGCAAATATTTCAGGGTTAAACGGGGGCAGAGCGCCGAAGAGCTGGAAAGCGAGCTTAAAACCCCCGTCGGCGGCGCCGTGTTTGCAGGCAGAATTATAGAAGTGGCGCCAGGGAATTTTCAGCGTTACGCGGCGCAGGTGGGCGACACCTACGGCACGATTGCCTTAAAATTCGGGGCAGACGAAGAAGAGCTGAAAAAAACAAACGGTTTTAAACCCGTTTATCCAACCTGTAAATTATTTGTGCCGTGTAAAAACCCGCGTGGCATATAATGTAATATAAAAACCAACGGAGGTCAAAATGTCATTTTTTTCCAATTTTCAATCGGATAAATGTCCCGGCACAATAAGCGGCAATCCACTGACGGGAATGTGTGAAAAGGTGTGCATACAGGCACAAAAGATTTTCGACGCCTGCATAAAGCAGATTCAGATAGAAAATTATACCTTAACGCTCACCGATCAGGTTCCTTCAAATCCTACATACCCCTTGACTTTTATAAGCGCAAGGTCGACATCGTCTACGGGCGCAATAACCGGTCTCAATATCGAAAGGCTTGCCGATAAGCCCGGCTGTGCGAGAGTTCAGGCTACGGTAGGTATTCCCGTAGAAGTGCTTTATACCGATGCGAACGGGGTAGAAGGCGTGGCTCAGGCAACCGTAAGCGTATCGCAGGACGTTCTCTTGTTCGTTCCCGCACCTTCGATTATGCCCTATAAGGTCACCAGCGAAGTAAGTGCGGTTTGCGCGGAAGGAACGTTTAATTCCGAAACTAACACGTTCAGCGTTAACGCTTGCATTACGGTAATTTTAAAGGTCGCTATCGACGTTGAAATTCTCGTGCCCAGCTACGGCTACTGTGCAATACCGCCCGCACAGGAATACTCGCACGAAGTCTGCACGGGCTTCTTCGAGCTTCCCCTGTATCCGCAGGGCAAGACCTGTTCAAGGCAGTAATTTAAAGTAAAACGCACGGCGGAGTCTATTCGGCTCTGCCGTTTTTGTCGCTTTTTAACCGTTAAAACAGTACTATGCCAGACATAAACAGCAAAAAAACATATAAAATAGTGGTTTTCGGCTTTAAACTTTGCGCGTAAAAACGCTTTATTAAAGTTTTAAAAAGTGATAACATATACTTATGAAAATATTTTCAATAAGCGATTTACACCTTTCGGGAATGTGTGACAAGCCTATGAACGTGTTCGGCGCGGGGTGGGAAAATCACTTTGAAAAAATTAAAGCGGACTGGAACGAAAAGGTTTCGGACGAAGACGCGGTTTTAATTTGCGGCGATACAAGCTGGGGTACTGTTCTCGAAGAAGGACTGTACGATTTGCGCACATTAAAAAGTCTGAAAGGCAAAAAAGTGTTTATCCGCGGCAACCACGACTATTGGTGGAACGGCATTACGAAATTGCGGGACGGCGCGCCCGACGGTACTTTTTATTTTTTGCAGAACGACTGCATCAGGTTCGACGGCGTGGTGATATGCGGTTCCCGCGGCTGGACATGTCCCGGCAGCAGCGATTATACCGACCACGACGAAAAACTGTATATGCGCGAAGCGGAGCGGTTTAAGCTGTGTTTCGGGCAGGTTGAAAAAGTCAGGGAGAGCGGCGATAAACTGCTTGTTATGGTTCATTACCCGCCGTTCAGTTTAAAGTCGCCCGATACTCTTTTTACCGGGCTTTTCGAACAGAATAAAGCCGATAAAGTAATTTTCGGGCACATTCACGGTGAAGCGTATTTCCCCTTGCGGACGGTAAAAAGCGGAATAGAATATCTTTTGACTTCCTGCGACAAGGTGAATTTTACCTTGCAAAGAATTTTATAAAAAGGCGGTTTTGCGCTTTACATTGATTAATTGTTGTGATATAATTTTTCAAAATGTTAAACGGTTACGGAATGCAACGGAAATTGACTGAAATATATAATTTTGAAATTCTGAAAGAATCACGGTATTCTTTAAGCGGAAAAGGCGGATATTGAAGGGCGCAGACCTTTCAGAATTCTGTCTTTACCGCTTTTTTTCTGTAATAAATAATTTACGCGAGGATAAATATGCTGGCTAAAAAAGATTTGCTCGGGCTGTATGGTTGCAGCGCTGAAGAGATTTGCGAAATTTTGGAAACCGCGGATAAAATGCGGGATTTTCTCGACGGCAAAGATAAGAAGTCAAACCTGCTTGCGGGGAAGTCGCTTATCACCTTGTTTTACGAAAACAGCACGCGTACGCGCGTTTCTTTTGAACTTGCGGGCAAGTATCTCGGCGCAAACGTCGTAAATATTTCCGCGGCGTCAAGTTCGGTTCAGAAAGGCGAAACGCTGATAGATACGGGCAAGACGCTTGACGCAATGAAGATTGATTTTATTGCGATTCGACACCCCATGGCGGGCGCGCCCCGTCTGCTTGCGCAAAACGTAAAAGCAAGCGTTTTAAACGGCGGCGACGGAATGAACGAACACCCCACGCAAGCCCTTCTTGACATGCTTTCGTTAAAGAGAAAATTCGGTAAAATCAAGGGGCTTAAAGTGGCGATTCTGGGCGACATTAAGCACAGCAGAGTTGCAAAAAGCAATCTTTTCGGGCTTACGAAACTGGGAGCGGAAGTTTATATGTACGCTCCCGAAACTCTTCTGCCCAAAGAAATATCAAAACTGGGCGCAAAAGTTGCAAAATCCCGTGAAGAAGCCATTGAAGGCGCGGACGGCGTAATGGGACTGAGAATACAGCTTGAAAGGCAGAACGGCGGACTGTTTCCGTCCCTTTCCGAGTACAGCGCGTTTTACGGCGTAAAGGACAATCTTTTGAAGTACGCAAAAAAGGACGCGGTTATTCTGCACCCCGGTCCGGTAAACAGGGGCGTAGAACTTACGCCTACGCTGATTGACGGCGAAACAAGCGTGATAGAAGAACAGGTCACTTGCGGCGTTGCCGTAAGAATGGCGTTATTAAAACTGCTTGCCGAATACAGGGAGAAAAATTTATGAAATTACTTATAAAAAACGGTACGCTTGCTCTTGGCGACGGTGAGAAGAAAGCCGATATTTTAATTGAGGACGGCAAAATTTCAAAAATAGCGGAAAACATTACAGCCGATTGCAAAACGTTGGACGCTGTCGGAAAACACGTATTGCCCGGCTTGATAGACATCCACGTTCATTTGCGCGAACCGGGATTCGAAGGCAAGGAAGATATCGAAAGCTGTTCGAAAGCCGCCGTCGCGGGCGGATTTACTCAGGTTTGCTGTATGCCCAATACAGACCCCGTCTGCGATAACGCCGTAGTGGTCAACTATATAAAGAACAGACAGCGCGAAGTTAATCTCTGTAAAATCAATCCGATAGGCGCCATTACAAGGGGCGAAAACGGCGCGGCAATGGCTGATATCGGCAAAATGAAGAGAGCGGGCGCCGTTGCGATAAGCGACGACGGAAAGTCCGTAATGAATTCTAATATAATGCGCCTTGCAATGGAGTATGCAAGCGGTTTCAACTTAAAGTGTCTTTGCCACTGCGAAGATATCAACCTTGTGGACGGCGGGGTTGTGAACGAAGGTTACAATTCAACGCTTACGGGGCTCAAAGGCAGCCTTCGCGCCGCCGAAGATATAATGATAGCGCGCGATATCGCTCTTGCGGAAAGTTTAAACGTTCCCGTGCATATCTGCCATGTTTCAACTTACAGTGGGGTGGAAATTATCCGCAACGCAAAAAAGCGTGGGGTAAAGGTGACGGCGGAAACCTGCCCGCATTACTTTATCCTGACTGACGACGTCATTACAGGGTTTGACACAAATACAAAGGTTAATCCCCCCGTCCGTGAACAAAGGGACAGGGAAGCGATTATCGAAGCAATAAAGGACGGAACGATAGACTGCATAGTCACCGACCACGCGCCGCACGCTCTGAAAGATAAGCAGGTGGAGTACAACCTTGCCGCTTTCGGCATAAGCGGAATAGAGACAAGTTTTGCGCTGAGCTATACCTATCTTGTTAAAGCGGGACATATCGGTCTTTGCACACTCGTGCAGAAGATGAGTAAAACGCCCGCGCAAATTCTTGACCTTGAAGGCGGCGAACTTAAAGTTGGCTCGCCCGCGGATATTACCGTGGTGGATCTGGGTAAAAAGTATAAAATCGACAGCGGCAAATTTATTTCAAAAGGAAAAAATACCCCTTTCAACGGTTTTGAAGTCTGGGGTAAAACTGTCTGCACTATTGTAGACGGAGATATTAAGTACAGTATTTAAGGAGCGGTTTATGGTTGATAAGCTGATAGAGAAAATTATAGCAATGCAAAACCCCACCTGCGTGGGGCTGGACACCGATTTCGGATATCTGCCCGATGAAATGAAAAATGACGTAACCGATTTCGAAGGGGTTGCAAAGCATATAACCGAATTCAATAAAAACATAATCGACGCGGTTTGCGATATCGTACCATCGGTAAAAGTGCAGATTGCCTATTACGAAATGTACGGCGAATACGGCGTAAAGGCTTTTAACGACACGGTGAATTACGCCAAAAATAAAGGACTGATAGTCATAGCCGACTGTAAGCGCAACGATATAGGTTCTACGGCAAGCTGTTACGCAAAAGCCTATCTCGGCGCAACCGAAGTCGGCGGTAAAAATTTGAATGCGTTTAAAGCCGATATGTTGACGGTAAACGGATATCTCGGGTCGGACGGTATAGAGCCTTTTGTAAAAGAGATAAAGCAACACGACAAATCCATTTTCGTATTGGTTAAAACTTCGAATCCTTCGAGCGGCGAATTTCAGAATTTGAAACTCGGAAGCGGCGAATATGTCTATGAGCATATGGGTAAACTGGTTGAAAAATGGGGCGCGGATACTGTAGGTAAATACGGATATTCAGAAGTGGGCGCAGTCGTCGGCGCGACGCACCCCGAAGAAGCCGAGCATTTAAGAAATTTGCTTAAAACCACTTTCTTCCTTATACCCGGTTACGGGGCGCAGGGCGGAAGCGCGCAAATGCTTAAAGTCTGCTTTGATAAAAGGGGACTTGGCGGAGTCGTAAACAGTTCACGCGGAATAATCTGCGCATATAAAAACGCCGCATATAGCGGTATGGGTTACGCCGCCGCCGCCCGCGCCGCATGTATGGATATGCAAAAAGATTTGAGTACCGTAATAGGCAAATTGGGAAGATAATGAAAGATTTAACGGCGACTATAAAAGAGAATAAATTAATTGCTGAAAATATTTACGAGCTTACGCTAACCCTTCCGCAAAAGACGGAAGTAAAGGGTGGACAGTTCGTCAATATATCCACGGGCGACAGTTCGCAGCTTTTGCGCCGCCCTTTCGGCGTTATGAAAGCCGAAGGCAACGATATAACGTTGTGCTATCAGGTCAAGGGCTCAGGCACGCAAAATCTCGCTGATATGAAGGTAGGTCAAACGCTTGAAATTTTGTTGCCGCTTGGCAACGGGTTTGATTTGAGCGGTTTTAAAAAAGTTGCGGTATTGGGCGGCGGAGTGGGGATTTTTCCGCTTATAGCAACCATACGCGCAAATCCCGCAATCGACTTTTATACATATGCTGGATTTCGCAACAGTGCGGCTGTCTGTCTTTTGGACGAGCTTAAAAAAAGCAAGCGTCTTACGGTAACCACTGACGACGGAAGTTACGGTTGCAAGGGCAACGCTGTTCAGGCATATCTTGCGGACGCGGCTGAGTTAAACCCCGACTGTATTATTGCATGCGGTCCGCCAGTTATGCTTAAAATTTTAAAACAAAGACTTGAAGAGTGCGGAAATAAAATACCCTGCTTTGTTTCGCTGGAAGAGAGAATGGGTTGCGGCATAGGCGCGTGTCTTGTCTGCGTTTGCAAAACAACCGCTGGCGGCAACGCCCGCGTCTGCAAAGACGGTCCGGTGTTCGATATAAACAAAGTAGAACTTTAATTACTTTTTAAAGGAAGAATGATATGTCTGATTTGTCGGTTGAAATCTGCGGAGTAAGATTAAAAAATCCCGTAATTGCCGCAAGCGGAACTTTCGGTTTCGGCAGGGAATACAACGAAATTTACGATATTTCAAAAATAGGCGGCGTAAGCACAAAAGGTATGACATTACTGCCGCGCGAAGGCAATCCCGTGCCGAGAATTGCGGAAGGCAGAAGCGTTATTTTAAACGCCGTAGGTTTGCAGAACCCCGGCGTCGAACATTTTATAAAGTACGATCTCGGATTTTTAAAAAGCAAGGGCGTTGCAATAATTGCTAACGTCGCAGGAAAAACGCTTGACGAATACGGCGAAATCTGCGCAAAACTGAACGGGCTTGTGGATATGGTCGAATTGAATATTTCTTGCCCCAACGTAAAGGCAGGCGGAATGGCTTTCGGCATAAAGCCGGAAAGCATAAAGGAAGTTACCCGCGTTTCAAAGAGCGGCTTGACAAAAACTCCGCTGATTGTAAAACTTTCACCCAATGTCGAAAGTATTCCCGTCAATGCGCAGGCGGCGCAAAGCGGCGGCGCGGACTGTATTTCGCTTATCAACACCCTTACGGGTATGGCGATAGATATTGAAAAACGCAGACCTATAATCGCAAACAATACGGGCGGCGTTTCGGGCGCGGGAATAAAGCCGATAGCGCTGAGAATGGTTTACGAAGCGGCGCACTCGGTGGAAATTCCGGTCATAGGTATGGGCGGAATTACAAGCGGCGCAGACGCTATTGAATTTATGATGGCAGGCGCTTGCGCCGTGCAGGTAGGAACGGCTAATTTTACCGATTTGAACGCGATGCCGCGCATAATAGACGAAATGAACGTCTGGCTTGATAGGCACGGTATTTCAAGAGTAAACGAAATCGTTAATACTTTAAAACTCAACGGCTGAATATGAAAAAGTTGATAACAAGTTTGTTGCTTACTCTTTTTCTGGTTGTAAGTTTTTCGTTGCCGCTAACCGCCGCTGCCGGAACCGAAAGTTCGGGTTATACGGGTGTCTACGGACGAATTGACGAATATCTTTGCCGTGCATTTAAGGCTGCGCGTATTCCTGCGGCTTCGGTGGTGATTGTGGACGGCGAAAGCGTACGTTTTGATAATGCATACGGCGACTGTCCGAATACGCAAACGCCGTTTTTGCTCGGTTCGGTCAGCAAATCGTTCACGGCACTATGCATTATGAAACTCTGCGAAGAAGGTCGGGTTGATTTAAATGCAAAAATTTCAACATATTTAAAAGGCGCAAGATACGGCGATGAAATTACCGTTTTACAGCTTTTAAATCATAGCGCCGGAATAGAAACGTATCAGACTTTAAAAAATTACAAACCCGGCAAAAACAAAGGCAAACACGTTTATTCTAACGTAAATTATACGTTGCTCGGAAAAATAATCGAAAGCGTCAGCGGAAAAAGTTATGAAGAGTATGTCGAGCAGAATATTTTCAAACCGCTCGGTATGACCAAATCCGCCGCATCATTAGAAAAGGCGGAACAAAACGGGCTTATTAAGGGTTACGAAAATTATTTCGGTTTCAACGTGGCAAAAAAGCCGTAATACCCCAAAAACGAATACGACTGGATAACCGTTCCCGCAGGCTATTTATCTTCGTCCGCAAACGACTTAGGCAAGTATCTTCAATCGTATATAAATCATACAATCGTGTCAGGGGAAAGTGTAAATCAAATGTTCTCAAACGGAGTGGACGTTGAAGACGAAATTCCGTACCGTTATTGTATGGGCTGGAACCGCATAAAGGAACCGTTTGGGGAACCCGTGTTAAGGCACAGCGGGCTTGTTGAAACCGGTATGTCGTGCATATACGTTCTGCCGGAAAGAAACCTGGGTGTTGCGGTGCTTATAAACAGTCAGGATTATCTTGTTGCGCAGGGAATGATGGACTCGATAGATTGGAGCGTAACCTTAATGTTGTTGGGTATGCAACCTGACGAAATAGGCGGTTGGCAATTTCCCTTGTATCATTTTCTGTATGATTTATTGTATTTGATAATCATTGCCATAGCAGTGTTGCCGTTTGCGCTTTTAAAATTGCATATAAAACTGTTGCGCAGTAAAAGGTGACTTAAAATTTTGGCGTTGGTTGCTCTTCACGCAGTCTTACCGACTTTTATACTGCTTTTCCCCATAATATTTTTGGCGATGCCGCTTTGGGTGGTTTGCGCTTTCGTGCCGGACTTGTTTATAGTTCTTATAATATCGTCTGTACTGCTTTATGCGGGCGGTGCGTTAAAGGGCGCTTTATGGATATATCTCAATAAAAAAGGAGTAAAAATATGACTTACAAACAACAATTTATTAAATTTATGGTCGATAACGGAGTTCTGAAATTCGGAGAATTTACTTTAAAGAGCGGAAGAGTCGCGCCGTATTTTATCAATACGGGCAATTATAAATCGGGCGCGCAACTTGCAAAACTGGGCGAATACTACGCGCGCTGCATTGAAGATAACGAAATTAAAGCTGATACTCTTATAGGTCCCGCATATAAAGGAATACCGCTTGCCGTTACCACGGCAATTTCTCTGCATAACCATTTCGGGAGGGACTTGAATTATTGCTTTGACAGAAAGGAAGTAAAGGACCACGGCGAAGGCGGGCTTTTTGTCGGAAAACAGCTTTGCGACGGCGAAAGAGTTATTTTGATTGAAGACGTTATGACGTCAGGCAAAGCCTTGCGTGAGATGTTGCCGAAAATAAATCAGGCTGCCGACGTTAAAATTGCAGGTATGGTCATTTCGGTTGACAGAATGGAAAAGGGGCTTGAAAGCAATCTTTCCGCCGTGCAGGAAGCATATAAAGAATTCGGCGTAAAAGTTTATTCAATCGTAAGTATGTCGGATATTATCTCCGCAATAGAAGACGGAACAATTCCCGGGAAGGAATACCTTTCTAAAATGAAAGCATACCGCAGTAAATACGGTGTTGAATAAAAATAAGCCGCAGCAAGCTGCGGCTTTTAAAATGCATTAAATAAGTATCCCTTGGCTTTAAAGTGGCGTATGATTTCAGGCAACGCTTCAACAGTTGCGGATTTGGTCGTGGAGTCGTGCGCAAGTAAAACTACGCGTTCGGAATTAGCCGCTGTGTCGACTGCGGCGGTAAAGAGCTGTTGTGGCGTGGGGTCGTAAAATTCGGCGTCCCGCACAGAAGCGTTCCAGTCAACGTATCTCAATCCATGCGCCGTAACCGCCGATATAAGCGCGTTTGAAAGTCCGTAACTTCCGCCGGGGAACCGATATATATCCGAGTATCTTCCCGTAACGGATTTTATAATTTCGTTGCAGTCCGCGATATCTTTTAACAGGCTTTTGGCGGACGAGTAAATTTTGTTATACTCGTGCGAGTATGAATGAACTCCCAGCGTATGCCCTTCATTGTGGGCGCGTTGTAAAATATCCATTCTGTTTTGTGCCTGTCTGCCAATAATAAAAAACGTGGCTTTTACGTTTTCTTCTTTTAAAACGTCCAAAATTTTGGGCGTTACTTTGTTGCTGGGACCGTCGTCGAAAGTAAGATAAACGGTTTTGGGTGCGGGACTCGGAGTGTCTGCAAGTGCAAAGGTGGAGCTATTTAACCAAAATACGCCGCAAAAGGCGATAATCAGCGCGCCGGCAAACATAGCCGCGCAAAAGGCGGTAAAATTTCTGTTCATATCCGTATTTTGCGCAGTTTTCCAAATTTTACAATATTATCAGGTTAATTCGGCGTTAATTATTTTATCGGCTATTGCGATTTGCAGGTAACGCATATCTTTTGAAAGAATGTAGCCCTTTCCGGCGTCGTCGCATTCGTCAATCAAATCGCATATTGCGTTCGTAAAGCAGTTATTTTTATTGTTGTTTTTAAGTCCGTTTAAACCGCTTTTAATCGCGGCTAAAACGTCTTTTGCTTTGCTTTGGTCGTAATCCCCCGTGTCAAGACCGTTAGCGCACTCGTAAGCAAGCAGTGAAAGTGAGTTAAGGGTGTTAAAATTCCCGGTGTAAAGTTTTGCGTTGCGCTTTGCCGAGCTGCTTTTAACTGGATAGTTTTTGGTTTTTACGGTTAAGACGGTGCATTCGAGTTCGCGTTTTTTCAGACTTTCGCAAACCGCTTGGGCGTCGTTTTCTTTATAATAACAGGATACGGTAACGTAATAATTTCCGTCGTAATCCAAAATATATCCCGCCCCGCCGTAGCTTGAGACTACGCTTGAAATAGAACCTGCCGAAACAACGTTGTCTGGCGAGCGGTAGCATACGAAATAATAGGAAGTTTCAAAATTAACGCTTCCGCCGTTGAATGAAAACGCGCATACGCAAATAATTACCGTAATGGCAATCACTGCGGAAACCGCCGATATGAATACCAAATTGCGCCTGTCTTTTAACATATTATAAGATATTTACCGTTTCCCGTATTTATGTTTGGCTTTAAAGGTTGTAAAGCTGTTCAAATTTTTTTCTTGTCGCCTTAAAATTGCTTGCAAAATATTATTTATCTGCTATAATTATATAGTCAGAAGACACTAATATGGCTCAGCTGGTAGAGCAGCTGATTCGTAATTATTTACTTAACCAGTAGAAATGTGCTAAAACCGTACCCCAGAGCTTAAAAATAGCTACTTTGGACTACTTTTCAAAAACAAGTGTAAAAAACTTGTAAAAATCAATGTAAAAACTTAATAATTAATGCTACTGTGGCTCAGCTGGTAGAGCAGCTGATTCGTAATCAGCAGGTCGCCGGTTCGAATCCGGCCAGTAGCTCCAAAAATGCCTATTTTATCTTTCTTTAAGATTGGATAGGCATTTAGTTTTAAGAGAAACAAAGGCAAAAATTTTATGAAAGAAGAACTTTACCACTACACTTCATTACAAGCATTATTTTCAATTATATCTACACAAACATTATGGTTATCTAATTTATCAAATTCAAATGACCCAAATGAGTTATACTTGTCTTGTGAAGAATATAATCAATACTTAAAAAATGAAATGTTAGACCCATATCACGGAGAATCTTATATTCAAAAAAACAATAGAATCATAGGTGATATTTATGGAATTTCTTTTACTGTTTCAAAAGACAATTTAAGTCAATGGGAGCGTTATGGTGATAATAGAGCAGGTGTCGCCATAAATATAGATGCAAATCTGATTCAGAAATTATTAGAGCAAAAATATGACTTTAAGTTTGAATTATATAGAGTTAGATATACAGAACAGCAAAAAATAAATTTTATAAAAGATTTAGTTAAAAAAAAGAAAAATTATGATTATAAATGTCCTATTCAAGAATTTGTAATTGATGGATTATACTATATTTTTCATTATAGTACCGCACGGGTTATATTTAAAAAACCTAAATTTAATATAGAAAAAGAATATAGGTTGTATCACGACCCTACTTACTGTGATTTTATGGAAGAGTTATTAAAAGATACTAAAAATTTATCTGATACAAAGCAAAGATTAATTTTAAGAAATAAAAAAATTAAAGAAGAATTAAAACTTTCCAATAATGATAAACAGTATTCTATAATGCGAAATGGAATAAATAGTTATTTGTCATTTAATTTAAAACTACTTGGTGATGACTATACAAAAATATTTAAAGAAATAATTTTAGGTCCAAAGTGTACACAAAATGAAAAAGAATTAAAGAATTTCTTAAATAGCTATGGTTTTGACCCAATTATAAAAAAATCAGAAATAGATATTAGATAGAAAAAAACAGGTCAATTTTAACTGTCTTCTTTATTTTCACAATACAGTTATAATTGTTGTTTTTCATCGTCTTTGCCTTTTTTCAGTAGTTCGATTATTTGGATTTCTTTTTTATTCTTCTATTGTAATAAAAATTTTTCTGTTGTGATGTTACAAGTTTCAAGTATGGTTGTCAATTTTTCAAATGTAATTGTAAGGTTTTTATTATGTTCTGAGTTAGCCTGCATTCTTGCCTATCAAAGGATAGTTTCATCGCTGATAAATTAGTCTTTATTTTGATATAACCTATCCGTTTAATTAACGTATCTAATTTCATAAGTTTAATTTATTACTAAGCTACTAACTTTAATATAAATGTGCCGATTTGATATTTCACCTTAAAAACGACTTTTTACGAGACACCACTATGAAAACGGTACATTTCACGCGGCACACACAGAAAATGCAACCGTTGCAATTGCGGCGGTTGTATTTTTTTGCGCTGTAAAGTCCAGCCGTATTTCGGCGTTTCGGTTTTAATTAATGTCTGTGTTTTTTGTTTACAATTCGACTATATTAATGTATAATAAACTTGTATAATTATAAGTTGAATTGAAATGGCTGAAAAGAAAAAACTTTCTAAAAACAGAATAAGGGGAATTGTGGTCGCTTGCGTTTCTGTTGCGATAGCGGCTGCATTGATAATTACAAATTTCTTTATTCCCGTAAAATATCTTGCAAGTTATATGGTTGTAAGAAACAAAGGCGCGAAAGCAGGGGTTATGCGCGTGCATTTTATTGACGTGGGTTACGGCGACTGTACGGTCATAGAACTTCCCGACGGTAAAAATATGCTGATTGACGGCGGCAACGGAAGTATGACCAACGAAGCAAAAATATTAAAAGTTCTGAACAAATGCGACATAGATATAATCGATTATCTTGTTTGCACAAACGTGAACGCCGAACATTGCGGCGGTCTGGCTGAGATAATCAAATATAAAAAAATCAATAAAATTTATATGCCCGGGCTTGACTTTGTGTATACGACGGATGAGTATAAAAATTTTTGTATACAGGCGAGCGGTATAAATTCTGTTATAAGCCAGTACGGCAAATTCGAAGCGGGAGAAGAATACGACTATTTCTTTTCGTTTTTATCGCCGTCGGTCATCACTAATGAAAAGGGCGAATACAACGACTTGCTTGAAAATCCACAGTCCGCTGAAGCAAGGAACAACGCGTCTGCGGTAATCTGGCTGGAGTATGCGGGAACGGGTTTTCTGTTTACAAGCGATGTGACCGGCTCCGTATTGAAATCTATTTGCGCAAATTACAAAACTGCCGACGGCTATTTCGATTTTAAAGGGCATAAGGTCACGCTTGAAAATTGCAAAGTCCTTAAAGTTGCAAACCACGGAAGTGAAAATTCTGTTTACACGCCTTTTTACGATTTGGTAAAACCCGAAACCGCCGTTATTTCAACAAACAATATAGAAAGTTCAAACGGATTGCTGACCGAACTTGTCGGCAGCGGCTGTGAAAAAATTTACAGGACGGACGAAGCCGGTACCGTAACTATTGAAGTTACGGCGGAAGGTTACGCCGTTGTTTAGGAGAGTATATGAAACTTGTTACCGCGGGAGAATCGCACGGGAAGGCGCTTGTCGGCATTATCGAAGGGTTGCCGTCTAATCTCGAAATAGATATAGAAGAAATTAACCGCAATCTTGCTCTCCGCCAAAGCGGATACGGCAGGGGCGACAGGCAAAAAATAGAGAGCGACAGAATTGAAATTCTGAGCGGGGTAAGGAACCGTCTTACGCTCGGCAGTCCGTTGAGTTTCAGTATTGTGAACGCCGATTACGAAAACTGGAAAGAGTATATGGCGCCCGAAGGCTGCGACGTGAGCAGAAAACAGGTTACATGCGTCCGTCCCGGTCACGCCGATCTTACGGGGATGATTAAGTACGACCAGACCGACGCGCGCAACGTTTTGGAACGCGCAAGCGCGAGAGAAACCGCCGTGCGCGTTGCCGCGGGCGGTATTGCAAAACAGTATTTGCGTGAGCTCGGGGTCCATATATCGGGCTACGTTAAAAGCGTATGCGGGATAACTGACGAAAACAGTTACGGCTTTGAACAGCTTGAAAGCGCTAAGGACAGTCCGCTGTTTATGCTTGACGGCGAAACGGAAAGCCGCGCAATGCGAAAGATAGACGATTTAAAAAAACAGGGCGATACTGCGGGCGGAATAATAGAAATACGCGTAAAAGGTTTAAAAAGCGGCTTCGGGAGCTGTATGCAGTATACCGATAAACTTGACGCCGTTTTGTGCGGCGCGGCTATGAGCGTGCAGGCAATAAAAGGCGTTGAAATAGGACTTGGCTTTGAATGCGCATCTTTGGCGGGGAGTCGGGTTCACGACCGAATTTATTACGACGGGAATTTCCGCCGCGCAACGAATAACGCTGGGGGAATAGAAGGCGGTATGTCCAACGGTGAAGAAATTGTTCTGCGCGCCGCAATGAAACCCATTCCTACGCTTATGCACGGACTTGAAACGGTTGATTATATAACTAAAAAACCTGCCGTTGCCAGTAAAGAACGCAGCGACGTCGCGGCAGTATGCGCGGCGGAAATAGTGCTTGAAAGCGCGATAGCTTTTGTTCTTGCGGACGTCGTTTCAAAACGGCTTGGCGGAGACAATATGCGCGAAGTAAAAGCCCGTTACGGTCTACTCGGATAATTTATGGAAGAAATAATTTTAAACACAAACACGCATAAAAGCGTAATACATTGCGGCAACGGCACATTTGAAAAGTACGCCGTAACCTGCGGCGGCGATTTTGTTATAACCGACAGCAACGTTTATAATATTTATCACGGGTTGATAGAAAAAACCTTTCGCGGCGCGGCGGTAAAAGTTATACGCGCCGGTGAAAAGAGTAAAAACAGACGCACGCTGTTATCGGTTTTGCAAGCAATGGTCAGCGCGGGTTTAAAGCGCAGCGGCACGGTTGTAGCGTTGGGTGGCGGCGTTGTGGGAGATATAGCGGGGCTTGCCGCTTCGCTCTATATGCGCGGCGTTCGTCTCGTGCAAATTCCTACAACGTTACTTTCGCAGGTGGACAGTTCGGTCGGCGGAAAAACCGCAATCGATTTTAAAAAAATAAAGAACCTTATAGGTTCGTTTTATCAGCCGGAACAGGTGATAGTCGACCCGTTGTTTTTAAAAACTTTGCCTGAAAGGGAAATAAACTGCGGGCTGGGCGAAATTATAAAGTACGGCGCGCTTAATAAAGATATTTACGAAAAACTTATAAACGCGCCCGATTTGAGAAATTCCGAATTTTTAGAAAATATAACAGCAGACTGTATACGGCATAAAGCCGGCGTAGTTACGGTTGACGAACACGATCTGAACGGCGCAAGAAAGACGCTTAATTTAGGGCATACAACGGGACACGCGTTCGAGCTTTTTTACGGCGGGAAATCGCACGGGGAGTATGTGCTTATAGGGGCTTATTACGAACTGTTCATTGCTAAAAAACTGGGGCTTTGTAACGAAGAGTACGCGCAGACTATTACAGACCTTATTACTTCGGTCATAGGTGAATTACCTGTTTACAACAACGTATGCAAAGCCGCGGGCTTCGCCGTATACGATAAGAAAAACCAATCTGACCTGATATCGCTGATAGCGCCGAAGGACGTAGGCGAAAGCATTGAAATAAAACTTTCGGTTGCCGATTATATGAAACTGGTTGAAGAATGCAACAACTCGTTAAAGGATAAATATGAAAACTCTTGAACTTGCGGTAATAGGTAAAGACGTATCAAAATCTTTAAGTCCGCAAATACACAATTTTATTGCGCAAAAAACGGGCAACAAAATTCATTACGAAAGTATTTCCATACCCGAAAACGAATTTGAAAACAGGATAGAAAATCTTTTAAATAAGCTCGACGGTTTTAACGTAACGATACCTTATAAACTCTCAATAATTCCGCATCTCAATTCCGTTGAAGGCGACGCCGAAATTTTCGGGGCGGTAAACACTGTAAAAAACGACGTTAAATGCGGGTACAATACCGACGGTCTTGGCTTTATGCTTATGCTCGAAGTCGAAGGTATTAACGTAAAAAATAAAACCGTTTTGCTTTTGGGCGCCGGCGGCGCCGGCAGAAGCGTTGCCAAAAAACTGTCTGACGGCGGCGCAAAAGTTTTTATCTACGACAGAAACTATCAAAACGCAAGCGCGGTCGCAAATGAATTCGGCGGAATTACCGCTTTGGAAAATATAGACGTGAAGCCGTATTTTGCGGTTATCAATGCAACGGGCGTTGGTATGCACAAAACAGAAGGGATTTCTCCCGTGGGCGCAGAGCTTATTGGTCTTTGCGAAGTTGCTGTAGACTTAATTTACGTCCCGCCCGTCAGTAAGTTTCTTGAAATGGCAAACGCGCTTGGCAAAAAGACCGTAAACGGCGAACAAATGCTTTTTTATCAGGCGTATTATTCGCAGTGCATTTATTTCGGAAAAAACGCGGATGCCAAGCAGGCGAAAACGCTTTATACGCAGTACAAGGAGAGTATATGAAATTTTTGTTTTTAAACGGCGTCAATCTCAATATGACGGGCGTCAGGGAAAAGGGGATTTACGGCACGCAGACCATTGAAGAGATTAACAGGGAAATTGCCGCGCATTTTAAAGGCGACGTTTGCGAATTTTTCCAGAGTAATATCGAAGGTGAAATATGCACGAAAATACAGTCCGCGCAAACGGAAGGATATGACGGCGTAATTTTAAACGCAGGCGCGTTCACCCATTACAGTATTGCCATACGCGACGCGATTTCGTCGGTAACCGTTCCGGTAATAGAAGTGCATATTTCAAACGTGCAGGCAAGGGAAGAGTTCCGCCGTACTTCGGTTATATCACCCGTTTGCAAAGGCGTTATTTGCGGTTTCGGAAAAAACAGCTACATTCTTGCGGCGGAAAGTTTTAAGTTATGAATATAGTGCTTGCGGGAATGCCGGGCTGCGGTAAAACCACTGTTGCAAAACTGCTTGAAAAATGCGGTAAAAAAAGTTACGACACCGATGCGCAAATCGTTAAAGAACACGGCGAAATTACCGAAATTTTCAAAAACTTCGGCGAACGGTATTTCAGAGAGCTTGAAACTGTCGCGGTTAAAACCCTGTGCGGGCTAGACGGTATTGTAATCGCTACCGGTGGCGGCTGTCTTTTAAAAACAGAAAACGTAAAACTTTTAAAAAGTAACGGAAAAATTATTTATCTCCGCACGCTTCCGCAAACACTGGTAAACCGTCTGAAAGGCGACGCAACCCGTCCGTTGCTTGCTGGAGGACAGGAAGAGCGGATAAACAAACTTTACGGCGAAAGAGCGCAGATATACGAGCGCGCCGCAGATTTAATTATTGACACAGACGGGCTGAATCCCGAACAAATTGTACAAAGGATACTGCAAATTTTATGAAAACGGCATTAATTACAGGCGGAACTAAGGGAATAGGAAAGGCGATAGCCCTTGCTTTTATGCAACAGGGTTATGAAGTCGTAATCAACTACGACAGTGATGAAGAAACCGCGCTTGCCACGCAGGAAGAATTTAATATTCTGGGCTATTGCCCTATATTGCTGCGTGCCGACGTTTCCGACGAAATGCAGGTCAGGTCAATGTTCAGGGAATTTTTCTGTATATACGACAGGCTTGACGTATTGGTAAACAATGCAGGCGTGTCGTTGATAAGAGTAATTCAGGACACTTCGTCCGCCGATTGGGACAGGATTTTTGCCGTGAACGTAAAAGGGGTGTATCACTGTTGCCGTCTGGTGGCGGATAAAATGATAGGCTGCGGCGGCGGCTGTATTATAAATATCGGTTCTGTATGGGGCGAAGTGGGGGCAAGTTGCGAAGCGGCTTATTCGGCTTCCAAAGGCGCGGTAATGAGTTTTACAAAAGCGTTGGCTAAAGAACTTGCACCGTCGAAAGTGCGCGTTAACTGCGTATCTCCCGGCGTCATAGATACGGGTATGAATTCGCATCTTACCGGCGATGAAATGGAGCAGCTTATTGACGGTATTCCGCTTGGAAGAATAGGCTATCCCGAAGACGTTGCAAAGGCGTGCGTTTATCTTGCGGACGCGGACTACGTGACGGGCGAAGTTCTTTCGGTAGGCGGCGGCTTTGCAAAATAAAAAAGTAAATTTTTGTTAAAAAAAAGGAAATTACAAATTTTTTTCGTAATATATAGACGTAATGGAATTTAAGTCGTTAAAAGAAAAGACCTATGCAATGGAGCAGGCTTTTTTCTCACCCCATGCAGCGTATTCACGCGAAACGCGCGGCAGGGACAGAAAGGAGCCGTCTTGTGCAATGCGCACGGAGTACCAGCGCGACAGGGACAGGCTTGTTTACTGTAAGTCTTTCAGGCGGCTTAAAAATAAAACGCAAGTGTTTTTTTCGCCGGAAGGCGACCATTATGTAACCCGCCTTACTCATACTCTGGATGTTGCGCAAATTGCAAGAAGCATTGCCCGCGCACTGTCTTTGAATGAAGATTTGGCGGAAGCGATAGCGCTGGGTCACGATTTGGGGCATACGCCGTTCGGACACAGCGGCGAAAGGATATTGAACAATCTTGCGCCCAATGGTTTCGAACATAACGTGCAGTCGTTGCGTGTGGTGGAAATTCTTGAAAAGGACGGTAAGGGATTAAATCTTACGTTTGAAGTGCGCGATGGTATTTTAAACCATAAGAAAAGCGGCAAGCCCGTAACGCTGGAAGGAAAGTGCGTTTCGCTTGCGGACAGGATAGCCTACATAAACCACGACCTTGACGACGCGGTACGCGCCGGAATTTTGAAATATAAGGACATACCAAAGGATATTTCAGGCGTGTTGGGCGTGGGTTCGCGTGAAAGAATAAATACGGCGATAACTTCAATATACAACCGCTCCAAAGGCAAGAATCTGGTTGAAATGGATCCCGAAGTAGAGCGCGCCAGTGAAAAGTTGCGTGAGTTTATGTTTGAAAGGGTGTATTTTACCGACTCTGCCCGCGGGGAAGAAGAGAAAGCGGAAAGAATGTTGTCCGCAATGTATTCACACTTTATTGCTAACGTATCGGATCTGCCCGAAACATACCGTTTGCTTTTGGACAAGTTTGACAGGGAACAGGTCGTTTGCGATTATCTTTCGTCAATGACGGACAGATACGCTTTATATATTTTCAATAACATATTCGTTCCAAAGGGCTGGGCTTTTATTAACGAAATCAAATAAAAAATGGCAACTGCTTTACAGGAGTTTTTAATAACTCTTAAAGAAAAAGTTAATATTGTAGAAGTCGCAGGCGGCTATCTAAATTTAGAGCGGCGCGGAAACGCTTTTTGGGCGTGCTGCCCATTTCATCATGAAAAAACTCCGTCTTTTATAATAAACGAATCAGACCAGTATTACCATTGTTTTGGTTGCGGCGAATCCGGCGACGTTATAAAGTTTGTCCGCGAACTTGAAAACATCGATTTTATGGACGCGGTTAAACTGCTTGCCGAAAAGGCGGGGTTGCAATTGCCGCAGACAGGATTTGACAACCAGAAGACGGTTGAGTTGAAAAGAAAGCGCGATACCGTTTTAAAGATTATGAACGATTGCGCGCATTTCTATTTGGACAACCTTAATTCGGGCAAAGCGGAAGCGCATATAGAATACATATTAAAACGCGGTATTCCGTCAAATATTGTAAGAACTTTCGGCTTGGGCGCGAGTTTGAATTATACCGATTTACCGAAGTTTCTGTTGGGGAAAGGTTATTCTAAACAGGATATAATAGACAGCGGTGCGGTTAACGAAGTTGACGGCAGGCTTACCGACGCGCAGGGCGGCAGACTTATTTATCCCGTAATAAACGCTATGGACGAAGTCGTAGCTTTCGGCGGAAGGGTTCTAAAAAAAACCGAGTTTGCCAAATATAAAAATACCAAAGAAACTGTTATTTTCAATAAAAGCAAAACACTTTATAACATAAACCTTTTAAAAAGACTGCGAAAAACCCAAACTATAAAAGAAGTGATTATGGTTGAAGGTTATATGGACACCATATCTCTTTATCAGTCGGGTTTTAAAAACGTAGTCGCAAGTATGGGTACGTCACTCACGCAGGAGCAGGCAAGACTTGTAAAGCGTTACGCCGACACCGTGCTTATAAGTTACGACGGCGACGGCGCGGGGCAAAAAGCCAATATGCGCGGACTGGAAATTTTGAAGAGCGAAGGCTTGAACGTAAAAGTCGTTCCTTTGCCGGAAGGGCTTGACCCCGACGACGTAATAAAACAGCGCGGAGCCGAAGGTTATCAAAAATGTCTTGATGCGGCTATGCCGCTTATAGATTATAAACTTAAAACGGTAGGACGCGGTTTAGACGTTACCAAGACCGAAGACAAGCGCAGATACGTGTCGGAAGCCATAAAGGTAATTAAAACGGCGGACAGCGCTGCGGAACAAGAAGAACTTTTAAAACAGCTACGCGACAGTACGGGAATAACGTATGAGTCGCTGAAACGCGATTTAAGCTCTCTGCCCGAGCAGGGCAAGCAGGAAGCGGTGAAAGAGATTGTCCGGAAAGATTTATCATCCGTTACGGTCAAGGCTTCGCGTTTTGTTATAGCGGCTTACCTTTTCGGCGCGAAATATGCGAACGATATAAATATTTCGGAAATACCTTTCGATAACGACGTTCATCTGATTATCGCAAAATATCTGAATTCGAAAAAACTTCTTGACGAAAAGGTTCAGACTTCGGAACTGTTTGAATTTTTTGAAGAAAAAACGCCCGAGTATGACGAGCTTTGCAAAATTCTTGATTTGAACGACGGTAATACTTTATCCAATGAAACGTCGGAAAGGTATTTTGAAGACTGCGTTTTAAAACTCAGATTAAAATTCATAGACGGACAGATTGCCGCGCTGAAAACAATTTGCGAAAGCGAAAGCGACGTTGCAAAGAGAAAGGAAAACGCCCTTCGTTTGCAGGAACTTATAAAACAAAAGGAAAAATTAAAAAGCGGAGATAAGTAATGAGTTTATCCGAACAAAAACTTAACGAGATATTAAAACAGATTATCGATACTTACGGCTTGAAGGGCAGTATAACCACTAACAGCCTTTGCGACATAATGGAGAAGTACGAAACCACACCCAACCAGATGGATTTCGTATACAAGTCTATAGCCGAAGCGGGTATCCAGATTATCGACGAAGCCGAGCGCGACCGAGAGCTGTATGAGCAGGCTCTTTCCGACATAGGTCTCGATGACCCCGTTAAAATGTATTTAAAGGACATAGGACGGGTTCCCCTGTTGTCTGCGGACGATGAAATCGATCTTGCCCGCAGAATGCAGGAAGGCGATATGGAAGCCAAGAAAAAATTGTCTGAAGCCAATTTAAGACTCGTCGTATCCATAGCCAAAAGATATGTCGGACGCGGTATGCTTTTTCTTGATTTAATTCAGGAAGGAAATCTCGGTCTTATGAAGGCGGTTGAAAAATTCGACTATCAAAAGGGTTTCAAATTTTCAACTTACGCTACCTGGTGGATAAGGCAGGCGATAACGCGCGCCATTGCAGACCAGGCAAGGACCATAAGAATTCCCGTCCATATGGTTGAAACCATAAACAAACTCACCAGAGTTTCCCGTCTTCTTTTGCAGAAGTACGGCAGAGAACCGACTCCCGCGGAAATCGCGGAAGAAATGCATATAACCGAAGAACGCGTGCGTGAAATACAGAAGATAGCGCAGGACCCCGTGTCTTTGGAAACTCCTATAGGCGAAGAAGACGACAGTCATCTCGGCGATTTTATCGAAGACGAATCTACCGAAACGCCGTCCGACAGCGTTTCGACCACAATGCTTAAAGAAACTTTGCTTTCCGTTCTCAACAGCCTTACCCCGCGTGAAGAAAAAGTTTTGCGTTTAAGGTACGGCGTTGACGACGGCAGACCCAGAACTTTGGAAGAAGTGGGCAAAGAATTTAACGTAACGCGCGAGCGTATCCGTCAGATTGAAGCAAAAGCGTTAAGAAAGCTCCGTCACCCGTCGCGTTCAAAGCATTTAAAAGATTTTCTCGATACCTGATGGACAGGATAACAAAACTTTGCGCGTACCTTGATAAATGCGCCGTTTTTGCAGACGTCGCCTGCGACCACGGCTATTGCACTAAATATATGCTTGACAACGGTCTGTGCGGAAGCGCAATTGTTTCTGATATAAGCGAAAAAAGTCTTTCAAAGGCACAAGTTTTACTTGCGGACTATATTAAAAATGGCGTTTGCCGCGCGGTCTGTTGCAACGGTCTTGAAAAGATTAAGGGCGCAGATACCGTGTTGATAGCGGGCATCGGCGGCGAAGAGATTATTAAAATTCTGAGTACTGCCGAAATTCCGCAAAACTTTGTTTTTCAACCTATGAAAAATGCCAAGGAATTGCGCAGTTTCCTTTTACAGCGAGGTTGTGATTTAACTTGCGACGACATTTTTACGGACGGTAAAAATTATTATTTTATAATAAAAGGCAAAGCCCGCGGGAGAAAGCGGAAATATTCTCAAGCCTGTCTTGAATATGGCGCAGACAGTCTTAAAAATCCTGTATTTACCGCGTTTTTAACTGCGGAAACAGAAAAAAAGAAAAGTTATCTTTCACGCGATATGTGTGACGGTTCGCGGGCTGAAATACAAAAATCGATAGACTTTATGCAAGGAGTGTTAAAAGGTGAAATTAAATGAAGTAATGACCGTCCTTGAAAAAGTTGCGCCCGTATCACTTTCGGATGAATTTTGCAAAAAGTTTGGTCTGTACGATAACAGCGGCGTTATAATAAATTGCGGTAACGATATCGGCGGAGCGTTGTTTTCGCTTGATTTATCAATAAACGCAGTAAAAAAAGCCATAGAGTGCGGTTACAATTTAATAGTAACGCATCACCCCGCAATTTACGGCGGTATTTCAAAAATCGATTTAACGGGCGATCAGCAATCGATAGCCATAGCAGAGTGTCTGAAACACGGAATTTCCGTAATTTCAATGCATTTGAATTTTGACGCCGCTCCGCACGGGATAGATTATCATCTTATGCGCGGACTCGGCGGAAGCGAAGCGGAAATTCTTGCACCGGTATACGGCGGCGGTTACGGCAGATTTTACAGCGTAAAAAGTGAAAATTTCAGTGAGTTTACTGAAAACGTAAAAAAGACGTTTAATTCTGACCGCGTTTTGTCTTACGGTGAAGACAGACGGATAAAAGCGGTTGCTTCGTTCTGCGGAGCCGGCTGCGACGAAAAGGCAATTGCATTTGCCGTGAGAAACGGCGCGGACGTATTTGTTTCGTCCGATTTGAAACATCATGAAATAGCCGCTCTCTTGGGGCGCGGTATAAACGTAATACAGCTTACGCATTACTGCGCCGAGAGTTACGGATTTCAAAAAATATATTCGGAAATATCAAAGGATTTATCCGTTCCGACGGCGTATTTTTGCGACGCGGAGCTTATGTAGTTTAAAGGAGAAAAATTATGGAACAGGTAAAACAGCTTTTGTTGTATCAGGAAGAAGATTCGAAACTTCTTAAAATAGAGCATGACGCGCAGGGTTCTGAAGAATGGAAAAACTTTTCACAGGCAAAAAGTTTTTTGACTAAAGCGCCCGAAAAACTTGAAAATCTTGACGCTAAGGCGCGCGAACTTCACGCCGCGCTTGATTTGCTTGATAAAAAATACGCCGAAATTGAAGAAACTTTAAAAGATTTTGAAAATCTTGACGAGTTGGTGGAAGAAGGCGCGGATATTTCTTTTTATAAAAAGAATGCAACCCAGATTGCGGAAAAACTGAAAGCTATCAAGTCGGAAGTAAATACTCTTTTAAAGAACGTAAAAGACGCTGACGAAGAGTACAAGGCAATGAAGAAAAAGACAATTGCTGTGCAAAAGCAGTATCAGGAATATTCCGCAGTCTATCAGGAATATAAAAAAGCTAAAATTGAAGAGATGAACGCGGTTAAGAAAGAGCTTGAAAAACTTGCCGCAAAAATAGACCCCGAAGTTCTGAAAAAATACCAGATGAAACGCAGCGAGCGTATTTTTCCCATAATCTGTGCGGTAACGAATAACCGTTGCCCCAAATGCGGTATAGAACTTTCTATTGTAGGTAAAGAAAAGGTTTCCGGCGGCGGCGTTACCGAGTGCGATAACTGCCACAGGTTCCTTTATCAGGAATAATTGAAAAAAACGGTTCGGTAGACGCCGGACTGTTTTTTTGTGTAATTTAAAAATTTTGTTGACTTAAAAGCCGTTGTGTTTTATACTTTTAGAGGTGGTATGAAAAGTTTTACTGGTAAAAAACTGCTTGTTTTTGGCGACAGTATAATGTACGGTTCGGGTAACGGCGGTTTCGGCGTCGGAGAATATCTGAAAGAAAAGTTAGGTTTCCATATTGCCAAATACTGCATAGGCGGGGCAAGGGTCGGTTTTTGCAACGGGAAGAGCTGGCTTGTAGAACAGGTCAGACAGGCGGTTTTAAATAAAGAAACCGCCGACGTTATAGTGTTCGACGGATTTACCAACGACTGCTGTATAAGCGAAGAAAGCGGCTTGTGCGACGTGCCGCTGGGCGACGCGGTAAAAGAAAAAGATTGCGTAGATATTTTTGCCGTAACCGAACGAATGAATTTTTCGCAATGTTTTGGCAGTATCGCTTTGGCGTTTAAAAAGTATTTTCCCGTCGCGGGAATTGTCTTTGTGCGTCCGCACAAAATGGGCAGGCGTGGCGATGGCGTTCAGAAGATTTACGGCGAGCGGGCAACCGAAATCTGTAAAATGTACGGAATAGCGGTGGCCGATATTTATAACGACAGCGGGCTGGATACCTTTGACTGCGTTCAGCGCGACAGGTACACCGCAGACACTTACGGTTGGGGTAAAGGAGACTGCACTCATCCCAACGCTGCGGGATATATTGAAAAATATATGCCGCTTATAGAAAAAGAGATTTTTGCCGCATTCGGCGAAAAGGGATAATGTATGAAGGTTTTAATGATAAACGGCAGTCCGCATGAGAAAGGCTGCACAAATGCCGCGTTAACGGTGGTTTCGCAGGAGCTTAAAAATCAGGGAATCGACAGCGAAACAGTGTGGATAGGCAACGGTCTCGTTCGCGGTTGTATAGGTTGCGGAGCTTGCAAAAACATAGGCAAGTGCACATTCGGCGACGACCCTGTAAACGCGATAGGCGAAAAAATCAAAGCGGCGGACGGTTATATCTTCGGAGCGCCCGTTCATTACGCTTCGCCTTGCGGCGCTATGGTTTCGGCTATGGACCGTCTTTTTACGGCGTTCGGCAATCATATGCAATTTAAACCCGCGGCAAGCGTTGTTTCGGCAAGGCGCGCGGGAACAACCGCTTCTTACGACGTCCTGAATAAATACATAGGCATTAACAGTATGATAGCGGTTCCGTCGACTTACTGGAATATGGTTCACGGCAACGTTGCTGAAGACATATTAAAGGATGAAGAAGGGGTTACGGTTATGCGTGCGCTCGCAAGCAATATGGCGTGGCTTTTAAAACTTCTCGATAATGCTAAGGGGACTGCTCTGGAAAAACCGGCGATTGTTCCAAAGGTAAAAACGAATTTTATAAGGTAATTTATGAAACTTATTACTTTTACGGTTCCTTGCTATAATTCGCAGGAATATTTGCAAAAATGCGTTGACAGCCTTTTGATAGGGGGTGACGACGTTGAAATAATTATCGTAAACGACGGTTCTACGGACAGAACGGGAGAAATTGCCGACGGTTATGCCGAGAAGTATCCCGACATTGTCAGGGTAATTCATAAGGAAAACGGCGGTCACGGTTCGGGGCTCAATGCAGGCTTAAAGGCTGCGTCAGGACTTTATTTTAAAGTCGTTGACTCGGACGACTGGCTGGACGGGCAGGGACTTAAAACTTTGCTTGCGGCAATCCGCGAACACAAGGCTTTAAATCTTCTTCCCGATATTTATATCACGAATGTCGTTTATAACCATGTTTCGGACAATACGTCTTTTGAATGCAGACACGACAAAAAATTAAACGTAGGTTTTGTTGACTGGAAAAAAGCAAAAAGTTTCCACTATCAACACGTAATTTTAATGCATTCGCTTACTTACAGAACGGAAAAGCTGCGTGGAGTAGGCATTGTTTTACCCGAACATACTTTTTATGTTGACAATCTTTATGCGTTTATTCCGCTACCAAAACTTTCAAACGCGTATTTCCTTAACGTAAATTTATATATTTATTATATCGGTCGCGCCGACCAGTCTGTAAATATCGTCAATTGCATTGAGAGATATAAGCAGCAAATAAGGGTAATGAAAACCATGCTTACGGCTTATACTTTGGCGGAATTAAAAACTTTGCCCAAGGGTCTTAAAAAGTATATGTTGCATTATCTGCACGCTCTTATGATGGTTACTCTGATGTTCTCCTGCGGAAAAAACACAAAAGAGCGCAGGGCAGACATAAACGAAATGTGGCGAGAGTTAAAGCAGCACGATAAAAAGCTGTATAAAAAAGTCAGATACTGCGGTTATCCGCTGTCCGTAGCTTTTTTGCCTTGGTGTCTCCGCCCTAAAATAATGCGTCTGGCATACGATATATTGAACAAACGTACGAAAATAGGCTTGTAATAAAAAAGCGGCTGAGCGCAAAATGCGCTCAGCCGCAAATATTTTTTACGGTGAAACTCTGCTTATATCTCTGGGGAACATTGCGGCGTATCTTACGTTTTTAAAACCAAGCAGGTGCATAGTCAATCTTTCAAGTCCGAGACCCAAACCGCCGTGGGGCGGGGCGCCGTACTTGTGAAGCATAAGATAGGTTTCAAATTCGTCCGGGTTCATTCCCAATTTTTTCATTTTAGCAACCTGTTCGTTATAGTCGTGAATTCTCTGTCCGCCGGAAGTAATTTCTATCCCTCTGAACAAAAGGTCGAAAGAAAGGGTGACTTCGTCGTCTTCGGGGTCGTCCATAGTGTAGAAAGGACGCTTTTTTGAAAGATAGTGGGTTATAAACAGAAAATCCGAATTGTATTGTTGTTTAGCCCATTTGCCCAAAAACGCTTCTTCTTCGGGCTCAAAGTCTTTCATATCTGTAATGTTTTTCAGTTTTTTGACGCACAGTTCTTTTGCGTCTTTAAACCTTATGCAGGGAATTGAAGTTATTTCCGGTATTTCAACCTTTAACAACTCAACTTCGGGCGCGTATTCGGTCTTCAATAAATTCATTATATATTTCAAAGTACCCGTTTCCATATTCATAATGTCATAAAACGAGTCTATAAAACCCATTTCAAAATCCATTGAAATGTATTCGTTCAAGTGCCTTGAAGTATCGTGGTGTTCCGCACGGAAAACGGGGGCAATTTCAAACACTCTTTCATAGACGGGTACAAGCGCTTGTTTGTAAAGCTGGGGGCTTTGCGCAAGGTAAACTGTTTTTCCGAAGTAGTCCAGCTTAAATACGTTGGTTCCGCCTTCGGCGCCCGCGAAATTGATTTTCGGCGAATGTATTTCGGTAAAATTCTGACTTTGGAGATATTCCCTGAACCCGCGCTGAATACCTTCCTGTATTTTAAAAACGGCTCTCTCTTTGGGGTTTCGGAGCGTGACGGGACGGTTATCGAGATTAACCGAAAGTTCGCAGTTTATCTGCTTTTTTGAAATTACCACCGGTGGAATAGCGGCGGGGGAAGACAGTATTTCAATGTTGTGAATTTGCAGTTCGTATCTTTCGCTTCCGTCGCGCGTTTCGCTTTTTACAACTTTTCCTGTAATTTTTGCGCTCGCCTGTTCCACAATGTTGTCGTTAAGACGGAAGGAAGAAAATTCAGGCGAATAAACGCATTGGATAAGTTCGCGCGCCGTTCTTAAAATTATAAAAGCAAAATCGGACATTAATCTTATATTATGGATAACGCCTTTTGTCGTAACTGTTTTTTCTAAATTGTTTTTGTACTCGCTGTACGGGACGGTGTCTGAATTAATTACACCCGTAATTTCCTGCATATTAATCCTCTGGTCATTTTTTTATAATTTTACGGCTTTTACATATAAAAATCAAGTAAAATAATGCAGGATAAAATTTTTCTGAAAGTTGGAATAATTTGTTCCTTGCCTTTTTATCATATATAATGTATAATAAATATTGAAATGTCTGCGGTGTTCGTGGTATGGAAAATTCGTAATCCACAATGAAAATTTAGGGAGCGCGCCGTTTGCGGAAATAGGCAAGGTCTGGTTTTTCCGGAAAGTCTGAAGTTTCGCTTCGCCGCACCCACCTGCGAGATGCGGGTTAATACTTTTTCATATCACGGCACAGGCGGATTTTATATTTTACTGTGCAATATTTAATGCTCTGTCATTACGGCAGAGCTTTTTTTGTTGTTGGTTGAACCATACAAACATTTTCGGTTAAAAACTTACATTATTGCCTTGACATAATAAAAAAACGGTGATAAAATTAATATGTATGTAAATTAAAATTTTTTTGCGGTAGCAATAAAAAAATTAATTAAGCTGAAAATAACCATGGAGGGTAAAATGAAAAAAATCAAAACCAAAAGGATATTGACGTTGATTGCCGTCGTTGCGTCGGCAGTTATGTCGTTAGGCTGTCTGGCGTCGTTTGTCGGTTGCAAACCGAAACCTTCAACCGCGCCGCCTGTCGGACTCGGAAACGGAGAAACTTATTACGTTTCGCCTACGGGTAAACCCGACAACGACGGTACTAAAAAGAATCCTTATGATATTGTTACCTTATTGAATTCGGAAACTATTCTTAAAGCGGGTGATACCGTGCTTGTAGAGCCCGGCGTATACAAACTGGCTACGCTTAATACTTCCGAAAGAATTATGATTAAAGTCAGCGGGGAATATAATAATTACATTTCCATTATGAACGCCGACCCTACGAAAGAATGTATTCTTGATTTCAGTGCGCAGAATTTTGCAAGCACTAACCGCGGCGTTGAATTTTACGGCAACTACATTTATTGGCGTGACATAGACGTATGCGGTGCGGGCGATAACGGACTATTTATCGGCGGTAGTTACAACACCGTTGAAGATTGCGAATTTTACAACAACAGGGACACCGGATTACAGCTCGGCAGGTCGTATTCCGAATATACTTCAATTGACCAGTGGCCCAGCTATAACCTGATTAAAAACTGTACTTCGCATAACAACTACGATAACGAAACTTACGGCGAAAATGCCGACGGTTTCGCCGCTAAACTTACGGTAGGTTACGGCAACGTATTTGACGGCTGTATCGCATACCGCAACTCCGACGACGGTTGGGATTTGTATGCAAAAACCGAATCGGGCAATATCGGTACGGTTATAATGTATAACTGCGTTGCCTATGAAAACGGATATCTCGAATACACGCAGGCTGAAAACAATGCAAGATTCCCCGAGTGGAGAGATATTTTTAACGAAGCGAACACCAATTCCTATTTGACCCGCGACGGAGACGGCAACGGCTTCAAACTTGGCGGTTCGGTAATGGAAGGCGACGTTTTGATGTACAACTGCCTTTCCTTCAATAACAGAATGCACGGCATTACAGACAACTCTAACCCGGGCGTAATTGCCGTAAATTACTGTACCAGTTACAACAACAGCGCGGCTATAGATAACAATCCCGCAAGCGAAAGATTCGGATACATTATAGATACCGCCAACAGCGATACGCACGCAAACATAGACCTTGCGCGCCAGAACTGGAGTTATAATAATATCAGTCACGTTCTTTCTGTTAAGGACGCGCTTGCTAAATCTCTTGACAACGACGCTTACCGCGGGTCTGTTGTTGACAGTATGTTTGTCGGCACCGAAGATAAAAACGACGTAAGCAATAAGGTAGAAGGCTCTACAGACGCGTCAACAAAGGGCGATGGGGACAAGGGCGAATCAAGCGATAAACTTGAATCGTTAAACGTTTTCTCAGCTATTCCTTTTACGAAAGATAACGGGGTTTATACTTTCAATATTACGGGAACGAGAGATTTATATGCTGACCGTGCGGTCGGCGGAAATCTCAATCCCAACAGAGCCCATATTATTTTCCGTAATAAAGACGGTTCTGTAAATATGGGTAATATGCTCGCTATAAAGGATTATTCTATCCTGCTTGGGGAAGAGAACAAAATAGGTTCCGTGCTTAACCTTGGCTCTTATGACGAATATACTCATTTCTTTGCCCGCGATATAGTGGACCAAGAAGCTCCAAGCAAAGATGCGGCAACGGTTGCAAGGGCAAAAGAAACTCTTACGCTCAGCTGCGACCCGGGCGCTTTGTATCAGGATTTCGATCTTCCCACAAAGATGAACGACGTTACCGTTTCATGGGAATCTTCCGACCAGTCGATGCTTAAAGTTGACAGCAATAACGTAAACGTTGACCAGTTCTCCGGCGCGTCTTATATTAGAGCGATAGTTTACCGTCCCTTGGACGTAGATAAAGAAGTAACGCTTACCGCAACAATTACTTGCGGAGACGTAAGCGATACAAAGACTTTCACGCTTACCGTTAAACAGGGAACTCCTAAAATCGGTAATATCATAGCTACTACGCCTGACGGCACAACAATGACAGACGGCGGCGTTATCATAGTAGATAAGGGCTCCGATTTCAGATTACCCGAAATTATCGTTGAAAACGGTATCGACTATAACGGTAAGCTGTTATCGATGGATCTTTACAAACTGACTACAAAGGTAACTTGGAAACCCAATTCGTCAAGTTCCGTTAATATGCCTATGGATTTCAACATAAACCAGGCGGGCGTTTATACGGTTACCGAAACGATAACACTTAATTCGGATACAACCCAGAAAAAATCTATGTCGTTTAAAATTTACGTTGCAAGTACTTCAGCTAATGTAGACTTTAACGGCAACGCAAATGTAACTGTAAACCTTAACGGTTACACCATTTCCGGAAATATGACAAATGCAACGGGCAAACTGTTTGCAATGTCTTCTGCACAGAAACTGGACGGAATATCTATAGACGACCTTATTAAGCCTGATTCGCAATATGCAGATAAAGTTAAATCATATGAATTCAGGGGCGAAAGCGTCAGCTTTGATTTTGAAAACGATAACGAAGCAGGATACTATATCTACTACGTAGTTACCAATATGGACGGTACGGCTTCCGTTGAAAGCGTTTATGAGCAGGAAATAAGCGTAATAAATATTTCTAACAATCAGGAATTTATGACCGTTGCGGGCGGCGGCGTTGTTAAAGGCGAAACTCCTACGTCGACAATTTATCTGCTTACGGATAATCTTGATTTCAGCGGCGCTAAATGGACTGTCGGCAACACGGCGTTCAGGGGTCTGCTTAACGGAATGGGTCACACTGTTTCCAATATAAATATTGCAACCATAGGTGCACAGAATACCGGTGTGTTCTACAAGGTTAACGGCGGCACGATTATGAACATCAAGTTCGATAAAATCAGCATTTCGTCGACCAATACAAAGACAGGTATTGTTTCGGAATGCGAAGGCGGATATTTCTACAATATCCAGATGACGGACATTGATATTAATTCTACTGCGGCACGCGCAGGCGCCTTGATAGGTCAGATTTCAATGGGCGATGTTTATGTGGAACAAGTGTCTTTGACAAACAGCGATCAGCATTTAGTTAAGGGTCTGTTCAGAGTTGGCGGTCTTATCGGATTTGCACAGCAGACCAAATCGGGCTATATCGATATAGAAATCAATAACTGTTTTGTAAACTCGAAAATTGAAGCAAATTATGAAGTCGGCGGTATTTTCGGAACTTACGAAGGCGGCACGGTTGGCATAAAGTATAATCTTGATATGTCCTACTGCGTATTCACCGGCGTAATTAACGTTATCGGAAACAAGACGTTTGCAGGCGGAATTCTCGGATACGAGAAAGATACGTATTCTGCAATGACTATTTCAAACTGCGTAAGCGTAGGTAAGATTTACTTCAATAATGCTCTCGTTGAAGCGGCACAGAAAAACTGTTCCGGTATAGTCGGCAGCAGCGCGAACCTTGCTAACGGTTACTACGCAAGAGTTAATAACTGCTATGCTGTAATGGAAGAGTTTAACACAAACTTTGAAGTTACTGCATGGAACAGATTTGCTGTTATACTTGCTAAAAACTATACTGAAAACGTAGGGCTTGATTTGGGTAAATGGTCGCTTGTATACGGCGACAATACCAACAACGTTAAAGCGCCGTATGTAACTCTTAATTTTCTTGGCAACTGGAATTAATTAAAAACAACTATAAATTAAAGCTCCCGCATTAAGCAGGAGCTTTAATTATTAAATTATATTAATAGTTTTAAAATCTCCGAAAATTGTACAAAATATTTTCGGGGTTAATTTTATGGGAAAAAAGGGCTGTCCTTATTGTGAGTTTAATTGGGAAAAAATGTGCGAAGTTTGCATTCTGACAAAGCAACCTACGGGCGACGCCGTTATGTGTGATTTCGGTTATGACGTGGAGTGTGCGGAATATAAAAAGGCAAAGCCGCAAAAGTCAAAAAAAAGAAGGAAGTAGTTTAAATTTTTTAAACGGTATTTTATCATATTACTTATTTTTGCTTGCAAAGCCATAAGTGAAGTGTTATAATCACATTACTTAAGGCCTTGTGGTCAAGCGGTTAAGACGGAGCCCTCTCAAGGCTCAATCCCGGGTTCGATTCCCGGCAGGGTCACCAAAATAAAGGCAGTAGCAAAGCTACTGTCTTTATTTTGTGCAACTTAACGGTTGCGAGAAACTGCGCGGTTCGCGCGAGCGCAGCGACGCTTTGCGCGTATGCGCAAATTCCCGCACAGAATTGAAAGCTACGTGCTCGTTTATTCATTTATTCAAGCACCCGCCACAGTGCCATTTTACTTTTGACGGCTTTATACGGTTGAAAAATCGTTTTGTTTTTGCTATAATGATTGTGCGATAAACAGTAATTTATATTACAAAGTTCGTTTAAGGTAAAAGTGTTCAAAATGAAAAAATCAAATCGTCGAACGCTACTATATGACGGAATAATATTATTATCATTAGGTCTGTTTGTAACAGCACTCGGAATTGCCTTATTGATAATTAGTATAAAAGATAGTATCTCAAACGATAATTCCAAGTTGGTTGCACAAATAATTGTAAGTCTTGTTGTTGTAGGTTTAGGAATGAATATTTGATGAAGCTTAACAAAGTAAAAATCAATTTCAACGGAGATTTTGCAATAATATCCGAGCCGTTTCCAAAAGATATTTATAAGGTCGATTCCAGATACGGAATAGACTTGAAATTTTTTAAGCAAAAAAAGATTAAGGTATTGTTTAGCTTGTGGGCGATATTTTTCGTTGCCGCATTGAGTTTTTTAATCGCTTCGATTGTTTTGACGAACGAAACCGCTTTATTGTTGGCTATAATTCTCTTTTTTAATTTGAACGTGCCGTTTATGGTAGCATTAGCGATTTATCTTGTAAAATGGCATACGAAAAAATAGATTTAAAGAGAGATTATTTTTGATTTTATTACGATAAATTTCAATTTATCGGGGCGTTTCGGTTTAGTTATTAGGTCGGTCACCAATCTCAGTCTAATTCGAATATTTCACAAAAGTATTCGGTTAGGCTGTTTTTTTTAATTTACAACCGCAATTTTGAACTAAAAATGATGTTAAAAGTAATTTCAGTATACCTGACACAATAAGATTTCACACAAAAATCATAAATATGCGGTTGACATTATTTTTTTTAATTCATATAATAAATACGTTAAATTAGTTAGAAGTCGAAATATTTTTATGGGTATTGTTTTGGAAAATAAAAGGCTTTACGATAAAATATGTTATTTGCACCGTCAGATGTATAGAGAAAATATACAGCTGTTTGCAAAATTCGGCGTTAGTCCCGTGCAAATGCTTGCAATGGTATTTATAAGAAAAAAAGCGGTGCAGGGAATAAAAGTTATGCAAAAGGACGTTGAGAAATTTATTAATTTACGTGCGTCTTCGGTTTCAACACTTATTTCCAATCTTGAAACAAAAGGTTTTATAATCCGCACTGTTGCCGAAGGGGATGCTCGTGCAAAGTTTATCGAACTTACCGAAAAGGGAAACAACATATGCCTGAAAGACAAACAACTTATGGAAAAGAGCGATAAAGCAATTCAGTCTGCTCTTGCAGATGACGAGCAGGAAGAATTTGAAAGACTTCTGACTAAAATTATAGATTCGGTCAGCGAAAATAACTAAAAGGAGAGCATATGATTAAAACTTTACTTAAAAGCGTAAGGGAATATAAAAAGGCTTCGATTCTTTGTCCCGTTTTTATGGTGGGAGAAGCCGCTATGGAAATTTTAATTCCCTGGCTTACGACTTTCATAATACGTGAGCTGAGACTGCTTTCTGAAAACAGCGCTTATCAGGTAAACACAAAAATAATTATAATCTGCTCGGTTGCAATGGTGGCTTGCGCGCTGTTTGCCCTGCTGTGCGGTATTATCGGCGCAAGGCTTGCCGCAACCGCTTCAAGCGGTTTTGCGCATAATCTAAGGGAAGATATGTATAACAATTTGCAGACCTATTCGTTTGCAAATATAGATAATTTTTCAACTTCAAGCCTTATTACCAGAATAACGACCGACGTAACCAACGTCCAGAACGCTTACCAGATGTGCATAAGAATGTTGGTTCGCGCTCCGGTGCTTTTCGTTGCGGCAATAGCAATGACTTGCGTTATAGAGCCTTCTATGGCAGGAATTTTTGTCGGGGCGGCGGTATTTCTCGGTTTAATAATTGTTGTATGTATGCTTAAAGTTATGCCCTATTTCAGAGCTATGTTTAAAAAATACGACAAACTTAATTCTGTCGTGCAAGAAGATTTGACTGCGATAAGGGTTGTTAAATCGTACGTCCGTGAAGAGCGTGAAATTCAGAAGATGCATCGGGCTACGCAGGACGTCTACAATTTTTCGGTCAAAGCAGAAAGAATACTCACAGTAATGATGCCCTGCGTTATGTTCGCAATGTTTGCAACCATAATTGTTATACTTTCAGTAGGTTCCAATATGGTTATGGGCAATATCGCCGGCAATGTTAAGCCTGACGATATTCAGGCGCTTATTGCGTATGCAATGCAGATTATGCAGGGCGTAATAATGGTCGCAATGTGCTTCAACTTCATTTCGCTTTCCAAGGGCAGTATGGAAAGAATTTGCGAAGTTCTCAATGAAAAAACCACTCTTCCCAAGCCTGAAAATCCTGTCTTTGAAATTAAAGACGGTTCCGTTGATTTTGAAAACGTAAATTTTGCATATTCGCAAAAGTCGGAAGTCTGCGTTTTGCAGGATATTAATTTACATATAAGCGCAGGCGAAACCGTCGGTATAATAGGGGCTACCGGTTCTGGAAAGACTTCGCTGGTTTCTCTTATACCAAGACTGTACGACGCGACTGCCGGCACGGTTAAGGTCGGTGGCGTAGACGTAAAGGACTATAATCTTGACGTTTTGCGCAATAAAGTTGCAATGGTCTTGCAGAAAAACGTTCTGTTCTCGGGTACGGTTGCAGAAAATCTGCGTTGGGGTGATGAAAATGCAACCGAAGAAGAACTTCGTTTTGCCGCGCGACAGGCTTGTGCGGAAGAGTTTATAGACGCGCTCCCCGGCGGATTTGATTACGATTTGGGTCAGGGCGGCGTAAACGTTTCCGGCGGACAGAAACAAAGGCTTTGCATTGCGCGCGCCCTTTTGAAAAAGCCGGATATCATTATATTCGACGACTCGACTTCGGCGGTTGATACAAAGACCGACGCGCTTATCCGCGAATCTTTAAAGAAATATGCGCCGCAGACCACCAAAATTATTATTGCCCAGCGTATAGCTTCGGTACAGGATTCAGACAAAATAATCGTTCTTAACGACGGAAAAATTGCAGGTTTGGGCACGCACGACCAGCTTATTAAATCGAACGAAATTTACAGGGAAGTTTACGAATCCCAGATAAAGGGAGGTGAAAAAGATGAGTAGCCAAATGCACGGAATGGGCGGCAAAAGCAGTCCTTCCAATTTGGGTAAGGGGGCTAAAACCCCGATGAAGACTTTAAAGCGTCTTCTTTCGTATACTTTTTCACGCTATAAAGCGGCAATGGTATTTGTTGTGATATTCGTGCTTTTATCGTCTGCGGCAAATGTTGTTGCGTCGTCGCGGCTTGCGGTAATAGTTCAGGAACTCATTATTTCGGAAAGTCACCCGTCAATAGACGCAAACGTTATATGGTTGAACATTATAATAATGTCCTGTATATACTTAGCAGGCGTTCTGGCGTCGTTTGCCTATAACTATATAATGATGCTTATTGCACAGGGTACTCTTAAAAAGATGCGTGACGAAATGTTTACGAAGATGCAAAAACTTCCGTTGAAGTATTTTGATGCGCATACGCACGGCGATTTAATGAGCCTTTACACGAACGACATTGACACTATGCGCCAGCTTCTTTCGCAGACTATTCCGCAAATGATTTCCGCCGCGCTCACGTTCATATTCGTATTCGCGTTTATGGTGTATTTCAGCTTTTCACTGACTCTGATAGTTTTAATCGTTCTTGCGATTATGATATTCATAATAAAGAACGTCGGACAAAAATCCGCCAAAAACTTTTTGAAGCAGCAGGAAGCTATAGGCGCACTTAACGGCTATGTCGAAGAAATGACGGAAGGTCAAAAAGTAATTAAGGTATTCTGTCACGAACAAAAGGCGCGCGAACAGTTTAAGGTCGTCAATGACGAATTGAATATTGCGAGCAGAAACGCAAATACTTTCGCGTTTGTATTGGGACCTATAAACAACAATTTAGGTTATCTGCAATACGTTCTTGTAGCTGTGGTGGGATTCATTTTAACAGTTACAGGAACGGAAATAGGTCTTCTGTCGGGTTATGCCGCTCTTCAGGGCGGCGGAATAGCCGTTTGCGCGGGTATGCTTGTTTCTTTCCTTGCATATACAAGACAGTTCAATAATCCCATAATGCAGGTTTCGCAGCAGTTCAACGCAATTGTTATGGCGCTTGCGGGAGCAGAACGCATTTTTGAAATGGTTGATACCGAACCCGAAGACGACGGCGGCGATATCACGCTTGAACACGTAGACGGCAAATGGGTGTGGAAGAAGCCGTTGCCGGACGGAACTTTCGACTATATTCCTTTAAAGGGAGATATCCGTTTTAATAACGTAGTCTTTGGATACACGGACGAGAAGGTGATTTTAAAAAATATCAGCCTTTACGCAAAGCCCGGGCAGAAAATAGCGTTCGTAGGTTCTACCGGTGCGGGCAAAACTACTATCACAAACCTTATAAACCGCTTTTACGACATTCAGTCGGGCGAAATTACTTACGACGGTTTGGATGTTAAGTCAATCAACAAGGACGACTTAAGGCGCAGTCTCGGCGTTGTGTTGCAGGATACGCACCTTTTCACGGGTACGGTAATAGACAATATACGTTACGGCAGACTTGACGCAACCGACGAAGAGTGTATTAAGGCGGCAAAACTTGCAAACGCAGACTTTTTTATAACCCATTTGCCCGAAGGTTACAACACTTTAATTACGGGCGACGGTTCAAACCTTTCACAGGGACAAAGACAGTTGCTTGCAATATCCCGCGCAATGGTTTCGGATTGCCCCGTTCTGATTCTTGACGAAGCTACGTCGTCAATCGATACCCGTACCGAAAAACTTATCGAGATGGGTATGGATAAACTTATGGAAGGCAGGACGGTGTTTGTCATAGCGCACAGACTTTCTACGGTAAGAAACAGTCAGGCTATAATGGTTCTTGAACACGGCGAAATTATAGAGCGCGGCGATCACGAACAGCTTATAGCGCAAAAAGGTAAATATTATCAGCTTTATACCGGCGCATTCGAGCTGGATTAAGCGCTCGCTGAAACGCCTGCGGAGCAATGCTCCGCAGGCGTTTAAATTTTATAAAATTGGGACAAACCCAAAAGAATAGTACAACCTGTCGGTATCATAAACTACGAATAGGGCAGTTAATCCCTAAAGGTGGCTTATGGTTTTCGATTTATTAAATCTGTTGTTCGGCAGGATATTTTTCTTTACGGGAATGGTGCAGGATAAAGGCACGTTCCCCAAGCCGCTTTCATCCGAAGATGAAAAAAAATATCTTGCTCTTGCCCGTGCGGGGGATAAAGAAGCAAAGGATATTCTTATCCGCCACAATATGCGTCTTGTCGCTCATATCGTTAAAAAATATACCGGCGCCGCGGAAACCGACGACTTGATTTCAGTCGGCTCTATCGGGCTTATAAAGGCGATAAATACATATAAAGACGGCAAAGGCACGCAGCTTGCAACTTATACTGCCCGTTGTATTGAAAATGAAATTTTAATGCTTTTGCGCTCCGGCAAAAAGCATAAAAACAACGTTTCTCTTTCCGATCCGGTAGGAGTGGATAAAGACGGCAACGAGCTTACTCTCATCGACCTTTTAGCCGAAAAGGAAGACAGCGTTTTCGCGCAGGTTGAAAAAAGCATTCAACGTGAAAAATTTGTTGCGTTTTTAAAAAGGTTTTTAGACGAGCGTGAGTTTGCTATCCTGTCGCTCAGATACGGGCTTGAAGACGGCGCGGCGATGCCGCAAAGAGAAGTTGCAAAAAAACTTAACATTTCGCGTTCGTATATATCGCGCATTGAAAAACGCGCCATTGAAAAAGCACGCGAAAATTTAAACAAGGATGATTTTTTTACGGACTGAAAACTTGACAATTTCGTAAGCGTATGTTATATTAAACCTATGGAAAATTTTGCATTATTAAACGGTTTATCCTACGGATTTTCGTATTGCTATTACCGCAATACGTTTTTTCGCGTGGGTTAAATTCGTTTGGACTAAGTTATTTAAGTTTGCGGTTTATCCACGGGGGTAAACCGCTTTTTTAATTGCAAATTTTTCTGTACGGTGTTAAAATTAATTAAAAGGAGCAAATATGGCAAACGTAATGGATACTCTCCGCGAGAGAGGCTTTATAAAACAAACTGTTTACGAAGACGACTTGTATAAACTTTTAGGCGAAAAAAGAGTAACCTTCTATACGGGCTTCGATCCTACGGCAGACAGTCTGCACGTCGGACACTTTATGCAACTTATCGCCATGAAACATATGCAGGCGGCGGGACACAGACCTATAATTCTGATAGGCGGCGGCACTGCTATGATAGGCGACCCTACCGGCAAGACAGATATGCGCAAAATGATGACGCGTGAAATTATCGACTACCACGTAGAGTGTTTTAAAAAGCAGATGTCAAAGTTTATCAGTTTCGAAGGCGAAAATGCGGCAGTCATAGTAAACAATGCCGATTGGCTTTTAAAGCTGAATTATCTTGAATTTATTCGCGATATAGGGACGCATTTTTCCGTCAACGAAATGTTGCGCGCAAAGTGTTTTGAAACCCGTTTGGAACGCGGTCTTTCATTCTTGGAATTCAATTATATGCCTATGCAGGGATACGATTTTTTGCATCTTTTCAAGGAATACGGTTGTGTTCTTGAACTCGGCGGAGACGACCAGTGGAGCAATATTCTCGCAGGCGCCAATCTTATCAGAGTGAAAGAAAAAAAGCCTGCTTACGCTATGACTTTTACTTTGCTTACCACCAGCGAAGGCAAGAAAATGGGCAAGACGGAAAAGGGCGCTTTATGGTTGGATGAAAATAAGACAAGCCCGTACGAATTTTACCAGTACTGGCGCAACGTTGCGGATACAGACGTTGAAAACTGCTTAAAGTTGTTGACTTTTATTCCGTTGGACGAAATTAAAGAGCTTACTAAGTTTAACGACGAAAGAATGAACGCGGCGAAAGAAGTCCTTGCATTTGAACTGACCAAACTTGTTCACGGCACGCAAAAAGCGGCGGACGCGCAAGCGCAGGCAAGAGCGGCGTTCGGTGGCGGTGGCGAACTTCCCGAAAAAGACGTTTACGTTGACAATTGCACAATAATCAACGTGCTCGTAGCAGCCGGAATTTGTCAGTCGAACGGTGAGGCGCGCAGGCTTATTCAGCAGGGCGGCGTGTCTTTAAACGACGGTAAGGTAACGGATATAAATATGCCCGTGAAAGACGGAGACGTGGTTCATAAGGGTAAAAAAGTCCACGTAAAAATCAATCTGAAATAATGTCTGAAAAATATCTTTCATTGAGCGGCGAAACAAAAACCGAAAAGGTAATTGAAAAATCCCGTTTTATAACTACTTCAACTCACGTTTGCGGCGAAGAAGAAGCAAAAGCGTTCGTGGAAAAAGTCCGTGCGGCATATCCTGACGCAACGCACAATTGTTACGCATATATCTGCGACAATATAGGAAACTTTTTACGCTTTTCCGACGACGGTGAACCGCAGGGTACCGCAGGCATGCCTATGCTTGAAGTTTTAAAGTCGAATAGGCTGTTTGAAACGGCGGTTGTGGTTACGCGTTATTTCGGCGGAATAAAACTGGGCGCAGGCGGTTTGGTACGCGCTTATTCGGGTTGCGTTGCCGAAAATATTGCTTCCGCACGTAAAGTCAGTTACGAGCCTTGCGTTGAAAGCAAATATTTTGTAGACTATCCGCTGGTTGACGGAGCAATAAGGTTTTTCGGCGAGTACGGCGCAAATGTGATTACTTGCGAATATTTTGACGAAGTTGCGTTTACCGTTGCCGTAAAAAAATCAGAAGAACAAATTTTTACCGCAGAGCTTTTGAACAGGCTTTGCGGTAAAGTAAAAACACAAAAAACAGGGGAATATTTTTTCCCTTTTAATGTTTAATTATGTCGGAAATAACTTCTATAGAACCGCAGAAAAAAGATAAAGAACGGTGCAGCATTTTCATTGACGGCAGATTTTATTGCGGAATTAAATTAGAAGTCGCGATAAAGCACCGCCTTAAAGCCGGAATGCAAATTGAAAAATCCAAGCTGGATGAAATTCAGCTTGAAACGGAAAAAAGTCAGGCGATAGATAAAGCAATGACTCATCTTTCCGCTACGATGAAAACAAAAAAACAAATGCGCGATTTTCTTGTAAAAAAGGGCTATACGGAAGCGGTGATAAATTACGTCTTCGAAAAACTCGAATACTATAAATTGCTTGACGACGAAGTCTATTGCAGGGCGTACGTAAACAGCGTAAGCGGCAAGGGTAAGCGGGCTTTGGAAGCCGATTTGTATAAACGCGGCGCGGAGAAGTGCGCAATAGAGCGCGTTCTTTCGGAAATCGATGAAAGCTCAGACGAGGCTGCGGCAGTGCTTGAAAAATATATGCGCGGAAAAGCCGCGACAAAAGAAAATTTATATAAAGGTTTTAAATACCTTTTGTCAAAGGGCTTCGGTTACGATACCGCCAAAGAAGCGTTGGAAAAATCGGGTGAAATCAATGAAGATTATTGAGCTTGAAGTAACCGATTCTACCAACGAATACTGCAAGCGTACCGACAGCGGCGAAGATATAATTGTGACGGCTAAAATGCAGACTTCGGGCAAGGGAACAAAGGGAAGAAGTTTTTCTTCTGATTTGGGCGGATTGTATATATCCGTTATGCGTCATAACCCACTTGCAGCGGAGACTGCTTTTAAAGTTATGATAGACAGTTGCACTGCCGTTTGCAAAACTTTACAACGTTTCGGTTTAAGCCCTGTAATACGCTGGGCAAACGACGTTTTGGTAAACGGCAAAAAAATTTGCGGGACTCTTATAGAAAATATTTTCAGCGGCGGCAAAGTAGTCCGTTCAATAGTGGGAATGGGAATAAACGTGAACAACGAATTCAGTCGCGATTTACAAGATATCGCAATATCTATGCGGCAGGCGGCAGGGAAAGATTTTGACGTTGAACTCGTGCGCGATACCCTGATTGAAAATTTGCAACAGAGCTACACGGTAGAACAGTATAAAAGTTTTATCGACTGGTTCGGGCACGATGTCATTTTAAATTGTGCGGACGGAACTGTTAAAGCGGTTGCGGTTGACGTTGCGGACGACGGCAGGCTGATTTGCTTTGTAAACGGAAATATAGTTAAAATGAGTTCGGCGGAGGTTTCTTTAAGGCTTTAATGGAAAAAGTTCTTACCAACTCTGAGATGCGGTCAGCCGATGAGTTTACAATTAAATCTTTAAACGTTCCGTCCCAAACTCTTATGGGGCGCGCAGGCGAAGCTATCGCCGAAGAAGTAATAAAATCGGCGGAACGGATAGGGGCAAAAAACATATTGGTCGTTTGCGGAACAGGCAACAACGGCGGCGACGGATACGTTTGCTCGCAAATATTGAAGTTATCGGGTTTCGCTGTAAAAGTATATGCGGTGGAAGGTAACTATTCGGAAGACTGCGTCAGTGCAAAAGAGAAGTATACGGGAAATTATACAAAAGAAATTTGCGGCGACGTTATCGTCGACTGTCTTTTCGGTACAGGTCTTACGCGCGAAGTGAGCGGAGATTTTGCCGAAGTTATCGCAAAAATAAACGACAGCGGCGCCTTTGTTGTTTCGGCGGATATCCCAAGCGGTTTGTGCGGCGATAGCGGAAAAGTATTGGGTTGCGCAGTAAAAGCTGATTTAACGGTAACTATAGCCGAATATAAGGCGGGGCACTTTCTCGGCGACGGCATGGATTATTGCGGCACGCTAATAAAAAAAGATATCGGAATAACTTGTCCTGACGGCGGTTACGCACAAATATATGGTGATGCGGACGTAACGTCTTTTTACCCGAAACGTAAACGCAATACCAATAAGGGGACGTACGGTTCGGCAAATTTAATTTCAGGCAGCGGTAAGTATGTTGGTGCGTCTGCGCTTTCGGCGGAAGCCGCCTTAAAATCGGGTTGCGGATACGTCAGGCTCACGGCTTGCAACGCGGTCAAAAACGCGCTTGCCGCAAAATTGCCGCAAGTCATTTTTACAGAAGAAACGGATTTTACGTCAAATTCAATTGCAATAGGTATGGGTTGCGGCGTAAATTTGGAACTGTACAATACAATTGTTAACCTGTTGAAAAATTACAACGGGACGCTTATAATAGACGCGGACGGGTTGAACACAATTTCGGAATTCGGCATAGATATATTAATAAACAAAAAGTGTCGTGTCATTTTAACTCCTCATCCCAAGGAGTTTTCGCGTCTTACGGGAATTTCCGTAGACAAAATTTTGTCCGACCCGTTAAACATAGCGAAGAATTTTGCAAAGCGGTACGGCGTAATTCTTTTACTGAAAGGCGCGGCAAGTATAATTACGGACGGCAAAAAAACGGTTATAAATACAAAAGGCAGTACGGCTCTTTCAAAGGCAGGCAGCGGAGATATGCTCTCGGGGTATATGTGCGGCTGTATTGCCCGCGGGCTTGACCCTTTTGACGGGGCGGTTTGCGCGGCTTACACTATAGGCGTTGCGGCGGAAGAAGTTTCAAAGCAAAAGACCGACTATTGCGCTACGGCAAAAGATATAATTAAAAATATTCACATTGCGGTTTTACGCTTGACAAGATAAAAACTTAATGTTAAAATATTCCACGTTGAAAGGGAGTAGTTTTAAAAGGCTGCGGCAACATTCCCCGATTGTGTAAATCGTGCCGTATCCCCTTAATCTTAAGGAACAAGACTTTCGACTTAAAATTAATTTTTTAAGTCGTGAGTCTTATATTTTTACTCCGACTTACCTAAAATAGAATGTGAGGTATAAATGGACGCTGGAAAAATTGTTCTTAACGTATTTCTGTTGCTCGTAGGTTTTGTATTGCTTGTAAAGGGAGCCGATTTTTTTGTGGACGGCGCTTCCGGTATTGCTAAGAAATTAAAAGTTTCAACTTTTATAATCGGCGTAACCGTAGTGGCGTTAGGCACCAGCGCGCCCGAACTTGCCGTTACTATTGTAGACGCGGTCGGCGGGGAAGGCACGCTTATTACGGGCAATATTTTAGGCAGTAATATAATCAATATCTTTTTGATACTCGGAATATCCGCGGTAATTTGCAAACTTCCCGTGGAAAAAACCACGCGTTTTATTGATTTGCCTTTTTTAATTATAACAAGCACACTGTTTGTGGTTCTGGGATTTTTCGGCGATTCGTTTGAATGGTGGGAAGGATTAATACTGGTACTGCTGTATATCGGCTTTATGGTTTACAACATTTTGCTTGCAAAACGGCAGTCAAAAGCTCTTTTAGAAGAAGCAACAGCAACCGTCGCAACTTTCGAAGGCGACAAAGCCGAAATAATGCCCGCAAACCGTTGGGAGAAGATTAAAGCGGGTTATGAAAATTTGCAGTCAAAAACCTGGTTTCTTATAATTTTAACAGTTGCAGGTTTAGGTATGGTTGTGGGCGGCGCCGAACTTGTGGTAAATTCGGCGCAATATATCGCAAAAGACGTTTTCAAAATTCCTGCCGAAATAGTTGCATTGACTGTTGTGGCGTTCGGAACTTCTCTTCCGGAACTTGTAACTTCGGTTTCTGCCGCTAAAAAGGGAGACGTAGGAATTGCAACAGGAAATATAATCGGCAGCAATATTGCAAATATTTTGCTTATCGGCGGCGTCGGCGCTCTCTGTACGGGCGGCAAGGGACTTCCTTTCAGTATGGAAGGCGTTATAAGCGGGTTGGTTGCTCTTTTTGCGGCAGTAATTATCTTTTCGTCCTGTTGGGGAAAAACTAAAAGTTTAGGCAGGATATTCGGTATAATATGTCTTTTGTGCCTTGTCGCTTACTATGTTTTTGTTTTTCTGAATTTGTATGTGTTAAAACTTTATTAATAAGTATAAAACGTGCTTTGCGCGGCAAAAATATTTATATAAAAGATACTCTTAAAAAACGAGTATCTTTCGCAAAACGGCGGTACATATTATAGAGTATATAACACTGCCGAAAAAAAGAGGTAATTATGAATATTAAGCGCGGAGAACTGTATTATGCCGACTTGTCGCCCGTTGTCGGTAGCGAACAAGGGGGAATAAGGCCGGTGCTTGTCGTCCAGAACGATGTTGGCAACAAATATTCGCCTACCGTCATTGCCGCGGCAGTAACAAGTAAAATAAATAAGGCTAAACTTCCCACCCACATAGAGCTTTCTTCAAATTTATACGGTCTTGCTAAAGATTCGGTTATACTTTTAGAACAGATACGTACGCTCGATAAACGAAGGTTAAAGGAGCGTATAGGGGAGCTTAGCGACGCGACAATGAACCGCGTTGATAAAGCCATTTTAATAAGTCTCGGTTTTATGAAATAATATCAGGCACGTACGGATTGCATACCGTGCGTGCCGTCCTTTTTATTGACAAAATTCCGCTTTTGATATATTATATAGCTATGCTTGAAAAAATTAAAAAACTAAAAGTCCATATAGGTTGGAAAAGTATAATACTTATAGGCGTATGCGTTGTGCTGGTGCTTATTGATTTGCTTACCAAAATTTTTGAAGAGCGTTATAACTGGAATTGCGTAATAATCCCCAATTTTATTGAAATTGTGAGCGGCAGCAGAAACCCCGGTTGCGCTTTCAGTTTTCTTGCGGAAGCCGCTTGGGGACAGATTTTTTTAATTGTAATCACTTTCATTATGTTGTTTTTAATAATAGGCTTTTTCATTTTGTTGCCTGAAAGGTTTATTGTTTTAAAAGTGGCAATTTCAATGGTGGCGGCGGGCGCCGTCGGAAATCTGATAGACAGAATCGCTTTTCAGGAAGTGCGTGATTTTGTAGAGCTTAATATGTTCGGTAATATGGTGGCGTGTAATTTTGCCGACTTTTGGATAGTTTTAGGCGCAATTCTTGCAGTGATAGATTTATTATTTTTAAACGAGTGGGCGGTGTTCCCCCTTACAAAGTCTGCAAAACTTGTGCAGGCAAAACATAAAGAGCAGGCGGAGCAGAAAAATCAGCAGGAAGTTAAGGAAGAAAAGCCCGAAGAAGAAAGCAAGCAGGATAACGACGGAAATGGATAAACTGCATTTTATTGCTGAAAGCGTCTGCCCGCGTGCGGACGTTTTTCTTTGCGAAAAACTTGATAAAACCCGTTCGGCGGTAAAAAAACTGATTGACGGCGGCTGTGTTATTATTAACGGGAAATCGGCTAAGCCTTCGCAGGAAATCAACGGCGGCGACGTAATCGAAGTAACTTTGCCGCCGGCTACGGAATATTCGGTAAAGCCCGAAGATATACCCATTGAAATTATTTACGAAGATAAGGACATAGCCGTTGTAAATAAACCGCAGGGTATGACCGTTCATATGGGCAACGGCAATACTGACGGAACGCTTGTCAATGCTTTATTATACAGGCTTGACAGTTTAAGCGGGATAAACGGCGTTATAAGACCGGGCATTGTTCACAGAATAGATAAAGATACGTCAGGGCTTTTAGTCGTAGCTAAAAACGACAGGGCGCATTTAAGCCTTTCGCAACAGATAGCGGAAAAAACCTGTAAAAGAACTTATCTTGCCTTATTGGAAGGCAATTTAAAAGAGAATAGCGGCAGGGTTACGACATATATAGGCAGAAGCGCGCAGGACAGAACAAAAATGGCGGTAGTTGCGCCTGACAAGGGGAAACTGGCGGTTACCGATTTTACCGTTCTTGAAAGGTATCAGGGTTATACGTTGTGCCGTTTCGATTTGCAGACGGGCAGAACGCACCAGATACGCGTACATGCAAAACATTTGGGGCACCCCGTAGTCGGCGATACGGTTTACGGCGTTAAAAAACAAAAATTCAATTTGAACGGTCAGCTTTTGCATGCATTCAGACTTTCTCTTTCCCATCCCGAAACGGGTGAACAGATGACGTTTGAAGCCCCTGTTCCCGACTATTTCAGCGGAGTGTTGACCAAACTTAAAAAGCAGTAAAGTACGCCTATTTGCTTGCAAAAATTAAAGCGTATTGTTATAATGAAAACAACATTAGTGTAAAGGAGTAATATTATGGCAAAGAGATCTACAAGAGTTGCAAGAGAAAGAACCGATTTGACTAAATTCTGTGCGTTCTGGGGTATGGCTATTGCCGCAATACTTTATATTTGCAGCGGCGTTTTAAATCTTTTAATCAGGTTTGTAGACAGCTTATCTTCCGATACGGCGGGAGTGTTAAGGCAGACGGTAAGTATAATTACTTTGCTCGGCAACATAGCTATTATAATTGCAATAGGTTTGCCCGCATACGGCTTTGTAAGAGGAAAAAGCAAGGGCTGGAAAGTTTTCTTCTGGGTGGCGTTGGTAATATTCGCGCTCGGCGTAGTGTTCGGTATGATTTCAACCGTAATTTAATAGTTAGCCAAAATCCCCGTCTCACAGTCGGGGATTTTTCATTTTTGCATACTTTTTCTTTACAAATCCGCATTTATAACTTATAATCTTTATATGCTTGAAATTGCCAAAGCAAAGGGCAAACTTGCCGCTCAATATAAATTTAAAAAAGGCGATAAAATCATCGCTTTTGACGGTTTCACCGCCGAAGACAGTCTGGACTATCTTTTTTATGACAGTAAATCATCGTTTATGGTAAGGTTAATTTCCGACGGAAGAGAAAGGACCGTTAAAGTCGATAAGGCGGAAGACGAAAGTTTAAACCTTACTTTTAAAGAGAACGATAAAATCCGAACTTGCCAAAACAAGTGTATTTTTTGCTTTGTCGACCAAATGGGCGAAGGTATGCGTAAAAGTCTTTACGTCAAAGACGACGACTATACAATGAGTTTTATGTGCGGCAATTTCGTTACCCTTACCAACGTCAGCGACGAAGATATAGAAAGAATTATAAGACTGCATTTGTCGCCCCTGTATGTTTCCGTTCATACTATGGACGGGCAGTTGCGTTGTAAACTTATGGGGAACAGGTTCGCTGGAAAAATAAGCGAACAGTTAAAAAAACTGACAGACGCGAAAATAACAGTTCACTGTCAGGCTGTTATAGTACCGGGTTTAAACGATGGGGAAAACCTTGAATATACAGCAAAAAAACTGTTTGAAATGTATCCGTACGTTGCTGACGTTGCGGTGGTTCCCACAGGACTTACAAAACACCGTGAAAACCTGACCGCAATTTCAGATATAACGGCGGACAGCGCTTCTGCAATTCTTGATTTGTGCGATAAACTTAATGCGGAGTTCGGCGTGAATTTTTTGCTACCCGCTGACGAATATTTTGTCAGGTGCGGAAGAGATTTTAAACCTGCGGACTTTTACGGAAATTTTTCACAGATTGAAAACGGTATAGGGATGACAAGCAAGTTCATTTCGGAGTTTACTGAAAGCGTTTATAAAACCGCTTTTAAAAAACGTAAGCGCGTTGCCGTTGTGACGGGAGTCAGCGCGGCAAAAGTTATAGATGAAATGTGCAATCTTGCAAACTCTAACGTTGAAAATTTATATGCTTTCGCCTTGCCTGTGGAAAATAAGTTTTTCGGTTCGACTGTGACGTGTACGGGGCTTTTAACGGGCGGCGATATTGCCGCGTCGTTGAAAAGTAATGCGGATAAATTTGACGTTGCGATTATTCCGTCTAATACTCTTAAAGAATTTGAAGACGTTTTTTTGGACGATATGACGGTAAAACAGCTTAAAAAACTTTTAAAAGGTAAAAAAATAGTAATAAATAATACACAGGACGAACTTTTCGGCTGTATGGTCAGGTGTTAAGTGGCTACAAGTAAACAGTATATAAGTTATCTAACAGAACAACTTAAAAATCTGGACGGCATTGTGTTCCGTCCTATGATGGGCGAGTACTTGCTGTATTTCAGGGGCAGGCTTGCGGGCGGCGTTTATAACGAAAGATTGTTGATTAAACCCGTGCCGTCTGCAATGGCGTATTTGCCCGACGCGCAGGATGCAATACCTTATTCTGGCGCAAAGCCTATGATTCTGGTGAAAAATACCGACGATGCGGAATTTCTCTGCGGACTTTTCACGGCAATTTATAGCGACCTGCCCGAACCTAAAATAAAAAAGAAGAACGGATAAAATTATGGCAAATCCGCTTATAGCGATCGTCGGCAGACCCAACGTCGGAAAGAGTACTTTTTTCAACAAAATAGCCGGCAGAAAAATTTCAATAACAGAAGACAGACCGGGCGTCACGCGCGACAGGCTTTATGCCGATTCGGAGTGGCGCGGCAAGGCGTTTTCTATGGTCGATACCGGGGGCATTGAAATGCGTTCGGAAGACGTGATGTGGAAAGAAATTAAAAAACAGGCGGAAGTCGCAATAGACACCGCGCAGGTAATTCTTTTTTTCGTTGACGGAAAAGAAGGTTTGACTACGTCGGATTACGACGTTGCCGATATGTTGCGCCGCAGTAAAAAACCCGTTATTTTGGTTGTAAACAAAATAGACGAGTATTCCGAAGAAAAGATTTTTGAATTTTACTCGCTTGGTCTCGGAGAGCCTTACCCCATATCCGCAGAACACGGTACGGGACTCGGCGACGTCTTGGACGAAGCCGTAAGTTGGTTTGAAAAGGTAGAAACAAGCGAAGACAACAGTATTAAAATTGCAGTCGTAGGAAAACCGAATGCTGGCAAATCAAGCCTTGTGAACAGGCTTCTCGGGTTCGAGCGTTCTATCGTTACTGATATAGCCGGAACTACGCGCGACGCTATTGATACAAAATTTACTTACGGCGACAAAAATTACACAATAATAGATACGGCGGGAATACGCAAAAAAAGCAGGGTTGAAGACGATGTAGAGTACTACTCGGTAATGCGCGCTTTTGACGCTGTCCGCCGTGCGGACGTGTGTTTGCTTGTTGTTGACAGCGCTGACGGATTGACCGAGCAGGACACCAAAATTATCGGTTACGTTCACGAAGCGGGTAAACCGTCCGTTATAGTAATGAATAAATGGGATTTGATTGAAAAGGATACCAACACCATAAACAAGTTTGAGCTGAAACTTAAAGAAGACTTAAAGTTTATGGACTATTTCAAATCTATCTACATTTCCGCAAAAACAGGACAGCGCGCAGAAAAAATTTTGTCTCTCGTTGACACGGTTTACGCGCATTCCGTTTTCAGAATACCTACCGGTGTGCTTAACGACGTTATTGCTGACGCTGTCCGTGCAAACGAACCGCCTTCGTATAACGGCAGACGATTAAAAGTATATTACTCGTCGCAGGTTTCGGTTGCACCGCCGACCGTCGCGCTTTTTGTGAACAGCGTTGATTTGTTGCATTTTTCATACCAGAGATTTTTAGAAAACACTTTGCGTAAAGCATTTGATTTTTCGGGAACTCCAATTAAAATATTGACCAGAGAGAAGAAAAGCAATTAATGAAAGAGTTTAATGTTGCCGAAAACTGGTATTGGTTTTTAGTCGCGGCTATAGCTTGCTATTTACTGGGTTGCTTCAATTTTGCCGTGTTGATATCCCGTATAAAAAAACAGGATATACGCGGCGTGGGCAGCGGCAATCCGGGAACTATGAATATGACGCGCTCGTTCGGCATTAAAATAGGAGCCGTAAATTTTTTCTGCGACGTAATAAAGGGCGGGGTACCTGCGCTTGCAGGCTGGCTGTTGTTTAAGGATTACGTTTTTGCGGGGACGCAAATTTCCGTGTCTGATTTTGCCCGTTACTTTTTCGGATTGTTCGTTATAATCGGTCATATATTTCCGGTTACTATGAAATTTATGGGCGGCAAGGGAATAGCGTCCACGGTGGGGCTTTTTGCGTTCGCTTTGCCTTGCGAAGAGTGGTGGTATTTCTTAGTTGCTTTTGTTTTTTTGACGTGCGTTCTCGTATATATCATTGTGTTTGAACTTGGGTCTATGGGTTCGCTTGTCGGCGTAACCGCGCTTTCTATATGGCAGGCAGCTATATTTGTTTTAAGGTACAAAGAAGTTTTGTCAAACGGTTGGGTAATAAGCATTTTAATGATGTTGCTTTTGTTAAATATTTTGACGTGGGGCGCACATCATAAAAACATTTACAAACTTCTCGCGGGGGAAGAGCACCGCACAAAAGTCCGTAAAAAGAAAAAGACCTTATAAATTAAATAAGGCGCAACGTATAAGCGTTGCGCCGTTTTTTTATTCTTCTAATATTTTAACTTCGCCGCTTACGCCGTCAAGCGAAACAAGCGCGCCATCGGGTATAAGCTCCGTAGCATTTTTAAGATTGACGACGGCGGGAAGATTGAGTTCTCTCGCGACCACAAAACTGTGCGAAAGCATACTCCCGTGTTCAACTATAAGTCCGCTTGCAGAAGGGAAAAGGCTAATCCAGCCCGGGTCAGTACGCTTTGTCAAAATAATATTTCCGGCGGTGAGTTTGTTTGCAGGGGACTGCATAAGCGAAACTCTCGCCGTTATGTTGCCGCAGCCGCTCGGTGTGCCGCGTAAGCCGTCGCCGGAGCGTTCGTTTTTTACGGGTAGCGGCGTGCCGTTGAAGAAAACAACTCTGTCGTATGTCGGCTTTTCAAGCCATATTTTTTCTTCGGCTTTTCTATTTTCTACCAGCTCCTTAAAATTATCCATACCCGATAAAACTTCATTTTTTGTAAGATAAAATATATCCCGTTGATTTTCCAGCTTGCCGTCTTTGCGGTAATTTTCGCCGAAATTTAAGAATATGTTTCTTACTACCGAATATAGGTAAGTCCTGTAAAGGCGCAGGCGTTCACGCATACGCATATATTTTTTTGCTTTTTCAGATAAGCCTTTTAATTTTTTCGGAACGGCGACGTTTTCGTATTCGGGCACCTTAAATTCCGTATTCAGATTTGATTTTATCAGGGAATACAGAAGGGTTTCGTCTTCTATCATAGTTACGGTTTCGAGTTTTAGCTCGTCCATAACTCTTGCGCCGAAAGTAAGGATGTATTCTTTCAGCAATGTTGAAATCGAAGAGCTTTCGTGATATTTTTTATGAAGCTCTTGTTCGTCCAAAGCCAAAAAATCGCTATATACATTTTTATCAGCTTTAATTTTGTTTACTATTTCTACAAGTTTGTTTGCGCTTTCCGCGCTTTTTACGTTGCCCTGGCTTGAAATAAATTTGTTGAGTTCTTCGACGGAAATATTTAATTTTTTAGCTTTTTCTTTTAACTTGCCAAAATAGTACATTACAGCAAGGTCGTTTATAATGGGAATAACAAATCCGTCCGTTATGTCGCTTTCTATTTTATTTACAAGTTCGATAAGCTGTTTGTTTGTTGCGTTCAGTTTTTTGCCGTAGTATGGCATAACTATGCGATTGAATTTCTGTTCGAAACTGTCAGCAAGATTGTCTATATTTTTAAGGTTTTTGGTAAACTCCGCAAAGACTTTAATGACGTCAAAAAAGTTCATTTTAACTTTTTTGAAATCGTCCGTCTTGCTGTTTACTCCAATCATATTTTCAAAATATGAAGCTGATTTTTTAAACGGCAGAACGCTTACGCCGTAATACCAGCTGTTCATATTGTAGTAAATTTTACCTTCGTACAGGTAAAGCATTTCGGAAACGGCGGGCAACAGTGCGTTATAAATCTTTTTGCGTATTTTGCCTTTTTTCATAGTTGCAAGGTAAACGTCGCGGTATACGTCTTTTGCGAATGAAAAAGTGAGGGGAGAAGTCACGCCGAAAAACGATTCGACAATGTTTGAATTGTCGATTAAAAGATTGCGTGTATGCGGGTTTATATTATCGTAAGTCGTTATTGCACGCGCCTGTAAAAAGTAAACTTTTCCGCGACTGTAAGCAAATTCGATATCCTGAAACGCGTTTGTTTTTGCCGCTATTTCTTTTGAAAATATTATTAATTTACGGAGCGGCGCTTTGCCTAAAATGTCGTTGCCGTCAATTCTTACCGAATCGTTATTGACGATATACGTGGTTCCGCTTTCGGTTCCGTCTACAATTTTATCGCCCAGCCCGCAGGTTACGCTTATAACAGTTTCATCGGGGTTGTCTGTAACGGGGTTAATTGTATTTATAACGCCTGCAAATTCGGCGTCAACCATTTCCTGTATTACAACTGCAATTTTTATCCCTTCGGGCGAAAGTCCGCGGGTTTTGCGGTAATCCTTTGCCATGTCGGTAAACGCGCTGTCGTAGACTTTGTATATGTACTTTATAACGTACTTTTTTGGAATGTTCAAAAATGAATCGTGTACGCCCGCAAAACTGCCTGCCGCAGAATCTTCGTCAACAGCGGAAGAACGTACGGCATAAAGTTTTTTATCTGAAAGCAGTTTGTTTATTTCGGCGTTCAGTTGTTCTTTCAGAGAAGGGTCTGTTTTTGCGTTTTCAAAATAGCTCGCAGGGCATACGTAAAGGGGCGGTGTGTCTTTAATATTTAAGGCAAGCAGGTTGTAAGCCTTGCCGCCTATTTCGTTTATGCTTTGTAAGCTGTTAACTAAAATCATATCAATTTGTCCGTCAATTAATTCCTATTTGGGTAATGTCGCTTTATTAATAAGTAAAAAGGCGGTGCAAATAATTGCGCCACCTCATTTTTTCTTTTTATCGTCATCGTTTTTGTTTTCAGGTTCTTTCGATTTTATTGAAAATTCTATATTTTTGTTTGCCTTGCACAGTGCGTCGGTAAAGTCGTCGTACCATTCTTCCTTGACAACGATAACCACAAAATTATTGTTTTTAAAATACACGGTAAGTTTGTTTGTATTGCGGTCAAGCAAAATAGTGTCTATTGTGGAAATATCGTATTTGCTTTTAATAATTCCGAAACTGGTTTTAAGCGTGTTGCCGTCAACGGAATAATAAGACGAAACAATAAGGCTTATCAAAATTACCAACAGTACCGCAGGAACCAAAAACATAAGCGTGTATTGTATTATAGGATAAACGGGGTTTGCGGCAGATGCGACGTCGCCGGTAATGATGGCAAAAATATTTATCCCGAAACCCGCAAAGCACAGCGCTATCCCGACATAGATTAAAGTTTTTGTAAGTTTTGAAAATTTGTATTTGAACACCTTCATAACTTTATTATACTTTCGCGTGCTTTAAAAATCAAGAGAATTGATAAAAAAGTTAATTAAAAGACCGACTTAAAGTTAAAGCCGGTCATGTTTTTTATTTTCTCGGTTTCAGTGGCGCAGGCATAGGCGCAGGGTCGGGGTTGTTCTTGTGCGGACGCTTTTTGTGCGGGCGTATGGGTTCAATGTTTTCGGGTATGGGGTCTTCGTTTCCGTTGTTATCGCCGTCATTTTCGCTCTCTCTGAATTTGTCGTGCGGAATGCGCGGTCTGTGCGGTCTGAACTTAAATTCAGGTATGCTGTCCTGCAAGTTTCTGTTTTCGCAATCCCCGTCTTTGCAGTTTTTGTCTTCTTCGGGATTTTCGTCTTCGCCGCCCTGTTGCTTTATCCGGTAGTTGCGTTCGCGTTCCTTTTCGGGATTGTCCTGATTGACGTTACAGCCAACCGCAAAGCAAGCCGTAACTGCCGCCAATGCCGATGTTATTAAAAACAGTATCTTTTTCATATAAGCAGTATGGCGCAAGCGGAAAAATCTATGCAAACGCTTGTCAATTTTTAACCCTTATGATAAAATAAAAACCGCTTAGCGTAAAGGTAAAGCCTGAGCGCAAAGGGGAATTTATGTCTGAAAAAAGACTTGCCGTATTGAGTATCATAGTTGAAGACAGAGGCGCAAGCGCTGAAATCAATTCGCTGTTATCGGAATACGGCGATTATATTTTAGGCAGAATGGGAGTGCCTTATAAAGAGAAAAAAGTTTCCGTTATGAGCGTTATCGTAGACGCACCTACGGAAATTATAAACACTCTTACGGGCAAAATAGGAATGCTTGCCGGAGTTACGGCAAAGACTCTTATGTCGAAAGTTTAACAAATATTTTTTGAAGTAAAAGGCAATAACCTGATACCGAAAGGAGTTAATATGAAAAAGTTTTTTACCGTGCTTTTAAGCGCAAGCCTTGCCGCGTTTACGGCGGTCGGGTTTTCTGCTTGCGGTAACGAAAGTGATGAAGCTGTTAACCTTGTTGCTATTACGGCGGCGCAGGTGGGCGTTACCGATGATATCGATTATTACGTAGTCGCAGAACCTGCGGCAAGCACAAAAGCAAAAGTTGTTCCGTCGCTCAATTTTGCCGGGGATTTACAGCAATTGTACGGCGGACAAAACGGTTATCCGCAAGCCGTAATTGTCGCAAAAAATAATTTGCTTGAATACGGATTTGTCGGAGATTTTCTGGAAGCGGTTGCCGAAAATAAGCAATGGATTTTGAACGACGGTACATCAATACAAACCCTAACCGACGCAGTTCAGTCGCATCTGACCGACGGTATGAGCCCGACGTTTTCTGCGGCAAATCTTACAAAAGATGTCATATCTAACTGCAGCATTAATTTAACTTACGCATATAACGACAAGCAAGAAATAAACGATTTCATAGAAAAAGTCAATTCCGTAAGCGAAGTATCGTTCGGGAGGGCGGCTGACGGTTTTTTTTATAACGGCGGTTATCCCAACGTTGAATTTTTAGGTAAAGTTTCTGTATATGCGCCCGACGGCGCGCCCGCGCTGGGGCTTGCAAATCTTTTGGCAGGCGAAAAAAGTTTTGAAAATGTGACGGTTGATTACAATATTGTCGAACCGTCATTGATACAGACTTACGTTACCGGCGAAAATTCCAAAGCCGATATTTGCGTTTTGCCTGTAAATATTGCCGTCAAACTTTTGGGCAACGGTGCAAAGTATAAACTTGTCGGCACGCTCACGCACGGCAATTTGTTTCTGCTTTCTAAAGGCGGAGATAAAATAACCCCTGACAATATAGCCGGGTTAAAGGGCAAAAAAGTAGGCGTGGTAAATCTGGCGGCTGTTCCCGGGCTTACTTTTAAAGTTATTTTAAAAGACAGCGGTTTGGACTTTGTTGAACTCGTATAATGGTTAAGCGGTTCTTTATCAAAAGAAAACTTAATATCATTTGTGCTTTCGCCGCCGTTGTTCTGATGCTGCTTGTCTGGCTGATTGCCTATTACAGTGTGAAAAACGATTATATAATTCCGTCTTTGGGTGAAACGTTTAAAAGTTTTTTCACCTGTCTCGGACAAAAAACTTTTTGGGCGGCTTTCGGGTTTACCGTTTTACGGACTGCGGAAAGTTTTGTAATTTCGTTTATTCTTGCGCTCCTGTGCGCCGCGCTTTCTGCGTGCAGTAAAATTTTTGCGGCGGTGTTAAAGCCGTTTATGGTATTATTGCGCACGTTGCCCACTTTGGCGGTAATACTGTTGCTTCTTATCTGGACTACGCCTAAAATCGCGCCCGTCATAGTTACGGTGCTTGTTCTGTTTCCTATGATTTATTCGCAAATGATTGCGGCAATAGACGGTATTGACTGCGGATTAAAAGAAATGGCGGATGTTTATCGAATAGGTAAAAGAGACAGGCTGTTCAAAATATATCTTCCGTCGGCTTCGCCGAACGTGCTTGCCCAAACGGGGGCAAATATTTCACTCGGGCTGAAAATTATGATTTCCGCCGAAGTGCTTGCAAGCACTTACCAAAGTCTGGGAAATCTTATGCAGACGGCAAGACTGTACCTTGATACGCCCAGACTTGCCGCGCTTACCGCTGTTTCCGTAATTATCGGATTTATTGCCGATATCGCCTTTTCACAACTTGCAAGGATAAGTTACAAGTGGAACAGAAAGGAGAGCGCGTATGATTGAAATTAAAGATTTATGTAAAAGTTATGGCGAAAACGAAGTTTATAAAAATTTCAATCTGAATTTGGAAGAAGGTAAAATAACCTGCATTCTGGGTGAAAGCGGCAGCGGGAAGACAACTCTTCTGAATGTTATTGCAGGACTTACAAAGTTTAGCGGCGGCGTTACAAATGTCAGATGCTCATATATATTCCAGACGCCGCGCATTGTTCCCAATTTGACCGTTTACGGCAATCTTGCGCTTATTTGCAAAGACGGAGCAAGGATAGAAGATATGTTAAAGCGGTTGCGGCTTTCTGATAAACGCGACAGTTATCCCGTTAAACTTTCGGGCGGTCAGGCGCAAAGAGTGGCGATAGCGCGCGCGTTTTTGTATGACGGCGACGTGATTCTTATGGACGAGCCGTTTTCGTCCCTTGATTTAAAACTTAAAGCGGAATTGACGGAGCTTTTTCTCGGTCTTTGGCGCAGCGACGGAAGAACTGCGGTTTTCGTTACGCACGACGTTGACGAAGCGGTTGCCGTGGCTCACAGGTTTTTGGTTATAAACGGCGGTAAAATTGTTTACGATAAAACTCCGTTGGGTGTTCCGTCGAGAAATTTTGAAGAAAGTGAACTTATTCGGAGAGAACTTATCTCCGCATTGATAAATAATTAAAAATAAAAGGAGTTATTATGAAAAAGTTTTTTAAGGAATTTAAAGTATTCATTTCACGCGGCAACGTGCTCGATATGGCTGTCGGCATTATTATCGGCGGCGCATTTACCGCAATCATCACGGCGCTGACAAACCAGATTTTGCAGCCGCTTATAAATTGGTTGCTTGCGGGTACCGGCGCGGGGCTGGAAGCTGCCGTAACCGTGCTTAAACCGAGTTACGACGAAGTTACGGGCGCATTGGATCTGGCAAAGTCGATTTATATAAACTGGGGCGCGTTTATTACCGCAATCATAAACTTCATTCTTGTCGCGTTTGTTCTTTTCTGCATAGTAAAATTAATAAACACCGTGCGCGACGGCAGTAAAAAAGTAGTGGAAAAGCAGAAAAAATCAATTGAAAAGAAATTGAAGAAAGGCGAAATTACCGTTGAAGAAGCAGCGGCAGAAACCGAAAAGCTCGCACAGGAGCCTGCTGCGCCCGTTGAAACGACGGACGACCTGCTGAGAGAAATACGCGACCTTTTAAAGGCAAGTAAGGAGAACGGTAGAGAGCACGAATAAAATGTTAAAATCTCACTTAATATGTGAGATTTCATTTTTGTAAAATTGATTTTGTGTTTGTCAAGTATTTGAAAAGGACAAAAGTAAAATATTTACTTTTAAATTTTGAAAAATTTGCGTGTAAACATTTTTCTTTTCACTATATGTTGTGGTATAATCTTACCGTAAGTGACAGATATTGTGGTTTTACGCAACAAAGAATGTAAAACCGGACCTGAATGCGACAATGCAAAAGTAAACGTTTAGAACCGCAATTACAGGCAGCAGTATCATAAGTAGCAGATTTTTGAGTCTGTACCGCATAATGAACATACTTACGTAAATCGCTATTGCTCCGCCCAATATTGCGGTAAGGATAAGTTTTCCGTCGCCGCTTGTAACTTTTGAATCGTTATCGCCGAACTCTTCGCGTTGCGCCCTTAAAAGCATAACCGCGTAAAAGTTTACTGCGAGTATATATACGATAAAAATAATGTAAAGTAGCAGCATATTAAAAGTATGCTTCAAAAGAAGTACTTTAATTCGGAGAAGTAAATGTCCAAAATAGCCGTAATTATGGGAAGTAAGTCTGATTACAACGTAGTAAAGCCCGCCGTGGACGTAATTAAAAATTTCGGCGTGGAAACGGAAGTCAGGGTCATTTCCGCGCACAGAACGCCGGAAGAAGCGCACGAATTTTCACAAAATGCAATAGCGCGCGGAGTCGAAGTCATAATATGCGCGGCAGGTAAAGCGGCGCATCTCGGCGGGGTTATCGCGGCAAACACTACGTTGCCCGTAATCGGTTTGCCTGTAAAAACGGATATGATGGGCGGGCTTGACAGTTTGCTTTCGATTGTCCAGATGCCTTCTGGTATACCGGTTGCTACGGTAGGGGTGAACGGCGGTGAAAACGCGGGGCTTCTGGCTTTGCAGATACTGGGAATAAAGTATCCTCAAATCGCAAAAAAACTCAGCGAATATAAATCGGCAATGAGAAATAAGATTAACGCCGACGATATTGCTCTGCAATCCGAGTTAGAGCAAAAGTAAACCATACCCGCGTTTTATTCGCGGGTATTTCAGTTGTTGAAAATAAAAGTTTTTATATAAGGAGTCATTTATGCAGAAAAAGGAACAGCTCTACGAAGGTAAAGCGAAAAAGGTGTATGCAACCGAAAATGCAGATTACGTAATCGTGTCTTACAAAGACGATGCAACTGCTTTTAACGGACTTAAAAAAGGTACCATTTCGGGCAAAGGCGTTATTAACAATATAATGAGCAATATGATGATGCAGATGCTTGAAAAAAAAGGGATACCCACGCATTTCGTTGAACAGATTGACGACAGAAATACCGTAGTTAAAAAAGTTGAAATAGTTCCGCTTGAAGTAATTATAAGAAACGTCGCCGCGGGCAGTTTTTCAAAGAGATACGGCGTTGCCGAAGGCACTGCGTTCTGTCAGCCGACTATAGAGTTTTCATATAAGAACGACGATCTGGGCGACCCCTTAATCAACGATTATCACGCATTGGCTCTCAATCTTGCAACACCGTCGGAAATAGCTACGATTAAAAATATGGCTTTTGCCGTAAACGACGCAATGAAAGAGTTCTTCAAAGAAATGCATATAGACCTTATAGACTTCAAACTCGAATTCGGCAGATTTAAGGGCAATATTGTTCTCGCCGACGAAATTTCTCCCGATACCTGCCGCTTCTGGGAAGCGGGAAGCTGGGATACGACGAAGCATGTCAGCCTTGACAAGGACAGATTCCGCAGAGATCTCGGCGGAGTAGAAGATGCTTACAATGAAATTTTTAAACGTCTTACGGGAGAATAATAAATGGGCGGTTTTTTCGGCTCTGTAAAAAAAAGCAGCGCGGTATTTGACGTTTTTCTCGGTACCGATTATCATTCCCATCTCGGTACCAAGCGCGGCGGTATGGCTGCGTTTGATGTCTCGGTAGGTTTGCAACGCGAGATACATAATATCGAAAACGCGCCTTTCAGAACCAAGTTCGAACGCGTTTTGTCCGAAATGAATGGTAACGCGGCAATAGGCTGTATAAGCGATACCGACCCGCAGCCGCTGTTGATGGTTTCAAGGCTCGGTAAGTATGCGATTTGCACGATAGGCATAATTAACAACGATACTGAAGTTATGAACGATTTACTTGCCCGCGGCGGCTATTTTGACGCTATGACGGGAAGTAAAGTAAACACTAACGAAATTGTTGCGGCGCTTATAAATAGCAAGGACAGTTACGTTGAAGGTATACGCTATGCGCAGGATCGGATAGACGGAACGGCTTCCATACTTCTTTTGACAGACAGGGGTACTTTGATAGCCGCAAGGGATAAATTCGGCAGGCTTCCCGTGCTTGTGGGTAAATGTAACGACGGCTATTGCGTATCATTTGAAAGTTTTGCATACAAAAAATTAGGTTATTCCGACGAGTGCGAACTCGGTCCCGGTGAAATTGTCGAAATTTCTCAGGACGGGGTAAAACAGCTTTCGCCGCCACGGGATAAAATGCGTATATGCGCTTTTCTTTGGTCGTATTACGGATATCCTACGTCTACGTATGAAGGCGTAAACGTAGAAGTTATGCGCTGTAAAAACGGCGAAATTTTTGCAAAGGACGACGCTGAAACGCGTGATTTGCACGACGTGGATTACGTGGGCGGAGTTCCCGATTCGGGTACGCCGCATGCGATAGGGTATTCAAACGCGAGTAAAATTCCGTTTGCCCGTCCGTATATAAAATATACGCCCACATGGTCGCGTAGCTTTATGCCGGTTAACCAGACGGAGCGAAATAAAGTTGCCAAAATGAAACTTATCCCCGTTCACGAATTTATCGAAGGGAAAAATCTGCTTCTTGTTGACGACTCTATCGTAAGGGGAACCCAGCTTAAAGAAACGGTAGAATTTTTGTATTCGCACGGAGCAAAAGCCGTGCATATGCGTTCGGCTTGCCCGCCTATTATGTACGGGTGCAAATATCTGAATTTTTCCCGTTCGACGGGCGATATGGATTTAATTACGCGCCGTACTATTTTGGAGCTTGAAGGCGAAGACGGCTTTAATTACATCGAAGAATACAGCGACTCGAAAACCGAGCGAGGTAAAGCGTTGCGTAAAGCGATATGCGATAAATTCAAATTTGAATCGCTTGAATTCCAGTCGCTGGAAGGCTTGATAAAAGCTATAGGCATAGAGCCTTGCAAACTTTGTACTTATTGCTGGACCGGTAAGGAGTAAAATATGGACGGCGAAATTCATGAAGAGTGCGGTGTCTTCGGCGTGTACTCGACTGAAAACCGCGATGTCGCGCGTACTGTATATTACGGATTATATGCTCTGCAACACAGGGGGCAGGAATCAAGCGGTATTGCGGTTGCTTACGCCGATAAAATTTGTTATGATAAGGGTATGGGGCTTGTTTCGGATGTGTTTTCTGACGGCAGTTTGGAAAAACTTCCCGAAGGCGATATAGCCATAGGTCATGTCCGCTATTCGACTACCGGCGCAAGCCAGCTTCTTAATGCCCAACCGGTTGTGTTTATCGGTAAGTGCGGTAAAATGGCGCTTGCTCACAACGGTAATCTTATTAACACACAGCAGTTGCGCGCCGCGATGATTGAACGAAACGCAGTATTTCAGACGACCATAGATTCGGAAGTTATGGCGGTATTAATTAATGCGTTATCAGACGGTGATATTCTGAAAGGGGTTATGCGCGCCTGCCCGCATTTTAAGGGTTCGTATGCGTTGGTTATTATGACGGCGGACAAACTTATAGCGGTGCGCGACCCTTTCGGTATAAGACCGCTTTGTATAGGTACAATCGATAACGACTATATTGTCGCCAGCGAAACTTGCGCGCTTGACTCTGTCGGGGCTAATTTTATGCGCGATGTACAAGCGGGCGAGATTGTAGTAATTGACAGTACAGGAATTCACTCATATATGATGGACAATCTTCCGTTGCAAAGTAGAACTTGCATTTTCGAGTATGTCTATTTTGCCCGCCCGGATACTATTCTTGACGGAGTAAGCGTATATGAAGCCAGAAAAGAAGCAGGTAAAATTCTTGCGCGTCACTATCCCGTTGAAGCTGATTTAGTTTCCGGCGTGCCCGATTCCGGTAACGTAGCCGCGCGCGGCTATGCGGAAGAAAGCGGAATACCGTTTGTGGAAGCGCTTGCTAAAAACAGATACGTGGGCAGAACGTTTATTCAGCCTAACCAAAAACAAAGAGAAAGCAGTCTTAACGTAAAAATGAACGCTCTGCGCGCCAATGTTTACGGTAAACGTGTAATTCTGATAGATGATTCAATAGTACGCGGAACCACAATGCGCAAAATCGTAAAAATGTTGCGTGGTGCCGGCGCTAAGGAAGTGCATATAAGAGTGTGCTCGCCTATTATAAAGCATCCTTGTCATCTCGGTATAGATATTCAGACTTATTCCCAGCTTATAGGCGCATACAAGGATGAAGAAGCAATTTGTGAAAGCCTTGGGGCTGACAGTGTAAAATACCTTTCGGTCGATCAGCTTGTCGATACCTGTAAAGGCAAATCGGGCGGATTTTGTCTCGGTTGTTTTAACGGAGAATATCCTTACCCGTCCGACGGCTACCATGCCGATAAGTTTAAACTCGAATAATTAAAGGAGAAAATATGGGAATTTCTTATAAAGACAGCGGCGTAGACGTTGAAAAAGGTTATGAAGCGGTAAAACTTATGAAACAGCACGTAAAATCCACTTATACGGCGGGGGTGCTGGGTGACATAGGTTCGTTCGGCGGGTTTTTTAAAATGCCAAAGGGCGTAAAAAATCCCGTACTCGTCGCAGGGACCGACGGCGTGGGAACAAAATTAAAATATGCGATTATTGCGGATAAGCATGATACAATAGGTATAGACGCCGTTGCTATGTGCGTAAACGACATAGTTTGCCAGGGCGCTCAGCCGCTCATATTTTTGGATTATTTTGCAACCGGCAGTTTAAGCCCAGAAAAGGTTGCCACCGTGGTTTCCGGTATTGCCGAAGGTTGCAGACAGTCCGGTGCCGCTTTAATAGGCGGCGAAACTGCGGAAATGCCGGGATTTTATTCCGACGGCGATTATGATATCGCAGGTTTTGCGGTTGGCGTAGTCGACAAAAAGAAGATTATAAACGGTAGCGGCATAAAGGCTGGTGACGTTATTATAGGAATTAAATCCAGCGGAATACATTCCAACGGCTATTCGCTTGTAAGAAAATTGTTCGGTGAAGATATTAAAAAACTTCAAAAAGTAGACAAGGATTTGGGTGAAAAGCCCATTGATATTTTGCTTACCCCTACAAAAATTTACGTAAAAAGCATTCTCGAACTTATAAAGCGCGTTAAGGTTAAGGGCATTGCTCACATTACCGGCGGCGGATTTATAGAGAACATTCCAAGAATTTTTCCCGCGGGAATCGGTTGCGAAATAAAAAAAGATTCTTATGAAGTTCCTGCAATTTTCAAAACGTTGCAAAAGAAAGCGGGTATTTCGGACGAACAGATTTACAACACCTTTAATATGGGTATAGGAATGGTCGTTTGCGTTGCGGAAAAGGACGTAAACAAGACATTGGCGCAACTTAAATCAACAGGCGAAGATTGCGCCGTTATCGGCAGAACTGTCGAAGGCAACGGAGTTACGCTGATATGAAAAAGCGTATAGCGGTTTTCGCTTCGGGCGGCGGTACCGATTTTCAGTCGGTTATAGACGCAAACGAAAGAGAAAATTTTTGTGAAATCAGTCTTTTGGTTGCGTCAAAACACGGTATAGGCGCGATAGAGCGTGCAAATAAACACGGCATCCATACCGAAGTCTTTGCAAAGGACGACTATCCCGATTTGGAAACGCTGTATGAAAAACTTAAATTTGTTTTGAATATGAACCGCGTCGATTATATCGTTCTTGCGGGCTGGTTAAAAATTATACCGGAAAGTTTTATTAAGGCTTTTAACGACAGAATAATAAATATTCATCCTTCTTTGATTCCCGCTTTTTGCGGGGCGGGGTATTACGGGTTAAAAGTACATAAGGCAGTTTTGGAATACGGTGCAAAAGTTTCCGGTTGCACGGTCCATTTTGTTAATGAAGTACCCGACGGCGGCGCGATTATTGCACAGACTGCGGTTGAAGTTTCGGACGGCGATACGCCTGAAAGTTTGCAGGCTAAAATTTTAGTTGAAGAACATAAACTTTTGCCTTACTGCGTTAAAAAACTTTGTGAAGGAAAAGTTGTTAAAACCGGAAGAAACGTGCGAATATGCGAATGATTGACTGAAAACGGTAATGAAAATAAGAATTAAGAGGTTTATATGGAGATGAAAAAGAGAGCGCTTGTCAGCGTTTCGGACAAGACCGGCGTGGTTGATTTTTGCAAAGGACTTGTAAATAACGGATTTGAAATAATTTCGACCGGCGGCACGGCAAAGGCACTTAAGGACGCGGGTTTGGAAGTTATAGGAATTTCTGATATTACGGGGTTTCCGGAATGTCTTGACGGCAGGGTAAAAACGCTTCATCCCAACGTTCACGCTGGGCTTTTGGCTATGCGTTCGAATAAAGAACATATGGCGCAGCTCGAAAGGCTGAATATAAATACTATCGATGTAGTCTGTGTAAACCTTTATCCTTTTAAGGCTACTTTGCAGCGCGGAGCTGATTTTGCCGAGTGTATTGAAAATATCGATATAGGCGGTCCCACAATGATAAGGGCGGCGGCAAAAAATTATCAGGACGTAGCCGTTATCGTTGACCCCAAAGATTATAATAAGGTTTTGGACGAGCTTGCAAACGGCGGAGTAACCATTGAAACCAAGAAATATTTACAGTACAAAGTTTTTGCTCATACCGCGGTATACGACAGCTTGATTTCAAACTATCTCGCCGCACAGCTCGGAATTACTTTTCCCGAAGAAGTTACTTTTGCTTACGAAAAAGCGCAGGATATGCGCTACGGTGAAAATCCCCAGCAAAGCGCCGTTTTTTATAACGAGCAGACAGTAAGAGCAGGTTCGCTGTCTTCGGCTAAGCAGTTATGGGGTAAAGAGCTTTCGTACAATAATATAAACGATGCAAACGGCGCTTTGGAACTTTTAAAAGAATTCGGTGACGCTCCTGCGGTTGTCGCGTGCAAGCACGCTAACCCTTGCGGCGTAGGTACAGGTAAATCTGTATACGAAGCATATATGCGCGCATACGGTTCAGATCCCGTTTCGGTTTTCGGCGGTATCCTTGCGATAAACGGCATAGTAGATGAACATACAGCCAATGAAATTAATAAAATTTTCATTGAAATAGTTATGGCGCCCGCATATTCCGACAAAGCGCTCGAAATTTTAAAATCAAAGAAAAATATCAGACTTTTGCAGATTGAAAATATTTGTGCTAAGCGCGAAAAGTCAGCTTTCGATATGAAAAAAGTTTACGGCGGTTTACTTGTCCAGCAATATGATGAAAGCCTTATTGCGGGCGAAGATATGAAACTTTTCAAAACAAAAGCCGGTGTTGAAACAAGCGCTTTACCAAACGGAAATACAAAAACCGTTTACGGTAACGGTGTTGTGACCAAACGTGTTCCCACAAAAGAAGAAGTGGAAGCAATGCTCTTTGCGTGGAAAGTAGTAAAACATACAAAATCAAACGCGATAGTCATAGGGAAGAGCGGCAGAACTACCGGCATAGGTATGGGACAGACAAACAGAATCTGGGCGGCTCAGCAGGCAATCGCGCACGCAGGTGAAGAAGCAAGGGGTTCTGTTATGGCGTCTGACGCCTTTTTCCCTTTCCCCGATTGCGTTGAAGAGTGCGTCAAAGCGGGAATAACCGCAATAATTCAACCCGGCGGTTCTATACGCGATAAAGATTCGGTTGAAGCCTGCGATGCTGCGGGTATTGCAATGGTATTTGTAGGCGACAGGCATTTTAAGCATTAATATTTGATAATTCGGAGAAATCGGTATGAACGTACTCGTAATAGGAAACGGCGGAAGAGAACACGCAATTTTGCTTGCGCTTAAAAAAAGCAAACGCGTGGAAAAACTGTACTGTATGAAGGGCAACGCCGGCACGGCTGAAATTGCCGAAAACGTCGACGTTGATTATATGGATACGGTTGCAGTGAAATCTTATGTCGCGGAACATCCCGAAATCGATTATTATGTCGTTGCTCCTGACGACCCCTTGGCGGCAGGGCTTGTGGACGAGCTTGAAAGTATGGGTAAACGTTGTTTCGGTCCGAGAAAGAATGCCGCCGTTATAGAGTCAAGCAAATCTTTTGCAAAGCAGCTTATGAAAAAATATAAAATACCGACCGCGAAGTATGAAACTTTTGACAGCTATGAAAAGGCGTTGGAATACGTTCGTTTGGCAGGCGCGCCCATTGTTCTGAAAGCCGACGGACTTGCGCTGGGCAAGGGTGTGCTTGTATGCGAAACGCTTGAACAGGCGGAAGAAGGTCTGAAAGAGATTATGCTTGATAAAGCGTTCGGAAATGCTGGTAGCAAAGTCGTTGTGGAAGAGTATTTGCGCGGATTAAAATATACTCCGGGTGAAGAGGTTTCCGTTCTTGCTTTTACGGACGGAAAGACCGTAGTACCGATGATAACTTCCTGCGACCACAAGCGCGCTAACGACGGCGATACCGGTATGAATACGGGCGGGATGGGGACTTTTTCTCCCTGTCCGTTCTGGAATAAAAAACTTGAAAAGCATGTGCTTAAAAAAATAATGATTCCCACAGTCAAGGCAATGAACAAAGAAGGCAGAACATTTAAAGGTTGTCTTTACTTCGGGCTTATGCGTACGGATAAGGGAATGAAAGTCGTAGAATACAATTCACGCTTCGGCGACCCTGAAACGCAGGTTGTTCTGCCTATGCTTAAAACAGATATTATGGACGTATTCGAAGCCGTTACAGAAGGTAAACTCGATAAGGTTAAAATCGAGTGGGAAGACGGCGCTTGCGTGTGTCTCGTTCTTGCCAGCGGCGGATATCCCCAAAGTTATGCCAAGGGTAAAAAAATTACTGTCGGCGATATAGGCGACGTAACTTTGGTTCATGCCGGTACGGCAATGAAAAACGGCGAGCTTGTCACCAACGGCGGCAGAGTTATGGGCATTGTCGCCAAAGGCAAAGACGTAGAAGAAGCGAGAAGCAAGGCTTACAAAGCGGCTGAAAATATCAGTTGGGAAAATATGCAATACAGAAAGGACATAGGGATAAAATACCGTGAAGGTTAATGATAATATGATTTTCAGAATTTTCGTTGAAAAGAAAGACAATTTACAGGCGGCAAAAGTTAAAGAAGATATTTGTAACCTGTTAAAAATTTCGGTCGCGGACATGCGTACTTTTATACGTTACGACATAGAAGGAATGAGCGCAAACGAATTTGCCGCCGCTGTACCGTGCGTATTTTCCGAACCGCCCGTCGACAACGTTTACTTTGAAGATATTCATTTAAACGGCGAATATTCTGTATTTGCGGTTGCTTACCTTACGGGACAGTACGACCAGCGCGCAGACAGTGCGTCGCAGTGCGTACAGCTTTTGACGCGCAAATCGCGTCCGTTGATTAAGTGCGCAACCGTTTATGCGATTAAATCGGTTAATGTCGAACAACTGGACAAAATTAAAAAGCATTTAATAAATCCTGTAGAGTGTGAAGAAGTAAGTCTTGAAAAGGCAAATTCACTTGCGCACGTCGCCGTGGAAGCGGAATGCGTTAAAGAAGTGGACGATTTTATCTGTTTTGATGAAGGCGCGGTGGCAAGGTATCACGCGGAAATGGGGCTTGCCATGTCAAAGGAAGATCTTGCATTCGTCCGCGATTATTTTAAAAACGAAGGCAGAAACCCTACCGAAACAGAAATAAAGGTAATAGATACTTATTGGTCCGACCATTGCCGTCACACCACTTTTGCGACGGAAATTAAAAACATACAAATTTACAGCGATAACGTACATATCCAAAAAGCGTTGGATTTATATAAAAAATTATTCAATGAGCTTTATAAAGACAGAAAGGATAAATACGTCTGTCTTATGGACATTGCTACGATTGCCGCAAAAAAACTTAAAAAAGACGGCAAGTTGAAAAATCTTGACTTATCAGATGAAATAAACGCCTGCTCTATTAAAGTTGACGCCGTAATTGACGGTAAAAAGCAGGAATACACAATAATGTTCAAGAACGAGACGCATAACCACCCGACCGAAATAGAACCTTTCGGCGGCGCGGCGACCTGTCTCGGCGGTGCTATACGCGACCCGCTTTCAGGCAGAACTTACGTTTTGCAGTCTATGAGAGTCACCGGTTGCGCCGATCCTACCGAACCTATTGAAAATACCCTTAAAGGTAAATTGCCGCAAAGAATTATTACGAAAACAGCAGCTAACGGGTTTTCTTCATACGGCAACCAGATCGGTCTTGCCACAGGTCAGGTCGAAGAAGTATATCACGACGGCTATAAAGCCAAAAGGCTTGAAACGGGCTTCGTGGTTGCTGGCGCAAAATCCGATATGATATACCGCGAAAAACCCGAGAGCGGCGACGTTATAATTCTTTTGGGCGGAGAAACGGGACGGGACGGATGCGGCGGCGCAACGGGTTCATCAAAAGCTCACGACGTAAAATCGGTCCAGACCTGCGGTGCGGAAGTTCAGAAGGGCAACGCCCTGACAGAGCGCAAATTGCAAAGGCTGTTTTTGAATAAAGACGCAACCCGTATGATTAAAAAATGCAACGACTTCGGTGCGGGCGGCGTTTCCGTTGCTATCGGCGAACTTGCCGACGGTTTGGTAATAGAACTTGATAAAGTACCCAAAAAATACGAAGGTCTTTCCGGTACGGAACTCGCAATTTCCGAATCACAGGAAAGAATGGCTGTCGTTGTAAAAGAGAGCGACGCGGAAAAATTTATACGGCTTGCCGCCGAAGAAAATCTTGCGGCGACGGTTGTCGCTTACGTTACCGATGACAGAAGAATGAAAATGTATCAGGGCGGCAGGACAATAGTAGACATTTCGCGCGATTTCCTTGATACTAACGGCGTTAAGCAAATTACGGACGCCGATATTCAGGATTACATAACTCCGTTTTTTGAAGAAGCTGTTTGTGAGAGTTTTAAAGAAAAATTCATTTCAACTCTGTCACAGCTCAACGTGTGTTCGAAAAAGGGACTTGCGGAAATGTTTGACTCTACAATAGGCGCAAAGTCCGTATATATGCCGTTCGGCGGCAAATATCAGCTTACTCCGGTAATTGCTATGGCGGCGAAATTTACGGGCGGTGAAACGGACGACTGCACGGTTTCGGCATACGGTTATAATCCCGAGCTTATGTCTTCGTCGCCCTTTACAGGCGCAATTTATTCTATAGTTGCGTCCGTATCGAAGATTGTTGCGGCGGGCGGCAGATATGAAGACGTACGTCTTTCGTTGCAAGAGTTCTTCATGCGTTTAAGGGACGATAAAAAGCGTTGGGGCGTTCCGCTTTCCGCTCTGCTTGGAGCGTTGTATGCGCAAATTAATCTCAGTTTGGGTGCAATAGGCGGAAAGGATTCCATGAGCGGCACGTTTGAAGATATAGACGTCCCGCCCACGTTGATTTCTTTTGCCATAGCTCCCGCAAAAGCGTCTGCGCTCATTACAAACGTAATTACGCAAAAAGGCGAAAAACTTTATCTTTTGCCGCTTGTAAAGGACAAGTGCCGCGTTCCCGATTTTGTTTATCTCAAAAAGCTGTACTCTTCAATAAATAAAAATATAGTTAACGGCAATATAAAATTTGCCACCGTGGTTGAAAAGGGCGGTATAGCCGCCGCTGTTGCAAAGAGCTGTTTTGGCAACGGTTTCGGCTTCAATTTCGTTTGCGATAAGGACGCGCTTTTCGGCGAACGTTACGGCGATATTATTGTATCCGTGACAGACGAAAATGTTTTAGCGGGACTTGAAAATATGTATATTGGCGAAACGTGCGAAGGCGGTTTTTCTGTCGGAAACGATAGCGTTGAATATAACGAAGCGCTTAGCGCGTATATGAAAAAACTTTTCCCCGTGTTCCCCGTTACCGCGCCGGCAGTCGGTGAAGCCGCGCTGTGTGATTTTACAGTTAAGAAAGGAAAGGCTTCCGATTTGCATATTGCAAAGCCTAAGGTATTTATACCAGCTTTCCCCGGAACCAACTGCGAGCTTGACACTGCAAGGGCGTTCCGCTTAGCGGGGGCAGAACCCAAAATTTTAGTAGTTAAAAACCGTACTCCGCAGGATATTGAAGAGAGCGTGCAGGCAATTATAAAGGCTGTTGGCGGTGCCAATATTATAGCTTTTCCCGGCGGGTTTTCCGGCGGCGACGAGCCTGACGGCTCCGGCAAATTCATAGCTACAACTTTTAAAAATCCCGCGATATCGGACAGGATAGGCGAACTTTTACAAAACCGCGACGGACTTGTTCTGGGTATTTGCAACGGTTTTCAGGCGCTTATAAAATTGGGGCTTGTACCTTATGGAAAGGTAAGTCCGTTGACGCCCGAATCGCCTACGCTTACGTATAACAACATTTCACGGCACGTATCTACTATGGTGAAAATACGCGTTGCGTCAAATTTAAGTCCCTGGTTATCCGCTTGCAATGTGGGCGAAATTTATTCCGTCCCCGTATCGCACGGAGAAGGTAAACTGATTGCGCCTTTAAATGAGCTTGAAAAAATGCGCCAAAACGGTCAGATAGCTACGCAGTATGTTGACCTTGGCGGCAAGCCTACAATGCAAAGTCCTTATAACCCTAACGGCAGTATGTGGGCGATAGAAGGAATTACTTCACCCAACGGAAGAGTATTCGGCAAAATGGGACACAGTGAAAGAATCGGTGAAAACCTTTACAAAAACTATAGCGGCAATTTCGATATGAAGATATTTGAAAGCGGCGTAAAATACTTTAAATAAATTTATTCTTTACAAACTTTCCGTGTTTGTGATATAATTAAAAAAAGCGAGGTTTTTTGTATGAGATGCTTATTCTGCAATTTTGAAGACAGTAAAGTTGTAGACAGCCGTTCTGCCGACGAAGGCAGGACAATAAGAAGGCGGCGCGAGTGTTTTAACTGCGGCAAGCGGTTTACCACTTATGAAACTATTGAAGACACGCCCGTACTTGTTATTAAAACAAATGGAGCGCGCCAGGCATTCGATTCGCAAAAAATTAAAAACGGCATAATAAAATCGTGCGAAAAACGTCCCGTGTCAATGAATGAAATAGACGAAATGGTCGGAGCGGTTACCAAGCAAGTTTACAACTCTATGGAGCAGGAAGTTTCGTCAAAATATATCGGCGAATTGGTTATGACCGAACTTAAAAAGCACGACGAAGTTGCATACGTCCGTTATGCAAGCGTGTACCGCTCGTTTAAGGATATTTCCAGTTTTTTGGAAGAGCTCCAGACAATGATGGAAACCAAAAAGTAAAAGGTTTTTCAGACAGTGCGCGGCACTGTCTGAATTTTTGAAAAAATGAAAAGATTAGAAAGTAAAAAAGTATCGGTCGGGAATGTGATGCTGGGCGGCGGCGAGCCGGTCAGAATACAGTCAATGTGCACCACAAAAACTTCCAATGTTCAAAGTACAGTGGAACAAATCAAGCGGCTTGAAAAAGCAGGCTGTGAAATTATCCGCGTTTCGGTGCTTGACGAAGAAGATGCAAAGGCGATAAAAGCGGTTAAAAATTCAATAAATATTCCGCTTGTCGCCGATATTCATTTTTCGCACAAACTTGCGATTGCCGCAATTGAAAGCGGGTGCGACAAAGTGCGCATAAATCCCGGCAATATAGGCGGCGACAGACAATTGAAAGCTGTTGCCGATTGCATAAAGGCACACGGCATTTCCGTGCGGGTAGGTTCGAATACAGGAAGTATTGAAAAAGAGTTTTTGCAAAAGTACGGAAAAAACGAAAATTCGCTTGTTGAAAGCGCTCTTAAAAGCGTGTCTTTACTGGAAAAAAACGGAGTGGAAGATATTGTCATTTCGGTAAAGGCTTCGGATGTGCCGCTAACGGTTAAAGCATATAAACTTCTTGCGCAAAAAACCTGTTATCCGCTGCATATCGGCGTAACCGAAGCGGGAACGGAAGAAATGGCTGTCGTCAAATCAAGCGTTGCGTTAGGTGCATTATTGCTTGACGGAATAGGTGATACTTTGCGCGTTTCTATAACGGACGACCCCGTAAAAGAAGTGCTTGCAGCCAAACGCATTTTACGGGCGGCAGGTCTTGATAAAAATTATGTCGACGTAGTGGCGTGTCCGACGTGCGGAAGATGCCGTTGGAATTCTATGGAGCTTGCTAAAAAAGTTTCGGCTTACGTTGAGAGCTTTTCAAAACCGGTAAAAATAGCCGTTATGGGCTGTGTGGTTAACGGTCCCGGTGAAGCGAAAGACTGTGATATTGGTATTGCCGGTGCGGAAGATTACTGCGTTATTTTTAAGAACGGTGAAATATTAAGGCGGATAAACCGAGAAGACGCGGAGAGTGAATTTTTCAAGGAGATAGATAAAATTTTAAATGACTGAAAATTTTTTAAAAGAAGTTCATTCTTTAAGTAATCTTAATAACGCGATAATAGAATCCGTTGTGTTGGATGGAAAAACTGTCGTAGTTAAACTTATTACGGATAAGGTCTATAACGAAAGCGACAGGGAGAGCGTGCTTACGGCAGCAAAAAAATTGGTGCCGTCTATTTTTGATTGTCGTATCGAAATAACAAAACTTACACCCGACCCCGAAATGGTCAGACGTAAAATTTTAGAGCTGATAGAAAACAATTTCAGAGTACTTGCCGTAACGGTAAAAAAGGACGACGTTCAGGTTAAAAAAACTGGCGGCGGATTTGAATACGTTATTTCCGTTATGTCTTCTTTGGCAGACGACGGTATATGCGATAAAATCAGCGCCGAGTTAAAAAAGAATTTTTGCGGAAAATTCAGCGGCAAAGTTATTCGGAGCGAAATCAGGGTTCAGGATATCGAAATTGAAGAAGAACACGAAAACGAAGAATACGAAATGCCCGTTCGCTTTTTTGAAATTTCGGATTTTTCTTTTTTGGAAGGTACCGAAAAGCAATCGCGCGCCGTGTATCTGAGCGATTTGAATTTTGAAAGCGAAAACGTAGTTGTCTGCGGCAGACTCGAAGACATTCGCGAGCGCAGTTATAAAAATAAAAAGGACCAGGAAAAACCTTATTACTCGTTTACGCTGAGCGACGAAACGGCTATGCAACGTATTACATATTTTACAAGATTAAAGAGCCTGGATAAGATAAAAGCGTTGAAGATTGGCGACAGTATTGTTTGCAGCGGCAAAACGGAACTTTACAACGGCTTTTTGCGGTTTACTGCAAATACTATAGACTACGGCAAAGTTCCCGAAGGATTCGTTCCCGAAAAGCGCGAGTCGCGTCCCGTACCCAAGTATTACAGCGTAATAAAACCTATGCCGTATGTTGATATAGAGCAGACGGATATGTTTGCGGACAGGACGGTTCCCGAATGCCTTAAAGGTAAATCTTTCGTGGTTTTTGATTTGGAAACCACGGGACTTAATTCTGCCCCGACTTCCGGTAATATGGACAGAATAATTGAAATAGGCGCATATAAAATTTGCGACGGCGCCATATGCGAAAGTTTTTCTTCTTTTATCAATCCCGAGAAAAAACTTTCCGACGAGATTATAAAACTGACCGGAATCACCGAAGAAATGGTGTCCGGCGCACCGACATACGAACAAGCAATGCCCGACTTTTTTAAGTTTTGCGAAGGCTCTGTTCTGGTCGGACATAATATTGCGGGCTTTGATTTCAAGTTTGTAGATTATTATTGTGCAAAGTTGGGGTATATGTTTGAAAGAAAACTTATCGATACGATACCCCTGTCGCAGGAGTTGCTGTTCCTTTCTAATTATAAGCTGAATACCGTTGCCGACAGGTTCGGTATAACTTTTAATCATCATAGGGCGGTGGACGACGCGCTCGTCACGGCGAAAATATTTATAGAGCTTATCAAAATAAAAAAATCTTTGCCAAAATTGCAATAATAGTTGCTTTTTAAATACGTTTATGTTATAATTTACTCAACCTTAATCGTAAAGTTAAGATTGAGTGCCTAAAACGGGCACTCAATACTTCTATAAGGGGGAAGTATGCAGATTAAGCCCATGACGGAAATACGCGCTTTTCTTGAAAAAATAGCCGCATCTATGGGAATTGAAATTGTCGACGTTGAATTTGACAACCGCAGTTCGACTTTAACCGTTTTTATTGAAACGGAACAGGGGGTTGATTTAAACACCTGCGAAAAGTTTCATAACGCCATTATGGACCCTATTGACGAGCTTGACCCGTCGTACGGCGTGCCTTATACGCTCAACGTATCCAGCCCCGGGCTTGACAGACCTTTTAAAACTCAAAGGGATTTTGAACGTAATTTAAACAAAGAAATTGAAGTAAAACTTTATGCGCCTTTAAAAGGACAAAAGTTTCTGGAAGGGGTTTTGACCGCCTTTGACGATAATGCGATAACTCTTTTAATTAAAGACGAAGAAATTAAACTGAGCAACAATAAAATAGCTAAAATAAATAAAGCAATCAAATTTGACTGATAAGTCGAATTAAAATATACTTTCATCAATGAGTCAGGAGATATAAAATGACTAATAAAGATTTTTTTGCGGCACTTGCAGATTTGGAAAGGGAAAAGGGTATTCCCCAACAGGTATTTTTGGACGCGCTTGAAAACGCGCTTGTTTCAGCCTGCAAAAAACAGTATTCCGGCGCAATAGGCGCGGTCGAAATTAAACTTAATCCCGACAGGGGTACAATTGACTTCTTTACGGTAAAGACCGTAGTCGAAGAAGTGCTTGACAGAGAAAACGAGATATCGTTATCAGATGCCCAGAATATTAAAAAGAGCTATAAACTCGGCGATAAAGTTACTGAAAAGTTTGTACCCAAAGATTTCAGCAGAATTGCCGCGCAGACAGCAAAACAGGTTATACTGCAAAAACTTCACGAGACGGAAAGAGATGCGGCAGTGAACGAATTTTCCGATAAAGAAGGCGAACTGCTTGTCGGCGTGGTCAGAAAAATCGATGCGAAAAACGTTTATATCGAGTTGGGTAAAGGTCAGGTTGAAGGCTTAATGCTTCCGTCCGACCAGGTTCCCGGTGAAAAGTACAACGTAAACGATAAACTTAAAGTATTTGTTAAAAAAGTCAAAAACGGGTTTCGCGGCGCACAGGTGCTTGTAAGTCGTGCTTCCGCAGGACTTGTCAGAAAACTTTTTGAAGAAGAAGTTCCCGAAATAAAACAGGGAACGGTAGTTATAAAGGAAGTAAGCCGTGAAGCCGGCGCAAGAACAAAAATCGCAATATATGCTACCGACCCCAGAATTGACGCTATAGGCTCGTGCGTGGGTAACAAAGGCGCAAGGGTGAACGCGATTGTTGAAGAGTTAAAGGGCGAAAAGATTGATATTATCCCCTGGTCCGAAAATCCGCTTGAATTTATTGCAAAATCTTTGTCCCCTGCAAAAGTTATTTCGGTTACCCAGCTTGACGGCGAAAATACCGCAATGGCGGTTGTGCCCGACGATAAACTGTCGCTTGCTATAGGGAAGGACGGACAAAACGCGCGTCTTGCGGTAAGGCTTACCGGTTGGAAAATTGACGTAAAAAGCGAGTCTGCCGCGCGTAAACTTGAAGCGGAAAACTCTGTCGACGAAAGCGTAGCGGAAGAAGAAAATATTGAAATTACCGACGGAGCAGAGTAATGCCCAAAACAAAAAAAGCACCGCTCAGGATGTGCATTGCATGCAGAGAGATGAAAGAAAAAAGGGATATGCTTCGCGTTGTGAAAAACGGCGAAGGTAAAATTTTTATCGACTTCTCGTCCAAAGCGGCAGGGCGCGGCGCATATGTTTGCGATAAGCCCGAATGTATCGGCAAACTGAAAAAACAGAAACTATTGAATAAAGTTTTTTCATGCGAAGTCGGTGCGGACGTTTATTCGGCAATCGAGGAGGAGTACTTTGGCGCAAAGTAAAGTTCGCAGTTATATCGGATTTTGCATTAAGGCAAGGAAAATTACTCTGGGCGCGAATGCCATAGGAACGTTATCAAGCGGAGTTTATCTTTTGATTCTCGATAAAAATGCCGCAAAAAATTCATTGAGATTTGCACTTAAATATAAGAGAAAATTTGACTGTCCGCTCATTCTCTGCAACGAAAAACTTGAAGACGTTGTATGTAAAAAAGAATGTAAGCTGGCGGCGATACGTGATAGAAACCTGGCGGACGCAATTTTAAACGGCGGCGATACGAATTACGAATTATATACCGAAGGCGGTGAATAGCATATGGCAATAAGATACGAAAATATTGAAAATATCGGCAATTTAATTTCAAGCGGGAAGGTGTCCGAATTTACAAAAAAAGTAGGTACAGCCGAAAAGAAAGTTGCGGAAATACTGAAAAAATTATCTGATCTGGAAAAGGAAAAGCAAGCCAGAAAACTTGAAGAAGAAAGGCTTGCCGCAGAAAAGATAGCGGCGGAAGAAGCGGCTAAACGCGCAGCGGAGCAAGCAGCAAAAGAAGCGGCTGAAGCGGCTGAAGCCGAAAAATTAAAGGCAATAGAAAAGCCTTCCAAGCCTGTTATCAAAACAGAGAGTAAGGTTTCCGTTAACGTTGCACCCAAAGAGAATAAAACGTTTGTAAATCACGATTCACGTCCGCAAAAACCGCCTGTTCGCAATCCGCAGTTTAATAACAGGTTTAACAACAACGGTTCAAACACCGGAAATGCAAGACCTTCGCAGCCTGCAAGATTTACGGCACCTGCGTCTTCATCAACTGCGGCGCAACCTGCGAAAAATAAAAATTTCGGTCCCGACAAAAAGAAGCAGAGTTTTGACAGAACCTACGTCGAAAAAGACAGGCGGACCATGTCTAAACGCGCACTTGTTAAACAGCAGGGCGCAAGTATTGACGATTTTGACGAAAATAAGAGCGGTTACAGAAAATTACGTTTAAAGAAAGATAAGAAACAACAGAACGCCCAGTCCATTAAAATCGAGCGCGCTGTTGTCACGACCAACGATATTCCTTTAAAATCGCTTTCCGAAAAACTCGGTATTTCTGCGGTGGAAATTACTAAGCGCTTGTTTAAAGAAGGCGTTATGAAGACCGTAAACGAATCAATCGATTACGACACCGCTGCTCTTATTGCGGCGGGACTTGGTATCGAACTTGAATATAAACCCGAAAAGACCGCAGAAGAAGTGCTTATTGAAAAACAGGCGGATACGGTTGAAGAAATCGAAAGTCTTGTTCCACGTGCTCCGATTGTCACCGTTATGGGACACGTAGACCACGGTAAAACTTCGCTTTTGGACTATATAAGAAAGACAAATGCGGCTGCCGGCGAAGCGGGCGGCATAACGCAGCATATAGGCGCGTATACGGTTTCGGTAAACGGTAAAGGTATTACGTTCATAGATACGCCCGGACACGAAGCGTTTACGGCAATGCGTGCACGCGGCGCACAGGTTACGGATATTGTTATTCTTGTGGTTGCGGCGGACGACGGCATAATGCCGCAGACGATAGAAGCTATCAATCACGCAAAAGCGGCTAACGTATCGATTATCGTTGCAGTAAACAAAATTGATAAAGCTGGCGCTAATATCGATAAAGTCAAACAGGATTTGACCGGTCACGGTCTTGTACCCGAAGAATGGGGCGGCGATACGCTTGTTTGTCCGATTTCATGTAAGACGGGCGAAGGGATAGATTCGCTTCTGGAAAGTCTGCTCCTTATTGCCGAAATGAAAGAACTTTTGGCAAATCCCGAAAGAGAAGCGCGCGGCGTAATTATAGAAGCGCGTCTTGACAAGGGCAAGGGTCCCGTAGCTACGGTATTGGTTCAGAACGGAACTTTGCATACGGGAGACAATCTCATTTCCGGTACCGTTACGGGAAGAGTACGCGCTATGATAGACGACAATGGTAAGCCTGTAAAAGAAGCAGGTCCTTCAATGGCGGTAAACGTGCTTGGTCTTGAAGAAGTTCCCAATTCCGGCGATTCTATTTTTGCGGTTTCGCAGGCGTTAATGAAACAGGTCATGGACGAGAGAAAGAGAAAGGAAAGCGACGCCATGATAAAATCCGCGTCAAAAATTTCTCTTGACGAAGTTTTCGGAAAAATTGCAGAAGGCAATATGAAAACTTTGAACCTTATTATAAAGTGTGATGTTCAGGGCTCGGTTGAAGCGGTAAAACAATCCGTTTCAAAACTTTCGAACGAAGAAGTTCAGGTTAAAGTAATTCACAGCGGCGCAGGCGCGGTAACGGAAACCGACGTAATGCTTGCAGATTCGTCAAATGCAATTATACTCGGCTTTAACGTCCGTCCCGATACAAAGGCAAAAGCTCTTGCGGAAAGAAGCAAGGTGGACGTAAGGTCTTACAGAATAATTTACGATTTATTAGACGATATAGAAGCGGCTCTCAAAGGTATGCTTTCGCCCAAATATCACGAAGTTTATCTTGGTAAATGCGAAGTCCGCCAGACTTTCAAAATCACGGGCGTCGGCAATATCGCAGGTTGTTACGTGCAGGAAGGAAAAATCGTCCGCGGCGGCAAGTTGCGTATTTACCGCGACGACGTGCTTGTAGTGGAAGGCAACGTTCAGCAACTTAAACGTTTTAAAGACGACGTTAAAGAAGTTGCTTTCGGTTTCGAGTGCGGTTGTGCGATAGAAGGTTTTAACGATATTAAAATCGGCGATATAATAGAATGTTATCTCATTGAACAGGTTTCGGCAGGTTAAGGAGTCTTATGAAAGTAACCAGGGGACAGCGGTTGTCGGGCGAGTTTCAAAAGGAAATTTCATCGATTATATCCGCTAAGCTCAGAAATAAATATTCCGCAATGAGCGCAATTATAAGCGTTACCGAAGCGGATATTGCGCCCGACTTAAAGAGTGCAAACATCTACGTAAGTATTTTTGATACCGATAAACAAAGACAAGAACATACTTTCGGGATAATTAAAGAGAATGCGGGATTTATCCGTCATGAATTGTCTAAAGTTATGCGGGTAAGGACCGTTCCGGAACTCCGTTTTATTTCCGATTCGAGTATGGAGTACGGTGCTAAAATCGATACGATTCTGAACGGTCTGGAAACAGATAAATATGATAAATAATTCAGCTTCGGAAATAGCCGAAAAATTAAAAAAAGCGAATAGTGTCGCCATATTTTGTCACGCAAGACCCGACGGCGACGCTTTGGGCGCAGGACTTGCTCTTTTTCTCGCGTTTCAGAATGCAGGGAAACGGGCGGTAATGTGTTGTGAAGATTTGCCGCCCGAAAAGTTTGATTTTTTACATGTTATGAAACAGGTTCGGCGCGGACTTCCTACAAAGGCAGATTACGATACATTTATAAGCGTCGACTGTGCCGATGTTTCGCGTATGGGCGTTTTTGCGGACGCGTATTCAAAGTTTGCAGGAGCAACCGTAAATGTTGACCATCACGTTTCAAATTCGGGTTTTGCAAAGTATAACTATGTAATCGATTGTCCCGCAACCTGTGAAGTTTTGACAGATTTGTTTGAAGTTGCAGGGTTTGAAATAACTAAAGATATTGCGGATTTGCTTCTTTTGGGACTGATTACTGACAGCGGTAATTTTACTCACTGCGACGTTGGAGAAAACACTTTTAAAGCTGCGGCAAAATTGAGAGCGGCGGGCGGTGACGTGAATTTAATAAATTATATGATGTTTTCGCGCCAGCCAAAACAACGTGCACTTTTGTACGGCAGGGTTATGAATAAAATACGTTTTGCGCTTGACGATAAACTGACTTTTATTGTTACCACTTTGGAAGATATGGAGCAAACAGGCGCGGATAAAAGCCTTACGGAAGGTTTTGTCGATTTTCCTTTGACTATTGACGGCGTAGAAGTTTCAATTTCTCTTATGGAAGTTAAAAAGCGTCATTACAAAGTTTCATTCAGAAGCAAGGGCAAAGTAAACGTTAACGCGGTTGCGGGAATATTCGGCGGCGGCGGACATATACTTGCAAGCGGTTGCGTCCTTAACGGCGAGTTTGAAGAAGTAATTGAGAAACTTGAGTTTGCCGTTCGACAGAATTTATGACGGGTTTTATAATAGTCGATAAGTTTGCGGGGACAAGTTCCGCGCACGAAGTAAATAAAATAAAGCGGTTGGCGAATACGCCGTGCGGGCATATGGGTACATTGGACCCTATGGCAAGCGGGGTGCTTCCCGTTGCAATAGGCAATGCCGCGAGACTGTTTGATTATTTTTTAGATAAGCGTAAAACTTATGTTGCAGAGTTTAAGTTCGGCTTGGACAGCGATACTCTTGATATTACGGGAACGGTTACAAAAACAGGCGGCAGGGTGCCGCAGGAAATTGAAATTGTAAACGTACTTCCGTCGCTTTGCGGCGAAGTAATGCAGGTTCCGCCCAATTACAGCGCTAAAAACGTTGGCGGTAAAAGGGGTTATCAGCTTGCACGTTCGGGCGTTGAGTTTGACCTTCCGCCTAAAAAAGTAAATATATATTCAATCAAACTTTTAAAAAAAATTTCGCAAGACAGTTTTTCTTTTGAAATCGAGTGCGGCGGTGGAACGTATATACGTTCGATTGCTCGCGATTTGGGGAAAAGTTTAAATACTTACGCCATAATGAGCGGACTTGTAAGAACTAAAAGCGGTTGCTTCGATATAAAAGACGCAGTTAAAACCGAAGAACTTACACCTAATAATTTTGAAAATTTTATAATCGCTACGGACAGCGTTTTGCCGTTTGACAGCGTTTATCCGACCGAATACGAAGCGAAGAGATTGTTCAACGGTCTTTCTGTTCCCTGTACGTATAAGGACGGTTTATATAAAATTTATTTTACAGACGGTTCGTTTTACGGACTTGCCGAAGCGAAAGCTAATAATTTAAAGGTCAGGACAAAACTATGTTAGAAATCATCAAGTACAATGAACAAGAGTATCCTTATCCCTGTTTACTTGTATTGGGGTGCTTTGACGCGCTTCATATAGGGCATGCGGAATTGCTTAAAAAGGCAAAGTTGCAGGCAAAAATAAACGGACTTGATTTGGGTATAATGATGTTCAACAACGGTAAGGGCGGCAGACAGGTTTATACTCTGGAAGAAAGACTTAAAATTCTTGAACAGTTTAACCTGAAATTCGTACTTTTAGTTGATTACAATGAAGAGTTTAAAAAACAGTCACCCGAAGAATTTTTAAGTACCGTTGAAAGCAAGCTGAATGTTAAAGGCTATATGAGCGGCAGAGATTTCCGTTTCGGCGCTGATGCCAAAGGCAAATCTTCTACCCTTAAAACGTATGCCGAAGACGACGAAAACGGCGTTTGGTATATGCCCGTAAAAGACATAACTTACGTAGGGGAAAAAGTCAGCACAACGTTGATTAAAAACTGTATTACGCAGGACGGAAACCTTGTAAAAGCCGGCGCACTTTTGGGCAGAAATTATTCGGTTACGGGAATAGTGGTAGAAGGCGCAAACCGCGGCAAAAAAGTTGTCGGTTTTCCTACCGTGAATATGAAGTATCCTACCGACAAGGTTGAAGTTAAAAAGGGCGTATACAAAGTTAAATGCCTTGCCGGCGACGAAGAATTTATAGGAATCGCAAATTACGGCGGACGTCCCACGTTCAATGAATCAAGCGCGATACTGGAAGCGCATTTGGACGGATTTATAGGTACTTTGTACGGCAGAGCGGTTACTGTAGAATTCGTTGAGTATTTAAGGGATACGCAAAAGTTTGACAATGTCGAAGATTTGAAAGCCCAGCTTAAACTCGATTTAAAAAGAGCAAGACTTAAAGTATGATAAAATTCGGTTCAAGCGGCAACGGGGCAAGTTTTTACGCTGCCGGTTACAAACATACCGAAGAAGCGGCGGCTTATTCCAAAAATCTGGGTCTTGACTGTTACGAATATTCTTTCGGAAGGGGAATTCTTGTTTCCGAAGGCAAGGCTGTAACTATAGGCGAAGCGTTTAAAGCGGAAGGGCTTGAATTCAGCGTACACGCACCTTATTACATCAATTTTGCCAATCCTGCGGATGAAGCCGCGCAAAAATCTTACAGTTACATTCTGGACAGCGCAAAGTTTCTCAATTTATTCGGCGGGACGCGTCTTGTTTTTCATCCTGCGGCGCAGGGTAAACTTGACAGACAGCAGGCTGTAAATTTAACTGCGGACAGGCTGAAAGTTTTAAGAGATTATATTTATCTCAACGGATACGAAAATTTGCATTTCTGCCCCGAAACTATGGGCAAACTTGCCCAGATAGGCACTCTTGAAGAGATTGTTGAGTTTTGCAAGATAGATAAAATATATCTTCCTGCGGTTGATTTCGGACACATTAACGCAAGAGAGATGGGCAGTTTAAAAACCGTAGACAATTATAAGCAGCGTCTGGAATATATGATTTCGGAACTCGGATTTGAAAGGGTAAAGCATTTCCACGTTCATTTTTCAAAAATAATGTACGGCGGGAAGGGAGAGATAAAACACCTTACATTCGAAGATACTGTTTACGGACCCGAGTTTGAACCTTTGGCAATTGCTTTAAAACAACTTAAATTAGAGCCGTATATTATAAGCGAGTCGGCAGGGACCCAAATGGAAGATGCCGCCGCTATGAAACAAATATACGCGCAGGTTGACATATAATTTATATTTTGGTAAAATAAATTTCGGAAGCAGATAATGATACAGACAAACGCGTCAAAGATTTATAATTTAGTCGGTGCCGAAACTGTTTTGACGGAAGCTACCGATTTGCGTAAATATATTACGGGAATTTCTACTTCGTTCGGATATGTTTTGTCCGATAAAAACGGCTCGGTTTTTTATACGGATACGCGCTATCTCGAAGGCGCAGTAAAGGCATTGCAAGGTTCTGAAATTTCCGTAAAAAAGTTTGAAAGTCTTGAAGACATTTTAAAGCCTTATAAACAAATTGCTATACCCGTAAGTAAAACGCTTTATAAAGATTATAAAAAATTACAATCATTCAATCTTGAAATACTCGACAGCACGCCCGCTTTTGTTTCGGCGATGTCTCATAAAGAAGATTATGAATTGAATCTAATAAAAAGCGCTTGTTCTATAGCCGATAAAGCTCTTGTATCGCTTTTGGGTAGTATAAAAGAAGGAATGAGCGAAAATGAAGTTGCCGCGCAGCTTGAATACCTTATGCGCAAAAACGGCGCAAGCGGCACAAGTTTTGAAACGATTGTGGCTTTCGGTGAAAATTCAAGCGTTCCCCATCACGAAACGGGTATGCGTAAGTTGAAGTTCGGCGACGTAATTCTTATCGATTACGGTTGTAAGTACGGCGGATATTGTTCGGATTGTACAAGAACTTATCTTTTCGGCGATGATAAAAAGCACGAAGATTTTAAAAAGGCTTATGCAAGCGTATTGCAAGCGCATAATTTAGTTAAAGAAAAAGTTATAAGCGGAATGACCGGCAGCGAAGCCGACGCGGTCGCAAGAGAATACTTGAAAGAGCAGGGGCTTGGTCAATATTTCACTCATGCGCTTGGGCACGGAATAGGTATTAACGTCCACGAATTTCCCACATTATCGCCTAAGAGTAGCGACGTTCTTTTAAACGGAATGGTTTTTTCGGACGAGCCGGGCGTATATCTTGAAGGCAAATACGGAATAAGGATTGAAGACAGCGTAACTTTGTCTGACGACAGGGTATTAAGCCTTACCGATACGGACAGAAAACTGACTGTTTTATAAATACGTTTAATTAACAAGGAGAATAAATATGGCATCAATTTTAGCAGGCGACATCAGAAAGGGCACCACGTTTGAATATAACGGTAAGGGCGTCTATACAGTTACCGAATTTCAGCACGTAAAACCCGGTAAGGGCGCGGCGTTTGTAAGAACTACTCTTAAAAACGTTGTAACCGGTCAGGTTCTTTCCGATATAACTTTCAATCCCACGGCAAAACTCGAAACGGCGCAGGTTGAAACAAAGAAGATGACCTATTCGTACACCGACGGTGAATTTTATTACTTTATGGACCCCGATAGCTTTGAGATGATTACTCTCAATCTTGACCAAGTTGAAGACGCGCTTAAATATATTAAAGAAAACGATAACGTAACCATAAAGTTCCTTAAAGGAGTAGCGTTCTCCGTTGAACCCGAAAACTTTGTCGAACTTAAAATAACGGAGTGCGAGCCCGGGGTTAAGGGCAACACTGCAACCAACGCAATGAAAAACGCAGTTGTTGAAACGGGCGCAACGGTTCAGGTTCCTATGTTTGTTGAAGAAGGCGAAACTATCCGTATTGATACCCGCACGGGCGAGTATATGTCCAGAGTCGGCAAATAATTTTATATGAAAGCCGTTATTCAGCGTGTAAAGCGCACGGCGCTTTCTGTCGACGGCAATCTGATTTCTGAGATACCTTTCGGACTTGCCGTTTATCTCGGTATCAAATGCGGCGATACCGAAGATATGACAGGCGTTATGGCTGGCAAAATTTCCAGATTGAGAATTTTTGAAGATGTCGACGGTAAAATGAATTTATCGGTAAAAGACGTTAAAGGCGAAATATTGCTAATTTCCCAGTTTACGCTTTACGGTGATTGTTCTCATGGCAATCGCCCCAGTTTTACTGAAGCGGAGCGACCCGAAGTTGCCGAAAAACTTTACATTTCAACAGCAGAAAAACTTCGCGAACTGGGTTTGACTGTAAAGACAGGCGTATTCGGAGCGGATATGAAAATTGAGCAGTATAACGACGGTCCGGTAACTGTAATATACGAAATTTAAAAAGGCAGGGCGATAATTCGCCCTGTTTGACTTTAAAAAATGCACGTAATTAAACATTTTATCACAGTATGCAGGCACAGAAGAGCGGTCAGGAAACTCTGCTTTAAGTGCGGACTAATAAGACAGGGTTTAACGCACGACCTGTCTAAATTTTCGTTTGCGGAATTTTGGAGCGGTGCAAAATTTTATCAGGGCAACCGCAGTCCGCAGGCACAGGAAAGGGAAGTGCTTGGTTATTCTGCTGCCTGGCTTCATCATAAAGGAAGAAACAAGCACCATTTTGAATACTGGACTGATTTTGCGGACGGAAAAAAAGTATATGTCAAAATGCCGGCAAGATATCTGGCTGAAATGATTTGCGACCGTATTGCCGCCTGTAAAACGTATCTTAAAACAAAATACAATGATGCCAGCGCGCTTGAATATTTTGAAGCAAAGACCGATAAAGACGGTATGAACGGGCAGACATGCGGGCGGTTGCGCCATTTTTTGACAATGCTGAAAGAGCACGGTGAAAAGTATACTTTAAAAGAGCTTAAAAAATTTATAAAATCAGAAAAAAATTTCCGCGCATAAATATTTACGCGCGGTTTTGGATTTTAATTTATTTTGTTCGCGCAATGCGGACGTTGTCTTTTTCGCGGCTTCGCAGCTCTTTTACGGGATGTTCGCTATCCTGATAGCGGTAATCTTTGCCCAGTCTTTCTATTGCCTTCTTTATTACAAGGTGCGAAGGGTTTCTTTCGGGGTCGCCCGACATATATTTTTGATAGTCGAAGTATCTGTGACTGTCGGGGATTTTTTTAATTTCTTTATAGTCGTGTTTAATTTCGGTATTGTCTGCGGTAAGCTGGATAGTACTTTGCAAAACTTTTCTCACATAATCTTTGTTGCCGCCAAGTTTTAAAAGTTTAGGAAATTCGCCCGTTCCGCACACGGATTCAAAACTTTTATTTTCAAATTTCTTTAAAAGTTTGACCGCCGCTTTTAAATGCGCAACTTCCATTTTAAAGTGTTCCGCCCATATTTTTTTAATATACTCGTTTTCTTCGTCTTCCATTGCGGAATAATAAAGCCAGCATTCGGTGTATTCGTGCATAACCCATTGTTCAAGCCACGAAAGAGTGGGGTCTTTAAGGCTTTCATACTGGGTTACGTGCGCTTCTTCAATCATTGCAATTTCAGCGTAAAGTTTTCTGCCTAAGTCGTTTTTATACCATTGCGAAATATTCATATAGTAGTTCATTGTCTGCTGTTCTGCGGCGGTAATGGTGCTTGCAACCAATTTTGAATAAAGATCAGCGGTTTTTGCGTTCATATGCGGTTTTACATCGTCGGCAGGATAACGGTGTTCGGCAACAGTAGGTCTGCCGGGCATAATCTCTGTAAACTTTCCGACGAGCATATCGGCGTCTTCATTTTTGTCCATTTTCAAAAGGTTGGCATAGCGGTAAAGGTGGTCAAAGTCTTCCAATAACGCAAAATTTAACGCTTTAATATTGTTCTCGTCCTTTTCGTGGCGTGCAAGCACTGCGGTCAAATCAACTGCAAGTTGCTCGTATGCAATAGTGGTTTCAAGAATACTTTCGTTAAGCGGTTTTAAGCAGGCAATGCGCTTTTGCTGTTGCTGTTCCTGACGGCGCACAACCGCAAGCGTTGCAAGAATTTCGGGTTCGTCGCAGTGGCGTGCAAAGTTGTGCATAAACCATTGCGATTCAAACTCGGTACCGTTCATAAGTATTACGCGTGTTTTTGTGTACGGTGAAGTTTTTGCCTTGTTATAGCTTTTGGGATACATTTTTCTGAGCGGTAAAAAACTGTTTTCAAGACTTCTTGATTTTTCTTTAATAGGGTTCATAAATTGCCTCCGATAAAGTTTTTGTCATTCAGCACGCTTTCTAATCAAAAATATTTAAATTTATGTTTACAATTTCCACAGTAAAACAATATTATAAAAGACGTAGCAAAAAATATGAAAGAAAAATATAAAACCGTAATAATTGGCGCGGGACCCGCAGGTCTTTCCGCCGCCTTAAATCTTTATAATTTGGGTGAAACCGACGTTTTGGTTGTCGAACGTTTTGAATTTCCAAGATATAAGTGCTGTGCAGGCTATATTACTGCAAAAACAAAGGTAGAATTTAAAAAGCTCGGTCTTGATGTTGAAAACTGTAACTATTCTCTGATCAAAGATTTTAATATCTGCTATAAATATAAAAACAAACTCAAAATTATAAATAAATTTTTGTATACCAACCATAAAATTGATAGGGTAGAGCTGGACAATGCCTTTTTTGAACTTGCAAAATCAAAAGGAATTGAAATAGCTGAAAATGTAAAAATAACTCAACACAGCATAGAAAAAAATACGGTAACCCTGTCAGACGGCAGTAAAGTACGTTATGAAAATTTGATTTTTGCAGACGGAACAAACGGGTTCGGCAGCAAGTACCAAAAATTGAAAAAGTCTAATTTTGCGATGCAATTGACCTTTTCAAAGGAAACGGAAGAAGCAATTCATATTCATTTCGGTAAAACTAAAAGGGGATACGGCTGGGTAAGTGCGTTCGGCGGTACTGTAAATATTGGGTTAACCGATTTATATAATCCGAAAATCAATTACAATCAAATTTTTACAGAATTTTTAACCGAATTGGATTTTGAAGCGGATATATCTGAGCTCAAAGGTGCGTTCACGCCGATAGGCGTCAGAAAACCTGTAATTCACGGAAATATATTTTTTGTCGGCGATGCAGTAGGCGCTTGTGACCCGCTTACGTTGTCAGGTTTGAGATACGGACTGAAAAGCGGTGAAATATGCGCCAAAGCTATAAGTAAAAATAAAAATCGTATTTACAAGTCATATGTCAAAAGGTTGAAAGTAAAATTTAATCTTATGAAAGTTTTAATGAAAATATTTTACTTTAAGCCCGTACTTTATTTTGGTTTCAATATATTTTGTCGCTTTTTCGGGAAGACGGTTTCAAATATATTCAATAACTTTTTTGTAAATAAAAAATAAATTAATTTACTGCTTTTTGCTTTTCTTTTAGGTTGAACTGTGGTATATTAATTAAAAACGCAGTTGTTGTTTGTTGGTGTTGACGGTTACAAGCTGATTTTGGCGGTTCGTGCATTAACACTGCGCACAGCGCAGTACTACCGTCACTACGGGGAAATAATTCAATAAATGCAGGTGTCGCCTATCGGTATGGCGTCAGCTTCCCAAGCTGATTTTGGCGGTTCGTGCATTAACACTGCGCACAGCGCAGTACTACCGTCACCACGGGAAAATAATTTACTAAATGCAGGTGTCGCCTATCGGTATGGCGTCAGCTTCCCAAGCTGATTTTGGCGGGTCCGACTCCCGTCACCTGCTCCAATAAAAAAGCGTGCCTAATAGGTGCGCTTTTAAATTTTATATAAAAATAAACATAAAATCCCCTGCAGGCTGTGCCCGCGGGGGATTTTTTAGCGCAAAACAGAGATAAATTTTCCAAAAAAATCGTAAAAAAATAAAAAAATTCCAAAAAAGTACACTTTTTTGGAAAAGTAAAAAGTCCTTTAAAAACGGGATTTTAGGGCGATTTTAAGTATTTTTATTATATTATATGCCAAAAAAAATGTCAATAGCAAAAATCTGAAAAAGTGTACTTTAATGGAAACAGGTTTTTGGAAAGGGTTGTTCTACTTTACTAAATATGTCACGGAGTCAGAGCGAAACGACGGTTTGCGCACCTTAACTTAAAAAAATATAAATATGGCGCAAAGCGTACCCGAACGGTCTCTTATGGCAAAAGTAGAGAAAATGGGATTCTTCGGCTTGGCTCGGAAAGACAGATACAACAGACCACATCATCCGGTTTTTGCAGTAGCAAAAGCAGAGAAACCCTTTAACGCCGCGCGGCGTAATGCCGCGCGGCGAAAGGGGAATGTGCAATAAATCGCGGCGGCGCAAAAAATAAGAAAGGAAGGCGAATGTGGCAAACCCCGCGCCGCCGTAACATTAAATGGCAAATCAATAAGTCAATCTTGGCAAACGCAGTAATACAGGGGTCATTCTGAGCGTAGCCGAAGAATCTTTTTGATATAAGGAGAAAATTATGAAAACAAGAAGCAGAAATCTATTAACGGCAATACTTGTATTGCTAAGCGTAATAACGGTTGCGCTGGGCATAAGTTTTATGCTGTCCAAAGAAATTAAATCAGCTAATGCCGCAACGAGTGTTCCTGCTTTTGTGCCTGGTGCGGTAAGTTCTGGTTATTCTACTTCAGTATATTCTGATGGTAAAACTATGTCTGGTACAGCTGTGACCGAACAGAAAACAACAGCATTAACTTCTGGGTATTTTAGGTTTAGTATTCAAATATCTGTTCCTGCATACACGGAATACACGCTTACTTATAAAATGGCTCTTTGTATTAGCGCTTCTTACAGCGGTAGCGGTAGCGTTGGTGGTCGTGGTACAGTAGAGCGGTATGCTGACGGTACTTATAGTTCTCCTATAGGTACTCATTGCACAAGAGAGTATACATTGACTCAGACAACCAATTATGATGTGACATATTTTGAAGTGGCTAATCTTGTTTTTGCAAATGATACAAACTCATCTAAAACATTTACAACCTATTTTAATTTAAATGTAGAAAGCATATATAAGACAGTAAGTGCGTCAATGTATTTTGGTATGGGCTTTAGTCCGAATACAAGTATAATAGAAGTAACAAAACTGGCGGCGCCTGAGACGCAAGACGATTTAGTAGTGGACTATGACGGGAATGCGCATACGGTAAACTTTGAATACGCGAAAGCGGGCAACCCTAAGCACGACTTAGACGGGAATGCGGTCGCGTATAACAACGGGTATAAGAATATAAACGTGAGCGTAAGTGCAGTAGGCGGAAACGGTGCAACGACAAATGCGTATACGTACACCCCGTCAACGACGGACGGCAGCGGTAGTATCACAGCAACGCAAGCAGGCACGTATAAATTGACGTTCAGCATCAGCAACAGCGCGAAGAGCAACGGTATAGAATGGGACGGCGGCGGACAGGGCAATAAAGAACTGATACTGAAAATAAACAAGATAGATCCAACAGTGAATCCGGACATAGCGGAAGGACCGTGGTACGTAACCAACAATCTTGTAACCGACGTAACGATATCAACTACGAGCGGCGACACCGCTGGCACGATAGTCTGGGATGCAGGACAAACGTTATCAGCGGGCACGAACAATTATTCCTGGACGTTCACACCCACGGATACAAACAACTATAACACAAAGACGGGTACGGTATCGATAACGGTAGAAAGTATAACGATATCCAGTATAAAAGCGATGTTCAACCAGGGCAGCGCAAAGTACTATACGTCTGGTACGCTGGACGACTTAAAGGCACGGTTAGCTGTAGACAAGGTGTACAACGATAACAGCACGTCGCGGCTGAACGCGGGGGATTATAGTTTAAGCGGCGATATAAGTACAGCGGGCACGGTTACGGTAACGGTGACGTATACGTCAACACCGCAGGAAGACCCTGCGGTAACGGACTTTACGGATACGTTCGACGTGGAGATAACGGCGGTAGAGCTTGAATCGATAAGCGCAACGTTTGCGCCCACGGGCGATATCTATCTGTCGAGCGAGCTGGACGACTTAAAGTCGTACCTTACGGTGACGGGCACGTATAACGACGG
>CAJTQF010000002.1:0-52888 GCA_910578565.1 uncultured Christensenella sp.
TTTGGAATTTTTTTATTTTTTTACGATTTTTTTGGAAAATTTATCTCTGTTTTGCACTAAAAAATCCCCCGCAGGCACAGCCTGCGGGGGATTTTTTAGTTGTTTGATATTAATTTACTGCATTTAAAATGAGTTGCGCCAAGTCAAGCGCGCATTTGCTGCCGATTATTCCTGCGCCCATATCGACAGCGATATCCATATCGGAAATATTAGATATGCCGTCCGCCTTTATGGTACATTTATCCTTTACAGCCGCTTTCATGCGCGAAACCACTTCGCCGTCAAAACCGCCGCCGAAATAGCCCGAATGCGTCCTTAACGAAGGAATTCCGCAGTCCGCCGCAATTGTGCAGACCTTATTCAGTTCCTGCGGGGTTAAAAGCGGGCTTTCAACGTTTATTCTTACGGCGCGGTTTTTACCTGCTTTTTTAACTTTTTTAAACTCGCGCTTTACATATCCCCAGTTGCCGTCTTTAATATATGAAACGGGAGCCGAAACTTCCGCTTCGTCAACGCCGTCTTTGACCGCCTGTTTTACCGCCGCAACCTTTATTTTTGTGCTGTCGCCGCCGTGAGGGAAAGATATGCACGCGATAAGCGAAACCTGCGGATCTCTGCCGAGATAGCCGACGCAAGGCTTTACGTGGTTGGGCAAAACGCACAACGCGCCGATGTTAAGCCTTGCGGCTTCCTGACAGGCGCGGCGGAGCAAATTTTTGTCCGTTGTTGCGTCGGTAAGGTTGTATTCGAGTTTGGAAATTTGTCCCTGCGCGGCTTCCAAATTTAATTTGCGCTTAAATTCGGCGTAGCGGAGTTTTTCCTGTTCTTCCATCTTTTCGTCTAATTCTTCCATAATATACCCTTATAATATAATTTTTTTATTAATACACCGTTTATAATAGCCGTATGGCTATAGGTATTTTATATCTGTTTTTGACATTCGTAATATGTTTTATTCTGGTGCATCTGGTACGGCTTGCGTATCTCGGATTTAAAAGCGTAAAAAAGAAACCCGAGCCGCCCAAGGAAAAAGAAAAACCCGCGCCTGAACCGAAGCCCAAAAAGCCCGAACCGGTTTACTATATTGTAGAAAAGAAACGGGCAAAAAAGTCCTATTCCGCGCCCAAAGAAATTCAGTTTAAAGACTAATCTTCGTAGCGGGTAAGATTTTTGCCGTCTTCCCAAAGGCGTTCAAGGCGGTAAAAGTCCCTTTCTTCGTCGCCGAAAAGGTGAACGATTACGTCCGCATAATCCAGAACAGCCCACCTGCCGTTTTGGATACCTTCTTTTCTGCGCGGCACTTCGCCGTAATCTTTTTCAAGTTTTTCTTCCAGATTTTCCGCAAGAGATTTAACCTGTATTTTAGACCTGCCCCCTGCGATTACGAAATAATCGCAAAGGCTGGTCTTATTTTCTACCGCGATATAGACTATATCGCAAGCCTTTTTATCCGATAAAATTTTGCATATTAAATCAGTTTTTTCTTTACTTGTCATTTTTTATTCCTTTTAAATATTCGTAAGTTTCAATTGACAGCGGATAAATTTTTTCGCCGCTACGGGTCAGATAATCAATATTGTGCTTTAACGCGGCAATCAAACATTCGTCTACGTCCTGTGCGAACAATGCGCGCAATTCTTCAACACCCGGATAACTTCTGCCGCTTTCAAGCATATCGCAAAGATAAATAAGTTTTTCAAGCGCAGACATTCCTATGCGCCCGCCGGTGTGATATCTGATTGCGTTTAAAACGTCTTCGTCGGTTACGTTAAATACGTGTTCCGCAACGTACGCGCCCGCAAACTGATGGACAACCTGTGCGGGAACGCCGCTTTCACACTCAAACCCCTTTAACAACGGGCTGTCCGCGGGCAAGTATTTGGCGCAGTCGTGCAAAACCGCGGCGGTCAACGCTTTACTTTCGGGAATGTTCAGCCGCGAACAATTTTCCGCCGCCATTACCGCAACACCCACGGTGTGCCGCCAACGCTGCTCCGTAAGCATATTTTTAACTGCGCCCGCATACGGCAGGGCGTATATATTATTCCCTTTTATATAATTATAAACGTCATTGTCCAGACAATCGGGCGGTTCGCCCAATGCAAGCAACGCGCGGATTTTGGTAGAACTTACGTCTTTGCCGACGTAGCCGAAAACCTGCGCCCGTGCGTTGAAGCGAACCTTAAAATTTTCAAGCGGCGCTTTAATACTTTCGCCGTCCGCTCTGGCGCACACCGCAAGCGTAACAGCATTTAAAATCCGTTCGGGATATTTCCATTTTGAAAAACTTTCAAGCATGTCCGCGCCGAGAATAAAATAACGCTCGTCAGACGGATATTTTTTTGCAAATTCTTCACAGGTGATATACGAATAACTTATGCCGCCGCGTCCGGTTTCAAAACCGCTGACTTCGGCGCATTCCACTTTTTTAAAAGCAATGCGGCACATTTCAAGGCGGTCGCTTGCCGAAGCAGTGAGTCTGCCGCACTTGGACGGCGTTTCCGACGTAGGCATAATTATAACCTTGTCAAGATTGAGCGCACTGACCGCCGCGCGTACTATATTTACGTGTTCGGTATGAACGGGGTTGAACGACCCGCCGAATATTGCTATTTTCATATGGTTTAAAAAATATAAATTATGTCAAAAATGCGTGTATGAGAAGACTTAATCTGCCGCTTATACTGGATACGATTTTTGCCGCGTTGTGCGCGTTTTTGCTGTTTTTTACGGCTATGCGCTATTACACCAAAAGCGCGGCAATTGCGCTTACTTTCGCAATTTTTGCCTGCATACTTTTCGGCGCGCTCAGCTTTTTGTACATAAGCAAAAAGCAAAACAAAAAGCTACTGCTTTCACGCGACGAAAAAAACAAAAAACTGCTGTCTTTGCACCTTTCGCTCTCTTCGGACGAATACATCTGCGGACTGTTTGAAAAATGCCTTTCCGACGGTTCAGAAACAGAAATAAAGGGCGGAAAAATTTTCACCGCAGACAGCGTGTATTTTTTCAATTTCAAAATGCAACCGCTGTCCGAAGACGACATTGCAAAAATTATAAGGTATTCGAGCGATAACAAAAAAATTATATTTTGCAGTAAAATTTCAGCCGAAGCCGCCCTTTTGTGCGAGAATTTTTTAATTGAAATACAGAATATAGACGGCGTTTATAAGCTGTTGAAAGAAAAAGGACTTCTGCCCGAAAAATATGTCTATGAAGGCGCTAAAAAAATAAGCGTTTTTAAAAAGATAAAGGCACGGTTTAACCGCAAACTTTCTGCGCCGCTGTTCTGGTCGGGCGCGGGGTTGCTGTTTTTAAGCTATTTTACCTTTTTCCCCGTCTATTATATTATCAGCGGAGGAATAATGCTTATTCTCTCCGCCGTGGCGTTGGTTTTCAATTAAGACTTAATATAATTAAATTTCAATATGCTTTACGCCTTTTTTCTGCGATTTTCTGTAAAGCACGGCTTTTCTGCCTATTACGATGACACACTCTGCCGAAAGTCTTTCGGCAAGTTCGCGCCCCAAAAGTTGCGGGTCGCCGTCCGCGTTTTCAAGAATGTTTATTTTAATAAGCTCTCGGCTTTCAAGACAGTCAGAAAAACTTTTAAGCATATTTTCGCCGATTCCGTCCTTGCCCACCTGCCCTATCGGAGACAGGTTTGCGGCAAGGGCTTTTAACTTGCTGCGTTGTTTAGATGTCAACATATTTTTTCCTTTTAGTTTATAAAATCAAATTCCACGTCGCCCACTATTACGGTGTCTTTTTCCTTTACACCCATTTCGCGCAGACGGGAAATTACTCCCTTTTCACGCAAAATTTTCTGGAAATACGCCATAGAATCGGGGTCGTCCAAAGACACGTTTCTGCAAAGCATATCCACGAGCGCGCCTACGACTACAAACGCGTCGCCGTCCGCATAAATTTCAAAGCCCAGATCGCCGCCCCTGGTATAAGTAAAGTTTTCGTCATGCTCTATACGCTTTACGGGGGGCAAACCTTCAAGCACCGAAAAAACCCCTTCGATAAGCTCTTTCGTGCCGTCGCCCGTTATCGCCGTAACAGTAAAAATTTTGTATTTTCTGCCGTACTTCTTTTTGAAAAGTTTTACGTTCTCTTCCGCGCCGTAAGCGTCGCATTTGTTAAGCGCGATAACCTGCGGCAACTTTGACAGCGCCTTGCTGTATCCTGCAAGTTCGGCGTTTATTTTTTTGAAATCTTCCGCGGGATCGCGCTGTTCGCACCCCGAAATATCGACCACGTGCAACAGCATACGGGTACGCTCTATATGCCTTAAAAAATCGTGCCCCAGCCCCGCGCCCTGCGCGGCGCCTTCGATAAGCCCCGGAATATCCGCCGCGACGAAAGACTTTTCATAGTACTTTACAACGCCGAGATTGGGCGAAAGGGTTGTAAAATGGTAGTTTGCGATTTTGGGGCGCGCCGCCGAAATTTTTGAAAGCAACGTAGATTTACCCACGTTGGGGAATCCTATAATACCCACGTCCGCGATAACTTTCAGTTCGAGTATAAGTTGGTGCGGCTCAGTCTTCTCGCCCTTCTGGGCAAAGTTAGGCGCGTGCCGCCTTGCGGTAGTAAAGCGCACGTTGCCTTTGCCCCCACGTCCGCCCTGCTGAACCAGCTTTTTTTCGCCGTCGCAGAACATATCGCAGATTACCGTATCCGTTTCGGCGTCCCTGACAACCGTCCCGACAGGTACCTTTATTACCATATCCGCGCCGAATTTGCCGAAGCACTTGTTGGTCCCGCCGCGTTCGCCGTTGCCCGCAAAATACTTGCTTGTATAACGGAAAGACAGCAAGTCGTTCATACTGCCGTCCGCAACCACATAGACGTTACCGCCGTTTCCGCCGTCGCCGCCGTCCGGTCCGCAGGCAGGTTTGCCTTTATACGACTTGAACGAATTCATACCGTCGCCGCCGTCGCCTGATTTGATTGTAATTTTTACCTTGTCGGTAAAGCCGTTTCTGTCGGACATAATTTTTCCTTATTTCAGTCTGGAACGAAGTTCTTCGTAAGACGACGTGTTTTCAAAAAGTTTTATTACGTTTTCGCCGTCTTCGTGCTTGCGGCGGAGCGCAACCGCCGTATCCAACTCTTCACGGGTTAAAATTCTTTCGTCGCCGGAAGCTGCGGATTTTTCTATATCGATGGGCGGTAAAATTCTCAATCTCGCAAGTTTTTGCGAAAGGGTTATACGCATATTACCCGCGTCCTTCAGTCCGCAATATACCGCGTTTTCAATTTCGTCGCCCCCTTCCGAAAGCGCGGAAATTATAGTGAGCGACGCGCCCTGTTCGGTATTGCGCGCAGAGGATATAAATTTTTTTGCCGCATCCAGCGCCGCAGTGTCAAGCCGCGAACCCACTTGCGCGCCGCAATTGTAAGCAAGAGTAAGTTTTGTAAGGTCGTCCAGAATGAACGCTACGTCCTTACAAAGTTCGGTTAGTCTTTTCGCGTGTTCGAGCGCGATTTCGGCAGTCTTTACGTGTACGCGCGCGCCTGCGTCCATAGTGGAAGCAATGACATCCGCGCGTTTGAACGAGCGCTTAAAATCGACCGCTTCTTCGGGACGCGCGTCGATAAGCGCAACTATAATTTTAACTTCGGGATGATTTTTCTCTATACCTTCGGCTATCACCTTTAAAATTGCCGTCTTGCCCGTGCCGTGCGGCGCGACCACAAGAACGCGCTGACCGGCAGCCACCGGACATAAAAGGTCAATCATTCTTCCGGCAACGTCGTTACCGCCGCGCGATGAAGACAATTTTTTTATAGGATACACGGGTGCGAGAGCTTCGAAATCAAGCCTTGACGATACGGCTTCGGGCAGAACGCCGTTGACAGCCGAAACGTTTACAAGACCTGCAAGTCCGCTGTCGGGCTTGCGCCTTAAAGCGCCCTTGACGTAGTCGCCTTCGCGGAGAGAGAATCTTGTGACAAATGAGTCGCTCACGAATACTTCGCCGCCGTTAACCGAATTGAGATACCACACTCCGTCCGATTTGAACAACAGTCCTTCTGTAGGCTCGTTGGAAACCACCGCGTCGGACACCTGCATTACGTGCCCTTCGGAACTTTCTGCGCCGAATGAAGAAAGACTTATTTCGCGGCAACGTAAAATGTCAACCACAAGCTGTCTGTCGTATTCCGCGGACTTGGGCGGCGCGCCGCTCGCGGACTGCGAAGCGGGGTCGGTCCTGCCGGAAGCTATGTTTAAAATTTCTTCGATCAGGCGTTCCTTTCTGCCTTCTGTCGGGCGGGGAACGCCAACCTGTCTTGCGACCTGCCTTATATCGTAAATGCTTTTTGCTTTAAGACGCGCGTTAAGCTCTTCAAGTAATCTGTTATCAGCCATTTCGTCTCCTTAACACTATAACGCGCGTGTTATCGGAGCCGCGTCTTGTAAACTCTATTTCGCCGTCTTCCGCTTCGTATACGTCTTCTTCGTCAAAGTATTGTAAAAAGCCGTCCACTTTTTCAATGTCCAGCTTACAGCCCTTGTCGCGGTAGTGCATGGGAATGACCGCGTCCGGCATAAGCCTGTCAACGTATTCCTTTGCCATTTCCGCGTCAACGGTATAGTTTCCGCCCACAGGGATTAAAAGAACGTCAACGGGCAAAAGCAACTCTATAAGTTCGGACGAACAGGCTTCGCCCAAATCGCCCATATGACATATGTCTATTCCGTCCATACGGAATTTGAAAATTAAATTTTCGCCCCTGCATTTGCCGCGTTGCCCGTCGTGAAAACTTTTCACTGCGGATATGCGTATGCCGTGCAGGTCGTAATTGCACTCGCTGTCGATAATAACAGGATTGCCGCCAACCGCGCCCGTGTTGTCGTGGTCGTAATGACGGTGCGAAACCGTAACCGCGTCCGCCGCGATTTCCGGCATAACGTAGCCTATCGAACTGTCGTACGGATCGCAGACAACCGACGTACCCGTACTTTCGGTAAGCCGAAAGCACGAATGCCCCAAATATTCAATCTTCATTCTTCTTCCCTTTACTTATATAATACTGTAAAACTCAGTTGAGTAACTTCTCCGCCGCTTTTATATGTCAGCCTTACCCTGTGACCGCCCTTACCGGACAATATTTCCAATTTATCGGTGAAGACTTCAAAAAAGCCTTTCATATTTCCGTATCCTATTTCACAGCGCGTTGTCTTGCCCTGTCCGAATTTCATACGGATATTCTGCGAACCCGCGCGGACGTATTCCGCCCGCCCCTGTCCGAAAAAGAAGCAGCTCTTATCCCCGTCCGAAGCGTAACTTACAAGCACGCCGCCGTCCCTTTCGCAACAATTTCCGTCAGCGGAAATATTTTCGTTCAAATTATCTCCTTCAGAAATTATTTTTACGCTGCAGGGGACGCAGGTTTGTCCGTCAATTTCATTATACCACATATTTTAAAAAATTACTTCAAATTTTGTACGAAAATATCGGGCGTCATTATACTTTTTTTGCCTGCGGCAAACCGCTCTTTTCCGTCGCGCAGAATTTCTGAGAGCCAGCCGCCGTCTCCCCGTTCTATGGCGGCTTTCGCTTCTTCAAGCGATCTTATAAGATTTTCTAATTTTTGCACGAGATTGTCCGCGTTTTTGAGATAGAGCGCGGACCACATATTTTCGTCAACGCCGGCGATTCTCGTCATATCCTGAAAACTTCCGCCGGTGAACCCTATGCATCCGTCGATTTCGTCGTCCTTGACGTATGCGTTTGAAACTATGTGGGCAAGCTGCGACGTGTACGCAATTTTTTTGTCGTGCAACTCGGCAGTACACTCCACAATTCTGCCGAACCCCATTTCTTTTACCAAATCCCAGACTGTTTTTATTGCGCAATCTTCGGCGTCGCCGCGCACAACTATCATACTTGCCCAGTCAAAAAGGTGGGCGCACGCGTTTTCTATTCCGGCAACTTCTTTGCCTGCCATAGGGTGGCAACCCACGTACTGAAAATTGCGCGGCTTGGCGTTAACCGCGTCCGCAATATACTTTTTAACGCCGCATACGTCCGCGACCACCGCGCCGTCTTTAAAGGTGTTCGCGTTAATAAAGTTAACGGTAGCTTCGGGCGGAAGAGCAATAAACACCACGTCGAAATTTTCAAAAGTCTGCGCAGTGCCGTCTATTACAGAATGGTTAAAAGCGTATTCGAGAGCTTCTTTGGAGCGGTTCCAGCCGTAAACCGTATGTCCCGCCCTTTTCAGCGCAAGACAAATAGAACCGCCTATTATGCCCATTCCCGCAACGCAAATTTCCATAATAAATTCCTCCGTTTTAACGAAAAGATTATACCACAGACTTTTGAATTAGACAATTAAATTATAACTTGGTTTTATTGACTTTCACAAAACTTTAATCTATAATATTTAAGAATAAGTAAAAATTTATTTAATTGAAGGAGTTTATGCACAATGAATAAAATGTCCGTAAAAGATTTGAAAGATCTTAAAGGCAAAAAAGTGCTGGTACGTTGCGATTTTAACGTGCCTATGAAAGACGGCGTTATCACCGACGAAAACAGAATACAGGGCGCGCTTCCCACCGTTAAATATCTTTTGGAACACGGTGCAAAAGTTACCCTTTGCTCGCATATGGGCAAGCCCCACTCCATTTTTTCAAGCGAAGTAAAGCTGAATAAAAAGGACCAGAAAAAGGTTGACGCGGGCGAAACCACCAAGGAAGCCGTAATAGAAAAGGCAAAGAAAGACGAGCCCAAAAAACTCACGCTTGCACCCGTGGCTAAAAGACTTTCGGAACTTCTGGACGGCAAAGTTAAATTTGCAAGCGACGTAATAGGCCCCGACGCAAAGAGTAAGCGCGACAGCCTTAAAGAAGGCGAAGCCGTACTTCTGGAAAATCTGCGCTTCCACTGGGAAGAAGAAAAGAAAGACGAAGGTTTCTGCAAAGAGCTTGCTTACGACGCGGACATTTACGTTAACGACGCGTTCGGTACGGCGCACCGCTCGCATGCTTCCACCGCCGCTATCGTTGAATACGGCATAATAAAAACCGCGGTGTGCGGCTTCCTTATAGAAAAAGAACTGGAAGTTATGGCGGACACTCTTGAAAATCCCCGGCGCCCTTTCGTTGCTATTCTTGGCGGCGCGAAAGTTGCAGACAAACTCAACGTTATTTCCAACCTGCTGGACAAATGCGATACGCTTATTATCGGCGGCGGAATGGCTTACACCTTCCTTAAAGCAAAGGGCGGCGAAGTGGGAACGTCTCTTCTTGATGAAGAAAAAATAGATTACTGCAAAGAGATGATGGAAAAGGCGAAAAAATCGGGCAAGGAACTTCTTCTTCCCGTTGACACGGTTGTGACCGACCATTTCCCCGAGCCTATCGACGAAGACATAAAAACCGAAACCGTACCTTCCGATAAGATACCCGCAGACAAAATGGGTATGGATATCGGCGAACAGACCAGAAAGCTGTTTGCAGATAAAATTAAGAGTGCAAAATCCGTTATCTGGAACGGACCTATGGGAGTATTCGAAAACCCCACTCTCGCAAAGGGTACTATCGCCGTTGCGCAAGCTCTTGCGGACGTTTACGGCAAATGCACCACCATTATCGGCGGCGGCGACAGCGCGGCGGCTGTACAGCAGTTGGGCTTTGCCGATAAGGTAACCCACATTTCAACCGGCGGCGGCGCTTCCTTGGAACTGTTCGAAGGAAAAGTTCTTCCCGGCATTGCCTGCCTTAACGAAAAGAAGTAAATACCATTTTTAAAGGGGCGGGCAACCGCCCCGTAATTAAATTTTAAATTTATAAGGAGTTATTATGTCAAGAAAACCTTTTATTGCGGGCAACTGGAAAATGAATATGACGGTTGCAACCGGCACGAAACTTATTACAGACCTTAAACCACTGGTTAAAGAAGCAAAGTGCGACGTGTGCCTTTGCGTACCCGCAATTCTTATTCCCGCAATGGTGAAAGCAGCAAAGGGTTCTAAAATTAAAATAGGCGCGCAGAACGTGCATTTTGCACATCACGGCGCATACACCGGCGAAATTTCCGCCGATATGCTGAACGACTACGGCGTTAAATACGTTATTATAGGTCACAGCGAAAGACGCCAGTACTTCGGCGAAAACAACGACACAGTCAACCAACGCACACTGACCGCGCTTAAAAACGGGCTTACCCCCATTGTCTGCATCGGCGAAACTCTTTCCGAACGCGCGTCGGGCGACACAGAGAACGTGCTGACCCGCCAGCTTGAGTTCGGGTTACACGGAGTTGAAGACGTAAAACAGATTGTTATAGCGTACGAACCCGTATGGGCGATAGGCACCGGTCAGACCGCAACGGACGAACAGGCGCAGGAAACAATTAAGTTCATCAGGAAAAAACTGGGCAAAATGTTCTGCGTGAAAGACGCAAACAGGGTCAGAATACTTTACGGCGGAAGTATGAACGCAGGCAACTGCAAGGGACTTATGGCTCAGCCCGATATTGACGGCGGTCTCATCGGCGGAGCTTCTTTAAAGACCGACTTTGCGACTATCGTAAATTTTGAAAAGTGAGTTGAATATGAAAAAAATTCCTTATGCGATAATAATACTTGACGGCTACGGCTTAGCCCCCGCAAGCGAAGGCAACGCCATTGCTTTAAGCGGCAGCAAGCACGTGAACGGACTTATTAAAAAATACCCCTCTTCCACTCTCGGCGCAAGCGGTATGAGCGTCGGACTTCCCGACGGACAAATGGGCAACAGCGAAGTAGGACATCTGAATATGGGCGCGGGCAGAATTGTCTACCAGGATTTGACGAAGATTACAAAGTCGATTGCCGACGGAGATTTTTTTGAAAACCCTGCGCTGTTGAAAGCCGTTGAAAACGCAAAGCAAAACAATAAAAAACTGCACCTGTACGGACTGCTGTCCGACGGCGGCGTTCACAGCCACATTACACATTTATACGCGCTTTTGAAACTGGCGAAAGATAAAAACCTCGAAAACGTTTTTGTCCACTGCTTTATGGACGGCAGAGACACCGCCCCCACTTCGGGCGCGGGCTTTATAAAAAATCTGCAAGCAGAAATGAAAAATATCGGTTGCGGAAAAATAGCTTCCGTTTGCGGCAGATACTATGCAATGGACCGCGACAACAACTGGGACAGACTTGAAAAGGCTTACGATATGCTGACAGCAGGTAAGGGTTTACATTGCGAAGACCCCGTTAAAGCGGTTGAAGAGAGCTACGCCCAAGACACGACCGACGAATTCATTTTGCCTGCAAACGTGTGTGAAAACGGCAAACCTTTGGGACTTATCGAAAAGGGCGACAGCATAATATGTTTCAACTTCCGCCCCGACCGTTCGCGCCAGATTACCCGCGCGTTCACCGAAAAGAATTTCACTGTCCAGAAGGGAACCGCTTTTGAAAGAAAGACGGGCTTTATCGACCCGACGTACGTTTGCTTCACCGTATACGACGCCAGCCTTGAAAACGTTGATATCGCATTCAGAAAAACTTCGCTTGACAACACGCTGGGCGAATACCTTGCCAAACTCGGCAAAAAACAGTTGCGCATTGCCGAAACGGAAAAATACGCGCACGTCACGTTTTTCTTCAACGGCGGTATCGAAGCCCCCAACGACGGCGAACAGCGCGATCTGATACCTTCGCCCAAAGTTGCGACATACGATTTACAGCCCGAAATGAGCGCTTACGAAGTGACCGAAAAAGTTTTGGAAGAGCTTGACAGCGGTAAATTCGACGTAATGATTTTAAACTATGCAAACTGCGATATGGTAGGACACACCGGAATTATCCCCGCAGTTATAAAAGCCGTAAATACCGTTGACGAATGCGTTAAAAAGGTAACAGATAAAATTCTTGAAATGGGCGGCGCGGCGCTGCTTACGGCAGACCACGGAAACGCCGACAAACTCATTTCCGAAGACGGCTCTCCCTTTACGGCGCACACGACAAACCCCGTTCCGGTAGTTCTTGTTTCCGAAAAATACAAAAACGCGGAACTGCGCACGGACGGCGTACTCGCCGACCTTGCCCCCACTCTCCTGACCGTTATGGGTTTGCCCGTACCGCAAGAGATGACAGGCAAAAGTTTAATTAAGTAATTCAAATTACAAAAGCAGTGCGGCGGACCTAAAAGTCCGCCGCACCTTGCTTGTTTGTAAAAATATTTACAAATAATGTTTGAGAAAGATGATGTAATAAACTAATAACAAACAAGCATAATCATATTATATTTGTATATTGTACAAATGTCTATTAAAAAATTGTACATTGTGCAATAATTTTTATATGATTAGTATTTTAGAAATTCAAAAAAATCTGCGCGAAGCAATTAAAACAAGTAATATATCCAAAAAGGAAATAGCCCAAAGACTCGGAGTCAACCCGTCCACCATAAGTTACTATCTTCACCATGACAAATTTCCTTCAATAGACACGTTTGCAAATTTGTGTGAAATTCTTGACGTATCTTCCGACGAGATTTTAGGTTTAAAAAAGTAATTACAAAAAATTAAAAACAGTGCGGTGGACTTTTAAAGTCCGCCGCACTTTACTTGTTTACAAAAAAATTACTACAAATGATGTTGAGAAAGATGATGTGATAAAAATCGGCAAACAAGCAAATCATATTGTAATAGAGTATTACTCTATTGTCAAGCAAAAAATAGAATAATATACTATATTGTTTTATATGATAGCCATTAAAGAAATACAAGACAGATTGCGATACGCAATAAAATCAAGTCCACTGTCCCAAAAAGAAATTGCCAAAAAACTTAACGTCCACCCCACTACGATAAACAAGTATATGTGCGATGATATTTTTCCGTCGCTTGAAACTTTTGCAAACCTGTGCAAAATAATCGATGCTTCCGCGGACGATATTTTGTGTTTAAACGATTAGGCAAAACCGTTTGCCTAATTTTTTTATTTACAATATAATAATAAAGTGATTATTAAAGACAAAGAAAATTTTTTTACCAAAAACTGGGTAGTTTGCGTCGGCGCAATAATATGCTGCGTTTTATGGGGCAGCGCTTTTCCGTGCGTTAAATTGGGGTACAGGTTTTTTCAGATAGATTCGCAGAACGACTGGGCTTCGGTTATCCTGTTTGCGGGTATGCGTTTCACCCTTGCCGGAGTGCTGGTAATAATATTCGGCTGCATAACGCAAAAAAAGTTTATTGCGCCAAAGCCGAAAAACATCTGGCGGGTAATGCTATTGGCGCTTTTTCAGACAGCAATGCAATACACCTTTTTTTATATAGGTCTTGCGCATACTACTGGCGTTAAATCCGCGGTACTAAACGGCTTGGGCGTATTTTTTACCATACTCATTGCCTGCTTTATTTTCCGTACGGAAAAATTTAATTTAATAAAACTATTGGGTTGCGTACTGGGTTTCGGCGGAATCGTGGTTTTAAACTTGGGCGGCGATTTTACTTTTTCGTTTGAATTTTTGGGCGAAGGGTTCATAATCTTTTCGGGACTCTCCGCAGCGGTTGCGGCGGGACTTGTAAAAGTTTTTTCCAAGCACGAAGATACAACCGTTCTGTGCGGATACCAGTTTTTTATAGGCGGTTTAACTCTCACAATCGTAGGATTGGGTTGCGGCGGAAGAATTACGCATATCGACGCAGGCGCGGCGTTTATGCTTTTGTACCTTGCCTTTTTGTCCGCGTGCGCCTTTACGCTGCAGGGCTTCCTTTTAAAGTACAATCCCGTATCCAAAGTTGCGGTTTTTAAAAGCACCAACCCCCTTTTCGGCGCAGTGTTTTCCGCCTTGGTTCTTGCGGAATATGACCAGCTTTTATCCTACTTTACCCTTATTGCGCTCGTTCTTGTATGCGCGGGAATTTTTATTATCAACAAATTCGGGGAAAAGGGGTTTAAATTTAAAAAATCGGGATAAAATTTTTTTAAATAAGGCTTGTTTTTGATTGTAAAAATAATTACTCTGTGATATAATTTTCAGGTAAATCATTCAAGAGGTTTAAATTATGGCAAATTCATTGATGCTGTCGGACGCGATATTTACATTGTATATGACCGTTTCGGTAGCCTGCCTTGTCTTAATATTCCTTACCGCGCTGGTCGCAATTATCCTTGTCCTGTTCCAGAAAAGCAACTCGGACGGTATTCAGGGTATTACCGCATCAAGCGAAACATTCTTCGGCAAACACAGAGGTAAATCCATTGACAGCCAGCTTAAAAAATGGAGCTGGGTTTGTCTTGGCGTTATTGCGTTCCTTGCAATAGTCGCTTATGTTATAGGCTTGTTGGTAGCTTCTTAATTGCAAATATTTTAGGGCGGCTTTTGAAAAGCCGCTATTTTTTTTAGATTATGACTTTAAAAGAGAGAATTTTAATTCAGATAAAATCAAACTTCGCCTTTAAAAGCGAACATGAAATTGTAAACCTTAACCCCTTCATTCACACAAAGCAAGCGCGTAAAGAAGCAAAATGCGTATTGCGCGAACTTGAAAGGGAAGGCAAAATTATGCGCGACAGAAAAGGCAGATACTGCACGCCCAAACAGGCGGGCGTATTTTCCGGCACGGTGCGCGGCAACGCAAGGGGCTTCGCCTTTGTTGAGCCCGACGACAAGGAAAAGTTTAAAAACGACTTTTTTATTCCGCCCCACTCCCTTTGCGGCGCATACGACGGCGACAGCGTTCTGGCTGCGCCGGTAAAAGGCACTGCCGACGAAGGTTATATAGTTGAAATTACAAAGCGCGGCAGAACCAGGGTCGTGGGCGTTTTCGGCGTGGAAGGCGGCTTTGGAATATTGCAGCCGGACGACGCAAAACTTCCCGAAGTGGCGATACCCCTTGCCCTTTCTTTAAACGCCAAAGACGGCGACAAAGTGCTTTGCGAAATAACTTCTTATCCGCAGAACCGTATGCCCGGCGGCAAGGTGATTGAAATTTTGGGCGAAGGCGGCAATTTTGCCGTTGAAGTGCTTTCTATAATCCGCGCGCACGGATTGTATTCTGAATTTCCAGAAGAAGTTGTCCGCGAAGCCGAAAACGCTGCGGCAAAACCCGTGTCTGCCGACGGATTGAGAGATTTGCGCGAGAAGCTGATTTTTACCATAGACGGCGCGGACACGCGCGACGTCGACGACGCCGTGTCGCTTGAATTTGCGGACGGAAAATATATTTTAGGGGTGCATATCGCGGACGTGAGCCGTTATGTAAAATACCGTTCGGCTGTAGACAACGAAGCGTATGCGCGCGGAACAAGCGTATACTTCCCCGACGCGGTGTTGCCCATGTTGCCAAAGTCGCTTTCAAACGGCGCGTGTTCTCTGAACGAAGGCGAAGACAGATACGCAATATCCTGCGTAATGACCTTTGACGGCGACGGCAGACGGATTAATTACGAAGTTTTCGAAAGCGTGATAAACAGCCGACATAAAATGACCTATCCGGACGTAACCGCGATTTGCAACGGCGAAACACGGGCGTGCCAAAAATATCCCGATTTGGTTGAAACGGTAAGCCTTATGCAAAAGCTGTGCCTTAAAATGGAAAAGAACCGCGACGCCGCAGGATGCGTGAATCTGGACGTGCGCGAAGCCAAGATATACACCGACAAAAACGGAAAAATCGTAATCCCCGACTATGAACGGACAATTTCCGAAAGAATCATAGAACAATTTATGATAGCCGCAAACGAAGCGGTTGCCGATTTTGCTTCAAAGCGCGGCATCCCCTGCCTTTACAGGATACACGAAGCGCCTTCGCGCGAAAAAGTTGAAACGCTTACTTCGTTTTTGAAAGATTTGGGTATAAACGCAAAATTGGACGGCGACGACGCGGAGCCTGCGGATTTCCAACGCATATTAAAATCCGCGGCGGACAAACCTTACTTTCAGGTAATAAACAAAGTTATGCTTCGCTGTATGCAAAAAGCGAGATATTCCGAAGAAAACCGTGGACACTTCGGGCTGGCTTCTTCCTGCTACTGCCACTTTACGTCGCCAATCCGCCGCTATCCCGATCTGTTCGTACACCGTGCGCTTAAAGAAGTTTTACGCGGCAGAAACGGGCTGAAATTCAAAGAAAACGCAAAGCAGGCGGGCATTGACACTTCCGAGCGAGAACGCGCGGCGGACGAAGCAGAGCGCGAAGTAGACGATTTGTACAAGCTGGAATATATGTCTGAAAGAATAGGCGAAATTTACGACGCAACCGTTTCCGGCGTGACTAACTTCGGAGTTTTCTGCGAGCTCGAAAACACCGTGGAAGGCTTGATTCCGACGGAATATCTGCCAGATGACGACTACACGTTTTTCGCCGAAAAATTTTTGCTGAAAGGCAGACGCAACGCGTTCAGGCTGGGCGATAAACTTAAAATACGCATCGACGGGTGCGATTTCGGCAGAAAGCGCGTGACCTTTTCTATTGCGCAGGAAAACAATTTGTGATATAATAAATTTATGAAAACCATAACTTACAACAAGTACGCTTTGTACGAGTATTTTGTATTGGAAAAATACGAAGCGGGAATAGTTTTGGAAGGCGCCGAAGTTAAATCTTTGCGGGCGGGGAACTGTAACCTTAAAGAAGCGTTCTGCTTTATAAGAAACGGCGAAGTCACCCTTAAAAACGCGCATATCGCGGTTTACGACAAGGCGGGGGCTTTTTCAACCAAGGAATCAAAGCGGGACAGAAAACTTCTGATGCACCGCTATGAAATAGATAAAATAGTAGGCAAAATAAACGAAAAGGGCTATACTCTTATCCCCCTTTCGCTATACTTCAAAGACAGCCTTATCAAAGCCGAAATTGCGCTTTGTAAGGGAAAACAGAATTACGACAAAAAGCGCACAATAGCCGAACGCGACGAAAAACGCGCGCTGGAAAGACAGATTAAAGAATACAGATAAATTTTTACCCCTGCGGGGAAAAGGATAAATTTATGGATAAAAATTACAAGTTAGACACCCTATGCGTACAGGCGGGTTACACGCCGGCAAGCGGCGAGGCGAGAATTCCGCCCGTTGTGCAGTCAACCACTTTCGCGTACGACAAAACGCAGGATATGGCTGATTTGTTCGATTTGAAAAGCGACGGATATTTTTACACGCGCCTTGCAAACCCCACGGTTGCGGCGTTCGAACAGAAAGTTGCCGCTCTCGAAGGCGGCGCGTGCGGGATAGGCTGCGCTTCGGGAATGAGCGCGACTACTCTTGCCGTGCTGACCGTTGCGGGCGCGGGAGACAACATTCTTACTTCTCAGGCGGTTTACGGCGGAACTTACAATCTGTTTTCAACAACCTTGCCGAAACTGGGCATAGAGTGCAGATTTTTCGACCCCGACGCACCCGCCGCAGAAATAGAAAAACTGATAGACGGCAAAACCAAACTGATTTTCACCGAAACGATTGCAAACCCTTCTATAATAGTACTTGACTTTGAAAAAATTGCGGCTATCGCAAAAAAGCACGGACTGCTGTTTGCGGTTGACAATACGCTTGCAACCCCTGTTTTATGCCGTCCCAAAGAATGGGGCGCGAACCTGATAGTTCATTCGTCTTCGAAATATCTGGACGGGCACGCGGCGGCGCTTGGCGGCGTTATCATAGACGCCGGCAACTTCGATTTTAAGAACAACGCGCGTTACCCTTCCTTTAATCTGCCCGACGAAAGCTACCACGGACTTGTTTACGCCGATTTACCCGTAGCGTTCGGGACAAAGTGCCGCGCGCAGATGATACGCGACCTTGGCGCAATTATGAGTCCGCAAAACGCGTTTATTTCGTACATAGGTTGCGACACGCTGGCATTGAGAATGGAAAGACACTCCTCCAACGCAAAAAAAGTTGCAGAGTTTCTTTCGGCGCATCCCAAAACAGAATGGGTACTTCACCCTTCGCTCGCGGACAACAAGTATCATAAACTTGCGGAAAAATATCTTCCTGCGGGACAGGGCGGTATGCTGAGCTTCGGCATAAAGGGCAGCGTTGAGAAATGCGCAGCTTTTATGGAAGCATTAAAACTGATTACGCAGGAGACCCACGTTGCGGACGTAAGAAGTTGCGTCCTGCACCCCGCTTCAACCACCCACAGACAGCTTTCGGAAGCAGACCTTATTAAGGCGGGCGTGCCGCATAATCTTGTAAGGCTTTCCGTAGGCATTGAAAACCCCGACGACATTATTGAAGATTTAAAGCAGGCACTGGAGAAAGTTTAATGCCCATAGTTATCAATAAAGACCTTCCCGCATACAAAATTCTGACAGGCGAAAGAATTTTTGTTATGGATTGCGAGCGGGCGGTTTCACAGGAAATACGCCCGATTGAAATTGCGATATTGAATTTGATGCCCACCAAAGAGACGACGGAAACGCAGTTCATGCGCCTTTTGTCAAATTCGCCGTTGCAGGTAAACATTACTCTAGTGCGGACGGAATCGTACACCGCCACTCACACAGATTTGGGGCATCTTGAAAAATTTTATAAATCATTTGACGAAATAAAAAACAGCAAATTCGACGGAATGATTATAACCGGCGCGCCCGTTGAAAATATGCCTTTTGAAAAAGTTGCATATTGGCGCGAGCTTGAAGAAATTCTGGACTGGACAAAGACAAACGTCACTTCCACTCTCTTTATTTGCTGGGGCGCGCAGGCGGCGCTGTACCATTTTTACAGAATAAAAAAGCACCCTTTAAAGAAGAAGTGCTTCGGCATATTTGCGCACAACCGCGTACGCGACGGCGTGCCCGAACCTTTAATGCGCGGAATTTCGGACGAATTTCATATGCCGCATTCGCGCCATACCTTAATTTACGCAAAAGATATTCTTCACGTGCGCGGGCTTAAAATTCTGGCATACTCCAAACGCGCGGGAGCTTCGATAATCAAGAGCGTTGACAACCGCAGGGTGTTCGTAACGGGGCATATGGAATACGACAGATTTACCCTTAAAAACGAATACGAGCGCGACGTTCAAAAGGGGCTTGACATTGAGCCGCCCGTAAACTATTTCGCGGACAAAGATATGACCGAAGTCAAAATGAACTGGTCTTCCACCGCAAATCTGTTCTATATGAACTGGCTTAATTACTACGTATATCAGGTTACCCCTTACGATATAAACAAAATAGAACAATAAAAAAACTCCGCTATGTAGCGGAGTTTTTTTATGCCGTTTTCCTGAAATACGAATTGCTGTTGAAAGATATTGCCACTTCTGTTTCGCTGCCGCCGCGCTCAACCGTCAGATACACGGTGTCGCCCTGCCTTACCGAAAACATTACGTCCCTTAAATGGTATTCGCGCGTAATTTTCAAATTCTCCTTTTCGGCGCCGTCAGCGCCGACAATCCGCACCGACTTGAAAATATCGCCCGCCTGCAATGCGGAACTTGAAGGCGCGTCCTGTGCCGCCTTAACCCGCACCACTTCTGATATTACCGCGCGGTTGTTTTCGCTGTCATATCTTGAATAACTGTCAGAAACTTCTGTCACGACGCCGAGATAAGCCTTGTTTACCCCCATAACCAACGAACCGTTGTAACTGTCGTACATAAGTTTTAAAAGCCGCTTTACATAGTTTGCCGGCAACACGTAACCGAGATTGTCAACGTCTTCCGAATCGTCTTTTGAGTTTACGATACCCACTATTTTTCCGTTGGTATTAAACAGTCCCCCGCCGGAGTTTCCGTGGTTAATAGGCGCAGTGGTTCTGAGAACGCGGTACTCGATATTGGCGGCGCCTTTGTCCGAAAGGTTCAGCTCTATATATTCGCTGTCCTTGCTTACGATTCCGTCCGCCGCGCTCATACCTTCGGCGGCGGCGTTGCCTATCGCATATACCGTTTCGCCGATATAAACGTCTTCGGAATCCGAAAAACTTGCCGCAACCGCGTCACTGCGTTTAATCACTTCGCTTCCCGTAACTTTTAAAAGAGCGATATCATAAGTAACGGAAGCGCCGATAACCTGCGCTTCTATTCCGTAACCGTCGTCGTAAATGACGCTGTAATCGTGAGCGAAACTGTAATTTACGCCTTCAACGTCCTGACCGAAAAGATAAAGCCTTACGTATTCGGAGATATAGTTCGCGTCTGCCGAAGTATCGTCGTAAACAACATGGCAGTTGGTTACGACGTATGCATCGCCCGCTTCGCGGTCAACGTCAAGAATAACGCCGGAACCTGTAAACGCCTTATAAGAATAACCGTTGCCCAGTAAACTTGTAGTTTTATATTTAAACCTTGTCATAATGGTGACAGCCGACATAAGCGAGCGGTTTATGCTTGCCTGCAATGACGCCGCCGAATTTATTTCGCCGCCAGAAAAATTGAGATACTCCTTTAAAAAATCTTCAAAGGTAAGATTGTTGTTTCCCGTCTCTCTTTTCAGCGCTTCGTATGCGTCATAAACAGAAACGTCCGTTCCGTCCTTGCCGTCGCGCCCGTCAAGCCCGTCAGTGCCTGCGACCAATCCGCAGCCGCAAAACAACATTAACGCCGCCGCGCAAAACGACGCGAAAACAGTTAAAAATTTCTTCATATCAATTCCTTTAATCTGATTATTGCCAATGTAATTATAAAATAACGCCGTTCTTTTTAAGCAACAGCCTTGCCGTATCAACGCTGTCCGTGCCATGCGCGTTTTTAACGGGCGCAAACTCATTGTCGCGCTCAACTTCGAAAGCAAGACAGCTGTCCATAAGTTTTACCATATCCACAACCAACGTTTCAAACTTATAGCCGTTGGGTTCTTCGGGGACGACCCTTACTCCGTTTTCAATGTGCGGCACCGCCTTTTTTGCAAGGTGGTAAGGCAGGTTTCCCGAAAGGGTTGTGTTAAGACGGTTTACGTTAAAAAGATAGTTAAGCGTTACGCCGTATCGGTAAACGAGTTCGCCGCCTCTTTCCTTTTTGTTTGCAAGCTCGGGCGGCATTTCGTAATATTCCACAATGGCAGGCTTACCGTTTTCTTCACACAGAACGCCCACCTTTTCGTCCGCGCAAAGTTTTTTTACAACCTTTGCGCCGCAGTTGAAACCGGACATTAATGTGGCGCCTATAAACACGGGATCGCAAATGCGCTGCAAAACGTTATCCACGCCGAAAACGTTCAGCCACTCTATTCCTTCGCGCTCTATAATGCGGTTGTAACCGCTGTTTATAAGCGACGAGTACCAGCCGCCGTTGCCGTTAGGCGAAAGCGAGACTCTGTGTTTTTGGTCTAAAAATATTTTACCGTCGAAATCGCACGTAGGTTCGGTGTTCTGGACAAAGAAATGAATCCTGTCGCGCGGATATCCGAAATAATTGTTGTCTTTGAAAAACTGAACAGTTTCTCCGTTGTTCAGGCTGTTGGTCATTATAAACAGCGGAAAATATCTGCCCGATAAATCGGTTACGTCCTTTATGTTGTTAATAAGCTGTTCGAATATAGACAAAAACCGCGTCTGCCCGATGTTGTACATACCTTTGGCTTTATCAAACCCGAGACGCGTTCCCTGACCGCCGGCAAGCAACACGGCGCCCACCTTCTTATTTTCAAGGGCGCGGAGCCCAACTTCTTCAAACTGCGGACGGCGGCGTTTTACGTCGTTAAGCGTAACCGCCTGCACGGGACGTATTTTCACCTTTGCCTTTGAACCGACCGCCTGTATATTTTTAACAATCGAAAAGTTGATATTTTCAATCTCTTCCAACAGCTGTTCGCGCTCGGCTTCGTTAAGTTCGCCGTAATAGTCCAAAAGGTGACTTTGACCGCGCTGCTTCAAAATTGTTTTCGCTCTTTCGTAATCCAAAACATTCCCCCAAATATTACTTAAAACGTTGCGTTAATTATATTATATTTGTGAAAATAAGTCAATAAATTTGTTAAATTTCAAATATACTATTGAAAATTATAAAATATTATTATATAATATAATGTGTAACGAACATAAAATTTATGTTAAATTTTTGCCCCGTAAGGGTGATAAGGAGAAAATATGTTTTGTACGGAATGCGGAAACGAACTTACGCTTATGTTTAAATCGGACGAAGGTCTTGTACCGTACTGCAAACACTGCGATGAGTTCCGCTTCCCCCGCTTTGCAAGCGCCGTAATTATGGTCGCGTTTAACCGCGCCAAGGACAAAGTTCTGCTTGCAAAACACAAGGGTCAGGAAGACTATATTCTTTTTGCGGGATATATCAAAAAAGGCGAAACGGCTGAAAAAGCGGTATCGCGCGAATTTAAGGAAGAAACAAAACTGGACGCGGTAAAATTCAAGTACCTGTCGTCCCGCTATCACGAGCCGAAAAACATTTTAATGCTCGGCTTTGTGCTTATAGCGGAAAACGGCGAACCTTTGCCCGACTATAACGAGCTTGAAGAAGTTAAATGGTTTACCGTGGACGAAGCCTTGAAAATAATTAAGAAACAGTCGATTGCAGAAGCTCTGTTAAAGAGCGCAATCGTTGAAATAAAGAAACTTTAAAGGAGAAAGAAATGAAATTACTATTATCCAACGCCGCAATCGGCGGTATTGTCGGCGGTGCGGTAGGCGCGGTAGTTCTTATAATCATAATCTGGGCAATTTGTACCCACAACAAGATTGTAAGAATGAAATCGCAGATTGAAGACGCTTTTGCAAACATTGACGTTTACCTTAAAAAGCGTTTCGACCTTATCCCCAACCTTGTAGAAACCGTTAAAGGTTACGCAAAACAAGAAAACGAAATTTTCACCAAAGTTACGGAGTTGCGCGCGGCGGCAATGAAAGCCAACACCGTTCAGGAAAAAGTTGAAGCGAACAACCAACTGAGCCGCGCAATATTGCGCTTTTACAAAGTTACCGAAAACTATCCCAACTTAAAAGCAAATGCAAACTTTATGGATTTGCAAAACCAGTTGAGAAATATAGAAATCGAGCTTGCGCAATCAAGAAAATACTTCAATGCAACCACGCGCGAATACAACACGTACGTTCAGGCTATTCCCGCCTGCATTATCGCAAAATCAATGAAGTGTGCGCCGCTGCCTTACTTTGAAGCAAACGAAGAAGAAAGACAGAACGTAAAAGTACAGTTTTAATTTTACGGGCGCGGAATTAAACTGCGCCCGTTTTTTATGAGTAATATGAAAAGAATTAAAAAATTACCGATTATTTGTTTATTTATATGCCTTATAGCCGCAGTCGCGTTTTTTGCGGCATTTTCCGCCGGCGGAAAAACAGCAAGCGCGAACTCCGACTACGACTACGACTACGACGCGCCACGCCCTATAAACCAGACTTATATCGAAGGTTACGACGTAACAATGGACGTTAAAGCAAACCGTGAAATAAAGGTCACAGAAGATATTACTGTATATTTCTACAATAACAGCGGATTTATAAGAGATATACCTGTAAATGCGGGCGAATTAGTCCATAATGTAAAAGTACGCGAAATTAAAGACGGAAAACAGAGTCCGGTTTTATACAATGTTAGCGGAAGCAGCGATGACTCAAATAACAGTTTTATCTCTGTGGACATAGGCGACTACTCAAAAAAATTTGACGAGTTACATACCTACCGCTTAGAATATGACTACTGTCTGACAAAAGCGCAGGAAGGCAGCGATATGCTTGCACTTACACCCATAGGCGCGGGCTGGGAATGCAATATATACAACATAAAAATTAAGTTGATTCTGCCCGAAGGTTTCATTTTGGACGACCGCACGTTCTGCTCTACCTACGGCAGATTTGACAACGAAAATAGCGTTACCATTCACAGGGGCGTTGCCGAAAACGGTAAACAGACGCTTTATACGGATACTATTCCCTATATAGAAGCGCGCTCGCAGGTCAGATTTGACGTACATTTTGAAGACGGCGTTCTGTCGACTTACTTCGACTTTACTCCTTACATCTGCGTTATCGCTGGCGTGATATTGATAATTGCCTTAGCGGTAATTAAACTTGTATTCTTCAATAAACACAAAATTGTACCCGTCGTAAACTTTGAAGCTCCCGATAAAATGGACCCTTTAATAATGGGTAAACTCATAGACAACTATGTTGACGATTCCGATATAACCGCGCTTATATACTACTTTGCGGACAAGGGCTGGCTGAAAATAAACTTTGAAGACAAAGACAGCGAACCCGTTTTAATACGAACCGTTAAATGCCTGCCCGAAGGATGCGCGGACTATGAAAGGCTGACCTTTGACAAACTGTTTACCGGTAATGACACAGTAACGCCCAGACAGTTGAAATACAAATTTTATAAAGCCATACCGAACATCAGGTTTCAGGTAAACTCTAAGACAAAAAATTTGTATTCGATAAAAAGTAAAATTGCTTCGTATATATTCGCCTTACTTGGCGTACTGTTAATTGCAATTGCCCCGATTTGCCTTGCGCTTGCACAAATTTCAAAAATATTTATAATTATAACGCTTCTGCCGCTGTTTTTTGCGGCATTCCCCGCATTTTTTGTTTATCTCTTTTCACGATTGGTAAAATCAAACTATCTAAAATACAGCATCAAAAAACAGGTGCTTTGTTATTCAGGGATAATTGCACTGTGCGCGGTACTGTCGGTTTTTTACGTTTTCCTTGTCCCTTCATATATAATTCCTATACCTGCAAAAATTGCGCTATGCGTGATTTGCAGCGCACAAATTATATGTTCGGTGATATTAGTAACCCGAACGGAAAGTTACGTTAAACAACTTAACGAGATTATAGGGTTTAAAAACTTTATTAAACTTGCGGAAAAAAATCAACTTGAAAAAATGCTTGAACAAGACCCGCAGTATTACTATCACATACTGCCCTATGCTCAGGTACTCGGAGTAAGCGCTATCTGGGAAGAGAAGTTTAAGGATATTACTATAGAGCCGCCCCATTGGTGCGCCACTTCAAACATAGTATCTTTTTACGTAATGAACAGAATGATAAACAACTCGTTTTCTTCAATGAAAGAAAATATGTCGTCACGTCCCAGTTCTTCAGGCTCAAGCGGATTTTCCGGCGGTGGCGGCTTCGGCGGACACAGCGGAGGCGGCCACGGCGGCGGTGGCGGAAGATTCAGATAATATACTCAGAATTAAGCGGCGCGGAACGTGAAAGTTCCGCGCCGCAATATTATACAAATCCGAAATACGTACAAAATAAAAATTTACTCGCTTTCAACCGAAACTTTTATCTTTGCCGAAATCCCTTCCATAAATTTCAAATCCACGTCAAATACGCCTACCGTCTTTATCGGCTGAGAAAGCACAACTTTCTTTTTATCAACCGCAAAACCGTCCCTTTGCACTGCTTCGGCAATGTCGGCGGCAGTGACCGAGCCGAACACTTTACCGCCCTGCCCCGCCTTGATTGCTATGCGGAACAGCTTGCCGTTTATATCGTTTGCAAGCCGGCGGGTGGCTTTTATTTCTTCCGCCTTATGAAAATCCGCGGCGGACTTTTTTTGGTTTATATCATTCAGCTTTGTCGCCGTAGCAACTTCAGCCAGCCCCTTTTTTATAAGAAAGTTGCGCGCATATCCTTCGTTTACGTCAACAACTTCGCCCTTCTTTCCCTGTCCTTTTACATCCTGCAATAAAATAATTTTCATAAGCACTCCTTTTAATCATTTTACTTAAAATAACGGAGTTTGTCAATACCCTGCGAATAAATTACGCGCCCCTGCACAAACTGATTGCGGAGGATATATTATGAAAAGCGCAAATCACGATATAGCTTGTAATGTAGAAGGCTGCAAGTTCAACCTTAACGGTTGCAACTGCACTCTTGAAAAAATCACCGTAGGTTGCACTTGCGACAGCAAGGTTTGCACCTGCTGCGAAAGCTACTCAAAGAAATAAGCGAATATTTAAAAGCGCTGAAACCCGTTTGGGTTTCAGCGTCTTTTTTATTGTAAGTAGTCTGCAAGGGGAAGTTTCAAAATTCCCATTGCGTTTAAAATATTGTTATTGTAAATATAGGTTGCTATACCGCTCTTTTCAAAGTAAACGTTAAACACGTTCATAAATTCCAAATCGTGCACCGAATTCAGTACCGCGCCCAACACCAGTAGTACGGCAAGAATTACCACCGTCAAGCCTATCGCGCCGAACACGCCGTCAATGCTTCTGAAAATTTTGCCGCCGCGCGCCATATCTATAAATTTGGGAACGAATATTGCGATTAATATTACAGCCACCAACATAACGACAAACAGACCGAACGCTATTATGCACTGCGATATAAACAGCGTGGACAGCTTCATCTGCTCTAACATTCCCGAAATGCTTGCAAGTTTCGGTGCAAGATGTCCGTCAAGCGCCCGCGCCACGGTTATAAAATCGTCCACCTTAAACGCAAAATAAACCGCAAGCACGCCCGCGCCGATAACCATAAAAATGACTATAAACGTCCACAGCGCCGAAGAAATGCCGCTTGAATAGCCCGTTTTTATGCAGACTGTCAATATTGCTATTACCGCAAAATCGAACAGGTATTTTTTGAAAAACGTCCAGCTTCCGTTACTGTATATTTTACCGAATAGAGCGTAAAGACTTCCGCCTTCGTTAGCAAGGCGTGTAAAATCAATTATTACGATAAACGACGCCGCAAGTATACCGGCAATCACTACGCCCTTCAACGCAGACACCGCCGCGCCGAAGACCCTGTTCAGAACGCTCCACACGCCGCCCGACTGTTTGGGTTTGTGCTTGGTAAGTTTTTTATACTCTCTCATGTCTTCAGCGGCAAGCGCGCCGAGAATTTTTACCGTGTTCTGCTCGTTTTCTATGTACTTTGAATAATAAGACATCTGTTTACGCTTTTCAATTCTCTTTGCAAGCAATTTTCTGAAAAGCCAGAAAAGAAACATGAACAGTCCGATAAAAAATATCGTAACGCCAAGCGATATAAAGCCCGCCGCAACAGCCGGAAGTGCTTTCATTTTATTTGAAATAAGTCCCGCTATAGGTATGGCGAGAAGTCCCGTGAGAATAAATTCCACTCCCCAGGACCCGACGCGCGTAAAGCCTTTAAACGCGCCTATACAGCCGCCGACAACGGCAAAAGACAATATAAAGCAAATAATTGCTATACCAATAATGTTCATTTTGTCACCTTTTGGGGGACGGTTTTACTTGTTAAAACTGTCCTTTAACGAAACGATTTCAGAAAGAACAAAACCGTTATCCGTGATTTTTTTGAAATAACCCGCCCTTATAAGCTGGAACGATTTTCCGTCTTCGCTGTTTGCAAGGTATTCTTCGGCTTTGCCGTAAAGAATTTTTTCGCTCTCCCGATTAAGTCTTTCGGCATAATCCTGGTCGGGATACTGCTCGTCCTTTAAAAGCGGCTCGTACTGTCTGAACTGCACGTCCTGCCCGTACTTTGCGTCCACCCACTGTATTACGCCCTTTGCCTTTATATCGGTGGGCGCGGAAGAGCCGCTCTTTGTTTCGGGAAAGTACGTGCATAAAATTTCCTGCACTTCTCCCTTTTCGTCCGTCTTAACGTCGTCGCAACGCACGATATACGCGCTTTTAAGGCGGACGTTGCCGCCCTTTTGCAAACGCTTGTACTTAGGCGGCGGATTTAACGAAAAGTCGTCCCTGTCTATATAGACGCTGCCCGTAAACTTAATTTTTCTCACGCCGCTCCCTTCCTGCATAGGATTGACGTCAAAATCAAGCTCTTCTTCGCCGGAATAATTTGTAATTGTAAGTTTAACGGGGTTTAACACAGCCATTGCGCGTTCCGCGGTCTCGTTCAGCTCGTCGCGGATACAGCTGTCAAGCTGCGCCTGATTTACAACAGAGTACGCTTTTGCCACGCCGACGTCCGCGCAGAATTTTTTTAACGCCTTGGGCGGAACCCCGCGGTTTTTAAGACCCATTACCGTAGGCATTCTGGGGTCGTCCCAGCCGCGGACAAAACCTTCGTCAACCAGCTTTTTCAGATAGCGTTTAGACATAAGCATATTTGTAATATTAAGCCTTGCAAATTCTATCTGTCTGGGAAGGGGAGCTTCGAACCCCGCCTTTTCAACAAACCAGTTATAGAGCGGTCTGTGGTTTTCGAATTCAAGCGAACAGAGCGAATGAGTAATCCCTTCTATCGCGTCGGACACGGGGTGAGCAAAGTCGTACATAGGATATATGCACCATTTATCGCCCGTGCGGTAATGCGGAACGTGCGCTATACGGTAAATCACGGGGTCGCGCATATTCACGTTGGGCGAAGCCATATCTATTTTCGCGCGCAGAGTCTTAGAGCCGTCTGGATATTTGCCCGCCTTCATTTCATGGAAAAGTTTTAAATTTTCTTCCGCGCTTCTGTTTCTGTACGGCGAAGGCGTACCGGCTTCTGTAAGCGTGCCGCGGGTTGCGGTTATCTCTTCCGCAGACAAATCGCATACGTAAGCGTTGCCGTCTATAATATACTTTTCGGCAATTTCGTAAAGCCTGTCGTAGTAGTCCGAAGCGAAAACAAGTCGGTCGTACTCAAACCCAAGCCACTTCACCGCTTCCACAATAGAATTAACGTAACTGTAATCTTCCTTTGCGGGATTGGTGTCGTCCATTCTGAGATTCAGCTTGCCGTTATACTTGTCCTTTACGCCGAAGTTAATACACATAGCCTTGATATGTCCTATGTGAAGATATCCGTTGGGTTCGGGCGGAAAGCGCACCTGAATAGCGTTGCCGCGGCTTTCGAACTTGCCCGCTTCCAGCTCTTCGTTTATAATCTGTTCAATAAAATTACTTGCTTCGGGAAGTTTCATATTTCTCCTTAATTTAAGACAATCCCGTAACGGTACCGTCGGCGTCAATATCGATATGTTCGGCGCTTGGAACTTTTCCGAGACCGGGCATAAGCATAATTTCGCCTGCGACGGCGACTACGAAACCCGCGCCGCCTTTGTAGATTATGTCGCGCACGTAAATTTTAAAACCTTTGGGCGCGGCAAGTTTCTTGGGGTCGTCGGAAAGGGAATACTGCGTTTTTGCTATTATTACGGGCAACCCGTTTATACCGCACTTTTCAAGCGACCGGATTTTTTCAAGCGCGGTTTCCGAAAAATCTGCGCCGTCGCCGCCGTATACGTTTTTGACTATGCTTTCGATTTTTTTAACGATACCGTCGTTAAGGTCGTAAGAATATTTAAGTTCGGACTTTTTCGCGCACTCTTCTATAACTGCGCGAGCCAAATCCAGACCGCCGTCGCCGCCCTTTAAAAACACGTCGGTAAACACCGCTTTCGCACCCGCCTTTTTGCAGGATTCAAGCACGGTTGCAATTTCCTGCGCACTGTCGGTTGCAAACCTGTTCATAGCAACAACGCAGGGTTTGTTGTAAACCTTTTTCACCGTTTCGATGTGCTTTAAAAGATTGGGAAGCCCTTCTTTCAGCGCGGCGATATTTTCTTCGGAAAGATTGGACTTGTCCGCGCCGCCATGAAGTTTTAACGCCTTGACCGTTGCAACTACTACTACGCAATCGGGCTGGATACCCGCAATGCGGCACTTGGTGTCAAGGAATTTTTCCGCGCCCAGATCCGCGCCGAATCCCGCTTCGGTAACGGTATAATCGGCAAGGGTCATCGCCGTATAAGTTGCGCGGACAGAGTTGCAGCCGTGCGCAATGTTGGCAAAAGGTCCGCCGTGAACTATTGCGGGAGTGCCTTCGAGAGTCTGGACAAGGTTGGGTTTTATTGCGTCCTTTAAAAGGGTTGCCATTGCGCCGTCAGCTTTAAGTTGTTTTGCGCGTACAAAGTTGCCGCCGTCGTTAACGCCTACGACAATTTCACCTATTCTTTTTTTCAAATCCGCAAGGTCGCGCGCAAGACACAGAATAGCCATAATTTCAGAAGCCGCGGTAATTTCAAACCCTTCTTGTCTTGAATAGCTCTCGCAACCCGCCATTTTGCCCGCTTCGCATTTTATAGTCAAATCGCGTAGTGCCCTGTCGTTCATATCCATACAGCGGCGGAAAGTCACCTGTTTTATTTTAAGCGCGTTACCCCTGAAAATATGATTGTCAATCATAGCGCAAAGCAAATTATTTGCAGAAGTTATCGCGTGCAAGTCGCCTGTAAAGTGTAAATTTATATCCGCCATTGGAACAACCTGCGCGTAACCGCCGCCTGCCGCCCCGCCCTTTATCCCGAATACGGGTCCCAAAGAAGGCTCTCTCAAAGCAAGGCAGACTTTTTTGCCCAGTTTTGCCATTCCGTCGGCAAGACCTATCGAAACGGTGGTCTTCCCTTCGCCGCTTGCCGTAGGGTTTATTGCTGTGACCAGTATCAGTTTAGACTTGGGGTCAACTTCTTTTAAATTGATTTTCGCCTTGTATTTGCCGTACAATTCCAAATCGTCTTCCGACAAATCCAGTTTTGCGGCAATGTCGCGCACATCTTTCAGTTTACAGCTTTCAGCAATTTCGATATCGGATAACATCTTTCACCATAAGTTTTTCTTTGATTATACCACAAACCGTTATAAAATGTATATCTTTTATTACAACTTTTTCAAAATTCGGTCACAGGAAAAGTTATCCTTGCAATTGCCGCGCCGCTTACAATTCGCTTGACTTAGCCGTTATATTTTAATAAAATATTTTCAAAGAATAAGCGCGCAGCAATCCGGCGGCGTAGCGTTAAGGAGAATATTTTATGTCGGATAAAAAGAGAACCGTCACAATGGAAAAACTTGTGGCGCTTTGCAAAAACAGGGGCTATATTTTCCCCGGAAGCGAAATTTACGGCGGACTTGCAAATACGTGGGACTTCGGACCGCTCGGCGTTGAATTCAAAAACAACGTAAAAAAAGCTTGGTGGAAAAAGTTCGTTCAGGAATCGCCCTACAATACGGGGCTTGACTGCGCGATACTTATGAATCCTTCTACCTGGAAGGCTTCCGGCCATCTCGGCGGATTTTCCGACCCGCTAATGGATTGCAGAAGTTGCAAATCCCGCCACCGCGCCGACAATCTTGTTGAAGATTACTGCAAAAAACACAAATTGGACGTAAAGGTGGAAAGCCTTGACAACGACGCGCTTGAAGCCTTTATAACGGAAAAGAAAATTGCCTGCCCCGTGTGCGGCAAGTCAGACTTTACGCCCATAAGAAAATTCAATCTTATGTTCAAAACTTTTCAGGGCGTTACCGAAGACAGCGTAAACACCGTTTATCTCCGCCCCGAAACCGCGCAGGGTATATTCGTCAACTTTAAAAACGTACAGCGCACTTCGCGCCTGCGCGTACCATTCGGCATAGGACAGATAGGTAAATCGTTCAGAAACGAAATTACGCCCGGAAACTTTATATTCCGCGTGCGTGAATTCGAGCAGATGGAACTTGAATTTTTCTGCAAACCCGGCACCGATCTGGAGTGGTTCGCATACTGGAAAGACTACTGCAAAAACTTTCTTCTGTCGCTCGGCATGAAAGAAGAAAACCTGAAATTAAGAGACCACTCGCCCGAAGAGCTTTGCTTCTATTCCAAAGCCACAACGGACTTCGAATATAACTTTGCATTCGGCTGGGGCGAACTGTGGGGCATTGCCGACAGAACGGATTACGACCTGAAACAGCACCAGAACGAAAGCGGCGAAAATATGGAATACACCGACCCCGTGACAGGCGAAAAGTATATACCCTACGTAATAGAACCTTCTTTGGGTGCCGAGCGCGTTGTGCTTGCTTTTCTGACCGATGCTTACGACGAAGAAGTGCTTGACGCAGAAAAGAACGACGTGCGCACCGTTCTGAGACTTCATCCCTTTCTTGCGCCCTATAAGGCGGCTGTATTACCGCTGCAAAAAAACCTTTCGGACAAAGCCGACGAAATTTACAGAAAACTTGCAAAGAAATTTTCGGTAACCTACGACGTGACGGGATCCATAGGAAAGCGTTACCGCCGTCAGGACGAAATAGGTACGCCCTACTGTATAACGGTTGACTTTGACACGCTTGAAGACGGCTGTGTAACCGTGCGCGACAGAGACAGTATGCAACAGGTAAGAATTAAAACGGAAGAACTTGAAAATTATATTGAAAAAAGCCTTGAATTTTAACGTTTGAAAATTTAAACCGCGTCGCTGTTGCGACGCGGTTTTTTATTTTATTCTGCTTCCTGACTGCCTTCGGCAAGGTTTTTATCGATATATTTTTTAATTACCGATTTGCCTATTTTACTGCCCAGCCTTAAAAACTTTTCTTTTACTTTAGACTTGGGTTTTTCTTCTTCCTCTATGTTTCCTTCAAACTCAAGGTCCTTGCACGGATTAAACGTAACGTAACCGCATTCGGTCGCATATGAAAAGATACTCTTTAAAACGCCTTCGATAAGATGCCGGTCGCTTTGCGCGCCCTGCGCCGCGCGTAGAATTGTTGCGGGTTTTATGCTGTTTACGTATTTCTTGCCAAGCAGCGGAATTAAATAATTGTCAAGGCATCTGCCTATGTCGTCATAATATTTCTGCGAAATTTTTTTAACGGTTTTGCCGTTGCCGTCTTCTGTTACGACAATCTCGTACCATTCAAGCGCGACGGCTGAAAAGTGATATTTGATTTTAACCGGAGACAAAAGCCACCTTGCAAGTTTAGCAAGACCGCCCGCTATAAGCGGCGTGAGCGCTATTATCAGACAGAAAACCGAAAATATTACAAGCGCGATATCTATTGCAATATGCTGTGCCGTAAAATCTCCGCCCTGCATTACCAGCGCGAGAGCCGTTATCGTAAGCCCCAGCGACAAAAGGCGCACTATAAGACGGCAGACCGAAAGCATTTTTTTGATGGTTTTCACGTTTTTCGTCTTTGCCGAAGCGCCGCAGGCTATGCCTATAAGCATAACCAGAAAAACCGCCGCATAAACGCCGATTACGACGTACAGCAGAATTGCGCCGCCCTTATTGATATGGTCGATTATGCCAGTGAACATAATATACGCCATATAGACCACGGTAAAAATAAGGCTGACCATAAGCGAAAACAAGTTCAGCCTGCGGGCAATGACCGCACGGTTATTATATACGTTTTTTACGAAACATCTGATATCGAAAACGTCCTTGGCAAGCGTAAAGGTTTCTTCCGCATTAATAGTGTGACGGATTGCCTTTTCTTCCGCGGGCTTTTCTATTTCGTTCTTTTTCTCTTCCATAATTTACAGTCCCCTGTATAACCATTATAGCACGGTTTCATACTGTTTGTAAAGAGTATCCAATTGTATTTTTATTCCGTCAAGCCTTGCCGCAAGCTGACCGACCTTTACGTAATCCGAAGCGGTTTCAGGCTGCGCAAGGAGCAAATTTATATGCTCTTCTTCCTTTTCAAGCGCGTAAATTTCACGCTCTATCTGCTTTGCAAGCTGTTTTTTGCGCTCTTCTTCCGCCCGCTCTTTTTTGGAACGGTAACTGCTCTCCCGCTCTATCTGCGCAGTTTTCTGCTTTTCGGATATTTCTGCCAAATTTTTACAATCGGCAATTTTCTTTTTTTCCGAAAGATAATTTTCGTAACCGCCGCCGTAAACTTTGAGCGAACCGTTTTCTATCTCGGCAACGCTTTGGGCAAGAGCAGAAATAAAATACCTGTCGTGCGAAACGAAAATAAGGGTTCCGCAAAACTCTTTTAAAGACCTTTCCAGCCCTTCGCGCGCGGGCAAATCAAGGTGGTTGGTCGGCTCGTCCATAATCAAAAAGTTTCCGCGTTCGCATTCCAGCACGCATAGCGCAAGTTTCGCGCGCTCGCCGCCGGACAGGGTTTTGACTTTCTTGTCCGCGTCTTCCGCGTAAAGTCCGCACCTTGCAAGCGCGGCGCGGGCTTCGGTCTGGGTGTAACCCGTATGCCTTTCCCATAGCTCCTGCAATACCGTATTTTCGCCGTCGAGATTTGCCGATTCCTGGTCGAAATAGGCAAGCCTTACAAATCTCCCTTTGGTTATTGACGGATTGCCGTTTAATATTTCCTTTAAAAGGCTGCTTTTGCCCGTGCCGTTTTCTCCCACCACCGCAACTTTTGCACCGCGCTTAACGTCAAGACAGGCGGAATTTAACAGCGTTTTATCGCCGCGCCGCAAATTCAGATTTTTAATTTCAAGCGCGTTTTCGTAAGGTTCGGTATCGTAGACAAACCGGAATTGGGGCGGTTTGGGCGGTATAAAAGGCTTTTCCGAAATCTCCATTTTTTCAAGCTGTCTTCTGCGGCTCTGCGCCATTTTCGTGGTGCTGGCGCGCACTAAATTTCTGTCTACATAATCCTGCAATTTAGCCCGCTCTTCAACCTGAGCTTCGTATTCCTTCCGAAGCCTTGCAACAAGTTCCGCTTTTAAAATTTTATACTTTGAATAATTACCCGCGAAAGAGTGCAGTTTTTTATTTTCAAGTTCAAGCGTCTTTTTTGTGACTTTATCCAGAAAAAATCTGTCGTGGGAAACGACCAATATTGCGCCGTTAAAGGTCTGCAAAAACTCTTCCAGCCAAAAAAGCGTCGGAATATCAAGGTGGTTTGTAGGTTCGTCCAGAATAAGCAAATCGGGGTTTTCGAGCAGAAGACGGGCAAGTTTCAACCTTGTCTTTTCACCGCCCGACATTGTATCTATAATCTGGTTATATCTGTCCGCAAACCCAAGACCGTTCAGCACGGTTTTTATTTTGATTTCCACGTTGAAACAGTCGTTAGCGGAAATATATTTGTTAAGGCTCTCTATTTTGGCTGACAGCGCGTTATATTCGCCGCTTGCGTATTCGGTTGCGGCAAGCCCGTGTGAAAGTGTTGAAAGTTTTTGCACGGCGGCAAGCTCTTCCTTGAAAATCCCCAGCATTTCGGCGTAAACGGTGTTGCCGCACGTATAGCCGCCGCTCTGTTCAAGGCAGCCTATTTTTATGCCGTTCTTCTTTGAAACCGTTCCACTGTCAGGCGCATATTCGCCCGTAATAAGGCGGATAAGCGTGGTCTTACCTTCGCCGTTTGCGCCGATAAGCCCCACGCGCTCGCCTTCGTTTACGGCAAAAGTCACGCCCGAAAATATTAAGTTGCCGCCGAAAGAAAAAGCGGCGTTATCCAATGAAATCAACATATTAATCCGTCTGTCCGCGTACGCCTTTTAATAGTCCCAATCGGGTATAAAGTTCCGTCCGCTGCTTTCGATATTTTGTATGAACACGTTTGCAAGCCCGCACCTTTCCGCTTCGTCCAGAACGCGGCTGTATTCTCGCGGGGTGATTTTTCTTTGCAGTTCTTTAAAGTTTTCTGTTTCGCCGAAGGGCGTATACTGCGCCATCAGACTGAAATAAACGCTTTCCGGCAGGGTTGAAACAAATTTTACGACGTTGACCGAATCGTAAGCCGCAAGCGGCAAAACAAGATGGCGCACTATGCACCCGGAAAGCATTTTTCCGTCTTCGCGCATGTTCAAAGGCTTGTCCGCCATAAATTTAACCGCAGGCAGCGCAAAGTCCGCATAGTCTCCGCGTGCGGTATACCGCTTTGCGAGCGCGGGGTCGATGAATTTCAAATCGGTAAGCCAGATATCCACAAATTTATCCGCCCTTTCAAGGCTTTGAATTTTTTCGTATCCGTGCGTGTTCCATACCACAGGGATTTGCGGACGGTACATTTCAAGCGCGGCTTCAATTTCGTTTAAATAATGCGTCGGGTTTACGAGATTGATATTTTCGGCGCCGTCCCCTTCAAGCCGTTTAAATATATCGGCAAGTTCACGCACTGAAATATTTTTTCCGCGCCTGTTGCGGGAAAGGTCGTAATTCTGGCAAAACACGCACTTTAAAGAACAGCCGCAAAAAAATACACAGCCGCTTCCGTTTTTAAACGATACGGGCGGCTCTTCAAACGGGTGAAGATAATATTTTGCAATTTTTACGCCGCTTACCCCGCACGCCCCGCTCGTCTTTCCGCGGTCCGTGCCGCAAGATATAGGACACACTCTGCAATTCATACGGATATTATAAATTAAAAGGCGGCAAAAGGCAAGTTTTGGTTGACAAAATTGAAAGCTGCTGTTATAATACCGACAAACCTATAAAGAGTGTGCGAGAGAACGGCTCGTTGACCACACAGCAACCTGCATTGCAAGGTGCTAACGCCGCGTCCTATGGGAATTATAATAAAGTCATTTATCCCGTTCGGCGCCGAACGGGATTTTTTTAAGGAGTTGCTATGTCTACCGTAATAAAAGCCGAGCGAATGAAAGAAACCGACAAAGCCCGATATTTTGAAATGTCGCGAGAGTTCTACTCTCTTGGCGTTACCAATTCGCAAATTTCCGACAGCGGGCGGGAAAGTTTCTGGAAAGAAATTATGTGCGGCGAAATAGTTAAGGGTTACATTCTGCGCTATGATACGGAAGTTGCGGGTTACGCCGTATGCGCGCTTTCTGCTTCACAGGAAGCCTGCGGAAGAGTGCTTTGGCTGGACGAGCTTTTCGTCAAACCGCAGTTCCGCGGCAAAGGCGTTGCAAAAGAGTTTTTCAGATTTATTGAAAACAGCGACGAATACGGTTTTGTACGTCTTGAAGTGGAAAGCGAAAACGACAGGGCAATGAAGCTGTACAAATCGCTGGGATACAAAGACGCGCAATATATTTCACTTTACAAAAAAACAAATAAATCCGATTTGGAAAAGGAATAAAAATGAAAAAATTATTTACAAGCGAAAGCGTGACCGAAGGTCACCCCGACAAACTTTGCGACAACATTTCCGACGCAATCGTAGACGAAATTTTTAAAACCGATAAAAACGCGCGCTGTGCGGTAGAGTGTTGCGCGGCTTACGACAGACTCCTGATTATGGGCGAAGTCACCACCTGCGCCAACGTGGATTACGAAAAAATCGCGCGAGAAACAATTAAAAAAATAGGCTATACTTTCGGCACGTTCGCATACGATAAGTGCAAAGTCACCGTTGCCATTCACACCCAAAGCCCCGACATTGCAATGGGCGTTGACAACTCTTACGAAAACAAAGCGGGCGGCGCGCGAGAAGACGTTTTGGGCGCGGGCGACCAAGGTATGATGTTCGGCTACGCCTGCCGCGAAACCGAAGAACTCATGCCCCTGCCTATTTCCCTTTCGCACAAACTTGCGATACGGCTTTCGGAAGTGCGAAAGACAAATCTCCTGCCCTATCTCCGCCCCGACGGCAAGACGCAGGTCACCGTTGAATACGACGGAAACAAACCCGTACGCATTGACACCGTCGTTATCTCGGCGCAACACGATGAAAAAGTTTCGCAAGAAGTTTTAAAAGAAGATATTTTAAAACACGTTGCAAGCGTTCTGCCCAAGCAGCTTATAGACGAAAACACCAGATATTTCATCAACCCTACGGGCAGGTTTGAAATAGGCGGTCCCGAAGGCGACAGCGGACTTACGGGCAGAAAAATCATAGTAGACACATACGGCGGCAGATGCGCGCACGGCGGCGGAGCTTTCTCGGGCAAAGACCCCACGAAAGTAGACCGTTCGGCGGCGTATATGGCGAGATATATCTGCAAAAACCTTGTTGCCGCAGGACTTTGCGACGAAGTGCAGCTTCAGGTGGCTTACGCAATAGGCGTGTCCCGCCCCGTGTCCGTATTCGTGGACACTTACGGCACAGGCAAACTCAGCGACGGCGAAATTGCGGATATCGTAGTGCGCGAATTCGATTTGCGCCCCTACTCCATTATCGAAAAACTGGGACTCCGCGCACCCATATTTTTGCAAACGGCGGCTTACGGACATTTCGGTAAAAACGGATTGCCGTGGGAGAGACTTGACAAAGCACAGGATTTGAAAAAATACTTAAAATAATAAATGTTTAAAATTAACGCGCTAAAAAAAATTCTGTCCGATATGTTCTTCCCCCAATCGTTCACTTGCGACATTTGCGGAATTGAAACTTTTGACGGAAACATCTGTCCGGTCTGTTTGAAGACGGTAACTTTCAATAACGGAACGACCTGCCCGGTATGCGGCAGAAAAACCGACCGTCCCGAAATCTGCCTTGAATGCAAGGCGGCAACCCCGCGTTTCAAAAAGGGAATATCGCCGCTCGTCTACAACGGCGGAGCGGTCGCGCTTATCGCAAAATACAAAAACGGGTACGGATATTTAAAAGAATATTTTGCCGACCTTATCTGTCGTAAACTCGAAAATTTGCCAAAAGCCGACTGCATTGTTTACATACCCATGACTAAAAAGTCCGTACATAAACGCGGTTATAATCAGGCGGAACTTCTGGCAAAAAGTATTTCGGACCACACGCAAATTCCCGTTCTCAAAGACGGACTTTTAAAAGCGAAAGAAACCGCGGCGCAGAAAAGTCTTTCCAAAAAGGAACGCGCGACTAACCTTGAAGATTGTTTTAAGGTACACGACCGCAAGCAAATTAAAGACAAAACAATTTTACTTGTAGACGACGTTTTGACAACCGGTGCGACGGCAGACGCCGCCTGTAAAAAACTATTGGACGCCGGTGCAAAATGCGTTTACTTTGCCGCCGTTGCTTCCGTTGAATTTAAACCGTTCAAAGAAAAAAAGACGGCTGAAAAGCCAAAAGAATAATTGACTTTTAACCGCCGCTGTTGTATAATCTCTAACTGTAATCACTTTGGAGAGCATATTCTAAGGTAAGCGCACTGCGCTTCGGTTCGATGAATGCTCCGCTTCCGCCCGCTCTCCTGTAAAACTTAATGTCTTTTGGAGAGATGGCAGAGCGGTAAGCGCACTGCGCTTCGGTTCGACGAATGCTCCGCTTCCGCCCGCTCTCCTGTAAAACTTAATGTCTTTTGGAGAGATGGCAGAGCGGTCGAATGCGGCGGTCTTGAAAACCGTTGATGGGCAACTATCCGGGGGTTCAAATCCCTCTCTCTCCGCCATTAGTTAATAATACGAACCATAATGAAAATTATCGGTTCGTTTTATTTTACAAAGTTAATATTTGGGTTTAAAATTGAAATATCATTTGTAAATCTGTAATTATGAGAAAGTACTATGAAAAATGAAAAATACGCTGTTTGCGTTGAATGTGACAGTAAATTTCTTAAATCAAGTTCAGTGATGGAATCTCTATGCCCGGAGTGCGCAAGTATTATATACGGTTACCCGAATTGTGACCATATTTTTAAAAATGGCAGATGTATACATTGCTATTGGAATGGAAACCGAAGCGATTATATAAAACATTGTTTAAATATCGATGACAAAGAAAATAAAAATTAAAATGAATGATACGGTTTTACTGCTCTTTTTTATTAATGCTTTAGCATAATGAAAGTAAAAATGTTTGTACGGTTTAAGATTAATTATGAAAGCATAATAGAGCCATTCGCATTTTATCAAGTCCAGCCACGGCGCCACAAGTCCTATGATATGTATAATATTTGTTTCAAATTCGCTGTTTATGGGCAATGCTTTTCCGTATTTGTGTGCTATAATAACGCTACCAAACATAAGGAGTATTCATTATGGATATGCAAAAAATCGGTACTTTTTTAGCTGAATTGCGGAAAGAAAAAAATCTTACGCAAGATGAATTGGGCGAACAAATCGGTGTAACGAATAAAACCGTTTCACGTTGGGAAAACGGTAACTATTTACCGCCTGTTGAAATGCTGCAAATTTTAAGCAAATTTTATGATGTCAGCATAAATGAAATATTAAACGGCGAAAGAATAAACGATAGCGATTATAAAAACATTTCGGAAGAAAACGTAAAATCCGCACTAAATAGAAGTAACGCCATAATAAGTAAGCACAAAAAAATTATGAATTGGATTATTGCTATTGTTGTGGCTTTATTATATATTATAATTAGTTTAATATCACAAAAATGGCAGTACACTTGGATTGTTTGGATTGTGTATTGCGCATATCGCACAGTCGAAAGTTTTGTCATTTATTTTTTGAATAGTCACGTTAAGTCTAAATAAAAATTTGTTTTAGGCTACTCTTGCTCCGCTGCGTTTATTCGGATGATACCAAACCTGTATAACCCAATTTTCAAAAGTTTTTCGGTTTTGTCTTTTTCTCCGCTATAAGTAAAAAGCTCACAATCGTACGATTGCGAGCTTTTTTATTGTAGATTTTACTCGACTTTCAAACCCCAGCAACGGTGGCGTTTGACAATTTCGTGATCGTAATTTTTCCAAAGGTTTTGAATGTGCAGATTTTCTTCAAGCATGGGACCCGTTTCTATATATTTAACGCCCAGCTTTAAAACGCCTTTTGAACACTCATTCATAATCAGCGCGACAGCGCCCTTATTGTTATGCTCGGCGGTAATGCCTATACTCATCATCTCGGCAACTTTAACGTGCTTCAACGCTTTGATAAACGGAATTAAGCCAAACGGCAAAATATGCCCGCGCCCCTTTTGCAACGCTTCGTTTATAGAAGGCATCATAAAACCGTAAGCAATGACTTTATCGTCTTTCAGAACCGCCGTTGAAAGTTCGGACAAGAGCACTAAACTTACGCTGTCTATTTCACGCTTTTTCTGCTTTTCGTTCAAGGGACTTGTGCCGTACAGTTTTGAATATGCTTCGTCCAGAACGTCCATACACTGCATAAGATAGCCGTGCAATTTCTTTTTATCGTGCTTTAAAAGATACGCCACGTCAAGAATTTCGTATCCGTTTCTCTTTGCAATTTTTTCGCTTAACGCCGCAATTCTTTCGTCGGCTTTTTCCGGCACGGTGATGCGGTAACAGTTCCAGTCCACCACTTTGTATGCGCCGAGTTCCTGCATATGTCTGACGTAGTACGGATAATTGTAAATTTCTATGTACGTCGAAGGACGGTCAAAACCTTCGATAAGCATGCCTTCTTCATTCAGGTCGGAAAAACTTATAGGACCTATAATTTCGTCCATACCCAGTTCTTTCGCCCACTTGTACAGCTCGGCAAACAGGGCTTTGGTTACTTCGATATCGTCGATAACGTCAAACCGCGTAAAACGCAACTGTTTAAGCCCCGACTTTTCGTTTGCGCCGCGGTGCCATATCCCCGCAACCCTGCCTGCGATTTTTCCGTCCTTATACGCCAAAAACATTTTGCAGTCGGCAAAACGGAACGCGTCGTTTACTTTGGGGTCGAATTCGGCGAACTCGTCCATATATAAATTTGGAACGGCGTACTTATTGTTTTTATATAAATCTATACGGAATTTGAAAAACTTTTTCTTATCCCTTTTGGAATGAATTTGCTTGATTTTTATATTCAACTTTTTATCCTTCGTTTCACGCGCCAAAAGCACGGCTTGCAAAACTTATATTCTCAGAATAATATACTATCAAAAAAACATCGTTTTGTCAAAGGCGCAAACCGCAAACTTGTCTTATCGGGACGAAAATTGTAGAAAATGCATATAACCGCCATTACATAAGCGGTGAAAATATTTTGAGAAAGCCCGTAAAAATCTTCCCCGCAAATCCTACCCTGCCCTGTTTTGCGGGTTCGTTTTCGGCAAAAACGGCATTAAAATCATTTTCGGCGTCCGCCACAAACTGTTTATCGTCGGTGAGTACGCCGTTATCGAATTCAAGATAGAACGAGCGCATATCCATATTCACCGAACCCGTTGCGGCGCAGCCGTCAGAAAGAACCACCTTGCTGTGTACAAAGGTATTTACGGCAAAATATACTTTAACACCGTACGGAATAAGGCTTTGGGCATAGGACACGGTCATTCTGTATAAAAACCGCCAGTCGGGGACTTCGGGCAGAACCAGACGCACGTCAACACCCGACAATGCTTTTGCTTTAAGCGCGCAAAGCACACTGCCGCCCGGTACAAAATACGGGGTCATTATATAAAGCCTGCTTTTTGCCGAATTAATCATACCGAGATATACGGAGTGACATACGTCTTCCTTCAAGTCCGGTCCGCCCGCATAAGGCATAACGACGGAAGCGTTAACCGCAGGCACCGAAAGCCCGACATAATTGCCCCAGTCCACGCTTTTTCCGCACACGAACTCCCACTGGCGCAAGAACGCAAGGGTCATTGCGTCTACCGCGCCGCCGTCCATTCTGACGCCTGCGTCTTTGAAAACGGCGCGGCTTTGTATGCATTCGTCAACGACGTTGCAACCGCCCGCGTAGGCAGTTTTGCCGTCAATTACGATAATCTTTCTGTGGTCGCGGAAATTGAGCGCAAACGAAAAGGGCGACAACATTTTTGAAAAGGGTTGCAACAGAATACCTGCTTGTCTGACCCGCTTTTTTGCGTTGCGGCTCAAAAGCCCGAGACTGCCCGCGTCGTCGTACATAATGCGCACTTCCACGCCCTGCTCTACCTTGCGCGACAACGCTTTTAACAGCCTTTCAAACAGTTCTCCGTCGGCAACGATAAAAAACTCTATAAACACAAACTTTTCCGCGCTGTCCAGCCGCTTAAAAAAATCGTCGAAAAACGCGGCGGGCGAATTTAAGTATTTTATATCCGTGCCGCTATAAGGAACGAACCCCGCGGCATTGTTCAGATAGGTGCATATACCGCGCACTTCTTCACCGCAATCCGATAAAACGAATTGCGGCGTATATTTCTTCGAACGGGCGTAAAGGCGGTCAAACGCGCGCTTATACGCGCCGTAACAAACTTTTTTGTGCGCAAGAATAAAAATTATATAGCCGCTTCCGCAGGAGAAAACCATCAGAATAAGCCAGCCCGCTTTACTTTGCGCGTCCCTGTCCGAAGAGAATACGGCTATGCAGGCAATAAACGTCAACGCTAACGAAAAATAAAAAAAGACGGGAAAAACGCAGGCGAAAAATACGTATAAAAAGACAAGCGTACACATCTGTACCGCGAGAGCGAAAGCGGTTGCAAAACACACAAACGCGCCCGCGCCCTTGGGCTTGACACGCACGGATTTGACTTTATTTTCTTTTACATCTGTACGGTTTTTAAACATATAATCGATTATACCCCTATTACACGAAATTGGCAAGTTGCGCGGTATTGACAAACGGAGTAAAATTATATACAATTATAGAAGATATGAAACTCAAAAGATATACCGACGTCGGCTTAAAAGCGGCGACAGGATTACTGCTTGCAATCGCGCTGGTGCTTACGTTCACCGTTTCGGACTACTACATATTCAACCGCATTGGCGAATTCAACTTTGTTTTCGTATTCAGCCAATGGGTAAAAAAAGCGGGGCTGCTGCTTTTACCGCTTGCAATCTTTTACAAAAAGAAATGTTGCGCGGACATTGCAAAGTACGTTCTTCCGCCGTTTGTAATTTTGTCCTGCTGCCTGTTCGGGGAATTTTTTGAAGTTACTATGCTGACGGGCGAAAGCAACGCCGCCGAAGTTTACGCGCACATTAACGAGTTTATACCTAAAGCCGCGAATATGACGCTGTTCTTTATAAGCAACGCGCTTTACCTTGCAATTTGCGCCTTTCTGTTTGTGCGCGACGGTTGGAAAGTTAACGGCAAATCATTTATCTGGTTGCCCTTCGCTCTGCTTGCGTGTATGCCGCTGAACATATTTGAAAACTTCTTCGACATTGACAAAATTCCCCAAAACAGCTTTTTAAGGTTCAGAAATTTTACGCTGTGGCACTTTCTCGCGATACTCGCTCTTGCTGGATTTACTGTGGGCGGTTACTACTTCCTTAAAAACAAGACAAAGGAAAAACAGCACGAATTTCTTGCCGCCGCCGCAGTTGTTCTGCTAATTCAGTATCACAGTAAAGACTCTATGGTAATGGGCGACGGATACAACGTTTACCACACTGTATTTGCGTGCATTCCGCTGTTTATCTGCAATATCGGCGTGTACGTCGCCTGCATATCGGTCTTTTTGAAAAAACGGTTTTTGTACGCGATTTCGTTCTTCGTACATGCGGCGGGCGCAATTTCGGTGTTTGTGTACTTCGGCAAAGACGAAATGTCAGACTACGGAATTTTTTGCAGCTATTCCATTTTATACTTCTGCCTTACCCACTGCCTTTTATTCGCGCTTTCGGTTCTGCCGACCGCGCTGGGGCATTACAGGTACAGGCATAAAGACTGCCTTATTCCGCTTGCATATTATTTTGCCGTAATTATAATAGCTTCTCTTTCAAGCGCGCTCGTTTCGTCCGCTTCAATGGAATTTACATACAACGGCTACACCTTGCAGGACGGTGAATGGCTGAAACCAAACTACGCGTTCACACAGATAAATCCCCTGCCGTTTGAACTGCCGGTATGGAAACTTACTGTCTGGCGGTACGATTTAAACGCCCTTTACATAATAGGACTGTACGCCGCATACGTTGCTATTTTCTACGCAATGAACGGGGCATACTTCGCGTTCCTTGCAATACGCAAAAAGATACTTAAACCCAAGGCGGAACCGCTTGTCGCGATACGGCTTTCACCCGATACGGAAACAGCCGAAGGCGAAGCCGCAGTTACCGAACAGGAAAACGAACAAGAGAAGGAAGAAAAAGTTTAATACATTTTAAGCCCCGCGCCTTACAAGGCGCGGGGCTTACTGTCTTTATTTGGAAACTTTGCGCACCGTAACGCCGCTTTTGTGTCCGTACGATTTTACCGAATTGGCTATATTGTTCATATGGTCGCCTATACGCTCCATATTAACAGCAAGTTGCAAAAATACGGCGCCCGCTTCCGCTGTACACCTACCTTCGGTCATACGGCGGAGATGCGACTGTTGCATTTTGCGGTTAACGTCGTCTGTCGCGGTTTCTTCCTTTTCAACGTCGGGCAGGTAATTCAAATCGCTGCCCGCAAACACCTGACCGGTGTACCTGTAAAGGTTGGTTATATGTAAATCCATTTCGCGTATTTCTTCTTTTGCGTGGTCTGAAAATTCCAATTTATCTTCCACGCTCTTTTCCGCGTACTCCACTATGTTTTCCGCATAGTCGCCTATACGCTCTATATCGGAAGCCACATGATAGAAAGAGCTGACTTTCTTTTCGTCGGTTTCGGAAATTTCGGTAAGCGAAAGTTCTATAAGGAACGATATAATGTGCTTGTTCATTGAGTTTATGCTTTTTTCCGTTTCATCAAACTCTTCCCTGTGGGAAAGGTCGCCCGAAAAGAGCATATCCAATGAAAGTTTGTAGTTTTTAAAAGCCTTATCAGCCATACTCAGCAACTGCCGTCTCACCTGTCCAACCGCGATTGCGGGGGTCTTTAAAAGACGTCTGTCCAGAGTATCCTGCTCTTCCTTGCTGTCCGCGCCCTTTTTATCCGGAACTATAAGGCAGGCGAGTTTTACGAGATAGTTTACAAATCCGATCAGAATCGCGGTGGTAAGCACGTTGAACGCCATATGGAATATAGCTATCTGCCACGATAAACTGGGAATGAATGAATTTAAAAATCTTTCGAGATGCCCGCTTAAAAACGCCAGCGGAATTATGAAGATAATGCTTCCCAAAACATTGAATAACAGATGCACTATGGCCGCTCGCCTTGCGTTTACGTTTGTGCCCAACGACGAGAACAGGGCGGTCACGCAGGTTCCGACGTTTGTACCGAGTATAATGAACATACCCATAGGCAGAGTGATAAGATTTTCATTTGCAAGTGAAATTACTATTGCCGTAATAGCCGACGAAGACTGCACAAGACCCGTTAGCGCCGCGCCAAGAAGGAACAACACTATAATATGCCAGGTGAGCTTATCCGCGCCTTTACCTATGCCTATAAACGCCTGCTCTATTACAAAATTTATATGTTCGTCGGCAAGCATATTCTTCATAGTCATAGACATAAACTGCATACCCACGAATATGAGACCCAGCCCCTGCAAAATAGCGCCCACGCGCTTTATTTTTTCCTTTTTGCTCAACATCGACATAAGCATGCCGACGAAAGACGAAAAGGTAAATAACGCAGTTATAATTAAAAGTTCGTCACCCACCGTGGAAATGGCGGTTAACAAGGCGGTTACCGTAGTGCCGATGTTGGCGCCCATTATTACCGAAGCCGCCTGCGTAAGGGTCATAAGCCCCACGTTTACAAAGCCTACAATCATTACCGTTGTCGCGGACGAGCTGGTTACGATTGCCGTTACCGCCGCGCCGGTAGCAATGCCGCGGAATCTGTTTTTCGCCGCTTTCGCCATAAGACGACGCATAGATTTGCCCGCCGCCCTTTCAAGGTTTGACCCCATAAGGTTCATACCTATTATGAATGCCGCGACGCCGCCGAGCAACATTAAAAGGCTGCTAATAATGGTAAGGACGTTTGACGCTGTCAATGCAGATAAAGACGCTATCATTAATTAATCTTTCTCCTGTAAATTACGCAAAGCCGAAACCCTGCAATGTTATTTTAACAGATATTTTTTTCAAATGTCAAACGAAATATATAAATTCATTTTTAATTAATGTTGCAAATACTTTATATTTGATTTACAATAATATTATGTTTAATATCGTATTGGTCGAGCCCGAAATACCGCAAAATACGGGCAATATTGTAAGGACGTGCCACGCAACCGGTTGCAGGCTTCACTTAGTGCGCCCGCTCGGATTTGAAGTAAGCGACAGATATTTAAAGCGCGCGGGACTTGATTACTGGGACGAAGTGGAAATATTTTATTACGACGGCTTTGACGAAGTGTTAAAGGCAAACCCCGACGCGCGCTTTTACTTTTTTACCACCAAGGCGCTTAAAACGCACTGCGACGCACAACTTGCCGCAGGCGACTTTCTGGTATTCGGAAAAGAGACCAAAGGACTGGACGAAAGTCTTTTAAAATCGCACAAACAAAGCTGTCTGAGAATTCCGATGATCGGAGAAACGCGCAGTCTTAACCTTTCGAATTCTGTGGCTGTTGCCGTCTACGAAGGGCTGCGGCAAAACGGCTTTAAGGGATTTAAAACCGAAGGTCGGCTGCACAATCTTAACTGGGATTAAAGCGGTAATAATTTACAGTAACAGGCGGCGTTCGGTTTAGTTGTAAGCCGTGCCCAACGCTTTACATTTTTAATTTATTATTGTATAATACGGCTATGGAGCTTGAAAGTATTGTAGTTGCAAGCGGCAACAAAAACAAGATACGCGAAATAAGACAGATTTTCAAAAACGTAGTAATTATCAGTATGCAGGATCTGGGCTTTGACGGCGATATTGAAGAGACGGGCGACTCTTTTAAAGAGAACGCTAAAATAAAAGCGCAATTCATTTCGCAAAGGTACAACATACCCGCTCTTGCGGACGATTCGGGACTATGCGTCCGCGTACTCAACGGCGCGCCCGGCATTTACTCGGCGCGTTTTTCGGGCGAAGGCGACAAAGCGAACAGAGATTTGCTGTTGCGCCGGTTGCAGGGAATTTGCGACCGCGCCGCTTATTTTGAAAGCGCGGTGTGCCTGTATATGCCCAACGGCAAAACATATTTCGGCGAAGGCAGAACGCACGGCAGAATTTTGCAGGAAGAAATAGGACAAAACGGATTCGGTTACGACTGCATTTTTTACTCGGACGATTTAAAAAAGAGCTTCGGTCTTGCAACCGCGGAAGAAAAAAATTCGGTATCCCACCGCTACCGCGCCCTTTGCGACCTTAAAAGCAAGTTATGAAAAAGATCACTGTTGTTTCGGACTCGCACGGAAACCGCCGCGCGCTGGACGGACTGGACGGAATATTCGGCGAAAGCGACATTATTATCCATTTGGGCGACACTTCCGCCGATGGAAGTTACATACAAACCAAATTTCCGCAAGCGGTAATTGTTAACGGCAACTGCGACCCCGTTAAATTAGGCGACGATGAAAAGGTTATCACCGTTGAAGGCATAAAAATTTTTGCCTGTCACGGGCACCTGTATTCGGCAAAGTCCACCCTTTTAAAACTTGCCGCGCGGGCAAAAGAACTCGGTTGCAAAATTGCTCTGTACGGACACACCCACAGATCCCGCGAAGATTTTATTGACGGCGTGACCCTGATAAATCCCGGCGCACTGTACCGTTACGGAGAAAAAAGTTATTTGTATCTGGTTATAAACGGCGAAAACTTTACTTTTAAAACCGTTCCTTTAATATAACTTATCAATGAGAAAATTATGAAATTCAAACACACATTCAATGTATTTATAGACAACTTTTCGGTGACTTTCAAACAGCTTTTGTACAGGCTTGTTATTATAGTTATCGCGGCTGTTTTTATGAGCCTTGTAATAACCCCTTATAAAAACGCACTGACAGGGTCGGAAGATTATACAAACCTTGTAAACGGCGTCAAGAGCTTTTTAAGCAATCTCGTTCAGGGCAGACCTACGGACCTCGGACAATCTACCGAACAGGTTAAAACCGCGTTTGACAATCTGCTTGTCCTTGTTTCGGACAACCGCGCGAACATTGCCTGGGGTGTTGTTGGAATTGTCGCCATATACTTTGTGGAAAAATTCTTTATGGGACTGGGCAACTACGCCGCTGCCGCAGTAGTCAACGACAAAATGGCGTTAAGGGCAAATTCTTCATTCTTCCTTACACTTATAAGAAACCTTAAAGAAGCGTCCCTTTACAACCTGATGTACATTCCCCTTTCTATGATTTACGACGCCGCGATTTTATTCGGGATATACTTTTTGGTTTTCAAGGGTCTGTTTTTTCTCATAGTGCCTTTGCAACTTTGCCTGTTCGTGACCCTTACGCTGTTTGCGATTTCGGTAAAAATGATGTTTACGACCGACTGGCTGCCCGCGCTAATACGCGGCAAAAAACAGCAGGGCGCGGCATTTGTTTACACCTTTAACAGACGACGCAAAAACAGCCTGAACGTACTTGCAAACTTTTTTGTACTTACGACGATTATATTCCTTTTAAACGTTGCCGGCGCGACGTTTTCGTTCGGCGCGGCGCTGCTCATAAGCGTCCCTTCCAGCTATGTAATTCTGCTCTGTTTCGAGTTTGTAAACTACTACGACAGGGAAGAGCTTAAATATTTCATAGATAAAAACACCATAATCAAACCCGACAAAGAGCGCCCTTTGACGAGAGAAGAATTTTTCCGCGGCGAGTAATTTTAAAGTTTTTTACGCAAATTGCTTCATTTTGGAAAAATAAACCGCAATTTATAAAAATTTTTACACTCCCCCCTTTACAAAGGGGAGTTTTTTTTATATAATATTATTGGCAAACAATATGTGACAACTCTTGGAGGGATAATGAGTTATAAAGAAATTTACGACAGCTGGCTTAACGACAGCCGTCTTTGCGAAGAAGGAAAACTTGAGCTTGAAAGCGTAAAAAATAATAAAGAAGAAACCGAGTACCGCTTCGGCGCAGAGCTTGAATTCGGCACCGCGGGTATGCGCGGCATAATCGGATACGGCACCAATATGATGAACGTGTATACCGTAAAGCGTGCGACGCAGGGACTTGCGGAATTTATTAAAAACCGCGGCGAAACGGATATGGCGCGCGGCGTTGTAATTTCTTACGACACCCGTCTGAAAAGCGACGAGTTTGCAAAAGCGGCAGCCGAAGTTCTGGCGGCAAACGGAATTAAGGCGTATCTTTTTTCGGACGTGCATCCCGTTCCCATGCTCTCCTTTGCGGTAAGATATCTGAACACGGTTGCGGGCATTATGGTGACCGCTTCACATAACCCCAAGCAGTACAACGGATATAAAGTTTACGGCGAAGACGGCGCGCAGATGTCGCCCGAAGATACCGAAGTCGTAGTAAGTTACATACAAAAAATTCAGGATTATCTGGGCGTTCCCGCCCCCACCGCCGAGCAGATTAAAAAATACATTAAACCCGTTCCTGCAAAAGCGGATAAAAAATACTACAAGCAGCTTAAAAAACTTACCCTTTCCAAAAAAGCGGTAAAAGCGTGCGGAAAAGAATTGAAACTGGTCTACACACCCGTTCACGGCTCGGGCTATATTCCCGTAACCACAATTCTTAAAAAAATAGGTATACACGCATCGGTTGTAGAAGAACAGACCAAAAAGGACACCGGTTTTTCAACCGTAGAAGTCCCCAACCCCGAATTTAAAGAGACCCTTTCAATGGGAATTGCACTTGCAAAAAGAATAGGCGCGACCGTAGTCTTCGGCACCGACCCCGACAGCGACCGTCTGGGCGTTGCGGTTAAAAACAAAGACGGCGAGTTTGAAGCCCTTTCCGGAAATCAGGTCGGAATTCTTCTTCTGGATTATATTCTGACCCGTCTTAAAGAAGAAAACGCCCTGCCCGAAAACGCGGCGGTAGTAAAATCGTTTGTTACCACGGGTATGGCAAAAGCGATATGCCAGAAATTCGGCGTCGCTTTATTCGAAGTGCCTGTCGGTTTCAAATTTATAGGCGAAAAAATCAAACTTTGGGAGCGCGACCTTTCGCACACATATATCTTTGGTTTCGAAGAGAGCTGCGGATACCTGCGCGGAACGCACGCGCGCGATAAAGACGCTGTCGTTGCTTCTATGCTGTGCGCGGAAATGGTATGCTATTACACGTATATAGGAAAAACGGTGTTCCAACGCTTACAGGAAATTTACGATACTTACGGCTATGTTTTGGATTGCAATATTTCGATTCCGTTCAAGGGACTGAACGCAATGAAAGATATGAACGCCGTTGTGGACGGACTTAAAGCCAGCCCCGTAAATGCGTTTGATATTTACAACGTGGTTGCCGTACGCGACTACTCTTCCGACACAAAAACCGAAATCGCCACCGGTGAAAAGACGGAAATAGGTTCGCCGCTGACTAACTGCGTTTACTACGAACTTGAAAACGGCAGCTTTATATGCGTACGCCCTTCCGGCACCGAACCCAAACTTAAAATTTATTTCTCTGTCAAGGCAAACAACCGCGGCGACGCGGAAGCCGCGCTTGAAAAAATGCAGGCGGCTGTCAAAAATTTAATTAAAGCGTAAATTAAAAGGCGGCGCGGATTTCATCCGCGCCGCCCGTTTATATTCCTATAAAGCAAATAGCGGCGGAAACGGCAATTGCAATGCGCGCCGCTTTTTTTATTACGTTAATCATACTTTTGTCGCCTTTTCCGTTCTTTCGGCTACGTTAAGCCCTTTAATTGTCCTTAAATCGTCAAAAAGACGCTCTGTATCGGCGCAGTAAACGCGGTCCAAACACTCCCCGTCAAATTCGTGGCGGCTTTTTATAATTTCTTTCTGCCTTTCAATATACGCCGAATAAGTCATCTCTTCTTCTCCTTTTACAAAACCATTATATTATTTATAGTTGACAATTATTGTCATATATGGTAAAATTTTTTTAATAATTTCAACGGTTTATACTATTCGGCACATTTTAAATATATGCCGGAAATTCAAAAGGAGTTTATATGAAATATCAGATTATGATTGACATTATGATGACTCTTTTGTCAAAACGCAAAATGACCGCCCGCCAGCTTGCCGACAGGTACGAAATTTCCGCCCGCAGCGTTTACCGCTACGTTGAAGAACTTAACGTCTGCGGCGTTCCTGTTGACGTTGAACGTGGAAGATACGGCGGAATTTCCATTCCCGACACCTTCCGCCTGCCTTCCTACTATTTTACGCGTGAAGAATATACCGCGACAGTAAACGCGCTGGGAGCGATGGCTTCTCAGGTTGACGACAAAAACGTTTTAACCGCTATGGACAAACTGCAACGCCGCCAAAAAACCGAAAAACGCGAACTTTCGGTTTGCGGAAACATTTTAGTCGACGGCGGAAACTGGTGGGGAGGAAATAAATTTTCAAAAAAAATGAAGGTCTGCGAACAGGCGGTCAATGAAAGCAAGTCGTTACTTATAGATTACATATCAAGAAGCGGCGAACATTCTAAAAGGGTTATTGACCCGCACCTTCTCATTTTCAAACAAAATATATGGTACGTTTATGCTTTCTGCCATACAAAACAGACTTTCAGAACTTTCAAAATAGGCAGAATTAAAAACGCCGCCTTTACCGGTAGCGTTTTTACAAAGCGTGAATTCACGCGCGACGAAATTGATTTGGATTTTTATGTTTCAAGCGACAAACTGATAAACGTCACTCTTGAAATTGATAAAAGCTCCCTCTCCGACGCAGAAGAATGGCTGGGCATAGACAATATAGAACCGTCAGGCGACGGCTTTATAGCCAATCTTGCCCTGCCGGACGACGGCGGACTTGTGAACAAAATTTTAAGTTACGGCGGCGCGGTAAAAGTTTTGCAACCGCCCGAACTTAAAATAAAATTAAGCGAAACGGCTAAAAAAATAGCCGCATCGTATTAAAAAACGCGGCACCGTATTACCGTAATTCCCATAGGGAATATTAGGTAAGCCGTAGGCGAACGAGAATTAGGCGTGGCGTGAAGCCACGCCTTTTCTCTTGTCTGGTTTTAGTTGCTTTAATTGTCGTAATCGTCATCGAAGAACGGCGGTTGTATTGCGCCCACTAAATTATAGACTATTTCAACCGTTTGTCTGTAATGTCCGTTTACTTTCGTTTTCTCGTGGACGATTACCTTGTCAATGAACGAGCGCAGAATTTCGGGCGTGAGTTCTTCAAAGTTACTGTACTTGTAGATGAGTAGCATAAAGTCGAGAATTTTATCGTCTTGCGCTTTGGCTTTCTCGATTTCCGCTTTCAGAACTTTGACGCGCTCTATCAGCGTGGCTTGTTCCGTTTCGTAGGTATCACTCATTTTCAAATACCGTTCTTCCGAGATTTTACCCGTAACCTTATCTTCGTATAGGCTCTCTATAATCTTGTCGAACTTGTCAATGCGTTCTTCAGAAGTTTCTATTTCGCGTAGGTTCTCTTTGAGTTCCTTTTTCGTTTTCGCTTCGGCGTCCTTGCGTAAGGTCTGTAAAAATTCTTCGTTGTGGTTCTTGGCAAAGTGAATTGTACGCTTCAAATCGTCCTGTATGATTGCCGTTATCGCTTTAACCGTAATTTGGTGCGAAGT
>CAJTQF010000002.1:52898-61647 GCA_910578565.1 uncultured Christensenella sp.
TGGGTAAGCCGTGATTATGGAAGTAGACGACGGGCGTTTCAACTTTTCGTTCGGTAAGTATCCGTGCTATCTGTGTCGGACCGTATCCCTGTATGCACAACTTGAATGCTTCTTTTACTATTTCGGCGGCTTCATAGTCGATTATCCATTGATTCTTATCTTCCGCAGATTTAACGTAACCGAAGGGCGGGAATGTTCCCAAATGCTTGCCCGAATTACCTTTTGCCTTAAATACGGCTTTGATTTTCTTACTACAATCTTTGGCGTACATTTCGTTGAGAATGTTTTTGAACGGTGTAATATCGTCATCGGGATTGGTTTCGCTGTCCACTTGGTCGTAGATTGCTATAAACCTAACGTCGGCTTCGGCAAGATAATATTTCGTGTAGTAGCCTACAAGAATGTGATCCCTGCCGAATCTCGACATATCCTTGACGATAACGGTAGACATTTTCCCGTTGTCCACATCGTCAATCATACGCTTGAAGTCGGGCGGTCAAAGTTGCTTCCCGAATATCCGTCGTCCACGTAAAACATTACGTTGCGCAATCGGTTTTCGTCCGCATACTTTTGTAACAGCATTTTTTGGTTACGGATACTGTTGGAATCGCCGTCCAAATCGTCGTCGCAGGACAGCCTGCAATAGAGAGCCGTCCATTGTTCTTCTGCACTTTTTACTTTCTTATATTTAATTGTCGGTTGCAAATTCATTGTTTATTACCTCCCGAATTGCAACTTCCAAGCGATTGCTTATGAGATAACTGAACAGACGGTTTCAATGCTTCGTCGATATTCCGTTCGATTAGTCTTTTTGTAATGTCGAACGCCGTAGCATCGGCGTTTGACTTTTCACGGGATATAACGGTATAGACCGTGTTCCCGATAACTTTTTCACGGCTTCTTACAAATGCGCCGTTCTCTTGTTCGTAGTAGTAAGACAGTATATCTGCCTTAGGTGTGGTTGCTTTGTTCTTATTTATAATGGTACTCCTTGTCTGAAATCGGGCGTTTCAAGTTATTTGTTCCCGTTCCGCAAGAAGAACACATAAGTTTAGTTTGCTTTTCGGTTACTGTCCGTTTTTCTCTCTCAATGCGGCTTCTTCTAATAATGCTTTATATCCCGCTTCTATAAGACGAACTTTCGTGTAACCGTTCTTAATTAAAAATTCGTTTATTTCTTCTGCCTGTTTTCTCGGCACGCTCGTTCCCCAAACCAAACTCTTTGCTTTGCGTTCTTCTCTGTGCCGTTCTTCGTAATTCTTATCTTTTTCCGCTCTCGGTTTCATAATACCCTCCGCAAATATATGTGTCGTATTGACACGCCTTTTTCTTATTATACGCTTTTATGGGTATCTTGTCAATGGAATCCAATAGAGTAGTAGAACGACTTTGGATTTTCTACTTATGCCAGCCGTTCGATTGGGATTTGAACGGCGGTTTCGGTGCGTTCTTGCGCTCGGTTGCCGTGCGCTTTGCTTCGTCCAACTTATCGGGCGCGTATTCGTTGATGAAAGAGACAAACTCTTTGCACTTTTCAAGTTCGGGAATACGTCGCTCGGCTTTCTGCAATTCCGAAAAAAGGTTTTCACGGTCTTTGTCCGTGATTTTCTTTTCTTCTTCGAGCCGCTTATACTCGGTCATCAATCCTATAAGCATTTTCTTTAACTTGCTCGGCGAGAAAGGAAGTTCGCCGCTCATCGCTTCCTTGAAAGCGTCTAAGTATTCCTGTAACGGTTTCATTTCTTCCAACGCTTTATCCCTTGTTTCTACGGCGGTTTCCGCTTCTTGTATTATGCTTTCCGCGTGGACTTTCTCATCATTAAGAGCGGCAAGCTCGGCTTCCTGTTTTTGCTTTTGCCATTGATATTTTGTCGTATGCTTTTTATTGCTTCCGACTTCGCCGCGTTCCAAGCCGTAATGTACGCCCACTTGCTCGTAGAATTCATCTTGCATATTGCCGTAAGAAAGCTGACCGCCGCGTTCGCCCCAAAAGTCCGAACTGCATAACTTCGGCTGTTCCAACGGAACATACTTATAAACGCTTTTGCCGTGTTCGTCTTTCTTCTGGATAGGCGAGCCTTTTTCGTTACGCTTTACTTTTCCGTCTGCGTCTTTTTCGTAAACTTTCTTTTTGGCGGTGTCCACTATGGGTATGTAGTAGAGTTGCAAATACGGTGTCTTTTCGTCCACGTGGATAACAGCCGACAGTATATTTTTGTCCGTGCCGTGATACCCGAATTCCTGTAACGCGAACTCATAACAACGATTGAAAAACTCCATTACCGCATACGGCGTTTCTTCGCCTTTCTTCCAACCGAGCCGCTCGAAGAACGCCGTGTCCGACGTGATAATCATACCCTCGAAAGCAACTGACTTTTTCTTCTCGCGGAATGTTGCGTTTAGCTCTTGCATAGTCTTTTTCCATTGCGCCGTTAAGCCGCCTTCCGACCTTTTGAAATACAGATTGAGCGGTGTGCGCTCGCTGTCTATATCTTCGTTGCGGTTATGCACTGAAGTTCTTTCCGCTTCGGCACCGATTTTGCCTAAACTGTCTTTTGTAAACTGTTCTACTCTGACTACCTGATAACTTATAATTTTGTTCCCCCCTGTAATAATTGCCCACTGCAAGGGCGAACTTGGCTACTTGTTGCCTAGTGAGATATGGATATACTCCGCATATCCCGTTTTGTCCGTCCGAGCGGTACTGTTTGATTTTGCCGTGTCTTGTGCTTTTGCTTTCCGTTTGCTTGCCGCTTAAGGCGGTCTTATTGTCATTGCGTTTACCTCCGTTTGAGAACAATTAATATCTTCGTCCACGCAAGAAAGAGCGAGAGAGATACCGTAAAAAAGGCGCGAAAAAAGCCGCTGATAACTTCTTGTATCACCGACTTCTAACCGTGTTTAGCAACATAATGTGCTCTATGATGGTTGGTCATTCTATTAAGTTAGAGAATTGATTTTAGTGCCGTTTTCCGAAAAAATCGTACACACATAAAAGCCTATCACGGCTTACGAATTTTGCGTAACAAAACAAAACTTACGCCCTTTCCGTAAGCTAAGGCACGGGCGGCTATACTGCCCAAACCTTCCGCGTCCTATGAGCTATCGCTCATTGCGGAATCTGCCGAACTCATAACCGTTATCCGTTCGGCACACCCTTTCAAAAGGGTACAATACCACTCATTACACTACTGTGGTATGCTATGTATTTTATCACTATGACAGTATAAAGTCAATAGATTTTCAAAACAAATGTTTGCGATTTTTGGAAAGTTTTGTCGAAAAGCGACTTTCTAAAATTCAACGGTAAACTTACTGCCCTCGCCAAGCGTGCTTTCGACGCTTATTTTCCATCCCGACTTTTGGCATATCTTTTTGGCAACGGCAAGTCCCAAACCAAAGCCGCCGTTTTTACCGTTGTGCGATTTGTCAACCGTGAAAAAGCGAGAAAATACTTTGCTCATATTTTCTTCCGCAATGCCTATTCCCGTATCTTCAACAGTCAGCCCTTGATAGTTAAGCGTAACCGTTATACTGCCGCCGTCCTTATTGTATTTAATGGCGTTTCGCACGAGATTTCCGAAGATTTCGCTTAATCGTTCGTGTCTGCTCATTACGATTACGTTATCGTCTATTTTTTCCGTTATCGTAATATTCCTTTTGTCCGCTTCGGGTTTCAATGCGGCAATCGTTTCTTTTGCAAGCGCGGAAAAGTCCACTTCGTAAGGGGGTAAATCGTCATTGTCGATTTCGCTGTAATTGATGATACAAGCAATCAAATTTGTAAGGCGTTCGCTCTGCGTTAGTATTGTTTTATACGCTGTTTTCGTTTGGCTTTCGCTCATACCACCCGCCTGTAACAATTCGGCGTAGCCGTGAATCGACGTAAGCGGCGTATTCATCTCGTGCGTTACGTTAGATATAAATTCGTCCTTTGAAACACGCGCTTTTTCCACAAGCTCTTTTTCCGCTTGTATCTCGCTCATTTGTCTTTGAATATTGCGATTGCGCTCGTTGAGAATATCGGCTACGGGTTTGAGTTCGGAATATTTGCTTGTAACTTGCGGATTGTTTGCGGCGTCGCTTGCAAGTTTTTTTACGGGCGTTAAGATATAGTGCGTTGATACAAAGGCTATGACGGCGCACAATACGATTGCCAAGATGAAGAAATACAGTAATATAGGTAACGATTTTGCGAAGATACTCCAATCGGTATCGGTAAATATAGCAATCCGCACCAAATATTGTCCGTCGAAGTTTTTGCAAAAGTACACCATATTTTTACCGAGCGTAGAACTGCCGCGCACGGCAAAGCCTTCTCCGTCGAAAATAGCGTCTTTTATTTCCGATCTGTCGGAATGATTTTCCAAATCGTCATCGGCAATGCTGTCGGCAAGTACGTTGCCTTTTGCGTCCATAAACGTAACTCTTGCGCCGTTCAATTTTTCCGAAAAAGCGGCGGCACTTTGTTCGTTCAAATCTTCCAAAGTTAAGCTATCGTCAAAGCCGTTCATATAAACGCGCAAATATTCTTTGCTGTCGTCTATGGACGATTTATAATAAACCTGCGTTGCCGCAAAAGAAAAGACAAAAAGACAGGCTACCGTAATTCCGAGCGATAAAATCCAAATACGCCATTTCATAATTTGTACCCCACACCGAATACCGTTTCTATCTTCACGCCGAGCTTGCGAAGACGGGCAACGTGATTATCGAGCGTTCGCGTTTCGCCTACGTCGTAACCCCAAACTTCGCATAAAAGTTTTTCACGGGATAAAACTCTACCGTGATTTTCCATAAAATATTTTAACAGCTCAAATTCTTTATGGTTGAGCGATACTTCTTTACTGTCGATTTTGCAGACAAAAGTTTCCAAGTTTAACGTAACGCAGTCAACCGACAAAACGCTTTGCCGCTCTCTGCCGCGCAATCTTGCATTTACTCTTGCCGTAAGTTCCAATACGGAAAAAGGCTTTGCGATATAATCGTCCGCACCCAAATTCAGACCGTTGACTTTATCTTCTTCTTTTGAAAGTGCGGAAAGCATTATACAACTTACGGACGGATATTTTTCTTTTATGTATTTGAGCGCGTCGAGCCCGCTTCCGTCCGGCAACATTATGTCGAGTAGCGCAACGTCCGGCTGTTCATTGTTCAGAGCGTCCAAAAAAGATTTTAAGGTTGAAAATGCCTTAAATTCCAATCCGTTCATTTCGAGCGCAACTTTTATAAGTCCGCAAATGCTTGTATCATCTTCTAAAATAATTACTTTGCCTTTCATAAAATCACCTTACCTATATTATATCATTTTACATCAGATAAATAAAGTGTTGAGAATATGCTACTTGTAATAAAAGCGTAAAATCACCCGAAACGTCCGTTGATATAATCGTCGGTTTTTTTGTTCTTCGGATGAGCAAACAACTTTTTCGTTTCGTCCATTTCAATCATTTCGCCCAAAAGGAAGTACGCCGTATAGTCGGCTATTCTGAACGCCTGCTGCATATTGTGCGTTACCATAATAATAGTCATATTCTTTTTGAGTTCAAGACAGAGTTCTTCTATTTTTCCGGTAGAAATGGGATCGAGCGCACTCGTCGGTTCGTCCATTAAAAGAATTTGCGGCTCAACGGACAGCGCACGGGCAATACAAAGCCTTTGCTGTTGACCACCCGAAAGACCGAGCGCGGATTTATTCAACCTATCTTTTACTTCGTCCCACATAGCCGCGCCTTTGAGCGAGCTTTCGACTATCCCGTCCAATTCACTTTTGGCGCGTATTCCGAACGTGCGCGGACCGTATGCGATATTATCGTAAACACTCATAGCAAGCGGATTTGGACGCTGAAACACCATACCCACGTTTTTCCGAAGGCGCGACAAATCTGTTTTCCTTGCGTAAACATCGGTGTTGCCGATTTTGATTTCACCCGTTATTTTACAGCCTTCGATTAAATCGTTCATTCGGTTAAGCGATTTTATGAGCGTGGATTTACCGCAACCCGAAGGTCCTATTAAAGCGGTAAGCCTGTTTTTCGGAAAATCCATATAAATGCTTTTAAGCGCATGGAACGAGCCGTAGTATAAATTCATTTCCTTGACCGAAACGGCAATATCGCCGCTCAAATCAAATTGCTCTATAATGTGTTTTTTCATATCTTTTTTCTCCGATTAAATAACCATTCCACAAGTGAAACGAGTAAGTTAAGAGTGATGACGAATATAAGCAATATGCTTGCCGTAGCGTAGGCTTCGTTTACTTGCAAGCCGTTACTCATAAACTTCCATACGAGAACGGCGAAACTTGCCGCGCTATCACCGTAACCTTGCGGAATAAAAGTAGATGCCGAGCCTACCGTAAATATGAGAGCCGCGCTTTCGTTTACAATTCTTCCGATTGAAAGAATAATCGACGTTATAATTCCCGTAATTGCCTGCGGCAGTACGACAACGAAAATCGTCCGCAATTTTCCCGCGCCGAGAGCGTAACTTGCTTCACGCATACTGTCGGGCACTTCCGATAAACTTTGTTCGGTGCTGCGTATAATCGTAGGCAAAATGATAAGAGCCAAAGTAATACCGCCCGCCCATAGAGAATAGCCCATATTCATACCGATTACAAAGAATACCATTCCGAACAGCCCGAATATTATCGACGGAATACCGGCAAGCGTATCGACGAACAGGCGTATCACTTTAACGAAAATGCTTCCTTTCTTTGCATACTCGTTCAAAAAGATTGCCGCGCCTACACCGAGCGGCAAAGCAAGCAACAGCGCAAGACCTATAAGCATTGTAGTTGATACAAAAGCGGGCGCAAGCGTCGTGTGTGCGTTACCGCTTTCCCCGAACATAAAATCAATACTCAAATGCGGAAAGCCTTTTACGAAAACGAATATTACGATAAATGCGAGAACGAACGCAACCAGCAAAGAAATAACCCAAGAAACTATCCATAGCGCATCGCAAGCGCTACCCGTGCGACGATAGCTTTTTAACGTATCTTTCTGATCGCTTTCTCTCAATCTGCGAGAGAAGAATTTATTGCCGCCCTTGCTGTCCTTTTTTACAGCCATAAGGCAAAGATTAAGTATGAGTATAAAGATAAGCAATACGAACCCGTCGGCAATAAGCGCAGACTGTTCGGACGGCGTTGCATAACCCCAATTCTGTACGATATTGCTTGTGAGCGTGGTAAACGGCACGAACGCACCGAACGGATAACCCGAACCGTTACCCACTATCATCTGAACAGCCATTGTTTCGCCGATTGCCCGACCTATGCCGAGTACGATTGCCGATATAATTCCGCTCTTTGCGGCGGGCAGCAAAACTTTCCATACCGCTTGATTTTTTGAACAGCCGAGCGCAAGCGCGCCTTCGTAGTAGTGCATGGGTACTGCTTCCAAACTGTTTTTGGTTATGGAAGTTATTGTTGGTAATATCATAACCGAGAGAATAAGCGTACACGCCAAAAGTCCGAAACCCGCATTATTCGGGTGGAATATATCGACGAGTAGCGGCATTAAAAATTTATACCCGAACAGACCGTATACGATAGACGGAATACCCGCAAGCAAATTTACTATCTGCGTATATATCTTTTTCAGTCGTTTAGGGCAATAAAATACAAGCCAAATCGCCGTAAATACAGCAAGCGTACCGCCGAGCAGTACGGCGCACACGGTAAGAAAGAACGTGCCGACAATCATTCGCCATATCCCGAAAGTTTCCGATTTTGCCGACCATTCAGAGCCAAAAATAAACTTGAAAAAACCTATATCACGAAAAGCGGGTATGCTTGCGTAAAGCAAATAACCGATAATCGTAAACACGGCAAGAATGGAAAATGCCGCAAGGGCTATAAATATTGCCTTTGCGATATTTTCCTTTGAAAAAAACTTTGCCGTTTTTATCTTTGTTAGCGTAGTCATATTACTTTACCGAAATATAACCCGCGCCCGTTATAACCGTTTGAGCTTCCGCACTCATAATATAGTCGTAAAAGCCTTGTGCTGCCGCCGACAGCGTTCCGTTTTCTTTGAGTACGATTACGAAAGGACGTTGCAGCGCATAGGTGTTGTTCATAATATTTTCGGTTGTACACGCAACTCCGTCAAGACTTACCGCTTTGACCGTACTTTGCAAACTGCCGTAAGATATGTAGCCTATGCTGTTTGTCGAGCCTTGTATCGCTTCAATAACATTTCCCGTTTCGGCAAGAGTGGCAACGCTCGTAGCGTAACCGTTTTCGATTTTCAAAAGCTCGTCGAACGCCGTGCGCGTTCCGCTTGACGCATCTCTGCCGATTGCCGCCGTTATCGAAGTGTCGGGAATTGCCGTACCGCTTTCATAGAGTGCTTTCACGTCGGTTTTGCTCACGTCCGTAACAGAACAGTCTTTGTTGACGATAAGGGCAATACCGTCCATACAAAGCGTATAGCCTTTCACACCCGTTTCGCTCGACTTCAATTCACGCGAAGACATACCGAAATCGTTTAAGCCGTTTTGCGTATCACTTATACCCGCGCCGGACGAAGACATATTTACCGTAATTCTTACGTCGTGCGTCTTTTCGTATTCCGCCGCAAGTTTTTCCATTATGGGTGTAACGGAAGACGAACCCGAAACGGTAATGCTTTCCTTTTTACTACCGCAACCCGTCATTGCACCGAGTGTTCCGCATACCAACGTGGCAACGCAAAGCGCACTTGCCAAAATTTTGCCTACTTTTTTCATTTTGTTTCTC
>CAJTQF010000002.1:61657-273575 GCA_910578565.1 uncultured Christensenella sp.
CAAGAAGAAGTAACAAAATTAGTCAGTCAGTTGCAATAAATATGTAAAAAGAAACAGGACTTCGATTTGAAATCCTGTTCTTTTTCATCGCTTGAAAGTGCAACTCTTATAAAATTTTTGTTTTTTAATCCCTATGGGAATTGCGCTTAAGGCGCCGCGTTTTATTTTATTTTACCAGGGCAGCGGTTCGCCGCCGAGAATATGAACGTGCAAATGGAAAACTGTCTGCCCCGCGTCTTCGCCCTGGTTTATCACAAGGCGGAAGCCGTTTTTACAGCCGTTTTCCGCAGCGATTGCGGGAATTTTTTCCAGCATGTAGCTAAGCAAACGCGAGCGTTCTTCATCCATTTCAGAAAGAAGTTTAAAGTGGTCTTTACCTATTGCCAGAAGGTGAACCTTAGCCTTTGGCTCTATGTCTTTAAAGACCAGCATGTTATCGTCTTCATAAACCTTTGCCGACGGAATTTGTCCTTCAGCTATTTTGCAGAAAATACAGTTACTGTCTTTCATCTTTCAGTCTCCTTATCTTTATTCTTAGCGATACCAATATTACCGTACAACCCACCGTTACCGCGCAACCCGAAGCGCTTATTGCCACAAGCGCGTCGTACCCTTCAAACTCTTCCGCAGTAATAACGGCAATGACCGTACCGTTCATCTGGTTGTAATTGTATATTCTTACGTCGTTGCCGTAAACGTCTACGACGTCCACCTTTTCGTTACCGAATTCGTATTCGTTCATATAGTAACGCATTGTTCTGTCGTTTATTTCAACGTCTACGGAAACGGTATCAAGGTCCCCCTCGTCGCCGTACAGATAGTAACCGTAATAGTACACGTATTCGCCCTTACGCTCTTTCTGTATAGCGTAAGTCATTTCGCCGTCTATCCAACGCACTTCCCAGTTTTCGCAATTCGGGTCGTATTTCCTGTTTTTATCTATATCGAAAACAAGTCCGCCCTGCAAGTACTCTATAAAATCTTCTTTCGTATCAAACGAAGCCTGCCGGTAATCGGTCCCTATGGGCATTGCGCAAAACAGCAACGCAAGGACGGAAAGACAGGTTGCCGCAAGACAGAACGTTAAATTCGCCGCATTGGTAAAGCGCAACCGCTCCCCCATCTCTTTCGACTCTCTGATAATGTCTTCGTTGAAGGCGGTCAAATCCATTTCGGCGGCAAGGGTCTTCATACGCGAAATGTGTACGATTGAAATGGAAATGCTTGCCGCTATTATTACGCAACCTGCAATATCCAGTATCTGCCACAAGCCTTTGAGCGGCAAGTCCCAGCAGATATGAAGCCCGATACTCACCAAAATCATCAAAAAGAACCTTAGCGAGCGGAAAGGATTTTTTATGTAGCAATACGCCCAGCCTATCGCGCCGGTCCAAAGAATATGCGTACAGAACGAAGACATCCCCCTGTCCGCGAACAGCACGACCGTTGCCTGAATGTCGCTGCCGTAAAACGCCAGATACTTGTCAGAATAATGAAAGATATAGCCCATATCTTCTATTACGGAAAAGCCCGCGCCTACCGTCGCCGCAACCAGAAAACATGCGTACGGATTTTTCTGTTTCAGTATCGCAATGGTTATTATTGCGGGAACCGCCTTTGCCACTTCTTCTAAAACGCCCGCTTCCACTGCCGAAAGCCATTCGTTTTTCAAAGGAAAGAATTTGTAAACCGCCTGCGAAATCAAGCACGCAACCGTGCCGCCGCCAACCAATACGGCAATGATTAAAAACAGGCTTATGTCTCGCTTGGGATACAGCTCGTACAAAAGAATTATAAACGGCACCGAAAAAGTTATGCCGCCCAAAAATGTTACCGACGGAACGTAAAGGTCGTTTTTAGTCAACCTTAATACCAAGGTGTTAACCGTGAACAGAATTAACAAAATGAAAAAAGCGCGCACGTAAAGCCAGGGGAACGCGCCGCTTACGCCCGCGGTATCATCGCCCAGTCCGCGCGAAAAAATTTCCTTGTACTCCGCCTTAGAGCGGGCGCGGAAAGTTTCCTTAAAAAAGTATACGATTTTCGCGCGCACAATTGCGCTTTTACTCTTGCCCATTAATTTCTGCCAAAACTCCGTCTTTAAATAATTTCAATAATTTTACCGGATACTTTTTGCCCGCGCAAAGCTCTCCGCTTACATATACGCGTATATAATTACCCGTGTATCCGCCCGTATAGCCGTCCGAAAATTCTTCGGCGATAATTTCCTGTTCGCTTCCTAAAAACTTTTGCGCGAATTTATCAGCAACGGCTTTGCCCGCTTCAAGCAGTCTATGAAGCCGCCGCGACTTTACTTCGGGCGGAACGTCTTTCAACCTGAACGCAACCGTACCTTCGCGCGGGGAATAAGCGAATGCGTGAACGCGGGCAAAGCCCGCTTCTTCTATGATTGAAAGACTCTCTTCAAAGTCTTCGTCCGTTTCCGTTGCAAAGCCCGCTATTATATCCGTGGTTATTGCGGCGGACGGAAAGGCTTTGTAAACCGCGTTGCATTTTTCAAGGTACTCCGCGCGGGTATAGTGCCTGTTCATCGCCTTTAAAACCCGTCCGCTTCCGCTCTGCAAAGACAGATGAAACTGCGGTGCAAAATCGGTTAAACCTTTCAGCGCGGTTAAAAGTTCTTCTGTTATCGCGGAACATTCAAGCGAGCCTAAACGTATTCTTTTATCCACCCCGTGAAGCGCGTAAATAAGTTGCGGCAAACCGTATTCGTACGACGATATATTAATTCCGTTTAAAACAATTTCCGGACTATGCGTGTGTTTTACTTCTTCCGCTATGTCCTGTATCGGACGCGAAACTTCCCTGCCACGGAGATAAGGTATTATACAGTACGAGCAAAAATTGTTGCAACCGTCCTGAATTTTGATAAACGCGCGCGTTTTTACCTGCTTGGGGTAGTGAAACCCCTTTACTTCGCCTCCGAATTCGCGGCAGAACGCTTCAATAATGCGTTCCTTTTTCCGTGCGCCGCATACATACGTCACTCCCCTTTCTTCAAAATCCAAGGGCGATTTTTCAGACGCGCAACCGCAGACAAAAATTTTTGCTTCGGGATTGAACTTTTTTACCCTTGCAATAAGCTGGCGGCTCTTTTTTTCGGCTTCGCGCGTGACGGCGCAGGTATTGAGAACATACGCTTCGGCATATTCCGGCTTACAGCCCACTTCCCAGCCCAGACTTTCAAGCGCGGACATAATTGACGCTGACTCTGCTTCGTTAACCTTACAGCCGAGAGTTATTACAGCCGCTTTCATTTCAATTCACCGAGCGCGAACGATACAAGCGACATAAGCGCAACCGCCGCCGTTTCGGCGCGGAGTATTCTTTTACCCAGCGTAATCTGTAAAAATCCCGCGTCCGCCGCGGCAACCGCTTCCTTTTCCGAAAATCCGCCTTCGCTGCCCACAACGATTGCCGTTGCACCGCCCAATGCAGAAATGTCGCAGTCGGATGATTTAGCAAACTCGCAGGCAAAAATTTTATTTGCGCAATCGGCTGCGCTGTCTAACGCCGCTTTAAAGTTTTCGAAATAGACAACTTCGGGCGCGCGCGAACGCATACACTGCTTAGCCGCTTCGCGTGCGACCTTATTCAGCCTTTCCAGTTTGTTTGCGTTCATATACGCGGCACAGTATTCAGACGAAAAAACGCCTATCCTGCCCGCGCCAAGCTCCGTAGCTTTTTGCACCACAAGCTCCGTCTTGTCGCCTTTCAATGCGCCGCACAAAAGGTATATGGGCGTCTGCGGCTCTTTATCGCCAGCGGACTCTCCCGTAATATGCGCAACCAGCGAGCGCTTGCCGACGCTTGCGACTATTGCTGAGTATTCTTTACCGCTGCCGTCAAGCAACGTAATTTCACTGCCTTCTTCCACGCGCTGTACGGTTTTCGCGTGAACGAATTCTTCGCCGGAAAGCTCTACTTCCGTACGCCCGTCGATAGTATCGGTAAAAAATCTTTTGCGTCCGCTCATAATTTAAAAGACAGGGCAAACCACTCGCCCTCGTGCAACTGTCTGTCAAAGTTAAGCCCCTGCGCGCCGAAAGCCATTAGTACGCTTTCAAGGCGAGGTTCTATTATTCCGCTCAAAATGAGCACGCCGCCCTTTTTGAGATTTTTGGGAATTGACGGGGCAAGGCGGCAAAGAATTTCTGCCGTTATATTTGCAAGAATTATATCGCCCTTAACGCCCGCGTCGTCCAAAAGGTCCGCATGCTCTACTCGCACCCTGTCATAAACACCGTTTATGTGCGCGTTGTGGGTTGCGCTTTTTACGGCTATATCGTCGATATCGGTAAGATATGCGAATTTTGCACCCAGCTTTATTGCCGAAATACCCAGAATGCCGCTGCCGCATCCCACGTCGATACAAACCGAGTCGGGCGTCAGATACTGTTGCAACAACTTTAAACACATTGAAGTAGTTTCATGCTCGCCCGTGCCGAAAGCCATATTCGAATCAAGTTTGACTACCTGTTCCCAATCGCGCTTTTCGTACTCTATCCACTCGGGACAGACCACTATTTTTTCGCCTATGTGCAGGGGACGGAAGTGCTTGCGCCAAATTTCAAGCCAGTCGTCGCCGTCCACTGTTCTGCACGTAGTTTCAAACGTGCCGAAGTTGATTATGCCTTTGCCGTTGTGCAAAAGCTCGTCAAAATCCGCGCGGATAAGCGGCAAAGTCTTTTCCGTTTCATCCAAAGCGATAAACGCTTTAACAAGTACGTCTCCGCCTTCTTTAAGGCTTTCGTCTATATAGTCCCAGTACATAGCCTTGTTGCTTTGCAATGCAATAACGTCTTTAACGTCGGAAATCGCCACACCGTAATTGGAGTAGCGCCACAAAACGTCGGCTACCAGCTCGCTTCCGTCGCTGGTGGTATGTACTGTAAGTTCGGTAAATTCCATAAATATATTTTAGCACATTTAAGTCACATAACGCAACTGATTTTTTTAATAGCAAAAAAGGGCGCTCTCTTTCGACAAAAACTGAAAAGATGCGCCCTGTAATTATTTTGTTTATTTGTTTACCGAAAGGTATTCCACGGCGGAATGGGCGGCAACGTTTCCTTCGCCCACCGCTTTTGCGTATTGGTAAGGAGAACCGGTGCAGTCGCCCGCGGCGAAAATTCCCGCAATGTTTGTCGATAAATCGCGCTTGACCGCTATTCGCCCGCCCTGCGTTTCAAGTCCGTGGACGAGAGCAGAAGGTGAAATTGCGCCTTTTAATATAAACAGTCCGTCCACGTCCAGTTCGCCGCCTTTAAAGTGAACCTTTTCCAACTTTAAACCGCCTGAAACTTTGACGGGATTTTTAAGAACTATTTCGGCATTGGGCGATTTTATTTCATAGCCCTGATACATAGGAAATACGTAAGTCTTTTTTGAAAGTTCTGCCAAAAACTCAACTTCGTGTTCAAACTTTTTATCTGTGCATAAAACGGCAACCGTCTTGTCCCTGTACAAAAAGCCGTCGCAGGTGGCGCAGTAACTTACGCCGCGCCCCACAAAACTTTCTTCGTCTTCAAGCGACTTTACCGTTTCCACGCCAGTACAAAGAATTACGGTTTTTGCTTCGAACTGTTCTTCGCCCGCAAGAAGGGTGAACTTGCCGCCGGTGTCGTAAACGCCCGTCACCACCTTTTCCTGAATTTTTATATTCATCGACTCGATATGGTTTTTAAAGGTCCAGGCAAGCTCGCCGCCCGTTACGTCGGGAAGTCCGGGATAATTTTTTATGAGCGGCGCCTGCCCCACTTTTTTTGAAACGGCGCGGCTTGAAAGCCATATAAAATTTTTGCCCAAAACTTTTAAATTGATTGCCGCGGAAATACCTGCCGGTCCGCTGCCTATAATTGCTACGTCGTACATAATTTTTTTATTGACTGTTTTTATTTTTTTTAAAGCCCCGTTTTACTGCGGGGCTTAAAGTTTAAATTGCGCTTATTCCATACTTGTAAGTTTTTCAGCCAGATCTTCCATTTCCTTGGAAGGAACGGAACGCTCGCTTGCCTTTACTAACTGACCGACCGCAACCTTTGCGCGTTCGGGGGGAATTATCGTTCCTACGCCGGCAATACAGCCGCCGGGACAGCCCATTCCTTCTATCATATAGCCGTCCAGCTTTCCGCTCTTTGCAAGGAACAGCATTTTTTTACATTCGGCAAGCCCTTCTGCGTGCTGTATTTTAACCTGCGTTCCGGGGTAGTATTCCTGTATGCATTTTTCAATTGCGCTGGCAACCCCGCCCGAACAGGCGTAACCCCTGCCCGCGCCAGTTGCCTGCAATTTGACGGGCAAATCTTCCATCTCCGAAATTTTAATATTTTTAGCTTCGAACATTCCAGCAAGTTCTTCAAACGTTATTACGAAATCAACGTAACTTCTTACCGTTCTTCTCGACGCTTCTAATTTTTTAGCCGCGCAGGGTCCGATGAATACAACACGCGCTTCGGGACGTTTTACTTTTATCGAACGCGCCGTTGCAACCATAGGCGTGAGTTCCTGCGAAACTTTTGAAGCAAGGTCGGGAAACTGCTTTTTGACGAGAACCGCCCAGGCGGGACAGCAACTTGTAAACAAGAAAGGCAAATTACCGGTCGTAACTTCGTTCACGTAATGGTGCGCCTCGGCTATACAGCCAACGTCCGCGCCTACGGCGACTTCGTAAACATCTTTAAAACCCAAAGCTAACAGGGCTGATTTGAATTGACCGAAAGTAACGTTTTCACCGAACTGACCCACAACTGCGGGCGCGATTGCGGCAACAACTTCATCGCCTTTTTTAATTGCCTGAATAAGCTGGAAAATCTGCGATTTGTCCGCAATGGCGCCGAAAGGACACGCGGACATACACTGACCGCACGCAACGCAGGTTTCGTTGTCAATATGCGCCCTGCCGTATTCGTCGGACGTGATAGCTTTGACGCCGCACGCCGCCGAACAGGGGCGTTTATGGTGTGCAATCGCGTCGTAAGGGCATGCGGATTTGCATTTGCCGCACTTGATACATTTTGACTGGTCGATATAAGACCTGCCGTTGACAATGGAAATTGCGCCCTTGGGACACGCTTTTATGCACGAATGCGCCACGCAATTGCGGCACTGGTCGCTGACGTAAAATTCGTTGTCGGGACACTTGTCGCATGCGGACGGAATTACCTGCATAAGGGGCGGTTCGTAATATTTTTCCGCTATCGTGCTTTTATCCACGCCCGAAGTTATATGTACGGGTTTATTTGCGGGCCGCAACGAAAGCCCCATTGCAAGACGCACTCTTTCGGAAGCAATCTGTCTTTCACGGTAAATACTTTCACGGTATTTAGGCTCTTCATCTGGCGTTATTAAAAAAGGAATCTCTTCAAGGTCGCTTGACACGTCGTTGGATTGGTACGCAACCCTTGCAACTTCGGCAAAGACCTTTCTGCGAAGGTCTGTCACCACGCTCTGACTTTTCATATTTTCTCCAAATGGTTTAATCGATAAAATAATAACATATCCGCCGCTATTTATCAATACTTTGACCTTAGTTTTTTAAGGTAAATTTTGCTCGGATTAAAAGTTGCTGAAAATTGCGGCGCGGGACTTCCGCGTTCCGCGCCGCATAATATTATTTGTTGTTTTCACGAAGTTTTTCCTGCGCTATACGGTACAGCTCTTCCGTGGCAAAGGAAATTTTCATAATTACGTCCCGCTTGTTTACGGGATGAAGCCAATAGCTGTCGTTGCGGGTGGAAATATCGAGACAGTCGCCGAAAAACTTTTTCTTCTTTCTGTCGCGGTAATTAAATTCTATATGTACGCTTTCGAGCTCGCTGGGGGCAAGGCGCTTTTCAAAAGGTTCGCCGTAGGCGGTGCAACAAAAATATGTGCCTGTCATATCCTGACGGAATTTGCCTTTGCCTTGCGCAAAATATTTGTTTTTCGGCAGGGTGTGGACTTCAATCTCGTCTTCGAAACAGTACTCGCCCGACTCAACTTCGCGCCGCACGTTTTCGCGCTCCCATTTAAACCAGTCGGGAATATGTTCAAACCGCGTTTCGCCGTCCGTTGCACGCAATCTGCCGTATTCGGTCATCTCCCACTTTTTACCGCAATGCCTGCACTCTAAAACCGTACCCTGCGAATACATTTCGTGTTCCCTGCCGCACTCGCAACACTGGTATAAAATACTGTGCAGTCCGCGCGCGCGTTGGGGGAAACCGATTTTTATTTTATTGTCAAACTGGTATTTGAAATCGTCGTATTCAAAGTTGTTTAAAATGCGTTCGTTAATTTGCTCTGCCGTAAGGGTTTCAACTTCTTCCGCCGTTGCAACGCACACAAGTTTACCTTTGAGCGGCGTAGGACGGAACTTGTCCTTGTTCCACTGCGGGTTGCATATAAAATTTCCGTAAGACAAAAGCACCACGACGGGAATGCCGAGATACTTCGCCATTTTTCCGACCGCAGGCGTTATAAAGCTACGCGTACCGTCAAAAGAATACCGGGCTTCGGGATAAATGCAGACGGGATTTTTATAATGTTCGGCACAGTATTTCATATGCTTTATTAAAACCACGTCTTTTATAAACTTGCGCTTTGCTATACCGCCCGCCATACGCATAAGAGTAATCGTATTGTCGTGCATAGCGTCGATTGCAACTACGTAGTTCATATTCATAGGTCTTATCGCGCCGAAAAGTATTCTGAAATCCATTTCGCTTGCATGGTTGGCGAGCAAAAAATAGGGCGGTTTTATACCTTCCATATTTACTTTTTTGCATACAAAATCGCGTTCTTCAATACGGGGTACGCCGCAACCGATTTTGCTATACCCATTAAAAGCCTGTTGGGCTTTTTGGGTTTTACTTTGAAATTGTAGTGTGAAACTTTTTTCATTTTCACCATTTTATCACAATACTCCAAGCAGGTCAATGGTTATGTAATATCTGTTCGGTATTTACAAAAAATCCCGCCGTAAAACGGCGGGATTTTTAATTTTAAGCATTCCAGACGCGGTGTTCTTTAAACCAGTCCGTGTCCTTTAAAATCGTGTCGTTACCGGAACACCAGAGTTTGAGCCTTCCGCCCGAAGAATAGAAAACTATATTCCCGTTCATAGAAGTATGACCGTAGCCCGACTGCGATACAAAATTACCGTTGTTTAGTTCGGGCAAATCGGTTGCGAGCGTGGTAACGTAAATATTTTCGGTATAGCGGCTGACGTTGTCTATCATCTGCTGGGTAGGAAAAGTATTCGCGTCGACTTTGGTATATTCGGGCGAACCCGCGCAACAGCAAACCGCCACGTATTTTGGCTTTATCACGCTTAAAAGTTTGCTTGACGAAGAAGTTTTACTTCCGTGATGACCCGCTTTGTAAAGCTCTACTTCGGGCAGAACGTCGTACTCCGATTTACTGTTTGAAGACTGAGAATAGTAGTCCACCATTCTGCTTTCGCCGTCTTCTTCCAAATCGCCGGTAAAAAGATAATTCCTGTTGCCACCCGCGAGTTCTTCGGTAAGAAGGGTAACTACGGAATAATTGTTTTCATCGGCAGAACTGTTGTAATAATAGTAATTATAAAGTATGTTTATTGAAATTTTTCTGTTTTCGTCAAGAAAATACTGTCTTTGCGCGCCGCCTACGCCTTCGTAACACTGGCTTGCGGTGAACACTTGCGTATCTTGTGTTTTAACGTAATCAACCGCATCGAGATACTCGCTGTAAAGGGTCGGGTTGCCTTTATCCGTAACAAGCGGTTTTCCGTTTCCGTCTTTTCCCGCTTTATCGAACTGTATAAACGTACCCACTTCATATTGATAAAGTATTCCCGTTCTCGAACTGCCGCTCTTCGTACCTATCAGACCTGCAATATGGTCTTCGTCGGAATGGGTCGCTATAACGTAATCCAGCTTGCCGTCAACGTATTCGTCAAGATAGGGTTTTACATAAGCCGCGCTGTTCTTTTGCGAACCGCAGTCTATCAACACTTCGATCTCGCCGCAGTCTATCAAAATACAGTCGCCCGTAGCTTTGTTGCCGAGTTCGATAAAATGTATTGACAAATCAGAACTTCTGGCGCCCGCTTCGTCGCCGGCAATCGTGTTGTTGTCAAAACCGCAAGCGATACAAATATTGTCGCCGTTAAAAGTATGGTTGCCCGTTGCGGTGATAATCTCCGACTGTTTTTCGCCGCAAACTATGCAATCGCGCCATTTTTCACCGTCTGAACCGCACGTCGCTTCGGTGGACACCGTCCAACCGCTCCATTCGTGTTCGCCCGTTCCCAAAAATTTATGGAACACAGACGGCTTTACGAAATACAGCACTACGATTGCTATTATAATTACCGCTAATATCACGGCGGTAACGCAAATTAATATGCGTCTGTTTTTAGCTTTTGTTTTTTTACTTGCCATAATTACCTTAAAGCGACTTTAATTGGTTTAAAATCTTTTCACGCATTTCTATATATTTATTCAGTTTTGCGCGTTCGTCGTCAACAAGTTTTTTAGGCGCTTTGGAAATAAAGCCGGAATTGTTCAGCTTGCCGTCTGCGCGGGCGATTTCCGCTGTTATCTTTTCAAGCTCGCCTTCCAGTCTCGCCTTTTCTTTTTCCAAATCTACAAGTTCGCCCATAGGAATATAAATGGTGCAGATTGCAAGCACTTTGGTTATTGCGTTTGCGCCCGCTTCTTCCGCAGAAGAAACAAATTTAATCCCTTTCGCGCCCGCGAGTTTCAAAATGCTGTCTTCGTTCTGTGAAATGAGCCTTTTACTTTCCGTGGCGATATAAAGTTGAACCTTTTTCGAAGGCGGGCAGTCCATTTCCGTCTTTACGGCGCGCACAGCCTTTATTATATCCATAATTCCCGCAAAGGACTGCGCGTCCTTTTTATACGCCAGTTTGGAGTTGTAACGGGGAAACTCCGCCGTCATAACCGTACCGCTTGTATTGGGAAGATTTTTATAAATTTCGTCCGTAATGAAAGGAATGAACGGGTGCAAAAGTTTAAGCGCGTTTTCAAGCACGAACAAAAGAACGGAAACAGCCCCTTCCTTTTTTGACTTGTCGTCCGAATACAGCACGGGTTTTACAAGCTCTATATACCAGTCGCAGAAATCGGACCACATAAAATCGTACATAATCTGGCAGGCAATGCCCAGCTCGAACTTGTTCATAGCAAGGGTCACGTCGCGTATGGACGACTGAAGCCTTGCGATAATCCACTTGTCCGCGGACGTAAGTTTAATTTCCGAGAGTGGTTTTGCTTCAACGCCTTCGGCGTTCATTATTACAAACCTGCTAGCGTTCCATATTTTGTTCATAAAGTTACGGCAGCTTTCAACCTTGGTATCCGAATAACGGGTATCGTTCCCGGGAGCAACCCCCTGCAACAGCGAAAAGCGCAGGCTGTCCGCGCCATATTTTTCAATAACTTCCAAAGGGTCTACGCCATTGCCGAGCGACTTGGACATCTTTCTGCCTTTTTCGTCGCGCACGAGTCCGTGAATCAGAACGTCGCGGAACGGAACTTTGCGCATATGTTCAAGTCCCGAAAAAATCATTCTGGCAACCCAGAAAAATATTATGTCGTAACCGGTTACAAGCACGTCGCCGGGGTAAAAATATTCAAGGTCGGACGTGTCGTCGGGATAGCCGAGCGTTGAAAAAGGCCACAGCGCCGCAGAAAACCAGGTATCTAAAACGTCTTCGTCCTGCGCAAGATTTTTGCTTCCGCAGTGCGGGCAAACTTCGGGGTCGTTTTTGGCGCAGATTTCTTCACCGCAGTCGGCGCAGTACCATACGGGTATCCTATGCCCCCACCAGAGCTGGCGCGAGATACACCAGTCCTTTACGTTTTCCATCCAGTTATAGTAAACCTTTGCAAACCGCTCGGGAACAAAGGTGATTTTTTTATCTATTACCGCGTTTATAGCGGGGCGGGCAAGCCCCTTCATTTTTACAAACCACTGCCTTGAAACCAGCGGTTCTACCGTGGAATTGCAACGGTAGCAGTGCCCCACGTTGTGCGCGTGCGGCTGTACCTTAACAAGCGCGCCGCAGGTTTTCAACTCTTCCACAAGTTTTTTGCGGCATTCATATCTGTCAAGACCGCAAAACTTGCCCGCAAGGTCGTTCATAGTGCCGTCGTCGTTCATAACTCGCACAACGGGCAGCTTGTGTCTCAGTCCCACTTCGTAGTCGTTGGGATCGTGCGCGGGCGTGATTTTGACGCAACCTGTGCCGAATTCCATATCCGCGTGTTCGTCGCCCACAATGGGGATAGCCTTGCCGACGACGGGCAGAATTACGTTTTTGCCTATTAAATGTTTATATCTCTTATCTTCGGGGTTTACCGCAACGGCGGTATCGCCGAACATTGTTTCGGGACGGGTAGTCGCAACTTCGAGACATACGTCTTCGCCTTCAACAGGATAATTGATATGCCAGAAAAACCCGCTTTCTTCTTCGTAAATTACTTCCGCGTCCGAAAGCGCCGTCTTACAGCAGGGGCACCAGTTGATTATCCTGTTTCCCCTGTAAATAAGTTTTTTGTTGTAGAGATTTACAAACACTTCGCGAACGGCTTTCGAACACTTTTCGTCCATAGTGAAAGTAAGGCGCGACCAATCGCAGGACGAACCCAACTTTTTCAGCTGCTGTACAATGCGCGCATTATATTTGTCCTTCCACTGCCACACGCGCTTTAAAAAGCCTTCTCTCCCCAGACTTTCCTTGCTTTCGCCTTCCGCCTTAATCTGCTCTACCACCTTTACTTCCGTTGCTATAGAAGCGTGGTCTGTGCCGGGCAGCCAAAGGGCGCAGTAACCCTGCATACGCTTGAAACGTATGACCGCGTCCTGCATAGTTTCGTCCATGGCGTGTCCCATATGGAGCTGTCCCGTTATATTGGGGGGCGGCATCATTACCGTAAACGGCACCTTGTTATCGTTGCGCACGGCTTTAAAGCAACCGCCTTCTTCCCATTCCCTGTAAAGTCTGTCCTCAAAGTCTTTGGGATTGTAAGTCTTTTCCATAAAAACCTCTTAAATAAATCCTTTTTATTATAACCCATACCGGCTTTGGTTGTCAAACGCAAATAATCGGAGCATACAATGTATTATTAAATTTTTCAGGCGGCGGCAATACATAATTTAAGGTTGGCGCACGCCCAAGGAGTAATACATTGAAAAAAAGGCTTGTATTAGTGCTTCTTTCAGTCGTAATGGCAATGGTTATCCCTTTCTCTTTTGCGGCTTGTAAGAAAAACGGCAAACTTATAAGAATTAACGAAGTCACACATTCGGTATTCTACGCGCCCATGTATCTTGCGGACGCGCTGGGATACTTCGGCGATGAAGATATCGAGATTGAAATCACCAACGGCGGCGGAGCCGACGCTACTATGGCGGCGGTACTTTCCGGCGCGGCGGATATAGGTTTCTGCGGTCCCGAAGCGGTAATTTACGTTGCAATCGGCGGCAGTAACGACAGCCCCAAAGTATTCGGTCAGCTTACCAAGCGCGACGGAAGTTTTCTTGTGGGCAGGGAAAAAATAGACAACTTTGACTGGAGTATGCTTGAAGGAAAATCTATCCTTGCGGGCAGACAGGGCGGCGTTCCCGCTATGACTTTCGAATACGTGCTGAACAAGTTGGGCGTAAACGCTACTCTGAATTACGACGTTGCGTTCAATATGATGACCGCGGCGTTTGAAAGCGGCGTTTCAGACTACTGCACTATGTTCGAACCCACCGCGTCCGCATATCAGGCGGCAGGCAAGGGCTATATAGTAGCTTCCGTCGGTCAGGATTCGGGCGAACTCCCCTACACCTGCTATATGGCGAAAGACAGCTATATAAAGAAAAACGGCGACAAGATAGAAGGCTTTTTACGCGCTGTAACCAAGGCTACAAAGTACCTGCTTGCAACCGACAGCGCAACCGTTGCAAAACAGATTGCAACCTACTTTGACGGCACAAGCGAAGCGAGCCTGAAAACTTCGATTGACAGTTATAAATCAATCGACGCCTGGGTAACAAATATGGCAATGAAGGAAAGCGTGCTTACCTATTTGCAGGACATTATGGAGCACGCCGGCGAACTTGAAAAACGCGTTGCGTTCAACGATTTGGTAATTACCGAAACGGCGCAAAAGGTATACGACGAAATTTACGGATAATGCTTACTTTTAAAGACGTAACTTACACTTACCACACTAAACAGGGTGAAACCACAGCCGTGAAGGATATGAACTTTTCCGTTGAAGACGGGCAGTTCGTGTCCGTAATAGGACCTTCCGGCTGCGGCAAAACCACAATACTTTCGATTGCCGCGGGACTGCTGTTGCCGTCTTCGGGCGAAGTTAAGCGGGACACGGGCGAGTTCGGCTATATGCTGCAACGCGACGCGCTGTTCCCTTGGCGGACGGTGGAACAAAACATTTTTCTGCCGCTTGAAGTTAAAAAGCGCAACACCCCCGCCATGCGCGAACGCGCGATAAACCTTGCCGAAAAGTACGGGCTTAAAGACTTTTTAAAAAAGACCCCTTCCCAGCTTTCGGGCGGAATGCGGCAGAGAGTGGCGCTTATCAGGACGCTTGCGGCAGGACCGGAAATCCTGTTGCTTGACGAACCTTTTTCTGCGCTGGACTACCAGACAAGGCTGGAAGTATGCGACGACGTTCAGGGGATTATAAAGAGCGAAAAAAAGACCGCGCTGCTTGTCACGCACGATATTTCGGAAGCGATAGCTCTATCCGACAAGGTCGTTGTTCTTTCCGCCCGCCCTGCCAAAGTTGTTGCGGAGCATCTTATAGAGTTCGGCGAAGGAAGCCCCAAAAAGCGCCGCGAGTGCAGCGATTTTTCCGCTATGTTCGAAGTTCTCAGAAAAGAACTGGGAATATAATAAACCTTTCGGCATAACTACAAAAGGAACACTCAAATGAAAAAGAAGACTAAACCAACCTACTCGCGCGAACATCTCGCGTACTTAAAAAAGATAAAGCACAAAAAGATTTTTATAACCCTGTCGCGCATATTCATACTTGCGCTTGTTCTGGGCATATGGGAACTTTGCGCGCAGCTTCAGGTTATAGACCCGTTTATAACCAGTTCGCCGTCAAGGGTGTGCCTGACCATAGCCGAGCTGTACAAAAACGGCTCTCTGTTTTACCACATAGGCATTACCCTTATGGAAACTATGGTGGGTTTTGTGCTTGCGGTTATATTGGGTTACGCCGTGGCGATAGTGCTTTGGTCAAGCGAAACGGTAAGAAAGGTTTTAGAACCGTATATCGTAGTTTTAAACTCGCTTCCCAAAATTGCGCTGGGTCCGTTGATTATAATCTGGATAGGAACCGGTTACGACGCGATCATTTTTATGACCGTGATAGTTTCGATAATAGTCTGTATAATGAATATGCTTGCCGGCTTTATTGCGGTGGATAAAACCAAACTTCTTTTAATGAAGTCTATGGGTGCGGGCAAGGCGACAACGCTTTTAAAACTTATAATCCCCGCGTCTCTCCCCACCCTTATCAGCACGTTAAAAGTTGCAGTGGGGCTTGCCTGGATCGGCTCTATTATGGGCGAGTATATTGTATCCCGCGCGGGACTGGGGTATCTGATAGTTTACGGCGGTCAGGTGTTTAAACTGGACCTTGTTATGACGGCTACCTTTATTCTCTGCGTGCTTGCCGGCGGTATGTACGGAATAATATCGATAATAGAAAAACACGTTACAAAGTAACTTTAAATTGCTTTGCAACTTAAAAAAAGACTTCCGCAAGGGAGTCTTTTAATTATTCTTTTAATCGTCTGTCAAACCCAGCAAATAATCTGCGGATACGTTGAAATACTTTGCGAGCAAAACAATTGCTTCCGCATTGGGTACCCGCATTTCATTTTCCCACTGCGTTACAGCCGAATGCCCTAAACCTAATTGTTTTGATAATTGCCTTTGACTTAACTCTTTTTCGCTTCTTAAATATTTTAATCTTTCCGCAAAAGTTTTCATAAGTAAATATATCAAAATCGGTTAATCGTCTGTCAAACCCAGCAAATAATCTGCGGATACGTTGAAATACTTTGCAAGCAAAACTATCGCTTCCGCATTGGGTATACGCATCTCACTTTCCCATCTTTGTATTGCAGCATTACTTATTTTTAATTCATTAGCTAATTGCCTTTGACTTAACTCTTTTTCGTTTCTTAAATACTTTAATCGTTCGGCAAAAATTTTCATATAAAAAATATATCAAAAATCACTTTGAAACGCTTGACTGTTACCAGTCGGTAACATATAATAGAGATGTGTTGAGCGGAGTGTCAAGTTTCAATAAACAACTAATGCGCCTGTAATTCTGACAATACAACCTACGAAAACCGTTTCCGTTTATTGCAGGTAAACACTATACGCCCGCCCGCGGAAATTTTCCGCGGGCGGGCGTCATTTAAAACATTAAAGTTTCTCTCAGTTCGCCAAGGTACCAGGCGGGACCGTCAAGCGCAATCCTGTCAAACTTGGGCTTTAATTTTCCGGTTATTTTTAAAACGTAGCAATAGGGCAAAACGTTGAAGTAATAACGCGGGTCTTCTTCCACCAGCTTTTCAATCTGCTCCACTTCGGCAAGCAGTAAAAACTTTTTAAAACCGCAAATTCTTGCGTAGTATTTAAGCTGTCTGTCGGAGCGGATATCTATTTTACTGTTTAAAATAAATATGTTTACCACACTCACCGCAAACGCGCACAAAAATAAAATTGCAACTTCAAGCGGCAGTGAATAAATTAACACCGTTAAAGGCACGCCGCCGAACATCAAAAAAAACGGAATACACATATACCTTACAGCCGTGCCTTGGACTAAGCCGCCGTTTTCGTCAGGCAAATGGAAAATCAACGTCGGAAACGCTATCGCAACGAACGGAAAAATACATATTACCATTAAATTGTTTTGTATGGCAACCCCGACCGTAACAATTACCGCAACAAGTGCCGCGAACGTAGTTAACAAACATGCTATTTTTACGCCCTTAGACTTTTCAGCGGTAACTCTTTTTGCCTGCGCTTTGCCTGCGGTTGCAAGTTTTTCGTATAATGTTTTAAACCCCGAGAGAGCCGAAAGGGTATAAAACACTTTATTACTGCCGCAAAAAATGTAGGAAAAAAGCTGCTGTTCTAAGGCAAAAGTTCCGTCGTCGAAACAGTCGTCGCTTTCGGGGCGGGTTAAATCTTTTATTTTGGTAAGTTTCAGTCCGCGTTTGCAATCTTCTTCTATTTCGATAAATCCGCGTTCCGCCCAGTAAAGCATAAGCGGGTTAAAAATTTCACGCATGTCTGCTTTTGCGCCGTAGTACTGAATGAAAATATCCAACGGCGACGCTCCGCGCGGCGGAAAATATTCAACGGGTTTTATTACCCTGCGTTTTTTTACCGCGCCTATTATAACGGGAATAAGCGACGCCGAAAGCGAAGCCGCAATAATTAAGGCAACTGCTATAATAAGTCCGATACTCACAGCAACGCCCCCCTTTTGCCGTGTTCGCTTATATACCAGTCAGGCAGTCTGTCCGTCGAAAATTTTCGCTTTACAAGCGGTTTTATATTGAAAGCATACAAATAAGGCAACGCCTGATAATAGTCAACCCCGCTCAACTTTTTCTTGCCCGAAAACAATAAAAATTTTCTGTAATTCACAAGGTCTGAATAGTCGGCAAGGTTGTTCTTTTCGCGGTGGTCGATAAACTGTATTAAAACGTAAGTACCCAATACAAGAATTGCTATCGAAGCATAGGCAATGTACCACGGATCGAAAATGGAATTGAAAAATACCACAGTCAACGCAGTTGCCGCGCCCATCCAACCCATACTCCATATAAACCTGAACCAAAAAGGAATTTCGCGCATGAACCTGAAAACGAACATTCCGAGCATCATCATAAACGGCGGAATTATACCCGTAAACGAACCCGTTATACACATATAAATTCCGCACAAAGCAAAGGGCGCAAACGAAAGTATAAAAGTTACAACTTTAAGTTTGTAATGCTTTGACGAATACACCCCTTCATCTTCGCGCACGGCGTAACTGCTTTTGATACACTTAACTTTGTCACGGGAAACAAGGGGCATTAATATATTTACCGTAATTTCACCGCGCCGCTGCGGTGTAAACAGGGAGTTGAATATATCCCTTTCGTGCATATATGTTCCGCGGTCGAAAAACACTGCGTTTTTACTGCTGTGAGCTGTCGGTTTTTTAAGGCAGACAAGTTTTACTTTGTAACGGCTGACATACTCTACCCTTATGTATCCCAGTTGCGCCCAGTGGACAATAAGAGCGCGGGTAAGTCTGCGCGGATAGGTTTTTCCGATAAAAATTCTCTGAACGTCCAAAGGCGAAAAACCGCGCGGAAGCGCGGTTATTTTCTCTCTCTTTACATATGCCCGTGTGCGCAAGCCGTAAACTATCGCAAGTATACATATTGTGAGTATACAGGCGTAAACGGCTACGGCTACGATATGGTAGGGTATAGGTTTGTACATTTCAATTAATATGCCCTTGCAAAAATTACGGTGTGTTCAGCTTTTTTACCGCATACCGCGCACTTGCAACTTGTTTCGCCTTCGGCAAAAACTCTCGCGGTTGCCGCGGTTTCCGTCTTTATCTTGTCTTCGCATCCGCGTAAGCCGCACCAGCCCGCTTTTACGAAGTTGCCGCCTTCCACGCCCTGCAAAATTCCGTTCAGGTCGTCAGCATAAACTATGCGTCCGTCGCGGCGTTTGCGCGCGCTTTCCAGCATATCTTTCTGCACGGCGGAAAGCAGGTTTGTTACCGTGTCTGCGATACCGTCAAGGGCGTACTCGCTCTTTTCAAGGCTGTCGCGGCGGAAAATCATAGCTTTGCCGTTTTCAATGTCGCGGGGACCGAGTTCTATCCTTAAAGGCACGCCCTTCATCTCCCACTCGTTGAACTTCCAGCCGGGGCTGTTGTCGCCGTCGTCAAGGGTCACCCTTACGCCCGCGCTTTCGAGTTTTTGTTTAAGGTCGGCGCAGGCTTCAAGCACGCCGCCCTTTTTTGCGGCTATGGGAATTATGACAACCTGCACGGGTGCAACGACGGGCGGCAACACGAGTCCGCGGCTGTCGCCGTGAGCCATAATGAGCGCGCCGATAAGCCTTGTGGAAACGCCCCAGCTTGAAGTATATACGTACTTCTGAACGCCGTCCTTGTCAAGGTATTTTATATCGAACGCCTTTGCAAAATTCTGTCCTAAATAATGGGTTGTTCCCGCCTGCAAACTTTTGCCGTCCTTCATCATTGCTTCCATTCCGAAAGTTGCGACCGCGCCGGCGAATTTTTCCTTTTCGGTCTTTCTGCCGCATATAACGGGAATAGCAAGACAGTTTTCGGCAAACTCTTTATAAACGCCCAGCATCTTCATAGTTTCGTCCAGCGCTTCTTCTTCGGAAGAGTGCGCGGTATGACCTTCCTGCCACAAAAATTCGGACGTTCTTAAAAAGGGACGTGTAGTCTTTTCCCAACGCATTACGTTTGCCCACTGGTTTATAAGCACGGGCAAATCGCGGTAGGACTGAATCCATTTTGAATACATACTTCCGAAAATCGTTTCCGAAGTGGGGCGTATCGCCAAAGGTTCGGCAAGTTCTTCGCCGCCCGCGTGGGTCACAACCGCGACTTCGGGGGCAAAGCCTTCAACGTGCTCCGCTTCCTTTGTGAAGAAACTCATAGGTATGAGCAAAGGGAAATAAGCGTTCCGGTGCCCCGTGGCTTTAAACCTTTTATCCAGCTGAGACTGGATATTTTCCCATATGGCGTAACCGTAAGGGCGGATTACCATAGTGCCCTTTACGGGTCCGTAATCCACAAGTCCCGTCTTTACCACAACGTCGGTATACCAACGGGGAAAGTCGGCTTCTATATCCGCAATCTGTTCAACAAAATTTTCCTTTGCCATTATATTTACTCCAAAAATATGATTGAACAAAATTATACCATAACCGCGGTTAAAAATAAAACGATTTAAGCGGTATTTATCAAAATTTACCTGTTTGCAAAGGGTAAAAATTTTGGCGGAAACGGGGCGAAATACTTGAATAAATAAGTTATAAGTTGTATAATCGTATTATGCAATGCGCATCATATAAACAACTGAAAAGCGGAACGGACGTACGCGGAATAGCCGTAGGCGACAATTCGCCCGTCACTTTGACGGACGAAGCGGTTATTGCCATAAGCCGCGCGTATGCGACCTGGCTTAAACAAAAGTGTAAAAAACCGCGCCTTAAAATTGCCGTAGGCAACGACAGCAGAATTTCGGCGGAACGTATTGTGCGCTGTGTTAAAGAAGGGCTTACAAAAAGCGGCTGCGACGTGATTTACACGGGGCTGTCGTCCACACCTTCTATGTTCATACTTTTAAAAAAATCGGATTTCGGCTGCGACGGTTCGGTTATGATTACCGCGTCACACCTGCCTTACGACAGAAACGGACTTAAATTTTTCACACCAGACGGCGGTCTTGACGGAAAGGACGTAGACGAAATTTTAACTATTGCGGAAAGCGGAAAATTCGGCTGCGGTTCGGGCGTTTGCGAAGACAGGTCTTTTATGGACGGATATTCGCAAATTCTCGTAAGTCTTATCCGCACACAGACTGGTAAGGACAAGCCGCTTGCGGGCAAGAAAATCATAGTTGACGCAGGCAACGGCGCGGGCGGATTTTTTGCGGACAAAGTTTTGAAACCGCTGGGCGCCGACACCGAAGGAAGCCAGTTTTTAAATCCTGACGGGACTTTCCCCAACCACGCCCCCAACCCCGAAGACAAACAAGCAATTAAGAGCCTTTCCGACGCGGTAATAAAGCACGGCGCCGACCTTGGCATTATCTTCGATACCGACGTGGACCGCGCGGGCGCGGTTGACTGCGACGGAAGCGAAATTAACCGTAACCGCCTTATAGCGTTGCTTGCCGCAATGCTTCTGCGCGATAAAAAGGGCGTTATCGTCACCGACTCGGTCACGAGCGACGGGCTTACGCAGTTCATACAAAACCTTGGCGGAAAACACCTGCGTTACAAGCGCGGATACAAAAACGTTATAGACAAGTGCAACGAAATAAACGCAGGCGGCGGATACTCCCCCCTTGCGATTGAAACTTCGGGACACGCCGCTTTTCTCGAAAACTATATGCTTGACGATGGCGCGTACGTAGTTGCGAAATTGCTTATATCACTTTCTAACGCAAAGGACGGCGAAAAACTGACAAGCATTATCGCCGACCTGCCCGAAGCGGTTGAGAGCGACGAGATACGCCTGACGTTCAGCGAAAAATCAACCGATTTCAAAACAGAAGGCGCAAAAATCATAGAAGACTTAAAGACCGCCGCGGCGGCTTCCGATAAAATGCGTCTTGCCCCCGAAAACCACGAAGGCGCGAGAATAAACTTTGCGAAGGACGCGGGCGACGGCTGGTTACTTTTAAGGCAGAGCGTACACGACCCCGTAATTCCGATAAACTTTGAAAGCAATACCCGCGGCGGAAACAAGCTGATGGCTGAAAAACTTTTGGCTCTGTTGCAGGGGTACGAATTTTTAAACACCGAAAATTTAAAAAAATTTACATATTAGGAGAAAACCATGTCTGTTGCCAAAAAGAGTGTTGACACCGTAAGAATTCTGTCGTCGGAAGCAATTCAGCGCGCAAAATCCGGTCACCCCGGTATCTGTATAGGCGCCGCGCCCATAGGATACGAGCTGTTTGCCGATTTTCTGAATTTCAGTTATAAAAATCCCAAATGGGACAACCGTGACAGGTTTATTCTTTCGGCGGGACACGGCTCTATGCTGCTGTACTCCCTTTTACACCTGTTCGGCTACAATATTTCCCGCGAAGATATAATGAATTTCAGGCAGTTCGGTTCAATCACGCCCGGTCACCCCGAATACGGCAAGACCGAAGGGGTTGAAACTTCTACCGGTCCTTTGGGTCAGGGCGTGGGCAACGCGGTAGGTTTTGCCGTTGCCGAAGCTCACCTTGCGGCGATTTTCAACAGACCTTATTTCCCAGTAGTCGACCACTTTACTTACGTTCTCTGCGGCGACGGCTGCCTTGAAGAAGGTTTAAGCTATGAAGCCTGTTCTTTTGCGGGAACGCAGAAACTGGGTAAACTCATACTCTTATACGACAAAAACAACATAACCATAGAAGGCAATATTTCGCAGACTTTCAGCGAAGACCCCGCCGCGCGCTTTGCGGCGCAGGGCTGGCAGGTAATACGCGTGAACGACGCAAACAACCTGAACGCGCTTAAAGCGGCTATTGAACGCGCAAAGAGCGATTTGACCCGACCTTCCATTATCATCTGCCGCTCGGTCATAGGCTACGGTTCGCCGCTGGAAGACACCGCGGACGTACACGGCGCGCCTATGGGCGAAGCTAATCTTCAGAAGACAAAAGAATTTTACGGTTGGACGGAACAGCCTTTTGCCGTACCCGAAGACGTAAAAGAACACTGTATGAACATTGCCGAACAGAAGCTGGAAGCCGAAGAAAACTGGAACAAGATGTTCAAAAAATACAAGCGCGAATATCCCGACCTTGCGGAAAAATACGAAAGATTTATGCAGGGCAACGAACCCGATTTCGGCGATATGCAGGAGCTTTTCCGTTTTGACAAGGACGAAGCGACAAGAACTTCCGGCGGAAAAATACTTAACAGGATTGCTGACGTAATGCCAAATCTTATGTCAGGTTCGGCAGACCTTGCCCCTTCCACCAAGACCGAACTGAAAGGAAAGGGATATTTTTCGCCCGACAACAGGGAAGGCAGAAACATTCATTTCGGCATACGCGAGCACGCAATGGCGGCGATTTGCAACGGCATACAGTTGCACGGCGGACTGAGAATAGTTTGCTCCACCTTCTTCTCTTTCTCCGACTATATGAAGGGCGGCATAAGAATGAGCGCTCTTATGAACATTCCCGTCATTTACGTTATGACGCACGACTCTATAGGCGTAGGCGAAGACGGTCCCACGCACCAGCCTGTGGAACAGCTTATTTCGCTGCGCTCTATCCCGGGCATTAAAGTGTTCCGTCCCTGCGACGGTAAAGAAACCGCGGCGGCGTACATTTCGGCGTTTACGCAGGAATCCCCCACCGTTCTGGTTTTATCGAGACAGGATTTGCCCCAGTTCGAAGGCACGGGCATTAAGGCGCTTACGGGCGGGTATATACTTGCCGACTGCGACGGCACGCCAGACGTAATTTTAATAGGCACAGGCTCGGAAACCGAACTTTGTATGGGTGCGAAACAAATTCTTGCAAGGGACAACATAAAGGCGCGCGTAGTTTCTATGCCCAGTATGGAAGAATTTGAAAAACAGACCGAAGAATATCAGGAATACGTACTGCCCAAAGCCGTAAAAGCAAGGGTATGCGTGGAAGCCGCTTCACACTTTGCCTGGTACAAATATGCGGGCGACTGCGGCGAAGTGCTTGCAATGTACTCGTTCGGCATTTCGGCGCCTGCAAAACAACTTTTCGAACATTTCGGATTTACCGCCCAGTCGGTTGCCGAACGTGCGAAACTTTCCATTTCAAAAGTCAGCGGAAAATAGATTTAAAAGAAATTTTAAATACATCTCCGGAAACACTTTCGGAGATGTATTTGCAAAAGTGGAAAAATTATGAAAATTGCGATAAATATCAGCGCGCTCGATTACGGCGACGTATGTTTTTCCGATTTTGAAAAGCTCGGCGAAGTTAAATATTTCGGCGAAGTGTCAAAGGACGAACTGTATTCGCTTGCCGCAGACTGCGACGCGCTTATCATAAACAAAATAGCCGTAGACGAGCAACTTCTTGTCTCCTGCCCTAATATTAAGTACATAGGACTGTTTTCAACGGGATACAACCTGATTGATATCGAAGCGTGCAAAAAACACGGCGTGACCGTATGCAACGCGCCCGACTACTCTACAAACTCGGTTAGCCAGCATACGTTTGCCCTGCTGTTGAATTTTTACGGCGCAATCAATAAATACACTTCTTCCGTCGCGGGCGGGGACTGGATTAAGAGCGAAACTTTCAGTTACTATCTTGCGCCCATGCACGAGCTGTACGGAAAAACTTTCGGCGTGTTCGGATACGGTAATATCGGAAAAGCGGTTGCAAAAATTGCGGCGGCATTCGGCGCGGAAGTTATTGTCTGCTCCCGCACAAAGCCCGTTGACTGTCCCTATAAGACGGTCGATTTCGAAACACTTTTAACGACAAGCGACATACTCTCCCTGCACTGCCCGCTAAATCAGGCTACGGCGAAAATTATCAACGCGGAAGCGCTTTCCAAAATGAAACAGAACTGCGTGCTTATCAACACGGCCCGCGGCGGACTGATTGACGAAGCGGCGCTTACAGACGCCCTTAACGGCGGCAGAATTGCGGGCGCATGCCTTGACACCGTAAGCGAAGAGCCTATGAAGAAAGACAATCCGCTTGTCAATGCAAAAAACTGCCTTATAACGCCGCATATCGCCTGGATGCCCAAGGAAACAAGACAGCGTCTTATAGGCACGGTTGCGGCGAATCTTGGCGCGTTTATAGACGGCAATCCCCGAAACGTAATAACAAAATAACGAAAACAAAATTATAAAAATGCGGCGCTTAATAATTAAGCGCCGCATTTGTTAATTCGCCATATTCTGTTTTGCCGCAGCCAGCATAAGTTTTATGCGGTTTTCCTGATTCACCTTTGTCGAAGAAGGGTCGTAATCCACCGCCACTACGTTTTCGTCTTCGTACAAACTTTTAAGCGTACGAATGGCGCCCTTGCCGGCTATGTGGTTCGGGAGACACCCGAACGGCTGGGCGCAGACCACGTTTTTAACGCCCGTTTCCGCCAGCGCAGCCATCTCCGCGGGGATAAGCCAGCCTTCTCCCATTTTTACGCCCTGATTCAACACCTTGTCCGCCAAAACGCGCAGTTGACCGAAATCGTGAATAGGTTCGAAAGTCCCGTCTTCGTTAAACTGGTCTATGATAACGCGCTGGATTTTGCGTAACATTTTATAGACCTGTCTGTATATAAATGCGACAAAAGGGCTGTGTCCGTAAAGACGCCTGTCATTCACCACGTTGATTATACAGTACATTATAAAGTCCATAAGCGCGGGGACCACAGGCTCACAGTTTTCCGACAGAAGCAAGTCCACAAGCCTGTTGTTGCCCAAATTGGAGTACTTCACGTAAATTTCGCCTACAATCCCGACCTTCGTTTTTTTCTCCGCTGTGCGCTCAACGGCGGCAAACGTCTTTATAATTTCACGGTTTATTTTTTTATAATTTTTGTACTTCCCGCGCGAGAACGCTTCAACTGTAAACTTAACCGCCCTGTCACGCGCCGCGTCTGACAAACCATGCGCCTTTTCGTAAGGTTTGGTCTGGTAGTAACACCACATAATACTGTCGCCGTAGAAAATTGCGTATGCAAGTTTCATCATAAGGCTCAAAGTTATGGGCATTGACGACTTTTTTTCCAACCCCGAAAAATTGAACGAAAGCACGGGCACTTGCGGAAATTCGGCGGAAAGCGCCTTTTTTATAAGCGGCATATAATTTGAAGCGCGGCAACCGCCGCCCGTCTGTGTTATCAACACCGCGGTGCGGTTAACGTCGTACCTGCCGCTTTTAAGCGCGTCCAAATATTGTCCCACTACGCAAAGACAGGGATAGCAGGTGTCGTTATGGACGTGCTTTAATCCTTCGTCAATGACCGCACGGGATTCGTTTTTAAGAATTTCAACGTCGTACCCTTCCATCTTCAACAGTTCCTGAATTATCAGAAAGTGCCAAGGAAGCATATCGGGAATTAAAATTTTATGGGTGCTTTTCATTGACTTGTCCCACACGGGATAGTCGTTTTTATAATCGGTCTTCTTACTTTCAGCCATTGTTTTCAGCCGTCTCCTCTATAGCCGCAAGCATACTGCGAAGCCTTATTTTAACAACGCCGAGATTGTTTATTTCGTCGATTTTTATCTGCGTATACGGCTTACCGTTTTTTTCCATAATGGACCTTACTTCGTCGGCGGTAATCGCGTCGAGTCCGCAACCAAACGAAACAAGCTGCACGAGATTTACATTTTTGCGCTTTCCCGCAAAGTTCGCGGCACGGTAAAGTCTGGCGTGGTAGGTCCACTGGTTCAACACGTTTACTTCAACTTTTTCGGATTTTTCAAACACGCTGTCTTCGGAAAGAACGGCAAGGTTCAAAGAAGTAAGAAGTTTGTTAATCGCATGATTTATTTCGTTGTCTATATGATAAGGTCTGCCCGCAAGCACAATAATCTGTTTGCCCTGCTCTTCCGCCTTTTGCAGAATTTCGTCCGCCTTTTTACGGATGTCCGCATGGTATCTTTCCAGCCGCGCAAAACCTTCTTTAAGAGCTTTTTTGACTTCGCCCTTTTTAACACCGTATTTTCTGAATATACCGTAAAGTTTCATTACCGTGTTTTTAGTCATATTCAAATCGATATACGGCATTATGAAATTTTCATCCGAAAGCCGTTCGTTATTGGCTTTTAAAAGTTCGGGATAGTATGCCACTACGGGGCAGTTGTAGTGATTCGTTGAACAGTGTTCGTCAAGATTATAACTTTCGCAGGGAAGGAAAATGAAGTCTACGCCGCTGTCCAGCAGACTTTCAATATGTCCGTGCATTAATTTTGCGGGATAGCAAACCGTATCGGAAGCAACCGTATGCTGACCCCTGTAATACAGCTCGCGGGAAGACTTTTCGGAAAGCACGACTTCAAAGCCCAGTGTTTCGAAAAAGCCTGCCCATACGGGGAGCTGTTCGTACATACCCAGCTGCAACGGTAGCCCGACCTTGCCGCGCGTACCTTTAACGCCACCGACCGATTCAAGAAGCCGCCGCTGTTTATAAGCATAAATGTCCAGTTCGTCGGAGGCAGGTTTAAGCCCCGCGCCCTTTTCGCACTTGTTGCCGGAAACAAACTTTCTGCCGTCGCCGAAAGTTATTACGTTTATATGGCAGTTTGAAGTACAGCCGCGACAGTTTGCCGACTTGGACATATATGTAAATTTTTCAAGCTCTTCACTGCCCAGAACCGTGCTCTTTTCGGGCGGATTTTCCATTGCGAAAAGCGCCGCGCCGAACGCGCCCATAAGCCCCGCTATGCCCGGTCTTATAACTTTTTTACCCGTTTCTATTTCAAATGAACGCAAAACGGCGTCGTTCAAAAACGTACCGCCCTGAACGACTATGTTATCTCCGATATCGTCCGCGCTCTTGGCGCGGATAACCTTGTAAATGGCGTTTTTAACTATTGAAGAAGAAAGTCCCGCGGAAATATCGTCCACCCCCGCGCCTTCTTTCTGTGCCTGTTTTACCGCGCTGTTCATAAACACGGTACAGCGCGAACCGAGTTCTACGGGACGTCTTGCATACAGCCCCTGTTCGGAAAACTTATTTATTTCCATCCCCATTGCTTTTGCAAAGGTCTGGATAAACGAACCGCAACCCGAAGAACACGCTTCGTTAAGCATTATAGAATCGATTGCGCCGTTTTTGATTTTAAAACACTTTATATCCTGACCGCCGATATCGATTATGAAATCGACCTTAGGATTAAAGTGCAACGCCGCCTTAAAGTGTGCAACCGTTTCTACTATGCCGAAATCCGCTTTGAGCGCGCTCTTTATTAAATCTTCGCCGTAACCGGTAACCGCAGCGGCGCGGATAATCGTTTTGCCGCCGCTCAGAGCGTAAAAATCTTTGAGCTTTTCAATTACCACGTCCAGCGGCTGTCCCTTGTTGGAAAGATACTGCGAGTAGAGTATACGGCAGTTGGGCGTTATAACTATCAGTTTCGTAGTAGTCGAACCGGAGTCTATACCCAGATAACAGTCGCCGGTATAGCTTTCGATGTCGGCAAATTCCAGATCGGTAGCGCGGTGACGCTTAACAAATTCGGCGTATTCTTCCCTGCTTGCAAACAGCGGCTCGCCCGTGACTATATCGTCGCTCTCTACCGCGTTTTCTATATCGGAAATAATTTCTTTAAGCGGTTTTTCATTTACGCCGTATGAAGCCAGCGCCGCACCGACAGCCATAAAACAGGGAGCGTTTTCGGGGAACACCGCGTTTTCGTCTGTCAAACCCAAAGTGGAAACGAACGCCTTGCGCAGTCCCTTCAAAAAGAATAAAGGACCGCCCAAAAACAGTACTTTACCCTTTATTTTTCTGCCCTGCGCAAGACCGGACACCGTCTGGTCGACTACCGCCTGAAAGATTGACGCGGCAATATCTTCTTTGCGGGCGCCCTGATTTAACAGCGGCTGAACGTCCGATTTTGCAAATACCCCGCAGCGCGAAGCTATGGGATAAACCTTTTCAGCTTGTAAAGCAAGTTCGTCCATCTTCGGTGCGTCTATGTTCAAAAGAGTCGCCATCTGGTCTATAAACGCGCCCGTGCCGCCCGCGCAGCTTCCGTTCATACGCTGCTCGGTTCCGCCGGTTATAAAAATTATTTTCGCGTCTTCGCCACCCAGCTCCACCGCCGCGTCCGCGTCGGGATAATGCTTTTTTATAGCAATAAACGCAGCCTGAACTTCTTGAACGAAGTTCAGTCCGCTGCGCTGTGAAAGTCCCAGTCCCGCACTGCCCGTTATAGAAACCGAGTAACTTCCGTCAAGTTTTTCTGCAACTTTTTTAAGTTCCGAAAGTACCGTCTCTTTCACGCGCGAAAGATGGCGCACGTAGGACGAATATATTAAATTTTTGTTGCTGTCGAGAACCGCGATCTTAACGGTCGTAGAGCCGACGTCAATTCCCATTAATCCCTTCATTGGGTATATTATATCACACTTGCCAAAATTTTTCAAATATATAAATAAATATTAGTATAAAAGAATTGTTAATTTCAGGTAACGCTTTTATGAAGATACTTATTTTTTGTGGCTATACCGCCGCGGATATGCCGCTCGGACAGGTTTTTGTCCAGTACTTCCCTTACGTCTGAAAACAACTTTTTATCTATGTTTTCAAGGCGTTCGGTCACGTCCTTATGCACCGTTGACTTACTTATGGAAAAGTGCAGCGCCGCGTTGCGGACTGTCGACTGTGTTTCTATTATGTATTCCGCCTCCCTTGTAACCCTTTCTGTAATATAATCCCACATTTCCGGCTCCTGAATAGAGTTTTAACGCGTTTTCTTTATCCGCGTACTATAAACTTATTCCGTTATTTGTCGATATATGCGGTTTTTAGCGGTTTTTAGCGATTTTTGAGAGAATTTTAAAGGGCGGCGGTTTTAACAACCGCCGCTACCCACATAAAATTAATATTCATCTTCCTTTAAACATCCGCCCGTAAGATACACAACTTTATTCCAATAACTACACCAACGTATAAAAAAATCATTAGTATATTGGCAGTACGGGCAATCCGAACATTTAACAGTTATCATTATAATTTCCTTAAACTTTAATTTAAAAGATTCTTGTCATGCTTGCCGTGTTTTAATCACTTACAAAACAACAAAGCTCTCAAACTTTTTATTTCTCAATTCTTTAAGCCATTTAGTTTTAGTCACTTACAAAACAACAAAGCTCTCAAACCCGTCGGTGCTTTCGGCTATCTGAATGACGGTTTTAGTCACTTACAAAACAACAAAGCTCTCAAACCCAGCCGGCGGCAAAGACCTTACAGCTTACGTTTTAGTCACTTACAAAACAACAAAGCTCTCAAACTCGGGTACGCTTTTATCTTCGCCCTGAAACGTTTTAGTCACTTACAAAACAACAAAGCTCTCAAACTCGGGCTGTGGGTCGATGGCGGATTGATTTGTTTTAGTCACTTACAAAACAACAAAGCTCTCAAACATAAAAACAAAATACCCACTTATCTTTTCTGTTTTAGTCACTTACAAAACAACAAAGCTCTCAAACTATCCTTTAAACGGTTATTCGCCGCGGCGTGTTTTAGTCACTTACAAAACAACAAAGCTCTCAAACTTTGGCTACTCAACAAAAGCTACTGCTTTTGTTTTAGTCACTTACAAAACAACAAAGCTCTCAAACCGGAAGAACAGAAGACGGGTTGGGATAAGTGTTTTAGTCACTTACAAAACAACAAAGCTCTCAAACTAAATTCATAATCCCTTCTTAATGCTTTCGGTTTTAGTCACTTACAAAACAACAAAGCTCTCAAACGTATTGCCGCGAATTCACCGACGGGGACGCGTTTTAGTCACTTACAAAACAACAAAGCTCTCAAACTCATTTATCAACTCTAAAAACCCGCTGTCTGTTTTAGTCACTTACAAAACAACAAAGCTCTCAAACAGTGTTTGACATTAGTAATCTTGTGTTATAGTTTTAGTCACTTACAAAACAACAAAGCTCTCAAACCTTTACGTTTGTTAATAATAAAGCAAAAAAGTTTTAGTCACTTACAAAACAACAAAGCTCTCAAACGCAGTTCCCCACACACAAGGTATATTGCGAGTTTTAGTCACTTACAAAACAACAAAGCTCTCAAACAAAAACGCCGTTAAATGAATTTCTATGGAAGTTTTAGTCACTTACAAAACAACAAAGCTCTCAAACATACAGTCCGCTACTATGACATAGTGCAAAGTTTTAGTCACTTACAAAACAACAAAGCTCTCAAACTTTGAGGTGTATTCTATGAAACAATCTCTCGTTTTAGTCACTTACAAAACAACAAAGCTCTCAAACAATAATTATACTGAGTATGGTTGACACATTGTTTTAGTCACTTACAAAACAACAAAGCTCTCAAACTTACTCTCGCGAGTGGGCAATGCGCATTTCGTTTTAGTCACTTACAAAACAACAAAGCTCTCAAACGGGTCTTTGCCGACTTTTGAGGCAAAAACTGTTTTAGTCACTTACAAAACAACAAAGCTCTCAAACTGTTTTACTCATACCGCCACCGCCTCGGGCGTTTTAGTCACTTACAAAACAACAAAGCTCTCAAACATAGTATTCGGTATCGTCTTCGAACTCGCAGTTTTAGTCACTTACAAAACAACAAAGCTCTCAAACGCAGATAAAGATACTTATACATACGGTGAAGTTTTAGTCACTTACAAAACAACAAAGCTCTCAAACGTCTTGCCCACTCTACCACGGCGCGGAACGGTTTTAGTCACTTACAAAACAACAAAGCTCTCAAACAATAAATCGGTACTCTGTCTGGGGGTGTGAGTTTTAGTCACTTACAAAACAACAAAGCTCTCAAACATAAGTCGAAGTATGTATATCCGACGCCTTGTTTTAGTCACTTACAAAACAACAAAGCTCTCAAACATAGATAGACATAAACGGATTAGCTCCTTAGTTTTAGTCACTTACAAAACAACAAAGCTCTCAAACTGAAAATGCCATTTTAATACCTTTGTATAAGTTTTAGTCACTTACAAAACAACAAAGCTCTCAAACTGTTATCTTGCCGCCCATCCACGCGGCGACGTTTTAGTCACTTACAAAACAACAAAGCTCTCAAACAGCGGGACATTATCGGAATTTTATACCGTGGTTTTAGTCACTTACAAAACAACAAAGCTCTCAAACGTACAGATAAACAACTCTCGCAATCGCAATGTTTTAGTCACTTACAAAACAACAAAGCTCTCAAACAAACGGCAAAACGCTGTCCGTAGCGATTATGTTTTAGTCACTTACAAAACAACAAAGCTCTCAAACCGCGGGCGAGTTTATAGAAACAAGTGCCGAGTTTTAGTCACTTACAAAACAACAAAGCTCTCAAACGTGGTGTATTTGGTGAAAAAATGTATATTTGTTTTAGTCACTTACAAAACAACAAAGCTCTCAAACTGCAAAACGCGGGCATTCGCTTGTTTTCGGGTTTTAGTCACTTACAAAACAACAAAGCTCTCAAACGCATAAAACCGCCTAAACCTATAAGGTGCAGTTTTAGTCACTTACAAAACAACAAAGCTCTCAAACACGTCGGCGTCGTACAATGTTTCAATATCGGTTTTAGTCACTTACAAAACAACAAAGCTCTCAAACAAAATCAAGCATATACAAGGCGTAAATATTGTTTTAGTCACTTACAAAACAACAAAGCTCTCAAACAATCGGTTGAAAAAGCAACGTAATGCGCGTGTTTTAGTCACTTACAAAACAACAAAGCTCTCAAACCTCAAATTGCGGAATAAAAGCACGTATTGCCATACGGTTGCATAGTAAATAACACATTAAACAAACTTTGCAACATAATACTACTATAATTAACCAAAATTTTCAACTATTTCACATAAATCATCGGTGATAATAATTGCCCTTTCTTCTTCAAGTATCGGGCGGATTTTACCGCATTCAATAAGTAATAGCGACAACTTATGCAAGCCGCAATGACGGTATAATAAATGCAAATCTTCATCGCTTAAAACGCTTTTAAGCCCGACAAATACAAAACAGCTGATACCCTTTAACTCGATAAAAATATTTAAATAGCAAATAATTTTTTCAAGCAGCGTTTCATAATTTTCTTCAGGCTTTACATTTACCGCTTTCAACAGAGCGTCCAATGTAATTTCACTGTATGTCAAAGCAAAATCTTCCGTTTCGCATAATTCCGATAAAAAACACTCGCTCACGGTCTTTACTTTCTGAAATTCGGAAATTAACTTTCCTTCGTTAAAATTATTAAGCAATTGCTTATATAGTAAATTTATAATTTTTTTGTCCGCTAATCCGAAAGAAAACATATCTGTCAATAATTCCGCAACTTTTTCCGCATTGACCTGTTTATCTCCGTTCCAAAAAGTATACTCGGAAATATCTCCGTTAAACGCATTTATAAACTCGTTAACCGTTTTAAAGTATTCTTTAGGATTCTCGATACAAAGTAAAAACGGTCTTGACACGTCCAATTCAATCTGCGTTTCCAGACGCACGCTCGAAATTTTCATAATTCTATCAGCCTGTCCATACTCTCTACAACCGCGCTTTGCTTTTCGCCGACCAGATAATCTATCCTTGAAAATTGGTTTTCTGTTACTTCCAGCAATTCAACGATTCCGTCCGGCGGCAAATTTCTGCTTACGCGCTCTTTGACCGTCTGGCTTGTTACGCCATTGATAACCAGTTTGGAATAAACGGATTTTTGCATCATAATAAAACCGTTTTTTATTAAGTACTTATGAAACACCGTATAGTCCCTGCGGTTTTTTGACGTTTCCATAGGTAAATCAAAAAATATTAACAATCTCATAAATCTATAATTCATTATTTATAAGTATTTCCTGCGGATAGCAAATTTGCGACTCGTCGCCGCTTTCAAAAGCAGAAATTACGCTTCTTACAATTTTGCGTATAGCAAGGTCAAGCGTTGTATGCGTACCGTCTATAACCGCATTAAAATTTAAAATATTTGCCATTTTCTTTTTGAACTGCCCGTCCTGCTCTTTTAAAGACAGAGCAGTTTCGTCCACTACCGGTCTCAGCGGCTCCATTAAATCGCATGAAAAATTGAATTCGTTGAACTCATTATCATGCCAGACCCCCAACTGTGTAAGCAAACCGGAGGCAACAACTTCCCTGTTAAAAGCGGAAAGCAGCACGGCGTAACCGTAATTCAAACATCCGTTGATAAACCCGCCGCTGTGCCGTGACATACCGTCAGGCAAAACGCAGTTAAAGTACACCTTTGCGGCATGACCTTCTCTGTTACTTAAATCTCCGTCCTGAACGCAATCAGCATACGACAACAGCATTCTTGATTCTTTATCAAAACCGAGTTTTGCAAGCAGGGCAGATTGGTTGAGAATTTTTTGAATTATTATTTTTCGCCAGACTTTATGTTTTAACCCTTCATCCCAACCAAACTGCCACTTATATTTTTTAGTAGTATTGTGCGCACCGTAATACGGAATTATTTCCGATTGGGGATTGCACTTTTCATCACAGAAAATAACCTTTATATTGTTTTCAGCCAATACGGACAGCAATGCAACCGTCAGCGAAACCGCCGTACTTTGCACTATCAGCGTATTGATTTCGTTAATATAAATTTTCTTTTCGCTTTCGCCGCGTACAACGAGATAATTCAGCCGCGTTTCAAGTTTGCACCGCGAATTTATAACGACTATCCTGAACCCCATATCAGACTTTGCGCTCTTTCACCGTTAACCCGCAAGCCGACTTATAAATTATCTTGAAATTAACGTCGGTTATATTTTTTGAAGGCTGCAATTTACCGCAATATTTACTTCCGCCTATCAATTCCAAATCAGAAAGAAGCGCATTGCAACGGAAAAAATTTAAAGCCTGTAACAGAACTTTGACCTGTTTAGCTGTCGCTAATCCCTTAAATTTATCCAGACCGTCGGTAAGAATTTTTTTATAGGTTGCGCAATAGCCTATTCCGCTGTAAACTTTGTCTTCAAGTTTTTTAACAAGATAATTATACAGCGCAATATTATTTTCTTTATCTATTTTAAGTTTAATTTCTCCCATACGGTTCGTTTTTATTATGTATGCTTCGGCGCACTCTTCATCAATCCTTGCGCTGTATCTCTCGTAAAATTCAGTCAACGCCTTTACATATTCGTCAGTTTTATTATCGGTGAAAAGTTCGACGGCATTCTGAACTAAAATTTGCGCTTCCGACATTCCCGTAATATAAACGGGCATACCGTTGTAGGATACCAACTGATTAATTTTAATTTTCGGAACGAGAATATTGGCATTTTTCAGTCCTTTACTCTCAAAATATTCTTTCAGGAGATTTTGGTCGCCTGCCGTCCGGACGTCAATAAGTACAGGTACGGCTTCAATGGTCTTTAATAATTTACCCTTTTTGCCTTCAGACTCAACGACAGAGAAATATGCGGTGGTCAACCCACTGTACCCGCCGTATCTTTGCACGTTGCTCAAAACCCCGTTGCCCTTTCTTGGAATCTTACTATGGCTGTCGTTCTTGGCGTAGACGGTCTGGTTATAAAACTCGCCCTTTCCGCAAACCGCGTAGCGCGTAACGCTCATACTGCATTTCTTATATATCGATTTAACCGTATTCAACGAATCGCCGTCCCAAACTCCTTCAACGTCGCGCAAAAACATTGTCTTCAAATTGTATGTGCGCCAGCTGTCGCCGTCGTTGCGGAACATTGACACAGGCGAAGAAAAACAAGTATCAAAAACGTTACCGACGACAATATTCAGATATGCGTCCCTTGCGTGATGCAAATCGTTGGTTTCGCGGCATTTGAACAAATCGAACCTGTTCTTAAATTCGTTTACGTTTTTCGCCTTGCTGTAAACAATTTTAGTATCGGGATATTTACGCTTTAAGAGTTCGGCGACAGCTTTCGCAGTCTGATCTGTTATAACTTTCTGACGGTTGATAAATCCTGCGTAATCTTCTTCGTCAAGCGGCTCCGTACGCGTCAGCCTGCTATATGTGACGTCGCCGATAAGCCCCTTTGTCTTAAGCATTTTCCAGAAATCTCTTTCATTTGTAAAACCCTGCGGCAACGGATATATATCGCGTTTTTCCGCGTTCTTTTTACGCAAAACAAGCGCTTTGTTGTCAAGGCTGTCATCCTTTATATAGGTGCGCGGCAAAATATGATCAACGTCGTACATATCTGTATTTATCTTTGCAAGGTCAATACGCTCGCCGGAATACATACACCGCCCCAACTGCCTGAAATACAGATATAACCTTTCCTGTCTGAGACTGAGATCTGTTACGCCGTCCGCCGTCAGTTCGTTGCGTATATCTTCATAGCCGTCAACATTTTTGTATAAATCCAACAGGCGGTTCTTTCTTGAAACGGTCCTGCCGGCGTCCCCTTTTTTGCCGTCTTCACGGGTAACTTCAACAAAAATTTTATCGGGAACTCTTCCGATATGTTGAATGTATTCATCCGCCATACGCAACGACTGCCATATACCGCGGCGGACAGCGGGCGACACATAAAGATTTTCCAAATCCGCGTAAGTTATTTCCCCGCTCGCTTCCCCGTTCTCTTTTTTTATTATTTCTTCAAAATTATACTTTTCGTTGAAAAGAATTTCATTAAGATTTTGATTGGTCAGGTATAAAAGGTCGAGAATAGACAAATTCTCCCCTTTCGACGGGTCGGTGACTTTAAGTCCTGTCAAAAATTTCATTGACAGTTTCCCGAACTTTTGAAAGGTCAGACCTTTCAATTCTTTTAACTTGTCTCTTATTACTTCGATATGTCCGTAATTTTTTTCAATAAGTTTTTCAACTATATTTTTATCCGTATTGAGCGTATGCCAAAGAATAATATTTTCGCAAACGTTTCCGCCCTGCATTAAATCTTTGTCAACAAAATCGCCCAACAACTGTTTCAAACGGATATACGAACCCATATTCGCCTTTAAATCGCCGTCTTTGCCGGTAATTTTCACTTCGGACTTTTCCGCCTCGGAAATAGCCCCTTCCCTTATAAGAAAGTTAATTATCGACCTGTCGGTTACCCTGTTATTTGATGTAAACAGACCGTCATATAATTTTTGTTTGAGTTCGACAGAGATAGGTTTATCGTTGATTTTCAGTTTGTTCAACTGATTTAAAACGTTAAATTTCTGATAAAATACCGAAGCCTGCGGCAGCACGTCTTCGCCGTGCAGATAAGTACACTTATTCGTCATGCGCCGCATAAAATTTTCATTACTCTGAGCTTTGTCTACCGCGGCGTCAAAATTCCAGGGTGTAATTTTTTCATCGGTGCGGACAACCCAACTGTTTTTACCGGTCAAAGGTCCCACGTAATATGGTATCCTGAACAGAAAGACCTGTGAAATTTTATTTTTAATTTTCGCCGTTTCAGGGTGGGCTTTAACCATATTTTCTACAATTCGGTCAAGTTCCTGTTTATTTACCTGATTTGGAAACAGACCGTTGTCCGAATGTAATATTTTCGGTAAAAATACGCCGTCGCTTATTTTTTGTAAAATAACGTCGCGCGTTTCCGTATCTGTTACGCTTCCCAATCCGGAAATCAGTTTTTTAAGCTCGGCAAAAAAATCGCTGTCCGAACAATATTTTACCTTAATTTTTTCTCCGCCCTTTTTAGTGTAACCGACGTAATTTACATAGTTTGCTTTTTCTTTCGCGCTTTTAAAAAATTTGCGGTAAATCTCTTCGCCCGCGTTGTTGCGCAAAAATTGCTTTAAAATTTTAAGGTCATTTTTATGCGTTTCATAGAGTTTAATCATTGCAGACGAGACGTTGGGCTGACCTTCAAACAATTTTTCAAACACTACAAAACTGTATATTGCCTTAATCTTTTCAAGCAGGGCGTAATTGTCGCCGTATTCGGACTGCATAGCGTCAAACGCTTCATCGGTCAAATCTTTGAACGAGAAAGATTTTTGCGTATACTCATCGCCGAACAAAACTTTGGGTGACAGCTTACCGCCGGTAATACCTTTAATAATTTCCTTTGTCTGCGAATCTTTACCGAAAAGCGCTTCAAGAGAACTCTGCTTATCCCTGAGTCCCGTCTTACCGTCCGTAAGAACGGTTTTAGCACTGTCCACAAACTGCCTGTCGAATACAGGAAAACCGTCGTATCCACCATAGAGATCTTCACAGACCGCGTTGAGTTCGTCAAATAAACGGCGTATATCCCGAACGCTGTCCAATCCCCCGTCAAACAAAAAATGTCCGCGATACTTGATTATGTGGTGAAGCGCGAGATAATAGAGTCTTAAATCTTTAACGGGTTTTGTTTGCAAATCATTACGCAAATGATAAATTGTGGGATAATCGCTGTGATAATCTTTATCGCAGTATGCGCTGTCGGCAAACAAACTGTTTTTATCGCCGCCGAGAATTTCCGCCTTATCGTCTGTAAAATATGCGCTGTTGTTCAGCCGCAGAAAAAAATTTTTATCGTCTATAAACTCTTCAAAAAGCGCCTGCAAAAAACCTATACGCTGCTTTCTCCGCTCAATTCTGCGGCGCGCCACCCTGAACGTACGCCTGATTTGCGCCGTGGAACCTTCTTCAAATAATCTGACCGCCCAACAGTCTTTTCCCTTTGCACGCAAAAGCCGGTAATCGCCGTCTGTACACGCCATACCGACAGAATCGGTGCCGATATCCATTCCCAAATAAAAATTTTTCATTAGTCCCTCTCTTAATTTTCATTTTTCAGTTGACAATTTCAAATAAACGTTATATAATTCAATTACAAAACAACAAGGCAAGTTCAAATAAAGAATTTTCCTAATCATCTGATCGCATTGTGCGGTACAACTCTTCCTTTAGGGAAGAGTTTTTTATATGTATTTAAATATTTACCGTATTATAACATATTAAATATGCCAAAACTGTCATATTTAAAAAAATTTTTTATAATAAAATGCGGTTATAAATGGGCGGCGGTTTACAAAACCGCCGCCCATTTATAATCAAATTGTCTTTAAGTAATTCATAAAATCGTTTTTATTGTCAAGCGCGGTTGTGGTAGGTCTGCCCAAATCTTTTCTTGAAGCAACCGAGCTTTTCACTTCTATAAACGTAAGCACGTTATTGCGCTTAGCCTTGTCCAGCGCTTCGTCAAGACTCCGGAAATTTTCGGCTTTCAGAATTTCGACATAGCCGCAGGCTTTGGCAATTTCGGGGAGATTTATTTTCGCCGCAACCGTGGGCATACCGCCGACAGTCTCGTGCGAACCGTTGTTGATTACTATATGAACAAGGTTTGCGGGGCGGTTTGCGCCTATGACAGCCATTGCTCCCATATGCATTAAAACCGCACCGTCGCCGTCTATGCACCATATTTTTTGCGCGGGCTTATTCAACGCAATTCCGAGCGCAATAGAAGAACTGTGCCCCATAGACCCAACCGTTAAAAAATCGTAACAGTGCCCCTGTGCGTTTGCTTCCCTTATTTCGAACAGCTCTCTCGAAGCCTTGCCCGTAGTCGAAATTATAGGGTCTTCGCCGCTGACGTTTACGATATGCTTTACAATCTCTTCGCGCGGCATTTCGTTTGCATTGGAATAATCGACTTTTTCACCGTATTCAAACGAGCCTTTTCTGATAACAAACGCCGCCTGCTTGCCATTTTTAAATAAACCGTCCCAACGGTTTAACGCTTCTTCCACTTCCTGCAAAGTTGTCGAACTGTCTATAACGAATGTTTCTATATCCATATCGTTTAACAGCTTCACGGTTATTTCGCCCTGAAATTTATGCTGCGGCTCGTCATGAACGCCCGGTTCTCCGCGCCAGCCAACTATAAAAAGGCAGGGCATAGCGTACACCTTTTCATTCATAAGCGACGCTACGGGATTGATAATATTGCCTTCGCCGCTGTTCTGCAAATATATAACGGGAACTTTTCCGGTTGCAAGGTGGTATCCCGCCGCAATGCCTACGCAGTTACCTTCGTTGGCGGCGATAATGTGACGGCTGCCGTCTATTCCGTAGGTATTCATAAGATAGTCGCAAAGGGATTTCAACAGCGAATCGGGTACGCCGCAGAAAAAATCGCACTTTAACGCTTTTACAAATTCTTCAATCTTCATAACTTTTCCTTGGAATCACAGTTCTTCTATGAGCGAGATAATATCCTTTATGGGAAGAAGACGCGAGTCCACTTCCTGCGCCCTGTGATATTTCAGGATATCCTTTGCCGTCTGCTCCATAGCGGGGAACGCACTTCTTGTAAGCTGGTTGGCGTAAATTACTATGTTTACGCCGGCGGCGGCAAGTTCGCTTTCGGTTATGCTGTTAAATGACGACGGTACGACAACGATGGGCGTATTTTTGTCTTCTTTTCGGAACAGGCGGCAGAATTCCAGAATTTCGTCAGGGTCTTTACGTCTGGAATGTATCATAATGCCGTCTGCTCCCGCTTTTACGTATGCGCGGGCGCGCGCCATTGCGTCGTCCATACCCATGTTTAAAATCAGACTTTCGATTCTTGCGATAATCATAAAATCGTCTGTGAGCTGAATTTTTTTGCCCGCGCTGATTTTTTCGCAGAAATGCTCTATACTGTCCTGCGTCTGAACCACGTCGGTGCCGAAAAGCGAGTTCTTTTTTAATCCTGTTTTATCTTCTATAATTACCGCGGAAACGCCCATACGTTCAAGCGAGCGCACGGTATACACAAAGTGTTCTGTCAGTCCGCCCGTATCCCCGTCGAAAATTATGGGTTTTGTGGTGACTTCCATTACGTCGTCAATGGTCCTGAAACGCGAAGTCATATCAACAAGTTCTATATCGGGCTTGCCTTTTGCGGTAGAGTCGCAAAGCGAGCTTACCCACATTGCGTCAAACTGGTCAAATTCGCCGTTGTGTTCAACAACCGTCTTTTCGGCTATCAGACCCGTAAGTCCGCTGTGTACTTCTATCGTTTTTACAATGGGACGAAGTTTGATAAGCTGTCTCAATCTCTTTCTTCTGTACTCCGGCATAGACAACTTTTCTTTTATCTGCGCGTCAAGCCTTTTAACGTTTTCGTTATAGGTATAAGGCACGTCTATAATTTCGCCGCCGTAAGCGGAAAGCAGTTTTTCAACGTTGTCGCGTATGACTTTCATATTTCCTTGCAGCCAATTGTCGCCGTGAATTACGTAGTCGGGGCGCAATTTATCTATTACCTTATCGTACATAATTTCGTCCTGAATAACAACTTCTTTCACGCCTTTAAGATTTTTGACAAGCTGAACCCTTTCTTTGAAATCGAGAGTGGGAAAACGGTTGAATTTTACCATAGCTTCGTCGGTCAGAACGCCAACGTACACTTCCCCGTACTTTTGCGCTTTGTTGATAATGTTTAAATGTCCTTCATGAATTATATCCGTGCAAAAGCAGGTATATACTTTTTTCATATGTTATCTGTCCTTATATTTTTCAATGATTTCTTTAACGATAAATTCCGCAGTCTGCCCTATTTTGTCAAAGGGCACGTTTTTCACAAGCCCGACGCCGAAAACGTTTTTAACCTTTTCAATAAGCTCGTCAGTGTAGGTAAGCGTTCCGTTTTCAACTTTTTCTATACCGTCGAGATATATAGACTGCCTGTTCTTTTTACGCATTTGTTCAAGATTGAACTTGCTTTCGTCGATATAAGTTTTTACCTTGTCCCGACTGCCGTCGATAATTACGGGATAGCCGCCAATTTCGCCGAACACGCCGGGGCAGTGCAATTTTACTCTTTTATTTTCGCGCACCGCCAGCAAAATAGCCTTTATTATTTCGAAATTGCTTGAAGCGTTCATCATATTGCGCTTTGCGTCAACCGGCATTGCAATTTTACACTCTGCGAAGATTTTTGTCAAATCGACGTTTAAAGGCTTGCCGCCGTATTCGATAGAAATAAGCTGCTCGACCCCTTCAACCTGCCCTTCTTTGCTTATTACAACGTCGTGAAAGTGCGCCGTGGCGTAAGTTACGTCTATATTCCAGTAATCGCTGATACCGCACTGCGCGGCGGCAGCTAACTTTATGCGCGGTATCAGATGATTTACGTTACCGCTTCCGAAATCGGGATATGCCCTGCCCGCGGTTTTAAGCCAGGGGATTACCGCGTCCGAATAGGAAGTGTTTATGACGATAGCGTCGCTTCCCGCATTTTCGTACGCCTGCATTATGTTTTTGATATACTTTATAGACAGCGGCGTCCATATACCGTAAGCTCTTATATTTTTCCACGATATACTTCCGTATTTCAAGCCGGAGTAAGCCCTGCTGCTGTTTACTATGATATCGGGGCGGTTGTCGCGTATGCATTTTTCGATATCGGCAACTTCGTTAAAATCCACGCCATGCACGATTTTCACGCAGGACTTATTCTGTCCCCTGATAAGAGACGCGACTTTAACAATGTTTACGTCCGACTGCATTTTTTCTTCGTTTCTTCCAACGACAGTAATTTCCATATTCATGTCGCCGCACGAAAGAAGATAATCCAGAAGATAACACCCGACGCTGCCCAGCCCCATTATCATTATCTTCGCTTTTCCCGTTTTAAGCCGACCCTTCAACAAATTGAGTTTTTCTTCTGTCGAAACCATTTTATATATCTCCTATTTTTCTGAAATCAGATACCGTATTGCAGTTAAACCACTTTTTCATCTCTACCAATTCGAACCCGCCGTTTTTAATTTCGCCGAAATACTTTTGTATAAACACCAGATTCGTACCCTGCCATTTATCCCCGCCGAGAGAATAAAACGCATCTTTAACACGCTGAATATGCTTGAATTTCCAAATCTGACCCGAGTTGTAAACGGATAAAAACGGCTCTTTTATTTCAAGGCTGTTGTGCGCCATATCGTAGAGATAGTGTACGTAATTATCTTTATCGAAGTAAAACACCACCGATTTAAGCGCGTCAATCGTGTCCCTGTTAAATGTGATTACGTCTTGCGGCGAATTAAGCACGGCGGCAAAACTTTCGCCGTCCACCCACAAATCGCCTTCGGCAAACACAACTTCGTCAAATTCGCCGTCAACAACGTATTGCAAACCGAGATAAAGACTGTAACCAGAACCGTATTCGGCATATTTTTCATTGTTAATAAGAACTATTTTATCTTTAACGGATTGCAGATAAAGGTCTACCGCCCGCTTCAACTCGTCAAATTTATAGCCGCCCACTATAACGTATTTATCGAAAGACAAGTCCCTGTAAACCGTCTTATACAGTAACGACTGCGTAAAATCTTCTTCGTAATAAATGCATTTAAGGCACTCTTTGCCTATGGAACGGCTGAACCGCGTAGAACTGCCTGCAACCGTAATTATCAAAACTTTCATCTTAAATCCCTTGCGTTAATCTCATCCTGTAAAATTCGTCAACCTGCCCGTTGTAGGCTTGCTGCTCTTTTAAAATATCGTAATAAACTTTTTTCAAAACAATCTCTTCGTTGGCGGTATCGAGTATCGCGTACTGCGAACAGGAATTCAGATTTCTTGGCTGACCTACCGAACCCGGGTTTATAAATACCGTCTTCTTTCTGTTGCGGGTTTCGGGATTTTCGCACGCGTAGTATTTTTCAAAATAGTGCGGAAGGTGCGAATGTCCGGATAAAACGTAATCGTATGCGCTGTAACAGGAAAAATCGCTATCCGTATCTATGCTTTTCCAGAAGTTGTCTTTTAAGCTGCCGTGAACGGCAAGAAAGCGCTTCCCTTCTGTTTCGAACTCGTACTTGCCGTTCTTTTCCATATTTTCAAGATAGGACAACGAAGTTTTATTGAGAACGCTTTTGGTATATTTTGCGCACTGCCTGCCGCGTTCGGAAGAAAATCTTTCGTATTCGTCCCGCATAATCGAAGACTCGTGGTTTCCCCATATGTTGCAGAGTACGGGACAGGGAAAATTTTTTATTCTTTCAATAACTTCGTTAGAGTGCATTCCGTAATCTATCAAATCGCCAAGCAGGGCGCAGGCGTCTATTTTTTTATCTCTGACGTCGGAAAGAACCGCATCCAGCGCGCTGATATTTCCGTGTATATCCGACATTATAAGCAGTTTCATATTCTCTCCTATGCAAAAATCAACCTAATTCTTTACCGCATAAATCCAGCGCGGAAGCAATCACCGCGTCCATATCGTAGTACTTGTATTCCCCCAGTCTGCCGCCAAAAATTACATTTTTTTCCTTTTGGGCAAGACTTTTGTACTGCGCGTAAAGTTGACCGTTTTTATCGTCGTTTACAGGATAATAAGGCTCGTCGCCCGGTTTCCATTCGGAACTGTACTCTCTGCTTATTACCGTTTTGGGCTGGGTTCCGAATTCAAACCACTTATGTTCTATAATTCTCGTAAAAGGCGTTTCCCTGTCGGTATAGTTGACAACGGCGTTACCCTGAAAATTAGGCTTGTCCAGAACTTCGTTTTCAAACCGTACCGAACGGTATTCCAGCGTGCCCAGCTTATATCCGAAATAAGCGTCAACAGGTCCAGTATAAACGGTCTTTTCTGCCAAGGCGTCAAGCCCGTGCTTATTTTCAAGATAGTCGCAATTAAGTCGCACTTCAATGCCCGAAAGCATTTTTTCAACCATTTTTGTATATCCGCCGACCGGTATGCCCTGATACAGAGCGTTAAAATAATTATTGTCGAAAGTCAGGCGAACGGGCAATCTTTTTATTATGAACGCGGGAAGGTCTTTGCAATCTCTGCCCCACTGCTTTTCTGTATAGCCCTTTATAAGTTTTTCGTAAATATCCCGACCCACAAGCGAAATAGCCTGCTCTTCAAGATTTTTCGGTTCCTTAATGCCTGCCGCTTCGCGCTGTTCACTGATTTTGGCTTCGGCTTCTTCGGGCGTAACCACCCCCCACATTTTATTGAACGTGTACATATTGAAGGGCAGCGAATACAGCTCGCCGCAGTAATTTGCGACAGGAGAATTTGTATAACGGTTAAACACGGCAAATGCGTTTACAAACTCCCATATGCGTTTGTCGTTGGTGTGAAAAATATGCGCGCCGTACTTATGCACGTTTATACCTTCGACACATTCGGTATAAACATTGCCGCCGACATTTGGACGCTTATCTATAACCAGAACGGACTTGCCGCACTTTTTTGCTTCGTGCGCGAACACCGCGCCGAATAATCCCGCCCCGACAACCAAATAATCAAATTTCATATATTCTCCGAAACGGCTTTAAACCGCATTTATAACCGCGCTGACGTCCTGCAAAATAAAGCGTACAATACGGCAAAATATTATTTAACTAATTATACAATACATTGGTATATATTGCAAGCATTAATAAAAAAATCGCCGCCGTGCTTGCGATAATATTATTTGCGTTTAAATTTAAAACCCGATTAAAAATAAAAAAGCCTTCCCTTTTTTTAAGGAAGGTTTTTTGATTGGTTTTTGAAGATTTCCAAAACAGAGTCTATTTTGCTATGTACTTTGTCAAGCCCCTGTCTTGTTTCCGACGAAGTTGCCAGAACGTCGCCCGCGCCGCATTTGTAAGCAGTTGCCACAGTCTGCACACTTTTTGCAATCTGTGCGCGCGAAAGTTTGTCCGCTTTGGTTGCGATAACCGTAAACGGAATTAAATTATAGTATAAATACTCCGCCATCTGCAAATCGTCCGCGGTCGGTTTATGGCGTATGTCGCACAGCGCAAATACGTGGTCTGCGCAACGTTCGGCGAAAAAGGTTTCCAACAGATGCGCCCATTTCAGTTTTTCCTGCTTGGAAACGCTTGCATAGCCGTAACCGGGCAAATCGGCAAGAATAAATTCACCGAAGTCGAAATAATTCACAAGCCGCGTCCTGCCGGGGTCTTTTGAAACTTTTGCAAGTTTTTTCCTGCCCGCAAGCATATTTATAAAACTTGATTTGCCCACGTTGGATTTGCCGCAAACGGCAATTATCGGCTTTTCGCTCTTTACAAACTGCGATTTGTCCGCCGCGCTTATAATAAATTGCGCGTTTGAAAATTTTAAAATTAATTCTTCCATCTTTCTTTCCCTTGCGCCAATTCCCGGACACATTCCTCCTATCGCAACAAACCCGCAAGAAAAAATTTACGCTCGGCTTAAATGCCTATGATAGCGCTTTTAAACACGGTGTCCACTTCGGTTACGGGAATAAAGTTAATACTGCCGCGCACCGCTTCGGGAATTTCTTCCAAGTCCTTTTGGTTGTCCGCGGGGATAATTATATCGTGAATGCCTTTGCGGTATGCGGCAAGCGCCTTTTCTTTAAGTCCGCCTATCGGCAGAACTTTTCCGCGAAGGGTAATTTCACCCGTCATGGCAACGGATTTTTTAACGGGTTTTTTAGTGAACGCCGAAAGGATAGCCGTCGCCATGGTTATTCCCGCGCTCGGTCCGTCCTTGGGCGTTGCGCCTTCGGGTACGTGAATGTGAATATCCGTACTTTCGAACACGGAAACGTCTATGCCGTAACTTTCGCTGTTGGAGCGGATATAACTTATCGCCGCCCTTGCGCTCTCTTTCATAACGTCGCCCAGCTTGCCCGTGAGCAGAATATCGCCCTTGCCGTGCATTGCGGAAACTTCTATCGTGAGCGTAGTGCCGCCGACAGCAGTCCAGGCAAGACCGGTCGCCGCGCCCACTTCGTCGCCCGTAAGCGCGCCGCCGTCGCGTTCGTACCTTTTTGCGCCTATCAAGTCTGCTAAATTCTTAGCTGTGACCGAAACCTTTTCCGCATTGCCGCCCGAAAGTTTTACCGCGGCTTTGCGGCAGACCGCGTCAATCATACGCTCCAAATTACGCACGCCCGCTTCAAGAGTGTATCCGTCAATCAATGCTTCAACCGCACCCGCGGTGATTGAAAACTCTTCCTTTTTTAAGCCGTTTGCCGCCTGCTTTTTGGGGACGAGATAGCGTTTTGCTATCTCCTTTTTCTCTTCGGAAGTGTAGCCGCCGAGTTCGATAATTTCCATTCTGTCCAGAAGGGGCGCGGGGATTGTATCAAGCGTGTTGGCTGTGGTTACAAAAAGCACTTTGCTTAAATCGTACGGCACTTCTATATACCTGTCTACAAAAGTTCCGTTTTGCGCAGGGTCCAGAACTTCCAAAAGCGCGCCTGCGGGGTCGCCGCGCAGGTCGGAAGAAATTTTATCAACTTCGTCCAGAAGAAACACGGGATTTACCGAACCCGCTTTTTTCATACTCGTAATAATGCGCCCCGGCATAGAACCCACGTACGTCTTTCTGTGCCCGCGGATTTCCGCTTCGTCCTTTACGCCGCCAAGGCTCATTCTTACAAATTTTCTACCAAGGCTTCTTGCGATAGACGACGCGATTGAAGTCTTGCCCACCCCCGGTGGACCGACAAAACAGAGTATGGGCGCGTTTGCACCGTCCGTGCGCTTTAACACGGCAAGGTATTCTGTTATGCGCTCCTTTATCTTTTCAAGACCGTAGTGGTCTTCGTTCAGTATTTTTACCGCGTCCGACAAAAGTTCGGTGTCGGCGGTCTGCTCTTTCCAGGGCAAATCTAAAATCCAGTCGATATACAGGCGCAGAACGTTGTACTCGGGGGAAGACGACTGCATCCGCGACATTCTCGAAAGCTCTTTCAAAGCCTTTTCTTCCACTTCGGGCGGCAGTCCCTTTTCCTTTATTTTCTGCTCCAACTCGTCCTTTTCTTCGCCATCGTCGCCAAGTTCCGAATGAATTGCCCGCAACTGTTCACGGAGATAATATTCTTTCTGGTTTTTTTCTATATTCTGCCTTACTACAGCGCCTATTTTGCGCTCTAAACGGCTGATTTCAAGTTCGTAATTCAGATACCTGTCGCACAGTTTAAGCCTGTCCGCAGTGCGTTCGCACTCCAAAAGCTCCTGCTTCTGGTCTACGCGTATCTGCATATAATTAGCCGCAATATTAACGAATTCGTCGGGGTCGGTACACCTTTCGAGCGCGTTTAAAGTTTCCTTTGCAAAGCGGTTGTCCGAAGTTACGTCCTTCAGAATTTCCTTCGCGGTTCTGAAATAGGCTTCTTCAAGCGCAACGTCGCCGTGTACGGGCGTAATTTCTTCCGCCACGCAGATAAAACTCTCTTTCTCCTTGAAAATCTGTTTTGCGCGGGCGCGGTAAAGCCCTTCCACCGAAATTCTTATAGTGTTCCCCGGAAGTCTTGTAATCTGCCGTATTTTTACTACCGTTCCCGTTTCGTAAAGGTCGTTTTCGTCTATATCTTCCTTGTCCTGCGCCTTTTGGGTACATACCAAAAGCCGCGAATCCTTTTCCGACGCCAGTTTGACGGCGGTCAAAGACACCAACCTGCCTACGTCAAACGACATAGTGGTATTGGGGAAAACCACCCTGCCGCGCAGGGCAAGAAGCGGAAACTCGTGTAAATTAGCCATAATATCTCCCTTAAAATAAACGCCAAATGCGCTGTTTGGGCACATTTGGCGCGTTAAAAGTAATTTTACGTTTTAAGCCGTTTCCTTATAAATTATTCTGGGTTCGGCTTTATCCGTTACGCATTCTTTTGTAACCACGACTTCCTTTACGTTCTTCTCGGACGGAATTTTGTACATAACGGAAGTCATAAAACTTTCGATAATGGTTCTCAATCCCCTTGCGCCTGTCTTTAAGCGGATAGCCGTGTTTGCGATTTCACGCACGGCGCCGTCTTCAACCGTAAGTTTAACGCCGTCCATAGCGATAAGTTTCTGGTACTGTTTAATAATGGCGTTTTTGGGCTGGGTAAGAATGTTTACAAGCGCTTCTTCGTTCAAAGGGTGCAAACTCACCACTATGGGTACGCGCCCGACAAATTCGGGAATAAGCCCGAAACCCGTCAGATCCTGCGGCTTTACGTCCGCAAGCATTTCGTAAACGTTTTCTTCGTTGCCCTTGACAGTACCGCCGAAGCCCAAAGACTTGCTGTCCTTGCGCTTTTGCACTATTTTGTCAAGTCCGACGAACGCGCCGCCGCATATGAACAAAATGTTGGTCGTATCTATTCTCAGGCACTCCTGCTGGGGGTGCTTTCTGCCGCCCTGCGGTGGAACGTTAGCGACGGTGCTTTCTATAATTTTCAAAAGCGCCTGCTGTACGCCTTCGCCCGATACGTCGCGGGTGATTGAAACGTTTTCGCTCTTTCTTGCGATTTTGTCTATTTCGTCGATATAAATAATTCCGCGCTGGGCTTTTTCGATGTCGTAATCCGCGTTCTGAATCAATTTGAGCAAAATATTTTCAACGTCTTCGCCCACGTAGCCCGCTTCGGTCAATGTGGTTGCGTCCGACGATGCGAAAGGCACGTTTAAAATTCTTGCCAGCGTCCTTGCCAGCAAGGTTTTTCCGCAACCGGTAGGTCCCAAAAGCAGAATGTTGCTCTTTTCAATTTCCACTTCGTTGTCGTCTTTTACGCCGCTTGCAAGGTTGTTGATGCGTTTGTAATGGTTATACACCGCGACGGACAGCACTTTTTTCGCTTCGTTCTGACCGACGATATACTTATCCAGTTCTTCCTTTATCTCGGCGGGCTTTTTAAGGGGAACGGGTTCAATATCCGTTCCTGCCAGATCTTTAACCATATCGCCGCAGATTTCAACGCACTCATCGCATATGCACGCGCCGTCCTGCCCCGAAATAAGCCTTTTAACCTTATCTTCGGTTTTACCGCAAAAAGAACAAAATCTCTTTTCTTTCAAAAAAACTCCTTTCGCCCAAATCTTTTGCCGCGCAAAATTTTGTAGCGGAACGTTATACCGTGAAAACGCTTAACGGCATTCACGGCGTTATCGATATAAATTATTTATTTACAGATTATTCTGCAAAAATTCGGTAAAATATTATCTCTTATAAAAAACTTTGTCTATAAGACCGTATTCCTGCGCCTGCTGTGCGGAAAGGTAATTATCCCTGTCCGTATCGCGCTCTATTTCCGAAAGCGGTCTGCCCGAATTCTGGGCAAGAATGGTATTCAGTTTCTGCTTGGTTCTCAGAATATGCTCGGCGGCGATTTTAATATCGCTTGCCTGACCCTGCGCGCCGCCCAAGGGCTGGTGAATCATAATTTCGCTGTTGGGCAGTGCGTATCTCTTACCCCTTGCGCCGCTGGACAGCAGGAAAGCGCCCATCGAAGCCGCCATACCGATACAGATGGTGGACACGTCGCACTTGATATAGTTCATTGTATCGTAAATCGCAAGTCCCGCCGAAACCGAGCCGCCGGGGCTGTTGATGTACAGTGAAATATCCTTCTGGGGGTCTTTCGCTTCAAGGTAAATAAGCTGGGCAACCACGGTGTTTGCAACCGCGTCGTCTATTTCGCCGCTCAAAAATATAATTCTGTCTTCCAACAGACGGCTGTAAATGTCATACGAACGCTCCCCGCGGGAAGTCTGTTCTACAATATAAGGCACTAATGCGCTACGTTCCATAAATTAATCTCCTGAGATTATTCTTTTTTAGCCGCGGGCTTTTTTGCGGGAGCTTTTTTCTCCGTCTCAGCCTTGGACTGTTCTGATTTTGCCGCCGCTTTTTTAGCGGGCGTCTTTTTAACTTCTCCGCCGTACATTTCATTATTGGCTTTAAGGAAGTCAAACATTTTGGTTATTATAATGTCGTTTTTAATGTAGTCGAGCTGTCTGGGATCCATACCCTTTTTATATTCGGCAACAGTCTTTTCAACCGATTTAGCCTGTTCTTCAATCTTTGCTTCGACTTCTTTGTCTTCGGCTGTGAATTTTTCGCTCTTGACGATTTTATCAACTACAAGCTGGCTTAAAACCCTGTGTTCCGCCTGTTCTTTGTACTGCGCGCGGAAGTCCTGCATTGAAAGTTCCATATATTTAAGATAGTCGTCAAGTTTAAGACCCTGATACATAAGGCGGTAGCTGAAATCCTGCACCAGCCTGTCAATTTCGCTTTCAATCATTGCGTCGGGAATTTCCGCTTTCGCGCCCTTGGCAATTTCGTTTATAATGCTGTTTTCGGTCTCGTCCCTGCCCTTGTTTTCCGCGCTCTTTTCAAGGCGGGAACGCACGGATTTCTTGTACTCTTCAACCGTTGCGGACTGCGAGTGAGATTTTACGTATTCGTCTGTAAGTTCGGGAAGTTTGTTTTCGGTAATCTTGTGAAGCACAATGTTGAATACCGCATCCTTGCCTTTAAGGTTTTCTGCCTGGTAATCTTCGGGGAACTTGACGTTTATATCCCTTGTATCGCCAATCTTCATACCTACGACGCCTTCTTCGAAGCCGGGAATGAACGAGCCGCTTCCGAGTTCGAGATTATAGTCGTCCGCCGTGCCGCCGGGGAACTTTTCACCGTCAACGCTGCCCGAAAAGTCGATATTTACCAAATCGCCCGTTTTGCAGGCCCTGTCGGAAACTTCTACTTTCTGCGCGCCGCTTTGAAGTATCTTTTCAACTTCTTTTTCTACTTCGGCGTCGGTTACATTATATTCAAACTTCTGTATTTTTAAACCGGTATATTTTTCAAGAGTAATTTCGGGCTTCACGGGAACAATCGCGCCAAGCACAACGCCCTTGCCTTCCGTCAGGTCTTCCACTTCCAGAGAAGGTTCGCCGACGGCGGTGAAATTTTCCTTTTCTTTTTCAAGAATGTTTCCGTAATGTTCGGAATAAAGGACGTTGAACGCTTCTTCGTACAAAACGCCCTTTCCGTAGTAAGTTTCAAGCACGGGTTTGGGTACTTTGCCCTTTCTGAATCCTGGAACGGAATACTTGCCCCTTACTCTTGCGTAGGACTTGTTAAGCGCTTCCTGCCACTCTTCTTCGGTGAAAGTAATGGTAAGTTTTACTGTACTTTTTTCACCGGCGGTCTGCGTATACTTCATTGTTTATTAATCTCCTGTTTGACTTAATTATACAAAGTGTATTCTATCACAATAGTTTTATTTTGAAAAGCGTTTTACCGCAAGGTTAATCAATTTACTTTTGTTTTTTTTTGTTTTATAATGGTTAATAAGTTTTTATAGCAATTTCAAGGTTAAGGTAAATTTTAATGCCGCAGGACGCGTTTACAATTTCATATATAGTAAGAGAGCTGAAAGAAAAACTTACGGGCGGCAAAATTTCGCGTATTATCCAGCCGTCGCGCGAAGAGCTTACATTTATTATATACACCCGAAACGGCAATCTTAAACTCGACGCCTGTCTTTCCGCACGCGGGGCAAGACTGAGCGTTTCAAACGACGAAAAACCCGTGCCTAAGGTCGCGCCCAATTTTTGTATGCTTCTCAGAAAACATCTGCAAAACGCCGAAATTACGGACGTGGCGCAACCCGACTGCGAAAGAATTATTTATTTCGATTTAAAATGCGTTTCCGATTTTTCTTCGTCCGTAATGCGGCTGTATTTTGAAATTATGGGCAAGTACTCCAACGCCGTGCTTTGCGGCGAAAACGGAGTTATTGCGGGCGCGCTTAAAACCACGTCTTTGGGCGACGGGACAAAGCGGCTTATTCTCGGCGGGGTTAAATACGCCTTGCCAGAACCGCAGGATAAAGTTCCGCCAACCGATATAAACGGATTAAAACGCGTGCTGGATTGCGGCGGCGACAGGGTAAAAGCAATTGCGGACGGCGTCAGGGGAATTTCATACGCCACCGCTCTTGAAGCGGTCGAATATCTTAAAAACAATTTAACCGCACAGGGGCTTTACGAATATCTGAACACACAAACGCCCGACCCCTGCGTGACCTGTTCTAACGGCGAACCGAACGATTTTAAAGTGCGCTCCTGTTCAGATGAACAAGTGCGCTATCCTACCGTTTTGCAGGCGCAGGCGGCTTACTACTCGTACCTTTATAAAAAGCAAACCTTTCTCGAAGCAAAGACCAAAGCAGAAAGCGCGTTGGGCGCCGGCATTAAAAAAACCGAAAAACGTCTTGCGGAAATAAACGCAAAACTTCTCGAATGCGAAGGCGCGGAAAAAATCAAACTCAAAGGCGAACTCATTACAGCCAATATTTACGCCGTGGAGCGCGGCGCGAAAATTTTAGAATGCGTAAACTATTACGACCCCGACTGCGGAAAGATAAAAATAGAACTGGACGCTACCCTTACGCCGTCGCAGAACGCGCAAAAGTATTATAAAAAATATGCGAAGTTAAAGCGGACCTATATGAACGTGAGCGTTCAAAAAGAACAGGCGGACAAAAAACTGGACTATCTTAAATCCATTGCCGCGCACCTGAACGTCGCGGAAGAGACGCCGGATATTGAAGAAATTTCCGAAGAACTGGTTCAGCTCGGTTTATTGAAGACGGTAAAGACAAATAGCAAAAAACAAAGCGATACGCCTTACAGAACTTTTGAATACGGCGGATTTAAAATTCTGGCGGGGCGCAACAACCTGCAGAACGAACGGCTTACAAAATCACTCTCGCAGGAAGATATATGGTTGCATACACAGAAGTACCACTCTTCGCACGTGGCTGTCATAACCGACGGGCGGGACGTGCCGGACGGGGTTATTAAAGTTGCGGCGGAAATTTGCGCGCACTACTCTGACGGAAAGGACGGAGCAAAAATCCCCGTGGACTATACAAGAAAAAAATTTGTTAAAAAACCTCCCAAAACGGACGCGGGGTTTGTAATATACACCGACTATAAAACGGCGCTTGCCGAACCCGACGCGCACAGAGAGCTTTTAAAGGAGAACGCAAAATGAAAAAGAGAGACGAACTTCCGCAAATACCGTATACGGGAAAAACCTACGCCTACGTGGGCGCGGGGCTTGCGGCGGCAGCTTTTGTTACCCTTATTTTCGCGCTGGTTTTTTCCGCCGCGGGCATATATCTTTTAATAGCTTCCGTCCTGCTTGCGTTGGGCGCGTTGACTTTTGCAAACGTTCAGAAAAAGAAAAACAACTTCAAACAGCTTAAAATCATTATAATCTGTTCCTACGTTTCCCTTGCCTTGCCCGTCGCCGTGTTTATCGGCGGAATAATCTGGGCTGCAATTTAACTGATTTCAGGTATAAAAACCGTTAAATTTTACCATTATTATTGTAAATGGACAGAATTTGCGGTGCGGTACTCGACAAAATAAACGGTTTGAGCCCTAACGGGCGGTACGTTGTTATTGCCGAAGAAGAATTTTACGATTGTTTCCCCGACGGCGACGAAAACGGCGATATGCTTGACAAGGCTCTGACCAGCCTGAAAGAAGGCGGCTATATAGACGTTAAATATTCGCGCGGCGACCTTTTTTGCATTGCTCCCCTTAAAGAGTTTATTGAAGAAGAACCCGAACGGGAAGAAATAAAAGAAGACTCGGGACGGAAGTTTAATTTCAACTTTACGTTTGCTTCCGCCTTTTTCGGCGGTATGTTGGGCAGCCTAATAATTTCGCTTATTTTTGCGCTGGTGTAAAAAATGCTTTCCAGAAGCGAAAACGAAGTTATGTCCGCCGTTTACAGTCTTTGCGACGGAACGGAAGGTTGCCTTATTTCACCGCTTGACATTCTGTCCGTACTGCCCGCGAAACGGAAATACAGCCCCGACGTTATCGACGGTATTTTAAACGATTTGAAATGCGACGGATATTTCGACCTTATAACTTCGGAAAGAAAGGGCGAAAAAATGTACGTAATCAACTTAAAAGAAACGGGTTTTAATTTTAAGCGCAGCGCAAAACAGAAACAACGCGATATAACTTTCAGGATTGTACTTGCGTTTATAGGCGCCGCCGCCACCTTTATTTTCGGTCTGATTTTAAAAGGAATTTTCGGCTGACCGCAATTAAATTGCTTATATCTTCGAATAAATTGAACTTTGCCGCCGCAGATTGCCGTCTGCGGCGGCTTAATACTTAAATAATAATTGCATTTTTTTACAGGGTTTGGTAAAATAAAGCTATGAAACGCAAAAAACTGTTTATTTCGCTCACGGCGATACTTTCATTCATAATCGCGCTGTCGATTTTTCTGGGCGTGTGGTATCTCGGCGACAGATACGAAGTTTTTGAAAAAGACTTTACAAAAGAATTCGAAATACCCGGGCTAAGGGAAGGCGCGGTTCCGCAGGGTATGGGCAACTGCGAACTTTCCTACAACCTTAAAGACGAAAACGGAAACACCGTTTCAAATGGTCAGCAGTACTTTTTCATATCCGCGTATATGACCGACGGCTCGCCTTCGAGAATTTACGTCACGGGCGGCGACACCGGTTACGTAGGATACGTCACCATGAAGAACACCGACGGCACCGACTACACGGGGCATTGCGGCGGAATTGCGGCGAACAACAACGGCTCTACAGTATGGGTGACGGGCGAAGGCACCGTTTACGTTGCAAGGTCTTCCGAAAACAAGGATAACGACTACACCAACACCGCCACCGAGATTATCGAAAAAGCGCAGGGAAAAATAAAGGACGAAAACGGCAACGTTGACCGCGCAATAAATTTTACGGCTTCTTTCGACGCAAACTGCAACGCCGACTTCTGCTATTATTACGACGACCCGAGATACGTTTCACTTTCCTACGATAAACTTTACGTCGGCGAATTTTACCGTAAAGGCGCGTACGAAACCGACGGTGCGCACCGAGTAACCACTCCCAACGGCTACAAAAATTATGCGTTTATGTACGAGTATGCGGTCAATTCAGACGCGACTTCAAAATACGGACTAACCACTTTAAGCACCACAAACGCAACCAATTTAAACGAAGAAGTTCCCAGAATTTACTCCATATTCTCCATTCCCGAAAAAGTTCAGGGTATGGCGGTCGCCGGCAACAACATACTGCTTTCGCAAAGCTACGGGCTTGCAAACTCCGCTATAACCGTCTTCGATAAGAACAAAGCCATGTCGAAAAGCGACAAGTACAAAGAACTAAAAGGCAAAGATTTTGCGTACAAAAGTGTTTATATTACGGCTGGCGGAAAACAGATTCAGTACTACGACTCTACCGAACTGAAAGTATACTACCTTGACTGTAACGACAAAGAGATGCTTAAACAGACCTACTCTATCCCTTCCATGTCCGAAGGGCTTTGCACGGTTTCAACCGCGAACAGCTCAAGGGTTTACGTGCTTTTCGAGTCGGCGAGCAAAAAGTACAAAACTTTCGTCCGCGAACAGCTTTCAAACGTATATTCGGTACGAATAAAAAACTAACAAAAAAGACCGCTTGAAGCGGTCTTTTTTTTAGCTTGATTTTATTACTTGCAGAAAGCAAGGCAGGCTTTATACAGAGAATATATATCGGCTTTTGAAATAAGCTCGTAAGGAGCGTGCATAGAGAGCACGGGAACGCCCACGTCGACGGTATCGATGCCAAGGTTTGCAATGAACATTGCAACCGTTCCGCCGCCGCCTATATCTATTGCGCCCAGCTCGCCCGTCTGCCAGAACACGCCGTCCTTATCGAAAATGTCGCGGATATAGCCCATATATTCCGCGTCCGCGTCGTTAGACGAAGACTTGCCGCGCGCGCCGGTGTACTTTGAAACCGCCGCGCCGCAGTTTATATACGTAGAGTTGCGTTTTTCAAACGACGAAGCGTACGCGGGGTCGTAACCTGCGGTAACGTCCGCAGAAATGCACTTTGAATTGTATCTTACTTCAATGGGGTTTACTCCGAAAGAATTTGCAATGGTGTCTATAACGTCGCAGATAACTTTCGACTGCATACCTGTTGTGCCGTTGCTTCCCACTTCTTCCTTGTCTGCAAACACGGCAACCACAGTTCTGTCGGACTTGCTGTCGAATATCGCTTTCATTTCGGGATAAGCGCAAACTTTGTCGTCGTGACCGTAAGCCGCTATAAGCGCCTTGTCAAAACCTACGTCGCGCGCCTTGCCTGCGGGTACAAAGCAGAGTTCGGAACACTGGAAGTCAACTTCCGTAATGCCGTATTTTTTGTTGAGCAGAGTCAGAACGGCGGTTTTTACGCTCTCCTTGTCTTCTTCGTCGCCGACTGCCGGAAGTCCGCCGATAATTGCGTTAAGGCTTTCACCGTCAACCGCTTTGCCCATAGGTTTGGTACTTTGCTCTGCGGCGAGATGGGGCAGAAGATCGGTTATGTAGAAAACGGGGTCGTCGTCTTCTTCACCGACGCAGATGTCTTTTTTTACGCCGCCCGGCAGCATTACAACGCCGTGCAGCGCAAGGGGAATTGAAGTCCACTGGTATTTTTTGATGCCGCCGTAGTAATGCGTTTTGAGATAGCAAAGACCGGCGTCTTCAAATACGGGATTGGGTTTTAAATCGAGACGGGGCGAATCTACGTGCGCAACCATAATTCTTACGCCGTCTTTCGCAACGTCCTTCTTACCGATTTTGATAAGGAAAATATTTTTGCCGCGGTTTACGAAATATCTCTTGTCGCCCGCTTTCAGTTTTTCGGAAAAGCTGAAAGGTTTAAAGCCGTTTTCTTCGGCAAGTTTTTTCGCCAGTTCGGAAGCGTCGCGCTCGGTTTTAGAGCCGTCCAAAAATTTTTTATACCCTTCCGAAAAAGCGTAGATTTTTTCAAGTTCGGCGCCGTCCGCCTCTTTGTATACGTTTTTGCGTGTGTATTTTAAATCCATAATTTCTCCTTTTTGACCTATATTTTTACTGTGCTTTAAAAGTATAGCACACCTTTTTTATATTTTCAATCTAATTTAAAATTTTTTCAAGAAATATTTAAAAATTAAAGATATACAATTTACTAATTATTATAAATGTTGTATAATAGGCTAAGGCGGGTTGTAATAAATTGCGCCTTAAAATAATCCGCACGGCAATTTTATCACTTAGTATGAAAAACGGTCAATCCGCAGCCAAAAAGATAGCCACGCTGTCAATTTTTACGGCGTTGAGTCTTATAGCGTTCATTATAGAAAACCAGTTTCCCCCGCTCTTTTTCCCCGGCGCCAAAATGGGGCTTGCAAACATATTTTCGTTTGCCGCGCTCATTTTATACTCGCCGTGGGAAGCGTTTGTAATAGTTGCAATCCGCACGGGGCTGGGCGCGGTTTTTGCGGGCAACGTTTCTGCGGTGCTGTACTCGTTCACAGGCGGTGTCGTTTCTATGGCGGTATCTTCCGTTTTGATGTACACCGTGTATCCGCGCATTTCTTTGATGTCGGTAAGCATTGCCGCCGCCACGGTACACAACGTCACGCAGAATATCGTATTCGTAATACTTTCGGGTACGGCGCTGACTTTCGGTTATATGCCCTATCTCATTCTGCTCGGAATACTTTCGGGCGCGGTTGTGGGCGGCGTTATAATGTTAATATTCAAAAAAGTGCCCCAAAGCGTATTTGAAAGGGCAATTTACAAAACAACAAAAAAGGTTTAGTCTGCCAAAGGCAGTTTAAATAAACGTAATAAAAATAAGGAGAGAATTTTCAGTGAAAGCAGTAAAAGGAAAATACTACTTCGGCGGCATACACGTGAAAGATATGAAAGGTATCTCGAAAGACGCCGCGCTGGAAGTATTGCCCGACCCCGAGACGGTTGCGGTTTCCTGTTCACAGTCTATCGGCAAACCCGCCGTTCCATGCGTGGAAGCGGGACAAGCCGTTAAGCAGGGACAGATTATAGCCAAAGCCGACGGCGCGGTTTCTTCCGATGTTTTTGCAAGCATTGCGGGAACCGTTACGGAAATTAAAGACCTGAAAGGCGACGGCGGCGCGGACGAGAAGTATATTTTCATTAAACGCGGCGAAAACGCCGAAAAGGAGTTTTTAAAACCCCTTACTTCCCCTTCCGCGGAAGAAATCAGACAGAGAATAAAGGACGCCGGCATTGTCGGGCTGGGCGGCGCGGGATTTCCCACTGCGGTCAAAGTTTCACCCGCAACACCCGTTGACACCCTGATAGTTAACGGAGCCGAGTGCGAACCCTACTTAACCTGCGACTACCGCCTTATGCTTGAACAAGCGGACAAGATTGCGCGCGGCGCAAGATATATCGCTTCGGCTTTGGGCGCAAGCAAAATCATCGTCGCAATAGAAGCGAACAAACCCGACTGCATTAAACTTTTCGAAGCGTATGAAGATATCCAACCCGTAATACTTACCAAAAAGTATCCTACGGGCGGCGAAAAGCAGTTGGTTTACTCGGCAACGGGCAAAAAAATAACGCTTGGCAAACTGCCCGCCGATTTCGGCGTAGTAGTTCAGAACGTAGCCACCTGTTATGCCGTGTGCGAAGCGGTTGAACTGGGCAAACCCCTTATCGAAAGAGTTGTAACCGTTTCGGGTCAGGGTATAAAGCAGCCCAAAAACCTGTGGGTAAAAATAGGAACGCCGATAAAAGACCTTGTCGAATTCTGCGGCGGCGAGATAACCGTTATCGAAAAGAACGAAGAAGGCGAAGTTGTGGAAGTTACCGTTCAACCCAAGAAAGCGGTTTTGGGCGGACCTATGACGGGCAATGCAATTGCAAGCTACGACGTTTATACACATAAAGTAACTTCGGGCGTGCTTATTCTTACCGATGGCGAAGCTGCGGCGGCGGAACCCACCCCCTGTTTAAACTGCGGAATGTGCGCGGACGTCTGCCCCATGCATTTAATGCCGATGAACACTGCGTTCTATTCGGCGGGCGGCGACTTTGAGTCGGCGGCGAAATACGGCAACGTGTCCTACTGCATAGAGTGCGGCGCGTGCGAATATATCTGCCCCGCGAAACGCCCCTTAATTCAGGCAATAAGAAAAACGAAGGCTGCCCTTCGTAAAATGAAGGAGAACTAATATGGATAATTCAATAGTAATTTCCACCCCTCCTCACGTTAAATCAAAACGCACTACCAAAAGCATTATGCTGGACGTTTTAATCGCGCTTCTGCCCTGCACCGTTGCGGGTTGCGTGTTCTTCGGCTGGCAGGCGCTTCTGATAATACTTATGTCCGTATTTTCGTGCGTTGCGACCGAGTTTGTATACTTTTTCATAGCGAACAAAGGCTTTGCCAAAAAGTGTAAAGACGCGAAAGCAGTGTGCAGGCGCTGGGTGAAACAGTTTGACTTTACGTCGATAGTCACGGGACTTATTCTCGCTTTGATACTCCCCACCACAAATAAGTGGTACGAAGTTTTCTATGAAGTGATTATAGGCGGAATTTTTGCGATAGCCATAGTTAAAATGCTGTTCGGCGGCACAGGCAAAAACCTTGTCAACCCTGCGGCGGCGGCGCGCGTATTTATGTTCATAAGTTTCGCGATTACCACCTACACCGCGCCCAACTTCTCGGGACTGGACCTTACCACCGGCGTATTTACCGACTCAACCAACCTTTCATGGTTGCTGTCAGCCGACGGTAATCCCGTTACAAGAGTTTCCGTTTTAGACCTGTTCATCGGCACGGGCGTTGCAGGCTGCATAGGCGAAACCTGCAAAGCGGCAATTATTTTAGGCTATGTTTACTTGTGCGTACGCAAAGTCATAAAATGGTGGCAACCTCTCCTTTTCATAGCGGTATTCGGATTTACCGCAGTATTTATGTCCGGTTTTGCTTACGTCAAGACGGGCGGATATATTTACAATATACAACTTTTCCTGCCCCACCTGTTCTCGGGCGGCGTGCTGTTCGGCGCGGTATTTATGTTTACCGACTACTCCACTTCACCCAAAGGCGTTTACGGGCAAATCGTGTACTATATCGCGGCGGCTCTGCTTGTTGCGATACTGAGATACTTCACCAAGTTTGAAGTTACTTCGTTCGTAATTCTCATTATGAACCTGTTCGTACCGCTTATTGACAAATACATCATAAGAAGACCCTTCGGCTATGTAAAAACCAAAAAGGCGAAAAAAGCCAAATCGGTTGAAGAAAAAGTCGAAGAAGCGGCTGAAAATATGATTGTAGACACAACGGCGGAAGCAAAATCAGGCAAGGAGGGCAACTAAATGACGGCTAAACAGTTTTTTAAGAGCAACGTCTTCAAATGTATAATCGCCCTTTTGTGCGTACTTCTTGTCAGCGGCGTATTTTTAACTTTGATGAACGCGCTTATGCACGTTTCCGACGAAGAAAGACTTGACCGCGCGATTAACAAGATTTACGGAAAATCCGTAAACAAGACTGCGGTTGCTGTTGCGGACTATAACAGCAACGCCATAATAGAAGACGCTTACCACATCACCGACGACGGCAACTACCTTATCAAATCGACGGGAAAGGGCGGTTTCGACAACGGAACCATTACCTGCTGGGTCGTAGTCGAAGTTAAGGGCGGCGCAATCACGGGTATCGGCAAAGTGGTTGTAGACTCAAACAAGGGTCAGACGCAGATGGCTGAATTGAAAGACTCGTTCTTCAATAAATTTTCAACCGGTTACTACGAAGGCATTTACTACACCACCAACGACGGTTTCGTAGTTTCAAACTCTACCAAATCTTCTGCGGCGGTATGCAACGCGGTAAACGGCGCATTGGACTTTGTGCTTGCACAGCCCGGAATCAGCGGCGGCGCGGTTGACATTTACACCGAATTCGATTATATCGACAATATCGAAACAAAACTTTCAAGCCACGTAATAGACGAACAGACGGGCAGCGTAATTTTCACCGTAGTTTCAAAGGGTTACGGCAACCCCAGCAACTTTACCAGTGAAATTACCGTAAGCACGGCTGGCATAATTACAAATTTCGAAATTAAAGTTAACGGCTCCACCAACGACGGTTACGGCGCGACTGTTGAAAGCAACGTACAAAAGTTTGTAGGAAAAGACCTTGCGGGTATTAAAGCGCTTTTGAACGTAGGCGAAGAATACCCTGTATATCCCAACGAAAACTTCGGCGATATGGTTTCAGGCGCGACGGAATCGACCTACACCGCTTACACCGCGGCGCTGTTTGCGGTTGCAAACTACAATAAAGTTCTGACTGCCGAAACGCCCGGAGAAGGAGAAGAAAATGAATAAGTTTAAAAAGATTACTTTAGACGGACTTATCTTCCAGAACCCTACGTTTATGCTTGTTCTGGGTACCTGCCCCACTCTCGGACTCATCAGCTCGGCATTCTCTTCAATGGGTATGGGACTTACCGTTCTGGTAATACTTACTCTCAGCAACGTTATAATTTCGCTTTTGAGAAAAGTAATCCCCGACGCGGTGCGCATCCCCTGCTATATCGTTATAATAGCTACTCTGGTTACGTTCGCAAGAATGTTCCTTGACAAGTTTGTCCCCGAACTGTACGAAAGTTTAGGCGGCTTCCTTGCGCTTATCGTGGTTAACTGCATAATTTTAGGCAGAGCGGAAGCGTTTGCAAACAAGCACACCGTTGTAGAGTCCGCCGTGGACGGAATCGCCAACGGACTGGGATTCACCCTTGCGCTTACGGTAATGGGTATTATCTGCGAATTCCTGGGCAAAGGTTCGCTGTTCGGTTACCAGATTATGAATTTCAGCATAGATATGCTTGCAAAGCCCGCGGGCGCATTCCTTGTATACGGTATCTGCATTGCGGTGTTCGTATACGTCATCGACTGCTTCGAAAGGGCGCGCAGAGTGAAAGCAAACAAACTTGCACGCGAAAATCTTTTAAAGGAGGCTGTGTAAATTATGGGAACATTTATCGCTATCGTACTTTCAGCCGTTCTTACAAACAACTTTATCACGGCTAAAACTTACGGCATCTGCCCCTTCTTGGGCGTTTCCAAAAAGACTTCCAGCGCGGCGGGCATGGGCATTGCGGTTACCGTGGTTATGGTGCTTGCAACCCTTGTCACCTACCCCATTTACCAATATGTAATGGTACCGCTGAAAATAGAGTTTTTAGAGATTATATTCTTCATCTTTATCATTGCTTCGCTTGTGCAGATGCTTGAAAAAATTATACAGAAAGTTTCTCCTTCGCTATACGGCGCAATGGGTATTTACCTTCCCCTTATAACCACCAACTGCGCGGTTTTGGGCGTGACCGAAATGGTTATCGGCGATATGTCGGCTATTCTCGGCGGGGCGTCAATGAATATAGGCTGGGCGGTACTGTATGCGCTGTTCGCAGGTCTCGGCTTTACCCTTGTTATGATTATAATGAGCGGTATGCGCGAAAAACTTAACTATTACAAAACGCCCAAGGCGCTTGCGGGATTCCCCATTGCAATGGTTACGGCTTGCTTTATCTGTATGGCGTTCACGGTATTCAGCTATATCAGCTTATAAGGGAGGGAAAATATGAATTTACTTGAAGTAACCAATCAGACCTGGATAACCGTAGGAATTGTCGCGGCAATTTTCGCAGGCTCGGCTCTGCTTATCGGTGCGTTGATTCTTATCGTAGGCAAGGTTTTCAAGGTCAACGTAGACGAAAAAATCACTAAAATTTTAAATAATCTCGCAGGCGCAAACTGCGGCGGTTGCGGTTGCTCGGGTTGTAGCGGCTTCGCTTCGAAACTGGCGGCTGGCGGCGCGGAACTTTCCGAATGCCACGTAACTTCGCCCGAAGGCAAGGCGGAAATAGCAAAACTTCTGGGCATAGAGCTCAAAGACGAAGAACGCACGGTTGCCGTGGTTCACTGTAACGGCGGCGTTGAAAACTGCGCGGACAAGTTCGAATACAAAGGTAACCCCACCTGCGCTTCGGTAAACTCGCTGCTCGGCGGAAACAAGGCTTGCTCTTACGCCTGTCTCGGCTGCGGCGACTGCAAAGCGGTCTGCCCCGAAAATGCAATTGAAATTACGGGAAGGCTTTCGCAGGTAGACCCCGACAGGTGCGTGTCCTGCGGAGCTTGCATAACCGCCTGCCCCAAAGACATAATAGACCGTATACCCGCTTCTGCGCCGGTATACGTAGCCTGCTCGTCTAAGTGCAAAGGCAAAGAAGTTACGGGCGCTTGCAAAGTAGGATGTATCGCCTGCGGCATATGCGCTAAATCTTGCCCCCACGGCGCGATAACAATGCAGGACAATCTGCCGATTATCGACTATTCGAAATGCACGGGCTGTCTCACCTGCGTTGAAAAATGCCCCAGACACATTATCATCAGCCGCAAGGTCAAAGCGGAAGAAACTCCCGAAAACGACGTACGGGAAGCATAATCACAAAACAATAACACACTGCTTATGCGGTGCATTAAAGGGATTAAAGCAAGGGCGGTTTTACTGCCCTTGCTTTTTTATTACGGTTATGCTAAAATGAAACTACAATAAACAGTAATTTAGCTGAGTTAAATTTAATTATAAAAGTGCTTACGGCATTTCAAAGAGATGTCCACTATAAAATAACACGGAGCAGTTATGGCTAAAAAGCGAAAATTATCCAAAAAGGGAAAAATCAAGTTATTCATTAGTATTTTCTTGATTGTTTTAATCGGAATATGTTTTGGCTTAGGCGTAATGTACGGCGTTTCGCAAGACTGGATAGGATTTGCTATTTATCTTTCCGTTGCAGTTGTTTTAAGTATTATAGAATTACCCCTATTTTATCACGGTATAATTTATGAATGCCCTAAATGTGGACATAAGTTTAAAGCTAATCCGTATAAAGTTTTTTTTACAAACGGAATTTTAGGCATTTTAGATTTTGATGGCAGTGGAAACAAATACGCAAAGTTAAAATGTCCTAATTGTAAAACAAGAGATTGGTGTAAAAAACATTACGATTAGTCAAAGAAAGAATAAATCTACGGCATTTTGTAACGGATGAACGATAAATTTTAATTCATTTTTATAATCTTTAATAAAATACAGCGCACTATACTTCGCAAACGAAGATAGTGCGCTATTTCTTTGTCAACAAAAATCCCTGTAACGGTTATCCTTACGCGGTGCGTTTTTTTATTACATTATTATTAATCCGTCGTCTCTGTTTATAAACGGTTCTATCCTTACGCGGTGCGGACTGCAATAGATAAAGTCGCTGTTGTCATTCATTACAGGGAAATACAGACACTGTTTGCCCTTGCAGTTTGCTTCAACCATTTTTACGGTCTTCTTCTTTTTATCTATTTCAAAGACGTTCTTCTCTCCGCCGTCGGTTACGGTAACCTTTATAATGCCGCTCTCTTCTTCCGCCTGAACAATTGCGCTCTTTATTCCGTCGTCCGCGCTTGCGGTTACGTCAAACTCATACTCGAAAACAAGCTCCGAGTTGACGTAAACTTTAATGCCCGTGAGCGGGTCGGTATTGCGGGTTGTAAAAATTACGATAAACAAAACGGCGACGGTAAGCGCTATTACGCCGTATATAATAAGGTCGAAAATTTTAAACCCTTTGTCTTTTTTAACTTGCTCTATCTTTTTAAGCGACATATTTACTCACAGGTAAAAACAACCTTTCTGTCAGACAGCTTGTCCTTTATAAATTCCTGCGCCTTTTCCTTTCCCATTGCCATAATTGCTGTTGTATACGCGTCGTCTTCGGCTGCGCTGCCGCCCACTACCGAAACGGACATAATCCCCGTCTGTACGGGCTTGCCCGTCGTGGGGTCTATTATATGGCAGTATCTTGTTCCGTCTATTATATAAAACTGGTTGTTGTCGCCGCTGGTGGAAAGTTTTGTATTGCGTACGGGAGTGGTAAAATAATAATCGTTTGCAAGCGTACGCGGATTTTTAAACGCAACCGTATACGAGCCGCCGTTTACGAAACTTTTAAACATCATACTGCTGAAACCGAAGTTGAAATAGCCGTAGTTATATCCGTATTCGTCAAAAATTTCTTCAGCTCTGTCAACCGCGTAACCCTTACCTATTCCACCCAAATCAATTTTCATTGAAAGGGTTTCGCCGCCGACTTCAACGGTATAGGCTGGCTTTGTGACGTAAAACCTTTTTTCGGTATTACCGTTTGCGTTTTCGACTTCCCTACACTCTGTTTTTAAATCCTCAAAATGGTTTGCAAGGTCGGTATACTTAGCCACGTCTTCGTCATTGGGCAAGTCGGAAAGTTTTTCGGGATAGGCTTGCGCCGCGCCGAAGCCGTAAGCCTGAATATTGTAATACAGCGCGGGATTGTAGTAACCTTCCGTTTCGCTATACAAATTTTTTGCTATTTCCAGAATTTCGTAACCGGTGCGGGTAATCTCAACCGTATCGCCCGCGGCGGCGGTGTTGAATTTGTTTATATCCGAATAGGTGACCGCCGTTGATATGGCGTTGTCAAACCGCTTCATTTCGTCAACTATTTTGCGGCAAAATTCAGAAAATCTGCTCTTTTCGCCTTCCTTTGAAAAATCGTAAGAGACGTTTAAATTTATATCGGTCAGCATTGCCGTGAAACGGTATCCCATTGTAGTATAATTTGAAACGTCTTCTTCGGGATACTCAACTTCGGGCGGAGTATAACCTTCAATAATTCCGCCGAGTACAAAATTCTTGTCCGCAATTTCAAACCCGTCCGACGGAACGTTGGTATAAAAATAATAAGCAGTCTCCGTTTTACAGCCTGCGCACAAAATCAATGTAAAGCACGCCAGAACCAAAAACAGTCTTTTGAAATGTTTCATACCGATATTATATATGAAAAAAAATTAAATGGCAACAAAAAAACCCGCTTTGAAAAGCGGGTTAACTTTGTGTTTAATTATTTAAGAGCGTTTTGAACGGCAAGCATAAGTCTGCCGCTGCCCTGCGTTGCGCTTGATATAAGCAAACCGCTCTGAAGAAGTTCTGCATTGTAACCGCCCTTGGTTTCATAGGGCTGTCCAACGCCGTCATAATAAACGGTGATATCTTTAATATCGGTAACAGACCAGCCTACGTACTGCTGTAACAGCCAATTTTCGTAGGTGTTCCATTTTTTAACGTCGTTTTCGGTCCAGCCGTAGTCGGGATTAGCGCCGCTTACGACAACCCACTCGGTGTCTTTCTGTATTTCTTTTGCGTAGCTGTTGTCGGTATTGGTGATATCCGTAATTTTGGTTATTATGTTGTTTTCAACGTTTACTTCTACAATCATTCCATAAGTATGACCGTAGTTTACATAATGATATTCGCCGTAATAAGTACCGTTTTTGCCCGCAGAGCAACCGGTAGTAGCTAAAGCTACGCCCGCACAGGTAGCCGTTGCCGCAACTGCAATTGCCAAACCTTTAAAAATCTTTTTCATAAATTACCTCTGATGGATTTATTACCCTTTTATTTTAACATACAGCAATTTTTGTGTCAACCATAATTGGTACAAATTTACTTAATTTTTACTCGGTTCTGAGCGCCACTACGGGATCTTTCTTAGCAGCAGCCGCAGCGGGAATAAGCCCCGATATAAGCGTGAGCGCTACGCTTATGCAAACCATAATTATCGCCTGCCACCAAGGGAGCATGGCAATGGTGTAAATACCCGCAATTACGCCCACAATAAGATTTATCACAAGCGACAGCACATACGTTATTACGATTCCCACCAGTCCCGAAGCCAAACCTATTATAAACGTTTCGGCAATGAACAGACTCTTTATGTCTTTCTTGCGCGCGCCGACCGAACGCAGTATTCCTATTTCTTTCACGCGCTCTACGACGGACACGTAAGTTATAATTCCCACCATTACGGTTGAAACCACAAGCGACAGCGCGGTGAACGCGATAAGCGCTATGGTAATCATCTGAATCATAATGTTAACCATTCCGATAATAAGCCCGACGGTATCCGTATACTTGACCACGTCCGCTTTTTCAAGGGTCACGCCTGCGTAAACTTCGCCGTTATCGCACATATCGTTCCAGCCGTCGAGATAGTCGGTAATCAAGTCCTTGTTCTTGAAATCGAGCGGATAAATACTGATTGACACCGGCAGGTCGCTGCCGCCCAGCATTGCCGCCGTGATTTTTTGCGACGAGCTTCCGCCTGCCATACCGGGCATCATCATCGCCATACCGCTTGCGGTTGCGCCCGTGATAAGCCCCGTGTTGGGTATTCCGTTCACGCCCGTACTCTTGTGATATTTTCCGTCTGCGTAGTACGAGTACGAATAATTGTAAGCTATGCACGAAAGAGTTGAGTCGCTCAGATATTCGACGATTTCACTGTCCTTGGAAGTTTCAAGCATATGGCGCGTAAGCGCGTTGGTGTAATACAAACCCGACTGAAGACAGCCGTAAGTAATGTTTTTCTTCTTTTGCAGAATTACTTTTGCCTTTAACTCGACCGCGTCCGATTTATCGAAATTCGCGGAATCGTGGTTATACTTATAAACCACTTTATCGGTAATATCGGTTACGCACTGCTTCATCTGCTCTACAAGTTTCTGATACTCGGCAAGTTTCTGAAGCTGCTCGGGAGTGTAAGCCGAAGGGTCGAAGTTGTCGGGGTCTTCGGGCAGAATATCGAGCACGTCCAGCGCGACGATTTTGTTGTACAGCTCGTAAAGCTCGGTCGTGTCGGTTGTGAAGAATTTTTCGCCGAGCGATTTATCCACTTTTGAATATACGGTATCGTTGGGATACCAGGTGAACGACTGTGCGTCGTCGCCCAAAAAGAAATCGAATCCTTTACCGTCAAGAAATTCTTTGATTAAATCTTCCTTATAGTTTTCGCCGCCGTTCATATCGTGTTCGTGCAGGGCTTTATACGCAAAGTCTACAAACTCTTCCTGAGTCATATAGCCGAACTGACCCAAAGTAATATCCGAAATGGCGTTATTGTCCAGAACGACTATAAGGCTGTTCTTATTCTCGAAAATGTCTTTAAGTTCGTTTTCGGTTAAATCTTTGGTCTTGCCGTTAGAGGTTGCGAGAATGTCGTACTGCGACAGAATATATTTATAGTTGTCGGGGATTTCGGCAAACGAACCGAACGACGAAATCATCGAAGCGTATTGAGAGTATTCTTTTTCTCTCTGCAAAACCGAAGTATACATCTGGCGGATAGCGGTTACCGAATAGTTGCCGCTTGCGTCGTCTTCGGGCGCGATATTTTTGTCGGTAATTTTGAAGTCCGTGAAAATGTTGTTTGCCAGATTGAACTGATAGCCGTACTGCATTGCGTTGTAGTAGTCGGACGGCATTTTTTCAACATAGTCAATATAAGTAGGGGTTATGTTGTTAGTGGTAAACGACTTACCCATTCCCATAAGCGTTTCCAAAAGCGAGTCAACGTAAACCTTGTCTTTAAGCCTTGTCGCATCAACCTTTTTGGCGGTTGAAAACTCCATAAGCGAGTTGAAGTCTATCGCCGTTTCGGTTACGGTCAGCGGATAGCCCGAAAGCATATCGTTTTCCATATCCTTTATGTAAGCCTGTACGCCGGAAGAAATTGCAAGCACCATTGAAACGCCTATAATTCCTATACTGCCCGCAACAGAAACAATAGCGGTACGCGCGCCCTTTGACAAAAGGTTTTTAAGCGAAAGCATAAACGCCATTCCGAACGACATGGAAGAGCGTTTCTTTTTGCCTTTTGACTTTTTAACCGTCTCTTCCGCCTTTTCCGCAACTTGTTCCGCGCCGTCCGGTTCGGATTTTTCTTCCTTTTTCTCTTCCCTTTCAACGCCGTCGAAAGGCATACTGTCACCCACGACAAGCCCGTCGAGAAGGCGTATAATTCTGGTTGAGTACTGCTCTGCAAGCTCGGGGTTATGGGTGACCATAATTACAAGCCTGTCTTTTGAAATTTCTTTCAGTAAATCCATTATCTGGACGCTGGTCTTAGAGTCCAGCGCGCCCGTAGGTTCGTCCGCAAGCACTATTTCGGGGTCGTTTATAAGCGCGCGGGCAATAGCAACCCTTTGCGCCTGTCCGCCCGAAAGCTGGTTGGGCTTACACTTTACTTTGTCGCCCAAACCCACTTTTTCAAGCGCTTCCACCGCGCGGCGGCGCCTTTCTTCCTTGCTGACGCCCGCTATCATAAGCGCAAGCTCCACGTTCTGCAAAATGGTCTGGTGCGGTATTAAATGATAGCTTTGAAAAATGAAGCCTATCGAATGGTTCCTATAAGTGTCCCAGTCCCTGTCGGTGTACTTTCTAGTGCTGGTACCGTTGATTAAAAGGTCGCCCGTGGTGTACTTGTCAAGACCGCCTATAATGTTCAACAGCGTCGTTTTGCCGCATCCCGACGCTCCGAGAATGGAAACAAACTCGTTTTTACGGAAGCAGATATTAACGCCTTTCAAAGCCTGAACGGACTCTCCCGCCGTCCTGTATTCCTTTTTGATGTCGTATAACTGTAACATACTTTCTCCTCTTATATTTTAGCTGCGTTCAATCTTTCAACCGAGCGGTCTTTACCGAGTATTCCCATTATCGTGCATAAGTCCGGCGAATTGGGCATACCGGTAATAGCTATTCTTAAAATTTCCGCAACGTCAGAAACGTTGCCTTTATAATCTTCGGGACGGGCTTTGTAATCGCTCATCTCCGCCGCAAACCCTACAAGCGGCGCAATACTTTTCACCTTTGCAAACCATACGGAGTTGTCGTCGGCGGGGTCGTAAACTTTTGCAAAGTTTTCAATTACGCTGTTTACCGTCTGCCCGTCGAAGCGGTAATTATAAACGGGCGCAAAAGTATCGTCAAAGAAATAATCTATAAGTCTGACGCCCTGCTCGGCGCGTTCGATATCCTTCCTGCGTTTTTTACCGCCTACGCCCATAACCAAAGCAAGCACTTTTATAATATAATCTTTATCTTTAAAATGTGCTTTGTCTTTTTCGGTGCCGAATTCGTCGACCCAGCTTTTCAGAAATTCAAAACACTCCCTTTCGGAAAGTTTCGAAATTTCCGTGCGCGACAAATCGTTCAGTTTATCAAGATCGAACAGCGCGCCGCTCTTGCCCATTTTTTCTATCCTGAATTTAAAATCCCTGTAATCGGCGTCGGGGTTTTTAAGCGTCCACTCTTCGAAGTCGGAATTCAGTATAGTCATCAGGTATTTGACAACCGCTTTGGGGAAGTAGCCCGCCTTTCTGTAATAGTCCAGCGAAAGTTCCGGGTCCTTGCGCTTAGAAAGTTTACGCTTTGTACCGCCGTCCATTTTCATAAGCGAGCAGGTGTGCGCGTATCTGGGCGGCTTAAAGCCCAATACCTTATGAAGCTCTATATGCACGGGCAGGCTTGAAAGCCATTCTTCGCCGCGTATAACCAGAGTTGTGCGCATAAAATGGTCGTCAATCGCGTGCGCAAAATGATAGGTCGGTATTCCGTCGGATTTTAAAATGACAACGTCCTGGTCATTTTCGGTAACCGTAACTTCGCCCTTGATTGCGTCCCTGAATAAGATTTTATTTTCGGTACTGCCCTGTGATTTAAGGCGTATCACAAAGGGCTTGCCCGCCTTAACGTCGGCTTCAATCTGCTCAGACGAAAGGTTGCGGCATTTTGCGTATTTTCCGTAATAACCCGTGATAAGTTTTTCGGCAGTCTGTTCTTCGCGCACCGCGTTCAGCTCGTCTTCGGTACAGAAACAGGGATACGCCAGCCCCTGCTCTATAAGCCGCTTTGCAAAAGAGCGGTAAATTTTCGCGCGCTGTCGCTGGTAATAAGGACCGTAATTATTCAACGGCGAATCTATTTCCGCGCCTTCGTCGAAATTAATCCCGAAATATTTTAAGGAGCGTATTACGCTTTCAACCGCGCCGTCCACTTTGCGCTTTTCGTCAGTGTCTTCTATTCTGAGATAGAACGTGCCGCCCGTGGTATGCGCAGCCCTTTCGTCCGCCAATGCCGAATATAGATTTCCGAGATGGATAAACCCCGTGGGCGAAGGCGCAAGACGGGTCACTTCCGCTTTACCGTCGCGCACGCGTTCGGGATAAATATTTTCGTATTCTTCGGGCGGAAGCAAATCTTTATCGGGTATTAAAATTTCCGCAAGTTTTTTCATGTCCATATTTTTTTCCTCTTATTTTCTGCGTTTTATAAAACGTCTTAAAATGAACCAAAGTATAACAAGTATCTCAAACACCGCCGCTACAACGTACAAAAATTCTATTTTGTCAAACGGCTTGAAAGTAATTACGAATATATGAAGCATTGCCGCAAGCGTCCATATAATGAGCGAGCTTGCGAACACGTTTGTAATTCTGTTGCCCCAGATTGCCGAAAACACCATTAAGACGACCGCGCACACAAACGGCGCGACAACGAACGTAAGAAACGCGTAGTCTGCGGTAATTTCGACAAAGTAGAAAACGGTAAATATAACGGTCGCGATAAACCATACCAAGCCCGCGGACAAAAGAGTGATAAGCAATCTCTTTTTACCTAAATTCATTCTGGGCTTTACTATGTTTTCAACAGAACCGGTATTTACAATATCGTCTACCGTAATATCGTACAGGCGGGCGAGCTGGATAAGCACGCGTAAATCGGGAATTGCTTCGCCGCGCTCCCATTTGGAAACGGCTTTATCCGAATAATTCAACTTTTCCGCAAGCTGCGCCTGTGTAAGTTTTGCCTGCGTTCTCAGTTGAACCAGATTTTTTGCAATCGTTTGCTTCAATACGTCCATACGTTAATTATACCACTGCGCAACCGAAAATACAAGCAATTAAACCTGACTCTACCGTGAGTAGAGCGTGAAATTTTTGTGGTAGAGTGTAGTTTTTACTCAGTTTATAAAGCAAAAAAATTTGTAGAGCGTAAATTCTTTCAAAAAGTTGTATTTTAGCAAAAAATGAGTGATAATTATAGTATAGGCGCGGCGTTAAAACCACAATCATCACCCGCAGACGCGCGGAATATAAATACAATTACGTACGCCGCAAAAATTTACGGAGTAAATTATGAACAAATTTGATATTTATGTTGATTCGTCAGCCAATCTCACGGACGAAATGGCAGCTACGGTAGATATAAACGTAATTCCCTTTATCTGCACGGTAAACGGAGAAGAACGGTCCTGCTACGAAAGCGGTATGCCTTTTTCGGCAACCGCAAAAAAATATTACGAAGATATGCAGGCGGGCGCGGACATTAAAACTTCGCTAATAGGCGAAGCAAGATTTATCGAAGCGGTAACCCCTTCGCTCGAAGCGGGCAGGGACGTATTTATAATCACCATGGCGGCAGGTATCAGCGGCACCAATTCGCAGGCGGTTGCGGCGCAGCGCACGCTTGAAAAGATGTATCCCAACAATAAAATTTACGTGGGAGACAGCGTAAACGCTTCCTTAGGAGAAGGACTGCTCGCCGTAAACGTGGCAAAACTGCGCGATATGGGCGAGAGCTTGTCCGCGTGCGCGGAATGGTTTGAACAGAACAAATATAAAATGAACGCGTACTGCACCGTACAGGATTTGAAATATCTTAAAAAGGGCGGCAGAATTTCCACCACCCTTGCCATTGCAGGAACTATTCTGAATATAAAACCCATATTAAGGGCGGACGGCGGCAACCCCGCAAAACTGACTTTCTGGTCAAAAGAACGCGGAAGGAAAAAGGCGTTTGACGCAATTTTAAAAGAGTTTGACGAACTTTGCATCAACCCCGAAAGCCAGACAATTGCAATCACACACTGCAACTGCGAAGAAGACGCTTTGAAACTTGCCGAACTCGTTAAACAGCGCGGCGCGCGCGAGGTTGTAATAGAATACTACGACCTTTGCACGGGTTCGCACGTAGGTCCCGGAACAATCGCGCTGTTCTTTACTGGCAAGGACAGAAGAAACCCGCAGGCTTGCGCGCAGTTACAAAAGAAAGGCAAAGTCGCAACGCAAAAAATTTAACCTGATCACCCTACCTTGAAAAGTTTGCCGCCGCGCACTCACGTATGAGTGCGCGGCGGTGCTTTTTAATTTGATATGTACATTCCCATACGGCTGTAATCGGTATCCGTTATCAGGCTTTCCAAAAACTTTTTAACTTCATAAGGCTTTTTATGTAAGAAGTTTTTATATCCTCTCCCCTGCCAATGTTTCCGCAGACTATTTTTTAGGCAGAAAAGAAACTTAAAAACACCGCACCGCACATCTTCTGATGTGCGGTGCGACGTTTTTATAAAATTTAATGCCGTTTGTCGTAATTTATCATATCTGCCCTATCGCTTAATACAAATTCCAAAAATGCGGCGCACCCGTCTGTTATGTCGGAAAACGCCCTTTCGAAATCGCGTGTATACCAGGGGTCGGCAACGTCGCGCGGGCAGGAAGTGAACGAACACAGTTTAAAAACCTTTGCAGAGTTGCTTTCGCCTGCAAGACGGACAAGGTCGCGGTAGTTTCCGCTATCCATACACAGAATAAAATCGTTGTTCTTTATATCAGAAAGCGAAATCTGTTTTGCGGTGTGGTTGCCAGCAATTCCGTGCATAATCAAAGTTTTTTTAGCGGGCAGATAAATTGGATTGCCCTGTTCGCAGTCAGACGTGCCGAAAGACGTCACGCAAAAACTTGAAGAAAGCCCCCTTTCTTTAATCATATTCTTAAATATGAGTTCAGCCATAGGCGAACGGCAGATGTTGCCGAGGCATACAAACGCTACGTTAATCATCAGTCGCCTATTTTCAGCTTGCGCCAACCCGTTTCATCGGGCTTGTAATTTTCAATGTATCCGATAATTTCGTCTCCGTCGGAAAGGCAGTCGTAAATTTCATTACATTTGAAAGTTATAAATTTACGTTCCGCAACGGTTGACATAAGTTTTTCCAGCTCGTCGTAATAGTTTAGAATGTTGTACATAACTATAGCCTTGCTGTGCCTGCCGAGCTGTTTTAACGTAAGCACTTCAAAAAACTCTTCAAACGTGCCTATGCCGCCAGGCGCAATTATAAACGCGTCCGCTTCGTCTTCCATTACTTTTTTACGCTCCGCCATAGAGTCGGTATAAGTCATTTTATCGCAATTGTCGTATATAACTTCCACCTGCTCTTCGCCGAAAAACTTTGGAATTACGCCGTGAATAAACCCGCCGCCCTTTTTAAAGCCGCGCGCCGCCGCGCCCATAAGCCCCGTAGCGCCCGCGCCGAAAACAAGCGAATGCCCGCGTTTTGCAAGTTTTTCGCCCAGCGTTTCAACCGCGGTTATATAAGTGTTATCTATGTGCGCGCTCGCCGCGCCGAAAATACAAACCTTCATTAATTCCTCATCAAAAATATGTTACCCTATTATTATATATTATATTTTGCATTTTGTCAAATGCGCATAATAACGCCGCCGCATTTCGGTGCGGCGGCGTATTAAATTGCATAAGCATTTTATTTTTTTATTACGTTCGGCAGAGTTATTGCAAAGTCCAATACAAAATTCGGTTGGTCAAACCCTTTGGTCGACGGATAATTGCCCAGTTCCTTTCTTACTATCACGTTGCCGGCTTTCATTTTAAAATCGTCGGAACATTCGCCGAAAACCAGATACTGGCAACTGATATATTCGGTAGTGTTTTTCAATTTTACGGGCGACAGTTCCCAGGGCTTTTCAATATCTATATTATGCTTTTCAAACACGTCCGCTAACTCCTTGCAAACCGATTTTATCTGGCTGCAAAAATTTCTGGAATTGACGCAATCGTACGGAACGTAAGTGTTATAAAACAGCAAATTTTTTTCTTTGTCTATTTTTATCATCACCGTACTCCGTGCATTTGTAAAACTTTTATTGATTATACCACTTTTTATCCCGCCCGTCAATATTTAAAATCACAACAGCCGCCACAAAAAAGTATTTTTAGTCCGTGCGACGGGGCGGTTTGCAGAAAACCGCTTCCACTCTCTCTTGCTGCACCAAAACAGCGCGGCGCAATGAATTGCGCCGCGCTGTTTTGGTGGACGAGTCGGGACTTGCACCCGAGTCTTACGGGTTTAGTTTAAGCGTTCTACATACTTATTCCGCCTTTTGACTTACCCTGCAAACGCCGGCGAACGGGCTTATGCAAGGGCATACCGCAAAATGCTTTTTACCCGCGCGGCAGAACGGAATAAAAAGTTTACCGTTTAATTAACGCCGCAATAAACCAACGGTGAATTTAATGCGACGGACAGCTTAGTTTAAGCTGCGCAAGCTAAGCCTGCCTGCGCTCTGGGAGCGCGGAAAGCTACAACTTTGGAATCGTTTGATTCTGCGTTTAAATTTAGGTTCCGTTTTTACAAAGACGAGCCTTTGGTATGCTTTTCTCATTCTCCGCCCGCAATCGAATCTGAAACTCGCCCGAATACAAATCTGATTTTTGCGGAAACTTTAACCAGCTTTATTAATTATAACCGCAACGGCGCAAAAAAATCAAGTGTTTAATTTTGTTTTTTATTGACATTTTAAGGCAAATGTTATACAGTTATTTTATATTATGATTTATACGGTGACCTTTAATCCTTCGCTGGATTATTACGTACAAGTAAATAATATCAAGAGCGGAATGGTCAACCGCACCACTGCCGAACGCCTTGCTGTCGGCGGAAAAGGAATTAACGTTTCGCTCGCGTTGCAAAATCTTGGAAACGAAACGCTCGCTCTCGGCTTCGTGGCGGGATTTACGGGCGAAGCGATACGCGGCAAGGTCACAAAACTTGGCTTGAACCACGACTTTATAGAAGTTGAAGGTCAGAGCCGTATTAACGTTAAAATTAAAAGCAACACAGAAACGGACATAAACGGCGTAGGCGCAAAAATTTCCGAACAGGACGTTGAAAAATTAGTAAGAAAGCTGAAACGTCTTTTGCACGAAGGCGACTGGCTTATCGTCTGCGGAAGCGTTCCCGCTACTCTGGACGAAAACGCGTACGCCAACCTTTTTAAAGCGCTTAAAAACAAGCGCGGCATAAATTTTGTTGTGGACGCCTGCGGAAAACTGCTAACGAACACGTTGCAGTACAAGCCTTTTCTGATAAAACCCAACATTTACGAAATGTGCGAAATTTTTAACCTTACTTCCATTCCCGACCTTGAAGGCATATATTCGTGCGCAAGAAAGTTGCAGGATATGGGTGCAAGAAACGTAATAATTTCTATGGGCAACGCTGGGGCGGCAATGGTATCGGAAACGCACCAATCGATATACGTCCGCGCGGCGCGCGGTCAGCTTGTAAACTCGGTTGGCGCGGGCGACTCTATGATAGCGGGGTTTATCCACGAGTATTTAAAGTCGGGCAACTACTTTTCTTCTCTCAACTATGCAACCGCTGCGGGAAGCGCCTGCGCGTTCACCAAAAATCTTGCCACCAAAGAACAGATTGAATACATTGAATCGCTTATGCTATGACAGAGCTTTTTATAACCGAAAACAAAGACCTGTACGGCAAGACTGAAATTCTTTTAAAACAGCGCACGGCGATGCCCTTGAAAATTTTGCGCAGCCCGAACGGCAAACCTTATCTCGCGGGCAACCCCCTTTACTTCTCGCTCTCGCACAGCGGCAACGCGGCGGTTATCGCGATAAGCGAAAATCTGTGCGGCGTGGATTTGGAACTTATATGCGGAAAACAACACGACGCGGTTTTGAAAAGATTTTCAGATGAAGAGCGCGGCGAAATTAAAAATGAACGCGACTTTCTGAAACACTGGACGGTGCGCGAAAGCTATATAAAAATGCACGGGCTGTCCCTTGCCGCAAAACTGAAAGACCTTAAATATGTAGGCGGTATTCTGTACGACTGCGGACAAAAAGCCGATTGCCGCATCTATACATACGACGGCGCGGACTACATTATTTCCCTTTGCGTTCAGTCCGAAGACGAAACTCCGCCTGAAATAAAAAATATCTGACCCGCCTGTTATTACGCGGGTTTTTCGTTTTATTCTATTGCCATACGGCGGCTTTTCTGCTATAATCGGATTATGAAAGTATTTGTTATTGCAATGCAAAAAGAAGCGCAACCTTTACTGGACAAGCTGGCAAACCCTGCAGAGCGCACAGTTTGCGGGAAACGCATTTTTACGGGCGAACTTTATAACCGCCCAACAGGCGTGGTAATTTGCGGCGTGGGTAAAGTAAACGCGGCATGCGGCGCGCAGTACGCAATAGACTGTCTTGGCGCGGACGAAATTATCAATTTAGGCGTTGCCGGCGGACTTAACGCAAGCGTTAAAACAGGAGAAATTTACTGCGTTTCACAAGCGGTGCAGTACGATTTTGATTTGACGCAGCTTAACGGCACGCGCATAGGAACGCTTGACGAGTGCAATGAAAACTATCTTCCGTTAAAGCGGGGCGGCTATCCCGAAAGGAAGCTCGCCACAGGAGACAGGTTCAACGACAGCAAGGACGATTACAGACTGCTGACCGAAGAGTTGCAAGCCGATATCAGAGATATGGAAGGCGCGGCAATTGCGCAGGTATGCATGCATGCAAAAGTCCCCTTCCGCTCTTTTAAAATTATTTCAGACATTGCGGGAAGCGGCTCAACCACCGAACAGTATTTAAAAAATCTGTCCCTTTGCTTTGAAACCCTTACGCGCGAACTACAAAATATTACGGAATTGATATATGGATAAAATACCTTCGTTTTCGAAAAATCACGATATTCTTGAGATCGGTCTGCACGAATGCGGAACCGCGCACGGCGTAAGCACGTTCGACCTGCGTTTTAAAAAACCCAACGGCGGCGACTACCTTTCTCCGAAAGCCTGCCACACTATAGAACACATTCTTGCAACCGTGTTGCGAAATTCGGACAAAAAGGACTGCATAATTTATTTCGGACCTATGGGCTGCCGCACGGGCTTTTATCTTCTGACGGCGGGGCTTGACTACACGCAGGTGCTCGACCTGTTAAAACAGAGTTTTGCCGCTGCTTCGGTTTTTACGGAAATTCCGGGTTCGAAACGCGAAGAGTGCGGCAACTACCTTGAACACGACTTAAACGACGCGATTCACGAATGCAAAAAATATCTGGAGATTTTAAATAATTTATGAAAGAACTTGGCGGCGGCTGGGACGAACTTTTAGCGCCCCTATTTGCAGATGAAAAATACAAAAAAATACGCGAATTTCTTAAAAAGGAATACAGCGAGCGCATAATCTACCCCGATATGTACGATTTGTACAACTGCTTCCGCTACACGCCTTTAAACGAAATTAAAGCTGTCATTCTTGGACAGGACCCCTATCACGAACCCAATCAGGCGCACGGTCTGTGTTTTTCCGTAAGAAAGGGCGTGACTATCCCCCCTTCGCTTGTGAATATTTATAAAGAGATTGAGAGTGATTTGGGAATTAAAGAACCGCGCTGCGGCGACCTTACAAAATGGGCAAACGAAGGCGTTCTGCTTCTGAACACTACTTTGACCGTAAGGGAACATATGGCAAACTCGCACTCGAACTGCGGCTGGGCGTGGTTTACCGACAACGTGATAAAACTTGTTTCCGAACACACGCAGAACACCGTGTTCATATTGTGGGGCGGAAACGCGCGTAGCAAAGCCGCGCTTATCGACCAGAGCAAACACTTGATTTTGCAATGCGCCCACCCCTCACCCCTTTCGGCTTACAACGGATTTTTCGGTTGTAAACATTTTTCAAAGGCAAACGAATATCTTATAAAGCACGGTAAAAAACCTATTGACTGGGATTTGAATATATGAAATATGCAGTAATTCTGGGCGACGGTATGGCGGACCGGAAAATACCCGCCCTTGCAGACAAAACCTGTCTTGAAGCGGCGCATACGCCGACTCTCGACGCGCTTGTCCCCCTTTCGGAAGTGGGGCTTTGCAAAACCGTACCCGACGGATTTAACCCTGCGAGCGACGTTGCAAATATGTCCGTTCTGGGATTTGACCCCAAGCGGTATTACAGCGGACGTTCGCCGCTGGAAGCGGTGGCTATGGGGATTAAAATAGCAGAAACCGACGTTACTTTACGCTGTAACCTTGTCACCCTTTCCGACGAGGAAAATTTTGAAGACAAAAAAATGCTTGATTATTCGGCGGGAGATATTCCCACCGAAGAAGCCGCACAGCTTATCGACAGCCTTAAACGCGCGATAGACAGCGACTGTTTCACCCTTTATACAGGCGTGTCTTACAGGCACTGTCTCGTAGTAAAAAACGGCGTAACGGGGCACAAACTTACCCCGCCGCACGACATTACCGACAAACCGATAAAAGACAGCCTGCCCAACGGGGTTTACGGGGAAACTTATCTTAGCTTGATGAAAAAAAGCCACGATATTCTGAAAAATCACCCGATAAACTTAAAAAGAGTTAAAGAAGGCAAAAAGCCCGCAAACAGCATATGGCTTTGGGGCGAAGGGACAAAACCCGCGCTTGAAAGTTTTAAAAAATTGCGCGGCGCAAAAGGCGGAATGATTTCCGCGGTAGACCTTTTAAAAGGTATTGCCTGTCTTGCCGATATGCAAATTTTACCGGTTGACGGCATTACCGGCAATTACTACACAAATTTTGAGGGCAAAGCGAACGCCGCGGCGGACGCGCTTGAAAACGGGCTGGACTTTGTCTATATCCATATGGAAGCCCCCGACGAATGCGGACACCACGGCGATATAGAACACAAAGTGCAATCAATTGAAAAAATAGACGGCGTTGTAAAAACGCTTTCGGAGCGGCTTAAAGCGGCGGGCGAACATTTTGCAATTTTAGTCTGTCCCGACCACGCCACCCCCTGCGCGGTTAGGACCCACGTATCCGAACCGGTCCCCTATCTTATATACACCGACAAAAAGAGCCTTGCAAACGGCGCGCGGCGCTACACAGAAAGCGAAGCCGCGAAAACGGGCGCATATATCGGCGAAGGTCATAAACTGATTGAACGGCTTTTATCCATCAAATAAAAATTTACGCGGCGCGCCTTTAAAAAGGCGCGCCGCGTATTTCGTTAATTGGCTTTTAACGATTTTTTCTGTTTTTTGTACGTATCGGTAGCGGTGTCAATCATACTTTTATTCGCGGGCTGCGGGTCGCAGTATCCGCGGGAACGCATCTGGTTAAAAATGCAGTACTGGTTTTCCGCAACGCCCAGAAGGTTTTCGGAAAAGTTTTTTCTCACCGTTTTCGTGCTTCCTTCATACAGCGCGGTAGTGTACAGCGACATAAGGTGTTTTTCCGCGTCAAGCATATCGGTCAAAGTGTCTTTTTCGTTTAATGTGCAATCCATTTTAGTCAGTTTCATAATCAGTCCCCCAAAAGTTTTAAAAGCGCGTTGTAACGCTGTTCGTGTTCATCTGCTATTTTGGTAAGCGTTGAAGATAAATCAACGTCTGTAAGCGTTTTCGAGTACGCTCTTGCCTTTTTGCAGATAAGCCCTTCCTGCGTGAGCGCGTCGGAAATAAGCCCGAGTTCTTTTGCCGTAATTTCTGCCATATCAGCCACTCCTTTTTACCGTTTTAATTTGGTTCATTAAACGGTTCACTCCATTTATTGCCGGATTTACCGCAAATTAAACTTTTTTCAAGCGTTTGACAGGCTTGCGGTATTGTGCTAAAATATTTAGCGTGGAAATTTTCTCACAGGGGAACACAAGAAGAATATGATAAAAATAGCATTGACCGGAACGACCGGCGCAATGGGCGGCGAAGTGCTTTTACACCTTTTACAGTCGTCCGAAAACTTTTTTGTAAAATGTATACTCTTTGACGAAGAGAAAAAACTTCCTTCCTTCGTTAAAAAAACTTTTAAAAAATACCCGTCGCGCATACAGGCTTTTAAAGGCGACATTGCGAACTACGACGATTGTGAAAAACTGATTGAAGGCGCCGACTACGTTATAAACTGCGCGTCAAAAATCCCGCCCAAATCGGACCACGACCCGAAAGGCACGTATTTAAGCAACTTTATAGGAACTAAAAATATTGTAGACGCGATAAATGCAAGCGGGCGCGAAATAGGCTATGTGCATATTGCAACCGTAGCGATGTACGGCGACAGAAGCTATCCCACCTGCTGGATACGCGTGGGCGACCCCGTAATTTCAAGCGACTACGACTACTATTCTCTGTATAAACTTAAAGCCGAACGCTACGTTTTAGAAAGCGGACTTAAAAAATTCGTATCTTTACGACAGACCGCCGTTTTGCACAAATATATGTTCACGAACAACCTTAAAGACGGGCTTATGTTCCATACTACCTGGAACGGCACGCTTGAATGGGTGACCGACTGCGACAGCGGCAGGCTGTGCACAAACCTTGTTGAGCGCGACGTGAACGGCGGGCTTGAAGGGTTCTGGAACAAAATTTACAACATTGGGGGGGGCAGCGAATGCCGCGTTACAGGTTTTGAAACCTTTGAACAGTGTTTCAGACTTGCAGGTTCAAAGACCAAAAAAATATTTAACCCCAACTGGAATATTACACGCAACTTCCACGGCGGCTGGTTTTACGACAGCGACGATCTTGAAAATCTGCTCGGTTTCCGCAGCGAAACAAACAAAGATTTCTGGCACAGAATGAGCAAAAAGTACAGCTACTTCAAGCTGGGCGGAGTAGTCCCTTCTCCCCTTTTATCAAAGTTTGCGATACAGCGCCTGTTTAAAAACACCAACTCGCCCATGTACTGGCTGAAACACGGCAAAGACGGCAGAGTTAAAGCCTTTTTCGGCGGGCGCGAAAAGTATGAACAACTTCCGTCGGACTGGGAAAACTTCCCCCTTTTGTGCGAAGGCAAACTTACCGACGGCACGCAAATAGATTACGCAGAGTATAAAAATATCCAAAACGCCAAACCCTATCTTTTAGACCACGGTTATGACGAAAGCAAGCCCTTGGAAGAGCTTGAATATTCCGATTTGCAGCAGGCGGCGCATTTCCGCGGCGGCAAATGTCTTGAAAAAGACTATAAGGCTGGGGACATCTATAAAAAAGTAGACTGGCAGTGTAAAGAAGGTCACACCTTTTCCACTTCGCCTTACACCGTTTTAAAGGGCGGTTACTGGTGTCCGCACTGCTGCGAACCCAAACCCTGGCAGTACGGCAGGCTATCCGACATACCTTTTTACGGACAAGTTTATTTTGCCACTCACGGTAAAGACGAAATTTGCGACGTATATCCCCTTTCGGAAGACGAAGACGATTTTTTGATTGAAAGATGAAAGTAATATTATACGTTTTTTCAGGCACGGGCAACACGCTTAAAGTTGCCGCGCTCTATAAAAAATATATGAATGCGGACGTAACCGTTTACCGCATATCCGAAAAGAGCGGAAAATTCCCTTCGCCCGAAGAATACGACCTTGTGGGCGTAGGATATCCCATTCACGCTTTTTCCGCACCCGAACCCGTAATTAATTTTTGCAAAAAACTTCCCGCGGTTGCTTACCGCAGGACGTTCGTTTTCAAAACTTCGGGCGAAGGATTGCATCTGAACGACGGCTCGTCGCAGAAGTGTATCAAAATTCTTAAAAAGAAAGGCTATGACGTAACGCTTGAACGGCACATTGTTATGCCTTACAATATGATTTACCGCCACTCCGACGCTATGGCGAAACAGATGTGGATTTACGCAAAAGCGTTAGTTAAGTTAAGCTGTAACGAACTTGAAAGTTTTAAGCGTGAAAACGTAAAAGAACCATTTTATAAGACCTTTTTTATACCGCCTTTGAACTGGATTGAAAGTAAATTTGCGCATTTTCACGGTCCTATGTTCAAAGTGGATACAAATAAATGTATCGACTGCGGCAAATGCGCGGGCGTATGCCCCGAAAACAACATTGAAAAAATCGACGGCAAGTATAAATTCGGGCATAAGTGCGTCCTTTGTATGGGTTGCTCGTTCGGCTGTCCCGTTGACGCTATCCACGTAGGCGTATTCAAGTACTGGAAAGTAAACGGCAGTTACCGGCTTGAAGAGCTTGTAAGGGACGACTCTATTCAATTCCCCCTTGTGCCGGACAACGCGAAAGGAATTTACAGGCTTTACAAAAAGTATTACCAAGAAGTTGACGAAATGCTTGAAGACGGCGACGTTGATTTGAACGCTTACGTTTAAAAAATTGCGCAGCTTAAAATTTTTAAGTTGCGCTTTAATTTATAAATAACACAAAACAGGCATATAATTTTTATAACGGTATGAAAGTAAAAGAATTTTTTAAACACTTCGGAATAGGCGCGGCGATAGGCGTTTCGGTAATAACCCCCGGCATTAGCGGGGGAACAATCGCCGTACTTTTTAAAATTTACGACCGCATTATAAACGCGGTAAGCAACCTGCGGCGCGAATTTAAAAAGAGCATTCTCTTTTTGCTGCCCATTCTTATAGGAGCCGTGTGCGGGCTTGCCGCGCTGTACTTTCCTTTAAGCTATGCGCTCGACCACGCGCCTCTACCCACCATCTTGCTGTTTACAGGGCTTATGATAGGCTCGTTCCCCAAAATGTTTAAAGACGCTTTCAAATACGGAATAAAGAAGCTGGACAGCATTGCAATTATTTTGCCCGTTGCGCTTGTCGTAGGAATATGTTTTATTCCCGGTCTCGGCGAAGTGGACCTTTCGGTAAATATGCCGATATACGGATATTTCCTTCTTATCCTTGTAGGCGCCTTGGCTTCCTGCGCGCTGGTAGTTCCGGGTATAAGCGGCTCTATGCTGCTGTTGATATTGGGGTACTACGATTCTATTTTGAACACAGTTTCGGCGTTAAAAACATCGTTGGGTCACTCAATTTTGGTTCTTGCGCTGTTTGCGGCAGGCGTTCTGATAGGCTTTTTCAGTATCGCAAAACTTATGAAACTATTTCTGACCCGTTTTCCGCGTACAACATACTGGGCGATTATCGGTTTTGTCGTAGGCTCTGTTGCCGCGCCGTTTATAACTTTCGGCACGAACTTCCCCGACGCCCCGCCTATAGACAGCATACAGATTGCAGCAGGCGCAATTTTGTGCATTGCGGGAATAATTTTGGCTTATACCCTTTGTGCCATTGCCGATTCGGGCAAAAAAATAAAACCTTTGAACTGACTCACGACCGAACGGCTTCTATTATGCGCTAATGTACAACCTGCTTAATTTGAAATTTTAAACCCCCGACCGAACGGTCGGGGGTTTGTTTTAATTAATTATTCTTCGTCGCTGTTCACAACGCTGTTAAAGTTTGCGTTAAGCACGGGAGACATATTTTTATATTCCTTTACGCCCGTACCAGCGGGAATGAGCTTACCGATAATAACGTTTTCTTTAAGTCCCAAAAGCGGGTCAATCTTGTTTTTGATTGCCGCGTCTGTGAGAACCCTTGCGGTTTCCTGGAATGACGCCGCCGACAGGAACGAGTCGGTCGAAAGAGCCGCCTTGGTTATGCCCAACAGCACGCGCTTTTGCAGCGCGGGAGTGCCGCCGCCTTCGATAGCTTTGCGGTTTTCTTCTTCAACGGTAAACATATCAACAGTTTCGCCGGGAAGAAGGTCTGTTGAACCTGCGCTTTCAATCCTTACCTTTCTGAGCATCTGGCGGACGATAATTTCAACGTGTTTGTCGTTAATGTCAACGCCCTGCGAGCGGTAAACGGACTGAACCTGTTCGAGAATATAGTCCTGAACGCCCTTGACGCCGGAAATTCTTAAAATATCCTGCGGATAAACCGAACCGGTATTGAGAACGTCGCCGGGCTGAACTGCGTCGCCTGTCTTTACGTGCAATTCCGCATTGAAAGGCAAAGTATATTCCTTTTTAAGTTCTTTTGTAACCGCATCGCGGATAACAATGTGTTTAAGGTTGTCTTTATCGTCTACGGTGACTATACCGGAAACTTCGCAAAGAGTTGCGCAACCCTTGGGTTTACGCGCTTCGAAAAGTTCTTCTACACGGGGAAGACCCTGCGTAATATCGCCCGTAGCCGCGATACCGCCCGTATGGAAAGTACGCATGGTAAGCTGGGTACCAGGTTCGCCTATAGACTGGGCGGCAATTACGCCAACCGCTTCACCGGGCTGTACGGGCGTGTTGGTCGCCATATTTTTACCGTAACATTTAGCGCACACGCCGTAACGGGAATTACAACTGAATACCGAACGGATTGAAACCTGTTCTATCCCCGCGTTCACAATCTCTTTTGCAAGCGCGTCGGTTACGAAATTGTTCTGGGCAACTATAACTCTGCCGTTTTTGTCCTTTACGTCTTCGGCTACGAACCTGCCCTGAATTCTGTCTTCAAGACCTTCGATAACTTCGCCGTTGGGACCTATTATCGCTTTTACGACCATACCGCGCGGCTTTTTACTGCCGGCCATACAGTCTTCTTCGCGAACTATTACGTCCTGCGAAACGTCTACGAGCCTACGCGTAAGATAACCTGAGTCCGCCGTCTTTAACGCGGTATCCGCAAGACCTTTACGTCCGCCGTGCGACGAAATGAAGTATTCGAGAACGGAAAGTCCCTGCCTGAAACAGGATTTAACGGGAACTTCAATCTTTTTACCCTGCGGGTTTACCATCAGTCCGCGCATGCCGGAAAGCTGTTTCATCTGGTCGATTGAACCGCGCGCGCCAGAGTCCGCCATCATCCAGATGGGATTGAATTTGTCAAGCGACTTTTTCAACGCGTCGGTAACCTGGTCGGTAGCTTCGTCCCACGCGCTGATTACCGCGTTGTAACGCTCTTCTTCCCTCAAAAGTCCGCGCTGATACTTCTTTTCAATCTGGATAATCTTCTGTTCGGTATCGGCAACGATTTCCTTTTTGGCTTCGGGAATGTGCATATCGAATACCGAAGTTGTTATTGCTCCGATTGTAGAGTATTTATAGCCGAGCGTTTTGATTTTATCGAGAACGTCCGCCGCTCTGGGCGCGCCGCCAGTTTTGAAGCAACGTTCGACAATTTTGCCGAGCTGTTTTTTGCCGACCGCAACAGCCGAGCCCAAAAACTCGTACGAAATTTCGTATTTAAGATAATCCTGTTTGTTCTTTCTTTCTACAAAGCCCAGATCCTGCGGCATATTAGAGTTGAATATAATTCTGCCGACCGTGGTCCTTACCCTGCCCTGAACGGTTTCGCCGTCGGGAGTAACTACCGAACGCCTTACATAGATTTCGTCCTGCATATGGACGAGCTTCATCTGGTAAGCCATCATGGCTTCGTCTTCGGAGATGTAAGCGTTTGCAACGTACTTTTCGGCGCCTTCGTCCTTTTCGTTGCACTCGTAATATCTGTCGCCGCCCCAGCGGTAATATTTACCGTCTTCGCGGCGGATAATGGTCAGGTAGTAAGCGCCGAGTACCATATCCTGCGCGGGCTGCATAACGGGCTTGCCGTCCGAAAGTTTCAAAATATTGTTGGAAGAAAGCATTAAAAATCTTGCTTCCGCCTGAGCTTCAACCGAAAGGGGTACGTGTACCGCCATCTGGTCGCCGTCGAAGTCCGCATTGAATGCAGTACAAACCAAAGGATGAATTTTAATTGCTCTGCCTTCGATTAACACGGGTTCGAACGCCTGTATCGAAAGTCTGTGCAACGTGGGCGCACGGTTTAAAAGCACGGGGTGCTCTTTAATAACCTGTTCGAGAACGTCCCATACAAGGGGTTTTGCCTTTTCTACCGTTCTCTTCGCGCTCTTTATATTGTGGCACTGACCGCTTTCAACAAGTTTTTTCATTACGAAAGGCTTGAAAAGTTCAATAGCCATTTCTTTGGGAAGTCCGCACTGGTAAAGGCGGAGTTCAGGTCCTACGACGATAACCGAACGTCCGGAATAGTCTACACGTTTACCCAAAAGGTTCTGACGGAAACGTCCCTGCTTGCCGCGGAGCATACCCGAAAGGGATTTAAGCTCTCTGTTGGAAGGTCCCGAAAGGGCTTTGCCGCGCCTGCCGTTATCTATGAGCGCGTCAACCGCTTCCTGCAACATTCTCTTTTCGTTTTTGACAATCATGTCGGGCGCGCCCAATTCCATCATTCTCTTCAAACGGTTGTTGCGGTTGATTACGCGCCTGTACAAATCGTTTAAGTCGGAAGAAGCAAACCTGCCGCCGTCAAGCTGGACCATAGGGCGCAGTTCGGGGGGAAGCACGGGAAGAACGGTCAAAACCATCCATTCGGGGCGGTTTCCGCTCTTTCTGAACGATTCGAGAATTTCGATTCTCTTAACCGCTTTCACGCGCTTTTGCGCCGCGCTGCTTGTGTCTATTATCTTCTTTGTTTCTTCGCACTCTTTGTCAAGGTCCACAGCCATAAGAAGTTCGCGGATAGCTTCCGCGCCCATTCCTACTTTAAGACCCGTTCTTTCGCTTTCGCCGTACTTTTCTTCTATTTCACGCAGTTCTTTGTCGTTTATGACCTGCTTGTATTCAAGCACGGGTACCGTACCGGGGTCAATTACTACATAAGCCGCAAAATAGATTACCTGTTCAAGCGCCTTGGGACTCATATCGAGAATAAGACCTATTCTCGAAGGCACACCGCGGAAGTACCAGATATGCGATACGGGGGCGGCAAGCTCTATATGACCCATTCTTTCGCGCCTTACTTTGGCGCGGGTTACTTCAACGCCGCACTTTTCGCAGGTGATGCCCTTATAGCGGATACGTTTATACTTTCCGCAGTGGCATTCCCAGTCCTTCATAGGTCCGAAGATACGCTCGCAGAAAAGTCCGTCCTTTTCGGGTTTTTGCGTTCTGTAATTTATTGTTTCGGGCTTGGTTACTTCGCCCTTGGAAAGTTCCCTGATTTTTTCCGGGGAAGCTACGCTGATTTTGATAGAACTGAAATCGTTTAACTCAAACATTTTTTAACCTCCCTTTATTCCTTGTCGTCCTGTTCGTCGTCGGTATCGAACAACGTGAATTTATCTCCGAAGTCGTCGTCATCGTCGTCTTCGCCGCCGGCAAACAACTCTTTGCCTGCGAAATCGTCTTCGTCGTTGTCGAATATCGAAATGGGTTCAAGGTCAATATCTTCTCCGCCGTCTTCTTCCGCGCTAAGGTCAAACTCTTCTTCGGGAAGTTTGGCGTCGAGTTCCTGCGCTTCGCGCACCCTTGCCGAAGGAATTGCGTCGTCGTCATCGTCAAGTTCGCGGATAACAAGTTCTTCGCCGCTTTCGGTAAGCACTTTTACGTCAAGCGCAAGGGACTGAAGTTCCTTTAAAAGCACTTTGAACGCTTCGGGAATACCCGGTTCGGAAATGTTGTTGCCTTTTACTATGCTTTCATACGTCTTTACACGTCCTACGATATCGTCCGATTTAACGGTCAGAATTTCCTGCAGAATGTGCGCCGCGCCGTATGCTTCCAGCGCCCAGACTTCCATTTCACCGAAACGCTGTCCGCCGAACTGGGCTTTACCGCCGAGCGGCTGCTGGGTAACCAGACTGTATGGACCTATCGAACGGGCGTGAATTTTATCGTCTACAAGGTGGATAAGTTTAATCATATACTGAACGCCGACCGTTACCCTGTTTTCGAAAGGTTCGCCCGTTCTGCCGTCGTATACCTGAATTTTACCGTCTACCTTGCCTTCGGGATTGATAAGCTGGTTTTCGTTGAAAAGCTGTTTTATATCCTGCTCGGTCGCGCCGTCGAATACGGGAGTCGCAATCTTCCAGCCGAGCTGTTTGCAGACAAGACCCAGGTGAACTTCAAGCACCTGACCGATGTTCATACGCGAAGGAACGCCAAGGGGGTTGAGCACGATTTGCAAGGGTGTGCCGTCCGCAAGGAAAGGCATATCCGCCTGCGGAAGCACGCGGGAAATAACGCCCTTGTTACCGTGACGTCCAGCCATTTTGTCGCCCACCTGAATTTTACGCTTTTGCGCAATGTAAACGCGCACCAGTTTGTTTACGCCGGGCGAAAGCTCGTCCTTGTTTTCACGGGTAAACACTTTTACGTCTACGACAATACCGCCTTCGCCGTGGGGAACTTTCAAAGAAGTGTCTCTTACTTCCCTTGCCTTTTCGCCGAATATAGCGCGGAGCAGTCTTTCTTCGGGGGTGAGTTCGGTTTCGCCCTTGGGCGTCACTTTACCGACGAGAATGTCGCCGGGCTGAACTTCCGCGCCCACGCGGATAATACCGTCTTCGTCCAGATCTTTAAGCGCGTCTTCCGAAACGTTGGGTATATCGCGCGTAATTTCTTCTTCGCCGAGTTTTGTGTCTCTCGCTTCGGTTTCGTGTTCTTCAATATGGATTGAAGTGAACACGTCGTCCTGAATTAGCTTTTCCGAAATGAGAATTGCGTCTTCGTAGTTGTAACCTTCCCATTCCATATATCCGATGAGAATATTTTTACCGAGAGCGAGTTCGCCGTTGTTGGTTGCGGGACCGTCGGCTATGATTTCGCCCGCTTCAACTTTGTCGCCAGTATTGACTATGGGGCGCTGGTTAAGACAAGTGCCCTGGTTGGAACGCTCGAATTTTTTAAGTTTATATTCGGTTACAAGACCGTTTGCTTCCTTTATCTTAATAAGGTCGGAAGAAACTCCCGCAACAACGCCCGCCGCCCTGGCTTTTACCATAACGCCGCTGTCGCGAGCGATTGCGTCTTCTATACCGGTAGCGACGATAGCGCTTTCGGTCTTCATAAGGGGAACCGCCTGACGCTGCATGTTCGAACCCATCAACGCACGGTTGGTATCGTCGTTTTCAAGGAAAGGAATGAGCGCGGTCGCAACCGAAACAAGTTGCTTGGGGCTTACGTCCATATAGTCCATTTTATCGGGAGTATACTGCGTAATCAGGTCGCGGTGACGGCAGCCGATATGCGTGTTTACAAAGCGGTTGTTTTCGTCCAAAGGTTCGTTTGCCTGTGCAACGATATATCTGTCTTCTTCGTCTGCGGTAAGGTAGTCTACGTGGTCGGTAACCTTTGTTTCTATAACTTTACCTTCCGCGTCGCGCACGTGTTCAACCTTTCTGTAAGGACTCATAATAAATCCGTACTCGTTAACGCGCGAGAAAGTAGCCAGCGAAGAGATAAGACCTATGTTCTGACCTTCGGGGGTTTCTATGGGGCAAAGCCTGCCGTAGTGCGAGTGGTGAACGTCGCGCACTTCGAACGTAGCCCTGTCCCTGTTAAGACCGCCGGGACCGAGAGCGGAAAGTTTACGCTTGTGGGTAAGTTCCGCCGCAGGGTTGGTCTGGTCCATGAACTGCGACAGCTGCGAAGAGCCGAAAAACTCTCTTATAACCGCGGAAACGGGGCGGACGTTTACAAGACCAGAAGGGGTAACTTCCATAGCGTCCTGCGTTGCCATACGCTCTTTGATAAGTTTTTCAAGGCGGGCAATACCTATTCTTAACTGGTTCTGCAACAATTCGCCCACAGAACGGACGCGACGGTTTCCGAGATGGTCGATATTGTCAATTGTGCCGATGCCGTACTGAAGGTCGATATTGGTGGAAATGGAAGCCACGATATCGTCAACCGTAATGTGCTTGTGGTTGAGTTTTTCGATAATGGGCTTGATTGTTTTCTTTTCGTCCGCGTCTAAAACAGTCTTGTCCGAATTGAGAAGTTCCGCAAATTTTTTACATGCTTCAACAAACTTTACGCGGGTTTCGCGGCGCTTTTCCCTGTTCTTCTTCTCTTCGGGTTTTTCGTCTTCCGTTTCGCCTATCTCCGTAGTGTAATAAATCGCGTTTATTTCGTCGCGGTATTTCTCGGCAACGTCTTCGCTCTTTGCTCCGTTGCACTCTTCCGCTACCGTGCGCATAAACTTGAAGTTGGGATAATATATTGTAGGCAGAAGCCCGAAAATTTTGTGGTTTTTATCCGAAACGGCTTTGAAGTTTACCGTATTGTTGGCGATAATCTTGTGCTTGATTTCACCCTGCTCGGGGTCGGAAACCAGAACGAACACTTCGTTTACGCCGGCGTCCTGCATTTCGATAGCTTTCGCTTCTTCCACGGTTTCGCCTGCGTGCGCCATTACTTCGCCCGTTTCGGGGTTGAACACGTCTTCGGCAAGTTTGCAACCGGGCAGACGGTAAGCAAGGTTCAGCTTTTTATTGAACTTGTATCTGCCCACTTTTACGACGTCGTAACGTCTGGGGTCGAAAAACAGATTGTTAAGGTGCTGCTTAACAGACGCTTCCGTAGGCACTTCGCCGGGGCGCAGTCTTCTGTACAGTTCTATAAGACCGTCCGATTCGGATTTGGTCGTGTCCTTCGCGATAGTGTTCTCTATCATTTTCTCGTTTGCAAACAAATCGAGAAGCGCCCTGTCCGAGCCGAAGCCCAAAGCGCGCAACAAAACGGTTGCGCAGATTTTACGCTTTCTGTCAACGTGAACCCACATAACGCCCTGCGCGTCCTGTTCCAGTTCAAGCCACGCGCCGCGGTTGGGAATTACGGTAGTGCCGAACATTTCCTTACCCGTCTTGTCGCGGGTGGAAGCGTTGTACACGCCGGGCGAACGGACGAGCTGGGATACGATAACGCGCTCCGCGCCGTTGATGATAAACGAACCCGACTCGGTCATTAAAGGGAACTCGCCCATAAACACGGGCTGGTCTATAACTTCTTCCTTGACCTTGTTTACGAGCCTTACGGTGACGTGCAAAGGCAGCGCGTACGTTGCGTCGCGGTTTCTGCACTCCTTCTCGTCGTACTTGGGCTTTTCGTCAAACCAGTGATTGAGAAAATACAATTCATAATGATCGGAATAGTCGGTTATCGGGGAAAAATCTTCAAAAACTTCGGCTATACCTTCGTTAATGAAGGAATAATAGCTGGACTTCTGAATTTCAACAAGGTCGGGAATTTCTATGACTTCGTTGATTTTTCCGAACTTCCGTCTTTCGGTTTTGCCATACTTGTGAACCGGTAAATTCATTAAAAGAACTCCTTTTTTATTGGCTTGTACGCCTTGATTTATTTTCACATGGGCGATTATCCGTATATATCTTTTCACCGGAAAAAATCTATAATGTTACCAAAGTTAATTCACGGGTTCCCCGTGACGATGCCAATCTGCCTGTCCGCGCAAAAAATTTTCAAAACTGCGCAAAAATTTTTATCCTACCCTTTACAAATTGCAATTTATATAGTATAATCCATTGGGTAAGGAGATAAAACCTGCCGAAATCAGGCGAATTTTTTTGTTAAAATTTGCTAAAAACGGCTAATGAGTACAAAATTAGCATTTTAATACAGTGTACTATTATATATTGGTATTTCAAGTAAGTCAAGCGTTTTTACCGCTTGATTTAAAAATTATTTTGTAGCGGGATTTTTATGAGAATAGACAAATTTTTAAAAGTTTCAAGAATATTAAAACGCCGCACCCTTGCGCAGGAAGCCTGCGATAAGGGCAAAGTGTACGTAAACGGCAAAGACGTAAAACCCGGACATAAAATAAAGGTCGGCGACGTGGTTGAAATTAATTACGTTGACGGCAGCGTTAGGTTTATAATCAAAGAGATTAAAGAAACTGTAAAAAAGGACGAAGCCCCTTCCCTTTACGAAATTATTTAAAGGATTTTAAATGAAAAAAAATAAAGTAAGCGTCATTATCTGCGCGGGCGGAACAGGCGAGCGTGCAAACCTTGGCAAAAACAAACTTCTGGCAGACCTGTACGGCGCGCCCGTGCTGTGGCACACGCTTAAAAAATTCGACATTCCCGAAATTAACGAGATTATCGTCGCCGCGGCTGAAACGGATTTAAAAGAAATTTCCGCAATCGCAAAACCGTTCGGCTGTAAAATCGTTACGGGCGGAAAGACAAGAACGGAAAGCGTTTTAAACGCGCTTGGACATGTCACGGGCGACATAGTTTTAATTCACGACGGGGCAAGACCTTTCGTAACGGACAAACTTATATTAAACTGCATTGAAAGCGTAAAAACTTACGGCAGCGCAGTCTGCGCCATACCCGCAACAGACACGGCGGTTTACGGGCATTACTCAGTCATAACGGAAAGGCTTGACCGCTCTTCAATGTACCGCGTACAGACGCCGCAGGGATTTTATACCGAAGATATCATTTATGCCTACAACCTGGCGGGCGGCAAAACCTTTCACGACGACAGCGAAGTTTACGGCGAATACATAGGCGAACCGCGCCTTATCGACGGCGACCCCGACAACAAAAAGCTGACTTACAGGCAGGACTTTGACAAAGCAATTCCGCGCGTTGCGCTTGCGAACGGAATGCGCACGGGCTTCGGCTGCGACGTCCACGCTTTCGGCGAAGGCAACTTTATCACCCTTTGCGGCGTAAAAATAGAGTGCGGAAAAAGCCTTGTCTCGCACAGCGACGGCGACGCAGCCGTTCACGCGGTAATGGACGCTCTCCTTTCCGCCGCGGGGCTGAAAGATATAGGCAACTATTTCCCCGATTCCGACGCACGGTTTAAAGGCGCGGACAGCATAGACCTTTTAAAGCAAGTTGTTAAAATTATAAAAGACGCAGGTTACGCCCCCGCCAATATCTCGGTAAGCATACAGGCGGACAAACCCAGACTTGCGACATATATAAACCCAATGCAACAAAATTTGGCGGACGCGTGCGGAATTGCCGTTGAACAGACGGCTGTTGCCGCCGGTACTTGCGAAGGGCTGGGATTTGTTGGCGAAGGGCTGGGCATTGCCGCTTACGCGGTTGCCACACTGAATAAGGAATAATTTAAGGAGTAATATATATGGTAAAATCAAAAAAATCGGTGTTTATTGTTCTGATAAGTTTAGCGGCAATGTTGCTCACCGCTACGCTTGTGCTTCTGTTCGTTCCCGAACCGAAACCGATAACCATTACCGAAAAATTTTATATTGCCGAAACGCAAAACGGCTTTGAGTTGCACGGTAAAATCAGAAACGACAGCGGCGAAGACCGCACTTTTAAATATTACGGACAGCAGATAACGGTTACATTACATATAAACGACCTTTCAGGCGGTACGGAATACAACAAAGATTACGTGATTTTCAACGAAGACGTAACCGTTAAAGCCGGTGAAAGCTACGAAATTAACAAGGAATTGGATATCCCCTGCCAGGCTGAAATTACAAAGGTTACGGCGAAGCTTCACAAAAAAGAATATTCCGTAAACTACACCCTTTACGGAAACGTTATAAACGAAGGCAATTTTTTAATAGCCGCGGTTTTTGCCGGCATTGCGGGCGGCTCGTTACTGATTGGGGCAATTGCAAACCTTATAGCTAATATAAAAACGGCTAAACGCGCAAACCGAATTATCAGCGATATTTCGCAAAAGTTCGGCAACGCAATTTATGCATCTGGGTATTACGGCGACAAAAAGCAGGAACGCGCCAACGCGGCAAAATCGGCGTTTGGCGTTATCGGCGGCGCAACGATGCAACTGGTTACGGGGCTTGGCGTATACAGAACATATTCCGGCAGACGGCGCAGAGACTTTGTAATTACAGACAACGCTCTGTTTGAAGTCGTCGGAAAAGAGCAAAATTATTACGATATTAAACCGCAGGTACAGGAAAACTTTAAAAACGCAGAAATCATTGAAAAACGCAATCAGTTGACAATGAACGGCGCGGACGGAAGAAGTTACTTTATCTTTAAAGTAAATAACGGCGAAAAACAAAAGCTGACAGACGCGCTTTATAACTTATTCAAAGAAAATAAATAGGAAAAAACGATGGCTAAAACTAATACCGAATTTGTTTGCGGCGAATGCGGGGCTTCCAGTCCCAGATGGTTGGGGCGTTGCCCCGCCTGCGGAAAATTCAACACTATGGTTGAAGAGATTGTAAAACCTGCCGAACCGCAGAAGGCGGCGCGCAAAGCCGTTTACGGCGGCAGGGCGAAACCGCTTTCCGAAATCGCTTTTGAAAGCTACGACAGAACGCCTTCGGGCATATCCGAATTCGACACCGTTTTAGGCGGCGGGATAGTCACGGGTTCGCTTGTGTTAATAGGCGGCGACCCCGGCATAGGCAAGTCTACCCTTCTTACGCAGATTGCAGCCAACCTTTCAAACACAAAAAAGGTTTTATACTTTTCCGCGGAAGAAAGCTGTTCGCAGGTAAAACTGCGTGCGCAGCGTCTTGCGCTTAAACCTAAGGACCTTTACATCATTAACGAAACCTGTATAGACGGATTGGAAAGCGAACTTGACGGCGTTCAGTGCTGCATAATAGACTCTATACAGGCTGTTTACACAGAAGATTTGTCGTCTTCGGCAGGCTCGGTAGGTCAGGTGCGCGAGTGCGCTTCAAAACTTATGCGCATTGCAAAAAGCCGCGGCATCACCTTTTTTATAGTCGGACACGTCACCAAAGAAGGCGCGCTCGCCGGTCCCAAAGTGCTTGAACACATTATGGACACCGTGCTGTACTTCGAAGGCGAAAACCAGGAAAATTTCAGGATTTTGCGCGCGGTCAAAAACAGGTTCGGCAACGTTCAGGAAGTCGGCGTATTTGAAATGACTGAAAGCGGCATTATTCCCGTAACCGATTACTCGGGCGTATTCCTGTCGGAGAGCCGCGGGGAAGAACCCGGCTCCGTAGTAACGCCGGCGCAGACGGGCGCAAGGTGTATGAACGTGGAAATCCAGACCCTTGTTTCAAAGACTTCGTTCGGCTTGCCGAGGCGTATGCCTTTGGGTGTGGATTACAATAAACTTGTGCTTCTTTTGGCGGTGCTTGAAAAGCGCTGCGGCGTAAACCTTTCTTCTTCAGACGTGTACGTCAACGCTATGGGCGGCATTAAGCTGAACGAACCTTCCTGCGATTTAGCGGTGTGCGCCGCGCTGGCTTCGGCTTACTTCGGAAAGCCCATAGACAAATACGTGGCGGTATTCGGCGAAGTGGGTTTAACGGGCGAAGTGCGTGCGGTTTCGTACTGCGAAAAGCGAGTTGCAGAATGCGCAAAAATGGGTTTCAAAAAGGTTCTGGTTCCCGCAAAAAATATGAAGTCGGTCGCAAAATATGCAGACAAAATTTCAATAGTGCCCATTCTTTACGTAAACACAATGATAAAATCACTATTTAAAGATTAATAAAAGCGCGGTTTGCATTTACAAACCGCGCTTTAAAATTACTGACATAATTTAATTATATTTTTATAACCGTTCATACCGGTAAAACGTTGATAAAACAGTCTGTCCGCATCCAGCTCTATCTCAATTTGATTTTTGTTGAGCGTATTAACGGTTTCTTCAAGAATTTTTGCCGACCGCGCGCTGAAACCGTTTACGTTAAAATAAGCCAATGTAATATGCGGCGTAAACGGATAGCTCAACGGCTTGATACAGTCAAAAACCGAATATAATTCCGTTAATTTGCGATACCCGCCGCCGTCTGCGGGTTGCAACCCCAAAACCAAACTTAAACCAACCATATTGAAAATATAATTACTCTTGACTTTAATTTTGCAGTTTGCAAATTTTTGTATCTCTTCTCTTTTTTCTGTAATTTTCAATTGGTTGCCGGACATCGTATCCGACAGTCCCGTTAAAGACGCGGAACCCGATAAATCGTGCAACGTCATATGAAAATACGGTGAAGCCAACCTTTCGCAGAAACATTCCGGCGCTTTAACATACAATAAATCGGACCACTCCGATAACTTTTGTTTTACCGCGCTATCCAACGCAAAAACAACCGTATCGCCGTAAAAATTTTTAAACTTATTATCTTTACCTACTTTTTGCGCAAGCGATTGATTGACCTTAAAATATTCATTTCCTAAATCTAATGTCCGTTTTTGAAAAGAGTTAATTCTTTCTTTAAATTCTTTAAAGGTTTCCATAAAGCCGCCTTTTTTTATATTTATAGTAATACACAATTTAAACAAACGCAACAAATTTAAAACCCGCGCCCGAAGGTGTTACCTTCGGGCGCGGGTTATTTTAAAAAAAATTAATTTTCGCTCTGTTCATACGTTCTGGGAACGGAATATAAATCAAACTCCTGCTCTATATCAAACTCAGACTCGTCGTCAAACGCGGCGAGTTTTGAAATCGAAACTTCGAACGCAGTCATTGTTATAAAACTTTCGTCAGGCTGCTTTTTCTGATATTCGCGGCTCTGTATTCTGCCCGAAAGCGCAACCCTGTCGCCCACGGACAAATTTCTGACAAACCTTGCGTTTCTGCCCCAGGCAATCGCGGGGATATAGTCTGACTTGTTGTAGCTTCTGTTTACCGCTATAAGCAAATCGGCAATTTCGCGGTTGAACGGAGTCGTGCGGTAAACGGGCGGTTTGCAAATATAGCCGGAAAGTATTATCGAATTGGGGTTTTTGCCGGGCTGCGTATCAAGAAGTTCGCGGATGAACACTGTCAGCATAAGGCGGGATTTTCCGCTTTCTAATTTGTTGTAAGAACGGAACTGCCCCAATGCGCAAATGGTGTTACCCACCTTCATTTCGTCGGTCATAATGCGTTCCGACACAGTAACCGGCAGAACGTCAGCCTGACCCGAAAGGCGCATAACTTTTACGTAAAACTCGTAAAATCCTTCGCCGTACACTTCGTGCGAAAACTCCGCTTCAGAAACGATTTCGCCGTAGATGTACACCTTGTTGTTCTTCTCTGTGTTGTAATTCATATTTGCCTCCATAAAAAGTTTTTCCCTGTAATTTAATGAATTTAAGCTGCCGGCACCTGTCTGCCGGTGTTGTCTATCGTGTAGTTTTCACGGTAGATAAGCTCGCCTATAGGGACAAACGAGTAGCCCCTGTTTTTTAAAGTTTCCAGTATAATGGGTACGGCTTCAGCTGTATGAAGTCCGTTGTTGTGCATAAGAATGACCGAACCACTTTTAACGCCGTTGATTACGCGCATAGCGATATCGCTCGCAGATAAATCTTTCCAGTCAAGGCTGTCTACGTCCCACTGAATGGTGTAATAACCCAACTCGGACGCTGTTCTTATAAGTTCGTCGTCGTAATCGCCGTAGGGCGGACGGAACAGTTCGACTTTTTTACCCGTAATTTTTTCAATTGCCGCGGAAGAAGCCGAAAGCTCAGTCTTTATTTCTTCGGCGTTCTGCTTGCTCATATACGAGTGGGTTGAAGAATGCGTTCCTATCTCGTTGCCGCCTTCGTCGATGGCTTTTACGAAATCGGGGTATTTTTCAGTCCAGAACTGCACCATAAAGAATGTGGCGCGCACGTTGCTCACGCGCAACGCGTTTAAAATACTGTCCGTGTATTCGGTACCCCAGGCGCAGTCAAATGAAATTGAAACAACCTTGTCTTCCCTGTCCACGCTGTAAATAGGCAAAAGCCTTGGCGTGTTGCCGAAATATACGGCGTAAGCGCCCGTAAAATACGCGGTTGTGGACAGCACGGTTATCATAGCCGCGGCTATTGCAAGTATCACAAAATTTTTAAGTTTAAAGACGTGAACCAATCTTCTCTCCGATTATAATGAATTGAGTACGGCGCATATTGACCCGTTTTGTCTAAAAATCTCTTTTTATAGAGAATAGTTTAACCGTTCTCCCTTTTAATTTATTTTGCGGGGACAAGAAATATACTTGTAACTTAAAAAACTTGTACAAATGCGTAAATAAAAAAGCAAGGAAAAATTTTTCCTTGCTTTTTAAAAAAATAACCCGCCTGACGTCAGCGGGTTAACTCTTCTTCTTTTTCTTCCTGTTTATCCTGTACGGTGGGTTCCTGCGGTTCAATCTGTTCCTGCGCGCCGTCCTGTTCCGCCTGCTCTTCAGGTTGAGAACCGTAAGGATTGACGTGGACGGTGACATGTTTTACAAGAGGGAAATTCTGCTCTATGCCTGTATGCACGCGCTCGGCTATGTCGTGCGCGTCGTGCAAAGGCAAATCGCTTTCGCAGGATATTTCCGCAATAACGTAAACGCGGTTGCCGAAAAGCCTTGTCATAAGACTGTCAAGCCCCTTCACCCCTTCGCAGGACAAAATGAAAGTGCGTATCTCGTTTTCGGTTTTTTCGTCGCACGCCTGGTCGGTCATCTTTCTGACCGCGTCTATGAATATATCAACCGCCGCCTTTAAAATCAAAAGACAGATAACAATGCTGGCAATCGAGTCTAAAATAAGCACGCCGAACATTGCGCCGACAATGCCTATTAAACTTCCCACGGAAGACAGCGCGTCCGAACGGTGATGCCACGCGTCCGCTTTAAGCGCGCCCGAATTGCATTTTTTAGCCGCGCGTATGGTGTACCAGAACATACCTTCTTTTACGACTATTGAAACAATCGCCGCAGCCAGGGCAAGATACGTGGGCGCTTCAAACTGCTTATACGCGCCCGTAACTATATTGCTTACGCCGCTGTAACCTATAAAAACGCCCGTACCGCACAGAACCACGGCAAGAATAATAGCCGCAACGCACTCAAACCTTTCATGCCCGAACGGATGGTTTTTGTCGGGCGCTTTTGCGGCGATTTTTACGCCTATTATAACTATAAGCGTGGAAAACACGTCAGACGCGGAATGAATTGCGTCGGAAATCATGGCTAACGAGTTTCCTAAAATACCCGCCACCAGTTTAAACGCCGACAGCAAAAAATTCACTATAATAGTTACTATCGAAGTTTTTACCGCAATTTTTTTTACGTCCGTACTCTGCATTTCCCTATCTGTTCCGTTACCGTGTTTAAAATATAGTATGCCGCAAGCAAACTTGGCGTTACGCTTGCGGTTTTAACTATTTTACCGATTTTTTATTTTAAAGTCAATTAATTATGCCGCCGCGCTTCCACCGGCAAATTGAATTTCAATACTTTCAGCAACCATACGGTTACGTACAAAGCGCAACAGCGCTACCTGTTTATAAAATTCATTTTTTGTCGTTCGGAAAGTAATCTCTGTCTTTTAAGGAATCGGGTAAATATTGCTGCTCTACCCAACCGCCGTAATCGTGCGGATATTTGTACTTCTTACTTGCTTCGGTATGGTTTTTCAAATATTCGGGAATTCTGTCGTCGGGATGATTTTTGGCGTCGTCCATCGCCATTCCCATTGCAACGACAACACGGTTAGTCTTAGGCGCTTCACACACTTCGATAATAGCCTGCGTTAACGCAAGATTTCCTTCCGGCATACCCAAGTTGTTCAGCACAAACAAGGCGTTACAAGCAGTATTTAAAGCCTTTGCCGAACAGCAGTCTTCACTTGCATGCGCTATCGTTCTCCTCGCTAAAAGCTGGGGCTCGCACCCCGCTTCAATCAATCTGTTTGCATAATATAACGCAGCCGTTTTATCGCTTCCGCGGAGACTTTTACAAAACGCGCTCAAAATATGATAGAAGTTGTCGTCGTTTAAACTCAGCGCTTTCTTCTGCAAGCATTCCGCGGCAATCTCTTTCGTTATAACCGTTGTTCCGTCCGCGCTTATCGGGGTCGTCAAAGAACCTATTTCAATTCCGTTTAACGCACTGCGGACGTCCCCGCCGCAAGCCGTTGCAAAGTAAGTCAATGCTTCATCGTCAATCCTGACATTGAAATCCTTTAATCCGTTGGGCGCGTCTATCGCTCTTTTCAAAGCCTTTTTAATATCTTCAACGCCTACCTGCTTAAACTCAAACAACGTACAGCGGCTTACTATTGCGCGAGTCATACTGTAATTCGGCGACTCCGTAGTAGATCCTATCAAAACAACTTGTCCCGATTCCAGCACAGCCAAAAGCGAGTCGCTCTGGGTTTTACTCCATCTGTGACATTCGTCCAGAAGCAAATAAGTTTTCCTGCCGTACATTTCAAAAGTCTTTTTTGCTTCTTCGATGACAACCTTAACGTCCGCCACACCGCTTGAAATCGCATTCAGCATAGCAAAATTGCCGCCTGTAGTTTCTGCGATAATTCTCGCAAGCGTCGTCTTGCCCGTCCCGGGCGGACCGTAGAAAATACAGCTCGGCACTTTCTTCGCCTGAATTAAACGGCGAAGTAATTTTCCTTCCCCTATAATGTGTTGCTGACCTACAAAATCGTCCAGACTTGCAGGACGCATTTTTTCCGCTAACGGTTTTCGGTCGTTATATAAATCAGAAAATAAATTATCCATCTCTTTCACTTCTTATGCGCTACGGCTCCGTTGCCGTTTAAATCGAATAAATCCGTTTATTTTAAAAGTTCTTTTATCTTTTGTATGTTCTTTCTGCCAAGGTCGTAACCTTCGTCGTAAATCCTTTCCAGATCCTTTACCTGATATGCGGTCACGCCCTTTAACTCGGGTTCTAACCACAGGTTGTAAACGTCTTTGTCGCGCTCTTTAAGCACGGACGAATTGTGCCAGTCCATTACGTCGAACACGCGCAAAAGCATACTTACTATATTGTTAAGTTTTTCAACCGGCTCGGAAGTGTTAATCAGCGCGTCAACCGCAACAACAACGTCCGCACCCATTTCCTTCACAAGCTGGAAAGGTACGCGGCAAAGGCAACCGCCGTCCACAAGGAGTTTATCTTCAAACTTAACGGGACGGAACACGCCCGGTATAGTGCTAGAAGACTGTATGGCGAGCGCCGCGTCGCCCTTATCGAATATATGAAGTTTGCCGGAAAGCAAATCCGTTGCGACGCATTTGAACGGTATGGGGAACTTTTCTATATTTTGGACTTTCAGATTTTCGGCAAGTAAATCGTAAATTTTTTTGCTTCTCAAAAGCGCCATTTTTGTAAACGCCACGGGCGAAAAATCAAACAGGTCAAAAAATTTAAGGCTTAAAAACGCGTCGCGTATTTCTTTTGCTGAAAGTCCGCTTGCGTAACTGCCGCCGACCACCGAACCCATTGAGCAGCCCGTTATATAGTCGGGACGGATACCGGCTTCGTCCAATGCCGCCAGAAAACCCGCGTGCACTATACCGCGCGCGCCGCCGCTGCCGAGAGCAAGTCCCAAAGTTTTACTCATATTAACAACTCCTTTTAAATAATTTTATAGTGAATGAAAATTTTTAAAATTATCGGCTGGACAATCTTAAGCTGCGCGCTTGTATTTATGGCGGGCGCTTTCACGATATACCCCGAACGCTACATAAACTGCTGCTTTAAAGGGTTTGCGCTGTGGGCGGAATGCGTTGCTCCGTCGCTGTTCCCCTTTATGGTGATAACGCTTATTTTTATAAAGACCGGCATCGCCGAAAAAGCCGCCTTACCGCTTAAAAAAGTTACGGGATTTTTCGGGTTGCCGCCGGCTGCCGCCGTATGCTTTGTTATGAGCATATTTTCAGGCTATCCCGCAGGCTCGCGCGCGGTAGCCGAATTTTACGACAGCGGAGCCATAAACGAGCGCGACTGCAAAAAACTTTCCGCGCTGTGCTCGACGAGCGGACCGCTGTTCATTATAGGAAGCGTTGGCGTTAAAATGCTTGACGACAAATCCGCCGGCTGGAAAATTCTTTTAGCGCACTTGACTTCCGTATTGGTTATTGCACTTATTTTATGTCTTATTACAAGAAAGGGAGAAAAACGCGAGTACCGCCGCTCGGCGCAGGATAAAAACGTTTTATACAACTCTTTCTACGGTTCGGTAATCTCAGTATGCGTTGCCGGCGGATTTATCGCCTTCTTCTGCGTTGCGGGACAGATTGCGCACGACTTCAATATACTTCTGCCGCTTGAAAAACTTCTTTGTCTGTTCCTTGACGAAGCCGCCGCGTCCGCCGTATGCGGCGGACTGATAGAAGCCACTTCGGGCTGCCGCGCGTTATCGGCTACGGGAGCGGAACTCACCCTGCCGCTTGCGGGATTTTTAATAACTTTCGGCGGTCTTTCAATACTGCTGCAACAGCTTTGCTACCTTGTAAAAGCCAGGATAAATCCGCTGAAATTCATTGCCGTAAAATTTGTGCAGGGTCTGGGCTGTTTTGCGATTTTACTGCTGTTTCAGTAACAACCCAAAATTTTGAACGATTTCGAAAGGTCCTGCATCCGCTTCAACGCAAGGCGTATTTCGGGCGAAGAATAATCGCCTTCGATTTCTATAAAAAACGCGTACTCGTCGGACACGTCCTTTACGGGGCGCGACTCGATTTTCGTCATATTTATGCCGTGTTCTCTTACCGGTTGCAAAACCGAAACCAGCGCGCCGCAGACGTTTTTGCAGGTCAGCGAAAAATATATTTTTTGCGATTTAGCATTATCGTCCACTCTTCCGCGGCGGACGAGTAAAAAGTGGGTGACGTTGTTGCTTTCGTCGGAAATATTTTTATCGGAAAGTTCAACCCCTTCCTTTTTAACGTGCGAACCGACAATGCAGGCGTCGCCGCAAGATTTCAACATTTCAAGGCTTGCCGCCGTGGACTGCGTTGCAATCAGTTTTGCCGCGGGGAAATTTTTCAGGAGATATTTACCGCACTGTTCAAGCGCCTGCGAATGAGAATAAACGCGCTTTATATCTACGGTTTTACAGCCTTTTAAAGTTGCAAGCCTGTGGTCAATCTGCACGGCGCAATGCTCTACCGCGCAAACGTCGCGGCTGTTCAGAAGGTCCATATTCTGGGCGACGCCGCCGTTCAGACTGTTTTCTATCGGTAAAACTATCTCGTCCACGCAACCCGATTCAAGAGCCTGCATTGCGAGCGGAAAACTTTGGCACGCCTTTAAACCGCCCTGCGGGCGCAATTTTTTGGCGGCAAGATAGGAATAACTTCCTTCAGGTCCCAGATATCCCGTCATTTTAAATTTTCTCCGCTATGTCTAAAATAAGCCTTTCCGTATCGCGCCAGCCAAGACAGGGATCGGTTATCGATTTTCCGTAAACCTTATCGTCGGGCTGGTTTCCTTCTTCTATAAAACTTTCAATCATAAAGCCCTTAACGTATTTTTTGAAATCGTTATCGTACAGCCTGTTCTGCATAACTTCTTCGCAGATACGTATCTGCTGTTTGAATTTTTTACTGCTGTTTGAGTGGTTTGCGTCTATTATAATGGCAGGATTTTTAAGCCCCGACTTTGCGTATCCTTCTATAACCTGCATAACCGTTTCGTAGTGGAAATTGGGTATGTCGTTGCCGTAACCGTCCACCGCGCCGCGCAGTATGGCGTGCGCTAACGGGTTGCCGTCCGTTGCAACCTGCCAGCCGTTCAGCTTGAACACCTGCCCCGACTGCGCCGCGTATATCGAATTGAGCATCACGGGGATAGAGCCGCTCATAGGATTTTTTACGCCGACAGGCACGTCTATCCCGCTTGCCACAAGGCGGTGAAGCTGGTTTTCGCTGCTCCTTGCGCCCACGGCGATATATGAAAGCAGGTCGTCCACGTAGTGAATGTTTGCGGGATACAGCATTTCGTCCGCGGCGGAAAGCCCGCTCGCTTCAATGGCTTTTATATTAAGTTCGCGTATGGCGAAAATGCCCTTTAAAATATCTTCCGATTTTGTGGGGTCGGGCTGGGAAAACATACCCTTGTAACCAACCCCGCGCGTGCGCGGTTTGTTGGTGTAAATTCTGGGTACCAGCACCAGCCTGTCCCCAACCAGAGCGTTCAACTTTCCAAGCCTTTCAACGTAATCGAGAACGGGTTTCTGCTCGTGCGCAGAACACGGTCCCACTATCATAATCATTTTACCGCTCTTGCCCGAAATTGCGTCTGATACTTCCCTGTCGCGCTCAGCCTTGATTTTTTTAAGGCTTTCGGGCAGGGGCATTTCCTTTACAAGAACTTCGGGATCGGGAATTTTTATCTGTTTTTTAAACATTTTTGCTCTCCAGAAGCGAAACGAAATCGCCGAGTATTTCTTTGGGTATATAATCCGAAAAATCTTTTTTGAACTTTATAAAATTTTTTACAAGCGACGAACTTACTTCAATGTTTTGCTTGTCAGACGGCAAATAGACCGTAACCATATCGCTTTTCAGTTTCAGGCTTGCAAAGCGGTCGCGGTTTTCGTATTCCAAATCGGCGCAGTCGCGTATGCCGCGCACGTAAAACACCGTGTTTTCTCTTTCAAGCAAATCAACCGCCGCGCCGTCGAAAGTTATTACTTTAACGCGACTGTCGCCTTCGTACAGCTTTTTTAGAAGCCGCTCTCTTTCGCTCTCTTCAAGCAGGCAAGCCTTTTGGGGATTTACCATTACGGCAACGGTCACTTTATCGAAAATTTTAAGGCAGTCGTCTATTATATTTTTATGCCCCGTTGTGGGCGGGTCGAAACTGCCGGCAAACACACACTTTTTCATCAGTCACCTTCAACGGCAAAAAACGAGAGATAGGTCTTCCCGTACTTGCGCTCGTCAAACATTTCAAGACCGTGAATTTCGCCTTCAAAAGCACGGTCGCGCTCGTAAACGGCAATGCCGCCGTATTTGAGTTTGTCGTCGCGTGAAATAATTTTCAACGCTTCGATACCCGCGTCCGAAGCGTAAGGCGGATCTATAAAAATCAGGTCGAAGTCTTCAACCCTTGCAAGACAACGCTTAAAATCGAGCGCGGTTACGGTGTACTTATCCCTGCCGTCCAGCTTTGCCGCGTTCTTTTTAAAAACCGCTATACTGTCCTTTGAAAGGTCGTTGAAATGCACGCTCTTTGCGCCGCGGGACAGACACTCTATTCCGAGATTGCCGCTGCCGCAAAACAAATCAAGAACTTCCGCGCCCGCTATATGCGGCGAAAGAATATTGAAAAGACTTTCCTTTACCCTGTCCGCGGTGGGGCGGATTTCCGCGCCCTTGAATTCCGCAAGATTCAAACCCCTGTATTTGCCTGAAATTACTCTCATTTATTTTTTTTACCTTTAAGCTCCTGCGCTTTCGCAATTAATAACTGTTTCTTTCTTTCCCTACGCGCGCCCAAAAAATAAGCGATAACGTGTACTGTCACGGGCAGTACTATCCATATTAAATTCAGCCACTCGCTTACGTTCGCGCCGGAAAGGTTTATAAGTTCAAACGGATACCACGCCCAGCCGAACGCATACATAAGCGCAAATTCGCAGGGCTTGTTGGGCGCGGCGGCGTTTATTATCTGAAAAACGATAAAGGGCAGACAGCTTATCAAAGCTATTACAAATCCCTTGTAAATTGCGTACTCGCCCACGGCTAAAACCGCGCGCGGCTCGCTTGAACCGGCTTCACGCTTTTTATTGTTCTGCACAGTGCGCCTGTATGCGACAACGCCGTTCTGTCTGCCGAATATAATGTATGCGCCGCAGAGCAACAGTTCACCGAAAACGAGCGCCGCAATGCTGAGACCGGGTTCTTCCGTGTAGGATGCGAACAGAATGACCGACGCGCTGAAAACGAGTTGCAGCATAAACGGGAAAGCCGCTCCCGCAAGTAAATCCCTGAGTTCGAGAAGAACCTTTTTTGTCCTTTGTTCACCGTTAAGTCTCATAATAATATATACCCTTTTCGCACAAAAATAAATCCAGCGGAATATCGTGCTCTTCTTCTTCGAAAAATTCAATCTGAAAGCCGTAGCCCAGCCCGACTTTTAAAGTACGCTTGTCCCTTAAATACCTGTCGTAAAAACCCTTGCCGTAACCTATGCGGAAGCCGCGTCCGTTCACGGCTAAAAGCGGAATTACGGTAACGTCTATGTTGCCGTTGTACGGCTTGCCCGCAGGCTCGCTTATGCCGAACGCGCCGACCGACGTTTCCCCGTACGGCACGGCGACCATTTTATCGCCGTCCACGCGCGGCAGGTAAACCTTTTTGCCCGCGCCCAGAAGCGCCGCGATAATCCCCTTTGTATCCGCTTCGGTCGAAAACGAATTGTACACAAAAAAACTTTCGTACCGTAAAAATGCGTTTAAAAAATTATCGAGTATAGCGCCGTCTGCAAATTCGCGGCGAACGCCGCAAAAATATTTGCGCTTTATTTTAAGTTTATAACGTATTTCGTCTTTAACGCTCATATACCCTTTCCGAACGCTGCGTGACGCGCGTTAAAATTTCGTATGAAATTGTTTTGCACCTTTTTGCGTAAGCGTCCGCGTTGCCCATAATAAGGGCGGTATCGCCGCCGTCTTCCGCGACGTAGCAATCCATACAAAGCGTCTTTTCGCCAAGCGGCACGGTCCTGAAAAAGCCGTCCGCATAGCCCGCGCGGTACACGGAAAGCCGCCCGTAATTTTTATCTGCAAAGTTATACCCGACGCCTCCGCCGATAAACTGCGTCTGCTGGGTACGCCGCGCGTACACTTTTAAAACTGGTTCGAAGCCGTCGGCTTTAAAACCTTCGGGCGCGTAGCCGTACAGCAGTATGCCGGCGCGCACGCCGTCGAACAAAAACTTACCGCCGCGCAGCAGTCCGCCGCTCGCGGAAAGGTGCGCAACTGCCTGGGGATTTATCTTTTTAACTTCGTTTACCGCGCTTAAAAAAATCTGTCTTTGCTTTTGCGCTGCCGCAAGATTTTCGGGAGCGAACATATGCGAATACACCCCCTTTATTCTTTCGGGCGAAAGCTCACGCAGTACGTCGGAAAGTCCGTCGGGATTGCAGCCGTTGCGGTTCATTCCCGTGTTCACTTTTATATGGCAGTCCAGCCCCGAAACCAGCCGCGCGGTTTCAACAGAATTTACGGTGGCAGTCAAGTTATACCACTTTAACCGCGCCGCGTCGTAACCGTCAAGCGGCGGAGTCAGAACGAGAATTTCCTTTAAAATCCCCGCCGTGCGCAGAGTTATCCCCTCTTCCGCAATGGCAACGCAAAACCCGTCGCAAACGTCTTCTATCGCGCGTGCAACTTCTTCCGCGCCGTGACCGTATCCGTCGGCTTTGACAACGGCGTAAAACTTTGCGCCGTTTGCGAGTTTTTTTATTTTCAAAGCGTTGCGCCTTAAAGCGGGCAAACTGATTTTTGACAGCGTTTTTTGCATACACTCATTTTATGCCGCGCGCCGCGTAATTGTTTGTAAAAATTATTTTAACACAAACCGTTAAACTTTGCAATGACTTTACAATTGAATTTGCATTTAACGGCTTGACTTTTAAATGAAAACGGGATAAAATATTAAAGTAAAAATTAAATAAAAAACACGACGACACAAGTTGCGGCAACCGCCGCGTAAACCTGATAACGGAACGTAAAATTTATTTCGGGTACTTGTGTTTTTTTATTTTTTAAAAAGGAATTTTTATGGAACAGGATAACCGCTATCTCGGCACGGAAAAAATATTTAGGCTGATGCTCAGATTTTGTATTCCCTGCGTACTGTCGCTTCTGATAAGCGCGCTGTACAACATAGCAGACCAGATTTTTATAGGCCGCAGCGAACTGGGCGACACAGGCAACGGCGCGGCGGGCATAGCCTTCCCCGTATTTATCGTGGCGCAGGCTTTCGCCTGGTGGTGCGGCGACGGATGCGCGGCGTTCCTTAACATCTGTCAGGGCAGGAAAGACTCGCAAAACGGACACAAAGCCATAGGCACGGGGCTTGTTTTTACAGTGGCTTCGGCTGTCGTTTTAATGGCGGTGTTCTACCCCCTGAAAACGCAGATACTTACGCTGTTCGGCGCAACGGAAGACGGCGTTAACCCCAATACCGGCGTTTTCGAAGTGGGCACGCTTAAATACGCCGCCGAATACTTCGATATAATTTTAGGCTTCTTCCCCGTGTATATGGCGATGAATATGATGAACGGCGTAATCCGCGCGGACGGAAGCCCGGGCTGGTCAATGGCTTCTATGATTTCGGGCGCGGTGACAAACATTGTGCTGGACGCCGCGTTCATTTTCGGCTGTAAATGGGGTATGGCGGGCGCGGCGTGGGCAACCGCTATCGGGCAGACCGTTTCGTTTGCGGTAAGCCTGTTCTACTTTATACGCAAAACCAAAACCTTTAAACTGACCGTAAAAAGCCTTATCCCCGATTTTAAAGTTTTTGCAAACGCCGTAAAACTCGGAATGTCGTCTTTTATCACGCAGATGACAATCGTAATAGTCACGCTTGTTTGCAATATTATGCTTTCAAAATACGGCGCGAATTCAGACTACGGCGCGAATATTCCGATTGTGTTAATAGGTATTGAAAGCAAAGTATTTACCGTTGTAATCAGCATAGTCGTGGGTACGGTTTTGGGCTGCCAGCCTATTTTGGGCTACAACATAGGCGCAAAAAATTTTGAACGCGTAAAAAAGACCTATCTCTGTATCCTGTTGTGGACGGTAAGCGTGGGCGTGATTTTTACAATCCTGTTCGAAGCCTGCCCTACGGCTATCGTAAGCATATTCGGCGGACCTAAGAATTACGACGCCGCCCTGTACTGGGATTTTGCGGCTAAACTTTTCCGCATCTTCCTTATGCTTGTAACGTTCACCTGCTTAATAAAAATGTCGTCTATATTCTTCCAGGCGGTCGGAAAACCGGTATTTGCGGTTATCGCTTCGCTTGTAAGGGATTTGGCGTGTTTTGTGCCTTTAACCTGCGTGTTGCCTGTTTTCTACGGGATAGACGGAGTTTTGTGGGCCGCACCGCTATCCGATTTTATCGCAATGATTGTTGCGATTATTCTTACCGTTATCTATTTCAAAAAACTTAAAAAAGAACAAGCCGCCGAACGCGTAGACGAAAGCGCCGCCGCAAGCGAAATTTAATTTTCACAAAATAAATCCGTCCTTCATGTTAAGGACGGATTTATTTTGAAGTCGCTTTTTTTAATACGGCGCAAACAGGCAGATACAACGTTAAAACCGTGACTATACTGCAAACGGTCTGCGGCAGCATAGCCGTAAAAGACGCGTAAAAATATGAAAGCGCGGTGAGCTTTGTACTGCCCGCGACAAGCGGGGTTATAACGTCGTCCAATAAAGTAAAGCATACGGTACAGACTGCGGCGACGCTTGCAAAAGTAAACAGTTTTAACAGCGTTGCGGTATCCTTTTTGAAAACCCTGTTTGCCGCAACCAGCGCGTTAAACGCAACAAGTTCGGCAAAACACAGCCCGAATATCACCCAGACAAGAACGTAAGCGGTAGTCTTCCACAGCTTTGAAACTTTTATCACGTCAAAGCCGTATACAAGCGCGCACGCCGCCATAAGCGCGCACAGCAGTGAATTTACGCAGATTATCAGCGCGGCGGGACATCTTTTAAACGTTTCGTCCTTAATATGCCCCAGCCCGCCGGAGACCGCCGCAAGAAATGGATAATATAAAAGATACAGTATTACCGTCGCGGGCGAAAATCCGTAAACGAGACATCTTAAAAGCGAAAACGCGACGGCGCATATAACGCCGCTTCTTACGCCGCAGACGCTTGCAAAACAGACAAGCAGGACGGTGACGATTTCCACCCCAACGACAAACGAAAATACGTATTGCGCCGCAATGAGCAGCGCGCACATTACCGCGACGTAAGCTATTCTCTTTGACGGCGGTATTTTTTTACACGCGTTTTCCATACCGTAAAATCAGAAGCTCATTTCCGCATAGCTGTAAACGAACGCATAGCTCTGACCCTTTACGCAGGGCAGATTTGAAACGCCGTAAGAAGATTTGTACAGCGTCAGCCCGTTATATGTCACTTGTTCGTCAGTGGAATACAAAACGCCGTCCAGCGTTGTAAGCGTGGTGTAAACGTACCAGTCGTATCCCGCGTAAGAGTTTGCGGTGGAGCTTACAGTCACGCTGCCCACACCCAGAATTTCAGTAACGTAATATCCGTAGTCGCCGTCCGCCCCTTTGAAATCCAGCTTGCCGCCGTCTTTCAGGGCTTCCATATAGTCTTTAAGCGAAGTGTTTTCACCTACCGTCATAACGTCGTCGCCCACGGTGAACGCGTAACAAATCGTATAACCGCCGCCAACGGACTTCGTGGTTCCGCCGCGAGTGTCTCCGGCACAGCCCGCGAATGCAAAAACGGCTGCAACCGCAATTAAAAGAGTTAAAAGTTTTTTCATTGGTTTTCCCGCTCCTAAAAAAATTCAGACACGCAAATAACAACGTGCCTGTGCGCACGCCCGGTTTAACTCGAACCAAACGCCTTTAATCTTCGCAGGGTCGGCATTCGGACTTGTCCTTTTAAAAAGGCTTACCGTTGCGGTACAGTTACGGAATTTCACCGTATTTCCCGTTTAATGCGCGTTGGCTAAACCCCGCGCAGCCTGCGGTTATTAAATTAAAAGTTTATGCCATTATACAAATTTTTCACTGTAATTGTCAAGCGTATTTTTTTTGTTGACAATGTGCGCCGTTTTATTTAAAATTACAGTATGAAAAATAAAAAATTATTGGCTGTGGACATTGCCGAAATTGCGATTTTTGTCGCACTTATGGTTGCGGGAGCGTATATCTCAATTCCGTTTTATCCCGTCCCGCTCACCTTTCAGACGGTTATAAGCGTGCTTGCGGGGCTTATGCTCGGCTGGAAAAAAGGTACGGCGGCTATGGCGGTATATCTGTTTATGGGATTCGTATGTTTTATCCCCGTGTTTGCCGACCATTCTCTGGCAGGGTTCGCCTATGCTTTAAAACCTTCTTTCGGATACATAATAGGATTTGTAACCTCGGCGTTTGTGGGCGGTATAATTTTGGGCGACGGTAAAAAGCCGTTTTGGCGATACGTTGTTGCGGCTGTCGCGTCGTTTTTTGCGAATTATTTAATAGGCATACCCTACTTCGCTTTTATATGGCACGGATTGAACGGCGCGGAAACGCTTGGTTCGGCGCTGATAACTTACAACCTGTTGTATATGCCGAAAGATTTGGTTCTGAGTATTCTTGCCGCTATTTTGGCTTGGCAGGTTTTGCCGCACATACGGCGCGGCAAGCAGAAACTTAAACCCGACAAACAGAAAACGCCCCTTGGCTAAGGGGCGTTTTTTTATGCGCTATTGACATAGGACAAAAATACATTTTTACTCCCATTCGATTGTCGCGGGGGGCTTTGAAGTTATGTCGTAAACAATGCGGTTGATATGCTTTACTTCGTTGACTATGCGCGTTGAAACTGTTTCAAGCACGTCGTAAGGAATTCTTGAAAAATCGGCGGTCATAAAATCGCTTGTAGACACACCGCGCAAAGCAAGGGTATAATCATAGGTCCTGCCGTCGCCCATTACACCTACCGAACGCATATTTGTAAGCACAGCAAAATATTGGTTTATGTCGCGGTCAAGGTGCGCGCGGGCAATCTCTTCGCGGAATATAGCGTCCGCGTCCTGAAGGGTAGCTACCTTCTCGGGCGTGATGTCGCCTATAATACGTATCGCAAGACCGGGACCGGGGAACGGCTGGCGCCATACGAGTTTTTCGTCAAGACCAAGCGCTATCCCGAGCGCCCTGACTTCGTCTTTGAACAACATTCTCAGCGGCTCTATTATCTCTTTAAAATCAACGTAATCGGGCAGTCCGCCGACGTTGTGGTGCGATTTTATCACAGCCGCGTCGCCCAAACCGGACTCTATAACGTCGGGATAAATGGTACCCTGAACAAGGAAGTCAACCTTGCCTATTTTTTTGGCTTCTTCTTCGAACACGCGTATAAATTCTTCGCCTATTATTTTGCGCTTTGCTTCGGGTTCGGTCACGCCTTTAAGTTTCCCCAGAAAGCGCGCGCCCGCGTCTACGCGCACAAAATTTACGCCGCTGTCCGCAAACGCCGCCTCCACTTCGTCGCCTTCGTTTTTACGCATAAGACCATGGTCCACAAAAATGCAGGTAAGCTGGCTGCCTATTGCCTTTGCAAGCAGTTTGCAGGCAACCGAACTGTCAACACCGCCCGAAAGAGCGAGCAACGCCTTACCGCCGCCCACTTTGTCGCGTATTGCGCCGATAGCGGTCTGGGCGTACTCTTCCATAGTCCAGTCGCCGCTGCAACCGCACACGTTGTACAAGAAGTTGCAGAGCATATCGAAACCCTGTTCGGTATGGTTCACTTCGGGGTGGAATTGCGTGCCGTAAAATTTCTTTTGCGGGTTTTCAATCGCTCCGTAAGGGCATTTATCGCTGTGTCCCACTGCGCGGAAACCTTCGGGAAGAGTTGCAATATGGTCGTTGTGGCTCATCCATACGACCGATTTTTTCTTTAAGCCTTTGAAAAGAAGTGACTTTGTATCGAATTCGCAATCGGTTCTTCCGAATTCCGCAACAGCGGTTTCGTTGGCTTTTTCAATCTTTCCGCCAAGCCCGTAAACCAGAAACTGCGCGCCGTAACATATGCCGAGAATGGGCACGCCCAGCTCGAATATTTCCCTGTCCATTTTGGGCGAATTGTCAAGATAAACCGAATTCGGTCCGCCCGTAAAAATTATACCCTTGGGATTCATTTCACGGATTTCGCAGACGGGCGTCTTATAGGACTTGACTTCGCAGTAAATCTTATGTTCCCTTACCCTGCGGGCTATAAGCTGGTTGTACTGTCCGCCGAAATCCAGAATCAAAACTTTCTCGTGTGTCATAAATTTATCCTTAATAAAATATTTTAAGGCGCAAGTACCGCTTACGCCTTTTCAATTTAATTTTTAGGTGAGTAATTGGGGGCTTCTTTGGTGATTGAAATATCGTGGGGATGACTTTCGATTAAGGAAGCAGAAGTCATTTTTACAAACTTAGCGTCCTTTCTCAATTTTTCAACCGTGCCGCAACCGGTGTAACCCATACCCGCGCGGAGACCGCCCATAAGCTGATAAATAATATCCGCAATAGCGCCGCGGTAAGGAACCCTTCCTTCCACGCCTTCGGGTACGAACTTTTTCGCGTCCGACTGAAAATATCTGTCCTTGCTGCCCTTTGCCATTGCGGGGAGCGAACCCATTCCGCGGTAGGACTTGAAACTTCTGCCCTGATAAATTTCAAGCTCGCCGGGACTTTCGGCAGTGCCTGCAAAAAGCGAACCTATCATGACCGCGCTGCCGCCCGCCGCTATCGCTTTGACGATATCGCCAGAGTACTTTATGCCGCCGTCGGCAATAATGCGCTTGCCCATTTTGTCAGCCTGTTCGGCGCAGTCCATAACAGCGGTAAGCTGGGGCATACCTATACCCGCAACGATACGCGTGGTACAAATAGAGCCGGGACCTATGCCTACCTTTACAACGTCCGCGCCGGCGTTTATTAAATCTTTCGTAGCTTCCGCCGTTACCACGTTGCCCGCGACAAGCGGAAGGCGTGGATACGCTTTTTTGACCTTTGCAACGGCTTCCACAATTCCCTTCGAATGACCGTGCGCAGAGTCGAGCACAACCAAATCGACTTTCGCCGCTACAAGCGCCGCAACCCTGTCAAGCACGTCCGCCGAACCGCCTATCGCGGCGGCTGCCAGAAGCCTGCCCTTTTTGTCCCTTGCGCTGTTGGGATACTGTATGGATTTTTCAATATCCTTTATTGTGATAAGCCCTTTGAGATAACCGTTTTTATCCACTATGGGCAGTTTTTCTATTCTGTGTCTGCCCAGAATTTTTTGCGCTTCTTCCAGAGAAGTACCTTCGGGCGCGGTGACCAGATTTTCCGATGTCATAACGTTCGCAATAGGCTGGTTGAAATTGGTTTCAAACCTTAAATCGCGGTTGGTGAGAATACCCACGAGTTTGCCGTTTTCTTCGGTAATGGGAACGCCGCTGATTTTATACTTTGCCATAAGATCGCAAGCCGCGCTTACGGGCTGGTCGGGAGTAAGGTGGAACGGGTCGGTTATAACGCCGTGTTCGCTCCTTTTGACCTTGTCTACCTGCATAGCCTGCTCTTCGATTGACATATTTTTATGGATGACGCCTATGCCGCCTTCCCTTGCAAGCGCAATTGCAAGTTTGCTTTCAGTTACGGTATCCATTGCCGCGCTTATTAGGGGAATGTTCAGATTAATTCCGTCGCAAAGCGTGGTGTGTAAATCAACGGTGGAAGGCAAGACGTCAGACGCAGCCGGTACCAGCAACACGTCGTCAAACGTAAGCGCTTCTTTCACAATTCTGCTCATGTTATTCTCCTGTATTCAATAAATTTAATAGTTTTGTAATAATTTCGCTTTGGGGTTGTTCCGACAAAGCGGTTTTAAGAGTGTTTATATCTTCCGCGCTGCCGTTTTCGGCTACGGCGACGGTCAATTTGATAAAACTTGCGCCGCCGCCCGTTTCACAGGTGGCAACGGCTTTTTGTATATCGCCCGCATTGTACTGTGACAGGGCGAGACTTCCGCACACGGCAACTTTGAAATTTCCGCCTTTCTTTTCGCAGACTTCTTCAAAGTCGTCTTTATCCAAAAAACTTTCGCCGTATTCGATTATATACTTGTCCTTGCCCGAAAGAATACTGTCCTGCACGCAACGCGCCAGATCGTCGGTATCGTTTGAATATTTATATTTCAACCCCGCACAGGTCACGGCAAAGGAATAGTTGCCCGTCTTTTCGCAAGCGGTCGCCATAGTTTGCGGCGAACACAGTATCCACAGCGAAAACACCAAAAGCGCGGCAACCGCAAGCGCAGCCAGACCTTCGAGCGCGGATATCAATATTATCTTTTTGGTTTTAGTCATTGCCATAAAGTTACTTTTGTAAAAGAAGTATATTTGAAATATTCTACCACACACGAAAATAAAATGCAACTGTTTGAAAAAAATTAATATTTATAATCATAATCCCGCAACTGCAAACTTATATTGAAGTATGAAGAAAATTGCAGTTTTATCTCTTTGCTTACTTTCCGCCGCGGCATTTTTCGGCGGTTGCAAAAAACCGGTGGACTACACCGACTATATTTCCGAAATGCGTTACGGCATATGGCTTTATTCCAGCGACGGGGTCGAAGTTAAAATTTACCGCTCTGCAAAGGAAAACCCGTACATTGCCGACGGCATTAAGAGCGAAATGGGCGACATTACCGAAGTGTTCGTAACGCTGCCCAAAAACTACGAAGAAGTAAACATCACCGTCGGCGGCGCGGGCGGCGAAATGAGTTACCGCGCGGTTGAAAACTGCTACTACATAAGTTTTGCCGACGCCGTTGCGGGCGACAGCGCGGACGTTTCATTGTCCTGCGGCGATGACAGCTATACCTGCACGGCTGTAAGCGTTCTGTACGACGGCGTTATGGACTGCGACAGCGCGGTAAAGTGCGTAATCGAACACGACGGCGAACTGTTTACGTCTATGACCGAAAACGGAATTTTCCGCGGCGAAATTTACGTGCGCCTGCTGTACGACGAAGGGTGCTACTACTATGTGGGCGTATGCGACAGGGATAAAAACATTTCCGCCTATCTTGTAGACGGCGAACGCGGAAAAATAATAGCCACAAAAAAACTGAACGGATAAAATTAACAATAAAAAATTTGCGGCGCGGGATAAAAATCCCGCGCCGCTTGTTTAACTGAAAAATTCCACTATTATACTGTTCTGAACAAAGAGATGCCCGTCCCCTATGCGGAAAGTCTTTCCGTCGTTTTCAACAAAGTTTTCGACCTTTCTTATTGCGGCTGCATATTTTTCGCAAAAATCGCAACCGAAAAGTTTTTTATACTCCTGCAAATCTATCCCGCGCGCAGTGCGGAGCGCAAGCATAATATACTCTTCTTCCTGTCCTTCCGCGTCTGTTTCCTGCCTGTCGATAACGGCGAAATTGTCAGAGAGAATACACTTGAAATATTCGTCCAGATCATACGTGTTTGTAAAGCGTACGTTTTTTATACAGGACGACGCAGAAACGCCGAAACCTATATACTCGCCCCTGCGCCAGTAATTAAGGTTGTGCCTGCTCTCTTTGCCGGGTTTGCAGAAGTTTGAAACTTCATACCGCGCAAAGCCCAGCTCTTCGAGCTTTTTTCTGCCTGCTTCGTAAAGCTCAGCCACCTCGTCGCTGTCGGGAAGTTCGCCGTTAAGATAGTCGGAATAAATAGGCGTGCCGTCTTCGGGCGTGAGCGCATACATGGAGATATGGCTTGCGCCGAACGAAGCCGCCACTTCAACCGTTTTACACACGTCGTCCGCCGTCTGGTTTTTGAGACCTATCATAACGTCAACGCTGAAATTTTCACCCTTTAAAAGATTGGCGCATGTTACAAATCCGTTTAAAGTGTGCGCCCTGCCTATTTCTTTCAGCTGGCTGTCTATTGCAGTCTGCAAGCCCACCGAAAAGCGGTTTATACCGCTTTTTTTGTAGACGGAAATCTTTCTCTCGCCGACGGTGCCAGGATTAATTTCTATAGTAATTTCCGCGCCGTTTTTCAGCCTGAAATTCTTCCTGACCGCCGCCATAAGCATAGCTATAAAATTTTCGTCTATGACTGAAGGCGTGCCGCCGCCTATGTACACGGTGTCGAAAACGTAACTTTTAAGTTCATCGCGGCGCTTTGCCATTTCGCGGTAGACGCAAGCCATATAACTTTCGGCAAGGTACGCCTTATCGGGGAACGAAGCAAAATCGCAGTATCTGCATTTCGATTTGCAAAAAGGTATATGAACGTAAATGCCCGCCATTTTAAAATTCCCACCTGTAATTTTTTATATCCACTTTATACTCTTCCGAAAAGCCCACGCCTTCGCCCAACAGCAGAGCTTTCTGCACTTCCCTGCCGCCGAACGCAAAGCCCGAAGTCAGACTTCCGTCGCGGAAAACCACGCGGTGACAGGGAACTATGCCCTTATACGGATTGCCGTGCAACGCCCAGCCAACCTGGCGCGAAGCCTTTGGCGAACCTGCGGCAAGCGCAACCTGACCGTAGGTTGCAACTCTGCCTTCGGGTATTTGTTTTACAACTTCGTAAACGCGTTCGAAAAAGTTCATAATTTTATTTTCTATCGGCAGAAACTTAGTTACTGCCGTAACGATTTGTTTAATGATTATAACGGTCCTTATAATTTTTTACGTCAGTTATCAAGAAATCCGTAAATATCGCCTACGTCTATTCCACTGCCCTTCTGTACGTTTATAACGCCAAAGTTTTCACAGTCTGTCATCTGTTTCGCCGCGCCGACTACGCCGCCTAAAAATCTGACTTTTATTCCGTTGCCCATATTTTCAAATCCGTAAAAATTTCCGTGGTTTTCGCAGTTTTCTACTCGCGATATGCTTCCCGCTATTCCACCAAATTCATATATGATGTTTTTGTACTCTCCATCGTTAGCATGATCTGTTGACTCAAATCTTTTTTTGCCGTCACTTCTTAAAAGATATATGTTCCCGTAATTCTTACAGTTTCTGACAACCTAATTTGCTGTATAATATTCTTCCGACAACCCTGTTCCCGCATCGATAAAAATTTCATCAAGAAACTGCGGTTTGCCGACTATCCCGCCCGTGCCGCAAAAACCGGATATGATGGCACCGTAATTTTCACAGCCTTCGATAACGGTACCATCGCTTATGGAATCGACTATGCCGCCATTACAATTAGCCAGATTACCGTAATTTTTACAATTAATTCTCCCGTTTAAAATACATTATTTTAACTATATGCGTTTAATCCTTGTTTGTCTTTAAAATCTGCATAAAAACTTCCGACGGGACTTCAACGCTGCCGATACTGCGCATACGCTTTTTACCTTCTTTCTGCTTTTCAAGAAGTTTTTTCTTACGCGTAATGTCGCCGCCGTAACACTTTGCAAGCACATCTTTCCTGACTGCCTTAACGGTCTCGCGCGCAATAATTTTGCCGCCTATAGCCGCCTGTACGGGAACTTCGAAAAGTTGGCGCGGAATTGCTTCTTTTAAATTTTCGCACAGCGTTCTTCCGCGGTTGTAAGCGGAATCTTCGTGTACTATCATAGAAAGCGCGTCGCAGGCTTCGCCGTTAAGAAGAATATCGAGTTTTACGAGTTTGCTCCTTTCATAGCCTTTCAGCTCGTAGTCAAAACTCGCATAGCCGCGCGTGCGCGACTTTATACTGTCGAAAAAGTCAAAAATTATTTCGTTCAGCGGAAGGTCGTATTCAAGCCTTACCCTGCTCTTGTCAAGGTAGGTCATCTGCAAAAACGTCCCGCGCTTTTCACGGCACAAATCCATTATCTGACCGAGATAATCGGGCGGGGAATATATGTCCGCTTTAACAATAGGCTCTTCCATATGCTCTATTTCCGACTGGGGAGGCAGGTGAGAAGGATTGTCCACAAACAGCGTTTCGCCGTCGGTCTTTATGACCTTATAGCTTACGGACGGGGCGGTGGTTATTATTTCAAGCCCGAACTCCCGCTCTATGCGCTCCTGTATTATCTCCATATGCAGAAGTCCCAAGAAACCGCACCTGAACCCGAAACCAAGCGCCACCGAGTTATCGGGTTCGAATATCAGCGACGCGTCGTTTAACTGCAACTTCATAATAGCGTCTTTCAGGTCATTGAACCTGCTGCCGTCCAGCGGATATATTCCGCAGAACACTACGCTCTGCACTTTTTTATAGCCGGGCAACGGCTCTTTTGCGGGCGCGTCCGCGTTTATCACCGTATCTCCCACGGCGACGTCGAGAATGGATTTTATCGAAGCCGCGATATATCCGACTTCACCCGCGGCAAGCGAGTTTTTAGGCAAAAGATTGGGACTGAACGTACCCACTTCCACCACTTCGTAAATTTTGTCCGAACGGAAAGTCCTTATCCTGTCGCCCGCTTTAACGGCGCCGTCCTTAATTCTGACAAACAGGATAACGCCCTTGTAATTGTCGTAATAGCTGTCGAAAATAAGCGCTTTAAGCGGCGCGCTTTCGTCGCCGTCTGGCGCGGGGAAACAGTTTACAACCGCTTCGAGAACGTCTTCTATTCCCGTCCCTTCTTTGGCTGAAACAAGGGGAGCGGCGGAAGCGTCAAGACCTATTACTTCTTCTATTTCCGTCTTTGCTTCGTCGGGGCGGGCGGAAGGCAAATCTATTTTATTTATTACGGGCAAAATTTCAAGGTTGTTTTCAAGCGCGAGATATACGTTTGCCAAGGTCTGGGCTTCAACGCCCTGCGAAGCGTCCACAATCAGAATTGCGCCTTCGCACGCGGCAAGAGAACGCGACACTTCGTAAGTGAAGTCCACGTGACCGGGCGTGTCGATTAAATTCAGCTCGTACTCGCACCCGTCTTTTGCGGTGTAAAACATTCTTACGGGCGTAAGTTTTATTGTTATGCCGCGCTCGCGCTCTATGTCCATAGAGTCCAGAAGCTGGTCTTCCATTTCACGCTTTGAAACCTGACCTGTCTTTTCCATAAGCCTGTCGGCAAGGGTTGACTTGCCGTGGTCTATGTGCGCTATTATACAAAAGTTACGGATATTGCTTTTTCTGCCCATAAATAAGCCTTGTGAATTTTTTTCTTAATTATATTAAATTTTAAAAAATTAATCAACTTATTTTTAACCGCCCGCGGCGACGCCGCGGGCGGTTTAATGATTTAGGTTAGTTTATAAGGTTTTATCAGACTACGGTTGTCGCAAGGCGTTCCCAGAGATAGTCGTTGGTAAGAATCGTACCCGCGCCGATAACAGCTTCAAGCTGGGGTTCTTCCGCAACGTTTACGTGTACGCCCAGTTTCTTTTCGACGTACTCTGCAAGCCCGTCCATTTTCACAAGTCCGCCCGAAAGAAAAATTCCGCCGCGCACTATCGAAGACGATACTTCCGCGTCCAGCTTGGACATAACCAGATTTACGTACTCGATAATCTTATCGACGTAGGTTACTATTATTTCGTACACCTGCGACGAATTTATAGCGACAGACGCGGGCGCGCCCGTTTCAACGTCCCTGCCGTCCGCCACAGTCATTTTGTTGTCGTCTTCCAAAAGACTGCCCACCGTGTTTTTAAGCCTTTCGGCAGTGAGCGCTCCTATTTTTATATTGTATTTTTCGGCGAGCATATCTATTAAATGCACGTCTATATTGCCGCCGCCCAGATTTACGTTTATGCCGGAAATTATGCCGTCCTGCGAAAGCGCCGCTATGTTGCATATTCCGTAACCTATGTCAAGCAAAAACATAGGCGCGCTCTCGTTGATGGCAACGTTCTGCCCGAGTACCGCGGCAAAGGGATTGAGCGTAAAGTACGTCATACAAATCCCACACGCGTCCGCAATGCGCTGATACTTTTCCTTTAACGAAGGTTTGCAACCGCAGGGCAGAATAAACATAATTTCAGTGCGTTTTGCCCTTCTTCTCGTTATTTCAACCTTGTTTAAAAAGTATTCCAGAAGACACGCCGCCAGCGTTTCGTTTACTATATCGCCTTCGACGACGGGGTTTACGATATGGGTGTTGATTGCCGCCCTGCCCGAAAGAGCGCGGGCTTTGTCGCCGAGAGCTTTTATATTCACGATTTTCTGACCGTTGTCAATCATTTCTTCAACGGCGATACAGGTTGCTTCCATAAGCACTACGCCGCAACCGGGCATATATATTTTGGTTGTGCTTGAACCCATATCTATTGCAAGTCTTTTCATTCGCGTACCTCGTTAATCATTTTTCTTACCAACGTTACGGGCAGTCCCACGACGTTTGTGTAACTGCCGAAGTATTCCTTTACTATTCCGCCGTCCTGTATTCCGTAGCTACCCGCCTTATCCAGCGGCGAGCCGCCGTCCGTGTAAATTTTTATAAACTCGTCCGAAAGAACGTTGAATTTCACTTCCGTTCTGTCAAAGTCTATGATTTTCCTGTACTTGTTTCTGACGCACACGCCCGTAATCACGTAGTGAGTCCTGCCCGAAAGCCTTTTAAGCGTCTTAGCCGCGTCGTCCCTGCCTTTGGGCTTGCCCAACACTTCCCCGTCGAAATATACCACCGTGTCGCATCCGATAACGGTAGCGTCTTTATTCTTTTCAAACACTTCGTCACACTTGTGTTCGGCAAGGGCGCAAGCCATTTTTTCGGGAAACATTGCAAGATTAACTTTTTCTTCCGCTATTGCGGGAACGACCTCGAAATCCGACAGAATCTGGGACAAAAGTTCCCTTCTCCGCGGCGAGGCGCTTGCCAGAATATATTTCATAGTAAACAGTTAATGCCGCTTACATCACGCGGCATTAAAATTATAAAATTTCAAGATTTTTGCGGAAAGATTTTCTGAACTCCGCGCTCGCCGCCATAGCGTTGCGGATTTCAAGAGTAGCTTCCCCTTCAACTTCCGTCTTCATTATAACCGAATCGCCCAGAATGTCGCAGTTTATAGACTTGACCACGCCCGACATAGACCTGTCAAGGCTTTCGGCAATGCGGAGTATAACCCCGAGACGCTTTACAATTTCGATATCGTCTTCGCCCAAAAGGCACTTGTATCTCGACCAGTCGTAAAGATTGATGTCTTCCTTTTTATGACAGCAGGCTGTAAACGCCGCAAGAACGATATCCCTGTGCGAAAGTCCGTAAAGGTTAGAGTTTAAAATCATATAACAGCTGTGGCGCTGGTGGTTGTAATATTTTATTTTCATTCCGCAGTCGTGCAAGGTTGCGGCAACTTTCAGAATTCTCAGATACTGTCTGGGGAATTTGTGCAGAACGCGCAACTGCTTAAACAGCTGTATGCTAAGATTAACAACGTGTTCAACGTGCTTTTCGTCGCAGCCGTAATACTTTACGAGCGTTGTAAGCGAATAGTTTAAAACGTCAGAAATAGGCTTTTCTTCCGTCAAAGGAAGCGCCTGGTTGAACATAATACCTTCTCTCAGCCCCGCGCCTGAGATAACGAATTTTTCGAATTTAAAATAGGAAATAAAAGATTTTGCTATCGCAAGCGCGGCGGGAAGTATATCCGCGCGCTCTGCCGAAAGTCCCTTTATCTTTTTCTTTTTGTCAAGGTCCAGAACCTTTAACATATCGTAAACCGACTCAAAATCTTCGACGCTCATAGAATAATTATGAACGGTGTCAAGCGGGTACTTGTTTACGATTTTATTTATTTTGAAAAGGTTTCTGAAAGAGCCGCCTACCCCTATCATCTGAACGTCGGGGTCTATTTCGTTAATCCATTCAATCTGTTTAAGCTGCTCGGTAAAAAACTCTTCAATCTTTTTAGCCTGCTCTTCGGGCTTTAAACCGTCGTCCGAAAAAAGCCCCGTCAACGTCACCGCGCCGAAAGGCATAGTGACGTAATTCAAAATATTTCTTCTGTTGTAGTAAACGATTTTGGTCGAACCGCCGCCTATTTCGAGAATAAGACCCTTAGGCACGTCCATTGTGTTTATCACGCCGCGGTAAACGTAAACCGCTTCTTCTTCGGCGGCGAGAACGCGTATTTTAATGCCACAGCTCGCCTGAATTTCGTCTAAAAAGCTGCGCTGGTTTTTGGCGCGGCGCACGGCTGCGGTTGCAACCGCAATAATGCGCGAAACGCCGCTGGCGTCGCAAAGACGGCGGAACATCTTTAAAGTTTTAATTGTTTCCGCAACGCGCTGGGGTTTTAAAAAACCGTCGCGTTCCATATCCTGCCCTAAACGGACGCTTTCTTTCAGTTCGTCCACGACCATAAAATAGCCTTCCGCAAACAGATTCACAATGACCAGTCTTGCCGAATTAGAGCCTAAATCAATAATTCCTATCTTTTCCAAATTAATCTCCTGACAGGCGTTTTCGCCTTAGTAATATGAATAGAACAAATATTATGCCAATGTACTAAGTGTATCATAACTTTTACGGCTTGTACATATTTCTTAAAAATATTTGTGCATATTGCACAAATGCATTTTTTAAACGCACGTCATACGGGTTCGCCCGTATCGGGGCAGATAAAGCCGTCTGCAATTTCTTTCAAAGGTGTCAGCACGAAATCGCGGTTTTTATAGTCAGCGTGGGGAACCGTCAGGTTTTGTTCCTTTATAATTTTGTTGCCGAAAAATATTATATCTATGTCCAGAGTCCTGTCGCCCCAGCGCTGTTTGCGCACCCTGCCGCACTCCGCTTCGATACGGTGTATCTCGTATAAAAGATTTTCGGGCGAAAGCACGGTTGAAATTTTTACCGCGCAGTTTAAAAACTCGTTTTCAGCCGCGCCGCCGTACGGCTCGGTTCCGATATATGAAGAAACTTTTTCCACCCTGACGCCGCGCACCTTGCACAAAAGCGCGACAGCCCTGTCAAGATATTGCTTTTTGTCGCCAAGACTTGAACCGAGCGAGAGATATACTTCATTCCGTTCAAGGGCGACGCGGGCGGCAACGCAGTCGAATTTTCTGCTCATAGGCGCTTCGGGTTTTTTAACGGTGACGCTAACACTTTCAACGCTTTCAAAATTTTCGGTTATGCAAAAAGCGCATTCGTAGGCAAGTTTTTCAATCAAATTGAAAACGTTGCCCTGCACCGCCGCGGCAATTGTTTTACAAACTTTTGCGTAGTTTACCGTGCGACTTATATCATCGTCCTTGGCGGCGGCGTAAAAGTCGGTCCGTATATCCGCGTCCACAATAAATTTTTGCGGGGCGGTCTTTTCATCCGGGTTAACGCCGTGGCAGGCTTCGAATTCAAGTCCGCGAATCTGTATTTCGTTCATACTCCTCCTTTATCGCCTGCGCGTTTTCCTTTACGTCGTGCACGCGCACAAAAAGAATTTTATTTCTCGCGGCAAGCCGCGTGCTTTCAACCGTCTGTAAAAGTCTGTCCTTTATTTCGCCGCCGAACATGGACTTGCGGCTTGTTCCCAGCAGCAACGGATAGCCCAGCACGGACAGGCGGTGATAACCGTTTAAAAGTTCCCAGTTCTGTTCTTTGGACTTTGCGAACCCTATGCCGCCGTCCAGACAGATTTTATCCCTGTCTATGCCCTTTTCAACGGCAAATTGCGCCTGCCGCCGCAAAAACGAAGTTACGGGCTGCCAAATATCGCCTTCGAGCGGCTGCTTCGCATTGTGCATTATGCAAACCGAAGCGTTACGCTTTGCAACAATTTCCGCCATTGCCCCGTCAAGCGAAAGACCCCATATGTCGTTTATCATATCCGCGCCCAAATCAAGCGCCGCTTCCGCGCTCTTCGCAAAATAGGTGTCAACGGAAACCGGTATACCGAAATTTTGCTTAATCAGCCGTAGCGGCTTTTCAAAACGCGAAATTTCTTCTTCGGCGGAAACTTCAACGTAATTCGGGCGCGTGGATTGCGCGCCAACGTCTATAACCGCCGCGCCGTCTTTTACCGCCCTTTCAACCGCTTTTAAAACGGTGTACTCGTCCTTGCGGCTGTCCGCAAAAAACGAGTCCGGCGTAAGATTTACAATCGCCATTACGTAGGTGTAGTTTTCAAATTTTTTGCCGCCGATTATCATTTTAATATCCACTCTTTAGCTTTTTTTAAAAGTGTGAACGAACCGCAAACCGTCACAGTTTCGCTCCGCGCCTTTTCAAGCGCGGAAACTATGCAGTCGGCTTGTTCCGCCGCGCCGAAATGTTTTTTACAAATACCGAAAATTTTATCCCCGTCCATTGCCCTGTACGATTCGGGTACAACTGCTATTATCCCGCCCGCGCGCTCTTTTACAAGTTCAAGGCATTTGTCTGCGTCTTTATCGGACAGACAACCGAACACAAGCGTGTTTTTATCCGCTTGGTAATCCCTTAAAAAATGCGCGAGATTTTCAAAACTCTGCGGATTGTGCGCGCCGTCGAGAATATAAGTTTTATCCTTTTTTATTACTTCAAGCCGACCGCCAAGGCAGGCGTTTTCAATGCCCAGTTTTATATATTTTTCTTCTATGCCCAATATCCTTGCGGCGCAAGCCGCCGCGCCCGCATTATAGGGCTGTGCATTGCCGTGCATTTTAAGGCAGTAACCGCAGGGCGGAGCAAACCGGACGCCTGCGTTTTCAAAATACTTTTTTGCTTCTTCCGTCTGCAACGAACTTACCACCGCGGGACAGTTCTTTATAATGCCCGCTTTCTGCCCGCATATCCGTTCGACCGTGTTGCCCAGATATTGCGTATGTTCCAGAGAAACCGAAGTTATTATTGCAACTTCCTTTTTATAAATCGCATTTGTCGCGTCGGTCAGTCCGCCCAGACCGCACTCTATAACGGCGTATTCGCAACCGCTTTCCGCAAAGGCGAAAATCGTTCCCGCGGTTTCTATTTCAAAGGAAGTTGCGCCGAGTACTGCGCCGTATGCGTAAGCCTTTGAAAAACAGTCGGCTAAAAATTTTTCGTTTACGGGCTGCCCGTCAATGCGGAACTGTTCAAAATAGCCGTAAACTTCGGGGGACGTAAACGTTCCCGTCTTTTTGCCCGCGGCAATCAGTACCGACGTAAGATATTCCGCCGTAGAACCCTTGCCGTTGGTACCCGCTATGTGCGCAATTTTCAATTTGCAATCGGGTCGTCCCAGCCTGTCTAAAATTTCGCGGGTACGGTCCGTTCCGAAATTGAAACCGCTTGCGCGCATACTCTTTATCTGTTCAAAAATTTTTTCCATAAAAAAAACGCCGAACGGCGCCCGTAAAAAATGTATTTTAAGGACGCGCACATCAACCGCAGACAAAAGCCTTTCGTTCGGCGGACGTCCAACCGCCGACACTTTACGCATCAGTGCTTTTTAATTATAACACCCGCGCCGCGCCAAATCAAGAATATAAAGCCTTATTTTGAAAATACTTATATTATGGCTCTTATATTTATCCGCACGACGGTTATTTTTATTACCCTTCTGTTTATAATGCGCCTTATGGGCAAAAGCCAGATAGGCGAAATGCAGCCCTTTGAGTTTGTAATTACTCTCGTAATTGCAGAGCTTGCCTGTATACCTATGGCGGACACTTCCATTCCGCTCCTATACGGCGTAATTGCGATTGTGGCGATATTTATCCTGCACCAGATTGTTTGGCTTCTTGATTTGTGGTTTAAGCCGATGAAGACGGTAATTTGCGGCTCGCCTTCGATAGTGATAAACCGCAACGGCGTAGTCGAACGCGAACTCAGAAAAAACAACCTTGACGTGAGCGACCTTATAGAAAGTATGCGCGCCGCAGGTTACTTTGCTCTCGACGACGTGTACTACGGTCTGTACGAAGCCAACGGCAGTTTTTCAGCGCTGGAAAACCCAGACAAGTCCACTTCCACCCTGTCGCTGACTTTGATCGAGAGCGGAACCGTGGACGATAAAAATCTTAAAAAAGCGGGCATAGACCGCGAAAAGCTCAACGGATTTTTAACCGCACAGAAAGCCAAGCCCAAACAGGTTGTCGTTATGACGGTTAACTCGGAAGGCAGAGTCTACTTCCAGAAAAAGGGCGAAAAATACAAGATTTTAAAATTAGGGGTGAACGGGGAATGGTAAAATCGGTAATTTATACGCTCACCGCGATAGCTTTATGTCTTGTGCTTTTTATATGCGTTGAAATTTACTTAAACAAACAGTTTGACGAATTCGGCGGGGCGATAGACACTCTATACAAAAAAGTAGAAGACGAATCCGCCAACCGCGAAGACGGTTACGCCGTAAAAAAAATGTGGCAGGATAAAAAGAGCAAACTGCACATTTTTGTACCGCACAACGATATTTCGTACGTGGATTACTGGCTTAACGAAACCTGCGGTCTTATCTACACCGGCGATTACGACGCCGCGCTTTGCAAACTCGAAGTTTTAAAAGAAATCGCAAGCGCACTGCCCGGTTCATATACGGTAAGGCTTGAAAATATATTTTAATTGCGCTCCGCGCAAAACTAAACCGCCGCCCGAACAGAAAGGTTCGGGCGGCGGATATTTTATTCGTACTCGTCGTAACTGCGCCTGTCGTACGCATTTTGCGGCGGACAGGGCGGCGGACAGGGCGGCGGACAACTTTTCGGCGGTCTGCCCTTTGGCGGCGGCGGACAGTCGGGCTTGTTCTCGAATTTTACAAGAATAGCGTCTTCGCCTATTTTTACAACGTTTTTAATTGGAATAAATTCGTTTTGGCGGGTAAATTTAAAGCCCTTGCAACCCGTTACGTAAAAGCCTAAAATATTATTTTCCGGAAAGGAAAACGAAAGGTCGCAAACTTTGCCGAGATGCTTTCCGTCGTTTAACCCTATTACTTCCTTTTGTTTGAGTTCGGAATATAAAAAGTCCATAAAATAATATATGCGGCAGGACTTAAAATTAAGTCCTGCCGTCGTAATTAATTCAACCGTTTGGCACCTGATGCGTAAAATTTTCTCTGAACCAGTCAGGAAGGGAAGCCAGCGGGTTCGCTTCAAGCAGTTTATCGAGTTTGAAAAAGCTGCCCGCAAGAGTTTTATGGAAGTCTTCGTAAGTCGAACCGCCTATCCAGTAAATTATCTGGAATACAAAAAGGGTCAACAAAATTGCGACAATCAGAAAGAAGAAAATCCCCAAAAATCTGTTTACCACTTTAAATACGGGATTGTTTATTTCCATAATGCGTTTTAACAGGAACACTATGAGAACGCGCAAAGCCGAAACAATTATAAACAGTATTATATAGTAAACGATAATTTCTATATGAATTTGCAGCAGGAAATCGCAGAACTTGTTTTTATCGGTAAGCGCCTGAATAAACTTTTCGAGAATATCGTGGACAAAGGGAATTTCCAGAACCAGACCGCCCACCAGATAGCAGACGAGTATGGAAATGATAATACCGAAAATCCCGCCCGTGAAAAATTTAAGCCCCTTGCCGAAGCCTACAAGCGCGCCTATTAATATAAACGCGGCAACCACCGCTATTGCAATCCAATCCGCAAGAATCATATGCCGCCCCTTGATTAGTTTTAATTGATTGTTGCCGCTTTGTAAAAAAATTATTCACTTGTAAGTATTTTTGTAAAGCGCATAAAAAGTATAACACACCGCGTTTTATTTTGCAACGATAAAAATGCACTGCTGTATAAAAAAGCGAACGGGCTTTGCCGTTCGCTCTTTGTTACGATATACACGATTTAATTTGTTTTAACGCGGTCTTTTCCAATCTTGAAACCTGCGCCTGCGATATTCCCACTTCCTGCGAAATTTCAGTCTGGGTCTTCCCTTCGAAATACCGCAAAAACAGTATCTTTTTCTCTCTGCCTTCAAGTCTCGAAATAGCTTCGTACAGAGCCGCTTTCTCCGTCCACACTTCGTCGTTATTCTTGGTGTCGAATATCTGGTCCATTAAAAGCAGCGTATCGCCCGACTTGTTGTAAACGGGTTCGTACAGCGATACTGGGTCGGAAATTGCGTCCAGAGCGTAAGCAACTTCGGATACGGCAATGTTCATCTCCTTTGCTATTTTGTCATAGGTTACTTCTTCGTCGTCCGCTTCCAGCTTTTCGCGCACTTTTAACACCTGATACGCCGTGTCGCGTATCGAGCGCGAAACGCGCAGACTGTTTCCGTCCCTTAAATACCTTTTTATTTCGCCGAGTATCATAGGCACGGCGTAGGTCGAAAATTTAACACCCACAGAAATATCGAAGTTGTCAATCGCCTTGATAAGCCCCACGCAACCCGCCTGAAAAACGTCGTCCGCGTTGGCGTTTTTCGCCCAGAACCTGCGCACCAGCGACAGCACAAGGCGCATATTGCCGACGATAAATTTTTCACGCGCGGCATTGTCGCCGCCCTTTAATTTTATCATCAGTTCTTCCTGCTCTTTAGAATTCAGCAACGGTAACCCCGACGTATCCACGCCGCAGATAACTACTTTTTGTAACATACGGTTTTCCCCCTTTTTTTGTATGTACTTAAAACACCAAGGGGAATTATATGTATTAAATCTGTTTTGAGATGTCCTTTTTGAGTTTTGAAATTATCTTTTTTTCAAGGCGGGAAATATAGCTTTGCGAAATACCCAGTTTGTCCGCAACGTCCTTTTGTGTCATCTCTTCGCCCCCGTCCAGTGCAAAGCGCATACGCATAATTTTTTGTTCACGCTGGGACAGCTTTGAAAGGGAAGCCCTTAAAAGTTCGCGCTCCACCCCGCCTTCTATATCGGAGTAGACCGAATCCGCGTCCGTGCCCATAACGTCTGAAAGCAGCAGCTCGTTGCCTTCCCAGTCGGTATTCAAAGGTTCGTCAAAACTCACTTCCTGTTTAAGGCGCGACATTCTTCTGAGATACATCAGAATTTCGTTTTCGATACAGCGCGAAGCGTAAGTCGCAAGTTTTATATTCTTTTCCGATTTGAATGAGTTTATAGCCTTTATAAGCCCGATTGTTCCCACTGACACAAGGTCGTCGCCGTCCACTCCCGCGCCTTCGAACTTTTTGGCTATGTAAACGACAAGGCGCAGGTTATGTTCTACCAGTTCGGCTTTCGCGCGTTCATCGCCGCTTTCCAGAAGCGAAATTTTGTCGCTCTCCTCTTCCTGCGAAAATGGCAAAGGAAGCGCCTCTGTGCCGCATATGTAATCGAGCGTGTTTCTGCCTAAAATCAGGGCAAGCAGTTTTTTTATTTTATCAAACATTTACTCCTCCATAAGGTCGGGATGAAGCACCGCTCCGCACGCGGTGGGGCTTATTCCTATTTTAACGTTTTTTACCGTTTCGCACTTTTCGCCTCCGTATATTTCAACCTTGTCCGCAGTGAATATTTTAAGTTTTTTACTCCCTGCAACAGTATGTATTTTTACCGCTTCTTTTATTCCCAACGCGTCAACAAGTTTAAGCGCGGCGGTCAAAGGAATTACGCTGACGGGTTGTCCGGAATAATAAACCTTGTTTCCGCTGTCGAAAAAGCCTGAAAGCTCCACGCTTTTCCCGCCCGAAAATATTTTGCACTTGACCGTCGTCTTGCCCACCTTTTTCAGTTTGGCGGCAATTTTTCTTGCGAAAATCACCGTCAGCAGCGCGCCGAACAACGGTATTCCGACAGGCACGGACGAGAGAATAAAACCCGCACCATTCTGAAAATCCAAGCCCGCGAGCGAAAACACGCCGATAAGCGCGCCGCCTAAAAGCGCGGTAAAACCCATAAATACGGCGGTCATTTTAACATATGCTTTAAATGAATTATACTTGCCGGCTAAAAAACAAATTATAAGTCCCGAAAGTATTTTTACCGCCACCGACCATATTGCGCCCAGCCTGAACAGCGGAAACACCACGGCAACGCAGGCGCCCAGCGCCGAAGCCGCCACCACCCTGAAAACGCTTGCCCGGTTTTTGCAAACCAGTTTTGCGCAGTAAAGCAGCGTGAAGTCCATACAAAAGTTTTCAACCACGGCAAGTTCAACGTAAACCTGCATTGTAACAGGTATTATAGCGGCTAAACCGCGACGTAAAATAAATAATAAAGGCGAAATCTGACGTATTTTGCCGACGCGGTAAAACGCTTGCAAAATAACAGCCGCCGTGATATACTTGTTATGCTTAATACCTTGAATATGGGAAAAAAGATTAAATTTTCCCCGTTTGTCCGTATTTTTTTATACGGTTTTATTTGCGTGACTTTGGTTACGTATTATTTTTGTTAAATGTTACAGAATAAGAATACGGCATATCTGTATCCTTGTGTTCTGTAATATTTATAAATCTAATACGGAAACAACATTTAAGGTATTAAGCAACCGTTGAGGGTACTGTATGCGGGCAACCTTTGACGGTTGCCCTTATTTTTTGCCCGCAAAAAGGAGTCAAAATGAAAAGAAAACCACTTATTACTCTCTTTGCGGTATTTTGCGCGTTTAGCTGCCCCTTTGCTTTTTCCGCCTGCGGCGAAGAACGCGGAACCGAAGGTCTGGAGTACGAGCTTAACGAAGACGGAAATTCTTACTCTGTTAAGGTCGGCAACGACCTTTCGCTCATCGGTGAAAAAGTTGTAATACCACCGACGTATAACGGTAAACCCGTTACCGCTATAGGCGACAGCGCATTCCGATTCGTTTATGCGATGGAAAGTATTAAATTACCCGACAGTATAACGTATATCGGTTTCGACGCGTTTTTTGATTGCAGGAATATGAAAAAAATCAATATTCCCGACAGCGTAACATATATCGGTAGCAGGGCTTTTGAACGCTGCACTTATCTGTCGGAAATTTCTTTCCCAGACACCGTCAAACATATAGGGGAGTCCGTACTTTACAACACTGCGTATTATTTTAATGAAGACAACTGGCAAGGCAACGAACTTTATAACAACCGTCATCTTATCGCCCTGAAAGAAGCCGCTACGGATAATTACGAAATAAAAGACGGCACACTTACCATAGCCGGCGGACTGTTCAAAGAAAACGTCAATCTTACAGGCATAAAAATTGCCGACAGCGTTACAACAATCGGCAGTTATGCGTTTCAGGGCTGTACAAAACTTAAAAACATAGACATACCACAAACCGTAACGTCCATAGGCAACGACGCATTCAGAGATTGTAAAAGCATAGAGAGTTTAGCTCTTCCGGACAGTATTACGTCTATAGATAGTTTTACCTTTAACGGCTGCACCAATCTTAAAAACATTACGTTGCCCGAAGGATTAACTTCTATCGGCGGATGGGCGTTTAACGAATGCATAAATCTTGAAAACATATCTGTTCCCAACAGTATAATTACTATCGGCGGCTCGGCGTTCAGATGGTGCCACAATCTTAACTATAATATTTACGATAATGCAAGATATCTTGGCGACAACGCAAACCCTTATACTGCCTTGATTGAAATAATCAACGAAACCGAACCCTGCACTATAAACGAAAACACAAAGATTTTAGCAGGTAATTCATTCAGCCGTTTTGAAGGGTCGGAAATAACTATACCGGATAACATAATTTCAATAAATGACACTGCTTTTGATTCTTGCGAAAACCTTACGGAATTAACAATTCCCGACAGTGTAAAATTTATCGGTAACAGTGCGTTCCAACATTGTTCCAAACTTGAAAGTATTGTAATTCCAAACAGTATCAATCAAATAAATTCTTATCTGTTTTCCTATTGTACAAATTTAAAAAGCGTAACCATACCAAAAAGCGTTACGCTCATTAATGCAGGCGCCTTTCTTGAATGCGTCAGACTTGCCGATATTTATTACACAGGAAGCGAGCAAGACTGGAAAAATGTAACGATAATGAATGAAAACGAAAAATTAAGCGAAGCAACAATACATTACAACTTTTAACTTACCGAAAAGCCGTGCGCGGAAATTTCCGCGCACGGCTTTTCGATTCTTCGGATACGCTCAGAATGACAGAGCGCTTATTAATTCTTTCAGTTCTTCGCAGGTGGGACAGGCAAACAGTTTTGCACGGATTTGCGCGCAGCCCTTTTGCGACTTTAAATAAAAGGCGCACATTTTGCGCATAAACACGCAGGCAAAACGCCCGCCGTACAGCTCTTCGGTTTTTTCAAGCTGTGTCAGGACGAACTGCCTTTTATCGGGCAAAGGGTTTCCGCAGATTTTTGCGAATATCCAAGGGTTGTACATTGCGCCGCGCGCCACTTCCACCCCGTCGGCTCCCGTTTTTGCCATAATTTTTTCCGCGTCGGAACTGCCGAACACCCCGCCGTTTGCAATGACGGGAATTTTTACCGCGTTTTTTGCCGCGGCAATCTCGTTATAATTTACCGCGCCCGCATAAATCCTGTCCCGCGTTCTGCCGTGAACGCAAATCATATCCGCGCCGGAGTCTTCGCACATTCTGGCGAACTCTGCCGAAATGAGTCGGTTTTCGTCCAATCCTATACGGAATTTTACAGACACCGCTTTGCCGCTCTTTTTACAGGCTGAAATAATTTTACCCGCAAGCGGCAAATCGTTTAAAAGCGCGCTGCCTTCGCCGTTGTTGTAAATTTTGGGCATGGGGCAGCCCATATTTATATCAACAAGGTCAAAGTCCTTCAACGCTTCGCTTTCGCACGCCTGCCGCATAATTTCGGGGTCGTTGCCGAAAATCTGGCAGGCTTTTATCCCGCCGTAGTCTTTCGTAACGTGCAGAAGTTCGCGCGTCTTTTCGCTGCCGTAATAAAGCCCTTTCGCGCTGACCATTTCCGTAAAAGTAAGTCCCGCGCCAAGCCCGTAACACATTTCCCTGAACACCGCGTTCGTGTAACCCGCAAGCGGCGCCAGAAAGACGTTGTTTTCAGTATGCAGTTTGCCTATTTTAATGCTTTTTAAGTTCATTTTTAGCAAGCGCCCAATAATAGTCCCTGCGCGAAGAATCCATTTCTTCCAACTTTTCGCCGTCCGCAACCGCAAGCCTTTCAAACGCGGCAAAGCGGTTTATAAATTTGTCCACCGCGCCGTGAAGCGCTTCTTCGCAGTCCACGCCCGCAAGACGGCACACGTTTACAGCCGAAAACAGCACGTCGCCCGCTTCATCGGCAATAGCGGCTTTATCCTGCGAGACGCACGCTTCGATAAGTTCGGCAATCTCTTCGCCGAGTTTTTCAGACGCGGACAGCGGTGATAAAAAATCCATTCCGCACTTTGCCGAACGCTTACCCGCCTTTTGGGCGCGCATACACGCGGGCATATTTTTAGGAACGGCGACAAGAGTATCCGAATAAGTTTTCTGGCTCTTTTCTTCGCGCTTGTTCTTCTCCCATACACCCAACGCTTCGCCGTCGTCTTTCGCTTTGTCTTTACCGAAGATGTGCGAGTGGCGGAAAATAAGTTTTTTGACCAGTCTTGTAATCGCGTCCGTTCCGTTGAACGCGCCCTGTTCTTCCTTCATAACCGCGTGAAAAGCCGCCTGCAACAATACGTCGCCCGTCTCTTCTTCTATGTCGTAATCGTCCCCGCGCTCTATCGCGTCTACAAGCTCGTAGGCTTCTTCAATCATATTGCTCTTTATGCTTTCGTTGGTCTGCGCCCTGTCCCAGGGACAGCCGCCGGGCGCACGGAGCAGCTTTATAATTTTTTCAAGGTCGGCGTAATCGTACCGCTCCTTTTTAAGAAATCCGCTCTCTTCCACCGCCACCGCGCAGGAATAGTCGTATTCTGCCTGACGGTCTATTTCATACACCTTTATTTTAAAAACTTCGTCGCCGCGCACAAAAAAACAGTCCGTCTCTTCCCCGAACAGACCGGAAAGAACCTGTTTAACTTTTGTAGCGATAAAATAACCGTCAACGTCGTAAACCGCAGCCGCCGCGCAGCTTTTCAGATTTTCCACGTCGTAAGCGGAGATTGCCGTATACTGCGCGCTTTTGAGTTTTGCAAGGGTTACCGCATGCGCCGATTTCGAACTTCCTTCAAACACGCGGCAGTCCTTGTGTTTGGCTGATATTATGCGACAGGCTTCGTCTTCGCATACAGCCCCGTCCACACAGTAGCAGACGTCTGACGTCTTTGCCGCGTCCGTTACCGCCTTTGCAAGTTTTTTATTCAGAGTGTCAAAGTTGCGGCAGCTTTCAAACAGACTGTCGAGAGCCTGAACTTCAAACCCCTGCAACGCCGAATAAGATCGCGTTTTTGCCGTACGGGCGATAATTTTACCAGCCGCTTTTAAAGCCTGTTCAGCTCCCTTCGTCAGCCCGTATCCGTCCGTGCCTAAACCTATCAAAGTTATTCTCATAAGTTTTACCCCTGCCGCTTTTTTCTCTAATAATATACCAGATATTTATCAAAGCCGCAACCAAATAGCTGCAATTTGCCGCGATTGCCGCGCCTTCTATGGACAGAGAAGTATACTTAATTAAAAGCGCGGTAATTCCCACGCGCAGTATGCAGGTGGTCCACTGAGTGACCGTACTTTTTATGGGTCTGCCCAGCGCAGTAAGACACGCAGACGAAGTCTGCACAAGCGAAAGTGTGACGGCGTTTACTGCCATAATACGCACAAGACGGACGAGAACCGCCTTTTCTTCAGAAGCAAGCGACGAAAAAATGAGACTTGCCGCAAACGGCGCGAGTGCGAACAGAATAACCGCCGCAGGCAAAGAAATTGCAAGCGTTATCAGGAGAGCCTTGTACGCTTTGGCTTTTGCCCCGCCAACGTCCCCCTTCTCCGCAAGCGGGCTTATCTGCGGAACGCTCGCCGCCGCAAGTCCGTATGTTACCGAAACGGGCAAATTGACAATTGTCACCGCACAACCCGAAAAAATGCCGTACAGCGCGGTTGCGTTACCGGTCATCTCTTTTAAAATGCGCACAGCCGCAATGCTTTCCAACAGCTGGCTTGCGGGCATTGCAATGGCAGTCAGAGTCAAGGGAATAGTGTACTTTATAATTGCGGAATACGGTACCCTTACGACATTGAAAAGGGGTTGTTTTGCCCTGCTTTTCAAGTACCATACAACGGCAATCACAGTTGAAATTATTTCGCTCACCGTCACCGCAAAAAGGGTTGAAGCGACGGCAAGGGTTATATCGTTTCTGAATACGTATGCCAAAGCGCAACCGACGGCAACCTTTATCACCTGCTCGGAAATTTCGGTGACAGCCGTGGGATACATATTCCCGCGCCCCTGAAAGTAGCCGCGCACAACCGACAGAACGGACACGAAGAACACCGAAGGGCAAAGCATTACGCAGCATAAATTTATTGCGCCTTCGCCCTGTAACGCCGCAAGCGGCGCGGAACAAAGGTACATAAGCAGCGTGCCTACTATGCCTATGGTGCCGTACAGCGAAAACGCCTGCTTTTCAGCCCCCGCGCCGTTGCCCGAAGAAATTAGCCTTGCAATGCCCGTGGGAATTCCCGACGCCGAAACCGTCAATAAAATGCAGTACAGGGGATAGACCATCTGGTAAATCCCCATTCCTTCGCCGCCCAGAAAAGCGGTCAGCGGTATTCTGTACACGGCGCCTAAAATTTTGGAAACAAAGCCGCCGAACGATATAATTATCGCGCCCTTTATGAACGATTGCTTTTTTGAAAACATTATGTAAAGCCCCGAAAAACTTTCGGGGCAGAAAATTACTCGAATTGGTTTGCAAGTATCGTTGCGGAGAGCTGAGCCAGTTTGCAAGCCCCCGCTTCTATTTTCGCGCCCTGTTCGCAGGAAACAAGGGCTACCGCGCCGAGGCAATCGCCGTTGCAGACGATAGGCACAATTATCTGTGCGGTTATTTCGCTGTCGTCGGAAGACGTTATAGGTATCATATCGCCGCCTTCGGAAAGGTTGGCTACATAAGACTTTCTGTCCCGCAAAATCTTTTCCATTTTTTCCGAAAGGCTTTTTCCGTCGAACGAGCGCTGTCCCCTGCCGGACGCGTGAATTACTTCGTCCGTGTCGCAGATTACCGCGATATGTCCCGATAAATCGCTCAAAGATTTTGCCGTTCCTTCCGAAAATTTTTCAAGCGAAGCTATCGGCGAATATTTTTTAAGCATAAGTTCGTCGCGGTCGGTGAATATTTCAAGCGGGTCGCCCGACTTTAACCTTAATGTACTTCTTATTTCCTTAGGGATAACCACTCTGCCCAATTCGTCTATTCTTCTTACTATACCTGTTGCTTTCATACTTCTCCTTAAAAAAACGCAAAAACGCTTAAAAAAAGTATGTGGAAACGGTTTGAAGTTATGCGTATAAAATAGAGCGGCGCGGAAAATACTTTCCGCGCCGCAATTAATTTTTGTTTAATCTACTTTTTCCCATTGGGGTTCGGGCTTTTTCTCTTCTGCTTCCGCATTCTGTTCGGGTTTGGGAAGTTCGGGGTGCTTCATAAGTTTCGCAAGCAAAAACATTTGCAGGAAAATATAGCCTATGCCGAAAATCACCATAAAGATACACCAGAACTGCGAAGGGGTCAGTGCCGTACCCAAAAACTGCCCTCTGTCGTCGTCGCGGACGAATTCCAGCAGGAAACGCCAGATACCGTAAGCAATCGCATACACGGCAAAATTGTAGTTGAACTTAAACTTGAAATACAAAAGCGCCATAACGCCGCCCAGAAGCAACAGGAATATCATTTCAAACAGCTGTGTGGGAACAACGTTGCCCGCATAGTCCGCCGCGCAGGGCAGACCGTACCAGGCGTCGGTAGGCTTGCCGTAACAGCAACCGCCGAAAAAGCAACCCAAACGCCCGAACGCGTGCGCAATGGTTATAGCAATCGGGATGAACGGAAGCGCGTCGGTCAGGGTGGCGTTAAGTTCGGGTTTCAGCCATTTGAATTTCGTTCTGGGATGTACAACGTAAATATACAGGTTATACACGCCCAGAAAACTGGCTACGCCGCCTATAAGACCACCGATAAAGGTCATTCCGCTGAGATGGAAACCTGCGGAAGGATTGCCGATATAATTATACACGGACTGGAAAAGCATTGCGGCGAATATGCCGAACGCCGTACCGAAAATTCCTATGAATATAATCATGTCCGTTGAAGCGTCGTTAAACTTTTTCTTCTTCATCGTGAAGTACAGAAAAACGAAACACGCCACTATTCCCAGAGCAAGGCATATACCGTAAAGATATACCCCTTTGCCGAAAATAGTAAATAAAGGGTCGGGATGCATTTGAATTACCTTCTGAAAATTTACTGTTCTTATTTTACTATAAAACTTGCGTTAAGTCAAGTTATGTATTTACGGTTTAATTATAATTATTTCCAGCCCCCTGCTGTACAGATATTGACGGTCAATCTTAAAAATATTAATGCGCCGCGACTTTTTAAAAGTCGGGGCGCATTATTTTAATTATTGAGTTAAACCTGTTGTTTCCGTCGTGCCTTCGGACGCGGACACGGCTTTCTTTTTGGGGAATTTTCTTACATGCAGATACCAGAACGCGAGCGCGATAAACATACTTATGCTCCAACCGAACGCCCATGCCCAGCAAACGCCTTTAAAGCCCCAGCCTGCGCCCACCAAAACGTAGACGAGAATTACGCGCAAAAGCAAATCCGTAAACGTGCTTATGGTAAAGCCAAGATTTCCGCCGCAGCCGCGCACTGCGCCGTCCGCAACGATTTTTACGCAGACAACGGGCAGAAAACACGACACTATTACAAGAAACTGCACCGAATATTTAAGCGCGTCATCGGTCAGTTTTTCCTTTTGGATAAATATCCTTGTCAAAGGCTCGGGGCAGGAAACGAAGACCGCCAAAAATATCAGCGAAATCAGAAGCGTATAACACAGCACAGCCAAAAAACCTGTTTTTATCCGCCTGTACTCGCCCACCGCCTTGTTCTGCGAAATAAAGTTTGTCAGCCCGTTTGTCATTGCGACTATGCTGATAGTGCCGACCACCATAAGTTTAAACGCCGTGGTAAAGCCCGTTGTGGCGTCTTCCCCAATTCCGTTTATGCACTTTGTAACAAAGAAGTTTCCCACCGAAACAAAGCTCTGTTGTAAAATTATGGGAATGGACGCAAAAGTCAGTTCCTTTAAAATTTGCTTATCGAAATATTTGGGCTTTTCTTCCGTTGTTACAGAGCGCATTTTGCGCATAAGCACGTAAAACGTGGCGCCGCACGCTATCACCTGCGAAATGAAAGTCGCCCACGCCGCGCCCGCAACGTCAAGGTGCAGTACGCACACAAACAGCAAATCAAGCCCCACATTCAATACGGACGATATTACAAGGAAAATAAAGGGTGTTTTACTGTCGCCGAGTGCGGAACAGATTCCGCAACCGAGATTGTACAAAAATACGAACGGCAACGAACCTATGTATATATAAAGGTATTCGAAACAATCGCCGTAATAAGACTGCGAAACGTCCAACGCCTTTAACGAAAGCCCGCCGAAACCGAACCCCACCGCCATAATAAGAACGCAGAACGCGGAAAACGCTATAAGCGCGGTATTGAAAGTTTCGCGCACTTTTTTATTGGCATTTCCGCCGAAGTACTTTGCTATTATTACCGAACAGCCCCCGTTCGCACCCAGCGCAAACGCAAGCAGAATATTTATTATTACGGTAGCGTTGCCTATCGCGTCAATGGCAAGCGCGCCTTCTTCCGCAAAATTGCCCACCACCAAAAGGTCGGCAAGGGAATACAGTTGCTGTACCAACGCGCTTCCGAATAGTGGCAGAGAATACAAGAGCATCTGCTTCCATACGTTGCCGCTTGTTAAGTTTACTGTTTTACCTTTTGTCATACGGCTTATTATGATACTTTTATAAGCTAATTGCAATTACTTAATATTAAATTTTATTTTGAAAATTCCGCACAAGGTTTTTTACCGCAATTATCAAAAATACGCTAAAAAACAAGCGCCGCGCGGACTTAAAAAAGTCCGCGCGGCGCTTGTGAAAATTCACAAATCAAAATCCACTGTGCCGCTGTCGGTATGATACAGCGCGCCCGTAACGCACAAGCCGTCGGTTATGCTTAAAGTGTTCGTTATTTTGCTTACACTCTGCTTTACGTTGAGAATACTTGCCTTGACCGCGTCCGTTTCCGCGCCGACGGCGCGCCTTATTTCTTCGGTAAAAATCCGACGTAGCCGCCGCTCTTATTTGCCGCCGCGCCACACATCGTATGACCCAAAACAACAACTAAATTGCAACCCAGATGTCCGACAGTGTACTCTATACTTCCAAGCTGGTGGTTGTCTATAACGTTGCCCGCAACACGTATTACGAATAAATCGCCTATCCCCGCCGAAAAAATACACTCGGGAATCACTCTCGAATCAGAGCAACTCACTATAACGGCATACGGGTTTTGTCCGTTTTTACTTGTAAAAAGACGCTTTTGCGGCGAAACGTCGCCCGCGCCTTTCTCCGAATTTATGTAAATTTTATTTCCTTCTTTCAGGCGTTCCAACGCATTTAAAGCAGTTAAACGGTTATTTTGCATAATATCTCAATCTCTTACCTGATAAAGAATTTACAAAATTTCCTTTGTGTTTATCATTATACACTTTTTTGACATTTTAATCAATTACTATTTTATACCGTATATAATGCTATTTTATTTGCCCCGCTTTTAAAACAGTAACTTTGCCTTTTTCGGTCATTGTATGTGTTGCTAACGGCAAAATATAAGGTTCTTATTACAGTGCGCTTCGATTCCTATATTATGAAAACAGGTTTACGGTACGTTTACGCTTTTTAACCGCATACCGATATGTCTTGTATACGCCGCTGTTTTCTCTCTCCTCTACCCAAAACAAAATCAAATCGCTTTGTTCTATCATTGCAATATTACGATAATAAATAGCCGTGTACCAATAGTCGAAATCTTTTGTCGGACACTCCAACGCTTCATACTCTTTCCGGATAAACCATCTCGGCGGCTTTCGCAACTGCTTATCGAGTGCAAAGCAAAACACTCTTTTAATATTGAGTTGCGGATCGGCGTTTCTTTTTTCGGTTACAAGGTCATAACACAAATCGTCAAAATCACTTCTGCCGCCGAACAGAAAAATTCTTACGCCGTCCTCTATCGCCTTGTCGATTTCTATTCTCGTTCTTGCTGTCAGTTCATCCGTTATATTGACGTCGGAATGCCCGAAGCACGAACAAGTCTTTTCAACTGTTGACATAAAAAAAGATGCCGCCCCCTTGCGAGAGCGACACCATAGCATACACATCTCGCGTAGTTGCGACACCACATAAAACTCGACCTCAAGGTAACCCTCTTTGTACAAAGCCTGCGATAGTGTATTGCTACCTATTTCATAGCTTTGTACATAACATAGCAAAATATACCTTTGGTGAGATCGAGTCCAAAGGTTGTTTTATATGATGTCGCATTGCTATTATAGCACAATCAGTAGAAAATATCAAGAATTATCAAAGAGAGAAATGAAAAAGCCGCTACACAAAGTAACGGCTTTCTGTTTGATTAAAGATATACGTCAACAATTATTTCTTCCCATTGAGATTCGCGCGTTAGCACATTGAGAAATTTGCGACGGTAATGCTTGGCTTCTTCAAAGCTAATTGAGAATGTCCAAAAAGGTTTCTTATTTGTTCCCCTTGCCTTGTTTAATAGCAGCCTGTGCCGCAGCAAGACGTGCGATGGGTACGCGGTAAGGCGAGCAGGAAACATAGTTCAGACCGATTTTGTGGCAGAACTCTATAGACGAAGGGTCGCCGCCGTGTTCGCCGCAGATACCTACGTGCAGGTTCTTGTTGCCCTTTTTGCCCAGCGTGACAGCCATATCCATAAGTTTGCCAACGCCGGTAGTATCGAGACGGGCAAACGGGTCGCTTTCGTAAATCTTGTTTGCGTAGTACGAAGGCAGGAATTTGCCGGCGTCGTCACGCGAGAAACCAAAAGTCATCTGGGTTAAATCGTTCGTGCCGAAGCAGAAGAAATCAGCCTGTTGCGCAATATCTTCCGCTGTGAGCGCCGCGCGGGGGATTTCAATCATAGTGCCTACTTCGTATTTAAGTTTTACGCCGGATGCCGCGATAACTTCGTCCGCGGTCTTAACCACTATGTCTTTAACGAATTTAAGCTCTTTGACTTCGCCGGTCAAAGGAATCATAATTTCGGGAACGACTTTCCAGGAAGGATGCTTTTTCTGTACGCTGATAGCAGCTTTTATAACCGCTTTGGTCTGCATAACCGCAATTTCGGGATAGGTTACGCAAAGACGGCAACCGCGGTGTCCCATCATGGGGTTAAACTCGTGCAAGTCGGAAATGAGCTGTTTAATCTGCGCAACGGTCTTGCCCTGAGTTTTTGCAAGGGTCTTGATATCTTCTTCGTCCGTAGGAACAAACTCGTGAAGGGGCGGGTCAAGGAAACGTATTGTTACGGGCTGACCTTCCAGCGCTTCCATAAGACCTTCGAAATCCGCCTGTTGCATAGGTTCGATTTTAGCAAGAGCGGCTTCTCTCTCTTCAACCGTGTCCGAACAAATCATTTCTCTGAACGCGCCTATCCTTGCGGGGTCGAAGAACATATGCTCCGTACGGCAAAGACCTATACCCTGCGCGCCGAACGCGGCAGCCTGTTTAGCGTCCGCGGGGGTGTCCGCGTTGGTTCTTACGCCGAGAGTTTTATATTTATCGGCAAGTTCCATAATTCTGCCGAAGTAACCTGAATTGGGGTCTGCGGGTACTGTGGGGATAAGGCAGTCGTAAATGTTGCCGGTAGACCCGTCCAGAGAAATACCGTCGCCTTCTTTGAACACTTTACCAGAAAGGGTGAAGCATTTGTTTTCTTCGTCCATTTTGATGTCGCCGCAACCGGATACGCAACACGTTCCCATGCCGCGCGCAACAACCGCCGCGTGCGAAGTCTGACCGCCGCGTACGGTAAGTATGCCCTGCGCGTACTTCATACCTTCGATATCTTCGGGCGAAGTTTCAAGACGTACGAGCACGACCTTCTTGCCCTTCTTGCCTTCTATAACAGCGTCTTCCGCGGTGAACACGATAGCGCCGGCAGCCGCGCCGGGGGAAGCAGCTATACCCTTGCCGACCACGTTGTTTTTGTCGGCTTCTTTCAAAGCCTTTGCGTCAAACTGGGGATGAAGAAGCATATCCAGAGATTTTGCGTCAATCTGCATAAGCGCTTCTTTTTCGGTAATCATTTTTTCGTCTATCAGATCGCAGGCGATTTTAATTGCGGCAGCCGCGGTACGTTTGCCGTTACGGGTCTGCAACATATAAAGTTTGCCCTTTTCGATAGTAAACTCCATATCCTGCATATCGCGGTAGTGCTTTTCGAGCGTGTCGCATACCTTTAAGAACTGCTTGTACACGTCGGGAAGAACTTCCGCCATTTTATCAATGGGCATGGGAGTGCGCACGCCGGCAACAACGTCTTCGCCCTGTGCGTTCATAAGGAATTCGCCCATAAGCCCCTTTTCGCCCGTTGCGGGATTGCGTGTGAAAGCAACGCCCGTTCCGCAGTCGTTGCCCATATTGCCGAACGCCATCATCTGTACGTTTACGGCAGTACCCCACGAATAGGGAATGTCGTGGTCCATACGGTAGATATTTGCGCGGGGGTTGTCCCACGAACGGAATACGGCTTTAACCGCTTCGAAAAGCTGTTCCTTGGGATCATCGGGGAAATCTTTGCCGAGCTGGTTTTTATATTCCGCTTTAAAGGAATGTGCAAGAGCTTTCAGATCTTCCGCAGTAAGGTCTACGTCGAACTCTACTCCCTTTTCTTCCTTCATTTTATCTATGAGTTTTTCAAAATATTTTTTGCCGACTTCCATAACGACGTCGGAGAACATCTGGATAAAACGTCTGTAACAGTCCCAAGCCCAGCGGGGATTGCCCGATTTTGCGGCTATGGTGTTTACAACGTCTTCGTTCAAGCCCAGATTCAGAATGGTGTCCATCATACCGGGCATAGACGCTCTTGCGCCCGAGCGGACGGAAACAAGCAGGGGATTTTCCTTATCGCCGAATTTTTTTCCGCAGATTTTTTCCATCTTGTCGATATACGTCATAATTTCTTTCTGTATACCGTCGTTAATTTTGCGTCCGTCTTCGTAATACTGTGTGCATGCTTCGGTAGAGATTGTAAATCCCTGGGGTACGGGCAATCCTATTTTGGTCATTTCCGCAAGGTTTGCGCCCTTGCCGCCCAAAAGTTCACGCATGCTTGCGTCGCCTTCGGTGAAGAGATAGCAATACTTCTTTGCCATTAAAAAATCCTCCAATGAATTTTAATTTATTTATTGTTAATCTGTTACAGATTTATCTGTTTAATTTTAATATAAATAAATTATTTAAGCAAGTGTTTAGGGCAGATTTGTGAAAATTAGTTAAATCAGTAAATTTCTGTCAGCCCCAGAAAATAGTCAGCCGACACGGAAAATGCTTTTGCCATTGCGCGCAACGTGTCGTAACCGGGCTTTGCTTTTCCTTTAAGCCACTCGCTCACCTGTCCCTGCTTTACCCCTATTTTGCGGGCAAAGTCGGACTGAGATAAATTATTTTCACACAAAAACTCATTCAGAATATAGAAAACGGCGAACGGCTTGAAATACCCGAAATTATCGTTGACGTTCAGTCTATGATTGCGAACCAGAAACTGGGGAATAAAACAAGCAAAGCCGCCAAGAAGAAAAAGGCGCTGGCGTGGACGTTCGGAACACTGGGCGTTCTGGCGGGACTGGACTTAATAGCGTTATTGGGAAGTTGCCTGATTTCCTGTATATTTTAACAACTAAAAAACACGGCGGTCAGACGCCGTGTTTTTATATCAGTCTTATGTATTCGGAAAGGCTTTTAAAGGCGAAATTCAGCTTGTGCGAAAAATACTCGCGTAAGAGTCTTAATGCGCGTTTTTCTCCGTCCGCGGTTATGAAATCCCGCTCAAACGGTTTGCCTTCCGCTTTGCGGATAGCGTTGTAAGTTACCCTGCTTGCCCCCGTACCCGCGCATTCGCCGCAGGTGAACGCGCCCGCGTCCAGATCGAACCGCAAACTGTTTTCACCCGCCAGCGGTTTACCGCAAGCCGCGCAGTTTTCCGCGCTTATGCCGTAACCAGATTTTTTTAAAACGTCGAGCAAAAACGCAATCAGCGGTTGGTTGCCGCCGGCGTTGCACATATCCGAAAGCGCTTTAACCAGCGCGTAAAAAATTTCGCGGCATTCGTCGCCTTCGTAAGTCAGAGCGTTGGCGGCTTCCGCAGCGGAACACGCCGCGTAAAATTTATTTATGTCCGTACGCAGGTCGTAAAAACTTTCGCACTCGGCGGCGTTTATAACGGTGTACTTCTCACCCCGCTTTGCAAGCACGAATTCGGCAAAACAAAAAGGCTGGGCGGCAAATTTAAGTTTTGCTCCCGCCTTTTTTACGCCCTTGATACCGGCAGTGATTTTACCCCGCTCGGCAGTGAGCAGGGTTAAAATTTTATCGTTTTCGTTATAGTCGACCGCTTTAAGGGTAATGCCGTTTACTACTAATTCCATACGGTTTTTCAGTCCTTGCCGTGAAGACGTTGGTAGAGCATATAATAGCTTACGTTACCCGTTTTTTCAAACATTTTCCACGCCAACTCAGCCGCGTCTCTGTCTTTTTCTTTCATACCCGCACTCCTTAACCGCAACTCCGGTTAAAAACAGTGTGCGCAATTTGCCGTAAATTATTTATTTGTCGGTATAACCGAAATCTTTTAAAAGCTGCGGGCGGTTGCGCCAGTCTTCTTTTACTTTTACGTAAGTCGTGAGAAAGACTTTACCGCCCAGAAGTTTTTCCATATCCTTGCGGGCAAACGAACTTACTTCCTTTATCGCCGCGCCCTGCTTGCCTATCAGAATAGATTTATGGTTTTGCTTTTCGCACACGATATCAAGGTTAATTTCGTAAACGCCGTTTTCATTTTTTTCAAATGTGTTTATGACGATAGCTATTCCGTGCGGCACTTCCTGCCCGAATTTGAGAAGAATTTTCTCCCGCATAATTTCCGAAATCATAAACCTGTCGCTCTTGTCGGTTACGATATCTTCGGGAATGACTTTTTCGCCCTGCGGCATTTTGTCTGCAAGATAGGCTTCGAGTTTTGCGATATTGGTGTACTTACGCGCCGAAACGGGCAGTACGTCGCAGGTAATTCCGTTATCGTACAGTTTTTTAACGTCGCCCAAAATATTTTCTTTGGGCATAATATCTATCTTGGTATAGGCTACTGCCGCGGGAATTTTGCCGCAGGTATAGCGTTGCATTAAAGAGATATCTTCGTCGGAAATTCCGCCGTGTCCGTCATGGACGAATAAAATAAAGTCAACGTCCTTCGCCGCCGTTTCACAGGTTTTGGTCATCATATCCGAAAGCCTGTTTTTAGCCCTGTAAATACCGGGGGTATCCACAAAAACAATCTGGTAGTCGGGTTTTGTCAAAACGCCCATAATTGCGTCGCGCGTGGTCTGCGGTTTTGGCGAAACTATTGAAACTTTTTCACCCACCAAAACGTTGATTAGCGTGCTTTTGCCCGCGTTGGCTTTACCTATTACTCCTACAAATCCGCTGTTCATTAAATACCTTTTACGTCTATCTCTGTAAATTCAATTTTGCCAAAACCCGTTCTTCCGCTTCACGCATAGCCGCCCTGTCTACGTCCGTCATATGGTCGTATCCAAGCAAATGGCAAACCCCGTGCGTTGCAAGATAGAACAGTTCGCGCATGTAGCTGTGTCCGTATTCTTCCGCCTGTTCCCGCGCGCGCTTTGTGCAGATTGCTATACTGCCTATAAACAGGTTGCCGTCTTCGTCAAGGTCGGCGGGGTAATCGCTTTTTTTGAGCAACTTACCCGATATTCCGTCCAGCGAAGGAAAACTGAGAACGTCCGTCACCGAATCCACGCCGCGCGTTCTCGAATTGAGTTCGCGTATTCCGTCTTCGTCGGTGAACATTATTTCAAGCGAAAGAGCGCAGTCGCACTCCGCTTCGCCGCAAAGCGCCTGCGACAGGGAAGAAAAATCGTATTCCCCGCAATAAATTTTAAATGCGCACATATTACTTTTTCTTTGAAACTGTAAGTTTGGGATAGCTTACGCGCGAATGGTAAACGCCCGTAAGCTGGTTGACTATTGTGCTTTTTATAACCGCAAGCTCGCGCATTGTGATGTTGCAGTCGTTAAACTGGTCCAGATCCAGCCTTTCTTCTATAAGGCTTCTGACCAGCGCTTCAACCTTTTCGGGCGAGCGGTCGGAAAGGGAACGCGACGCCGCTTCCGAAGCGTCGGCTATCATTATTATTGCCGCTATCTTGGTTGTCGGCACGGGTCCGGGGTAAGAATAATTTTCTATATTAAGTCCGCCGTCGCTCATTTTGAGAGCCTTTACGTAGAAATACTTTATGGGCAACGTGCCGTGATGCTGTACGCATATATCCGCAAAGAAGTCGGGAAGATGGTGCTGCTTGATAAGTTTTGCGCCGTCCTTTGCGTGAGAACGGATTATGTCGACCGAAAGTTCGGGCGTGAGTTCTGCATGAAAATTGTAATCCGATTGGTTTTCCGCAAACATTTCGGGATTTTTCAGTTTGCCCACGTCGTGGTAAAACGCCGCCGCGCGAGCAAGTTCGGGGTCGTCTCCTATTTCCCTTGCACAGGCTTCGACAAGCTGAGCCACCACTACGCAGTGGTTGTACGTGCCGGGCGCCTGAGATTTCAGTTTTTTGATAATTTTCGCGTCGTCCGAAGTCAATTCCCTGAGTCTGAAAATCGTAAGCTCGGCAAACATCCACTCGAACACGGGCAAAAGCAACATAAACAGCATAACTGAAAATACGCAGTTTAATCCGCCGTGCAAAAGATGTTCCAATAATTTTTGCGTGGTCATTCCGTCAACGGGAATGTGCAAAACCAGATTGACTATTTCTACGGGGATTAAAAGCACCAAGCCGATAAGAACGCTTGCAATTCTCGTTCTAACGCGGCGGCAAAGGAATATTGCAACTATTCCGCCGCAGAAAGTACAGAAGAAACTTGTATACGAGTCGTACATCTTTTGTATGCTGTCCGCGTCGCTCAAACAGGTTATAGTCGTAAACCTGTCCAAAATAATCATAATTAGCGCGAAAATCGTGTTCATAAATATGCTGTCGCGCCTTCTGAAAAGCATTACGGACATAAGCGCTACGAACGCTAAGGGACGCGCGACGACGGAAAGATACTTGCCCAAAACGAAGCAGAGCATCATTCCTACGTAAAAAAGCAAAAATATTTCCGTTATCTTTGAAAGCCGCGTTAAAACGTACTTGTTCTCAAAAAAGAAATAGAAGTACAAAATTGCGGTAAGCACAATTAAAACCACCGCGACAAGAAGTATACTTTTTGAATGGCTGCGGATATATTCGCCGGTGCTTATGCCGCCCGTCACATCGTTTATGACTATCATCAGAATTACCATAAGCGCCAAGCCCAGAGTTCCGACAATAAAAGCGGCGAGACTTTTTACTATATCCTTATTGTTCAGTTTTGTTACCTTCAACTTTAGTCCTCCTCTTGCTGTCCGCGTCGTAAGCCCTGACTATTTTCATAACCAAAGGATTGCGGACAACGTCCTTGTCGGAAAGGTAAATTATATCTATGCCGTCCACGTCCTTTAAAACGTGCGCGGCGTGTTCGAGACCGCTTGATTTTCCGTCGGGCAAATCCACCTGCGTGGCGTCGCCCGTTATTACCATTTTACTGCCGTCGCCGAAGCGGGTCAGAAACATTTTCATCTGTTCGCGCGTGGCGTTCTGCGCTTCGTCAAGTATTATGAACGCGTTAGACAGCGTTCTGCCGCGCATATAGGCAAGGGGCGCAATTTCGATAGAGCCGCGCTCCATAAGTTTTGTATAGTTTTCAAGCCCCAACATCTCTTGCAGAGCGTCGTACAAAGGGCGCAGATAGGGGTCTACCTTCGTCTGCAAATCGCCCGGCAAAAACCCGAGTTTCTCGCCCGCTTCAACTGCGGGACGGGTGAGAATAATTTTTTCAACCTGTTTCTGCTTCATTGCCTGCACAGCAAGGCACACCGCAAGATAGGTCTTGCCCGTACCTGCGGGACCGATACCGAAAGTCGCGCCGCTGCGCTTGATTGCGTCGACGTATCTTTTCTGCCCGACCGTTTTACACTTAATATGTTTGCCGCGGTAGGTGACGGCGATTGTATCGGACGAAAGTTTTGTAATATCGCCCGCCTTGTTATCGTGCGCAAGCTCTATGCAGTACAAAACGCGGCTTCTGTCTACCGATTCGCCGTTTTCCGCAAGCGTCAGAAGACTCTCTATTACAGACGCGGCTTTTTGCGCGCTGTCTTCGGGACCTTCGATTATGAAGTCGAGTCCGTCCACGCGGATTATAACGCCCAGTCCGCGCATTATTTCGTTCAGATTTTCGTCAAAAGTCCCCACGGTCTTTTGCAGCTTGTCCACGCTGCCCGCAACGACCTTTTTTAATGTATTTCCCTGCATATGATTTTAAAGCCTTCTTATGAAATATTTATACTTAACTTATGCAAATAGGTAAATTCTATTACGTAAACCACGCCGCCGTCAACCTGTTTAACGGTGTGCGTGCGCGAAAGTATTTCTTCCGCATACAAAAGCGCCTGCGCGTAAGCCGCCTGCAAATTTTCGTCCGACTCGGTTTTGGCGGGGTATTCGAACCCCGACTTACACTCCAGCTCGCAATAACCGACGGCAAGGCAGTCCACGCGTTTTTCGTTTTCGCCTTCGCCTATTACTGTATAGGCGGATATGAGCGCGTCGCCAGAGTTTACCGTGTCGCCCGCAGAAACGCGCGCCGTGCCGCATATTGCGACTACGTTTTTAACCACGCCCGCCCTGTCGGAAACCAGCGAAGACAGTTCGGCTTTATCGGTGTGTTCTTCGTCAACCTGAACGTCCACCGTAAGAATGCTGCCCCTTCTCAGTATATTGCAAAACGTGACGTTTGGAAGGGCGAGAATTTTTCCCGTTGCCGCAGGAGCGTCAAACTTCGCGCACATACTGAATTCTTTTGCACCCGCTTCGTAAATTATCCGCTTTACTTCCGGCGTGAGATAGCTTCCGCTGCCGCTGACGTTTATTTTGAATATGAACGAATTGGAAACCGCCGCTGCCGCAACAAACACGAATGCGCCCACGACGAGCCCTATGCGGTTTACTACGCTTTTTAAAAACCCCGCGCGCCTGCCGAGATTTTCTACCCTTATATTATAACACGGGTTGGAAAAAATTGCAAAAACTTTTTTAAGGTCTTTGTCTTTTACACAAAATGCAAACTCCGCACCCGCTTTTTTGCAGTTGTAAACGCCTACCTGCGATTTTTTAAGTTTTTTAAGCGCGGCTTCGGCTGTGCACACCACCGAAATCTGTGTAAACTTAGTCAACGGTCACCCCCGAAATATTGCCGCGGATAAGTAAATCTTCTTCAAAATATTTGCCGAGAGTCAGATTGTCGCCAAACACGGTAATTCTGTTCTTTTTAAGGGCAAGCACTATCTTTTCAGGCGTGTACTCCGCCACGCCTTTTACGCTTCTGAAATATCCGCCGAAGCCCGGCACCACAGAAAAGGATTTTAACGTGTCCGCGCCCAGCTCTTCCAAAATCTGTTCCAATAGTTTCATATAATATTGTATGAATATAAATTGAGCGGTATGCAAAAGCCGCGGCGTAAAGCGCACTTCCCATAGGGAATTAAAAAACTAAATTATTAATAGTTATACTTTCAAGCAAGGACAAAAGCTCTCGAACGATATGTTCGAGAGCTTTTTACTGCAAAATATTTAGAAAGATAAATTGAAATTTATCGTTACTATGATAATTTGTTATTCAAGCACTGAATGTATTGTGCGACTAAAAAATAATTTTTTATATCTGTTTCGTCTAATCCTCTGAACAGAAAAAGGTCATCGTAAATTTCCGCCACTCTATTAATATCTTTTCCTTCAATATGGAAAAACCCCGTAACTAAATCAATCCCGACTAAAACAGATGAATCTTTAGCTTTATATGCAACAATTTGCGGTACTGAACCTTGCGGTAATTTCTCTCTATTAGATTCATTTTTCATAATGTTGAATTCTACGACATCATGAAAAGATAAAGAATCTAATTTTTCAAAACGATATTTGTTGCAAAAATAATCATTTATTTCTGCTCCGCTTTTCCGATTTGGTTTCAACTTATCACGATTTTCGTTATATATGCATTTCCACTCCTGAATCATTTCAATAGTTGGCTCTGTTGTAAGCATATTAAAATCTCCGCTAAATTATTGTTTATCGTGTAATCATTATATCACGAAAAATGAAAGAGCGCAACCGATTGAATTTTGCGGGATATATAAAACATATCTGTATCTCACTAGGCTACGAGTAGCCTAATTCGTCCACGAAAAAGGCACAGCTTAACGCTGTGCCTAAATCTTTTTATTTGCGTTTTAATAAATTCCCTATGGGAATTACCGTAAACGCCGCGGCTTTTATTGTTGTGTTATTTAAAACGTTACCGAAAGATTTACGTTGCCGTTAGCCGTTGCGGAATTTACAAGTCCGTCGGTATTGAGACTGTAAGACCCGCCCACACCGCCGAAAACCGTTTTCTTCTTGACGCGGAGAGTGAACATTTCAGGACCGTTAACGCCCGTATAATATATTTCAATCTGGGTGTCCCCGTCAAGTTCGCGCTTGACGCTGTATGTTCCGTTTTCAAGCATAGCTATTTTGCCCGTAAACGATTTACCCGCTTCCTGCGTGGCATTATTCTTATCGCACTGGTCGGAAGGCACGTTTTCAAAGATAAACGCCGCCGCGCCGCCCGAAACGCTGTAACTCAAAGAGTATAAAACTCTGGGATACAGAACGGTTGTGTTTTTATCAAGATTGGTGATTTTGTTATGGAACTCAGTATCTTCTTTCAGATACCAGGCATAGAAGCTGTCTGCCATAGAAGTGTCCACTTCAATCCGGACCGCGTTGGGGTCGGTTCCGCTTGTGAGAACGGCTCCGTCTTTAACTCCCGTCAGCATTCCGTCCCTGCCGTCCGCCCATATTGCATAGTAGTTTACGTACTGCACGGTGGATGAAGTAAATTCAAGCACGCTGCCCTTTTCATACGCCCAGCCAAGGAAAAGATATCCGTCTGCGGAAATTGTCCCGAGTCGGGTTACGCCCTGCTCAACGCCGTCAACGGTAAGGTTGTAACCTGCCGCATAACTTACGCCGTCATAGATATAATCCACCGCGCTGTGAATGATTATGCTTGTAATTGCAACTTCCCTTACTTCGCCGTTCAAAGATACGGGGTGCGTAGGCATATCGAATTTATACCCCGAAGCGTCGCCGCAGATGCCGTCCACACCCGTGAGCGATACAAATTCGTACCCGTCGGGGGGAGTGACCGTCACGGTAGTGCCTGCCTGCGCGTATACTGCGTTGTCGTTGCCGTAGGTCGCGCAAGCGTCACCGCTGATAACCGCGCCTTCGATATCGACGGTTAAAAGATAGTAGTAAGGCGTAGCGGTGTTAATAGTAACGTTTACGGTGTAATATTTATTGTCCGTCGCAAACCCGTTATCCACATAAACTTCGTAACCGTTTATATAGCCCTTGGACGCTGTCGCCATATTGAGTTCGTCCATGGCGGCGGTTTTTATCCTGTTTGCCGATAAGCCTTCGCTTACAACTCCGCTTGTCAGACATCCGAGCCGGGTTACGCCGTTGCCGGAAATTTTATATTCCACGTACGCCCAGTTTGTGGAGTGCAGTCCGCCCGTACCGCTACGCTGGATGAACGTGCCGGCGCGATATTCGGTCCAGTCGCCGCCGGGACAGGTTATGTTTGTGTAATAAACGTGCAATTTTGTTGTCTTGCCGCCGTTTGCTTCGGAACATCCGAAGAATGCGTATCTGCTGTCGCCAGTAACGCCGTTGCCGCCCAAAGTCATGTTTTTCGCAAGGAATACGACGCTCTCTATCGCGTAGTTATCCATAAACGCCTGCGCGCCTACCGACGTCACCGTTTCGGGGACGACTACGTTTTTGACCATAGAGCCTTTAAGCGCGTTTGCCGCGATTGAAGTTACGGGATAACCGTTTATTCCGCTTTCGAGAACAAGGGTCGAACCCGGCTCTGTGAAAGGTTTAATAGCGTATTCGTCAAACGACTTAATTTCATAAGCGTTGTCGGTGTACGCGTAAACCACTCCGTTTACCGTCATTTCAGCAATCACATATTTGCCGTAAACGGTGGGAACGCCGTCCACTTTTACGATATTTGCGTCGTTGGCGTAATCGGTCTTTACGGTAAAATCTTTATCCGCATACCAGCCAAGGAAGGTATAGCCGCCGATTGAATACTCAATAAGCTGCGCGTCGTCCACAAAGCCGCCCGTTACGGTGCCAACGCCGTCGACTCCCGTTACGAAGTTGATTTTTACCGACTCCTCTACCTGCGCGTAAATAGTTGTGTCGCCCCAGAGCTGCATATAAATTCTGCCGTCGTCCTGGTCGGTAATTCTGTTGTTGCCTTCCATGTCGGTGGTATATATTATTTTATATGTATGCGCGTCGTCGACCCAGGTGGGTGCGAAAGGCGTTCTTAAATACACTATCGAACTGTAAGCTATATCGTCAGCCCTGAAGTAAACGCCATCTTCGTTCAGCTCTAACCCGAGATGTCCGTAAGCCGTTTTCAACATATCGCCGTACGCTACGGTTAACGTTACGTTTGTATACTTATTTACGGAAGCATAGGGATTTTCTTCGCCGGTGGTGTAGCAACCGAATACCTTTTCAATATGTTCGTCTGAAGATTCAAAAGTTTTATTGAAGTCTATTTCGTAATTTTCAGATACTACGTTGTAGTAATTGGGCGCGGCGTATTCTCCCGTCAATTCGCCCGATTCGTAAAGGTTTGTTACGCCTTCTTTATATTCGTTCAAATCTATGGTGAGATTGACAGTCGCGGGCGAAGCCGAAAGCGAACCTATCGCTTTTATTCCGGTTATGCCCTGCTCGTCGTTGCGGGTGAGACCTACGTAAAGGCTGTTCAACACGCCGCCCGTAAGTCCGTTGGCGTTCAGCTGCAACGCGTAATAGTTTTCACTGAACCCGAGCGCGTCAGCAGCGTCCGTGCCGCTTCCGAAACTCGTGACGGTAGAGCCGTTTACGTCTATAGCGAAACCGGTCAAAAACTGGGTGAGATAGAAATTTCCGTCCGAAGCCGAAGCGTTTGCAAGCGTTTCGTACAAGGTATACGTGGGCGTGCCGTCCGAGACAAGCGAAGGCACGGCGCCCGCGATTATGTTCCATACGCTATCGCTCATACCTATCAGCCAACGGATAGGCGAATCAACGCCGCCGGAATGTTCTACGAATGCGTTTTCCAGCAGATAGTCCAAAGTCATTACTTTGTAGACCGCGTCCGCCGTACCTACTCCCTTGCCGAAAGTTACGTATCCGTTTGAATATGTAATCGAAATACGGTTTGCCGAAGCAAGCGTGAAGCCAAGAACGGAACTGCCCTTCAAATCCGCAAGAACGGTCAGGTAGAACTGTCCGTTCTGGTCAAGACCTACCGTGAGCGAAGTTACGTTCATTTCTATATTTTTGTTGATGCTTATACCCACGGAAACTTTAACGGCTATATCGATTCTGCCTGCGAAAGTATACAGGGTGTAAATCCCGCCGTTGTCGTCCGTCACGGTCTTATACAAGTCAGAAACGAGCGTGGGTACGAAACCTGCATTTATATAAGCCGACTGCCAGTTATCCGCGTAAACGCGCCTTGCCGCTTTTTCGGCTGAAAGGTTAATCCAGTCCCTGCCGCCGACAGACACGCTGCCTGTAACGGCGTGCGTTTTGGGGTCTACGCCTATTTTTGCCGTACCTATTTCAAAACCTAAATCGGTACCGAACAATTTGAGAATATTGTCGACGTTCACCGTCGCGGTGTTAACGCCGTCCACTTTATTGAACGATATCGTGTTTGCAAAATCAAACGAAATAAGTTTGGTGATAAGGTCCGAAAGAGCGTTTTCGTCAACGCGTGCAACTTCATAACTGCTTGCGGCAGCCTTGCTTTCCGCGGGGTGAATAAGTTTCGAAAGGGTGGTTATAAAGTTCTCGTCAGTAATTAATCTCACCAGTTCTTCAACCGCCAAAGATATGTCGTCCTTAGCCGCATAGAACTTAATTTCATTGAGATTGGTAGTTCCTATTTTGTCAAGACTGAGATAAATTTTTTCGTCGTTGTAGCGGACGTTTGCGTTGACCGCGGTTGCGCCTATATTTAAAACAAGGTCGATTTCCGCAAGTTTGTCGCCCTTTATTTTGTCGCCCGCAAGTCCCTGCGTGTAGTACAGGGTTGCGTCAACCGTAATTTCTTTCAGAGCGGGAATTTCGCTGTTCGCGCCGTCAAGATGGATAGCGACTTCGTACGTATTGCTGCCCAGAGTCTGCGAAACCGAAAGTTCGTTTTCGACAACGGCGAACAGATAGTTGTAAACTATTTTGGCGAACGCGTCTTCGGTCTGCGCCGTTGAATATATCTCGCAGTTTTCAAGAGCGGAGTTTACCCTGTCGAAACCGGAGCCGTCGCCCGCCTTAACGCCTGCGTAAACGTCTAAAATCTGCGCGCCGTTTGCGTCTGTAATATTTGCGTCAAGCGCAAGAGAACCGTTTGCCGTAAGGGTTAAATTGCCGTACAGCGCGTGGCTTATTATAAGTTTGCTTACGCTGCCGTCTTCAAAGTCGTAGTCGGTGGAAACCGAAAGGTCTTTGACAAAACCGAGTACCGCGCCGAGAATTTTCTGGAAGTTGTTGCTTGCAACTATCTCTTCCACAGCCGCGCCGATATTGCCGCCGTCAAGATTAACCGAAGTATTGTACAGCCCGACCGCAGACGAAGCCGTTGCGTTACCGCTCTTTTCGCCGTTAATCAAAAGGTTAACGCTGTCTATTATGTTCTGAATGCCGTTTTTGGTGTCTGTAATGTCCTTGTCGTAAATTTCCATTCCCAGACTGTTAACCGCGAATTTTACGAAAGGTTTGCCTTCTTCCGCCGCGGCGTCATAGAAAAGTTTAAGAGCAACTTCATCCTTGCCTGAAGCAGAAGTTCCGTCCGCGATAGTCATAACCGCGTCTACGGCAATTTTAAGTCCGCCGTTCCAGCTTACTTCGCCGCCGCCCACAATATGCATGGGCATATTGTCAATTACTGCAAGCCCGTCTATTTCGAAAGCAACCGCTTTCGCGTCGATTATGTATCCCGCTTCTTTTACCGCAACCGAAACCAGTTTTATGAGTCCGGCAGCGTCAAGGTATTCGCCCCTGTCGGGAAGGATAACCTGTTCGCCGCTGCCTTCCACTCTCATATCGAGACCGAGCGCGGCAAGAGTAAGCGAAAGATTGGCTTTTCCGTTTTCGAGACCGAGCGCGAGCGCGGCGGTACCGAATTTGACGCCGTTTACGTTAACGCCAAGCGCGTCCACTATTGCGTCCACGTCGCAAGACACGCGTATCTGCGAATTGCTTGCGTAAATGTCGCCCAACACTTCGCCGAAGTTGAGATTGAGTATACCGTTAATTATATCCGCAACAGACTTTGCCGCTTCCCCGCTTTGGTCCGCGGTAAGGCTTTCGTTCGCCTGACTGTTATTTATTAAACTTAAAAGTTCTTTCACCGCGCCAACAGTTTCGTCTATATCGCAGTAAATTTTCGCGCCCATCTCTTCGCCGTTGACTTTCAACAGTTCAAGATAAATTTTTCCCGCGCTCTTGAAGTCGATATTGTTGCCGTAGTAGACTGCAAGTTCCGCGTTGAGTCCCGCGTACGCCACGTTAAGGTCCACGCGGGTGGCAATGTCGTAACCGAGTTCTACGTAAGCCTGCGCCTTTACGGAAAGTCCGCTAAGCATATCTATTACGTTTTGCTTTGAACCGTCGAAACCGAGAGTCACTTTAAGCGTGTCGCTGTCAAGCATAGAGTGCACGCCCGCCGCGTAATCGGCAAGGTTTGCGGGCGCGTCCGCTTTGTTGTGCGAAATTATTTCACCGTCCTTGTCGGGCGAAATCTTTGCGCGCAGGTCTATTGAAGTTGAATCGTATGTAATGCTTTCGAGTTCTATGTTGTTGAACTTGTAAGACGAACCGTCGCGGTCGAAATGCATATAAAGGCGCACGCCTATGCCCGTGCCCAGCAAATCGTCCGTTTCAACCGAAATCGTAACGGTGCTGTCGTCGTGTTCTTCTTTGAACATTCCCAGCACTGAGGCTATGTCAAAACCTTCGCTTTCCTGCTCTTCTTCGGTAAGCGCGTACGAAGCTGCCGCCGCGCCGTCCTTATTAAATCTTTCAGCCCATTCCTTGAACTGGTTAATAATCGTAGAAACCGCGTCCACGTTCAGGGTCATTGCAAACTCGTCGCTGTAATAAGCGTTTACCGCGCCGCCCGCAAAATCTATGTACAAATCCTGCTTGCCGTCCTTTCTGCCGAGAGAAATGCGCGCGTCGATACTGCCCAGAATGTCTTCAATGCTTGCGAGAGAGAGATAAATTTTTCCGCTGTAATCGGTCTGCCCTACGGTAAGTTCCGCGTTGAACTGTTCCCCGCCGGCAAGCACGCCGCTGAACGCGCTGCCGAGCACGTTTAAAATATCAACGTCGTCGCTTGCGGGTTCGTCCTGTTCGTCGTCCACTTTACCGAGATACTGTTTGTAATAACTGTCGTAATAGCCGTAATGCACGTTGTCGAACTGGTCGTCGCCGTAAGAGAAAGTTGTTGTAACTTTCGCCGTAGAGTCCATTGCGATTCCGCCGAGCGAGCTGGGCGCTATCTTCGTTTTTTCTTCGCAATAGCTTGAAAGAACGGTCCAGTTACTATCGAATGTAAACGAAATTTCTATGCTGTTGAATTCGGGAAAGCCTTTGAGATCGCCCCTGGTCTTCATACCGTACTGGTAATAAGACGCGGCTTTGCTGTTCAGCGAAAACGACTGCGTATAAGTGCCGTCGCCGTTATCCACGACTTCGCCCCAGCTTTTAATTGTTTCTTTGTTTATAATGTAAACCGACATTTCGGTTGAATACTCGCCGTAAGTTTTAAGGTATTTTGCCCTGTCGTAATAAGTGGGTTGTGAAGTTTTCCATTTTGCCGACGTGGAATCGGTGGATTTGCCGGGAGTTTCGGACGTGCGCATATAAACTTCGTTGTTAACAAAGCACGCCTGCGTTCCCGCCTTTACCAGTGACGAATACGTAATGTCCGAACAAATCATTACGCTGTCTTTATAATCTTTCCAGGTCTGCGTAACCTGAGTGTAGCCCATAGCTTTCGAAGCGCAGTAAGCATACGCGTGATAATAATCCTGTCTGTCAAGCGCGTAAGCCATATATCCTATATTTTCAAGTCCGGTGTGCGCGGTGGGCGCAGAACCGTCGTTGGGAAGCGCCAGACGGTAAGTCGTCGCGTCGTCGGGCGTTTCGGTGGGGCCTTTAGCCTTGCAGGCGGTAAGCCCGCCGGCAACACAACCCGCACATAATATTCCAAGCAGCGTAGCCGCTATTTTTTTGCCGAATTTCATATCTTATATCCCTTATAAATATAACTGTGTTCAATTATAAAGATAAAAAAACATATTGTCAAACGTTTTTGAGCATTTGTCATTAAAAATTATTACATTGCCCAAGAAAAAATTACAAATTAAGACAAACGTTCCTATTTTTCGATTATTACATTAATTTATAATGTAACAAAACACTGCAATAGGAGAAAAAATGGCAAAAAAGATTTATATGACAAGTCTGAAGGGCGGAACGGGCGTTACAACCTGCTGCGTAGGGCTGGGACTTGCGCTTGCGGGCATTGGCGAAAGGACTTTGGTTGTGGACGGCGACTCCGTTACTGCGTGCGCAATGCAGATAGGCGGCTGTCCGAATATGCAGGTTTATACGCTTGCCGACTACTCCCGCGGGGCGTGCCGCGCAAAACAGACCCTTGTTTCGCACCCTTCTTCCGGCAACCTTTCATTTATGTCGTCAATGGGACTTTCGGACAGGAAAGCCGCCGTTAAGGCAATAAACGAAGTTGACGGACTTTTCGACTACATACTGTGCGACAATATCGCGCCGTCCGCCTGCGACTGCGCCGTAATAGTGACCGACCCTTACGCTCCTTCCGTAAAGAGCGCGGATTTTTGCCGTTCGCAACTGTCGGACGGGGGAATGAAAGATTTGTGGCTTATAGTGAACAAGCTGAACGGCGGGCAGATTTTATCGGGCGCGGTTATGACGGCGCAGGAAATAGCTTCGCTTTTGCGTATGAATCTGAAAGCGGCAATACCGGAAGATTTGTCTTTGCAGCTTGGCAGGTGGAAAAACGAAACGCTGAAAGCGTTTAAAATAGCCGCGGAAAATATTGCGGGCAGGCGGGACGGAATTTGCAACGTTATGCGCCCTTACTTCGGGCTGAACGGATATATTAAAAGAAAAGTGAGAGAAAAATTATGACGCAGAATTTAAACGCAATGATTTCGCTGGACAGGGACGATATGTCCGAACCCGACCGCGAACTGTTTTTATCGGACTTGAAAAGGGTTACCGACGAGTATTTCGAAACCGAAGGCAAGGCTTCGGTAGAAGTCACGCGCACGGACGAAGGTTTTTTAATTTGCGTGCTGATAACCGCGCGGCGCATAAAGGGCGTAAAATCCCCCCAATAAGCATTCCGCTTAACCGCATATCTTTATTTCTCTTCCGTTTGTTCGACTTCCGCTCCCGTCAAACTAAGCGTTCCGCTTAACCGCATATCTTTATTTCTCTTCCGTTTGTTCGACTTCCGCTCCCGTCAAACTAAGCGTTCCGCTTAACCGCATATCTTTATTTCTCTTCCGTTTGTTCGACTTCCGCTCCCGAAAACTAAGCGTTCCGCTTAACCGCATATCTTTATTTCTCTTCCGTTTGTTTAACAAATTGATAAACGTCAACGGGTTTACGCCTTCATGCGTCATTCTGAGCGGAACACAGCTGAGTTTTGCTGTTTGAAACTTTCTTGCTCTCGTGCTGTGTGCCGCCGAAGAATCTTTTTGCGCATGCTTCTTTTGCGCAAAAATTTTTACCTTGTTGTGATACGGACGTTTTTTACGGCGGCTTCATTTCAATCTTCCATAAGCAGACCGCTTGGGGATTCTCTCGCGCTCCGCGGCTCGAAATGACGCGCCTTAATCCGCTTTCTGCTATTCTTGCTCGTCGCATAATCTGTTTCAACCGCGCGGCGTAGCAGACTATCGCGGGATTTTGATTACACAATAAAGCGCGGCGGCCCCGTAAACGGAGCCGCCGCGCCTTTGTATTGTACGTATAGAAGTGCATTCTTGCGTTGAAACTTGACACCAAATTTATAATACTATTATAGCATAAATAATTTTATTGTGTACGTTTATCAAAATCTTGATAAAATAAATCTGCCGCGCAAAATTGCGCGGCGGATTTATTGATTTTAATAACTGCTTTTTAAAAGTTTATCGGAAATTTCCGTTCTTACGCCCGAACCGTATTTTTCGTGGCTAAGATAGTCTTCCAGGGATTCAACCCCTATTGCCCGAACAGTGAAAGGTTGTTTGCCGTCCGCCGTGTTCCACTTGAAAAACTCCGTCTTCAATTTTGCGGGCGTGGCATTGGGGAATCCGGGCGAAGGGTCAGAAGACGAGCCTATGTATTCCTTTTCGCCTTCTCCCCTTTGGTAAGAACAGTTGACGATACTGTACCCGCCGTTCACGTAGGGCGCGGTATTTTTGCTGTCGTTGTTTTTAAGAAGGGAATCTATACCCCTGAAAATACAGCTTTCCGCCATTACGCTGCCGCCGTTGCCGCAGACTATACCCTGCGACACAAGCCCGCACTTCCATGTGCCGTTCACTTTTGAAACAATGCTTGCGGCGTTTAGCGTTTTTAACTCCGTCCTGTACTTGTAGTACTGCGAGCTGTCGACTACGCAATTGTACATATACGCATTGCCGCCGCGCAGTTTGGGAAGTCTGTCTTCAAGATTTATAAATTTGCAGTTTGCAAACGAAACCCGCAATTTCAGATTAAAGTTGTAGTCGTCGGCATTTTCGTAACTGCCCGAAAATTTAGCGTCGTCGCCGCAGAGAAAACCCTTTTTCTGCGGAATTGCAATTCCATATAAAATCTGCTCGAAACTTACTCCTGCGTCCCTTAAAGATTTGTAGTAGAGATGATCGGTCTTCCCCGCGAGATAACCTTGTTCGATTTTCAGCATTTCTTTGTAGATATAACCGTCTTTGTCGTCGCTGCCGGCGTTGAAGTTACACCAGGATATTTGCAAACCGTTGTTGCCGTCCGCACCCAAAGGCGCGCGGAACGCCGTGCCCGCGTTTGCGTTGTACACGGGGTTTGAACAGTCAATCTGTCCGTCGTAAGATTTGCCGAAAGTGCAGTGGTCTATCCAGGTGTAGCCGCAGAAAGCTATTTTGAAATACGCCCAGCCGTACCAGTCGTAATCGCCTATCTTCGCGGTACTGTTTACGGGCGCGTCTTCCCACTGCCACAGTCCGTCGAATTGCAGGTTTCTGAAAACCACGTTGTTATCGGAAGTCAGTTTAAAGCCCACATGTGTAATTTTTGCGCCCGTCTTGGAATAAACGAGCAGGTTTGAAGTGTTTTCTATTTTAATCTGCGAAATTCCGTTTTCGAGCACTGTATCGAAATTGCTTAACAAGCCGTCCCACTTGGGCAGGTTTTTCGCGTAATCGTCCACTACCCCGCTGCCCTTTGCGGCGCTGCTCAGATTGTAGTAACCCAGATTAAGGTCCTGCGTAATTTCAATTACGCGCACGCTGCCCCACATAGTTTCTTCCGTGTAACCTTCGGCAGGTATTTGCGTGTAGGTGTTTGTTGCGTCGTCCCACACGTTTGTGTAATGGCACTTTGCCGCAACTACGGCAGACACAAACTCGTCCGCGGTGGAAACCTTGCGGTAAGCGTCGGTATTTTCGTATTGGGTAAAATCGCCTGTCTTACCCTTTACGTAACCGCCCGCCGAAAAGTTTTCTTTATTCTCTTCGCTGTCAAGCCAGTCAACGGGCAGTTCGGGTTCGTCCGCAGGCGGTTCCCCCGTTTTACACGCGCAAAATGCAGAAACCGACAACGCCGTCAGCGCCGCCGCAACAAGCGCGATAATTTTTTTCTTCATACATACCCCCCATGATAAATTTATCAACAATATAATAAACCAAACAAAAATATTTTTCAATAATTTGGCGCAATTTTTTTATCGGAAAACGCGCGGCACGGGGTGTTGCCCGCTTGCCGCGCGTTTTTGACGTCATTTTATTTTAACGAAGATTTGATTTTTTCAACGGCGGCTCTCAGTTCGGGGTCGCCCTTTTCCATTACCCAGTCTGCGGCAACCGTCTTGCAACCGTCTTCAACTCTCAGCCCCCTGTCGTGAATGCAGGTTTTGCCGTCGGGCCAGTAAATTTGCGCGGTGGTAAGTTTCAACGCTTCGCCCGTGTCCCTTTTTACGAAAGTGGACTGCATTATCCCCTTGCCGTAGGTCTGCGCCGTTTTTATTTCCTGTTCGGTTTCGGTAAGCCAGTTTATATACTCTTCGCCGTAGTCGGAAAGATATATGTTTCCGTAATCGAGATAACCGTAGCAGACCAGCGCGCCGATCAACGCTTCGGATGCGCTTGCCGTACCTGAATTTGCCAGTACGTACACGGCGGTATCCTTTGCCACCCGTTGCTTTGCCGCAAGCGGTTTGCAATTGTAAATTTCGCTGTTGCCGCGTTTGTCGCGCGCAATCATGGCAGGCTTTTTCTGTCCGTCCGTGAACGCGCCCGCTATCTCCTGCATAACGTCCACGTATCCGCCGCCGTCTGAACGCAAGTCTATTATCATTGACGTACAGTTAGCCGCGTTGAATTTTTCAACGAGAACGCCGAACTCCTTTGCCGCCGTGCCGTAAAACTGAGAAATGTTTATATAGCCGAATCCGTCAGGCAGAAAGTCCATTTCGTAAGTGAGTTTTTCACGCGTGGCGAGTCCGCCCGTAGCCGCGTCCGAAAAATACCACTGCGAACTGTTTGTATACAGCGTGGTGTAGCTTGCGGTATACTCCGCCTTAGCCACGCCGTAAACGCTTCCGTCCTTTGCCGTAAGCGAAATCTGTTCTCCGTCGGCTGCGCCGTTAATCATATTCTGAAAATCGGCAGAGCTTTCAAACGTTTTTACTTCGCCGCCCAAACCGCCGCTCACAAGCCATTCTCCCGCCCGCAGTCCGCTTTTGTATGCGGGCGAGTTGCCGACCACGGTATTTATGAAAATTCCCTTTCCGTCGACAAACGAATACGAAATGCCTATCCCGCTCTTCGAACCCGAGTTGTTCGCAATTGTTTGCGCGTACTCTTCGGCGGTGAAGTATTCGGAATACCTGTCAAGGTACCTGTTTACTATCTCGTCAAAAGGAACTTCGGTCAAATCTTCGTCCTTTCCTTCAAAACCGAAGTAATAGTTGTTTTCAATGGTCTGCATCAGCCATTCGTAAGACGACTGCCTGCGCAAAAAGCACCCCGCGGCAAACACCGCGGTCAAAAAGAACACAAGCGTGGCGGTCGTTAAATTGCGTATAATTTTTCTGCTCAAAATTTACCTCTGTTTTGTTTTGTACAATGCGCGCAGGATACGGAAAGTCACAGCCATATCGAACACGCGCAAATCCAGACCGCATACGCGGCGTATTTTGTTCAGTCTGTACATCAACGTGTTTCTGTGCATATACAGCTTGCGCGCCGCAAGACACACGTTCATACCGTTTTCAATAAAGCAGTCGGCAGTCTTCATCAGATCTTCGTTCGAAAAAATTTCAGACATATCTTCAACGCCGTACTCGCCGTAAAGCCTTTCGCGCTCTTCCGCGGAAACGCTGTCCAGAATTTCATACAGCGAAATGGGTTGCGGCGGCGTTTTCATAAACGGTTTTTTATGGTAATGGTTTTTGACTGATTCCTGCGTGTTCATTTGCGTCTTCTCCGTATCGGGGTAATTATACAACCTTTCGCGCGGTTTTGCAAGCGCAAAAACGGCTTAGCCGCGGCGGCGTTGCAGTCATTATAATTATTGCTTGCAAGCCGCGAATAAATACCGTCGGGAGAAGTAAAATATGAAAAAGAGCGGTTATTTTGCGTTAACGTTTAATTTTCAAAATATTCCACATTATAACAAATATTTTAATATTTTCTTGACATAACCGTTTATTTGTATTAAAATTGTATAACTGATAGTTGTAGGATTGTCTACTTTTTTAAACAAAAATTATTTTTACGGAGATAAATTATGGGGACTTCAAAGCCCAAGAATACTAAAAAGTTAGCGGTGATTATCACCTATACCGTCGCCGTTGTGTGTCTGTTGCTGGGACTTCTTTTACCCGTATTCTACGGTAAGGGCGCGCAGGGCATGCTGGTTATGCAGCTTCCCAAAGCTCTTGACATAGTTTGCGGCGGCAAAGACGCAATTAATATAGGCAACGCTTTTGCTTCCCCCCACCCCGTTATGCTTTTCGGAATAGAAAAAGCGGTAGTCGATATCAACGCGTGGGCGGTGGTTTTGTACGCCGTTATAACGCTGTTCGCGCTGTTCGCATTCATTCCTATGGGCGTAACCTTTAAAAAGGGAGGAAACGTAACGCGCGCGCTCGCCTACACTGTTGAAATTGCGGCGGTACTTGCACTTTCATTATACGTTTTGGTTGCGCTCGATTATGCGCAGACAGATAAAATACCCGATATAATAAATATCTGGGTAGCGTTCGGCGGCACGCTGTTAATGCTTATCATACAGTGCTTTATAAACAAGGGCGGCAAAGCAGGCACGCTGAAAATGTTTATGTTCCTGTTTTCCGCAGTGGCGCTTTGCTCGCTTTATAAGTTCTACCTTGCCACACCTAAATTTCTCGATTTATGGGTTAAACTTACCGAAAAACTGCATTGCTCGCCCGACCTTTACAGTCTTGTCCCCGGCTTCAGCCTTGTAAATCTCGTATTTACCAAAACCGAAGCGGGCAACATTGTAGACATATTCAAAGCCGCGCCTTCGGCTGCCGATAAGACCGCGCTCATTCTTGGCGCAATAATCGGCGTATGCACGCTTCTGAATTTCTTTATAGATATCATAGGTCTTTCGACCAACGGCAAACGCAAGGGTTTGATTTTTAACTCCGTAAGATACGGCATACCCTTTATTGCGGCGATATGCCTGTTTGTAACGGTTGCCGTTGCAAAAGACTTGCAGGGACTTGCGCTGGCGTTACTGTTTGTAATAGTTGCAATTCAGCTTATTATAAATCTCGGCATACTGATAGCCGCAACCGTAAGAAGTAAAAAGGCGGCGGCGAACTCGGAAGAACCTTCTATAGAGTACGGCGTAAACGATTACGCAAACTTCGAACGCAAGAACGAGCCGGAGCAGCAAATCCCCGATTACTCGGACGAACCCGCTCCCGCGCCCAACCCCTATGCCGACCCTTACGCAAATCCTTACGCTCAACCTTTCGGCTCAGACCAGCCGTCATATCTCAATCCTTTCGGCGAAGCAGAATTCCGGACGCGCCCGACAACGGTTCAACCCGAACCCGCCCCCGCGCCCCAGCCTGTACCCGAGCAGACCGCTCCCGAACAGAATATACCAGCTCCGTCATACGACCCGACGCTTGGCTATCCCCCCGAATATCTGAAAAACAACAATGCGGAATATAAACCGCCCGTTCAGGAATACAACCCCGTACAGGATTACAGAAACTATCAACCCGTACAGGACTACCAGCCTGCTAAACCGCCCGTTCAGGAAGAGCCGAAAAAGCCCGAACCTACGGTCCATAACGTTTACAGCGCCTATCCCCCCGTTGCCGACAGCGAACCTGCTGAACGCGTTTACAAGGTAAACACCGTTTATCAGGGTCCCACGGACGAGTTCCTGAGAAAGCTCACCAACGACGAAAAGATAGAGTTTGCTATGATTTTCATTGAAAAGAGCAAGGGCGAAATAGGCAGAGTTCCCGAATACGCGATAGGCGGCGACAACAGAAAATTCTTCAGCTCGGTATTCATTTACCTTGGAAGAATACGCGGCATAATCTCCGACGGACTTCTGAATAAAATGTACAAAGAAATAAATATGTTCAGATAAATACAAAAACACACCGTCTTTAACGGTGTTAAACAGAAATTAAAGCAAGGGCGAATTTATCGTCCTTGCTTTTTTATTTACGGTTATGCTATAATGAAGCTACGGTAAATAATAATTGAGCGGAAAAATTTTATGAAAATCGATATTAAAGCAATGAAGTGGACGCGAGAACCCAAAGACTACACAATCACTTCGGATAAGGTTGAAATTATAACGGAACCTCATACCGATTTATGGCAACGAACCTATTATCATTTCAGAAATGATAACGCGCCGGCTTTGCAAATATCCACGGACGAAAAGTATTTTTCGTTTGTTGTTAAAACTGAATTCGAGTCAAAAAAACGCTTTGACCAATGCGGCATCGTAATGTATTTGGATAGTGAAAACTGGATTAAAGGTTCTATCGAATATGAAAACGGGCAATTTCAGCACCTTGGCAGCGTAGTGACAAATATGGGCTACTCCGACTGGGCTACGACGGTCATTGATGCTTCGGTAAAATCAATGTGGTATAGATTTAGCCGCAGGGAAGACGACTATTGTATTGAGTGTTCTACGGATGGTATAAATTTTAAGCAAATGCGCATATGCCATATGTGGAAAGGTAAAGAAGCGATTCGTTTTGGTATTTATGCATGCAGTCCGGAAGATTCTTCCTTTAAGGCAACGTTTAGTAATATGCAAATTATGGAATGTCAATGGTATGCGCATAACGGAAAGTTGACCGAAGATTAACGCGGACAGTAAATTTCAATTTATATTACTGAATAATGTGAAGTTAAAAGCTCACGGACAGTTTGTCCGAGAGCTTTTTGTCGTCGCTTGAAATTGCAACTCTTGAAATTTTAGTTTTTTAATTCCCTATGGAAAGCGCTTTAAAGACGGTGTTTTTTATCGTCTTTTAATTAAAACGGTTATCTCGCCTGAACTTCCGCGCTCTATCCCGTTTGAAAAAACTTTAACTATATACAGTCCCCTTCCGCTTTCGGCGAACACGTCGGGCGGTTCCCCGTTTACGTCCAGCCCCTTTAAGCTGTCAGCCGCAACGGTTATGCGTATCTCCGCGTCTGAAAGCTGTCCTTTAAAATCGGCTTCGTCGCCGCCGTGACGGATTACGTTGGTCAGAAGCTCGCACGAGACCAGTTTGCTTGCAAAAACGTCGTCTTCGCAAACCTGCTGCTCGGTGAGAAAGTCCGTAAACGCTTCAAGTTTTTTGCGCATCATATTTAAGTTGTCTACTTTAAAGTTAATAATCACAGCAGTGCGTCCTTTAACTTTTCGACTATCTTCTTTTCCGCGCGGGAAACGAACATCTGGCTTACGCCCAGAATTTTACCCACTTCCGCCTGCGACTTTCCGTCAACAAACCTTAAAGACACCACTTTCTGTTCCGTGGGGTCAAGTTTTTTTATTTCCGTGCGCAGAGACTCGCTGTCTTCAAAAGTTTCAAATCCGTCGTGCGGGTCGGCGACAATATCGTACAGCAACCCTTCGCCGTCTTCGCCCTTTACGGTTGCGTCAAGGCTTACGGGCGCGTGGTATTCCATTGCTTCTATTATGTCTTCTTCCGACGCGTCCAGCTTTTGCGACAGCTGTTTTACGGTGGGCTTTACGCCGTGCTTTTTGTAATGTTCGTTGGTCTCGTTTCTCACCTTTACGGCAAGCGAATATATCCTTCTCGGCAAACGGACGGCGCGGGAATAGTCGCGGAAATAATTTTTGATTATTCCCGTAATTGTCGGAGTTATGTACGTGGTAAACTGGATACCCAGATCGGGGTTGAATTTGCCTACGCCGGAAATAAGGGCTTCGGTTGCGACCTGATACAAATCGTCGTACTCAACCCCCCTGCCCGCAAATTTTTTTGCGAGAATTTCGGCTACGTACATATAATTTTCAACGAGCCTGTTCCTTAGCGCAATATCTCCCGTCCTGCGGTATTCGCGGAACAGTTCGTTCGCTTCGTTTGCGTCAATCATATTAAAAGCGTAACCTTTTCGATTATCTTTCCGCCAACGATATCGCACTCCGTCACAAGCGCGGATATAAGCGCAAGCGACAGTTCGTTGTCGGCAGGTTCGGGGTTTCCGCCCGCGCCCGCTATTTCGCAGCCCACGCCCGCATCGCGGAAAAACCGGGCCCTGACCCTTTCAAAACCGCAGTTTTTTAAAATTAACGCGCTTTCGGTCACACACACCTTAAAGTCTTCAATCGCGTCCACGTCAATATCCGCCGCCGAGCATACCGCGCCTGCGGCAAGCCTTAAAGCTGTCAGATATTCGCTGTCGCACAGAGCAAATTCAACAGTAAAATCTTTCATCTTATCTCCATTATTGTGTCGAGCGCGCAAATTTCGAAAAGTTTTCTGATTCTGGGCTGAACGTTGAGAAGAACGGTTTTATAGCCGTCCGCTTTCAACTCCTTATAAATTTTTACGAACGTGCCCAGCATTGTGCTGTCAATGAACGTGAGAGCGGCGCAGTCGAACTCTATATCCATTTTCTGGTTGAGATAGGCTGCGCGGACTTCGGTATAAAAATCTTCGCTGGTAGCCGAATCGATTTCTCCCGATAACGAAAACTGCAATTTCGAATCGGCGGAAACAAGTTTTACCTGTTGCATAATATCCCCTTTAAGGCTTTCTGTAATTTATTTATAACCTTATTTTTGCGTGCGGAAACGCAAAATACACATCATATTTTAAACCTTATGACAATAATTGTCAAATATACCTGCGGCGCACGCCTTAAATGGCGTGCGCCGCTTTGATTTACAATGTAAATCCGCTTTCGAATGTTTTTTCATTAAGATACGAAAGTTCGCCTTCAAAATCGAATTCAAGGCGCTTAGCCACAAGCCTTTGCCGCTTTACGCCGTATTTTGCGTTAAGGGCGTTGTCGCCGTATTTCGTATCGCCGAGAACGGGACAGCCGATATACGCCGTGTGCGCGCGTATCTGGTGGGTTCTGCCGGTGTGCAGAATTATTTCGACCAGAGCGATATCTCCGCGCTCTTCCATAACGCGGTAGTCTGTTTTTATTGTCACGCCGCCCTGCACGGGCGCGGGATAAACTTTTACTTCACCCTTTTTTTCATCCTTTAAAAGATATGCGGTAAGGCAACCGCTTACGCTTTTAAAGGCGTTTTTACACAGCGCGATATAGGTCTTTAAAACACGCCTTTTTTCAAACCCGTGCAAAAGCGCTTTCTCCGCCTGTTTATTTTTGGCAAACACAATAAGCCCTTCTGTATTCCGGTCAAGCCTATGCACTCCGTAAAAGGCGCCCCTGTCCGAAAGTTCGGACAAAAGCCCTTCAAAACTCACGCCCGAAAACTTGTCCGCTATGTAAACGTTTACGTCTTCGTACACCGTTTTATGGCTGGGCATACTCTCCTGTTTTAACGTAGTATAGTACGCAACTTCGTCGCCCGCGCGCAGACTTGCGTTTTTCGTCGCGCGGACGCCGTTCACCTTTATGTCCTTAGCGCGCAAAAGCGCGGCAAAGCAAAACGAACCCTGCGGATAGACGCTGTCTGTAAAGTCTTTTAAATTTGTATCGTTTTTGACGGTGAATTTTTTCATAAGCTGAATAAAAAATTGACGAGATATGCACCTAAAAATGCCACAGCCGTCTGCACGGCAAAGCATTTTAACGTAAATTTAAGCCCCGCTTCTTTACAGGAAGCGGAAAACGCTGAAACGCACGCGGGACACAGCAGAATGAACGCGCACATTGCAACCGATTGCGCCAATCCGAGCCCAGTCCCCGCAGGCATAAGCATGCCCACGGTTGCGGCAACGTTTTCTTTGGCGATAAACCCGCACAGCGCCGCATACGCAAGCCGCCAGTCTGAAATACCCATGGGATAAAACAAAAACGTTAAGCCGCGGCTAACCGTCGCAAGCATACTCTTATCCGCTTCAACGTATTCGAACGTGAACGAAAAATGCGAAGCGAGCCAGCTTAAAATGCAAAATGCGAGTATCACGCCCGACACCTTGATTATAAACGATTTAAGATAAAAATACAACTTTTTACCCACGGCTTTAAGTTGCGGAAAAACAATGGGCGTAACTTCAGACAGCATATCTTCTTTCCTGCCCTTCAACAGGGCGGAAAAGGCGATTGAAACCAAAAGTCCCGCGAAATAGAAACATGTCACCGCAGGAAACGGATTTTTAAAAAGGGGCGCGAGAAAAGTTAAAAACACGGGCAGTTTCGCGCCGCAGGGAATGTACGGCAAAACCGCGATTGTGCGCTTTTGCGCGTTCTCCGTGGAATAGCCGCGCGTGGTCATAATTGCCGCCGCGGTACAGCCGAAGCCCGAGATAAGCGAAAAAGCCGCACGACCCGAAAGGTTGACCTTGGCAAAAAATCCGTCGGCGCAAAACGACAGCGCGGAAGTTATTCCGCTCTCGTCCAACAGCGTAAGAAACAGATACAGAATTGCAAGCTGGGGCAGAAAGGAAAGAACGCTGCCCGCGCCGCCCAGAACCCCTTCCGACAAAAGGGAAATTAACGCTTCGTTCTGCATTTTACCAGTTATCAACGCGCATAGTTTGTCGCACACGGCAAGCTCTACCAAATCCTTTAAAAGCGCGCCCGGCATTACGGGATGAAACGCGAAAAAGAACATTGCCGCCACCGCGGCGATAAAAAACGCAAGCGCGAAAAAACGGTTGTAAAACAGTTTGTCTGCGCGGCTTAAACTTTCGCGCCCCGCAAAATAGCAGTCTTCGAACGACAGCTTTCCGGTCGCAACAGAAAAATTAATACCGTCTTCCACCGCCTTTTTAAACTGTTTGGGCGGACAGGTGAAAACGGGTATCCCCAGATAATGCGAAAGTTTTTCCGCGTCGAGACTGCCGCCCCGCCTTTTAAGCTGGTTCAGCTTGGTTACGTATAAAACCACAGGCTTGTCGTACGATTTCAGTTTTGCGGTTAAATTCAAACTGTTTTCCAATGTGAGCGCGTCGGCAACGTCGATTATAATATCCGCTTTTTTAATCTCTTCCGCGGCGGAAACTTCTTCCATAGAATAATTGGTCATAGCGTAAAGACCGGGCGCGTCTACGTAAGTTATTCCGTTTGAAGTTTTTTCGCTTGCAGAACAGGTTACGCCGTGAAAATTGCCCGTTCTTAAAGAGCTGTGCGTTACCGCATTGAACAGCGTTGTCTTGCCGGCATTGGGATTGCCCGCGAAAACCGCACGCATTCCCGGTTTTTCAGCCGCGCGGCGCAGTATTTTCAGGCGCATTTCTCCACCCCGATAAGTTTGGCTATTTCCCGCCGTACGCCCACGCGCACCGCGCCGCAACCTATAAGCACACCCGTTTTAAAGAGTGAAAAAGCCAGCACTGTCACCTTTTTCCCGACAGTTATGCCGAGCGACTGAAGCCTTGCCGCACCGCTGCCCGATACTTCTATTCTGACAATTTTCGCGCGTTCGCCCGCCTTTAAATCATAAACGCTCATAGAATAAATCTATGAGCGTTTAACGGAATTAATGATATATTACTTTTTTATAAGAGTGAGCAACACTTTTTCGCCGTTGATGTTCTGCTCTCTGGTGTAGCCGTCCGCCGCGCCTTCGCATATTTTTTCCGCAAGCACGTCGCCCGCAAAATTGCCCGATTGCAACACCTGTTGCGCCCTGCCGCAAGCCTTGTAAAAGACGTTAATCCTGTCGGTTACTTCAAAGCCCGCGTCTTTACGCATATTCTGGATTTTTGAAACAAGTTCCCTTTCAACGCCTTCTAAAATAAGTTCTTCGGTCAACGCGGTGTCAAGCGCAACTGTGATACCCCTGTCTTCCGCCGCAATGAAGCCGCCCGCGCTTTCGGTGAAAACCTGCAAATCTTCCAGCGTTAATGTAACGTCCAGCCCGGGTATATTGTAAACGCCGCCGTCCTTTACTGCCGTCACAACTTCTTTCGCGTTGCAGCCGCCCAAAAAGGCGGAAATCGCGCCCAGCTTTTTACCGTACTTGGGTCCCAGAGTTTTAAGCTGCGGCTTTAACCTGTACGTTATATACTTATCCGCGTCGTCCGCAAACTCGAAACTCTTTATATTCAGTTCGTCGAGAACTATTGCGCGTTCGTCTTCCGAAAGGTCTATATTGCGGGTTGACACCACAATCATTTTGGCAAGCGGCTGACGGTTTTTCAAATTGCCCGCGTTTCTTGCCGCCCTGCCCAGAACTACGATATCAAGCACTTCTTCCATTCCGTCTTCCAAAGCCCTGTCGATATAATTTTTATCGGCTTTGGGGAACTCGCAAAGATGAACGGAAGCGGGCTGGTCCGCAAAGAAGCGCGGCACGAGATTGCGGTAAATCATTTCCGCCATAAAGGGCGTGTACGGAGCCGTAAGTTTTGCAATGGTGACTAAAACCGTATACAAAGTGGTGTACGCCGCCGCCTTGTCTTCGGTCATATCCGCCCCCCAGTACCTGTCCCTGCCGCGGCGGACGTACCAGTTTGAAAGCACGTCTGCAAAGTCCTGCAACGCGCGCGCACTTTCGAAAATTTCGTACTTTTCAAGACTTTGATCAACGAACGCCGTAAGCGAATTGAGCTTTGACAAAATCCATTTGTCCATTACGCTCAATTTACACTGTGCAAGCGAATACTTTGACGGGTCGTATTTGTCGATTTCGGCATACAGCGTAAAGAACGCGTACGTGTTCCACAGCGTACCCATAAATTTGCGCTGCGCTTCCGATACGGTTTCTTCGGCAAAGCGAGAAGGCAGCCACGGCGCGGAAGACGTGTAAAAATACCACCTTACCGCGTCGGCGCCCTGTTTGTCCAGCACGCTCCAGGGATCAACCACGTTGCCCTTGTGTTTAGACATTTTTATACCGTTTTTATCGTTCACGTGACCGAGAACAATACAGTTTTTAAATGGCGCTTTATTGAAAAGAATGGTGTTTATTACAAGCAGGGTATAAAACCAGCCGCGCGTCTGGTCCACCGCTTCGGAGATAAAATCGGCGGGGAAAGTCTTTTCAAAAACTTCTCTGTTTTCAAACGGATAATGATACTGGGCAAAAGGCATCGAACCGGAGTCGAACCAGCAGTCGATAACTTCGGGCGTGCGCGACATCTTGCCGCCGCACTTCGGACACTTACAGGTAAGTTTATCAAGATAGGGACGGTGAAGTTCTGTTTCGCCCTTGACGTTGCATTTTTCTTTAAGTTCCGATTTAGAGCCTATTACTTCTATTGCGCCGCAGTCGGGGCAGACCCATACGGGCAACGGAGTTCCCCAGTATCTGTCGCGGGAAAGTCCCCAGTCTATTACGTTTTCAAGGAAGTTGCCCATTCTGCCTTCCTTTATGGTGTCGGGCATCCAGTTGACAGAACGGTTGGCTTTTATAATCTCTTTTTTAGCTTTGGTAACTTCTATAAACCAGCTGGACTTTGCATAATACAAAAGGGGCGTGTCGCACCGCCAGCAATGAGGATAGTCGTGTTCGAAAGGAATTACTTTGAAAAGCAGCCCGCTTTTTTCAAGCCTGTCCAGAATGGGCTTATCGGCTTTTTTGGCGAACACTCCGTTTAAACTTTCAAAACGGCTGTCAAAGCAGCCGCGCTCGTCCACCAACTGGACAACGGGCAGTCCGTAACGCTTGCCTACCTTATAGTCGTCTTCGCCGAATGCGGGGGCGATATGAACTACGCCCGTGCCATCGCCCATGGTTACGTAACCGTCGCAGACGATAAAATGTGCCTTGGGGGTTGCGTTTGCGGGGGATATGCGCAAAATTTCCTTTGCGGTCTCTTCAAACAGCGGCTCGTATTCAAGCCCTTCCCACTCGCTGCCCGCCTTTTTGTCAACCACATTGTATTCTTCGAAGAACTTTGAAACAAGCGCTTCGGCTAAAATATATCTTGCGCCGTCCGCTTCTATTTCAACGTAAGGCTCGCATGGGTTCATACATAGCGCCACGTTGGAAGGCAACGTCCAGGGGGTAGTAGTCCAAGCGAGTATATAGCGGTTTTCGCTTCCCTTTACCTTAAATTTTGCGACGGCGGAATTTTCCTTTACCGATTTGTAACCCTGCGCAACTTCGTGCGAAGAGAGCGCAGTGCCGCATCTGGGGCAGTAAGGCACAATTTTATGCCCCTTGTACAAAAGCCCCTTTTTGTGCATTTCTTTAATAGCCCACCACTCGGACTCTATATAATTGTCGTCGTAGGTGACGTAGGGGTTGTCCATATCCACCCAGTAACCTACCCTGTCGGACATTTTTTCCCATTCGCCTTTGTACTTCCATACCGACTGCTTGCACTTTTGGATAAAGGGTTCTATGCCGTAACCTTCTATCTGCTGCTTGCCGTCAAGCCCCAAAGACTTTTCAACTTCAAGCTCGACGGGAAGACCGTGCGTATCCCAGCCCGCTTTTCTTAAAACGTGGAAGCCTTTCATAGTCTTATATCTGGGAATTATATCTTTCATTACGCGGGTCAGAATATGACCGATATGCGGCTTTCCGTTGGCTGTGGGGGGACCGTCGTAAAATGAAAACTCTTCGCCCCCGATACTGCTTTCAACGCTCTTTTCAAAAACTTTGTTCTCTTTCCAAAAGTCTATAATTTCCTTTTCGCGCTCAACGAAGTTCAAAGAAGTATCTACCTTATTGTACATTCTGCACTCCTTAAAAATATAAAATAGGCGTCCGAGTTTCGGACGCCGTAAAATGCGCTTATAAACCACCAAAACAAACGAACATTTGCCGTAACTTGTGACGGGTTACGAAACCGTATTTTCTTAATTGCCGTGACTTTCGGAAAATAAGCTGAAAGGTGATATTTTTCAAACGCGCTTGCTCCCTTGCACCGGACGGAAGCTCTCTGCAAAGCGATACGTTTAAAAACGGTTGTCCTTTGTCATAGCCTTTAAAGGTTAAATTGTATTTTTATTATATTAAACCGCTTTAAAAAAGTAAAGCATTTAAAAGCCGCTGACCGTATAAATTATTGTAAAGCAATCTGGGCGGCGGCGTTAATATCCAGCGCGGCAAAGTTACCCGCGCGGTACTGTATAAGCCCTTCGGCGGCAATCATTGCGGCGTTGTCCGTGCAATACTTTTTTTCAGGCAGTATAAGTTTTAAATCCGCCTTTGCGCACTCGTCCGAAAGCCGCGTCCTGAGATATTCGTTCGCCGCGACTCCGCCGCCCGCCGTAACCGTATTTACACCCAGCCTTACCGCGCAACCGACCGTCTTTTTAACCAGCGGTTCCAAAGCGGAAACCTGAAATGAAGCGGCAACGTCCGCGGGGTTAAACTTTTCGCCGCGCTGCGCGCTGTTGTGGCAAAAATTCATAACCGCGGTCTTTAACCCGCTGTACGAAAACTGCATTTTGCCGCTGTTTCTGACAAGCGCCTGCGGCAGGGTTATTTCCGCCTTTCCGCTCTCCGCCAGCCTTTGCACATTCGGTCCCCCGGGATAGGGCAAACCTAAAATTCTCGCAACCTTGTCAAACGCTTCGCCCGCGGCGTCGTCGCAGGTAGACCCAAGAACTTCAAATTCGGTATAGCTTTTTGTGTGCAATATCGCGGTATGTCCGCCGCTTGCAAGCAAAGTCACGTAGGGCGGTTTAAGATTGCCGTCGCAAAGGTACGCCGCGGCGAGATGACCGCGGATATGGTTTACCGCAATGAGCGGAATATTTAAAGAATACGCCAAAGACTTAGCAAACGACAACCCAACCAGAAGTGCGCCCAAAAGCCCCGCGCCGTAGGTCACGGCAACCGCGTCCAAATCTTTTAATGTAATACCCGCTTCCTTTACTGCGCGTAAAACTGCGCCGTCCACCGCGTCCGTGTGCACGCGCGAAGCAATTTCAGGCACTACGCCGCCGTATTTAGCCTGTTCTTCCGCGGAAGAAATTATCACGCTCGAAAGCAGTTTACCCCCGCGGATAACGGCGGCGGCTGTTTCGTCGCAACTGGATTCTATCCCCAATATTACGGGAGTTTCTTTAATGGTAAAATTTCCGTACATAATTCAAATGCGGCGGTCCTGCCGCCGCGTTAACTTATATGGTCTTTTTCAAATAATCGATTATAAAGCCCTGAATGTCGCCGTCCATTACCGACTGCACGTTTGTATTTTCGTAACCCGTGCGGTGGTCTTTTACGAGAGTGTACGGACAGAACACGTAAGAGCGTATCTGGCTGCCCCACTCTATCTTTTTAATTTCGCCTTTAAGTTCGGCGTCGGCTGCTTCGCGCTCGGCAATCTGTCTTTCAATCAGCTTGGCGCGCAGGTACTGGAAAGCCATTTCCTTGTTCTGGAGCTGGCTTCTTTCATTCTGGCAGGTAACGACTATGCCCGTAGGGAAGTGGGTTATTCTTATCGCAGTTTCGGTCTTGTTGACCTTCTGTCCGCCCGCGCCGGACGAACGGTACACGTCTATCCTTATATCTTCGTCACGGATTTCAACGTCCGCTTCGTCGTCCACTTCGGGCATAACTTCCAGGGACGCAAACGACGTGTGGCGGCGTTTGTTACTGTCGAACGGGGATATGCGCACAAGCCTGTGAACGCCCTTTTCCGCTTTTAAAAAGCCGTAGGCGTTTTCACCGTCCACACGGAAACTCACGCTCTTCAAGCCCGCTTCGTCGCCGTCTTCAAAATCCATTTCCGTGACTTTAAAGCCCGAACGCTCGCAATAGCGGGTGTACATTCTGTAAAGCATCTGTGTCCAGTCGCACGCTTCGGTGCCGCCAGCGCCCGAGTGCAGGTTTAAAATTGCGTTGTTGCCGTCGTACTTGCCGCGAAGAAGCGCGCGTATGCGCATTTGTTCTATGTCGTCTTCTGCGGCGGAAATCATTTCTTCCAGTTCGGGGATAAGGCTTTCGTCGTCCGCTTCTTCAATCAAGTCGATAAACGCGAATGTGTCCGCAAGCGCGGTTTCGCCCTTTTTGTAAGAATTTATTTTATTTTCTACCGCCGAAATTTCCCTGCCTATTTTTTTGGACTTTTCCAAGTCCTGCCAGACTTCGGGATTTTCCTGTTCGGTTTTAAGCCCTTCAAGCCTTGCGCCGAGATTATCGATATCCAACGCGTACTTTGCTTCCGCAAGAGTGTTTTCAAGGGATTTTAATTTTAATCTGTAATCGTCTGCCTTAAACATAAACGTTCCGTCTGACAGGCAACGCCCGTCGCTTATCTTTATTTTTTACCGTCCGGAAAACACTCTTACTTGTGGTCGTTCCAGTAGCAACAGTCCTTATATTTTTTGCCGCTCCCGCAGGGGCAGGGGTCGTTTCTGCCCGCTTTCGCCTGCTTGTCAACCGTTTTGGGCTGGGCTTTGCCGCCTATGTTCGCGGTCAGGTTTTCTAGGGATTTGGGCGCGTCGCCTATAACCGTGGGATTCGCCGCCGCGCTTTGCGCGGGAGCGGATTTTTCCCTGGCGGTGTTGTTTTCCGCAATCTGCTTGGCGCGGGCTGCAACTGCGGGGTTCACCGAAGTTATGGGCGCACGGGGCGCAGCCTGCGGCACGCGGACTATCCTGCCCTTTAAAAGTCTTGAAATAGTATTTATCTGGATACGGTCTATCATTTCGTCAAACATCTGATAGCCTTCCTGTTTGTATGCAATTACGGGGTCCTGCTGGGCGTAACCGCGCAGACCTATACCCTTACGCAACTGGTCCATTGCGTCGATATGGTCAATCCAGTTTCTGTCAACCCCGCGCAAAAGCTCGTTGCGCTCTACCTGGCGGTAGTCTACCTGACCGTCCGTTTCTTCGTAAATATTGTCTATTTTCTGCTCGTACGCCTTGCACACTTCTTTCGAAATTTTGTCTATCGCGTAATCGTAGTCCCACGTTTCAAGCATATCGCGCGTGATGACAAAAGTACATTCGTCGGGATAAACGCGCTGTTGCAACGCTTCGTTCAAAGCGTTCTCGTCCCATTTTTCGGGCAGGGCTTCGGTGTTAACCGTCTCGCCGACAACCTTTGCAATGTAGTCGGGGATATATTTGAGCATCTGTTCGTGAACGTCTTCACCCTTCAAAACCTTCATACGTTCGCCGTAAATGGTTTTGCGCTGTTCGTTCATTACTTCGTCGTATTGCAGTGTGTGTTTTCTTATGCCGAAGTTTCTGCCCTCGATTGCCCTTTGCGCGTTTTCAATCGAGCGCGAAAGCATTCTGGATTGCAGACACTGGTCTTCTTCTATTTTGAACACGTTGTAAAGCTGTTTCATTCTCTCGCCGCCGAAGCGTTTTGCAAGGTCGTCTTCAAGCGAGATAAAGAATATCGAGTCGCCGGGGTCGCCCTGGCGTCCGCTTCGTCCGCGGAGCTGGTTGTCTATACGGCGCGATTCGTGACGCTCGGTACCGAGAATGCACAGACCGCCCGCCGCTATAACTTTTTCCTTTTCGGCGTCCGTTTCCTTTTTGTACATTTCGTAAAGTTCGGCGTATCTTGCGCGCGCGGCTTTTTCCTCTTCGGTAAATTCGCGGTCTGCGTAAGAAATCGCCACTTCAATCATTTCGTGGTCGAAGCCTTCTTCGCGCATACGCTTGTTGGCAAGGTATTCGGGGTTGCCGCCCAAAAGAATATCCGTTCCGCGCCCCGCCATATTGGTAGCAATGGTTACCGCGCCGTATCTGCCCGCCTGCGCCACTATTTCGGCTTCGCGCTCGTGGTTTTTCGCGTTCAGAATATTGTGCTTCACGCCGTTGCGGCGCAACAGCCTTGAAATTTCTTCCGATTTATCTACGGTCACCGTACCGATAAGCACGGGCTGCCCTTTTTCGTGTCTTTCGACAACTTCGTTGACGATAGCTTTCTTTTTGCCTTCCACCGTAGAGTAAATCATATCGGCATAATCCACCCTTTGCACGGGGCGATTAGTGGGAATTTCCACTACGTCCAACGAGTATATGGTTCTGAATTCGTCTTCTTCGGTCTTGGCGGTACCCGTCATACCCGAAAGTTTTGAATAAAGTCTGAAATAGTTCTGGAAAGTTACGGTTGCGTGGGTCTTGTTTTCGTCCTTTACCTTAACTTTTTCCTTGGCTTCGATTGCCTGGTGAAGTCCGTCTGAATACCTTCTTCCGTTCAGGACGCGTCCCGTAAATTCGTCTACTATCAGAATTTCGCCGTCTGCGGAAACTATATAATCTTCGTCGCGCTTGAAAAGCTCGTGCGCTTTCAGCGCCTGCTGTATGTGGTGGTTTAAATCGGCGTTCTCTATATCGCCAAGGTTGGCAATATTAAAGAACCGCTCCGCTTTTTCCGCGCCCTTTTCGGTTATGGTTACGGACTTGTCCTTTCTGTCTATGATATAGTCCCAGTTTTCCATTTCCTGCAATATTTTCGCAAGCTGGTCGCTGGCTTCCTGTTCGTCCTTGTTTAAATCCTTTTTCTTCTTTGAAGGACTCTTTTTCTCCGCGTCCTTTTTATCGTCGTCAAAGCCGCCGGAAAGCGTTCTTACGAATTTGTCCACATCTTCGTACAGCTTTGAACTTTCGCCGCCCCTGCCGGAAATAATCAAGGGCGTTCTCGCTTCGTCAATGAGAATCGAGTCGACTTCGTCGATAATACAGAAGTTGAGCTCTCTCTGTACCATTGCGGGGATTGAAGTTTTCAGGTTGTCCCTCAAATAGTCGAAACCGAGTTCGTTATTGGTTGCGTAAATAATGTCGCACTGATACGCCTTTTTCTTTTCTTCGTCGTCCATACCGGGGACAACAACGCCGCAGGTCAAGCCCATAAATTTATGAACTTTGCCCATCCACTCGGCGTCGCGCTTTGCGAGATAGTCGTTGACGGTGACGATATGCACGCCCTTGCCCGTCAGCGCGTTGAGATATGCGGGCAGGGTGGAAACGAGAGTTTTACCTTCGCCCGTCTTCATTTCGGCAATTCGTCCCTGGTGCAGGCAGATGCCGCCTATTATCTGCACGTGGAAGTGTTTCATCTTCAGCACGCGCCAGCTTGCTTCCCTTAAAGCGGCGAACGCGTCGAAAAGAATATCGTCCAGCGTTTCGCCCGTAGCCAGCCTGTCCTTTAAAATTTTGGTCTGACCTTTCAATTCTTCGTCGGACATAGCCGCGTATTTAGGTTCGAGTTCTTCAACCTTTAACGCAAGTTTATTAAGTTTTTTAACAGACCTGCGGCTGTCTGAACCGAGTATAAATTTAATTAAGCCCATAAATTACTCCGTTTTAAAGCAGAGCAGAGTACACTACCCTACATTATTAGTCAGTATAATTGTACTACATTCAAGATAATAAGTAAAATTGTTTTTAAAGGAAATTGTATTTTTTTGGAAAAACTTAACTTCCGCAACACTTTATTGACAATTATATTCTATTTTAAATGCCGCCGCGCATTGTGCGCGGCGGCAAAAACCGTATAACCGATTATTCTGCTTCCAAAGCGGTGAACGCAAATTTTTCCACGTCGAAAAGTCCCGTGTCCAGTATTTTGAGTCTGGGGATAACCGCAAGCGACAAAAACGCCAGCGACATAAAGGCTTCGTACTCCCGTTTTACGCCCATACCGTGCGCCTGCTCTATAATGGCGCGGCTGTAACTTTGCAGATTTTCCGCGTCGCAGGAAGACATAAGTCCGGCGACGTCAAGGGTAAGGTAATGGGTTTCGCCGCCGGTTTCCACAAGCACCATACCGCCGCCTATTTCTTTTAGTTTGTTTGCGGCTTTCGCCATTGCGGCGTTGTCGTCGCCCAAAAGAATAACGTTGTGCGAATCGTGAGCTATTGTAATTCCCATTGCGCCGCCCTTTAAGCCGTAGCCCTTGAATATTGCCTTGCCGATATTGCCCGTCATCTTATGGCGTTCCACCACGGCAAGTTTCAGAAGGTCGGTCCCTTTTACGTTTATATCGCCGTCTTCGTTTTTGACTTCGACTATTTCGCAGCCCGTAACGACCCCGCCGGGTTCTATGGTCATAGCCTTGACTTTATTGCCTTTTATGCTTATTTTAAAATCGTCCGCGCAAAGCTCTTTCAGATGAACGGTATTTAAAACCGTTTTGGGAAGATAGCGCTTTGAAGTGTCGAACAGGGCTTTGCCGTCCTTTGCGACAAGTTTTCCGTCCTTCAGAACGTAGAGCGCGTTAAAGTTTTTCAACCCGTCGACAACCACAAGGTCTGCGAACCAGAATGGTGCAATCGCCCCGCGCCACTTCAGATTGTAACATTCCGCGCAGTTGAGCGTTGCGCACGTCACCGCCGTAACGGGGTCCAGTCCGTCCTTTACCAACCTTCTCAACGCGTCGTCGATATGTCCCTTTTCCTTTAAATCCGCGGCGTGCCTGTCGTCGGTACAAAGGATAAAACGCCTTGAATTATGAGCGTTTATGAATTTGGCGTTGCCCAGATTCTGCGTGGAAGAACCGTGACGGATATGAATGTACATACCCTTTGAAACTTTTTCTTCAATCTCTTCCTTTGTCACACATTCGTGGTCTGTGGTAATACCGCCGCAGAGATAGGCGTTAAGCTCCTTGCCGTACACCGCGGGGGCGTGTCCGTCTATAATTTTGCCTTCGGCATGGGCTGCTTCCAGTTTTTTAATTACGTCCCTGTCGCAATTAATAACGCCGGGGTAATTCATAAATTCGCCCAGACCGAATATGTAATCTTTTTTAATATGTTTTGAAATTTCACCGCCGTCAAGACGCGCGCCGCTCGTTTCAAACGGCGTTGCGGGAACGCAGGACGGAAGCTGGAGTTTTACGTCCAGCGGAATATTTTCGCTCGCCCTTGAAATATACTCGCAGCCGTCCATACCGCATACGTTGGTTATTTCGTGCGGGTCGGCGATTATCGTCGTTGTACCGCGCGGAACTATCAGGGACGCGAATTCTTCGGGGGAAAGTTGCGAACTTTCTATATGAACGTGTCCGTCTATGTAGCCGGGAAGAACGGTCAGCCCCGTACAGTCTATTTCGGTTTCGCCGTCGTAGTTGCCCGTTCCGACAATTTTTTCGCCTACGATTGCAATATCGCCCTTAGAAATTTTGCCGCTGAATACGTCTATATAGGAAGCGTTTTTTAAAACGACGTCCGCCTTGACCTCACCCTTTGCGGCTTTGATAAGTTTTTCCAACATAAGTAATCACCTCTCTGATATTTTAGCATAACCGTTTTTAAATGTAAAGCCGACGAACGGCTTTGCAACGGCGGCGTTTCACATAAAAACAGCCGCCGCGGCAAAACCGCGGCGGCAATGATTTTTTAATTTTAAGTAAGTATAAACGTTGCAAGGAACAGAACGCCGATAATCCAGGTTGCGATGCTGATTTCCTTAACTTTGCCCGTGCAGAGCTTGACAATCATATACGTAATTATGCCGATACCGATACCCTTTGAAATAGAGTAACCGAGAACCATTACAATGAACGTAAAGAATGCAACGATAGCTTCGCCCGCGTCTTCCCACTTAACCTTGGTGACCGAAGTCATCATAAGAACGCCTACCCAGATAAGAGCGGTAGCAGTTGCGCATCTGGGAATGAGCTGCGCTATGGGGGACAGGAACATTGCCACTACAAAGCAAAGACCGGTCACAAGAGCGGTAAAACCCGTTCTGCCGCCCGCAGCAACGCCCGAGGAAGATTCAACGAACGTGGTTACGGTAGAAGTACCCGCGATTGCGCCCGTACAGGTTGCAATTGCGTCGGCAAGCATCATCTGGTTCATACGTATGGGCGCGCCCTTTTCGTCGAGAAGGTTGCCCTTTGCGCACGCGCCGTATAACGTTCCGATAGTATCGAACATATCAATCATACACAGCGAGAGAGCGGTGGTTATAAGAACTACTACGAGAGTACCTACGTTATTGCCTTCGATAGCAAGATATCCGCTGAAATCGAAACCTTCGTAGAATACTTTGCCCGCAGAATCAAGCCCCCACGCCTTGAACGAATCAAGGGGATTTTTAATGCTGATTGCCGCAAAAATATCTTTGCACGCCTGACTGTTTGCACCCACGCCGATACCTGCAAGAACATAGTAGAGCGCGGCGGAACCCAACAAGCCCCAAAGAATTGCGCCTTTCACGTTTTTCTTGGTCATAATTGCAATTGCGATTACACCGACAATCGCGACTATTGCGGGAAGCATTCCGCCCACCGTACCGTCGACAAAAGTCGCGAAAGGATTACCCGCAAGCACGTTGAACGAAATAAACGTTACAAGAGTTGAATCGTCTGCAACGATTACGCCCGCCTGCTGGAAACCGATAAACGCAATGAAAAGACCGATACCGACAGGAATTGCGTGTCTTACGCCCGCGGGGATAGCGTCGAAAATCTTTTTACGGAGTCCCGTTGCTGTAAGGATAAGGAAAATTACGCCGTCCAAAAGGGTGAACACCATACAGTTTGCATAGCTTAAACCCGATTTCAAAACCAAAGTAAAGACAATAAACGCGTTTACGCCCATACCCGAAGCCTGCGCCAAAGGCATTTTTGCAAAAAACGCCATAAGCATTGTGCCGACTATCGCGCCTATTGCCGTTGCTATGTACGCCGCGCCGTAGGGGTTATCTCCGCCGATTACAATCGAGAAGAAATCTGCGTTTACCATTAAGATGTAAACCATTGCCATAAACGTGGTAAGACCGGCAACGACTTCTACCCTGTACTTGGAACCGAGCTTTGAAATTCCGAAGAACTTGTCCACCTTGCCCCAGAAACCCTTGTAAGGGCTTACGTGTTCCGTTGCCGTGCCGTCGGGTGCGGGCGCACCTTCGGGGAGTGTGTTACTCTTTACTTCGGATTCGGAAACGTTGTCTTGTGTTTCTTCACTCATTAAAGTGACCTCCCGTAAAAAAATATTTTAAGCGAATTTATCCTGCGCAACGCGCAGGATAGCCCCATGGGGCTATTTCACTTGTTTATCACATTTTAACACATAAACAAAAAATCCGTCAAACATTTGCGCTAAGTTTGACGAACTTTGTTGTTTTGTTATTTTAAATGTTATTTCAAAAGCGCTGTGCGCATTGCGTTAAGCACTGCGATAAGCATTACGCCCACGTCGGCGATAACCGAAACAATCAGCGGAAACCCGGGTATGGCAATATCCAAAGCCATAATGGCAAGTTTAATCAAAAGCGAACCTATAATGTTTTGCATTACTATAGAGCGCGTGCCCTTCGCTATTCTTCTGCCCTTGGGTATTAAAGGCAAGCTATCGGAAACCAGCACTATGTCGCTCGCTTCTATAGCCGCGTCCGACCCGACTTTACCCATTGAAACCGCGCAGTCCGCGGCAGCCATTACGGGGGCGTCGTTAATCCCGTCGCCCACGTACAGAAGTTTTCCGCGCGTACGGAGCTGTTCCGCCGCTTTGCATTTTTCGTCCGGCAACAGCGCGGCGCACACGCCGTCAAACCCGACTTCCGCCGCGATTTTTTCCGCGCGCGCCAAACCGTCGCCCGTAAGCATATGGGTATGTTCAACACCCTGCGCTTTGAGTTCGCGCAGAGCCTGCGCCGCGCCGCTCTTCACCCTATCGTCAATAAACACGCAGCCGCAGAATTTCCCGCCGTGCGCAACGTATACAACCGTTGAAACCGAGTCCGCGGGTTCAAACTCCACGCCGTACTCTTCCAGAAGTTTTGCGCTACCGCAAAGAAGCTGTTTACCTTCCAGCATACACACTACGCCCTTGCCCGCAATTTCCTTTGCGCCGGAAACAGGCAACACGTCGATACCGCCGAACGCAGCCGCTATCGGGTGCGACGAAGATTTTTCAGCCGAAGCCGCCAGAGTGAGAGTTCTTTCGTCGGTGTAATCCGTTACGGTAAACACGCCTTCGGTGACGGTACCGGTCTTGTCGAATGCGGCGATTTTTGCAAGCGCAAGCTCGTCAAGGCAGGTTGAACCCTTTATCAGAATGCCGAATTTTGCGCACCTGCCTATTCCGCCGAAGTAAGAAAGGGGAACCGAAATTATCATTGCGCAGGGACAGGAAATTACAAGAAAGCCGAGAGCCTTGTATATCCATTCCGCATAAGTTGCCCATACGAAGTCCGCCCGTACGGCGCAGATTACCGTAGGCACCAGCGCCGCGACGATTATCGCAGCAAGACAGATTGCCGGCGTATAGTATTTTGCAAACTTTGTTATGAAAAGCTCGGGCTTGGATTTTTTTGCGGTGGAATTTTCAACCATATCCAGAATTTTGGCGACGGCTGAATTTTTGTATTCGCGCACTACTTCCGCCTTTATCACGCCCGAAATATTGATGCTTCCCGACAGTAGCGTATCGCCCGCCGCGACGTCGCGCGGAAGCGGTTCGCCGTTCAGGCTCTTCATATCCAGCGAGCTTGAACCTTCGTAAACCACGCAGTCCACGGGAACTTTTTCTCCCGCCTTAATCAGAATTCTGTCGCCCGCTTTAAGCTGCTCTGGCGGAACGCTTGTAATTTCTTCTCCGGAAATAAGATTTGCCGTTTCGCTCTTCAGATTCATAAGCGCGGCAATCGACCCGCGCGACGAGCCCACCGCAGCCGCCTGTAACAGCTCGCCTATCTGGTATAAAAGCATTACGGCGACGCCTTCTGCAAAGCCTTCGCCTTCGAAAATACCCAGCAAAATCGCGCCGATCGAAGCAATTGTCATAAGAAAATTTTCGTCGAAAATTTTGCCTTTTATTATATTTCTTGCGGTCAGCCAAAGCACCTTGTAGCCCACCGAAATATACGCTATGCCGAAAAAGACGTATGTCGTGATTTTAATGGCGAAACTGCTTTCGCACAGCCCCGTCAAATCCAGAACAAACGCAGGCACGAAAAACAGCACGGAAATTACGATACAGATTATGTCGGCAAGTTTTTCGCGCACGAAACTCTTTTTTACATACCCGTCGACTATTTTCACGTCTTCGAAATGGGTTATCGCGTACACCGCTTTTTTTCTGCCTTCGGGCGTTGCGCTAAGTACGACAGCCATATTCATAAAATCTACGACCGCGCTTACGCCGTCTATTTTGTTAAGCTCTTCTTCGAGTTCACGCGCGCAATTTGCGCAGCACAGACCCTTGATTTTTATTTTTTCGCCGCCATAGGGGCTTGCGTCTTCGACAACCTTAACTTCTTCAAAGCGGTTGCAGCAGTCCTTTACCTTTTCAAGCGTTTCGCCGTCGCAGTCCACGCGCACTTTTTGCGCCATAAAATCAACCGAAACGTTTTCCGCGCCCTTGATTTTCGAAATTTCTTCTTCAAGCTCCCTTGCGCAGTTTGCGCAGTCAAGCCCGCAAATTTTAATTACGTTATTCATTGCAGTCCAGATGCTCCTTTGCAACGCTTATCATAGTGAGAACGTGCCAGTCGGAAACGGAATATAAAACGTTTTTACCGTCCCTGCGCCCCTTTACTATTTTGTTGTCTTTAAGAATTTTAAGCTGATGCGAAACCGCGCTCTGGTTGCCGCCCACCGCTTCAGTGATGTGCTCTACGCACAACTCGCCGCCGGACAAAGCAAGCAGAATTTTAAGACGGGACGGCTCCGATATAACTTTAAATCTTGCGCCCATTTCCGTTATCTTATCTTCGGAAGGCATACTTGCCTTTGCCGCTTTCACCCTTTCGCCGTGTTCGCGTTCGTTATCGCAGGTAACCATATACAACTCCTTTTTTATTTATATATGAATATATATTCATAAGTTGATAACATAATACCACCCGCAATCTGTTTTGTCAACGGTTTTTTATAAAAAAATTCCGCTCTTTAAAATTTTTTCAGAGCGGTTAAAATTTATTTTATACTTGTTTTTTGAACACAAACAAATACTCGTGCGCTAACAGCAGGAAATTATGCTTAATACTGTTAGTTTTCCAAAAGCCTGTTGCTTTGCAATTGTGTTGTTCTTTTATAATTATTTCCTTTGTTTTAAAACCCGCAAGCTCAAATATTCGCATAGTTTCAAACGCAAGCGGTTGAACCATTCCATTTTTGCGTGTATCGCCCATTAGGATAGCGCAATACTTACCTTTCTTTAAAACCCTGAAACTTTCTTCTGCGACTTTACCAATTTCCATTAGAAACGGTTTTATTGAAAGTAATGACAAATCGCCGTCAATATCTTCGCTGTAATGAATTATATCGGCATAGGGTGGGTGCGTACATATTAAATCAATACGTTCATTTTCAAGATTTAATTTTCTTGCATCGCCCTGCAAAATATTTACTTGTGAATTTGTATCGCATTCAAAATCACATTTACTTTTAGATATTTCAACGGCTTTGGAGTTTATATCAATTCCAACAAAATTACGCCCTGTCAGCTTCGCTTCGACAGCGGTAGTACCACCGCCGATAAACTGATCTAAAACAGTATCACCGACTTCCGAATAGCGCAAGATTATATTTCTCGGAATGTATGGCGACCAATTTCCACGATACTTCGCATCGTGTGTTGCCCATTTGCCCCTATCGGGAAAACTCCAAACGGTATTTGTTTCAAGCTCGAAATTTTCGGGTTGTAAAGGAATTTTCATATTATTTAAACAACTCGTTTACAACGCCGTTCTCTAAATCGGCAATGCAGTAGAGATTATCCAACACGTCGAACGTTTCTTCAAGATTATGTTTTGCCGATTTCCAGCCAATGCCGTCGGTAAACCAAACGAAAGCAAAGCCTTTAATATCTTTTGCTTCCAAAGTTATATTCTTGTAACTTCTTGCCGTTTCGTTTAGTTTTGAACCGTTGCTTGCGTAGAAATTAGTTTCAATAGCGTAAACTGTATTTCCTTTTTTAACGACAAAATCAAAACGCTTTTCCGTTTTGCCTGTGTTGGAAATACTTGATAAATCTAAACCCCAACGGCTTTGAATATCAGATATATACATTTCTTTGAAGTAGTCAGTGCCTTTAACTAGACCGGCTTTCTGCAAACAATCTTCAACGAGATTTTCCATTAAATGACCGCCCCTGTTCTTGCGACCGTTACTGTCAAGCCCGACTTCAACGCCTGTAACGTAATCAACTAAATTATTGATTATGCGGTTTGAAATTAAATCGAACAGCCCTGTTTTACGCATAAACATTTTGTATTCTGTGGCAGAGTAGTTCATTTTCTTAAAATCGAAAAGATATTCGCCATCACGGTCAATAGCATAAATTTCACTGCCCCTGACAGCCAAGAGTATAGGAATGCATTTTAATACTTTCGGATATTCGGCAATCAGTTTTTCAAAATCGTTCTCAATATCTTTTGAGCCGATTAAAGAATTAAGAATATTCAATTCTACTTTTATGCTATCAACATTGCCGTAAACCTTTTCAAAGTTTACATAATAGCCATAATCGCAAATACTTGACCTGAACGTTTTAAACCATTCGTTAAAATTTCTTTTCATAAATTCACATTAATTGCAAATAAGCAATTCTTTAATTTTTCCGCGACCGTCTGATTTGCTGTTTATCATACGGCTTGCTTCGACTTTTTTAATTTTGTATGATTTGTACAGATCTTCAAAGAACGTATCTTCTTCATTGATATTTTGTGGATCTGAATTGCTTAACACAATTTTTGCGCCTGTTTCATTTATTTCGTCAATGAATTTTGCCAACCTGACTTGTTCGTTATCGTCAAAAATATCTGCGTTGTAGGAAGTAAAGCCAGAAGTTTGTGATATGGGTCTGTAAGGCGGATCTAAATAAACAAAACTATTTTCATCAATTATATTTTTAGAAAAAGTATAATCACCGCAAACTATTTCAACGTTTTTTAATGCTCTCGAAATGTTGCGCAAGTTTTCTTCATCACAAATGCAAGGGTTTTTATATGCGCCCATAGGGACGTTAAATTGACCTTTCTTGTTTACTCGATATAAACCGTTAAAACAGGTTTTATTCAAAAAGATAAATAGTGCGGCTTTTTCGACTGAATTGCTTTCATTTAATTCAAGGCTATTAAACCTATCACGAGAAGAGTAATACAAATACTTGCGACCGTTTTCATCCATAGGCAAAAACAGAATTTGCGTTTCGGTTAGCTTTGGAATAAGCAAATCAACATTATTTTTAATAACTCTATAAGCATTGATAAGTTCGGCGTTTATATCGCTTATATAAATTTGCTCAAAATCAAACTTGGACAAAACATTGAAAAGTAATGCGCCTCCGCCGACCATAGGTTCAACATATTTTGTTATAACCTTTTCACCTTTGGTTGGTAGCATTTTTTCAAGTTCTCCCACAAGTTGACCTTTACCGCCAACCCATTTAACAAACGGTTTTAACTGTACGGCATTTTGTTTTTCATACCGAATAGTGCGTTTATCAACAGGTTTTTCTGCGGTACCAGGTATTATCCACATATTGCCAACCATCATAGCCCCGTCAATACGATTTTCAGAACATAGGATTGCAACTCGCCTTTGAGAAATATTCCATTTTTCAGCCGCTTCTTTTGCGGAAATAAAACTTAACATTTCACTCCTTAAACCAACAAGAATATTATATTCTTAAATTCGAACAAAAGCAAGCAAATCTTTATTAAATTGAACACGGATTAAAAGAGCTTAAATGCCAAGTATCTGTTTGAATTCGGTTTCGTCTATTATTTTTACGCCCAGCTTTTTTGCTTTGTCAAGTTTCGACCCCGCGGCTTCGCCCGCAAGCACGAGCGTTGTTTTGGCGGTGACCGAACTCTGGCACTCTCCGCCGTTTTCTTCGATGAGTTTTTGGGCTTCGCTACGCTTGAAGTTTTCAAGCGTGCCCGTAAGCACCACAAACTGCCCCGCAAAAACTCCGCCGCTCGCCTTTTGCTTTTTAGTAAAGGCAATACCCGCGTCCAGAAGTCTTTGGACTTCCGCCGAATTTTCGCCGTCTTTAAACCAGTTGACTATCGCTTCCGCGGTTATTTCTCCTATGTTTTCGAGCCCGCACAGCTCTTCCGCGTCCGCATTTGCAAGCCCTTCCAGATCGTAAATTTTGGAAAGGTCCTTTGCCGCAACCTTTCCAACCCCGTCAATACCCAGCGCAAACAGAAATTTTTCCTGCGGGACGATTTTACTCTTTTTTATTGCGGATAAAAGGTTAGCAATTTTTTTATCCTTAAACCCATCGAGCCTGCCCAGCTCTTCCGCGGTAAGGGAATACAGCGCGGAACAGTTTGTAACGCCCAAAACGTCGTAAAGCTGTCCTGCGGTGGCTTCGGAAAACCCTTCTATATCCATTGCGTCCTTTTGCGCAAAATGCTCCAGTTTGCCGATAACGCGCGGACGGCACAGCCTGTTGGGGCAAAAAATATTCGCGCCCGTTTCGACCACTTTGCTTCCGCAGTCGGGACAAAAGTCTGGCTTTACGATGGGAACGCTGCCTTCGGCGTGTTCGGTCGCGGTTAAAATTTCGGGTATAACTTCGTTTGAACGGCGGATAAGCACTTTACTGCCCACCTTCACGTCCTTGCGTATAACGTCGCCGTAGTTGTTTAAAGTAGCCTTTCTGACCGTTGCGCCCGCAAGCTCGACGGGTTCCACAATTGCAAGCGGGGTCAGTTTGCCCGTTCTGCCCACCTGCCATATGACGTCCTTTACCGTAGTAATATTTTCTTCCGCTTCAAACTTGTACGCCATTGCCCAGCGCGGAAATTTGTCGGTATGCCCCATATCTTCGCGCGCGGCGCAGTCGTTAAGTTTGACCACCGCCCCGTCCGTAAGCACGTCAAGATTTTTGCGGGATACGTCTATCTCTTCAATGGCGGATTTTACTTCTTCGCCGTTTTTACATACGCGCAAAAAGCCGAACACTTTAAAACCGTTTTGCTTTAAGAACTCCATATGCTCGCTCTGGGTTTTCAGAAAACCTTCGCTCATATAGTTTACGTTGTAAAACAGAATTTCGGGCTTGCGCTCAGCAGTTACTTTGGGGTCAAGATTGCGTATGGCTCCCGCAACGGCGTTGCGCGCGTTTTTAAGCTGTTCTTTCGCCGTCCTGTTGTACTCTTCCAGAACGCTGAGCCTTATGACCGCTTCGCCCTGCACTTCAAGCGTGCCTTTATAATTTATTGTGAGCGGGAAAGATTTTATTGTCAGGCACTGCGCCGTTACGTCTTCGCCTTCAACGCCGTTGCCGCGCGTAGTCGCGCGGACGAACTTGCCGCCGTCGTAAGTCAGACACATTGTAAGTCCGTCAAACTTGTATTCCACCGTGTATTCGGAGTCAGGCACTACTTTTTTTACGCGCGTGAAAAAAGCGTCCAGTTCGTCGTAAGACACGCTTTTGTCAAGGCTGTACAGCCGCGCAATGTGCGCGTGGCGCTCAAAGCCCTTGACCGGCTCGCCGCCGACGCGTTTTGTAGGCGAATCGAAATCCACCCTGCCCGTCTGCTCTTCAAGATTTTTAAGCTCGTCGTAAAGCCTGTCGTACTCCCTGTCGGGGACGGAAGGGTTGTCCAAAACATAATATTCGTAAGCCCACTTGTTGAGAGTGTTTATAAGTTCGCGTATTCTGTCCATATATGTACCTTATATAATTTCCAACGGCGCCAGACTTGCGGAAAGTTCTTTTATGCCCTGCCCGTCGAACGCAACGTTTATTACCGTGCCGCCGTTTTTAACCGCAATTACCATACCCACGCCGAATTTTACGTGGCGCACGCGCATTCCGACGGAATAGCTTTTACCGCCCTGCTGCGGCTTGCCCGCGCCCGTTGCCGAGCCGAAAACGGGTTTGAACCCGCTGTTTGCCGCAACGTCGCTTTCATAGCCGTCCGCGGAAGAATACAGCGCCCTGCCGCCCGAAAAACCGCCGTAACCCGTCTCGGTAAATTTTTTAATTCCGCCCGCGTTGCAGTAAGACGCCTGCACCCTGGAAATTCCGAGTTCGGAAGCAAGTTCAGAAACGAACCGCGACGGGCTTGTCAGTTTTCTCGACCCGTAGAGATAACGGGATTTGGAGCGGGTCAGATACAGCCGCCGCTCGGCGCGCGTTATTGCAACGTACATAAGCCGCCGCTCTTCTTCAAGGCTTCTTCCTTCGCCGTCCGAGCGGGACGACGGGATTATGCCGTCTTCAAGCCCGCAGATAAACACGTTTCTGAATTCAAGCCCCTTGACGGCGTGAATGGTCGCAATGGTGACGTAGTCGCCGTCGTCCATATTGTCAAGGTCTGAAAACAGTGTTATCTGCTTTAAATAGTCGTCCAGAGTAGCCTGCGGGTTGAGCCGCGAAAAATCGTCTACGGAAGCAATAAATTCTTCCAGATTGGCGAGTTTTCCGTCGCCGTCGTCAGTACCGTCGTCGTAAGCCGAGCGCAAGTCTGAAAGAGTGATGACCTGTTTGACAAGTTCGTTCACGGGGGTCTGCTGGGCTGAAATTATAAAACCCTTTATTAAATCGTAAAAATCCTTTATTTTATCCTTTGCCCCGCGGGATAGTGAAAGCTGCTCGCAGTCTACGCACGCGTCGTACAGCGAAAGCCCCAGACTTTGCGCGTATTCGTACATAGTCTGCAAGGTTTTGCCGCCTATGCCGCGGCGCGGAACGTTTATTATCCGCTCGGCTGCTTCGTCGTCGAACGGGTTGGATATAAGTCTTAAATACGCCAGCGCGTCCTTGACTTCCTTTCTTTCGAAGAACTTGAATCCGCCGAATACTTTATAAGGTATGCCGTACTTCGTAAACTCCTGCTCGTAAGAGCGGGTGAGCGCGTTTATTCGCATTAAAACGGCGTAGTCGGAATACTTTGCGCCCTTTGCAACGCCGTCGTTTATAATCCTTGCCGCATACAGCGCTTCCTGCGCTTCTTCTTCCGCCTGAAAATATTCGGGCTTTTCGCCATCGCCCGATTGCGTCCAGAGAGTTTTGCCGCGGCGCACGGAGTTGTTCTTTATTATACAGTTTGCAAGATTAAGTATGGATTTGGTGGAACGGTAATTCCTTTCCAGCTTGTAAATTTTCGCGTTGGGAAAATCTTGGTCAAACCGCAGAATATTTTCGATTTCCGCGCCGCGCCAGCCGTAAATGGACTGGTCGTCGTCGCCCACGGCGAAAATGTTGCCGTGTTCCGAAGACAGCAGTTTGATAATCTCGTACTGCACGGCGTTCGTATCCTGAAATTCGTCCACAAGAACGTATTTGAACTTATCCGCAAGGTATCCGCGCGTTTCGCCGTCACGTCTTAAAAGGCGCAGGGTATGTAAAAGCAAATCGTCGAAATCGAGCGCGTTGTTGGCGCGAAGATGCGCGTCGTACTTTTCGTAAATCACAACAATTTCGTCCATACCGCGCTCGCGGTGGTGCTTTCTGCCGTATTGGTCGGGGTCAAGCCCCAGCATTTTGGCGTTGCCTATATGATACTTTGCGCTTTTCAGAAGACTTTCGTCGTCGAAGTCGAGTTCCTGAAAAACTTTTTTTATAACGTTGTTGCGCTCGGTTTCGCTGTAAATGGTAAAATTGGGCGTGATGTCCGCCCTGTCCGCAAACCGGCGCAGAATTTTCACGCACATAGAGTGTATCGTGCAAATCCATTTGCTGTCGCCTTCGCCCAGCAGTTTAAAAAGCCTTTCCTTCATTTCGCCGGCGGCTTTGTTTGTAAAGGTTATTGCGAGAATTTCGTTAAAGCTTGCCTTGCCCTGTTCAAGGATATAGGCAATTCTCGAAGTTAAAACCCGCGTTTTCCCGCTGCCCGCGCCCGCAAGCACAAGAACAGCGCCTTCGGTATCTTTTACGGGTTTGATTTGTTCGTCGTTGAGACCTTCAAGTATGTTTTCCATTGCCGTACATTATACCACAACCGCGCGCGGAACACAAACGGAAAAGCCCCTTTGCAGGGGCTTTTAAGTTATATTCCTATTTCTTTTTCCTTTCTGTATCTTTCAAGCGCCTGAAGGTATTTTGACGAAAGGCTTAAATTGTAGCGCTGCTTTTCTTCGTAAGTCAAAGTTTCGTACAGTTCTTTGTCGGCGAGCCTGCCTATCGCGTCCGAAACTTCCCCTTCCGCGTCTAAAAGCGCTTTTACCTTTAAATAAAAGCCGTCTTCCCGCGCGCCCTTGATTTCCTTTTTAACCTTGCCGCAAAGGCTTGATTTTACCTTGGTTTCGTTTAATCCCAGTTCGCGGGCAAACGCCGCGCCCTCGTCAAGATTTCTTTTGCATTCCTCCCAAAAATTTGTTTTAAGCCGTTGTTTTGCCGCGCGTGCCATAACCTTTATATCGTCCATAAAAACCTCGCAAAAAATTACATATCTCGACTTATTTTCTTATGCAAAAGGTCTGTTCCGTTTTAAACGGAACAGACCTTTAAATCAGTTCTTATTTCTTTTTCTTGCGGCTTCTGCCTTTTTGCGTTTTTTGACCGAAGGTGATTCGTAAAATTCTTTTTTACGCAAATCCCCGATTATACCGTCGCGCGAGCATTTTCTTTTGAAGCGTCTCAACGCGCTTTCAACAGACTCGTTTTCGCCTACTCTTATCGTTGACATTCTCTTTTCACCTCGCTCCCGCCCTTGGCGCCGAATTGGTTTTTTTCAAAAACCTTACAAATTATACCAAATGCAAAATTTCAAGTCAACTTATTTTGCACGCAATTACAATTATTTTTAAATCCAGCCGCAAAGCAGGCAGATACAGTTTACCGCAAGACCCGTTGCTACGGAAATCAGGTATAAGGCAAGGGTGAACAGTAAATTTCTTTTAATCTTTTTGGTGTTCCTGAAAAGTATTACAAGCCCCACGCCCGCGTTGCAGCAAAGCCCCGCTACGCAGCTTCCGAACGCTATGCCGCCGCGGATATACGTTTCGGTCAGAATTACGCTTGAAGCGCAGTTGGGTATCAGACCCACCAGCGAAGTTATAAAGGGCTGGAAATACGGTCCGCCCACTATCAGCGAGCTTATTTTGTCTTCGCCGACGGCTTCTATAATAAATCCGAACGCGAGATTGACAAGAAACAGAAACAGCGCGATTTTAAGCGAGTGCAAAAGCGGTTCGACAAAAAACACTTTGACGTTGCTCTTACCTTCGTGTTCCCTGCCACAGGAATAGGCGTGAATTTCTTCCGCGCCGCCTTCGTTCAGTTTTTCGCCCGCAAGCATTGCGTTTACAAGATAGCCGAAGCATACGCCCACTATAAGTTTTATGACTATTATAGGCATAATGACTTTTGCGGGCGTGCCGCCGGTCAGAAGTATAATCAGCGCTTCGTCGCTCGTCGCAAGAAAAACGGCAAGCAGGGTGCCTGTTTTTATAAGCCCCCTGTCATACAGCTTCGCCGCCATAACCGAAAAACCGCATTGCGGAATTATACCCGTAGCGGTTCCTATCAGCGGGGCGAGATTGCCCTGTAAAATTTTGCTGTTGCGCCCCAAAGACGTGCGCTGTTCCAGAAACTCTATCAGAATATAAATGACGAGTAAAAACGGGAACACAATCGCCGTATCTTTAAGCGCGTCTAAAAAAACGTCCATATAATCCGAAATTTAAAACCCCCTTATAAATTGCGGGGGTCTTGAATTTTATCTCGATTTTTTCTTTTTGTTGTCTTTTGAGGGTTTCAGTTTTTCCTTAATCTCTTCTTCTTCGTTAAAGGTGCGCGGCACGAACTTGCTGTCCGCAAATCCGTTTTCAACATAACCTTCGTCCCTTTGCAGAAGGGTGAGCCTTGTTTCGCCGTCAAACAGATACAGTCTGGTCGCGTCGCACGAAATTTTGGTTTTTTCTCCCTTTTTAAGTTTATCGGAAACAACGGTGAAAGAGTGTCCGTCCGCTTCCACTTCCGCAACGCCTTCGCCGACGCCCGTCACGGCGCCTTCGATATCCCCGCCTTCGCTCATATCTTCGGGGCGGATACCTATAATTATATGTCTGTCCCCGTTTACGTAATCCTGCAAAGCGGAAAATCTCTTAACTATATTTTCGGGCAGCGCTAACTTTATGTTGCCTTCGGCAGCGTAAACCGTTTCGCCTTCCCGTATGATTTTTGCGTTGTTTATAAAGTTTATCGTGGGCGAGCCTATTAAAAACGCGACGTACGCGTTCGCGGGATAGTCGTATAAATTTGCGGGCGTGTCAATCTGTTGCAAAAACCCGTTTTTAAGCACGACTATTCTCGTTCCCACCGTCATTGCTTCGGCTACGTTTTTCGTAGTGTACAAAAACGTGCCTTCCATTCTCGCCTGCATATTTACTATTACGTTCAGAAGTTCTGCTTGCAGATTTTCGTCCAGTCCAGATAAGGGTTCGTCAAAAAGATAAAGTTTGGGTTCTCTCACTATCGCCCTGCCTATCGCGGTGCGCTGTTTCTGCGCCGCGGTGAGCGCTTTGGGTTTGCGGTATAACACTTCGTTAAGCCCGAGAATGTTTGCCGCCGCTTTAACCCTTTGTTCTATGACAGTCTGGGGCGCCTTTCTGATTTTCAAACCGAACGCAAGATTGTCGAACACCGTCATCGTAGGGCTGAGAGTATTGCTCCTGAAAATCATTGCGATGTCCCTGTCCTTGGGGTCGGCTTCGGTCACGTCCTTGCCGCCGACGGTAATGTCACCCGAAGACAGCTCGTCCAGACCCGCGATTACGCGCAGAAGGGAAGTTTTGCCGCTTCCGTCGCTGCCGAGAATAACGATAAATTCCTTTTCGTCCGTTTCAAGGTTGATATCGTACAGCGCGGTCGTTCCCGAAGGATAAATTTTATCGACGCCGTTAAGTTTAAGACTTGCCATATTAACTCCTTAGTAAGCCGTTGTGACTTACCGATATAATACCACAGATTTGCGATTTTTCAAAACTTAAACGGGGGAATTTTAAAAAAAATTAATATTTATTTGCAAGGGTTTGACGCCGGTGTTGTATTTTAAAGCGCGGTATGGTAAACTGTTTATATGAACGCTTGTAACTTTGACAGGCTTTTTTGCGAAGAAGCCGAAAAACACCGCGGCAAAAAACTGCTTTTACACTGCTGCTGCGCGCCCTGCTCTTCCGCCTGTCTCGAACGGTTGAAAGATTATTTTGACGTGACCGTGCTTTTTTACAACCCCAACATAGAGAGCGCGGAATATCTGCGGCGCAAGGAAGAGCTTAAACGCCTGATTGAAACAACGGGCTGGGCGGCTTTTATGGATTGCGATTTCGAAAGCGAAAAATTTTACGCCGCGTCAAAGGGTCTCGAAGACGAAAAAGAAGGCGGCGGGCGCTGCGCCGCGTGTTTTAAACTGCGGCTTGAAAAGACGGCTCGGCTCGCCGAAGAAAACGGATTCGGGCTGTTTGCCACGACTTTAACTATAAGCCCGTTAAAAAACGCCGCGCTCATAAACGCAATAGGCGAAAGTCTTGAAAGCAAAAACTGCCTTTGGTTGCACTCCGATTTCAAAAAACGGGGCGGTTATCTGCGCAGTTGCGAACTTTCAAAAGAGTACAATCTTTACCGCCAGAACTACTGCGGGTGCGTCTTCTCGCAACGCGGCAATAAATTACTTGAAAATAATTAAAAAACGTGGTACAATAAATATATGGATATTAACCGTTACTCCCCTTCTTACGGGGTAAGCAAAAAACATATGCTCAGGCTCAAGGACTTTTCCACCGAAGAGCTGTTTGAATTTCTTTACGCAACAAAGGCGATGAAGGCAAAATTCATCGCGCACGAGTCTACCGAAATTTTAAAGGGCGTGACCGTCGCCCTGCTGTTCGGCGATACTTCCATAAGGACGCGCGCCGCGCTCGAAATAGGCATACGCCAGCTCGGCGGCTACTGCGTAAACCTTCCTTATAACGAGAAAGATATGCTCGCGGGCGAAAATATAAAAGACATAGTAAGCGTAATTTCACGCTACGGCGCGGGGGCTTTGGTTACCCGCGGGATAAACGACAGGGAATTGCAGGAATTTTGCAAAGTTTCAGACGACGTTTCCATCATCAACTCCACCAACCGAGAATATATTCCCGTACAGGCGCTGTGCGACATCTTTACAATCTGGGAAAAGAAAGGCAGGCTCGAAGGGCTTAAACTTGCGTATATAGGCAAGGGCGGCAACAACGCGGCTTCGCTTATTATGGGCGGCATAAAGTGCGGAATGGAAATTTCGGTTGCGATGCCAAAGGAATTCCCCATTTACCCAGACCACGTACAGCACGCCGAACAGTACGGCAAAATTTTCGTGACCGAAAACCCCGTTGAAGCGGTGCGCGGCGCGGACATTGTGTACACCGACAACTACGGCTATCACAACCCGCCTTCGGAAGCTGACAAAGAAATTTTAAAGCCGTACCAGGTAAACAACAACCTTTTAAACATTGCCCAGCACAACGCGTTGTTTATGCACTCTCTTCCCGCTACGCGCGGACTGGAAGTCACCGCCGACGTTATAGACGGAAAACAGAGCGTGATTTTAGACCAGGGCGAAAACAAGCTGCACACAATAAAAGCCGTGCTTGCACTATTAATAAAATAAAAATACAGCGCGCCGCACACTTTACGAATGCGGCGCGCTGCGCTTTTACTCAACGGCTTAAAAAAGGAGACGGAAAATGAAAAGAAAATTTTTACGGTTTTTTTTATCTGCTATTGCGGCGGCGACTTGCGCCCTGAATCTTTCTGCCTGCGGGAATAAGCACGCCCACGCCTATTCGTCTGAAATTATCCAACCCACCTGCACCGAAAAAGGTTATACCCTGCACTCCTGTTCCTGCGGCGAAAATTACAGAGACAATTATACGGACGCAACCGGACACGACTATGAAGAAATCGAAACCGTCGCCCCCGACTGCGTAAATCGGGGTTACACCGTATATGCCTGCGACTGCGGCGACAGCTATGAAGATAATTACACAGACGCTTTGGGACATACGGAAGTAATAGACAAAGCGGTTGAAGCGAGCTGTACGCAGAGCGGCTTGACAGAAGGAATACATTGCTCCGAATGCGACGCCGTAATAAAGGAGCAAAAAGTGTTGCCTGCGGGGCATTACATCAAAGACGGAAAATGCGTCTATTGCGGAACAGAAAGCACTGCGCTGAAATTGGAATACCGCCTTAACGAAGACGGAACGGCGTACAGCGTTGCGGGATTAGGTCCGTTTTCCGATAACGAAATTGTAATTCCCGCCGAGTATAAAGGTTTGCCCGTTAACGCCATAGACAAAATGGCTTTTGAAAATTGCGACAAAATTACAAGCATAACTATCGGACAAAACGTTGCTATTATAGGAGCCAATGCGTTTTTCGGCTGCACCGGCATTACAAGCATCACAATTCCCGACAGCGTAACGGAAATAGCCTTTGCGGCATTTCTCGGTTGCACCGGCATTACAAGCGTCACCATACCGTACGGTGTTACATATATCGGAAATAACGCATTCAGCAATTGCATTAATCTTGTTAATATTACTATTCCGGACGGGATTACTTCTATCGAAAACGGTACATTCTCCGGTTGCACAGGTCTTACATACATTACAATCCCGGACGGAGTTACTTCTATCGGAATCAGCACATTCTTCGGTTGCACAGGTCTTACAAGCATTACAATTCCGGACAGCGTAACGGAAATAAACTATTCGGCTTTTAAAAATTGTAGCAATCTCAGCGACGTTTACTATAAGGGGCGCGAACAGGATTGGGCGGCAATTAATATAGACAGTAATAACGAATGTTTACTTAACGCCGTTTTACATTACGGCAGTTGAATGACGAAACCGCCTTCCGCTAAGATATGCGGAAGGCGGTTTTTTAATTGATTTCTATGACCACAATTTCGGGACGGTTGAAAAGTCTTAGCGGAAACTCGGAATTTCCAAGCCCGCGCGAAATTACCATTTGCGAATTTTTGCAGCAATGCACGCCAGAAGTGTATTTTGGGAAAACCCCCTGCCCCGGCGCAAACAAACCTTTTTTTGTGAAAGGTATGCGCCACTGCCCGCCGTGCGCGTGCCCGCAAAGTATCAGCTTGTAGCCGTGCTCCGCATACCTTGCTATATGCTGCGGTTCGTGCGCAAGCAAAATATCGCGCGCGCCTTGCGGCGCGATTTTTGAAAGAGTGCCGTTTTTAAGCGAAGCGCCGTTTAATCCCGTTACGACAAGCCCGAACGTTTCCACCGTTCTGTCGTCCAGCACTTCCGCGCCTGCTTCCATTAAATCTTTGCGGAAAAAGCGGTATCCTTTGTTGCGCATTTCGTGGTTGCCCGCAACGTACAACACGGGAGCAATCTCTTTCAGCGCGCTCACGGTCTGCAACGCCACCACTTTGTCGCGCGGGCGGTAAAGATGTATTATATCGCCAGTTATACAAATAAAATCAGGGTTCTGCGCGGCTATTTTTTTAATAAGCCGTTCGTTTTTTCTACCGAAAGATTTGCCGTGCAGGTCGGAAAGATGCACGACCTTAATCCCTTTTTCCGAAATGCCGAAAAAAGCGTACCGCGTAATTTTTAACAGGTTGTTGTTCAGCCAAAAAATAAGCGAAATTAAAGCGACAAAAGCGATAACGCCAAGCGTTATCCAAAGCCACAAAAGCCCCATCATACCCCCGCTATTATTCTGTAAATATTTTTTCCGCGTTCCTTGAACAAAATCTCATGCTCTGTTTCAACGTCGCCGTCGGCGGGAGCAAGATAATTTTCGTCTGTTTCCAGAATTTTATAACCCGCCGCGCCGTAACTTTCAAGCGAAAACAAATAAAAATCCCTGTCGTCCGTCTTCTGGATTACCGTGCCGCCGTCCTTTAAAATATTGCGGTAAATCCCCAAAAACTTCGGGTGGGTAAGCCGCTGTTTTTTGTAACCTTCTTTAGGCAGCGGGTTGGAAAAATTAAGGTAAATTTTTTCAATCGTACCGTTTCTGAAATACCGTTCCAGAACTTCGGCAGCGCTGTTTAAAAAGTGTAAATTTTGCAACTGCCCGCGTTTTGCCCGTTCGCAGGCGTCTATAATCACGTTTGAAACTTTTTCGCAGGCGACAAAATTGACGTCGGGCTGCATTGCCGCCTTTTCACAAATAAACTTGCCCTTGCCGCAACCTATTTCGAGATGAACGGGGTTTGCGTTTTTAAAAATTTGTTCAAAGTCAAAATAATCCTTTAACGCGGCGGCGTTCTTCATATTTTTGTCCGATAAATCGCAGACGGTAAGTATGTCCGCGCACGATAAAAGCCGTTCTTCAAGGTGTCCCTTTTTGTGCATTCTCATAGCGCAATTTTAACATACGCAACAGAAAAAGGCAATCGTGAAAAGGGCACGCTTTTATTTTATTTTTATTTACGGCTTATCCGTTTAAACTCTGCCGGGCGAGTTATAAATAACCGTCGGGTGAAAATAATAATCGCGTAATTCTTCGGGTGAAATTACGGCAAGGAGTAATTTTGACTTTTATACAGATTATTGACACTTTCACCTTTTACGGCGCGGATATTGCCCTGCTTGCGGCAGTCACCGCAATACTTACGCAGGTTCTCAAAATAACTTTGCTAAAAAAAGTGCAGAAAAAAATTCTGACCTTTCTTCCCTTTACTCTGGGAACCCTGCTGTACGCAATATATGCGGCGGTGCGCAATCTGAGTGCAATATACGTTGTGCAGAACTATGTTTCTGTTATAGAACACGGGCTTGCAGTCGGTTCGCTGGCAACCCTTTTGTACGTACTGTACGAACAGTTTTTACGCAAAAAGGACTCCCTGTCCGAAACCGAACAGGTCGTTTCGGCGCTTATAGAAGGCTTCGTACCGGACGACTGCGTTGAAAAAGTCGCAAAGGACGTAACCGACGCGATTTTAAAGGACGTGACGGGCAACGGCGCAAAACTGTGCGAAGAAATAATAGGACAGAGCGCGAACGAAGAGATAACCGAGCATGACGTAAGGCTTCTGGCAAAGCTGATTATCGAAACGCTTGCGCATATGGCTGCAAAATAACGCCGTAAAAAAACGTCCGCGCCGTTAAGGCGCGGACGTAAAATTTTTGCAAGTGCAGTTGCATCAATCTTCCTTTATGGCAACGGTAATCGTAACGGTTACGTTGCCGTCTTCGTCCACCGACTGTTTAAGAGTCAGCGCGTTTTCTCCCGTGAGTTCAAGGATACGTTCTAAAAGTGCGGTAACAATTTTATTGCGCAAAATTTTTCTCCTGAAATAAAAAAGTGTGTTCCCAAACCGAGAACACACCTGCACAAGTACCCCCGATTTGTTACCACACAAATTGAACGTATATATAGGAAAAATACCGCGCAAAAAGAGGTACAAAATGCCATTTACATTTTGCACGTAATTTTCCCTTTTTATTCAATTTATGTGGTAAACCCAGTATAACATTAAACCCGTTTATTATCAACTTTTTTTTGGAAGATATTAAAAATTCCGCCCCTTACAAAGGGCGGAATTTTCTAATTTGCGCTCTGTATATCTATTTTATAATTAACTTTCATTCTCGTAAGCAAATCGTCTTTAAAAGCGTCGTAGTATTTGTTGTTGTGCTTATACAGCAGATTGCGCGCTCCCAAAAGGTCGCAACCCGTCTCTTTGCAAATTTCCACAAGGTTTGAAAGGCGGTTTTCAAGCTCCTTTTCCGCGTCCTTTAAAACGGTTTCCTTCACGGCGTCGTCTGTAGGAACATCCTTGGGGTCGAGAGTCTTTTTCTTGCCCTGAATCTGCGCCTTCGCCTTAAAACTCATTGTGAGTTCGGGCACGCCGTTATTCACTTTGAGTTTTATAGAGCTTTTTGCGTTTTTCATACCTATCGTGTAGTGGATACCGTCGGAATCGAAGGGCATAACCGCAAGGCGCAAGTCGTTTTTCAGGACGTCCAGCGCGAATGACTGGCTTTCGTCGAGTATGCCCGCATATTTTCCGTCAGCAAATATTACCGTCCTTCTTGCGGTGAACTCCACCGGTTCGCCGCTTTGCGCGCTGCTTCCCGAACCTGAACCCGAACCGCCGCCCTGCGAGCCGCCGCCTGAAGTTTCGCTCTGCCCGCCGCCCGAACTTCCCGAACTTCCTTCCGCGGCGTCGCCGCCGACGCTGTCGCCGTTACCGCCGTTTTGCGAAGTGCCGGGTTTATTGGCTTCGATAAAGGGCATATAGCACGCCGCGCTCTTTGAAAAATTGGTTTCGGCTATGTCTTTCAGATTTACCGACGACACGTTTGCCGACTTTTCAAGCTCTACAGACAACACCTGCTGTATTGCCGAAGCCGTTTCGGGGTCTACCGTCGCGGGCATTGCAAGCATATCGGAAGCCTTTCCTTTGCACATTGCGACGTAGGCGGTCAGCTCGGAGTAGTTGCGCCTGTAAAAACAGCTTAAAACTTTAAACAGTTCCTCCTTGCGGCACTCTTCGCCTATTAAAATCAGCTTACAAAATAACAGTTTTGGATAAAATCCCGTCTTCGAATTTATTTCGTTCAGCGCGTCCGCAACGGTAATTCCGCTGCCCTGAACCTGCGTGTACTGGATATTTTCGCCGTTTTCGGCAGGCTGCGGTACCGCGAGCTGCGCTGTAACCTGCACTTCGCCGTCCTGCGTGTCCACACCCACCGCCACTATTATGGAAGTTTTGCGGATATCCACCAGACCGAAGTCGTTGGTAAAAAACAGACCTATGAGAGCGATTATTATTGCCCAATATATTATAACGGAAAGTTTTTTAATCATTTTGCTCTCCTTTTCATTGCCCAGCTCAGAAGCGGAACCACGGTGGCAAACAGCAGGAACACAATCCACAGCCATTTACCGAACACTTGGCTTAAAGAATTGTATTTGCTGTCGAGAACAATAATAAGAACCAGCAGTATTCCGTTAACTATGGCGGACAGCGCCGCCCTGTTTTGCCAGCCGGTACATTCGGCAAAGCAATGCACCGCAAGCTGTATATTCAGAACCACAGCAAACAGCATTACAACTTCAAGCACGTACAGCGCGACCAAATCTATCCTTCCCAGCAAATCTATAGCGGGGAAAAACAGTGAAATTTTAGAGATGGCAAACTGTCTTGACACCGCCGCTTCTCCGTAAATTCCGTAGTAAATGAACAGTATCAACATAACGAGAAGCCCGCCGCCGATATAAGACGCGGTTATTTTTGTAGCGTCCCATTTATTGTATTTGAAATGCCCCATAAACATTAACAGCCAGCAGGGCTCGAAAAACAGGTACGCCGTTGCAAGCGAGCCGCCGAACAGATCCTTTGCGGGAGTTTTAAACGCGGGTAAAAAATTATCCCAGTGGACTTCCCACAGCGACATTACCAAAAGGAAAAGCAACGAAAGGACGAACAGCGGCAGACAGATGTCCGCGCTTCTGCCTATGTTCGTAAACTTTTTGCTTGCCGCATAGACAGAAAACATAAAAAACGGTAAAAACACCAGCAGCGACGGCACGGTATCGTAAAAAATTGCGTGCGTGTACAGCTTTTGCTCGATAAGCGGCATTATAGTGCCGAGAATGAAAAACAGACCGAATAATCCGTAAATTATCCTTGCGCATATATTGCCAAGCGTTCCTTCGATTAACTGAAACAGCGTTTTATCCGTGCGCGAGCAAAGATAACTTATAGCCCATACCACCACTGCCTGTACCGCAAAACTGAACAGCGCGGGGAACCATAAATCCCTGCCGCACAGCGAAGACAAAAAAGTGGGATAAATGATTATTTTTGAAACCGCCGTATAGGCAAGCATAATAAAACAAATCTGTCTTGTGCAAATTTTCATTTTGCCTTATACCTCACTTTGTTCCGCGTTCCGTAAGACCTTGGACGGTCTTTCAGGTTTTTCATATTCGCTTTTACCATACTGTCATACAAATCGCTCTTCACAACGGGTGCGAAAGGCGCCAGCAGAGGCGCGCCGTACGACTGCTCGGTAACCAGATAGCATATGATAAACGCCGCAAACAACACTATGCCGAAAGGACCTATACTGCCGGAGATTATCAGAAATATCCAACGCAAGGTAGAAGTAGTTTCCACAAGGTCGGGCGTGGTATACAGGCAGATTGCCGAAAACGCTACGATTATTATGGCGGGCGTGGAAATTATACCCGCTTTTACCGCGGTATCGCCGAGAACCAGCGCGCCCACTACCGACAGGGCAAGCCCGACGTACTTTGGCATTCGTATAGACGCTTCGTTCAGTACTTCCAACACAAACAGAGTGAAAAACATTTCCACGCTGGGTGAAAGGGGAAGTCCCGAAATGGAACTTGAAATTTTCAACAACAGCTGAAAGGGTATAAGCTGAATTTTGAAAAGCTGCGCCGAGATATACATAGCAGGCAAGAACATACCCACCATAAGCGAGAATACGCGCAGTATCCTTAATATCGTAGACCTGTACGATACGGAGTAATAATCTTCCGCCGTCTGCAAATCTTCTGTAAGAATATACGGCACGGTCAACGCTATGGGAGAACCGTCAACTATAATGCCCACCCTGCCTTCGCACACCTTAGCGCAAAAAATATCGGGCTTTTCGCTGGTGCCGTTGCGCTTGAAAAGCGACTTGGGACTGCCCGAAATGAACTGGGCGATATAGCTTGAATCGGGTATCAGATCTATCTCGTTGTCGGCAATGCGTTTTTCCACTTCTTCGGGCAAGCCCTTTTTCACCACGTCGTCCAGATAAATCAGCGCAACCGCCGTGTCCGACCGCTGTCCCGATTTAAGCATTTTTATATGCAATTTTTCGCTTTTTAATCTTTTTCTGACCAGCCCTAAATTTACCTTAATGTCTTCGGTAAATCCTTCGCGCGGTCCCTTTAACGTGACCTGCGTAGGCGGTTCCGCGACCGAACGCCCGGGCGGCTTTTTAAGACCTATTACAAAAAAGTCCTTTTCCCCGTCCACAAACAGCACTGCGTTTCCGTCCGAAACTTCCGTTATCCCGTCCTTTATCTTTTTACAGTCCTTAACTTCGGGCGAAGCCAATAAAAGTTTCACTTCTTCCAGTTTGGCGTCCCGCCCCACTTCCCTTAAAGGTTTAACCACAAGCTCGCCCAAAAGTTGCTTATCGGCTATTCCGTCGGCATAAATTGCGGCAAACTTTTTTCCTGCGGACGACTGAAATTCGAAAACTATTATGTCCTGCGAAGTCAGAACGTCCTTTATACCTTTAATATTTTTTTCCAGAGTTACCATAAAAACATTTTAAGTAAAAATCACAAAAAAATACTTGAAAAAGTACTTGACTTTTAATACTATGTAATGTATAGTATTAGACAAAGCGGAGTATTCGTATGGACAGTCAACTGAAAAAAGGCGTACTTGAAGTATGCGTGCTGTATGCCATAAGCAAAAGCGAAAGCTACGGCTACAAAATAATAAGCGATTTGCAGGGAATAATAGAAATATCCGAAAGCACGCTCTACCCTATCCTGAAAAGGCTTGAAGCGGGCGGTTTTTTAACCACGCGGACGGCTGAATACGGCGGAAGGCTCAGGCGATATTATAAAATTACGCCCGACGGCGAAAGAAAACTTTTTGCCGGCAAGACGGATTTACTTGAAATTATTACAATACACAACAAATTATTCGGAGGTAAGTTATGAAATATAACGAATGGCGCGACGAACTGAAAAACAATCTTCTGGGCGTCGGCGAAAGCGAGAGAGCGCGCGTTCTCGATTACTACGCGGAAGCGTATGCGGACAGACGCGAAGCGGGCTTTTCCGAACGCGAAATTATAGAAGAATTCGGCGCGCCCTACGACGCGGCTCAGAGAATATTAGCGGAAACGCCCAAACCCGAAGACAAACCCGCTCAGGCTGAGACCGCTGCGCAAAACCCGCCGGTTCCGCCCGCTATGCCGGTTGCAAATGCGTGTGTTCCGCAGACGGCGGCTGCCGCGCCCGCGCCAAAGGCAAAAAAATCAAACAAGGTCTGGATAATTCCGTTGGTTGTTACAATCGCGGTACTGGTTATACTTTTAGCGATACTCCTGCCCGTCCGTTCGGCTTGCCGCGCAATGCGCACCAAGTTCGAAATGCAGAGTTACGAATCGGCGCAGGAAGTTACCGCGTTGAATATGACCATAGTCGGCTCTTTCAGGACCGAATTTTACGACGGCGAAAAAGTTGTAATAGATTACCCGGTTGCAAACGTTTACAACACATCTCTGACGGAGAGCGGCGGCACGCTGCATTATACCGCAAAACTGAAAGCGACTCCGTTCTGGGGTCACTACAATATTCCCGACGCGGTTGTCAAACTGCCGAAGAGCAAAGCGTTTGACATTACAGCCGAAATAAGCGCGGGCAGCGCGTATCTCAGTAACGGAAATTACAACGACGTAAAACTGACTTTACAGGCGGGCAGCCTTGAAACAGGTTCTATAGAGTGCGTTACTTTCGACGCGGATATAGACGCGGGTTCGCTGTACGCAAAGGGCGTTAAATGCAACAAATTGCTTTGCGACGTAGACGCGGGCGGTATTGAAATAGAAAGACTGACCTGCAATACTTTGAAAGCAAACGTTGATATGGGTTCGGCGGAAATAGGTATGACGGGCGCAAAAAACGAATACAATATAACCGTAAACTGCGATATGGGTTCAACCAACCTTACTTCGCAAACCGTCCCCGGCGCAAGCAAGACTATAGACATAAGCGTAAATATGGGGTCGATAGCCGTCTCGTTTGACAACCGTATATAAAAATGCTAAAATACAGCCGTAAATTGCGGCTGTATTTTTTATGCTCTGCGATACGAAAACAAAAGGTAATACTAATGAAATTCGATTTTAACGCTGAATATTTCAATCCCCTGCACACCCTTGACTGCGGACAGACTTTCAGGTTTTTTCCGTATAAGCAGGGCTTTGCCGTACTCTCTGCAAACAAGGCGTGTTACGTCTACTCGGACGGAAACAAAACGGTCGTTGAAAGCGGCGACTGCGATTATTTCTGGCGGTACTTTGACCTTGACCGCGACTATTCCGAAATTGCGGAAAAAGCAAAGTCGTACAACATCCCCCTGCTTTCGCGCAGCGCGGAGCTGTGCAAAGGGCTGAGAATTTTAAACCAGAACCGCGAAGAGATGATATTTTCGTTTATCATTTCGCAGAACAACAATATTCCGCGCATAAAGGGAATTATAAACAGAATTTGCGAAGGACTCGGCGAACACGTTGACGGTAAATATTACGCCTTCCCTACGGCAAAGGCGATTGCGGAAGCGGGCGCGGAATTTTTCCGCAATGCGGGCGCGGGCTACCGCGACGTTTACCTTGCAGAAACGGGCGCGCGCATTGCGCTTGAAGGTATTGAAAGACTTGAAAACCTTGACGCCGCGAGTCTTAAATCAGAGCTGTTGAAATACAAGGGCGTCGGTCCGAAAGTTGCCGACTGTATATCCCTTTTCGGCTTCGGCAAAACTGACAGCTTCCCCGTAGATACCTGGATTGAAAAAATTTACCGCGAAGACTTTGGCGGAACGCTGAAAAACCGCGACAAAATTTCAAAATATCTCGTAGAATTGTTCGGCGAAAATTCGGGATATATGCAGCAGTATCTTTTTTACGGAAAACGGTTAAACTTATAATGTGCCCGATTATTTTTCACACGGCGTATGCGCCGAAGTAATTTACGAAAAACTGCAAAGCAAATACAAGAGCCGTATTAAAAACAAAACCCTGTACCTTTTGGGGGCGCAGGGCGGCGATTTGTTTTTTGCTTACAATATAAAGCCTACCAAGTCAAATCTCGGCAGAAGTCTGCACCGTACCGAAGCCGTTGCGCTTTTCGAAAAGCTGATTACGGCAAACCCTTCATACGTTGCGGGGTTTGCCACCCACTACGCCTTGGACAGCACCCTGCATCCTAAAATTTACGCCTATGAAAAGACGCGCCGCTCGCCCCTGACGCACGTTAAATTCGAAAACGATTTGGGGCTTTATATAAGCCGCAAATTCGGCATAAGGCGCAAAATCATTCCGCGCGAAACTCTGCTCCGCTGTACGGGCGCGGTATACGACGCAATAAAAAAGGTAGAGCCGCTTGTAACAATTTCGGGCGTGGAACGCTGTCTTAAAAGGCACTTTTCCTACTCTAAATTTATGTACCGCTTCAAGCGGCAGAATTACAAGTGCAAATACGACTTTTCAGCCATGTCCGAAGACGTCGATAAAAGCGTTGACTTCGGAATTGAAGCGGTGAAAAACGTACTTGACGGCGAAGTGCCGTTTGAAGTTTTCAGTAAAAAATTTTTACAAAGCTGACGGAAGCAGTTCCGTCAGCTTAATATTTTGTCGTAAATGGCGTGCTTTTGCAAAAGCTCGTACATCTCGTCTTCGGTAATTTCGTCAAGATTGCCCTTGTCGTAAAATCTGAAAATCACGTACTTGCTGCCGTCCATATGGCGGAGAGCGTCCCTGTAAGTAGAATTTACGCTCAGCATAACTTCTTTAATATCCTTCCCCCTTTTAGGCTTCTGCGCGGAAAAGGATATGCGCGACATGGGCACTTCTTTTTCAAACGCCGAGCACAGCAGAAACCCCGCAAAAACGAGAAACGAAATATTACTGAACGCAAAGAAAAAGATGAATACGAACGCCGCCGCCAATACTCCGCTTACGACGCGCAGCGCAATTTTTGCCACCCTTTCTTTTAAAAACAGTTTTAAAACGCACCTTGCCGCCCTGCCGCCATCAAGCGGGTACGCAGGCAAAAGGTTGATTGAAAACATTACCGCGCTTGCAGAAAAAACCGTGTCTGTATAGGCGTAACTGACGGGATAAAACCACCACAGCCCCGCGCAGGCTACGCATATCAGCGCGTTTACCAACGGACCCGACAGCGCCAGTTTCAATTCATCGACAGCAGAAATTCCGTCCGTGTCGCAAAGCGCCGCCGCGCCGTAGGGCATAAGGCTGATTTTACTGCACGCGTATCCCAGCCTTCGGGCGCAAAAAATATGACCGCACTCGTGCATGAGCGCGGTCAACGCGTATATTATAAATACGGGAAACCCGCCGAAAATTGCCGAGGCAATTCCCAAAGCTATGAACAGCGGATGAACTGTAATTTTCACAAAGCCCAGACGGGTACGTCGTCGGTTATGGTTACGCAGTTCAACAGCGCGCCCGCGTTGTAAAGGGAAACGCGTACTTCGCTCGACCCGTCGCTGTAACCTACGGGAAGGTTGCCCGCAACTTTGGTGTCGGCTCCGTAATAAGCGGTCGTAAGCCCTGTTATTACGCTGGTAAAGTCGGAAGTGTGCGCAATTTCAACGGTATACAAACCGCTGTCGCCGTCTTCGTACACACGGGAAATTTTGCCGCCGTATACTGGATATACGCTTGCTTCGGCGGTGAAAGATAAAACGCCGCTTTCCGAAACGGAAACTTCCGCGTCTGAAAGTTCGCTCACGACGGGGGATAATTTAAGTTCGGAATACACAGGCTCAGACACTTCGCCCTGCGCCGTGTTGGTGAAAAGCCCCAAAAAATTATTAATTGCGCTGTGAGGCATAAATACATTTGTCACAAAAATAGCAACGGCTATAAGACCTATTGCCACCGCTTCAATGAACAGCACCTTGCCGCCCTTATCCTTTAACGCGGCTGCCGCGCCCGAAAATTTGTCCTTTAACTTGATTTTTTCGGGTTTGGGCGGTTCGGAAAGGTCTTCCGCATATACGTACGCGCCCACGCGCTCGTTTACGCTTTCAACAACCATTTCTTTCAGCTCTTCGGGCTGGGACGCGGGTTCTGCGGCGTGTTTACGTTTGAAAAAACTTTTCTTTTTGACAACGTTTACCGTGCTTACGGGTATTTCAAGCATTTCGGCATAGTCTAATTCCTGATTCATACTTATCCTCCGATTTATTCAGTCTAACCTAATTTATGCCCCGCGGGAAGCCGTTAGAACATTTTTTTAAAAATATGCATATACTGGAAGATTTTTTTCCTTATAAATTAACAAAGCCAACAGAGCAAAGCTCCGCTGGCTTTATTTAGTTAATCAGTCAAGGGGGTCGTAGAAGCCGTCGATGTCGAAGTTCTCGTCGCGGCGGAGTGTTGCGTTGTTCTTGGTTGTATCCACTGTCGTAGTCGTGGTCACAACCGCGTCGGGCGGGTACTTCGCTGTTACCGTCGCGCTCTGTCCCGTCTGCTGCGGTAACTCCGCTACAGTTGGTTGCACTACCGGCGTTACCGCATTATTAGTCCCTATCGTCTTCAACGCCGCCGCCACTATCGCGCCAAGCGCGTCTATCGGATTTCCCTGCTGTTGCGGATAGTTGCCCATTCCGCCGTTGAAGTGTTCGCGCATTGCCGCTAAATCCACGCTGTGACGCGAATCGCGGTCTACATGGCTCTCCGCCCTGAACGCCGCCAGCTCTATTCTCTGCTCCGCGTCGTATCTCGCGCGTTGCTCCGCCTGCATTGCGTTTATCTGCGCTTCCAGCCTTGCCAGCGTTCCCGAGTCGCCATAACCTTGCATTTGCATAGGCATCTGCATTGACATTGGCATTTGCATAGGCAGCTGCGGATACATCGGCTGTTGCAAGGTCTGGGGTTGCTGTACCTGTTGCTTGTTCTGCAACGCCAACAGCTGTGCCTGCGTCGCTTTGTTGTCCGCTCTCAGCTCCGCCATCTGCTCGCGCATTTCCCGCAACAGTTCGTTATTACTATTATCTGTTACCTGCACTTGCGGTTGCGGCTGTTGCACCGCCTGCGGCGCTACCGCCGCTACGCTTGCTATTC
>CAJTQF010000003.1 GCA_910578565.1 uncultured Christensenella sp.
TGGTTCTTACTGTCCATATGGAATTTCACGGTATACTCGCCGGCATCCGTTGCTTTGAACTTCTCAGCCGTCTCGTCCCAGCTGATACTGCTGCCGTTGTTTGACGTGTAGCCGCCGCCGGGGACGCTCATTAAGTCTTTGTCATAGCCGCTTAAACTAAACTCGTACTCTTCGCCCTTATACGTCACCGTGGAGTTCTGCACCGTTGGTACAGATATACCCAATGGCTTAATCTTAAAATCAAAATATCTTATTGTCTCACTTTCGCCGATACTCTCGTCGGGTGTCCCCTTAAAACTAAAACCTAAATTTGCTTTTAGCTCAACTTTGACCGAGTATGTGCCTACATCTTTCATATCACCGGCATTTGCACTCGGGTAAGTTATATCCATTAAATCATTGTCGTACCACTCTTTCTTATCCGTAGCCACGTTATCCAGTGTTTGTGTCAAACCGTTGTAAATTACGTGTACATCTTCAGGCTCATTTACTTTACATAATTTAGTAATATCTACGCAGATAGCCGGACGCACACCGCTGAGCGCATATATGTAATCGTAACCGACAACTCCCGAACCGGTCATAGGATAAGCGCACCCGTAATAAGAAGGGTGACTGGTACGCAACCAATATGTTGCTCCCACCCACTGCGTAGTGGTGCATCCCCAGATACCGCCCGTTTTTACTTCATCTTCCGACGGCAAAAAAACTTTATCCAAGTCGCCGGAATTTAATATGTATTCATCAAATTTTCCGCCGGAAGCAAAGTCTTCAAGAGCAGTAAAATCCGTAGGAGCCATTACAGCGCTTGCCGATTTCTGATTATTCTGATATTGAGTGCAGGTTGTTCCGGCGCCATTCGAATAAGAGCCGTAATAATACCCAAGCGAAGTCTTACCGGCATTTATTGCCGCATTAATCCAGCTTGTAGCATAATTATTACTTTTTGGATTTGCAAGTCCCGTTGAATAAGTTCCGTCAGACCAAGCATAATTACCAAGCGAAGTTTTAAGCCACAAAGTTAAGACCGCTTTACCGTCCGAATTATTAAAATATACGGGCCACCACTCTTTCCCCCCGAAAGCAATCACGTGACCGCCAAATTTATTAGCTTGAAGAGTGGTGCCGTTCAATATGTCTTTAACCAATTCAACCATATTGTCAGCTCCCGCACTTTGGGCAAGCGTGTCAAGCTCATTCATAGAAATCGGCTCGTCTGTACTTGCCGCAATTGCCGAGTTGGCTTTATTTTCAGGCAAAGCAAAACTTATGCCGAGAGCGACCGTTACTGCACATAACAATGCCAGTATTGCCGTTAATAAATTTCTGCTTTTAATTTTCATAATCTTCTCCTTTAACCTTCTTCACCTGCCGCCGACCACAGGACGGCGGCAAGTTTAAGAGAGGTTCTCTGCACCCGCTTGCGCGGATATCAGATGACGTGGTTTAATTATTTTTACTTTGCCGTCCCGGGCGAAGCCAAGAATACATATCCTTCACTGCGTTCAGAATGACAAAAAGACAACAAAAAAAGTGTGGCTCCCGAAAGAGACACACTCTGCTATGTAGTATCTCTTACGGTTACCACACCTGCACAACAAACGCGCAATAACATTATTAAGCTAATTTAAAATACAATTACATAACGCCACTGAACCCTGCTGCAAGAGACACAAACTGCCTGCGTTCAAGGATTCAGCGACTTATAACAGTCTAAATCAGCGGTTGAATTTTTCTTCAAAAAAATAAAAAATTGCGCCAAAATATTCAGTTGTGCAAATGTGGTATAATCATTATATTACGCGGGTATAAAAAATGCAATACTTTTCCGACAAAAAATAAAAATTGTGGGCGGAGCGTAATCCGACCACAACATATTGTGTATGTATTCGACATTTTTTTATTTTTATCGCTTATTTTATTGATTTGCCGCTTAATTTCAAACTTGAACGGCATATTTTTCCGCCCTTGCGGCGGCTTCGGCAGCCTGTACAAACGCCCTTTCCTTCAAGTCAAGGCAACGCTCCCTTTCGGCTTGCGCCTTTATAAGTTTTGTTTCGGGCGCGCAGCTTTCCGCAAGCCGAACGCACAGACTTCGGGCTTGCCCGAACCTTTTTTTAAACGCAAAGTATTTTATAGCCCGCGCGCTTGCCAGCGAAATTGCGCTGCGGCGTTCCTGCTCCGCTCGGCTTGCCAACGCCCTGCTTTCCCATAGATTTTTTCTGTTTTCCGCTTTTTGCAGTTTTTTCGCGCTTGCGCCCGCGGCAACCAGTTTCCCGTATTTTTTTGCGGCCCGGTCCGCAATTTTAGCGTTGTCGGGGAAAATTACCATAAATATAAAGAAAAATACTATCAAAGAAACGCATCCCGTGAGCAAAGTTTTTATAAGTCCGCTGACCGCCTGCGGGCAACCCCAGTGAAGAAGAAAAGCGTTGCACACGCCCCATATGCAACTTGTCCCGACAGAAACGAGCGTCCAGCCCGCAAAATACCACGCCGCCTGAACCCACGGGTTGCCGTGAGATTTGTAGGTGACGTTGCGTTGCAGGGGGAAGTTTATGCACTGCGCGGTAAATACCGCGATTTCAAAGGCGATAAAATATCCCCAGCCGTTCCCGTCGCCGAAAACGGTGAAGTTTCTGCCGCCCGCCGCCTTTATGGGAATCATGGGCCAGCCCGCAGGACCGTTGTTAAGACTTTTGAAAGCGTAGGGCAGGAAAGTCATTATTATATACTGGTACAGCGTTACGCTTAAGCTGAACGCCAGAAAAAATCCTATCTTATACAGCCAGTCCGCAAGGCGCGGCTTACTTTCGGCAAATGCATACCACACGCCCAGCCAACGTCTGCCCGCATTCTGAAAAAGCCGTATAAAACCGTTTCCTGACAACGGTTTTATACAGCTTTTAATATCTTCTTCGTTATAAATTTTTTCCTGCGCGTTATTCATATTTTAATAATAAGTTACCACAGACTCTTCGGGCGGCTGGGCGCGCTCTAATTTTTCGGCGGTAAACACGGGACCTTCGGCGCGGTAAATATCGTTGTATTCATACGAAATTTTCGCCGTAACGGTAAGCCAGTCGCGCGTTTTTACGTCGCTTAAAAGCCCGCGGGTGTCGACGGCAAAACCGTCGTAGGCAATATCCGCTTCGCAACAGGTCATAATATGCCTGCCCAACACTATAAACCCCTGCGGCACTTTTTTCGAAACCGCCGCCATACCCTTGAAACGCACGGTCTTTCCGATATAACTTTCGCCGTTTTCCGCCATATCACGGTAGAACCAGGCAAAATCCCTGTCCGCAATTTCGATTACCGGCGCGTCCACGTCAAAGGGCAACGGATCGACGATATCGTCCATTTCCGCCTTGCCGCCCACGTACTCGTACACAATGTCGGGTCTGCGGGATATGCCGCGCACGACTTTATGGAAATCTTCCTTGGCATATTCGCCCTTGAAACGGTTAAACACCACCATTTGCGTCATATTGATTTTATCGAATACGAGCTGGCGCATATTCGCGTTGTAATTTAAAAAGGTAGCCGAGTCGAAAAAGGTCATCATCTGGTTAATGACCCAGCTTTCGGGCATAGCTTCGAAAAATCTGTCCAGAAGCCAGGTACCGTTATACTCTACGATTACGCGCTGCGCCCTGTACTTGCGGGTAAGGGCTTTAAGGTTTTCCCTGTTGAGTTCGTTTTCGTCTTCAAGTGTTACGACCGCGCAGTTCGACACGTTGAATTTGTCGGGCGCGTACTCTTCAAGCCCTTCTTCGCAAATTAAAAGAAGGGTGCGCTCGCCGCTGTCCATACGCTCGTCTTCAAGCGTTTCCTGTATAAACCTGGTCTTACCCGACTCTAAAAACCCCAGAAACAGATAAACCGATATTTCCTGCGCCATACCGCCCTTCCTTTACTTAAATTTGTTTTATACGCCGAACAATTCCGCAAGTTTGCCGCCGTCGATTTTACTGCCTATTACGCACAGCCTGCCCGTGTATGCGGGGGCGCCGTCGCGCACGTCCGTTTCGCCGGGGACGTAATCGAAATGAATCCAGCCGTTTTCGCCCGCCACTATGCCCTTTGCGCGCAGTACCGTGCCGAATTTATCCGAATCCGACAGGCTGTTGAGAATTTTTTCCAGCCCGCCCTTTGTAAAGGATTTGTTGGTTTCCACACCCCAGCTTGCAAATACGTCGTCTGCGTGGTGGTGATGCCCGTGACCGTGTTCATGGTCATGGTCGTGGTCATGATGATGTCCGCAACCGCACTCGCCGTGGTTATGCTCGTGGTCGTGACCGTGACAGCAGCGTCCGTGTTCATGCTCTTCGCCGTGTCCGTGGTGATGTCCGCAACCACACTCGCCGTGGTTATGCTCGTGGTCGTGACCGTGACAGCAGTGTCCGTGGCTGTGTTCCATTTCTTCAAGCTCGCTTTCCAGCGTGCGGGCGTGTTCCATTGCCGCAAGTATTTCTTTGCCGTCAAGCGCGTTCAAAGGCGTGGTGACTATTGTCGCCTTTGCGTTTTGCCCGCGGACAAGTTTAACCGCTTCTTCCGTCCTGTCCGCGCCCGCAACGTCGGTATGACTGAAAATTATACAGCTTGCGCTCTTTATCTGGTCGTTGAAAAATTCGCCGAAGTTCTTCATATACATTTTGCACTTCACCGCGTCCACGACCGCGGCGGCGGAATTTATTTTACAGCCGCCGATTTCGGCGCTTTCCACCGCGCGGATAACGTCCGACAGCTTGCCCACGCCCGAAGGCTCTATAAGAATCCTGTCGGGCTTGTACTCGTCGTAAACTTTTTGCAACGCCTTTGAAAAATCGCCTACCAGCGAACAGCATATACAGCCGGAATTGAGCTCGTTTATTTTAATGCCCGCTTCCGCCAAAAAACCGCCGTCTATTCCTATTTCGCCGAACTCGTTTTCAATTAAGACAATCTTCTCGCCTTCATATGCTTCTTTTATAAGTTTTTTAATAAGCGTGGTCTTGCCCGCGCCGAGAAAACCCGAAAAAATATCAATCTTTGTCATACGGTAACACTCCCTGTCAATGTCTGATTTGCTTTAAGTCCACCGTATGCGCGGTCGGGCTCAATGCTTAATAATTTTATACCCGTTTTTGTTTTAAGTCAAACAAATTCCCCGACGTGGGTCGGGGAATTTGCATATTGTATTTTATAAATAAGCTACGTTTTTGGGTCTGCCGTCCGCCCTGTGGATTATTACGCGAACGTTATCCGTGTTGTCGCCTGCAAGGGGAATTGCAAAATCCTCGGCTTCCTTTTTGGTCCTGAACAGCTTGATAGCCTTTGAACTGCCTTCGATACGCACTTCCCATTTATTGTCCTGCGGACGCTTTGAAACGTGGTAAACCTTTTCTTCGCCCGTGGGGATCGCCTTTGCGACCGTCTGCGCGACGTCGGCAATTTCTGCCTTGGGCTTTTTATTTTCCGCCTTTTTCGCTACGGGCTTTTTGTCCGCCGTTTTCTTTGCTTCCGCCTTTTTGGGCTTGGACTGCGAACGTTCCGCCGCAGGTGTTTCTTTCACGGGTTCGGCGGCTTTCTTTTCCGTCTTTTTCGCCGCAGGCTTTTTATCCGCCGTCTTCCTTGCTTCCGGTTTTTGGGTTGCGGGGTTTTCCTGCGCGGGTTTTGCGGAATCTATCTCGGGTTTGGTCTTTACAGGCTCGGGAATATCTTCCGTCAGTATTTCCGAGACGGTGGGAACGGTCTCTTCTTTTACGGGTTTTGATTTTACCGCTTTCTTTTCGGCGGGTTTTTTGTCCGCCGTCTTCTTGGTTGCGGGCTTCTTTTCAACCTTTTTCTTTTCCTGTTTATTTTCGGTATTTTCAGCCGCAACGGGCGCGGGCTGAACTTCCTTTACTTCTTCGACAGGCTTGCTTGCGGGCTTGTCGGCAGCCGCTTTTTTAACGGGCTTTTTAGCCGTCTTTTTCGCCGCAGGTTTTTTAGCGGGCGAAGACTTTTTGGCGACGGGTTTCTTTTCGGGTTTTTCTTCCGTCTTCTCTTCCGTTTCCGTCACGGGAGTGACTACCGCAGAGTAGGTAATCTCGTCAACCTGTTCGGGTTCGCCGACCTGTTCGGAATGATATTCAATCTCTTCCGTAGGCTGTTCGCTGACGGGTTCGGTCTCGGTATAATTCCGCTCTTCTGCGGGCAAAGAAATTACGTCAGTCCGCACAGCCGCGCCTTCGTAAACGGCGGTATTTTCGGGAGCAGGATAAAAGGGTTCTATCAGCTTGTCGAAACCGTCGTCATCATCCTGAACGGGTTCGGTTTTTTCAACTGCGGTTACGTCGTTTTCTTCCGCGGAACGGGCGTGTTTTTTCTTGCGTCCGAGAGCCACCGAACAGGCGATAATTATGATTACCGCAATAACGACCAAAGCAATTGCAATCCACGACCAGTTGGGCAAAAGAAATTTGTTGTCGGTCATAAACTTTGTAAACGTTTCCATCTTCTCACTTCCCTCGTAAATTTTTTTCAAGTTTGATTTTACACCCAAAAAAATTTATTTGCAAGTTAAATTTCAAACTTTTTATTTCAAAGGCAAAAAAACAGGCAAAAAAGCGCGCATATGCGCGGGTCAGTCATTCTTTATTATGACTTTTCCGCCCGCGTCCAATATGTTTTTTTCCGCCCTGCGCGAAAATGCGTTTGCCGTAACGGTAATATTTTTATCGGCGTTTCCGCGCCCAAGAATTTTTATGTAAGTTACGTTTGAGTTATTGCCGAAAACGCGCTTTTTTATTTCATCGAACGTTGCGTTTTCACCGTCTTTGAAACAACCGAAAACCGCGTCTAAATTGACGACTTTTTTTGCGGATTTTTCAACTCTTTTTTTAACCTTTTTTACAGGCTTTACCCGCTCCGTTTCAACCGGTGTTTTTTCAGGTTTTTCCGCAGGCGTGCGCGGTTGTTTTCCGCGGGTTTTCCCTTTGCGTTTTTTTACTGTTATAAGCCCCTTCGCAAGCAGGGTTTCAAACTCTTCATATTGTAAAAGCGCGGCGAAATCCCGCCTTTCGTACCCAGCCGTCTGCACGCCTGTTTTTTGCGCGAGACTTTCGATAAGCAGTTTTGAAACCCGCTCTCCGCCGTCCGCGTAAGAAACGCATAAAAGGGGCGTGCTTTTATAACTTTTTTTGTCCGACAGATCTCTGACCGCGTCCGAAACCGAAAGATATTCTTCGGGTTCGAGCGCGCAAAAAAGGCACAGTCCGCCGCCGCGTATCGCAAGGCGGGCGGCAAGTTTTTTTACCGCGCGGAAACTTTCGTACCGCCGGCAGACCCTGCTTTGAAACCCCTTTTCCAAAAGCCCGTTTTTCAAAGAAGAATACAGCTCTTTTGTATCCCCGTCGGATAAAATCAGCCGCGCCGTAAAACTTTTGTCATACGCGCCCTTCGCGCGTTTTTTTGCGTCGGTCACCGTCTGCGGTTTTTCGGTCTCCGCCGAAGCCGCTACGCCGTCGGTCTCTTCCGCCGCGATAAATACGGGCGGCTGTCGGGAAGGCGCAGCTTTAAAATCAACGTTGTTGTTTTTAACTTTTTGCAACCTTGCCATACAAACCGCTTCGGCAATCATTACAATAAGAATTATAGCCGCCGCGCCCAGAAGCACCGCCGCAAGTCCCGCGGAAAAACCGACCGAAAGCAGGTAGTTCATATTTCACCCCGTAAAAAGCGTTTTACTACCATAATATTCTTTGCGGTACGGAATGTGTGAATTGAAAAAGGCAGCCCTTGCGGACCGCCCTTGTTTTGCGTATTAAAATTATAGGTTGGCTCTGTTTACCGCTTCGCGCCAGCCGTTTAAAAGTTTAATTCTTTCCGCTTCGCCCATGGCGGGAACAAACTCCCTTTCTACCGCGAAATTGCTCTTTATCTCTTCAAGGTTTTGCCAGCAACCCGCGTTAAGCCCCGCAAGATACGCCGCGCCCAACGCGGTTGTTTCTGAAATTTTCGGGCGGACGGCTATACAGTTTAAAATATCGGACTGAAACTGCATTAAAAAATTGTTGGCGCACGCCCCGCCGTCTACCGCGAGCCGCATTATTTTTACGCCCGCGTCCTTTTGCATTGCCTGAACCAGATCGCACACTTCGTAAGCGATCCCTTCAAGCGAAGCCCTTATTATGTGTTCGCGCGAAGTGCCGCGGGTAATTCCAGTTATCATTCCCCGCGCAGACGAATTCCAGTAAGGCGCGCCAAGCCCCGTGAGCGCGGGTACTACGTACACGCCGCCGCTGTCCGCAACTTTTAACGCCTGCGCTTCGCTGTCAGCGGAAGAAGAAATAAGTTTAAGCCCGTCCCGCAACCACTGTACGATTGCGCCGCCCACGAAAACCGAACCTTCGAGAACGTAACAGGGTTTTTCGTCCGCGGTCGCGCCAAGAGTGGTAACGAGACCGTTCTGGCTTTTGACCGCGCGTTTACCCGTGTTCATCAACAGGAAACAGCCCGTGCCGTAAGTGTTTTTAACGTCGCCCGTATTTGTGCACAGCTGACCGAACAGCGCCGCCTGCTGGTCGCCCGCCACCCCGCATACCGGTATTGGCGCGGCAAACAGTCCCGCGTCCGTATACCCGTACAAATGACTTGAAGGGCGCACTTCGGGCAACATACCCGCGGGAATGTCGAAAAGTCTTAAAAGTTCCGCGTCCCATTTAAGGGTATGTATGTTGAACAGCATTGTGCGGCTTGCGTTGGTGTAGTCGGTTGCAAAAATTTTGCCCTTTGAAAGCTGCCATAAAAGATATGTGTCCACCGTGCCGAAAGCAAGCTCTCCGCGCTCGGCACGCTCGCGCGCGCCGTCTGCGTTGTCCAGTATCCATTTGATTTTCGTCGCCGAAAAATATGCGTCCGGCACAAGACCCGTCTTGTTGTAAATCTTTTCGGAAAAGCCGTCGCGCTTTAAGCTATGGCAGTATTCCGCCGTTCTTCTGCACTGCCAGACTATGGCGTTGTATACGGGCTTGCCCGTTTTTTTATCCCATACCAAAGTCGTTTCGCGCTGGTTGGTTATGCCTATGGCGGAAATATCTTTTGCCGAAAGGTTCGCACGGGCGAGCGCTTCGCCGATAACCGCCATAGTAGAACCTATTATATCCTGCGGCGAATGTTCCACCCAGCCGGGGCGCGGGTAAATCTGCGGAAATTCCTGTTGGGCGCGCCCGACTATGTTTGCCTTTTTGTCGAATATTATCGCGCGGGTGCTTGTCGTTCCCTGGTCTATTGCGAGTACGTACATAATTTTCTCCCGTTACCTGTTTTGGTAATGTATATTTTCACGCCGTATTACGGGATAGCGGTAAAGTTTGTCGCCGTCCGGATTTTCGGCGTACATATCCACCGCCGAAATTGCGTGATTTTCGTAAGTCGTGTAATAATACAAGCCCTTTGCGGCGTTACAGCAGGACGTATATACCGTAGTTTCGTAACTGCCGCCGTCGGTTACGCAGGTGCCGCGCGGCTGTCCCACCGCGCCTAAAATATGGAAAAACTGGTTTACGCTCTGCTCTTCCGTCCCGCCCGAAACCGAATTTAATTTTACAAACGCCGCGCGGACAAACCTTGACTGCGAAGACCAGTCGCCCGGCAGACCGAGCGCGCCCAGCCCGCGGCTGTAACCGCTAAGATTTATCTTGTCCGAAAAAGCGTTGCCGCCGTCCCTGTTTGAAAGCCGCATATAGTTGTTAAGGTTGAAAAGCTGTACGTCAAACGGCGGGTTGTTTGTGAGAACGCCCGCGGAATTCTGATAAGTTTTCAAACCTTCTTTAACGAACTCTACGGTAACGCACTGCTCTTTATCGGCAATAATCCAATGAAGTTGCGCCACAGGCATTCCCTTTGCATATTCCGCCGCTATCAGGTTTATGCGTTCAAGCTCTTTTAACGCCTGCGATACAGTGGCGCATTTGCCGAGTATATAGGGGATAAATTCGTACTGTGCAAGGTTGACTTTGCCCTTTTTCTCTTCACTGTAATGCGCGTTGCCCACAAAGTTCAGCCCCGCCATACACAATCCCTTTTCGTTGAATGCGTCGTAGTACAGCGGATAGTTATGCGGCACGTACGCCATACCCGCTATGGCGTAGTGGTTTTTGAGTTCTCCGCATTTTTTAAAGGGCAACGGAAAAGCGCGCGGGGTCACCGTCACTTCTTCCCCGTAAGAAAAATCGTAATCCAGAGTCCGCCCGAAATAAAAATCTTTTGTCTTATAAGTTACAGCAGTACACATTCGTCCGCCCCCGCAATTGTTATATATAATAATTATAACCTTTTTGCGCGGTTTAAAAACCGTCTTTTCCGTAACGCGCGGTCACAGCTCTGTTACGGCGGTTGCGATTTTGTTGCGGAAGGCTTTGTCGTGTTCGACAAAAATCATAGTCGGACGGTATTCGAGTATCAGGTTTTCAATCTGTATGCGCGAGTAAATATCGATAAAATTCAGCGGTTCGTCCCAGACGTACAGATGCGCCCTGTCGCAAAGGCTTTTTGCTATCAGGACTTTCTTCTTTTGCCCGTCCGAAAACCCCGACATATCCCTTTCAAACTGCCCCTTGTCAAACCCCATTTTGTGCAGGACGGACTTGAACAGACTTTCGTCCAGACGGTGCAAAGCCGCAAAACTGCTAAGATTGCCGCTCAGGCGAGAAGCGTCCTGCGGAAGGTAAGAAACAATTAAACCCGGACCCCTTTCTATAACCCCCGCATATTCCGTATGCAATCCGCACAGCAATTTAAGGATACTGCTTTTGCCGCTTCCGTTTTTACCTTCCAGCGCAATGCGTTCGCCCGCGTTAATTTCAAACGTTACTGGCGCGCAAATTTCTTTTCCGCCGTAAACGGGCGCGACGGCGCGGAACGCGGCAAGGCGCTCAGAACGGTATGCCAAAGGGGAAATTTTAAGGGGGCTTTCTATTTCGGCATTTTTAAGCAGCCCCGCCTTTTCTTCTGTTTCGCTCTGCCGCCTTGCTTCAACCGTCTTTGCGCGCTTCATCATTTTTGCGGACTTGTGCCCTATATATCCCTTGTCCGCCGCGCCTTTTTTGGACGCTTCAACCATATCCGCCCAGTTCGCCGTCCGCCGCGCCGTCTCCTGCAGACGCTTGATATCGGTCTGCAAATGACAGTACTGTCTGCGTTCAAGTTCCTGCCTGCGTTCGAAATTTGTCATAAAGGACGAAAAGTTGCCGCTCTGCACTTCGATATCCGTCTTGTTAAGCGAAAGTATATGGTCTACGCAACCGTCGATAAACGCCCTGTCGTGGGACACGAGTATAAAACTTTTTTTCCTGCGCAAATACGCCGCAAGCGTTTCGCGCGCCCGTGTATCCAGATGATTTGTCGGCTCGTCTATGAGCAAAAAATTGCCTTCGTTCAGAAACAGCGCAGCAAGCAATACCTTGGTTTGTTCGCCGTTGGACAACGTGCAAAAAGGTCTGTACAAACACTCGCAACCGACGTCGAGCAAAGACAGTTCGCGCATAAACTGCCACTCTTCCGCGGCTGGACATACGTCCCGCAAAACGTCTGCGGTCATACGTTCTCTGTCCGCCACCGTATAAGGGAAATAATCAAACCGCACGGACGAAATAATTTTTCCGCCGTAATTGTACTTACCCTGCAACAGATTTAAAAAGGTTGTTTTCCCCCTGCCGTTCCTGCCTATAAAACCCAGCCGCCAGTCGGTGTCTATCTGAAAACTCACGTTTTCGAAAATATTGCCGTAACACGACGGATAGGCAAAAGTTAAATTTTCCACTTTGATAACCGACATGAATAATCCTCCTTTAACGACAAAAAGAGTTACGGAAAATTAATCCCGTAACCCGAATAAACTAAACATATTTTACGGCTGTGTATTCAGCGAATAAAGATTAAACTTTCTTGCAAAACATAAGCCGACGGGTAGCGCGCCCCGCAGACTTACAATATAAAATTCAGCAAGAAAATTTATACACTCCTTTCACCCCGAAATTCAGTCTGTACACACTATATCACGTTTTTTTAACCAATGCAACCAAAACCGCCGCATACGGTAAAAATTTTAATACTTAAACGAAACGCAGGTCCCGTTCATTACAAATTTATAATTCCGTCCGTTATACGTGCAGGTAGCGGAAATATCGCAGCCGTCGCCCCTTGTGATATTGCTTGCCGAAGCGCTGCCGTTTATGTACGCCCTGAAATTGAGATTGGCGTTGCTCTTTGCCCCGTCGAACTCCGCAAGCGGAATTCTCAGTTCGAAATAGCCGCCGTCGCCCAAAGCGATTTCTCCCGCTTCGTACAAAAACAGCGACGTAGCCGCGGTATTCTGGACTATGACCTTAACGCTTTCCGCGCCAACCGCCATTGCTTTAACCGTGACGTATCCGTTATCGAACCCAACCCGCATTGCGATTACAGACGGTGCGGTCGCCGTATATTTCACGGCGGCGCAACCGTTATTTTCCGCCAGCGTAAATATATTGCTCCTGTACCCGTACGCCTGCGCGGCAACGAGATCACCGTAGGGGATATTTGTTGTATCCGCCGATAAACTGTCCGCCTTATAACGGAGATTGAAGGGTATTCCCGTTTTCGAATAACTTAAAAGGTTATCGAGAGAAAGGACCGCCTGGTATGCTCCGTTATCCGAAATTACGGCTTTTACATAATTGTCAGAACTTTCCGTCACGTTGGTATTTATCAGGTATATGTACAGGGTATCAACGTTTTTAACGGTACCCGTAACAACCAGATTCCCGTTTTCGAATTCAGCAGCCGCAGCCGCGACTTCGGGCGGGTTGTACGCGTTGTCCGTAAAATATTGCCGCATTATGCTTTCAAGCGTTCTTCCGCTGTCCTTGAAAGTATACTTGCTTCCGTTTTCGGTGCGCAGTCTTTTAAACTTTGCGATAATGTCCGCATAGCTGTCGGAGGCAGGGTCGACTTTATTGCCCGATAAATTGACTATACCCCAGGACATATTGCCCCAGACCTTATAGGTCCAGCTTGTATAGTGCCACTTTTGCGCATTTAAAAGTCCGAGCGTGCGCTCCCACTTTTCGGTCGAATCGTACGCGGTGAATTCTCCCATCTGCAACGGCAAGCCGAAATTGCGGTTTGCGATTCCCGATAACTTTTCCGTCCAGTTGTTTACGTGTCCGTCGACAGAAAGTTTATCGCCCACGTAATGGTGAAAGGAATATATGCAATTGGTCCAGCCGTATTGCGTCGGCACCGGCAGATTGTACCACTCCCAGCACGACTCAAACATTACAATATGATTATCGTTTTCGGCGCGGATCGTCCTGTAAACCTTGTCGTAAAATTCCCAATGCGTTTCGGAAGTGCTGCCGCCCTTTTCGCCCGGTTCGTTTAAAATGTCGTAGCCCGCTACGGCGGGGTTGTACCTGTAACGGTTGGCAACAGCTCTCCACAGTTTAAGGGTAAGCTCCTGCATTTTATCGTTCGAATAAAAATCCACGTCGGACTTGTTCTCTATTATTTCACCGCTGTGGTCCTGACCGTTCTGCGACCCGTAAGCCCCGTGCAGGTCGAGTATGGTATACAGACCGTACGAAGCCGCCTTTTTTATAAATTCGTCCAGAGCGGAAAAATCGTAACTTTTGCCCGCCATATTGTAGTCGGTTATCGCGGCAAAATCCACGTTCATATATGTGAACGGCAAGCGGATTACCGTCATCCCCATATCCGCGCAGTTTTTAAAATCGGCGTCCGTCCACCAGTTGGCGCGGTACTCCGCCCAAAGCTGTTGCGTCTGCTGCGCGCCGAACCTTTCTATAAACTTCAACGTGAGCGATTTATAATCGTCCGAATACGTCTTGCCCCTTTCGAAGCCCGTCATCCAATGTTCGGTCACAAACAGACCGCCCGCGTTCACTCCGCGCAGAAAAACGCTTTCTCCGCCGTTGGTCTTAACTTGCGTTCCGTCCGTTTTAAGGAAATCTTTATATGTAAACTTTCCGCAGGTCTGGTTTTCGTCTGCGTTCGTTTTTCCGCACACGCATATGCCGCCGGAATTATATTTATGCTCTTCTTTTTCAATCACGTCCGTATGTCCGCACGTCGTCGCGTGCCAGTGGTATGTTTCGTCGCCTGACCAATCGGGCGAATACGTGTGTCCCGTCGCCTCTATTACGGTCTGCGAAATACCTGTATTCCCTTTTTCGTCCGAGAAGTTTTTACCGCATCCCGAACACGACCAGTATTCTACGTTGCCGTCTTCCGTGCAGGTCGCGTCCGTTTCGGGGCGATGGGTTAAAGTATGCCCAGTCGCTTTTATTTCAATATCGTAAATTTCCTTTTTTGCGGTTTTGTCCGTAAAATTTTTACCGCACACAGAACATTCCCATCTCGCGACAGTGCCGCCCTTTGTGCAGGTCGGTCTGACTTTACTGATATAGGTCAGACTGTGGGTGTGCGTTTCGGTCTGTTCGCCGTCTTCGTCCTTGTCTTCTTCGCCGCCGTCATCAGGCAGGTCTATAGCGGGTCCGTCGGTATCGTTGGGCGGTTCGTAAACCCCGTCGAAAAGTCCGCACCCCGCAAAACAGACGCATAGCGACAATATAATACAAAACGCAACCGCAAGCCATGTTTTTATTTTCATTTACGTATACCGCCGTTTTATTCGATATCTTCCCTGTCGTCCGCTCCCCTGAAATAGCCCGCGTTGCGCAGACACACCGTCACGACGACCGCAATGCCCGCCCAGACTACGCCGCAACAAAGCATTATCAACGCAAAACCCAAATCGCTCGATTTAGAGTAGACAAAACTTCTGTCGCCGTCTTTCAGGTAATACACTTTCATTTGCAGACCTTTGTAGCATCTGCTTAAATCGCCTATATATGACGCGTTTTCATAGAGCGCGCCGTCCGCTTCATAGTTGACCAAAACTTTTACGTTTACTTCTTCATCGCCCAGTTTTTCGGTTTCGCAGGATACTACCGTGCCGAGCGTCCCCGCAAATTTTGCGGAACGGACGCCCTGCGTAATCGTCCACATCAGTCCGCCGAGTATAATTGCGGCGATTATTACGAAAGCCGTTGCGGCAACCCCTACTTTCTTTTTGTCGGGTTTCAATCTATCACCAAAGTCATAATAGAGTGCGGACGGACCGTAAACTGCGTGCCCTTGCCGTCCACGGTCAGGGTTATATCCCGCCGTCTGCTCGAAGCGTTCTGAATTACTACAATCTTTTTCATGTCGGGGTTTTCGTATGCCAGAGTATACAGCAGCGAAGGCGCGTCGTTTCCGCAGAACACGCGCGTTGCGCCTGGCTTTATGAATTTGGAAAAATGCCCGATATAATAGTAAGACGACATATATGAAACGGTCTTGGTTTTTTTGTCTATCATTACGGGAGCTTCGCAGAAATTGCCCACGTAGGTAGGACCGCCTTCTTCGTCAAGGCATATATTCCAGTCTATCCACCCCTGCGAATAGTTGTTGAAATCGTTTATAATCTGTCTGCCGTAACGCTCGCCGTGTTCCCACACGCCCGCGTACGACGCTTTGCCCGTGGTGGAATCGTGCGCCAGTTCTACGCAGCACTCGGTAAGGAACATAGCCTTTTCGGGATAGAGCGCGTGAACGGTCGAAAGGTTTTCACTCTTGTCGCAGCAGTACCAATGGTAGCCTATGCCCCACACCAGTTCGCGCACGCCTTCTATTGCAAAGGACGAAAGACTGCGCCTTATCACGCCGTCGCGGTTGTGGTCCCACAAAACTATTTTTGTGGAATCAAGCCCGTGTTCTTTCAGCGCGGGGTGCAAATAGTCGCGTATAAAATACGCTTCGTCTTCCGCGGTGTATATGCACGACTCCCAGGTCTGTACCGCTTCCGGCTCGTTCTGTACGGTAAGCGCGTCCACGGTAATCCCGCGCGAGCGCAAATCTTCTATGAATTTACAGTAGTACTGCGCCCACGACTTTTTGTATCCGTCAAGAAGTTTTCCGCCGTGCTGTGCTTCGTTGTTGTCCTTCATCCAGGCAGGCGGACTCCACGGGGCTATTATCGTAAACAGTTCCCCGTGAACGTCGCGGCACTGCTTGTAAAACTCAAATCTTTCGCCGTCCCAGGAAGTGTCGAAAGTTTTAAGTTCTTTATCGCCGTACTCGACGTAAGTACGGTGCCCGACCGAAAAGTCCGTGGTATGGACGGGGATACGCGCAATATTGTAATTTAAACCGTTCTCCGAAAAGTAAGCGTCAACCACCTTTTTGCGTTCGCCGTCGGAAAGCACGCTCACCGCGCGCCACGCCGCTTCGGTAAACGCCGCGCCAAAGCCCATATGCTTCTGGAAGCGCTGTTTGGTATCCACAACGACGTTGCAGTCACCGCCGCCGTAATTGTCCTTTAAGGGGCGTATACCCGCTTCTTTAAAATAGTTGTTGCTCGATTTCTGGGTTATAAATGCTTTTATCATATTTTACACCGAATAAGTTATTTTAAGTATGCCGTTCCACTCGCAGAACGTTATGATTTTATCTTCGAAGTTATAAATTTCGGCAAAGTCGGAATAGGTTATGCACGAGTCTTTGAGAAGTTCGGCATAAACGTCGCCGAAGAACAGTCTTATGTCGTACCACTTCCCTTCCTCGGTCAATGCGGAAGAAATATCCAGCGAATAGGTATAGTATCCGTTGCCGTCGTCGTTGCCCTGCGCGCCGACTATCTTTTCTTCGCTGCCGCCGGTAACCGCCAGTTCGGGAATTTGCACGCCGTCTTTAAGTTTTAACCTGACGTTGAGAACAAGCCCGTTGCTGTCGTCCAGCGTCACAAGGTATTCCTGACAGAATTCGTCCGCATATCTTGTGGTGTTGCGTTTGAAATACAATTTTAACGCCGCTTCTTCTTCGGGCGCGTCGTCCGCCTTCCACTCCGTCAGGCAGTAATCTATTCCTTCAACGGTCGCAAAATAGTTGTCGACTATATCTCTGCCGCCGAAAAATTTAGGCACGTCGCAGATTATCGCGCCCTTATATGCAAGGGCAATATCGTACCACAAATCGGCTTTCAGCAACATCGTGCAGTCAAAAGTAAATCTCGCCGTATTGTTTTTCCACACGGGGTTCGCGCTGTAAATTTCGTTACCCTCGCTGTTTTTTATAACCAGTTGCAAATCGGCAGACTGCGCTATATCCGCGTTTTCTCCCAACCCGACGCCCACTTCCAGCGAAGGCTTTGTGTTAAGGGTCGCCGATATGTCCGTAATCTGGCTGAACAGTGCGGAAGTAAGTGTTATGGGCGAAGATATGATTTTAAGCAATCCGTTTTTCGCCGTGGTGACCGAATAATAAAACTTTGACCCGTCGAACTTCGAAGCCGCGATAACGCTGTCGCCTTCGGTTATGACTATGCCTTCGGCAACGGGTTTTGCGGTTTCGTCAAACACGTCGTTGTCGCCCACATAAACCGCCTTGCCGTCGGGGTCGCAGAACGAACTCCACGATACGCCCGATGTGAAATTAAAGTGGAATATCGCGCCGCCCGCGACTCTCGTTTCCATTGACGGAAACATACTGGGCGCGGTTATGGGAAGCATAACTTCCTTTTTATCGCTGACCACCCAGAGATAGTATTCTTCGCTGAGTTGCAAATCGCTCGTAAACGAATAGCGCACCAGTCCGCCGCTCTCCGCGCTTTCGACGTCAAGCGGAGAATCGCTGTTTTTTATGCGGTCGTTCTCGGTAAAATAAACCTTTGCGCCGTCGCCCGCGCAGTCGGCGGAAAACTCAAAAGAATAAGTATTTACGCCTTTCTGCGTCATCACCACGTTGGATAGGGTGTAAGCAAGAAATTCCTTTTCCCCTTCGCGCGAAGGTTTAGCGCACGCCGAACCGATCACGCCCAAAAGACAGGAAAAACAAACCGCTACAAGAACACCGCACAGGAGTTTTACTCTCTTTTTCATTATCTTTCCCCCTTAACACACAAAGGTTACGACGCTTTGCGGAACCATATTGTAACTTATTTTTTTATTGCCTATTACCACGTCTATCGCCGAGCCGCTCTGGTCGTTTGTGTTGCATACAACCACGACTATCGCTCCGTCGTTGCGGTAATAGGACATAACGCAGATATCGCTGAGCCCCTGAATACCGTTGGCAACCACCGCTTTAAGCGCGCGGCAGGGCACGCCGTCCACTTCATACAAAAACTTCGATACGTGCGCCATTGCATAGTACGCGGAAGATTTTGTATACTTGTAAGTCGTCTGACCCTGTCTCTTCACTTCGTCCAGGGATATTACCCCGTAACATGCGTTTCCGCCGTGCGAAGCGGGCGTAGGTCCGCCGTCGCTGTCAAGCACGAAGTTCCAATAAAGCGCGCCGCCGCATCCGTTCCATGCGTTGTCGTCCGCGTCGGTCTGCACTGCACAGGGGTTTACCGCAACGTTTTTGCAAGAGTATGAAAGGTTGCTTGCAAAGTCCTTGCTTGCGGCGCTTTCGGTAATTTCGGTAATGAGCGAAGCCTTATTGTAATCTTTTGAAACTTTTTCTATTCCGTTTTTTAATCCGTACAGCGTTTCCGAATTAAAATAACCGTCGCCGTCGTAACAGTGAAATCCTACCGTACCCGAATACTTCCCCGAAGTTTTTGCGTCCTCTTCGTATATCGCTTCGAAATAAGTATCCGCATATGCGGCGGAAGAAGAACCGTAATTGAAGTCCCAACTGACTATATCGGTATCAAATCCCTGCGCCGCAAGTTTTTCGCCGGTATATTTAGTTATCAGCGACGCTTCGGGCGCAATCATATCCATTGTAGGATAGGAAAGCGCGCCCACGCCCGGCTCGTTTACAAGGGTCAGCAAGGAAATTTCCAACCCCTGCGCCGCGTATTCCGAAACGAATTTCACAAGATAGTCCGCGTAAACTTCGTACATGCTCTCTTTCAACGCGCCGCCGCCCAGAAGGGATTCGTTTTGTTTCATCCAGGCGGGAGCCGACCAGGGACTCGCCATAAAGCTTACGTCTGGGTTAATTTCCTTAACCCGCTTTAAAACGGCAATTAAATCTTTATCGTTATCCAAATTGAAATGTTCCAGCGCTTCGTCCGTCTGACCTTCGGGCAAATCGTCGCAGGTGAAATACTTGTCGCCCGGGATATAGTCGCTTGCCCCTACGGGAATGCGCACAACCGAAAAATTAGCCCCTTCGCGTGAAAACAAATCCTTTAATACGTCTTCGCGCGTTTCTTCGTCGGCACGCATCAGAAGATGTGCGCTTGCGTGCGTCATAGAAGCTCCGTACCCCGCATACTCCTGATATGTTTTATCAGTGCTTACATATATGGTTTGGCGGGTATAGTCTTCTTCGCCGAACGACGAAAAGGATATTGAAGATTTGCGCCCCAAAAGGCTTGCCTTTGTCCCCGTAGTTTCGTAAACGGAAACCTTGTCGGGATACGAGTATGAAACGCCCTTACTGCACGCGGAAACAGCCGCGACCGAAGTAAGCATTGCCGCCGATACGAATACGGCAGCCAACCGTTTGAATTTTTTCATAATTTCCCCTTATATCAGAACAGGCGCATATCCAGAGCGCTGTCGTATACTTTTACCGCGTCAAAATCAAATTTAACGCACGCGTTTTGTCCGGGCAATGTGTCCGCAGGAATACAGAACGACTTTTCGTTAATGCGCAGACGGGCGTACTTTACCGCGCCGTAATCGAGAACGTTTTCAACCGTCACGGGCAAGCCTTCTCCACACAGTTCCGCTTTATCCGCGGAAATTTCCAGAGACAATTCTCTCTTGAAAACGGACCTTCCCCTGTCGTACATTTTCTGGTTGAACCCGAATGGCGTCTCTATTCTCACCCCGTCGGTTTCGAAATAGTGTTTCTTTTCCTTGCCTTCTTTTACACGCAAAAATTTACCGTTCAGGCGGAAGACAGAAGAAATTGCTTCCGCCGCCGTTTCGCCGTTGCAGGTAAACGTCAACTTATCAGCAGCTACCGTCACAAAGACGTTTTCGCCTTCCTTGTGCAAATTCCCGTCTATAATGAACACTCTGTCTTTTCCGCAACATACGCGGTATAGATAACGCTCTTTGCCAAGGTCGTCAATCTCTTCAATAACCCCCGCATATCCCTTATCGGAAAGCGCAAGCGCCTCGGCGGGGACTTCGGTTTTATAAACGCCGTTTGCCAAACTTTCGCCAAGCGCGGGCGGAAGCGGTTGCGCCGCGCCCAGCATTTCCATTGTGCCGTTTCTGACCGTGCATTTAACCGTAACCGTGGGGATACGGCGCTTTACCGTTCTCTCGCAGGTTTCGTCAAAGAAATGCAGTTTTGCGGTGTTAACTTCAAAAATCACTTCCCCGCCTGCGCATATCCCCGGGTTTTCGCCCATAGAAGAACAGAACGCCGTTTCGCTGTTTTCTTGCATAAGCTCGTCTTCGTTGGTGTTTGCGTATATCAGGGTTTGCGTACCCAGCTCTTCAACCAGCGCGACTTTCGCCTTTATTTCCGCGCCGCTTTTAGCCTTTACGACCGGTCTTATATCGTCGGGGCGGATACCCAGAGTCACGGGCTTTGCGCCGTCGAGATAGGTTTCATCAAGGCGGTAAGTTTCTTCCGCGGGGATTGTGAGAGTAAAGTCTTTGGCCGCAACCGTGACCTTGCCGTTTTTCTCACGCGTTAAAGTCGCGGAAAAGAAATTCATCTGCGGAGTGCCTATAAAGCCCGCGACAAACTTATTTTCTGGCCAGCGGAACAGGTTTTGCGGGGTATCTATCTGCTGGACGTATCCGCCCTTCATTACCACTATCCTGTCGCCCATGGTCATTGCTTCAACCTGATCGTGGGTTACGTAAATAAAAGTTGTCTGCAACCGTTTGTGCAAACGGGTAATTTCCGTACGCATTTTTGCGCGCAGCTTTGCGTCCAGATTGGAAAGGGGTTCGTCAAACAAAAAAACGTTCGGTTCCCTTACTATCGCCCTGCCCAGAGCCACGCGCTGGCGCTGCCCGCCCGAAAGGGCTTTGGGCTTGCGCCCGAGATATTCCGTAATGCCTAAAATTTCGGCGGCTTCCTTTACCTTTACGTCGATTTCGTTTTTGGGCACTTTGTGCATTTTAAGCCCGAAAGCGATATTGTCGTATACGGTCATGTTGGGGAACAGCGCATAGTTCTGGAAAACCATAGATATGTTGCGGTTTTTCGGCTCTACGTGGTTGCACAGCGTGTCGCCTATCCAAAGCTCTCCTGCGGAAATTTCTTCAAGCCCCGCAACCATGCGGAGAGTGGTAGATTTGCCGCAGCCCGAAGGTCCTACGAAAACTATAAATTCTTTATCTTCTATTTCAAGGTTAAAGTCGTTTACCGCTTTTACCTTTCCGTCATACACTTTGTAAATGTGCTTTAATGAAACTTTCGCCATTTTTACCCCTTTACGGCGCCCGCCATTGTGCCGCCGATAATAAACTTTTGTAATATGAAGAACACGACTATCATAGGCGCGGAAACTATTACCGCCCCCGCGAGTTTTACCGTTATGTCGTAATCGGCGCCCATAAGTTCCGCAAGAGAAGTTGACAGCGTTCTCAACGCGGGGTCCGAATTTACGATATAGGGCCACAGGTAATTGCTGTAATTCCACATAAAGGTTGTAATTCCCAAGACTATAAGCATGGGTTTGACAAGGGGAAGCACTATCCTGAAATAGATGCGGAACACGCTTGCGCCTTCTATTTTGGCGGCTTCTTCTATTTCCTTATCCACGCCCAGAAACTGCTGTCTTAACAGGAATATGTTGTAAATACTCATTAAAAACGGCATTATGAGTGCGGGTATACTGTCGGTAATTCCAAGGAAGTCGCATATGAGATAGTTCGGGACAAGCATAACGGTGCCGGGGACCATCATTGAAAACAGGCACACTTTAAACACAGAATTGCGCCCGAAAAATTTCAGCCTTGCAAAGGCGTATGCCGCAAGCGAATTCAAAAACAGATTCGCAACCGTGTTTACGACGCATACGATAAGCGTATTCAGAAATACCGTACCCAGATCGAGCGCGGTAAACGCTTCGCCGTAATTCTGGAAATATAGCGTAAACTTGCCGTTTTCGTCAAGGGGCAAAAGAGTGAACCCTGTGCTGTTATACGCCGTTTCCGTACGCAGGGAAGTTACTATCATCCAGATATACGGAATTATAAAGGTCAGGCACAGCGCGATAAGCACGATATATATCGCGGTCTTTTTAGTGACCGAAGCAACGTTTACGCGCCGCGGAAAATGAAGTTTCCGGTTTTCAGACTGTTTCAACGTTTTCTTCCCCCTTTACTCTCTTTGCCTTATCGATAAGTTTTGTCATCCACTTGGGTCTGCCGTTCTGCACGCGGAACTGTATTAAAGTTATGATGAGTATTATCACGAACAGGAAATACGACATTGCCGAAGCCATTGCATAGTTGCATTCGCGGCGCATCGTATAGTACAGACCGTAAACGTATGTGTAAACGCTGTTGACCATAGTCGTATCGCCGTAAATGATAAGCATTTGTTCGCCCACCTGAAAACCGCCTATAAGCCCCGTTATCAGGAAGAAGAACACCGTGGGCATTACACCCGGGACGGTCACGTATAAAAACTTCTGCAAAGGTCCCGCGCCGTCTATTTCCGCCGCTTCGTAAAGGGACGGGTCTATATTCTTCATTGCGCTTAGCATTATCAGAACGTTATAACCCAGCCCGCCCCAGATGCTCATAAGCGCAAACACCGAAAGCGCGGTGGATTCGTTGTTCAAAAAATCTATATTGGAAGAGAAAAGCCGGTTGATAAGACCGTCGGGCGCAAGCATCTGCTGCCACATTACCATTATTGCAACGCCGACCGTAACCGAAGGGATATAAAAAATCGTCTTGAAAAATTTTTCACCCTTGATTTTGGAATTGAGAAGCGCCGATATTACGAGCGCGAGAATGATATTCGCCGGTACGGTCAGAAGAATGTAAAAGAAAGTGGTTTTAAGCGACGACCAGAACATAGGGTATTTTACCGAGTTGGTAAAAAGCTCTATATAGTTGTCGAAGCCGACGAATGTGTAATCGTTCAGATGCTCTAACGAATAGTTTGTAAAACTTATAAACAGCGCTATAAGCATCGGAGCCAACTGGAATACGATAAAATATAGGATAAGCGGCAGGATAAAAGCGTATCCTACCGCATTCCGTTTAAGTTTTTGTTTGGTTTGCGCCTTCATTTTCCCGAAAACCTTCTTATTTCAGATACTGCGCCGCGTATTTACGGATTGCGCCAATCGCGTCGTCAAACGATTTTGTTCCTTCAACGTACGCTTTGAGATGGGTGGGTATACCGTTGTCGTTTACCTGCATCCAGCCCGCGACCACGGGACGGACCTGCGCCGAGCTTAACTGCGTTTTTACAACCGAATACATTTTGTACGTGGGCGAAGCCGCGTCGGTGGTAAAGGTATCGATAGACGCGTATTTTTCAACCGCGGCAAAGTTGTTGGTACAGGACTGGAAGAAAGACATACAGTCTTCCGACACGAGATATTTAATCAGCTTTAACGCCGAATCCTTGTTGACCGACTTCTGCGGAATGACAAGGTTTTCGCCGCCGAGATTGGAAACCGAACCTATTTCCGCGGTTTCGCCGGGGAAAGGTATCGCGCCGAAAGTTGTGTACGCAACGTCAAGGTCCTTGATATCAGAGCTGTGCGACAGAGAGAACAGAACTTTGCCCGCGGGCGACGACGTGGTACCGGTGAAGCCCGTTGTGGAGTTATACAGCGTTTCGGGCGATTTTTCAAACATATACTTCATCATTTCGAAAGCGCGCGTAACCGAACCGTCGTCGTTGGGCAATACCGTTTTTGACGTATCGTCGTACAACTTACCGCCCGCCGCGCCTATAAAGCACTGCGAGTACCAGCCCATATAGCCGCCGCTTCCCATACCGCCGAACAGCGCGTATCCGGAACCCAGTCCGTCTACCGTAGCGGCAAATGCCTTTAAGTCGTCCCAGGTCTTTATAGCCTCGACTTTTTCAACTGCTTCGGCGTCTGTGGAAAGTCCGCAGGCTTCCTTTATGGTCGTCACGTTATAGAAAAGCACGGAAGTATTTATTGTCAAAGGAATGCCGTAAACCGAATTTTTATAGACGGTCGTAGCCCACGCGCTTTCATTGAAAGCGTTTTTATTGAATTTAAAGCCCGCCGTATTGGTGTCTGCGACCGTTTCGCTTTCTTCCGCAGAAGACGTAACGTAATCGTCCAGCTTATACAAAAGATTTGAGTTTGCATACTGCGCCAGAAGCGGCTGGTCAAGATACAGTACGTCCATATCCTTTTTGGAACTTGTAAACTTAGTGGAAATAGTCGCGTTGTAGTTGTCTTTCGAAACGGGAACGTGCTTTACTTTGATTCCCGTACTTTCGGTAAAATCCGAAAGTTTTTGCTCTAACCGCGTATTCAAAGCGTTTGTTACGGCATAGTGGTAAAAAGTGATTTCATCCGAACCGGAACCGCCGCCGCAGCCCGCCGCCGCGCCTGCGATACAGCAACCCAACATAAGAGTCGCGCCAATTTTTAATAAAGATTTTTTCATAACATTCCCCTCCTGTATTTACAAATGTTAACGTTATCATATACAGTATAACACTATGTTCCTGTCATGTCAATAATAATATTTGACTTTTTAACAAATTTTTATAATAAGTAACAAAAAAGGCGAGTCACACAGACTCGCCTGATTTTATTTCCGGTTCTATATATATTCCTTCGCTTTGCCGCTTCCCGTTGATTATGTTAACCACCGCGTCCGCAAGCCGCACCCCCACGTCGTACAACGGCTGTTTGACCGTTGTCAGCTGCGGGAACACAGTGTTTTCATACCCGAACCCGTCGAACCCCGCCACCGCTATTTCCGAAGGGACGCGGATATTCCGCCGCTGCAAAGCGTGTATGCAGCCTACGGCAATCAGATCCGTAGAACAAACTATTGCTGTCGGTCGGGCTTTGGAAAGTAATTTTTCGCAAGCGTCAAAGCCCGCCGGTTCGCTGTTTGTCGTGCTTATAATCATTTCGGGCTGCGGCTCTATGCCGCGCGCTTTCAGCGCGTCGAGAAAGCCCTGTTTACGCTGTTCAACGTGCCGCGCGTGATGGTTCATTCCGATATATGCAATATTTTTGTGTCCCTTGTCCAGAATCAGTTCCGTTATTTTGTAAAGCCCGCGGTAGTTGTCCACGTCGACCCAGTTTGTAAAACGCTCGCTGTTGCCGTAAAGCACGGAAGGCTTTTGTTCTGACAGTTTTATAAACGCGTCTTCGTCTTCGATATTCAGACCGACCGCGATAACCCCGTCGAAGTTATGCAATACCGGTATTTTGCGGCACAGGGAAAGACTGTAACCGAGATTGCCGAGCTGCTCGCCTATCGAGCTTACCGTCTGCGCGACAAAGGTTTCAACCGCTTCCAGCGACGCCGGTATGTATACGCATATATTGAACGTACAGCCCTTTACAAGCGCGCGCGCACCCCTGTTCTGGACGTAACCCACCTTTTGCGAAGCCGCGATTATTTTGTTGCGCGTTTCTTCCTTTACCAGTTCGGGATTGTTCAGAGCGCGCGATACGGTCATCACCGAACAGCCCGTTATTTTTGCTATATCTTTTATTGTTGCCATCATTTGCCTCTAAAATTAATTATAATCTGTAAGTGGCGGAAATGTCAATAAGTTTTCAAATTTTAACGTTATCATTTACAAAAACCAAGAGAGCCGCCAAAACAGCAGCTCTCTTTTCAGCATTTAAGCAAGTGATTTTATCGCGTCCCTGATAAGATTTGCCGCAAACTGCGCGCCCGCAACCGTAAGGTGAACGCCGTCGCCTACCCTGAAGAAAGGATTTAACCCGCCCGCGTCCGTATCCATTGCCGTATGCAGGTCTACCAGAGTCGCGCCCATATCCCGCGCAACGCTTACCTGTATGGGATTAACGTCGTTTTCCACGGTGTTATGGGGAATGCCGTACGCGTTCCCTTCCAGAGTCGGGGGAGAAGTCACAAGCATTATCTTAGCGTCGGGAAAAGCCGTTTTATACGCGGTTATCAGCGCGCGGAGTTCGTTTTCGTAAACAGCCGCGGCGTTGGCCCAGCCGTTTGCGTCGTTACTGCCCAGCATTATTACGATAACGTCGGGAGCAAACGCTATGCTCCGGCTGTATTCGGACAGGTCGGCATACTTTTCCGAAGAACCGCCGAAGCCCGTAACCGAAGCCCCGTTGTGACCGAAATTGCCTACGTTGTAACCGTCGCCCAGTTCGGTCTGAAGATATACGGGATAGCTTTCGCTGTTCCACGCGTGACCGTAAGTTATACTGTCGCCCACGCAGGCAACGCGGATTGCGTCGGGATTGGGCAAAGCCGAAGCGGTGCGTATAGCTATCTGCGGCGTCCAGGACTTCAATGCGAAATACTTTCCGTCTGCGGGAGCTATGGGGTTGCTGTCGGTAAAACTTGCAACCTTTACGCCAGACACGTAAATATTTACAACCGTTTCGACAAGTGTTCCTTCATTATATACGTCAAAGAAAGTTATATCGAATCTTGTGAAAGTGTTTGCAGCGAATCTGGGAAATTTGGCAAGCGCCTTGCCGTCTTCACGGGTAACGGTAATGGGATTGTTGTAACCGCTCATCACGTACTTGCTGCCGTTTACGGTTTTGTCGTTAGTTGCCGAACGGAACCACATTTCAAAACCGTATTCGCCGCCGCCGTTGACCCAGAGTTCGAACGAGATATGGGTGGTCGCGCCTATTTCCTGATACCAGTTGCCCCACTGCATAAGCACGGACTGGGTATTAGAATCGTATTTAGCCGCGTCGTTACCGTCGTTGACGATATCGTGCCAGCTGTCCGCGTTCTCAAACGAAGAGTAGTTGTTGGTCTTTGAAATTTTGTCATCCGAAAGTTTAACGGTAAACTGCAAATCAAAAGCGTGTTCGCCGTTGGACAGCACTTCCACGGTGACCACCGTTTCGCCGCGCAAAGCCTTTGCCATTACGGTAAGGACTCCGCCGCTTTCGGAAAGGTCCAGAAGCGAAGGGTTGCCGGCGCCTACGTTATAGGTGACCGTTGTGCCGTTGGCGTCTACCTTGGGGGCAAGCTGAACGGTGGCGCTGTCGGTGGTGTAGTAGCCGAGAGACAGGTCGTCAAGGTCGCCGAGTTTGATTGCCGTGTTTTTGCCTACGCGCACTATGCCGAGAGTGTTATAGGTATTGTTGCTGGTATTGCGGATAAAGTAGTAACCGCTGCCGTCGCCCACAAGGGTGATTTCTTTGAACAACCTGTCTGCGAGCCAACGGGAGTTTACGTCGGCAAGTTTTGTACCGCCCGTGTAATTGTCTGCCGTAAGGTTGTTGCCTTGATAAAGTCTTAAATAGTAGTGTCTTGACGCCGCGCCGTTGGTTACAGATACATCGGTTGAACTTTCTATTTCGGAAATATCCACCGCGAACTTAAACGTGCCGGGTTCCGTAGCCAGATTCTGCGCCAATATTTTCTGTTTGCCCGTTCCCGAACCGTTTTCGTCAAGCAGAAGATAAACCGTTTCGGGCAGGGTGGTTTCATCCTTTAACACGCCTTCGAGAAGAAGGGTTGCCGCGCCGTCCACCGACTGTATTTCCGCTTTGGTGAGACCGTACGTATAGTCGGTTGTATAGTAAACCGCCGCACAGCCGTTGTTCGTGCCGAGATAGAAAATTTTCACTCCCGACCAGTAAATCTGCGCCATATTCAGATCTGCGGGAGCAACGTTAACCGTTGCCGCCGTATTGTCGTTTACTTTGTATCTTAAATTGAAAGGAGTACCCGTTTTTGCGTAACCCAGAAGAGTATCAAGCGGAAGTTTTGCAGTAAATGCGCCGCCGCTTATCTGCGCTTCAACATAGTTGTTTTCACTGCCCGCAACGTTCGTATTTATGAGATATACGTAAAGGTTGTTTACGTTTTTAACCGTGCCGCTCAAAACAAAATAGCCTTCTTCGAATTTAACGCTTTCGGGCGTTACAGTATATGAGCTGTCATAATCTTCAACCAACAGGCTGAGCGGGTTCCAGTCCGCCCACGACTTTACGGTAATCTTTTTGTCCGTTCCAAGGAAGAAGTCTTCCTTCTTGACTGCTTCGCCGTTTGCGTTTTTAACGTTGGTGTAAAGTACGGTGTAATATTCGGTATTGTTTTCGTAGTAATCTTCGTAGTAATAAAGCCTTACGTTATACCAGCCGCTGCCCGAAGCAAGCGTTGAAAGGTCGAACTCTATTGTGAACGTGCCGTCTCCGTTTACCGTAACCGCGTGATAATAACTTGCATTCTTTTCGTCATTGCCCACGTACAGTCTTAAACCGCCGTCGTTTGTGGCGCCTTTGACAGTTAGCATTACCTTGCCGTCAACCGTTTTCATAGTGGTTTCGGTAACGTCAAGCTCGGGAATTAGTTCGCCGCCGTATGACGAAACGGTAAAGCTGAAAGTAGCTTCTCCGCCGCTTTCCCAGCTCTTTATCGTGACAAGTTTGCTGTCCGTGTTAAAGGTCTGACCAACGGTGCAGTCCGTTTCCGCAAGGCGTACGAAATAGTAGAAAGTTTCGGTGAGATATACCCTGACGTTGTACCAGTCGGTGCTTGTAAGCTCCGCCATATTTATTGTGCCGCTGAAATTGCCGCTTGCGTCGGGGGTCATAGAAACTTCTTTCTGTTCGCCATCCTTACCCGTTTCCACGACAAGGCGCAGCCTTGAAACGTCGTCCATTACGAGTTTGCCGGTAACGGTAAGATTAATCGCGTCGCCCGCAACTTCAACTTTGCCGCGCACGTCGGAAAGGCTATAAACGGGGTCGTTATATTTTTCGTCGATGTAGTTTAAAAATTCCTGCGTAAGTCCCGCTTCGCCTTCTTCCAATACCTTTGTGATTATTTCTACAAACATAGCATATCCCGCGGTATTGGGGTGAACGCCGTCTCCGAAGAGTAACGATTTGTTCTGTACAATGTTATATAAGTCTATAAGGGTGTAATCGTTTTCCGCAGCGATTTCTCTCTGGACGGGCGCGATTATGTCGCGTATGTTGTCGTTGCTTATGCCGTAAATGGACGAATACGCGTAGGGTACCGTACAGATATATATCTTCATTTCGGTATTCACCGAAAGAATCCGGTCCAAAAGATATTCGTAAGCCGCTTTAAAACTGTCGTGGGCGGGTTTGTTTTTATCTTTCGAATCGTTTGTTCCGATATTCAGGATAGCCATATCGGGCACGATTGCCTGCACGCCCTTCCACTGGTTTTGTTCAAGCCACGCTTCACCGTCTTCGGGATCGAGTTTAACGGTTTTGCCGCTGTTGCCGAAGTTGACTACATTATATTCGCCGCCCAATACGTTCTGCAACTGCGCGGGGTAGCTCTCTGTATAGAAGTTGCCCGCGCCAGCGCCTTCGGTTATGGACGCGCCTATGCAGGCGATTATGGGAACGTCTTTTTCCGCCGCCTTTGCAACGGGTTTAATCTGCACGTAATTGTGTGCTTCCCATACTTTTACAACCATATAGTTACCTGTCGTAAACATAGCGGGCTGGACGTGGGTCATTACGTTGTCGGATACGGTTACGCCCGGAACGGTGTCGCCCGCGACAAGATTTGCCCTTTCGCCGTTGACGTACACTTTGACTTTGCAGACTTTTTCCGAAGTTTCGAAAACCACGTCAAAACGGTTCCATTCCGACTTTTCGTACGTGGTGTCCGAAACAACCGCCGCAGCCAATTCAGGCGCGGACGAAAGCGAAAGCCTCAATCCGCCGTATGCGTACGCCAAGCGGTAACTGTAATTGTTGCTGTTGTCTTTACTGCTCGAATTGAACCAGATGCTCCAATCGTTGGTGCCTTTCAGCATAAACGAAGCGGTCGTGTTGGTCATATCACCCATTTCGACAGCCTGGTTCAGACGGTGGAACTTAATGGACCCGTCGTTTAAAGAATAAGGAACGTCGCCGCCGTCCTTAGCCGCGCCGTTATTGTTGGTCATATATTCCCAGTTTTCAGCCGAATAGAATTCAGAGTCAAGCTCGGTGAGCGTAGGCTCGTCTTTTTCATCGACTGTGCCGCCGTTTTTCTTCCAGGTTGCGGTGAACGTCACGTTGTTTGCAGGCATTGTAAATTCTTCTCCCGCGCCGTAAGTTTTACCGTCGTAACTCCACTTTTCAAAAGTGTAGTCCTTGCGCGAAAACGTATCTGCCGATGCAAGCGTTACTTTTGCTCCCTGTGCGTAGCTTACCGTTTCGGGAACAGTTCCCGTTGCATCTTCCGCGCCGCGCTCGTAACTTACGGTGTAAGTTTTTTCGGGTTCGTCTTTTTTACAAGCCGAAACACCCAGTACGGTACACAAAGCCGCACAAATCATCAGACAAATCAAAAAAATCTTTCTGACTTTCATTTTCCCTACTTCCTCCTGATTTTGTCAACTGCGACAATATTTTGATAACGTTATCTGTTAACGTTATCATTATACTAACAAAATATATTCTCACTGTCAATACATTTTTTAATATTTCTCAAAATTTGTTATTTATTTACAGATGGAGTCACTATGCAAATATTTCCAAACCCGCTTTACGGCTGCTTTTTACGCAAAAAAACAACCCCCGTTAAAGCGCACTTCCCATAGGGATAAAAAACTAAATTTTTTAGAGTTGCACTTTCAAGTGAAGACAAAAGCTCTCGAACAATTTGTTCGAGAGCTTTTAACTACACGTTATTTACAAAGATAAATTGAAATTTAACAGTTTTTACATATTATAAGTGCGCAATCTTTTTCAATACGAAAATTCGCCCATTTCCTTCCTATTTGTCGCACAAAATAGTTTTCATCGTCCGTGAAAATCTGTTTTGTCATAAATCGTAACAGGTTTATCGCATCGGCAGACTCTTTCAACACAATTTCGCGCGTACTCCAACCGTCTGTTACAGGCGAATATATTTCGTGAATCATATCATAAAACAACTCTTTTCCGTTGATTGGTGTTTTTCTTATTAAGTCCGCCCTTCTGTCGCAATTGAGCATACTTTTTAACAGGTCATATTGTTTGGCGTCAAGCGTTATTTCACATATTTCCATTTTACGTTCCTTATTTGACCGATTTATTTAACAATGAAACCAACTTTTTATAAGTAATATCATACTCTTCCAATATGCCGGCTTTCAAATCTTCGTACAAAGCCGCGCCATCTTCATCTGTTTGTTTATCCAAATCCGCCTTTGATTTAATGCCGCGGCTTTGCAAAATATCTATAACGGCTTGTTTCAGCGGTACGGACTTACCGAGAACTTTTTTGTATAATTCTGGATAAGTGGAAATCGCGTCTTTGTTTCCTTTGTTCTTATATTCACTTAAAATATTGAGAAGCATTCGCAAATTTTCGCGGTTCGCATTTTCGGCAAAGTTCAAAAGCGGCGATAGTTTTGTATCTTGCTGAATATCCAAAAACCAAATGCTTGTTAATATACTATTGATAGTCCAATAATCGGTTTCGGTAAAAAGCTCGTTCAATAAAAACGAAAAACCTTTTTCGTCAAAATTATTATTTAATATTTTAGCATATATAAACCGTGCGGCTCTACGCACTTCACGTTCCCCGTCGCTTTCGCCACGGTGTTCGTCGATAATCTGCTCCAATATAGGCAACAAAGCGGTATCGCTTAATTTTTCCGCTTCACGCTTTGCTTTCCAAGACTCCATTTCCCTACTAACCCTGATTTCGGGTTCAGGCGGGGTATTCATTCTTTCAATCAAATTTTCCAACTGCGTTTTGTTCATAACTTTTTCCGCTGTTCAATTTGCATATAAATCGGCTGTCCGTTTTCCATAAAACATTTAAATCGGAAATCTCTTACCTCAAATTCCACTATGCCTTCATCTTCTTTAAGTACAGCTCTGTAGCCGGTATCATCATTCATATTTTTAGTGTATTGCACAAACTTCAAAAAAGGAAAGCGGAAAACAAAAAAATTTGATAAAAACTGCCTTAAATCAAGCCTGTAAATACCGTTTGCTTTATCAATCCAACCCGTGTCGACAAGACCGAGTTCTTCTTTTTTGTTTTCTATTTCTTCAAGCGTACTGCAATTTTTGCCGTTTATGATAATTTCGTCCGCCCAAACTTTACAGTATTTTATTACAGTTCTTCGCTCTAATTCTTCCAGCAGTTTCTCCAACCTGCCTTCTCCCTTTATATACCGCTTTACCCCGTCTTTATAATTTCGATAACCGTTCGGAATATTATAAATCCATTCTTTGGGGTGGTCGGGGCATCTAAATTGTAAACATAAACGCGTTATGTCAATTTGCGGATATTTTTTCGGGACAGCAAACTCGTCCCAGTCAAGACCTCTGTCTGCAAAAAAACATTCGATATTATAAACCGGTTTTTTACAAACAGGGCAAATACCGTATTCTTGCGGCAGTCTTGCCGTAATTTGGTAGATATCGAAATATTCGGTTTTGTCGTACTTGTCGGTTTTTTTGTTGTAATATGTAATTTCGCTTTCGCCTTTTATATTGTAGACGTATTCGCCGACACCCAAAAATTCGCAAAAGCTTTCAAGCGTTACTTCTTCGGGTACGGGCTTCGGTGGATTTTGTTTTTCCTTAAACGCTTTTATATATCTGGGCGGGAAACGGTAATTTTCCAAGCCCGCAATTTTTGCGGCTTCTTCCAAATACCATGCCCAAAAGCGCATTTCGCGTACAACATATTTTCCGTTGTCGCCGTCGGTATAAGCGTTGCTCCATGCGACACACGCTTCTTTTGCCGCATCTCTTTCGTATGCGTCTATATCTTCATCAGTCAAGTCGCTGTCCCACGGCTCTAAATATGACTCGTCTTCCAAAGCTACGACCATTGCATCCCAAGCGGCGACAGCGGCCGAGGCGGATTTCCTGTATTCATCGATGGCGTTCATGAAATCGTCGATAGTAGATTGTTTCCGTTCTAACTGCAATTCTTTAATCGTTATTTTACCGTCTAAGTAAGCAAGGCTCTTTTTAATTAAATTTTGCGGACTTTTGTCATCGGGGTAGACAGAACACCACATAGGCATTACTTTTTGCGCACATGCAAGCGCAAGGTACGCACGCTTTTTAAGCGGTTCCGTCAATGAACGCGGCTTTAACGAATCGCGTTTGCGCGGTTCGAGTGAACCCATAGTCTGCCAAATTTTTCGCCGTGCGGTCAGACTGAGTTTTCCGCTTTCCGCAATTTCTTTTTCAGCTTGTCTGAATACTTCGATACAATCCATAATATTATTTGTCGAATTTTTTCTTACTGCATATAGCGATATTATTTCAACACGGTCAATCTTCCATATCGGAAAACGGAATTTTTCCGTGAAGCTCGATAGCGCGCCGCCCCGTCGGCGTTCCGTCGTCATTGATTTCCATAAGGCGCATCTTTTTTATTTTTGAACAATCTATTTCGTCGAAAACGTCTGCGTATTCCGCAGACTCTTGGTCGCCGAGTTGATATAAGATGCACTCAACGGCTTCCTGAACTCTTTCAAATGCAAATTTTTCTATGCTTTCTATCGAAGCACCTTCTTTTATTAGCGCGGATACTTCGGGAATTCTTTCGTCAAGGACGCCTTGCTCTATGTATTCTTTTATCATATTTGCAAAACCGCCCCTATGAAATTCAAGGTGGTCACTAATCGGCTTTAAAAAGCGAAAAGAAGGAAGAACGGCAAAATATTCGTTTTCCAATTTCAATTCCCACTCCGCCCATTCTTTTTGCAGACCGAATTTTTCCATTACGTTCAACTTTTCTTTAAAAGTCATTTCTTTGTCTTTCATTGCCATTCTCCTTTTTGCAACTCCAAATTACTGTTTATCGTGCAATCATTATAGCACGATAAATTAACGAACGCAACCGATTGAATTTTTGCGAGATATATAAAACATATCTATATCTCACTATGCTACGAGTAGCCAAGTTCGTCCACACAGTGAAAAATATAAGAAAAGGCGCGGCTTAATGCCACGCCTTAATCTCTACATCCTGCGGTTTACCGAACATTCCCTATGAGAACTACGGTAAACGGGAGTCGTTTTTTATAAACTGTTTATTTAATAACGGAAATTACCGCAAAAATTGCAACAGCCGCAAAAACCAGGGCAAGGACAACAGATAAAGCGGCACCGGTTGTTGTAAAAGGTCCGTATAACAATCTGCCCCGCAACGTTTACTTCGCCCGCAATCACGCTAATCTCAACCGTTTCCGTATTTTCGTAGTAGTCTACGTAGCCCCTTTCTGGGTCGTCTACCGTAAAATAAAGCGTGGCGAAGTGCCGCGCGGCGGTATCCGGTTTAAACGCCTTTATTTTATATTCTATAATAACCGTTCCGCCCGGTTCAAGATCGGGAAGGTCAAAGCCCGCCGTAAAATCTGCTTCGGGCTGCGCAACGCCGTTCACTTTTACGCTGCCCGCCACAAAATTTGCATTGCCGGGCTGCAGAGCCGTAAATAAGTTGTTTAAAAGTTTTGCCGCCGAAGTATTGGTCAGGGTCACGGTGACGCGCGCGTTTTCGCCAGCGCGGACGGTAATTTTATCTGTACGGATTTCTTTCAAAACGGAATAACTCAAAACTTCCGTGCTTACCGCGTTGCTCTCCGCAAATTGCAAAACCCTTTTACCGTCGGGCGTTGCCGCGCCGTAAGTTACGCTTATTTTATTGGGTATCAACATAGCCGTATCCCTTAATTAATCTACCGTTACCTGAAAACTCGTAGTGGCGCTGTCACGGGGCGGCAAGTTTGCTACGTTGTAACCTGTTTCGGGACGGTAGGCGGGAATGCTGCGTCCGTTAATTAACACGGAACCTTCCACAAAAGTAGTGCCTTGGGGAATTTCGTCGGTAAAATAAATATCTTGTATGGGTATGTTGCCGTCGTTGGTAAACGTTACCGTGTAAGTCAGAACTTCGCCTTTGACCGCAAACGCCTTGTCAACGCTCTTTACAACGCTGAGTTTAGCGGTAATAACGTTAATAGACACGGCGTTCGTGGGTTCGGTGTAAGTTGTGATTATGCCGCTTACAGGGTCTCCCACGTCGTATCGGAATTCGGCAGAGTTGGTCACAGTGGTTACCGCCGAAGAGCTGTTTATTTTCATATCGTACTCCACCGTGATTGATTCGCCGGGGTTTAACACGGGAAGAGTAATTCCCGATACAGGGTCTGCCGGGACTGCGACTCCGTTTATTTTGACGCTTCCGTCAACGAAACTTGCTCCGTCGGGCGCCTGGTTTATGATAAAAGCCGGAGTTAAAACCGCTGACGAATTGTTTGTAATCGTTACCGTATTGCGAACGGTTTCCCCCGCCTTGGCATTAGTTTTGTCTACCGTCATAACTTTCGTAATTGCGTCGGACAGCACTTCCGTACTTACCGTATTACTTGTAAGACTGCCGGGAACGCCCGGTTTGTTGGGTTCTACTGCGTTGTAAGTAACGTTTGAACGGTTTTCTATATTCATAAAATATGCTCCTTAAAAAAATACTACATAAACGCCCCCGCTATGGGAGCCGGATATGTAGTAGTTAAAAGAGAAATTTTATAAAACTGTTAAATTGTATCTTACTGTATGATATGACGCTTTTTTTAAAATGTTTACAAGCGGCGACAATGTAGGTCTTGTTTTTATTTTTAATTAATCCTTTCAAATTTTGCATATAGTTCCGTTTCCCGATAACATATGGGAATATTTTTCGGAAACAGAGAATTAGAATATTCTTATCCGGGAAATATGTTAACCTTCCGTTCCAATAAGATAATCAATGTATCCCGCAAATTCGTGAGCATAAACCATATCGCCCCTATGCTATGTGCACATTTCAGATTTCCGTCATCGGCAACGTTTTAAACAGTTATATGACTACAATTTGATTCTTATTCCAAGAATAATCATCTGCAACAAAAAATACGAACCGTTTCCCCGGGCGGTTCGTATTTTTCTTAAATGGTGCACCATACGCAACCTAATTCGAATATTAGGTTGCGTTTTTCTTTTGCATTTCATAGTTTTTCAGTTTAACGCCTAAACGCTCTACTTCTTGTGCTTTAACTACGACATACCCACGCCTTTCAAAAAACGGCTTTGCAGTAATTGAAGAATAAGTCTTTATTATTGATAAATCTTTCTCTAATCCATTACATAAAGCTGTGGCAACGCCTTGTTTTTGATAATCTTTGTGTACAAAAAGCAAGTCTAAATATCCCGATTTATCGATACTGCCAAAACCGACAATAACGCCGCTAATTTCGGCGATTAAAGTATGTTGTTTTAATAAATCGTTACGCCGTGCTTTTAAGCTGTCGGCATCATTTGCCCAAACTGAAAGCTGTTCCACCGTATAGTCTTTTGCGTTGACGGAATGGACTGTTTCATAAAATAATTTTGACACTATATTGCAATCTTTATTTTTATATTGTCGTATAATCATAACTCAATTTCTATTTTGTAATTTTTATCAATTAAGATATATTCCAAATCATATTCTTTACAAAGTTTTAAATTCGTTTTATTGTCTGCTATCAAATCAGCCTTGTTTATGTCGGTTGTAATACGCTTTTCAATAATACTTTCGAATTTTAAAATTTCCGAAAAGTTATTTTCGATATATTCGGTAGTCATAATAAGACAAAAAAAATTGATTTCCTGCAAGTAACTTTCGTCAAAATCTTTTTGCCAATCAAATGGAATATAGCAACCTTCTATTATAATATTTTGTTTGTTCTCTATTGCAGTCTTTATCATTTCCTTTACTATCGACCACAGATACGGCGTTAGTCCTTTATCGTCATTTACCGTAAGCGAAGTTTTACAGCTTCTGATTAACCCCATTTTTAAATGGTCAATAGAAAAATACGGAATTTTATATTTTTCCATAAGCCGTTGCGATAAAGCTGTTTTGCCCGTATGCGTTGTTCCCGAAATTAAAATTACCATAAAAATAATGTATCACAAATTCACTTTATTTTCAACTGTATTATAGGCAAACTCAAAATGGCGCTTGCGCTTAAATTTGCATATAAAAGAAAATAACCTAACCCGATACTTTCAGTAAGTATTCGAATTAGGTTGCGTTTGGTGCGTCTGCCGGGACTCGAACCCGGAAACCTTTCGCGTCGGAGGCGAACGTTCTATCCAATTGAACTACAGGCGCATATTATTAAGTTGCAATTTTTACAGACTGTTATTGCCTTGTAAAGGCGTTTGATTTTTCGTCATAGACGTAACCCAGATTGCCCAGCCTTGAAACAATGCTTTCGCCCGGCAAATCCAAATCTTCGCAAAGCGCGGCAAGCGAACAGTAACCGTCGCGCAGTTTGGTGTTTATATAGGATAGTAAAATAAAATCGTCCTGCGGCAAATCCATACGGGTATTATACCACAAAACAAATTAATTGCAAATATTACGGCGGCGTGATATAATAATTTTAAAATCAAAAAAATTTAAACGGTGTGAAAAATGTCTAAAACGGTCGTCGTGGGAATGAGCGGCGGCGTGGATTCGTCCGCGGCTGCGCTCATATTAAAACGGCAGGGTTACAACGTAATAGGGCTGTATATGCTTAACTGGGAAGAGCAGGACGCGCGCGGCGCGTGTTCCGCCGAAAACGACTATGCCGACGTGCAGAGAGTATGCTCGGCGCTGGATATCCCCTATTACAGCGTAAATTTTGCCAAGCAGTACAACGAGAGAGTTTTTTCGTATTTCCTTGAAGAGTACCGCGCGGGCAGAACGCCCAACCCCGACGTGCTGTGCAACCGCGAGATAAAATTCGGACCATTCCGCGACTACGCGCTGAGTATGGGAGCGGACTTCGTCGCCACGGGGCATTACTGCAAAATAGAACATACGGGCGGCAGACACCGCCTTCTGAAAGCCGCGGACGCGGGCAAGGACCAGACCTATTTTTTAAACCAGGTTCGCGAACGCCAGCTTGAAAACGTGCTGTTCCCCCTTGCGGATTTGCCCAAATCCGAAGTAAGAAAACTTGCGGAAGAATACGGGCTTTCCACCGCCGCAAAAAAAGATTCCACGGGGATATGCTTTATCGGAGAGCGCAATTTCAGAAAATTTTTGCAGAACTATCTGCCCGCGCAGAGCGGAAAAATTCTCACCCTTGACGGCGAAGAAGTGGGTACGCACATAGGGCTTATGTACTACACCGTGGGGCAGCGCAAGGGGCTTGACCTCGGAGGCAGAGCGGGGGAAGAAGGCAGATGGTTTGCGGTTAAAAAGGACCTGAAAAACAATATCCTTTACGTATCGCACGGCGACGAAAGTCCGCTGTACTCCAAAGCCTGCAAAGTCTCGGGACTGAACTGGATTGGTTTTGACCCCGCCGCGTCATTTGACTGCACTGCCAAGTTCCGCTACCGCCAGACGGAGCAGAGCGTGAAAGTGAACCTGAAAGACGGCTTTGCCTTTGTTGAATTCGGCACGCCCCAGCGCGCCGTGACCGAAGGACAGTATGCGGTGTTTTACGACAGCGTTGCCTGCCTTGGCGGCGGCGTAATCGAAGAAGTATATTATTAATTCGCAACAAAACAGAAACGGACGTAGTTTATTATGGGAATGATTTATCTGAAAGTTTTGATAATAATGCTGGTGCTTGCCGCGTTTGCCGTGCCGGGGTTCGCGCTGAAAAAATTGAAAATGATAGGCGAAGGCGGCACATATACCCTTTCCAACGTGTTGCTGTACGTCTGCCAGCCCGCGCTGGTCGTCAAATCTTTCTGCGTATTTTCCGAAACGGAATTTGAAATAGTGACCGCGGTTGACCGCCTTGTCCTGCTTAAAAACTTCGGCATATCCTTTGCCTTTGCCGCCGCGTCGCTCTTTCTGATGCTGGGCGTTTCAAAGCTGGTGTTTATAAAAGCAAGGGACAAGAGCGCGGCGAGAGTATACTCTTACATAGCGGTATTTTCAAACTGCGGATTTTTGGGCGTGCCGTTTGCGGAAGCGTTTACCGACGGCAACCCGCTTGCGACTATGTACATTATGGTCTTTAACGTCGCGTTCATAATACTGTGCTGGACGGTTGGCGTGGTTCTCATAACGGGCGACTTTAAACAGATACGCCCTAAGAAAATTTTGCTTAACCCCGCGATACTTGCAAGCGTGGTTTCGGCAGTTTTGTTTTTTGTGCCGCAAATAAACTTTTTTATGATAGACGCAGTGAAGGGCATTGGGATATTCCCCAAGTATCTGGGTTACTGCACCGCGCCCCTTTCAATGATTATAGTGGGGATACGGCTTGCCGAAACGCCCGCAAAAAGTTTGTTCTGCAAAAAAGGCGTATACGTAAGCGGCGCTCTGCGGCTTGTCGCCGCGCCCTTCCTTACGCTGTTGATTGTATTGCCCTTTGCGGGATTTTTCGGCAAGGGCGCGGAATACGGTTTTGAAGAATACGTTTACCTTGCACCCGTAATTGCAATGGCAATGTCGCCAGCCGCGTCCGTCGTAGCAATGGCGGAAACTTTTGACGGAGACAAAGAAACGGCGACCGCCGCCTTTGTGACCAACACTATTTTAAGCGTGATTACAATACCGCTCGTGATAACCGCGGTCGTTGCAATATTTCAGATACCCGTTTAACTGCGTATCTTTATCGGGTCAGCGCCCGATTACTTACGGCATATCCGGCGCCTAACAAAAATACCGCGCGGCTTTAAGCCGCGCGGTAAAGCGTTTATTTTTATTATCCTTCGTCAACTACGCGTTGGGAAATTACAAGATTTTTCAAAACCACCGTTCTGTCCGCTTTGTCCGCTGTCTGGATTTTGAGTCCTTTCCAGCTTTCCGCGGTGATGAAGACGGTCTGTTTATATTCTTCTTTTGTTCCGTTCTTTAAAGTAAGAGTAACTTCTTTACTGTCCAGGTCTACCATAAACTCGAAAGAGTATTCGGTACCCGCCGCATAGGCGAATCCGTTGCCCTGCACGGCGTCACCGTCCGTAGTGTTCGCTACGCCCAGCTTTTTATCCTTGCTTGTCCTGAGCGTGGCAAACGTATCCGCCTTATCGGTTGAGTCATTGCTGATGAGCTGTAACGGACTCCAGTTGCCCGTAGCGGAATCCGAAGTTGTTCCGTTGCCGTAATTGGACAAACTTATGCTTCCTTCAACCTTATACACGCCCGAAGTCAACCCTTCGTCAAACACCAGAAACGCCAGCGCGGATTTTCCGCTTTCAGTTTCGCTGTCATAACCTTTATCTGTTACGGTCAGGGTATTGCCTGCCGCGGTTACGCTGTACTTGCCGTCCCAAGCCGTAACTTCGGTCGTGTTGTTGGTCATTCCGTAAATTTTTATGCCGTCCGCCAGAGCGGTTTTATTTTCCTTACCTATGCCGACCGTACCGTTTAAAATATTGGAATACTTGGTTTCGTATCTGTATTTTATCTGTTCCACTTCAACGGCGGTAAACTGAGCGGTCACCGCTTCACCGTCCTTGTTTTCGGTATCTGGAATTGCGTATGCGTATATCACCTGACCGTCTTCCAAATCGGGCAAGTCGTCCTTTGTCAGAATTTCATACTTTCCGCTGTTGAGCGCGGGAAGAACCACCGACCTATCGTGAGCGTGGTCGTTTTCGCAAAGAAGTTTAAGCGAGCCTTCCGTAAACGTTCCGTTTTCGGCTTTGGGCAGAACCCAGTTTGCCTTGTCTTCCAATTTCCATTCGTGTCCGGTTGCCGCCGAAGTGAGTTGGTATTCGGTTACCGTATTGCCCTTTCCGTCCCTGTATCTGCCGAAGTCGGTCTTGGTATACGCGATATTCCCGACGGTCGTGCAGGTTGCTTCCGCCGCGTTTTTTGTTTCGATAACCGTTTCTTTAAGAATGCCGCCTTCCCACACCGCAATATGATAAATGCTTATGCTGCCGCTCTTTTCGCCGTCGCCCGCGCTTGCCCCGCCGAAGTAATAGGTACCCGCCTTTTCAACTTCGAACACAAGCGTGGTTATATGGTTGCCGTTGCCCACAGACTGCCTTTCAACGTCTTTGAAATCTTTGTCTTTAAGCACCGCGCTGCGGAGCGTGTTGGAAGAACCGCCGCACACGTAAGCCACAATTACTGAATTGTCTTTTTCTATATCGAATTTAAGCGCGCCTGTTACGGCTTTCGTTTCAGCGTCTTGTTTGGCAATTCCACCCATCTTTATACAGTGGGTAAAGGATACTGCTGTTCCGCCGTAAATACTGCTTTTGCCGCTGTCGGAAACGCTCAATCCGCCCGTGGCAAACACTCCCGTATCCGCCGCTATCTCGGTTTTGTCCGCAACCGCCGTCGAACCGTTTATGTTTATCCTGAATTTTTCGGTTGCGTACTTAATTTCCAAAGCCCACCCGCAGGCGTCGCACTCGCTGTTTTTGTCTTCGTCGGTATGCTTGGTCTTGACGTACGCTTCCGTATGTCCTGCGTTAAGGCAGGCGTGCCAATGACCGTCTTTATCGCTTGACCACGCCGTTGCAAAATTGCAGGTATGTTTGTCGCTGCCGCCGCCGTCGTTGTTATCGCCGCCGCAAGCCGTCACGCCGAACGTTGCGGTTGCAGTTACCGCGCAAAGCCCCGCGACAATCAACTTTTTAAAAAATTTGTTTTTACCCATTTTTTACTCCCCGTATCGTTTTATAGTCCGCCGCCGCGTGATACAGGCTTCCTTGTGATCGGGCGATAGAAGACAGACAAAGTGCGCATAACCAGAATTATTTTAATTAGTCAGAAAAAAATGAGAACGGTTACAAGACAAATTTATGTACTGCCGCCATTGTGGGACCCAAGGAAGGCTGTATCACGCGCATAGCGTATTTACGTAAATAATATAACGTAAATACGTTATATTGTCAAGCATTTTTTTACGTTTTTGTGTTATAAGTATAACGTAAAAATGCCATATCATTTAAGTATGGAAGTTATTGACAGAATTGAAGAATTACGGCTTGAACGGCAATGGACAAAATACAGGCTGGCGGAAGAAGCAATGCTTACTTATTCCACGCTGTCCGCGGTATATACGCGCGGCACGCCGCCCAAACTTGAAATACTCGAAATGATCTGCAATGCGTTCGGCATAACGTTGGCGCAATTTTTTTCGGACGGCGAAGACGGCGTTGTATTGAGTTGCGAAGAAGCAAAACTTTTAGAACTTTTCCGCGCCCTGCCGAAACATAAAAAGCAAGCCGTAATCGACCTGCTTAAAAAAGATTGATATATTGCTTAATGAAATTCGCCGACGGCGGGAATGCTCCCGCCGTCGGCTTTCGTTTACAAATTTACGGTATTAAATATTTTTTGTGAAGTTGCATCCGGGATATTTTGCACAGCCGTAAAACTTACCGTTGTGCCCGTTCCGCAAAACCAGATCCGCCCCGCAACGCGGGCATATGCCCAGACGGATACTGTTTTGCAAAACTTCAATGTTTCTGATATGCTCGGTTTCGCTTATCGCGCTGTTCTCTTTCAGAGCTAACAGCCTTTTATAATATTTTTCCATTTGCACGGGCGATAAAAACGTACCCGTATCACTGTTAATTCTTCGCTTCAGGTCGCCGATGCCGCACACGCGGGAAGACCGTACGTTTGCGATATCCGCATCCGCCAAAAAGACTACGAGATTTTGAAAAACGTTTCGTTCCCTTAATTGTTTTGAAAGCATATATATGTGCGTGGCGTTCTGCTTAACGGGATTGTAGAGTTTATGCCTTTCGCGTCCGGAAGCGAGAATCTGCGTCCATTCGCGCCACCCGTCACAACCGTAAATCCGCCCCGAATAATTTTTGGTTTCTACCACCCATATGCCGTGCCTGTTTATATAAATATGGTCAATCTGACAGGAGCGTCCGCGGCTGTCCGCAAATGTTATATTATTTATAACATATTGTTCTCCGGCAACGGTATTGCCAAGAATACGCGCCACAATATTTTCGCCTATTTCCCCTTTGCGCTTTATTTCTTTGCCGTGGTCATAAAATATGCCCTTCCGTTTGGTTTTACCGCCGCTGATTTTTACGGCTAAACCGATAACGGCAAGTATAACAATTGCCGCAATAATTATACCCGCAATAAGCATTTGCTTTTACTCCTTACAAATTTTTAAACTGGTATTCGTACAATTCCCTGTAAAGCCCGTTGCGGCGCATAAGTTCTTCATGCGTGCCGCGCTCGGTTATGCCGTCCTGCGTAACCACAATAATCTCATCCGCATTTTTTACGGTGGAAAGTCTGTGCGCGACAACAAGGGTGGTTCTGCCTTCGGCAAGTTTTGCAAGCGCGCCCTGTATAAGCATCTCCGTCGCGTTATCCAGCGCCGAAGTCGCTTCATCCAAAATGAGTACGGGCGGATTTTTCAGAAAGGCGCGGGCTATGGCAATGCGCTGTTTTTGTCCGCCCGAAAGTTTTACGCCACGCTCGCCCGTGGTCGTATTATAGCCTTCGGGCAGGCTTTGAATATAGTCGTGTATGTTCGCCTTTTTAGCCGCTTCCGCAATCTCCGCGTCCGTCGCCCCGAAATTTCCGAACGCGATATTTTCGCGTATGGTGCCGTTGAAAAGAAAAACGTCCTGCTGCACAATGCCTATATTTTTGCGCAACGCCTGCCTGTCCAGCGTGCGTACGTCGTAGCCGTCAACGCTTATTACGCCTTCGTCTATTTCGTAAAAGCGGGGGATAAGGTGGCATATAGTGGTCTTGCCGCCGCCCGAAGGTCCTACCAGCGCAATGGTTTTGCCGGCGGGGATTTTCATTGAAAAGTCCCGAATGACCTTTGTGGCGCCGTCTTCTTTTTTATAGCCGAACGTTACGTTTTTAAACTCAATTTCGCCGCGCAGTTTTTCGGGCTTTAACGCGTTTTCCGGCTCTTCTTCCGTCGGGATATCCATAATTTCGCAAAACCGTTTAAAGCCCGTAATTCCTTCCTGCATCTGGTCGTATATAGCGGAAAGGGTGCGCACGGGACTGATTAATACGGTGATATACAGCACGAACGCGAAAAACTCGCCCGTGTCGATTTTGCCGTAGTAGAAAAACAGTCCGCCCGCAAGCAGGACGGCAAAATAGAGAAAGTCCATAAAGAAGTTCATCGAAGAGTGAAACTCTCCCATTACCTTGTACTGCTTGCTTTTTGCCGAAACGTAATCCGCGTTGCCCTTTTCAAATTTTTCACGTTCATGGTCGGCGGCGGTGTACGCGCGCGACACGCGCACGCCCGAAACCGCGCTCTCTATATCGGCGTTGATTTCGCCCTGCACAACGCGCACGCGGCGGTATACCCTGTGCATACGCTTTCGCATAAGCACGGCGAAAATAACAATAACCGGTATGCACGCGAACACGATAAGCGCAAGATATACGTTGATGAACGACAGCAGAACGAACGCGCCGACTATCGTTATCAGCGAGAGAAAGAAGTCTTCGGGTCCGTGATGAGCAAGCTCTGAAATTTCAAACAGGTCGTTTGTCATACGGCTCATAATAACGCCCGTCTTGTTGTCGTCAAAGTACGAAAAGGGCAGCTTTTGCAGATGGTTGAAAAGTTCGCTGCGCATATTCGCCTGCATTCTCACGCCGACCACGTGACCCCAGTACTGCAAAAAGTAATTCAGCCCCGCCTTTATTGCATACAGCGCAAGCAACACGCCCGCGCCCGCAAGCAACATATACAGCAGGTTGTTGGGAACGTAATCGTTTATAATCTGCTTGGTGATAAAGGGATATGCAAGGTTGAACACCGAAATTATAAATGCACAGCACATATCCAAAGCAAACAGTTTTTTATGCGGTTTATAATAGCGGACGAACCGCCTTAAAAGTCCTTTTTTCTTTTCCATAATTAATCCTGCGTTTTTCTTTTGCGGGTCACTACCGAGCGTCTGACCGTGCCGAAAAGGCTTGCGGCAAAACGCTTTGCGTCAAACCCTTCCGCCCAGTCGGGCGCCTGCAAAAATTCCGTCTTTTTATCCAGCTTGCGCGAAAGTCCCATAATCATACAATAGGGCAGCACGTCCAGATAGTAATCGGGGTTTTCGTCAATCATAGTTTCTATTTCTCTTACTTCAACAAGGCGCAGAAAGTTTTTAAAGCCCGCCATTCTGCCGTAAAGCCGCTGCGACTCTTCCGCACGCTTTGCAATTGATCGCGGTAACACGTAAAGACTGACGGCTATCCATACAAGCGAAATAAACAGCAGATATATATAGTCATACAAAATCATATACTGCGTATTCAGCATAATTAACGTCAGTATGGCGGCGGGAACAAAGACGGGCGTCGCCAAAAACAGTACGCCCCCGTAAACCAGCGAGTACGCCCGCCGCTTGACCCGTAACATGTTCAGAAGTCTGTATACGCCGAAAAATGTAGCCGAAACAATCGCCGCCATAAACACGCACGCGAACATAAAAGGATAGTCGTCTGCAATTATTATGCAGTACAAAAAGCATATGATGGGCGCAAGCAGGGAAAGGAACATCACCGCAATCCTGCCGCCGAGAACGCCGCGGGCATAGGTCACGGGTTCGCCTATTTCTTCTATGAGCTTGCCCGCGGCGTACATTATCCTGTGCCTGCGCCTGCGCCCCGCCGAACCGCGGATATCCCTTGACGAATAAACTTTTCCGTCTTCGAACAGCGCGTTGAAATAACCTTTTTCACCCAAGGACGAATCTTCGGGCAGGTTTTTCAGTTTAGTGATTATTACGTCTTTTTTGCCGTCTTTTTTTATTCTGATACAGCCCTTGCGCGCCCACTGCAAAAGCAGGGTACACAAATCTTTGCGCCTTGCTATGCCGTGCCAGTGCGCGGAAAACTGCATTGTGTTCAGTATAGGCGGAGCGATTTCTGCGGGCGCGACCGGTCTGCGCTGCCTGAAAATAAAGGTAATTACCGCCCCCGCCAGAGCGAGCGCGCCCACCGCGCCTACGAAATACCAGTAAATATCAAAGTAACGGGGTTGGGTTACAAAATAGCCGTCGGGCAAAAGCGCGGTAAGCCTGCACTTATCTATATATTTGTACTCCGCCGAAAATTTTACCGTTTTGCCGTCGACGTTGAGTCCGCTTTTTTCGCTTATATTTCCGCTGCCCGAAATCACGGAAACCCCGTCCCCGTCGAACTCCTTGGGCATATTTACGGTAACGCTTAATTCGGACAGTCTGTCTTTATAGATAAACCAGGCGTTTTCAACTTCTTCGAAAAAATAAAACCCGAGCGCGTTTTTGCCGTCTTCGTCCTGCGACAGGTCGCAGATATATTCGATTTCGATATTGTAAACGGCGCGGTTTTCTTTATCCCATTTTTTAAAAGAGCTTTCATTATCGAGCCGTATGTAGTTGTTAGAGCCGTTGCGGTTGACCGAACAGCGGCTTTCAACGCCGTCTATCTTCGCGCCGATTACCGTTATTTCCGCCAAAAAACTTCTGCCCTTTTTCGCCCTGCCGTTTACGTTTTTTACCGATTTGGTTTTGCCCGCAACCCGCCTTTCAAAATAATTCTGATTGCGCATAAATCCGATATTCAAATTTTCCTTTATGTGCAGAACCTTATTTTCGTCCACGTCTATCTGCATACTGCCGTTGTCGTAAATATAATCCACTGGCGACTCGGAATCTGCCTGCGCAACATTTTTAAAAGACGGCAAAAGCGCGACAATAAGCGCAGCCGCAAACAACGCGAATATTAAAATTAATTTTATATTTATTTTCCTTTTCATAACTCTATTGAAAACCTATACATTTCCGATTTGGGAATTCCCCTGTCTTTTGCGGCTTGTTTTACCGCGTCCTTTTTGTCCATTCCCTGCGCCATATAGCGGGCTATATGTTCCTTTTCCGTAAGCGAACAAAGCGGGTTTTCCGAAGCCTGCGCGCCTTCTACTATAAGCACGTATTCGCCCCGCTTTTCGCCCGCCAATCCCTGCGACAGGCTGAACGGAATTGCCTGTTCGTGCAGTTTGGTAATTTCGCGCACGGCGCAGGCTTTACGCTCGCCGAAAACGGAATACATTGCGGATACGTCGCGGTCAACGTCCTGCGGAGCCACGTGAAAACAAAGGGTCATTTCAAGGTTTTTATACTTTTCCAAAACCGCCTTTTTTTCGCCCGCTTTGTCGGGCAAAAAGCCTATGAACGCAAACCTTTCCGCGGGCAATGCCGAAAGTATAAGCGCGGACAAAAACGCGTTCGCGCCCGGGACTACGGTGTACTGTATTTCCGCTTTTTTAAGTTCGGCGCACAGTATGTTGCCGGGGTCGGAAATTACGGGCATACCCGCGTCCGAAATTACGGCTATTTTTTTGCCTGCCTGCGCCGCCGCGATAATTCTTTCCGCCGCGCCACGCTCGTTGAATTTATGGCAGGAATGCAACGGCTTTTTTATTCCGTAAGCGTTTAAAAGTTTAAGCGAATGGCGGGTGTCTTCGCAAAAAATTTCATCAACGCCGCGCAACGTTTCCACCGCGCGGAAAGTTATGTCCTGCATATTGCCTATCGGCGTAGCCACCAGATATACCATAGTCAATCCCCTTTAAAATTAATAACGGTATTTAAAACTTCGGTTGAAGGTTTACCGCCCTTGACCGCTTCAACCATAACAAGATAGGGCGTTGCGCCCTGTTTGCCCGCGACGAATTGCATACGCTTGACTTCGAGATTTTTCGCCTTTAACGTATAAATAAGTTCCGCCGTTCTGTCCGCGCGGTTTATTATCGCAAGCCTGCCGCCGAATTTCAGTTTGCGGAAAGCCGCTTCCGCAATCTCGGGCAGGGTCAGCGTAATCTCTTTGCGGCAGACCGCTTTTTCGTAACTGGCGTTTTCAAAACCCGCCCGCTCGTAAGGGGGGTTGCAGAGTATCAGCGAAAACTTATCGTCAAAACTTTTGGGAATATCCTGTAAGCGGCAGTTGACCACTTCGCACGCAAAACCGTTTAACTCTGCGCTTCGGCGGGACATATCCGCAAGCGAAGACTGCATTTCAAACAAAGTCAGGCTTGAAATTTTGGGGTTAAGACAAAGGAAGTGGAAGCCCACGACCCCGCTGCCCGAACAGAAATCCGCCACGACGTCGCCCGACTTTGCGCGCGCAAATTTTGAAAGCAGAATACTGTCCGACGTGAACCTGTAAAGCTCTGTGTTCTGTATTATTTTTTTGTCTTCGAAAAACTCTTCCGAAACTTCGCCCTGTTTAAGGATATCCATAAATCAAATTATACCTTATTAAAAATTTGCGGTCAAGCGGAAAACTCCGACCTTGCCGGCGGTCGGGCGGTTCGCCGTGCGACACTGCGCAGTTATAATTACGCCTGCTTTCTTTGTCGTTCCGTGCATGTCCACGATGTGTCATTCTGAGCGGAGCCGAAGAATCCCACCCACCAATGTGTCACCCTGTCGAACAAACCATTTTGAAACAGCGTATTGACATACGGCGGATAAGTGATATAATTATAAAAAAGGCGATTATGACTAAGAAGAAAAAAATTATTATATCTGTTTCCGTCACCGCAGGCGGACTTATACTTTTGGCAACGCTGGCGGCAATAATTATTTTTGCCGTTCTGCCAATGACGGTTTTGCGCGAAAACAGTAAGGCGGACGCGCGGGAAATAGCGGTAAAACAGTTTGGGGTGGACAGCGTTCGGGCAGTGTGTTTCGGAACTTCGGGCAGTTGCCTTACCGAGCAAAATACCCCGCACTATCCGATTTACGTTTTGGGCGAAAAAGCGGGCGAAGAAATATTTATAATAGTTCCGCAGTTAAAGGGATATCCTGCGTATAAAACAGACTGGCCGTTTGCCAAAACGTTGCGCGAAATGACAGACGTTATAAACAGGTTTGCGGGTTCGGATATTTGCGACATAAACAATTTGCAGAATCTGGAAATTATCGATAACGAATATCACGCGAATTACTATTTAAAGGGACGGAACGAATTTCCGCTTGACGTAAACGTTTTAGTTTATTGCAACGGATATTTTATTTATCAGTCCCGTAACGAATTTGACGTTTTTTATTACGGTAATATATAATGCGTATATGCACTTTATCCTTGCGTGAAAAATCGTAGGTTGTATTGTCAATAGTGCATTGCCGGTGCGCTTTTTTAAGCGCACCTTATTTTTTTGTGTCGGATTTTGTCTTTTTTTGTTTTTGCTTAAAATTTTATAAAAAATATTTGTATTTTTCAAATTGCTATGTTATAGTGTATTTGCCAATCAAAACCAAATAATATTGTATTTTTAAAGGAGTATCCCCATATGGGATTTGCGCTTCTCTCCTTTAATATACAGTATTACTGGTTTTGATTGGCATCAAGGAAGCGTGAATTTAGTGCGCTTCTACGAAGCGCACTTTATTTTTTTAAAAGGAAAAACATTATGAAGTACAATCTTGAAAACCTGGTAAGCGTACAGAAAGTAAACAACGAAATAAAAAATTTAAGCGACGACTTAAACGACTTGTTAAACCGAGCCATAATAATAAGGGAAGACATAAGCGAAGTTGAACAGGTGCTTATTACCCCCGCAAAGACGGCGGCGGATTTGGCGCGGCACTCTGAACTGATTAAAGAGTTCGGTAAAAACTACCGCGAACAGATTGACACGATAAAAGATATGAACAGGCTTGTAACCAAAATTTTAGGACGGTTACAAAAGGATTATGACGAAACGGCGAAAGCGCTGAACAGCTGAACGCAAGGAGCGCGATACAGCCTTCCTTGGACAGGCTTTTCCGTAAGGTAAAGACGGGCATAATAACGTGGTCCACGCTTGTATTTCACGGCTATCATATAGAAATACGCCAAGCCCCGTTATGAAGAAGAATGAATTTTTGCCCGCCCTTAACCCGTGCATATATAGCGGCGAAACAAATTATCTCATAAAAAACAAAGCGCAAAACGCCGCAAATCCGCACAAAACTTACAAAGGGCAGAATCCAAGGAAGCCTGTATCGCGCAACAAGCGTTCCGCTTGACCGCGTATCTTTACTGCTTATCCTTAATCCGACCGATAACAAATCAACCGCAAGCGTTCCGCTTGACCGCGTATCTTTTTTGCTTATCCTTAATCCGACCGATAACAATCAACCGCAAGCGTTCCGCTTGACCGCGTATCTTTTTTGCTTATCCTTAATCCGACCGATAACAAATCAACCGCAAGCGTTCCGCTTGACCGCGTATCTTTTTTGCTTATCCTTAATCCGACCGATAACAAATCAACCGCAAGCGTTCCGCTCAGTATGACATTTTAGTGAAAGATTTTTCGTCGTACCGAAGCCACAGTTAAGATACAATCGACCGTGTTCGATATTGCCCGCGGCTTACAGGCACAGAATGACAAACAATCTATGTGCAACGCAGTGCAACCGAAAATACATTTACTTGGCATTTGTTTTCATATCTGTCCGCAAAAAATATCCGCCCACTGTTTGCGGGCGGATATTTTATTAATGTTTGTTTTGTAAAACGCATTGCTTCACTGACGTATTAAAAACGCGCGGTTAAGCGGTACGCTTATTAGTCTGCGTGAATAGCGCCGGTGGGGCAAACGTCTTCGCAAGCGCCGCAATCGATGCAAACGTCGGGATCTACAACGTAGGTTTCAGCTCCCTCTGAAATAGCTTCAACAGGGCAGGTGCCTGCGCATGCGCCGCAGCTTACGCATTCGGAAGTAATCGAATGTGCCATTTTTATTCCTCCAATATTTTTTAATACGTTTATTACGGACTCGCCGTAAATATGCAAAAATTATATCACAATTTTTTTGAATTGTAAAGGGAGTTGCCGTAAAAATTTTTGTCAGTCCTGCAAATCTTTCAATTCTTCGGGAACGGGTTCTTCACGCTGTTTATCGCCGCACTTGCAACCGCGTTTGAATTTGAGCTGTTCAACGGGGTAATCATGGTAAGTGAACATATCGTTCTTTTTATCTTCAATCTTCACCCTTGCCTGCATTTTAAGCATATTTACGTTTACCACCGTACCCTTGCCGTCGGGCGTGCCCACTTCACTGCCAATTTTGGGTACCTGCTTGCCCGCTTCGACATAGTAGTCGTTTTCGTATTCAAGGCAACACATCAGCCTGCCGCACAGCCCCGAAATTTTGCCGGGGTTAAGCGAAAGCCCCTGCGTTTTCGCCATTTTTATTGTGACCTTGTTAAAGTCGGGCAGGCAGGTGGCGCAACAGCATTCCCTGCCGCAGGGGGCAAGTCCGCCTATCATTTTAATTTCGTCGCGGATGCCTATCTGTCTTAATTCTATGCGCATTTTAAAGGTGGACGAAAGGTCTTTTACAAGTTCCCTGAAATCTACCCTTGTGGGCGCGGAATAGAAGAATATGACCTTGCTTCCGTCGAACGCGAACTCGCAGTCGATAAGTTTCATATCAAGGTTGTATTTTTCTATTTTTTCCTGCGTGGTGCGCATAGCTTCGGGCTTGCGTTCGGCGTTGCGTTTAACCGTTTCCCTGTCCTTTGCCGTCGCCGCGCGCAACACGGGTTTTAAGGGCGCGACGATTTTATCGTCTTCGACTTCGCAGACGGGCACGACAACCGTCGCATATTCCTTGCCCGCGGCGGTTTCGACTATAACGCCCGCGCCTTTTTCGTAATTCTCTTTGCCGGGCGCAAAGTAATATACTTTGCCGCCTTCCTTAAAGTTTACTGCCGTAACTTTAACCATTTGTTATTCTCCTCTATAAGCCTAAGCATAAAATCGTATAAAAGACCCTGAAAAAACGCATTGAATTTAACGTCTGCGTATGCTTTTAAAAGACTTTCCTGCGCATATATGAGCGCGGGAATTGTCCACAGTTTTGAAATTTCGTCTTCGCCGCCGTCAAGTTTTTTCACCAAAGCGGCGTGGAACAGTATGCCCGTGCGGGCAAGAAGTTCGGTCTTGTATTTTGTTTCGCCGTGCCTTATCGCAACTTCGCCTATATCCTTAATTTCCGTCGTAGTGCAAATTTCGCGGGCGGCGGAGACAACGTCTTTAAACCAGCCGCCGCGCACCATATTCTGCGCCGCGCCCAAAATTCCGCCGCAACTTTCAGCCGCGTCCGCGTTAAGCGGATTGTCGCCTGCGCGTTGCAACGCGCCCAGAATCTGTTCTTTTGTAAAGGGGGGTACGGTCAGCTTTTTCACGCGCGATTTAACAGTGTCAAGCACGGGCGCGGGGTTTGTCACGCCCAAAAGGAAGTGTACGCCCGCATTAGGTTCTTCAAGCGTTTTTAAAAGTTTGTTTTGCAGCAGGGGCGAAGCCTGTTCGAAGCCGCATATTACGAACAGTTTTTTGTCCCTTTCCAAGGGCTTCATTGCGCTTTCGTCAAGAATTTCCGCAATGCCGTCGGCTGTAATTTTTTTGCCGTCTTCGGGGTAAATTATACAGTCGGCAAGACTGCCGTTCAAAAGTCTTTTGCCGTCCGCGCTGTCTTCGTCCAGTCCGAAAAATCCGAGAGCCAGAATTTTCAGCGCGCCGCGCAGGTTTTCGGGGTCGGCAAAATCAAGCATATACGCATGCGAAAGCGTGCCGCTCTTTAAATCGTTTGCAAAAACCGAATATGCCGTTGTGCCCGAAATTAACTTTTTCACTTTATAATATCTTTATCTTTTAAGGTTTTTATAATGTTTGCGTGGGTCTGCGCTTTGTCGCCGCGGCAATCTACGGCGCAAAAATTTTTTTCGCTCTGCAAAAGCCGTTTATATCCCGCATATACAAGGTTATGGAATTGTATGCCCTGCTGTTCCATTCTGTCGTTTTTGTCCGCGCCGTGCTTGCGTCTGAACGCGTCTTCGGGCGCGATATCCAGAAACAGGGTAACGGTGGGCATATATTCCTTTACCACGCGCGAATTTATCGCCCTGATATAGTCCGCGCCCAGTCCGCGGGCGTAGCCCTGATATGCGAGAGAAGAATGCACATACCTGTCGCACACCACGATTTTTCCCGCTTTCAACGCGGGAATTATAATCTCGCTCAGATGCTGTTCGCGCGCGGCGGCGTAAAGCAGAGCTTCGCACTCGTCGGACAGATTTGTGTTTTTGCCGTCAAGCACAAGGGCGCGTATTTTTTCGGCTATTATGCTGCCGCCCGGCTCTCTCGTCACGATATAAGGGACGTTTAAACTTTCAAGATATGCGGCAAGCAGTTTTATCTGCGTGCTTTTTCCCGAACCTTCGCACCCTTCGAAAGAGATGAATTTTCCTTCCGTCATTTTTTAACCGCGTATATTTTTCCTTCGCGCAAACCGAAGGTGTGTGCTGCCGCCATAAGCGTTTTAACCGCCTGTACGGTGATAATTTCGCCCGCCGCAATCACGGGAATGCATGGCGGCGTAACGCCCGCGTTCCTTGCGCACATTCTGCCCACCGCGTCTTCCAAATCCACCAATTCGCACGGTTTTTTAAGCGCGTACAAAAAGCTGTAAGACCTGTCCGCCGAAGGTATCTGCGGCTTGTCCCTGAACGTGCCTTCAAGTTTTCTGTTTTCGGTTATGGGTAGAAGCCTGCGTTTCAAATCGCGCAATTCGTTCACGTCTATCATCGGCGAAAGGTAAAACAGTATATACCTGCCGTCGCAGAATTCGGCGTAAGTTCCCTTTTTTTCAAGCAGGGAAAGCGCCGTTTCCGCCGATATGCCCAAGGGCTTGAAATCGATTAAAAGTTTGGTCCAGTCCTCGTTTACCACTACGGGTAAAACCCCTTCGCACTCTCTTACAAAGTTTTCAACCGCAAGTTTCGCCGCCTGAACTTTCGCGGGGTTATTTGCGAGATATTTAACGCCGTACTCTACGGAAGCCATTATGGGATAGCTGGGAGAAGTGGTCCTGAACATTGAAAGCCCTTCCTGTATATAGGGGTAAATTTCAGCGTTGTTCACGCACACTACCGCGCCCTGCGTAAGGGTGGGAAGGGTCTTGTGCGCGCCGTCTGTCCAGGCATCGGCATAGAGTCCGGCATAGCCCTTTTTGTCGCCGAAAGCAAGGTGCGCGCCGTGCGCTTCGTCAACAAGCAACAGGCGGTTATATTCCTTTGTGATTTGTGAAAGGCGGTCAAGCGGCGCTATATTGCCGTAGTAATCGGGCGAAGTAACCAGAACGCCCGCAATTTTTTCGTCCGCGGAAATGAGCCCTTCTATAATTTTCGGATCGGGAAAAGACAGCACTCCTTCAATTTCGTCACCCTGCACAATCAAAGGTTCCAGCCCGAGAAGGCGGCAACCCGTCCACACACTCTGGTGCGAGTTGCGCAAAACTATGATTTTGTTGCCCTTTAACGACGCGGCGTAAAGCATGGCGTACACGCCGCTGGAACTTCCGTCCGTGGTGATAAAGCTCGCCCCCGCGCCAAGAATTTCGGCTATGTCCCGCTGCGCCGCGGCGATTATCTCGTCGGGGTCGTGCAGGTTGTCGGAGTAGGGAAGTTCGGTCACGTCCAGCCCCGAAACGGGGAAAAGTTTTTTAAATTCGCCCCTGTCTTTATGCCCGGGGATATGAAAAGTTTTCTGCGCTACGGCAGCCTTTTTAAGACGGTTGTAAATTAAATACTCGTACATAAAAAATCTCCGCTGTTATTTTTTAGGTTTCATCGTAGGGAATAAAAGTACGTCGCGGATGGTAGGGCTGTCCGTAAGCAGCATAACCAGCCTGTCCACGCCGAAGCCCAGTCCGCCCGTGGGGGGAAGACCGTATTCGAGCGCGGTAATAAAATCTTCGTCAATCTGCGCGTTGCAACCCTTTTCCTGCGCGCGTTTTTCTTCAACCTGTTTCACGAAACGCTGTTTCTGGTCTATGGGGTCGTTGAGTTCGGAAAACGCGTTTCCGAATTCGTGCGCGCATATGAAGTACTCAAACCTTTGGGTAAACGCGGGGTCGTCCGCCTTGCGCTTTGCAAGGGGAGAGTTTTCAACGGGATAATCGTAAATGAAAGTGGGCTGTATAAGTTTGTCTTCGCAGAACGCGTCGAACAGCGCAATGAGTACGTGACCCTTTGTCGCGGTTGCGCCTTCCTTGACTTCGCAGCCAAGTTTCGCCGCGCAGTCGCGCGCGTCCGCGTCCGTTTTCCAGCTGTCGTAGTCTGCGCCGCAATACTTTTTAACCGCTTCTTTCATAGTGAGTTTTTCCCACTTGCCGCCAAGATGGATTTCGGTTCCCTGATAGGTAATATCGGTTGTGCCGCAGACGTTGCTGGCGACAGTTTTATACATTTCTTCAACCAAATCCATCATATCGCGGTAGTCGCAGTATGCCTGATAAACTTCGATAGTAGTAAACTCGGGGTTGTGGAAAGCGTCCATTCCTTCGTTGCGGAAAATTCTGCCCACTTCGTAAACCCTTTCAAGCCCGCCCACTATAAGGCGTTTTAAATACAGCTCGGTTTCGATACGCAGGTACATATCTATGTCCAGAGCGTTGTGTTTTGTTTTGAAAGGTCTTGCCGCCGCGCCTATTTCAAGGGTGGTGAGAACGGGGGTATCCACTTCCAGAAAACCGCGTCCGTCCAGGAACGCGCGCAGCTCTTTAAGTATTTTAGAACGGGTAACAAAGGTGTTTTTCACTTCGGGATTGACTATCAGGTCCAGATCCCTTTGCCTGTACCTTATGTCCGTGTCTTTGAGACCGTGCTGTTTTTCGGGCAGCGGTCTTAGGCACTTCGTAAGCATTTCAACGTGGTTGCAGTGTATTGATATTTCGCCCGTCTGGGTTTTGAACACGTAGCCCTTAATACCGATTATATCGCCTAAATCGTAATCCTTTTTAAAGGCGGCGTAATCTTCTTCGCCCACGTCGTCGCGGCGGACGTAAATCTGTATAAGCCCGTCGCGGTCGGAGATATGCGAAAAGGAAGCCTTGCCCATAATTCGGCGGGACATGAGCCTGCCGGCGAGCGACACTTCCTTGCCTTCGAGTTGTTCGAACCCGTCCTTGACGGACTGCGAATTTGCGGTTACGTCATAACTTACTTTGACGAACGGGTCGTTGCCTTCCTGCGTCAGTTTTTGCAGTTTTTCGCGCCTTATCCTTGCCTGCTCGGCAAGTTCTTCTTCGGTAGGCGCCGCCGTAATAATTTCTTCCATATGCGTTTCCTTAGTTTATTTTTAAAATTTTAAGGGTGTAAGAAGTACCGTCGGGGCAGGACACGTTAACTTTGTCGCCCTTGCGCTTTTTCAGAAGAGCCGCGCCCATGGGGGACTCTATCGAAATTTTACCGTGCATAACGTCCACGTCGGTGACAGAGCTTATTGTGTAAACCGCTTCTTCTTCCATATCTTCGTCGTACACGGTAACCACGCTGTTAAGGTGGACGTAAGTTTTGTCCGTCTCTTCTTCGCGCACGTCGGCGTTTTTAATCTGGAATTCTATTTCCGCAATCTTGCCCTCGTTAGAGCGCTGTTCTTCACGCGCCGCGTCGTATTCGGCGTTTTCGGACAGGTCGCCGTGCGAGCGGGCTTCTGCAATGCGCTCGATTATTTCGGGACGCTTGACTTTTACAAGATAGTCCAGCTCCTTTTTCAAATCTTCGTAGTTCTTTTGCGTCATTACAAAACGTTCTGCCATTTGGTTACCTCTTTATATATGTTTATTATTGTCGTTATTTTGCGTAAAAGGATAAACAAAAGTGATTTCGCCTTGCACGAAACCACGCCTTAACTCTTTACCCCGTTATTATACAATTTTGCAAAACTTTTGTCAAGTTATTAACCCGTCCATTTCAGCCGCGCGCGGGTTTTGGCGTGCGGCAATTTTTGCCCGATAATTGTTTACATTTTCGCGCTTTTGTTGTATACTGGTAGTAGTATGTTCAGAATTTGGGCAAAAGTCATTAAGGGCGAAAAAATAATTAAACAAATAACTTACGAGCGGGACGACAAATTTTCTTACGGCGAATTTTTCAACTACCTTGCGGACATCTGCGAAGAGCTGGATATCGCCACGCCCGTTCTTTTGAAGACGCACATTTTCAATTACGCCAAATTTTCAATGGTGCGCTTTACCCCGCGCGACTTTGCGGAGACGGTTGACTTTGACAAACTGATTTTAAACAACATAACAATATAGCGCGATTAACATAAAAAACCATAAAAAACGCATAATACGGGTATGAGAACGACCTCGGTTTTATGCGTTATTTTATTAATTGCGTTGGGTATATGCGGCGGCGTTTACGCTTTCAGCGGTTTTAACCTGCTGTTTTTTTTGTGCTTTAAAACGGAAGTTGTCTACCGCAGTTTTCTTGCGGTGTGCAGCGTTGCCGCGCTTTACACGATTTACGCGCTTTTTGCGTTCAGACCTTTCAGGGGTCTGAAATAACCCGCCTTTACACGCTATGTAGTTTGACGCTTGCGCCCGTCGCCGCGTCCTGATACATCACCCAGAACCCTTCGTTTCCGCCGTCTGCGGACGCGGGTATAAAGGAAGCAAGCCCCTTCATGCTTTCCGGCGGGCGGCGGCTGTTGTTTGCGGGTACGCCGTAGCAGATATACTGCGGCGTTTTATTTTGGTAAATAATTCCGAAAACATAAAATTTTTCGCCGCCGTAATTTATTTTTACCCAGCGCGAATTTTCCACCGTTTTTTCAAGCCTGCCTTCCGCGGGATAGGTTGAAAGAAGTTTGTCTATTTCACCTTTCATTCTTTCGTAAAAGCACTCTCCGCGGGCAAGCCCGTCTGTCCGCCTATGACTTTTGACGTGAGCAGAACCCGCTTCATTTTGGTCAGGTTTGCGCCCGTCCTTTTTTTCCTTTTTATCTTCGCGTACAGCCCCACCGTCCGCAACAACTTGTTCGTATTCATAATAATTCTCCACTGCGATAGCTTCGTCTTCGTACGCGCTTTCATTGGGCGCGGCGGAAGGCGCGGGCGTTTCCGCGCGCTCGATTATCTCTTTTATACCCAGAGCGGCGGACTGGAAGTTGCCGCATACAGCCGAAGCTATCGGCGAAACGTTGCCGTTTACAAAGCAGACCAGAGCGGCAAACCCCGCGCTTGTGTCCACGTCCGAATATCCTTCGAAAATGCCGTTATCCAGAATCTGGGTGTGCGCCCCGTCCGAGATCGCGGTTACATACCTGCCTTCGGTCAGGGGGGCGAAGTTAATGAGAGAAACTTCCGCCCTTAGTTTTGCACCGTATTTTTCCGCTTTCACAAGACCGGTCAAAGCCCCGCCGTCCGCAGAAAATCCGTTTTTCAGTTCGCGTATTACCGCTATGTTTTTTGTGTATCCGCTCATTTTTACGGTTCCTTTAATATATTCAACCTTATATTAATAATTATATTACGTACCCCGCCCGAAAAAAACCGCAAATTATGTAAAATGAAATATATTTTTGAATTATATTTTCACACTGATTTTATTTAAATCGCCGTCAATTCATTTGATTTTAAAGCGGGCATTCTGTATAATATATTAGGTATAATTTGTAAACAACCATTAAAGGAGTCAATTTATATGGCATTAACCAAAAACAAAAAGGTTCTCGAATTCGTAGAACAGAGCGCCGCATTGGCGCAGCCCGACAAAATAGTCTGGATTGACGGCAGCGCAAACCAGATTAAGGCGTTGAAAGAAGAAGCCGTAAAGAGCGGCGAACTTATTAAACTGAACGATAATAAACTGCCCGACTGCTATCTGCACCGCACCAAAGTAAACGACGTTGCGCGCGTGGAAGACAGGACGTTTATATGTACTAAAAATAAAGAAGACGCAGGTCCCATAAACTACTGGATGGACCCCAAACAGGCGTACGAACTCGCTTCGGAAATTGCGCGCGGCTCAATGAAGGGCAGGACCATGTACGTCATTCCCTATTCGATGGGCGTAGTCGGCTCTTCCTTCGCAAAAATAGGCATTGAAGTTACAGACAGTATTTACGTCGTTCTCAATATGAACATTATGACCAGAGTAGGCAAGGTGTGCCTTGACGCTCTCGGCAAAAACGGCGGCTTTATAAAAGGTTTCCACGCAAAGTGCGACGTTGACGCGGAAAAGAGATACATAATGCACTTCCCCGAAGACAACACCATAATATCGGTTAACTCCGCTTACGGCGGCAACGTGCTTCTGGGTAAAAAGTGCTTTGCCCTGCGCATCGCTTCCTATCTCGGCAAAAACGAAGGCTGGATGGCGGAACATATGCTGATACTCGGCGTGACCTATCCCGACGGCGAAAAGAAGTACGTCGCGGCGGCGTTCCCTTCGGCTTGCGGCAAGACCAACCTTGCAATGCTTATACCCCCCAAACACTACCTTGAAAAGGGTTACAAAATCGAGTGCGTGGGCGACGATATTGCCTGGATAAGAGTGGGCGCGGACGGAAGACTGTGGGCGGTTAACCCCGAAAACGGTTTCTTCGGCGTGGCTCCCGGCACAAACGAACACAGCAACTTCAACGCGCTTGAATCTACCAAACGCGGCACTATATTTACAAACGTAGCGCTCAATACCGACGATATGACAGTGTGGTGGGAAGGACTTACAAAAGAGTTGCCCGAACACGTTATAGACTGGACGGGCAAGCCCTGGAACCCCGAAAAATTCGATAAGAAAGACAAGTCGACCTGCTCGGCACACCCCAACTCGCGTTTCACTGCGCCGGCAATCAACTGCCCCTGCGTATCTCCCGAGTTCAATTCCAAGACGGGCGTACCCCTTTCGGCAATCATCTTCGGCGGCAGACGCGCTTCGACCACGCCCCTTGTATACCAGTCGCGCGACTGGAACCACGGCGTATTCGTAGGTTCGGCAATGTCTTCCGAAACTACGGCGGCGGCGGCGGGAGCGGTAGGCGTTCTGCGCCACGACCCCATGGCAATGAAACCTTTTGCCGGATACCATATGGGCGATTACTTCGCGCACTGGATTGAAATGGGCAAAAAAGTTAAAAACCCGCCCAAAATTTTCAACGTAAACTGGTTCCGTACCGACAAAGACGGCAACTTTATGTGGCCCGGCTTCGGCGACAATATGCGCGTGCTTGAATGGATTTTAAAGCGTTGCGGAGATACCCCTATCGACGCGGACGAAACGCCAATAGGCTTTGTTCCCAGAGCGGAAGACATAGACCTTGCCGATATGGATTACGAAATTTCCGCGGGCAAAAAGTTTGATATAGATTCGCTTAAAGAAATTCTTACCGTAGACAAAGAAAAGTGGGCGCAGGAAGCCGTAGAAATCGAAAATTACTACAATACTTCCATAAAGGACAGAATACCCGAAGAACTTTGGGAATGTCTCAACACCCTTAAAGCAAACTGCGTAGTCGAAAAGAAGGCTACCCACGCAAAAAAGGCGGAAGCAAAACCCGCCGCAAAGTCAACGGCTAAAAAGACGGCAACCAAAACAACAACGGCGAAAAAACCCGTTGCAAAGACAACAACCAAAAATACAAAGTAAATTATAACTAAATATTTGGTTAAAGCACGTTAATCGGCTTTTAACAAGTTAACAGTATAAGGTGCGCAAGCAATTAGCTTGCGCACCTTTTTTTTGATGTGTTTTAAATTACAATGTTGTATATTTCATTTATACGAAACCGTATTTTTGGTCATTCTAAGCGAAACCGAAAACCCGTTCCCCTTTTTTAAAGACCATTCAGCCAAGTATTTTTATGCCAAAATAAATATTACGTACTCAAACCGTCGCTACTCCCGAACAGGATGATATAAACATGTTAATTACTTATTATTGAATAAGTCCGCGGGGGAAATCTCGAACAAATCACACAATGTCAGTATCTGGTCGTAATTTAATTCAAAAACACCGTTTTCAAAACGACTGTACTGTTGCTGTGTCATTTTCAGTTTTTGAGCAACTTCTCTCTGTGTTAAGTTTTTAAACTTTCGGGCATCTTTCAAATTTTGTCCTATACGCTTTGCAGTATCCACAAAATTAATATGCCACAAAGTGATGTAAAAGTCTTGACGTACATCATAAAATGATGTAATATATTAGTGCACTTCTTGATGTCAGATAAACCATTAATAAAGCGCGTAACAAAATTGTTACGCGCTTTATTATTAGCATATATTACTTGTTTAAAATTTCGCTGTGCTTTTTGTCATTCTGAGCGAAGCCGAAGAATCTGCTGCTTTTAATCAGTTTCCGCCGTCTTCGGATTTTGCGCCGCTGTTGCCAAGGAACGTGCCAAAAACTATTTCCTTTTTGCCGCGCGGGGGTCTGCCGCCGCCCGACGAAGGACGTCTTTCGCGGTTGCCGTCACGGCGGTCGCGGCGGTCAAACTTCCTGTCAGACCTTTCGCCGCGGTTGCCGAAGGGTTTTCTTTCGCCGAATTTTATGCCCCTGTCAAAAGGTTTTGCACCGTCGGGAATAACGGCTATATATCTCACGGGTTCTTTGCCTTCTGATACCGTTTTCACGTTTTCGTAATTTGCAAGGGCGGAGTGAATAATGCGCCTTTCATAGGGGTTCATGGGTTCCAGAATTACCTTCCTGCCCGTTTCTACCGCCTTTTTTGCAAGTTTGTCGGCAAGTTTTTTAAGGGTTTCTTCACGCTGGGTACGGTAGTTTTCGCAGTCTACCACAACTTTCTGATACTCATCCCTGCCGGTGTTTGCAACCGCGCCCGCAATGCACTGTATCGCGTCCAGCACGTCGCCGCGCTTGCCTATGACTTTTGAAGACGAAGGAGTTTTTATATCTATTTTAATATTATCGCCGTCTTCGCAAATTTCGCACTTTGATTCGATTTCAAGAATTTTAAGCAGTCCTTCGATAAATTCCGCCGCGCGAGCCGCGTCAGAACCTTTTTTTCTGATTTGTACCTTTGCCTTGACCGAGCCGAAAAGTTTTTTCTTTCCTTCTTCCAGAACAGTAATTTCCGCTTCGTCCAGCGTTATGCCGAGCGCGTCCAACCCCTGTTCAATCGCTTCGTCTACCGTCTTTGCGGTAAAAATTTGTTCGTCCATTACTTTAACCTCTTTCTGTTTTTGTTGCCTTGTTTTGCACGTTTTTTATTGAATTCCCCGTTTGCAATCTGTTTTGCAAATCTGGCTTCGGTTATTTTATTGATGATGAGAGTGGTAATGAGTCCGTAGCAGGTGTTGGTTATCATATAGATAGAGAACGCCGCGCTGTAAAAGAACGAAAATACGCCGTAAATTATGGGCATCATTATCATCATCCACTTGTTTGTCTTTGCGGCGCTGCCGTCTACCGAACCAAGCTCCGCCGCATCCTTTTGCGAGCGGCTCATAATAAACTGCTGCAGGAACATAAGACCTATTGCCAGCACTATCAGAACAAAATATCCGTTGTAGGTCTTTTGTTCTTTACTTAAATTAAACACTACTTCGTTATACGAATCTTCATACGAAGCGTCTACGCCCGTTCCGATTGCACGGGAAACGGAAGACGAGAATTTAGAAAACGAAGGAATTTCTTTATTTAACATCGAGTCGGGATACCAGATATTTTTGACCCAGATGAAAGTGGTTTTGTTGTTTTTATAGTACGACGCGCTCGCCTGTCTTGCGTAAAGGCGGACGTATTTCGTTACGTAGCCCTGTTTTTCGTCTTCGCCGAGACCGTCGTAATTTTCAGGCAGTTCGAACTCTGCGGCGGTGTCCTTTTCGATACGGGTCTTGAATTTTTCAAAATCGACCTTGTACGCCGTGCCGTCAACGGAATCGTCTTTTACTTCAATCAGAAATCCGTCTTCGTGATTGTTGTCGCCTTCAAGGCTTACGCACACAAACGATTTTACGCTGGCATTATATTCGTCCACCATATTATTATAAGTGGAAAGGTTTGCAAACTGCGAATATGTGGAGAACGCGCTGAACACTACCATGAATATGACCAGAGATACAATCATAGGAATGCACGCTCCGAACATTGAATATCCGTTCGCTTTTTGCAGTTCCATAACTTTCTGGCTGTACATCTGCTTGTCGTTGGCGTACTGTTTCTGAAGTTTTTCCATCTGCGGCCGCATCTCTTTCATAATAAGCGACTGCTTTTTTGTTTTTACGCGCGAATAGACGTCAAGCGGCAGTACTACGGTTTTCAGTATCAGTGTAAACACGACAACGCCCAGACCGACTATACCGACGCCTTCTATCAGCCACTGGATAACTTTGCCTATCCAGTTAAGACTTCTTATGTCTATTTTGTCCAGGATTACGCCGCCTATGTAGCCGACGCTGTCCAATAAATTTAATGTTCCCATCTTTTTCTACTTGACCCATTTTAATTTAAAATAATTTTCGGGCGCGGGGTCAAAACCGCCCTTCGATAACGGATTGCACCTTAACAGCCGCCAGCTACCCAACAGAATTCCGATAATTACGCCGTGGTTGTTTATCGACCTTAGCGTATACTCCGAACAAGTCGGCTCGTAAAGGCAGGTATGACGCGAAAGATTTTTCTGGTAAAATATTATAAGACGCATACACAGCATCTTTATATACGGTTTAAACACCGTCCGCCTGAGAAGTTTATAAAACTTTTTCAGCTTTTGGTACATTCGTTTACCTTTTTAATACAAGACAAAAGCCCTTTTTCAAAATTTTTCACACTGTATTCTTCCGCAACTTTCGGTATTATGATAACGCTGTACGGTTTTAAGAGATTGGGGCATGTGTTTGCAAACGCTACGCGGATAAGCCGCTTAATACGGTTGCGCTTTGTCGCTTTGCCGTGCTTTTTGGATACGGCTATGCCCATATTCAGACTTTTGGACGGAAAATACAATAACGTAATACAGGGGGAAAATACCCTTTTTCCCCTGTTGAAAATTTTTTGAAAGTCAGAGTTTTTCTTTAATCTTAAATAATTCAAAAACTTAGTTTACGCGGAAAGTTTTTTTCTTCCCTTGTTTCTTCTTCTCTTCAATACCTTTCTGCCTGCGGTTGAAGCCATTCTCTTTCTGAATCCGTGGACTTTGCTTCTCTGTCTCTTTTTGGGTTGATAAGTTCTTTTCATTTTTTATGTTCCTTTTATATAAGATTATTTTTTAATTATTTTAAAGTTTAAATGAAATTAAGTCAATCAATTATCGGCGGAAATAACAGCCGATTATTAATTGCTTGCCGTCCTTACCGGCAAAATCAGGTACAGGTTGTCCTTGTCGTTTGCGTTTTCGCAGGTGAAGGGCTGTATCTGGTTGTTGAAAGAAAGCACAATCTCTTCTTCCGAAAGGGCGTTTACCGCGTCTATTATAAACTTAGAGTTCATTGCAATTCTTATATCCTTGCCCTGAATATTGGCTTTGACCGGCTCCTGAACGCTTCCTATTTCCGAATTCGAAGACACGTCTATTTTTTCGCCGTTGATATCGAATATTATAAGGCTGTTTTTGTCGTTTCTTACAAGAATTGCCGCGCGCTCTATGCTGGCTTTGAGCAGATCTTTATTAACGGTAACTACGGTTATAAAATCTTTGGGGATTATATTTTCTTTCTTGATAAAATCGCCGCTGTACAGACGGGAAGTTAATACGGTGTTGTCAGAAGCTACTAAAATCATTCCGCGCTGGACGAAAATTTCTGTTTCACCTTCGCTTTCGGGTATCATTTTTTCAATTTCGTTCAGCGTTCTTGCGGGGCAGACTATTTCAAGATCGCCCGTGGAAGACAGTACTTTTCCCTTTACCGTCGCAAGACGGAAACCGTCAAGCGACGTTACGCAGATGTCTTCTCCCGTGATTACGAACTGGCAGCCCTTTAAAATGGGGCGCGAGTCGTCCGTGGCACAACAGAAAGAAGTTGAATTTATAAACTTTTTCAGATCTGATGTTTTGAGTTTGAAACTGCTTTCGTTTATGTTTGTATCCATGCGCGGAAATTCGTCCGCGGAAAGAACCTGCATGTCCGTCTGGCTGTCGGCGTAAATGATATCCATTTTTTTACCGTCGGTTGAAAGGGTAATCTGCACGCCTTCCAGCTTTTTTATAAAGTCTGCAAAATATTTACCGGGAACGCAAACTTCGCCTTCTTCGAAAACGTCCGCCTTAATGGTTTTACAGATAGAAATTTCGTTATCGGTGGCGGTAAGCGTTAAATTGTCGTTTTCGGCTGAAATTTTGATACATTCCAGAACGGGTACTGTCGTCTTACTTGCGCAGGCTTTTACAACTTTAAGCACTGCGTCGGATAAATCGATGCCTTCACATACGGCTTTCATAGTCGGCTCCTTACTTTTGTATAGTTTGTTATTTTTATTTTATTTATTATTTATTAATATAGTATATATAGTAATAGGGACGGTGGAATTGTTAATAACTTTTCAAATACGTTAAAAACCGTATATATAATAACAAAAAAGCGCCGAAAATGCAACAAAAACAGGGCTGTTGTTGTGTGGAAAAAGTCAGTTTTTTAAGTTAATAACAAAGTGCATAGATTGTGGTTAAGTGGAATGTTTAAAGGGGAGTAAATTCCGTAAATGCAACTAAATGTTTGAAAAACAAGAAAATAAAGGGTTGTCCACCGCAAATTGTTAATTGTGGATAAACTTACTGTTTAATTATTTATCTTAATTCAGACGGCTTGCAATTTTATCTTTTTCTGTGTTATAATCCGGTTATGGAACTTGATAAACTGGCTGAAACAATTAAAAATAAATGTTCGTATAAATTCGGACAGTTTGAAAAATTGTTGCTTGAATACAATAAAAAATGTAATTTAACTTCTATTACGGCAAAAAACGAAGTTTTTATCAAGCATTTTTTAGACAGTGTTGCCGGCGAAAGTCTTTTTCCTTTGAACTCAAAGGTTGTTGAAATAGGTTCGGGCGGCGGCTTCCCTTCTATTCCGCTTAAAATTATCAGGGAAGATCTGGACTTTACCCTTATCGAAAGCACGGGCAAAAAATGTGTGTTTTTAAACGAAGTTGTGGACAAGTTACAACTTGACTGTGTACAAGTGCTGAATATCCGTGCCGAAGACGGCGCAAGGGACAAAAATTTAAGGGAAAAGTTTGACGTTGCCTGCGCGAGAGCTGTGGCACAGCTGAATACCCTTTGCGAATATTGTCTGCCTTACGTAAGGATTGGCGGCTGTTTTATCGCTTATAAGGGCGAAGCGGAGAACGAGATACAAAATTCGTTGAAAGCGGTAGAAATTCTCGGCGGCAGGATAGACGGCGTTTTATCCTTTGACTTGCCGGAAGACGGCGGACAACGTAACATTATAAAAATAACCAAAATAAAACCCACGCCGCAGACTTATCCGCGCGGTCAGGGCAGGGAACGGAAAAATCCGCTGTAAGGTAAAAATTATGTATGAAACGTGCGCGTTCAGCGGACACAGAAATTTAAAAGAATGGGATTTTGACCAGGCTTTGCTGGACAGGGTGGTTTTAAACCTTATAAAAAACGGCACTGAAAATTTTTTGTGCGGTATGGCGTTGGGTTTTGATATGACTGCCGCCGAAAGCGTGATTCGGCTGAAAGACAAGTACCGCGTAAAACTCACCGCAGTTCTGCCATGCAGAAACCAGTCGGACGTTTACAGCGAAGCGGGAAAATCGAGATATAAACGTATACTCGGCTGTTGCGACGAAGTGATTGTCCTTTCGGAAGAGTATTACAGCGGTTGCATGCACGCCCGCGACAGGTATATGGTTGAAAACTGCGATGCGGTGGTCTGTTTTTTGCGCAAGAAAGGCGGCGGAACGTATTACACCGTAAATTATGCAAAAAAACTTAATATCCCCTTGATTGAATTATAAAACCCTTTCCTTATAAAAGAGAAAGGGTTTTTATTGACAATTTAACTGCTGTTTGGTATTATAGTGTCGCAGATAAAAACTTAATAATGTAGTGTGGTAATCCTAAATAGGTAGGATTATACTTTCGCTTTACGCCATATTACATTGTGTAAATAGTTTTTATCTGCAAAAAAACAGCGAACGGTATATTCTATATGCCGTTTCCTGCGAAACGGCATTTTATATTGACAAAAATAGCAAGATTTGTTATTATAGTGCCGCAGATAAAACTAAATAACTGTATTTTTTTGACATACACTAATAAATGGTAGTGTTACTGTTTTCGTGTAAAAATAGTGGTGTTTTAATACAGCTTTATTTTGTTTTATCTGCAATAAAAAGCGGGAACGGTATGCTATATGCCGTTTCGTAAGGAGCGGCATTTTTTTATGGATAACAAAAGTTGCGAAAACTGTAAATACTTTATTAAGCACTATACAATTATAAACGGTACGCAATTGCGGTACCTTGGCAGCGGGCATTGCCGGCACGAAGATTTGAGATACAGAAAAGGAGCACATAAATCGAGCCGTAAAAAACCCCCCTGTGATTTATGGGAAGAAACCGAAATCACAGGACCTGTAATAAGGGAACGGCTTGAAAAAAATATTGAAGATATAAAAAACCGTCTTGACGAAATAGTTTTGATACTCAATAAAAAATAAGTTGCCGTAAATTATTATAGGGCGCTTCTTTATATAACAAAAAAACAATTGTTTATTTTTATAATATCTATTTGTTGCCCCGATATCGTTTTTTCCTGAGTTCCTTTGTTGTAGCAGTCTTTTTTGAGACCATAGTTTCTTTGTTGCTCCGAGAGTCTTGTCTCTGCCAAAGGTTTCCCTTTGTCCCCCTGAGCGAGTTTTTTAGTTTTATGTCACCCTGCCCGAGCGGAGCGACGGTTTGCATATCTTAATTTAAAAGAATATTAATATGGCGCAAAGCGAAGCCGAAGGTTCTCATTGGGTAAACGGTAAAAGTGGGTAGATTCTTCGACAAGCACAGAATGACATCTTTTACGTGGGGTTCGAAGCCATAAGGAAAATACATTCAACTGTATTCGGTATGCGCGCGGATTACTCTGCTCAGAATGACAAGTAAAAAGGATGTCTGGAAAGATAACCAAAAGACACCCTGAATATAAATATAATATTGAACGACAAAAAAATAAACGCCTGCCGACTTAACCGGTAGGTGTTTTTTTACGCGAAATTACAAAAACGCTTTGAATACGTCTGCTTCCGCTTCCTTTATTTTGCTGTTCTGAATAAAGTCCAGAATGCAGGAAGTCACCCCTTCCGCAATTATTTCGGACATTTTGTATACTACGTTAAGCCTTGTCGCGGAAAACAGAGCGTAGTTGAACACAGACTTTTCCGCAATAATTCCCATTATCGAAATATCGCCCACCTTTGAAAGGCGTTTGTTTGCCCCGCTGCCCGGTTTGATCGCGCGGCGGGCTATTTTTATAAGACCGATGTCCCCCGCAAGCCCCACCGCCGCGTCAATCGCTATTACTGGGCTGTCGGGGTGGGTCGCGCGTAAAAATTCGTTCATATACTTCACTTCGTGCGCGGTGATGGGTTTTGCCAACGTTCCGTAAACGTAGCAGTTTGTGCCGGCAAGCCGTTCTTTAAGTTTGGTACCTGTGACGGGACCCAAAGAATCGCCCACCGACAAATCACTGCCGATGCAAAGTACCACCGGCGGCTCGCCCGAGTTTTTTAATATTTTTTTTAACGCCAGACACACGCCGCCGGGTGCCAGCGAATTATACAGATTAAAGGAATAGTCCATAATTCACCTCAGGCAAATTTATTGACAGCTTTCTCATTTATTATAATTAATCTGTTCAAATTGTGTTCGCGGCTCGTGTTTTATGCATATAAATAAAAGAATGTTAGTCATTCCGTGCCGGCAAAATAATTCTCCGTTAAAGAGTCGTGTCGGACCTTCGTAAAAATTTTTTATTTAAAACGCTATTACGGGCTTGCTGAACAATCCCCTGCTTAAAAGTTTATTCCGAGCGAAGTAAGCCGCGGGCGTAATTCCGAACACGGACGGCTGTGTCTTACCCGCGGCTTCTGTACGATGAAAAAATCCACATAAAAGATGTCATTCTGAGCGTAGCCGAAGAATCTCCGGTTTTATCCTTGTAACATAGAGACCCATCGCTCTCGCTAAGGGTGACAAAACTGCGGTGATAAAGAAATTCTGCGGCGGCAAAAAAACTTAAAAGAAAAAGACCCCCGTGGAAAAAAAACATTTGGCAGAGCGGAAAGTTTTAGGGTGACGTAAAAAATTATCCACACCGTTTCCACATTTTAACAACAATCCACAATTTTACCTTTCGGGCGAAAACCGCTTTTGTGTGATTTTATCCACAAAAATTGCTCAAACTATCTTTAAAAGGGTCTTTTTGGTTTAATCGGGCTTTCGGCGGACAAAATTTGTCCACACGGCGGTTAAACTTCCCTTTGAAAGACGGTAAAAATTATCCACAGGCAGTTAAAAGTTATCAACAATTCCAGAAAAGCATTAAAACCAACGCGCTTAACGTTTCACGTGAAACATTAATTATACAAAAAAATCGGGGGAAGAGTTTCACGTGAAACCTTAAAACGGGCGGTTTCGGGGTGGGTGCATAGGTTTTTTGCGGCTGAAATGCCGTTTTGACTGCCCGAACATTGCCGCAGGACAATATGAAAAGTAGATAAAATTTGCGTGTTATAGGCGAAATGAGACTTCATTTACTTGAAAACGCCGTCACGTTATGCTAAAATAGTCACATGCGGTGAACGTGCCGCAACTTTATTATTTTATAAGGAGTTTGTTTTGAGCAAAAAAGGAAAAATTATAACCTGGGTTATCATCCTCGCCCTTCTTGCCGCGGTGGTTGCGATTATCGTCACCAACGTAATGAAAGGCGGAGCCAAGGAGCTTGACCGTACCGTTTTTCGTGAGTACGTTGAAAATGCACAGTACTACAACGACGACGGCAAACCAAATGAAATCGACGGCAAAATTACCAGCACGGTTGACGGAAGCGTGCTTGAAGGCTACAAGATTAAAGACGGCGTTATCGTCACCGAAGACGAAAAGTCTTCCTTAGTAGTAATATGGAAAGTAGCCACCAAAGATTACGAGTACACCGGCTACACCAAAAACACCAAGGGCGACTACGTGAAGAGCTACTTCTGTTTCGGTCCGTCCGCTTACGGTTCCGACAGCTGGGATTCCGAAACGTTGCAGGGCTGGGAAGAAATCGGCGTAATAATTAAGCACGCCAATCCCAATGCGGGCAGCTGGTGGTCCACCGTTTTATACGTCGTTATGATTGCGGCGGTCTGCGTGGTGTTCTTCCTGATAGTCCGCTCGTCTATGGGCGGGGCGGGCAAGGTGATGAGCTTTGCAAAGACCAAGGCAAGAATTTCAACAAATATCAAGGTCCGCTTTGCCGACGTTGCGGGTGCGGAAGAAGAGAAAGTCGAACTTGCCGAAGTGGTAGAATTTTTACGCCAGCCTAAAAAGTTCTCTGATTTGGGAGCGAGAATTCCCAAGGGCGTGCTTTTGGTCGGTCCTCCGGGAACGGGTAAAACTCTGTTTGCAAAAGCCGTTGCGGGCGAAGCGGGCGTTCCGTTCTTCTCGGTTTCGGGTTCGGACTTCGTTGAAATGTACGTGGGCGTAGGTGCTTCGCGTGTACGCGACTTGTTTGAAATGGCGAAAAAGAACCAGCCCTGCATTATCTTCGTAGACGAAATCGACGCCGTAGGCAGACACCGCGGAGCCGGGCTCGGCGGCGGCAACGACGAAAGAGAGCAGACCTTAAACCAGATACTCGTCCAGATGGACGGCTTCGAATCCAACGAAGGCGTAATAGTTATGGCGGCGACAAACCGTGCCGACATTCTCGACCCCGCGTTGACCAGACCGGGCAGATTTGACAGGCAGGTCTTCGTAAACCTTCCCGACGTCAAGGGCAGGGAACAGATTTTAAAAGTCCACGCCCGCAACAAACCCCTTGCCCCCGATATCAATTTGAAAAATGTAGCAAGGCTTTCGGCGGGCTTCTCGGGTGCGGACCTTGCAAACCTTTTAAACGAAGCGGCAATTCTCGCCGCGCGTGCGGACCATAATTTTATTACCAATGCAGACCTTTTTGAAGCGTTTGACAAAGTGGCTATGGGTCCCGCAAAGAAGAGCAAGGTCGTTACCGAACAGGAAAAACGTATTACCGCATTCCACGAGTCGGGCCACGCGATACTTGCAAAACTGTGCGAAAACTGCGACCCTGTTCACGAAGTTACTATCATTCCCCGCGGTCAGGCAGGCGGCTACACAATGATGCGGCCCGAAAACGACAGAGCATACTACTCCAAAAACTTTATGCTTGACGATATCTGTATGGCTCTCGGCGGCAGGGTTGCGGAAGAGCTTGTTATAAAAGACATTTCTTCGGGTGCTTCCGGCGATATAAAGAGTGCGACGAAGTTTGCCCGCCTTATGGTAACCGAACTCGGTATGAGTGAAAAGTTAGGGCTCATAAGTTACAGCGACGACTCGCAACCCGTATTCATAGGTAAGGATATGGCAACCCACAGCTCGTATTCGGAAGACACCGCAAAAATGATTGACGACGAAGTCCGCGGCATTGTCAAAGCCCAGCACGAACGCGCGAGAAAACTTTTAACCGAAAACCGTTCCATATTGGACAATATGGCAAGGGTTCTTATCGAAAGAGAAACTATCTATATGGAAGAAGTTGACCTTTTAATGCAGGGCAAAACTTATGCGGAAGTTATAGAGTTTATGGATAAGGCTGACGAAAATAAGGAAGCAAATCCTTTCAAACGGTACGAAAGTTAAAATAAGTTTCACGTGAAACTACGGAGATAATATGGGAAAAATTATAGCATTTACTAATAAAAAAGGCGGTGTTGGCAAAACCACCACCGCCGTGAATATGGCGGCATACTGTGCGGGTGCGGGCAAAAAAGTGCTTGTTGTTGACATAGACTCGCAGGGCAATGCAACGACCGCTCTCGGATTTTCAAAGGGAGCGTTAAAAAAATCGGTGTACAATGTGCTTGTCGACGACGATACCGCCGCGGCAAATATCTTAAACACCAAACTTCCCGGGCTCGACATTCTCCCCGCAAACGTTGATTTGAGCGGGGCGGAAGTCGACATAGTGTACAAGCGTAACCGCGAAAAACTTTTAAAGGAAGCGTTGGAGCGGGTAAAAAACGATTACGACTACATATTTATCGACTGCCCGCCGTCTTTGGGGCTTCTGACCATAAACGCGTGGGTTGCTTCGGACTCTATCATTATTCCCCTGCAAAGCGAATATTTCGCTCTGGAAGGCGTGAGCCAGCTTATGAGCACAATAGCCCTTGTGCGGCAGCATTTGAACCCCAACTTAAAAATAGAGGGGGTTGTAATAACAATGTACGACGGCAGGGCGTTGATTTCGAAGCAGATTACCGCGGAAATAAAGAAATTTTTCAAAGATAAACTTTACGAAATTATTATCCCCCGCAATATAAGGCTTGCCGAAGCCCCCAGCCACGGTTTGCCCATTATGCTGCACGACCCCAAGTGCGTAGGAGCGAGAGCTTACGAAGCATTGACCGAAGAGTTTTTGTCAAAACAGAAGTAAATTATTTTAAGAGGTGAATTAAATGGCTAAAGGATTAGGCAAGGGGCTTGACGCCCTTTTCGGTGAAACGGAAGCGGCATACGAGCAGGCTTTCGAACACAGAAGTGCTTTCGGATATACCGAAGAAGAAGCTAAAAACGCTTCCGAAATGGAACTTGATAAAATTACGGCAAACCCCAACCAGCCCCGTAAAAACTTTGACGAGCAGGCTTTAAAAGAACTGGCTGAGTCAATCAGACAGCACGGCGTGATTATGCCCATAGTCGTCAACGACAACGGCGACGGTACATATATGATAATTGCGGGTGAAAGACGTTTCCGTGCAAGTAAACTGGCAGGGCAAAAGACTATCCCCGTAGTTATAAGAAAATATGACGAGCGTGAAGTAAAAGAAATTTCGCTTATAGAAAACTTACAGCGTGAAGATTTAAACCCCATCGAAGCGGCTATGGCAATGAAGCAGTTGATGAACGATTACAAGCTGACACAGGACGAGCTTGCCGAAAGAATAGGCAAATCCCGTCCGGCAATAGCCAACACGTTGAGACTTTTAAATCTCTGCCCCGAAGTTATCTCGCTCGTCGCCGAAGGCAAACTGTCGGCTGGTCACGCACGAACAATTGTTTTATTGCCTCCGCCCCAGCAGGTCGAATTTGCAAACGACGCGGTCAAAAATCAGACGTCCGTGCGCGAGCTGGAAAAGAAAGTCCGCGCTTACAGCATTCCCGCCGATGTTCTGGACGAGAAGAAAAAGAAGAAACGCGCGCTGGCTTCCGTTGAGTTGAAGCATCTGATAGAGAGAATGAGATTTACTTTCCGCACCAAAATCAGTCTGATAGGCACGGACAAGAAGGGCAGAATTTACATAGACTACTATTCGCGCGACGATCTTGACCGTATTTCCGAAATTCTGGATATCGTGGACAAGCAATCGTAAAGCCTTAGGCTTTGCGGCGTATCTTAATTGCGGTAGTACTTGATTGACTGACCGTACGTCAAGCAAACTATGCTTGAAACGTATTTTAATTGCTAAGTAACATAATCGATAAATAACAAAACAAACTTAAATATATAGCCGCCCCGCGGAAACTCCGCGGGGCGGCTATTTTATTGCTTTTTATGGTACTCGTCAAACAAATCGTTCGGAGTGCATTCCAGTATGTCGCACAATGCCTGCAAATTATCAAACTTAATACTCTTTGTTTGATTATTTACTATTTTATTAAAATTCTGATAACTCAGTCCAAGCTGTATATACAGCCAATATTTTGTTTTTCCTTTTTCATTCAATATATCAAGTATCCGTAATTTCATATGTAATCCTTACAATAACTAATGAATACATTATATTATTGTCAAAATATTGACAAATAGACATATTCATTATATAATGTATAAATTAGATATAAAGGATAAGAACTTATCATAGGCAAAAAAGTTATTTCCGCTTGTGGAAACGGTTTGGTTACAGGTCAAAAAGCGGTAAAGATTACGCAATGCTTTATCGTGTGCATATCAAAACTCCGCGGGGCGGCTATATTATTATTTTTTATGTCAAGTATCCTTAATTTTTATGCAACAATCACATTTAATTTATATCAAATAATTCGTTTGCATCAATTTCGAATACTTTTAATAATTTGTAAATTTCGTTAATGCTTGGCATTCGTCTGCTTTGTTCCCAATTAGCATAGGTGCTAACGGGTACACAAAGTTTATCGGCAACTTGTTTTTGAGATAACTTGTTAAATGTTCTTATTGCTTTCAAATTTTTAGCAAAAATCTCTTCTTTGTTTTCTTCTGTCATAAAAACCGCCTTGTAAATAATTTTCGCAAAATGTAGTCAATTTGACTTGACAATCGTCAAAATGACTACTATGATAAAAATATGCCCAAAAAGCAAAGGATAAAAACTTATGACAGGCAAAAAAGTTATTTCCGCTTGGGAAAACGGTTTGGTTACAGGTCAAAAAGCGGTAAAGATTACGCAATGCTTTATCGTGTGTTTGGTGGGCTTTTCTTTGGGGCTCATTATAGCCGCGGTTGGTCTTGCCTTAAAATGGGATGCGGATTACGAGAGAATGCGCGAATTAATAATAGCCGTGTGTGTAACCGGTGCGACAACTTTGGTTGTCAACGAGTTTCGCGCATATTATTCCCTGTCATGCTGTGCGGACTGGTTAATTGAAAACAACGCAAATTTATCTGATTGCATAAAAGAAATCGATGGATGGGCGGGCGCGTCAAAACTGACCAAACAACGGCGCGATTATGAAATAATTTCAAGCGCCGCATATCTTGCTGCTTCGCCCGATGACAGAAACGACCTGTTCGGTAAGCTGATTTTTTGCGGACTAACTGCGGTGATTATGGTTGTTTGCGCTGGTATATGTGCGACACAAAATGCCGATGAGTGGATACGGTATAGGGTTTACGGAGAGAACTTCAACTTTAATTACGGTGCATTTATTCCCACGTTAACATTTACAGCCGTATACGTAGCATTGTCCGCAGTCTGTAATAAAATGTTTTTAAAAAGTAAATCAGCCTGGCTTAACAGCTTAATTTATTAAAATAATGAAAGTCACGCGAGCTTTGCTCGCGTGACTTCTGTATTAATTTTCGTTTGATTGGCGTTAACTACGGTTACCGTTACCGTAATCAAGATACGTGTCAGGCATTGCTTGCTTGACTTGCGGTTTACTAAAATTACCGCAATCGCAATAAAGATACACGATCAAACGGAACGTTTGTTACATAAGGGCTTTGCCCTGTTTGGTCCCTATAACGGTGAACACTTCAACTTCTTCGCCGGTCTTTGCGTCAACGTAAATATAGTAGTCGTTTCCGCCGAAGTTGCCGTAAAATTCGTAAGCAAGCACTTCTTCGCCGTCATGGGGAATAACGGTCAGGCGCGAGCCTTCGGTTTCGAAGCCGTCCGCAAGTTTGCTCTTTGCTTCGCTCTTGGAAATTACCGCTTTGCCTGCGTTTCTTTCAACGTGGTTTAAAACGTAAGATATTCCTTCAAGACCTGTCACAATGCCGCGCTGTTCGCAGACCTTCACTTTAATCATATCGGGATAGAACACAACGCCGTCCTGTTCGTATGCAAAGTTCAGGTTGCATACCGTGCCGTTTTCGCTGGTCCAAACCGCTTTCATACCGTCAAATCCTAAATCGGATAAAAAATCCTGAGCTATATCGATACATCTTTCAACCGAGAAATTTTTGTCGTAGCATTCTTTATAGCTGTTGAACATTACGACTTTGCCGCCCTTTTTAGAGAGCTGAGCCATCATTTCGCCGTCGTCCGTTTTAACGGTCAGGTTGTAACATTCAAGCTGTTGCGCAACCGTTTCGCCGGTGCAGCATACTTCGGTGGGCTTGTAGCTTTCGAAGTATTGCATTGCAAGTTCTTCCGCGCGGGTTGCGTTTATTTCTTCGAGATTTTCAAGATTTTTCGCGCTTACCTTTTTAACGCTGTCCGAAAAAGGACCGTCGTGAATTTCCTTGGGGGTTTCGATTGCGTTGTTTTCAAGGTCGCCGAATGAAACGGAAAGATTGCTGTCCCTGCCCTTCATTGCGTTAATCATATCCTTTGCCGAAGACGTGGAAGTAATTTCATTGAGAATACGCTTCATTTCAAGGTTGGTTTCGTACATATAGTTTATGGTTGCTTTCTGGCTGTCGGTCAGTCTGCCGCCGCGTGCAACGGTGTAAAGCATACCCTGCGCGCTGTCAGCCATTTTGTTTACAAACCCCGTCATATTCTCGGTCAGATTGCTTTCGATAGGCATTCTTTCGAGAACGACTTCAGCCATTTCGCTTTCGATTGCAATATCGCTGAAAATTCTCACCTGCTCGTTTGCGGAGTTGGAAACTCTCGCCTTTGCAAGATTGGTGTCAAGGTTGTCTACTATAGAGTTCAGCTCGTACAGCGACTGGGTGTGTACACCCGCCATATCCGCCTGCATACCGTTGTAGTTTATCCAGCCGAAAGTGAGCATGGTGCCCAAAGCCAGAGTTGTTACGCCCAGCGATATAACCGCTGCAAGCCAGCCGCCCAACCCGGGGGTGTGCTGTCTTTCGGCTTTGTCCGCGCGCTTTTCCGCGCGTACTTTAAGGGCGTGTTCGCGCTTTGCCTGCTTGTCTGCCGCTCTCGCTTCGCGCTTTGCAACGCGGGCTTCTATTTTGGCTTCGCGCTCTTCGCGTCTGCGGTTTATGCGCGCTTCCTTTGACTCGTGTTTAAGCATATCCCTGCGTTCGCGGCGCTTTTCCCTGCGCTCTGCCGCGCGTTCTTTTAAAGCGGCAATTCTGTCAAGGCGCTTCTGCTTGTGTTCAAGTCTTTTTTCAAGACGTTTCTGTTTTTTCTCCGCCCTGATTTTAGCGGCTTCCAGTTTCTTCTGTTCGCGCGCCTTTCTTTTTGCAAGTTTCTTTTCGCTTACAACTTTTTTCGACTTGGTCTTTGTCTTTGCGGGTTTAACCTTTTTCTCGGTCTTAGCCGCCGTTGCTTTGGTTGATTTTTTTACCGCGCTCTTTGCGGGCTTCTTTGCCGTACTCTTTTTATTGGTCAGGCTTTCAGCCTTTTCCGCGCCGCTTGAAATTTTTTTCTCACTCATTTACAACCTCCTATATTGCGAAAACGTGTTTACCGATAGTGGTAACAGTCTGTCTTCCGAAAATCCACGAGCTGGTCGCTACCGCGGGGTTATAGTAATAAATACAACCGTAGGTGGGGTCCCAGCCGTTCATAGCGTCCTGCGCTGCGTTCATAGCCGTCTGGTTGGGCGTAAGATTTATCTGTCCGTCCGAAACGGCGGTAAACGCGCCCTTCTGGTAAACTACGCCCGAAATAGTGTTGGGGAAACTGGACGACGCAACGCGGTTTAAAATGACCGCGCCCACGGCGACCTGTCCCGTATAACTTTCGCCGCGCGCTTCCGCGTAAATAGTCTTTGCTAAAAGATACAAATCCGAACTGGTATAGTTTGAATTCGAACCCTGATTTTCAAGCGCCTTTACGGAATCGTTCATTCCGAGAGCGGCAAAAGTAGCCTTACCCGCAACGCCGTCTACTTTAAGACCGTTCTTTTTCTGGAAAGATTTTACCGCCGCAACCGTGCCGCTGCCGTAAATGCCGTCCACCGCGCCGTTGTAGTAGCCCCACATTTTAAGGCGGCGCTGCAATTCCTTAACCTCGCCGCCGCTGGCGCCGCGCTTTAATACCGCAGTCTGCACGAAGGGCGTTGAGGCGTATTCATCGCTTGTGAATCCCGAATTGGTGAATACGGCTGTAGCCGTGCCTACGGTTGCAACCGCAAGCGCCGCCAGTCCTATTCTAAGTGCTTTTTTCATTTTTCCTCCTTGCTCTGCCATGCGGCGAGCTTTTATCTATAAATAAAAATATGTCAAACATCAGTCGTATCCCGCCGCAAATTGCGCACGCGGTACAACCTTTTGCAATTATTATGAATAATCCTTAAAAAGTTATTCTGTATAAGCAAAAATTTTTACGCTCCCGGAAAATAAAAAAACCGCAGCGTAATATGCTGCGGTCAGTGTTCTTTATTATTCAGTTTTCGCTCAGTCCGTCGATATATCCCGCGGCTTTCTGCTTTGCCCCGCTTGAAAGTTTTTTGTACTTTCCCAGCAAAGCCCGCTCGTCCGCGGACATGGCGTTTACTCCGCCGCGCGCGCGTTCCGCGCCCACTGTAACGTTCCCCATATCGTCAGTCCGCCCCACAAGATAGTCAAGCGAGCATTCGAAAAAATCTGCGTATGCAATCAGGTTGACTATATGCGGCTCACGCTGTCCGCTTTCGTAACAGGCGATTGTCGCCTGACCGATTTCCAGCCGCTCGCTTAGTTCTTTTTGGGTAAGACCGTTTTCCAGCCTTATATTTTTTAAAATTTCGGAAATTTTCATAACAATGCAATTAAAATTCTATCACGAATGCGATAATTTTCTTGACAAAACCGCAAACGCAATATACAATAATATTACAAATGCAATATATGCAGAATAAAATTTTTTAAAACAGTCTTACAAACATCTTATAAGCCGCCGGCGGGAAACTACCGACGGCTTATATTTTTGCGGGCGGTATTGACTTGACTGCGCGGCTGTGATAAAATTTATTAAAAACAGCCGGACGGGGTGTATGGAAAAGTATTATCTGCAAAACAGGTGGAAACTGCAAGGAAAGGTTTTGTATTATTACGGTTTGCGGAATAAATCCGTAATGTTCAGAAACAGAGTGAAACTGAACAGGGCTCAAATTAAAATTATAAAAAAATTGCCCTGCGCTCTTTCGGATGCCGAGCTGAAAGAGCTGAAAAATTTAGCGGGCGTTCAGGTTGTGGACGCGGCGCGTTTAAAAGCCACGCCCAAGTCGCTTGAAGAGGCGACGTTCTGCTCCCGTTGCGTCGCCAACGATTTCATTTTGCCGGGGCTGGAATTTGATGAAAACGGCTTGTGTCCCATGTGCCGGACTGCGGAGCTGACCGAAAATTTAAAGAGCGTCGTCCCCGTAAAAAACACCTTCGGGCGCAGTAAAAAATCTCGGTTCGACGTTGCGGTGTTCTACACGGGCGGCAAGGACAGCACCTATCTTTTGTACTATCTTTCAAAAGTTCTTTCCCTGCGCGTACTGGCTATGACCTGGGAAATACCGTATATGTCGGAGAGCGCGGCAAAGAGTATAGAAGGCGCAAAGAAAACTTTGCCCAACGTGGAATTTATCACGCGCAAAGTTGCCGACTGCGATCTGAAAAAAATTTACGCGCATTTGTATGCCAACGCCGAAAACACCTGCGCCTGCCCGTCGCTTGCATACGTATTGTTCTATCCCGAACTCGTCGCAAACAAAGTCCCCTATTTCGTTGCCGGTAACGAGCCCGCCCAGCTTTTAGGGCTTTACTACAACCATATGGCGCCTAAAATGGCGTACTCTTTCGGCAATAACAGGGGGCTTAACCTGCTTATAAATATAGGTCGGTTACTTACCTTGCACCCGCCGCTGAAAAGGGGGCAGTTCCACACGCTTGCAACAATGAAGCAACTTGCCTACGGCGACAATCCGCTGAAAAATTTAGCGGGATATTCGAACGCGCTCGTCGGCAACGTGGTTGCGGCAATAAAACAGGTACCGCTTATAGTAAAGCCGCTGAAACGCGCGATTCGCCAATCGAGTTGGAGCGGAAATATTCCCGCGTTCGTTCAGGTGGATTTCAACGATATATGCGGCGGCAAATACGACTGGAAAAAGATAAAGGACGTTATAATATCCGAGTGCGGCTGGGTTCCGCCCGAGCAGACGGATAAGGGACTGCACACAAGCTGTAAAATAGAAAAGTGCAAAGAGTATTCGCAGTTCAACCGTTTTTACCATATGCGCAGTACGATGATGCCTTTCAGCGCGCTTGAAATTTCGCTTGCAAGCAGGGACAAAGCGCTGACCCGCGAACAGGCTCTTGCCGAGATTGAAAGCTCGCTGGGATTCAGTTTGGAAGAAATTCCCGAATGCGCTGTAATGAAGGAATACATAGAAAAATGAACGCCGTAATTTACTATTCCGACACGGGGCAGTGCCGCCGCATTGCGGAGTATCTTGCAGGTAAAAGCGGCTACGCGTTGACGGACATACACGAAGCGCAGAGCGGGTACGGCACTGTGATACTCGTTTTTCCCGTACACTGTCAGAATATTCCCGCCGCGGTAAAAACCTTTTTAAGCAAACTGAAAGCCGGGACGTTGGCGGCGGTCGCCGTTTACGGTAAAATGAGCTTCGGGAACGTCTTATATGAAATTCAACGCCGTTACCGCCACAGCATAGCCGCCGCGGCATATGTGCCGTCTAAACACGCATATCTGGCGGAAAACGGGTTTGAAGATTTTGAAAAACTGGATTGCATTACCGAAAAACTCAAAAACCCCGTCGCGGTTAAAATCCCGCGGTCGCGCAAGAATATATTCGCAAATTTCCTGCCGTCGTTCCGCAGCCGTATTGGCGTAAAACTTTATGCGGACGCGGCTTGCGACAAATGCGGCGCGTGTTCGAAAGTCTGTAAAAGGGGCGCAATCGAGAACGGCATACCCAATAAAAAATGCATACGCTGTTTAAAGTGCGTTGAAGCCTGTCCGCGCAACGCCCTGCATTTTTCAACGCGGCTGGCTATGCGGATGTACCTGAATAAGCGGAAAAAGGAAGATCTGATAATTTACATATAAAAAGCCGCCGAAAACTTTCGGCGGCTTATATATCGCTGTTTATTATTCTTTTTCTGCGGGTTCGGACGCGGCGGGCGCGTTTGCGGATTCTTCGGTTTCAGCTTTTTCTTCCGTTGCCGCAGGTTCCGCGCTTTCCGTCTGTTCGGCTTCGGCGTCCATTATAACAAGTTCTTCTTCAACTTCCTTGTTGGCGTTGGGGTCTTTGTTCATAGTCTTGTCAACCTTCTTTTTGAACTTACGCCATATTACTATTGCCGAAGCTCCCACGGCGACGACTATCGCCGTTAAAGAAGTAAGCAGTACGGACGTAGCCGCGGGGTCGATGTAAAGCAGTTGTGTTATTTCCATAATATCTCCCTTTTAATTTTTGTTTTTGCTTTTTTGCGAAAGCGATTTTAAAATATATTGCGCGCCCTTTTCGGCGGCGTTGCCGTGGTTAAAAGTAAAGTCTTTAAAACATTCGTTAATGGTTTTGTTATATTCGCTCTGCTTTTTAAACAGTTCTTTAACAGTCTGTGCAATATTCCACAAATCTTCCTTTTCAACCGATACGCCTATAATATCGCGCAGGCTCATCTGGACGGGGGTTATGCCAACCTGTTCCCAGTTGGGATTGCATATCTTGGGCGCGGTGTTCACAAACAGCGCGGGGCGTCCGGTTGCGAAGCAGAACTCCGCCGATATGCCTGACCAGTCTGTTATAAGCAAATCGGAAGAGTAAACCGATTTATTGTTTGAAAAATCAAGCTCGAAAGTAAGCAGGTCTTTGTCGTAGTCTTTGTACTTTTCCACCAGCTTGCTCATCTGGTAGCCGTATCTTTTTACGTATTCGGGGTGGGGTCTTACCGAAATTTTATATTCTTTGCCGTAAAGCCCGTCGATAATCCTGTCTATACAGGAGTCGAGTATGTTGTCTTCCTGCCAGGAAGGGGCGACAAGTATTTCCTTTACTTTGCCCGTCTTTTTGTTTTCGTTTTCCTTACGTCCCGCTTCAACCAGATTGTCCAAAAGCGGAAAGCCGAATTCAACCAGATTTTTTTCGGGCAGGTTTTTAATTTCCACCAGTCTGCGCACTACGTCTACAACGTGCTGACCGGCGCAGAATACGGTGTCGAATGCGTCCAGCGCGCCGTCGTTAAAGCCGAGATGTGGACTCATTGCGTCGTGCGGAACAAAGATATATTCGGTATCTTTTTTAATGTACGAACGCTTTAAATAGTACTTGTCCAAATCGGGCGTGGTCATAACGAAAATGTCCGTTTCCACAAGCATCATAAGGAGCGCTGTCTTTTTCAAGCCTATATAATAGGGCTTTATTCTGGGTTCGTCCTTGGCTATATCGAATATAACGTCGTTAAAATCGTTGGTTACGTAGTGTATTACAAGGTTAGAGCGTTTTAAAAGCTGTTCGATAATATCTTTATAGTATTTGTAAAAACCGCTCTTTTCGGAATAGAAGACTATATGCTTATTGACTATGTGCATAAACTTTTTATAGTCCTGCTTTTGCCGCGCCTTCATCTGCTTGTACAGCGGGTCTTTTTTGTCCATCTTGCCGAAGGCTTTTGAATCCGCCAAAGCCTTGCGGCTCTCTTCAAGGCGTTGGTAGTCAACGTATTTTTTAGGATTGATAATGGCGTTAAGCGTATACATCTGCGCTATTGACAGCAGGTTTCCCGCAATCCAGTAAACCGCAATGCCCGCCGGCACAAAAAATCCGAGATACAGCGAAAGTCCTACGCTTACCGCCATAATGCCGTACTTGTTCAGTTTGCCCTGTTCGTGCTGGATAACGTTTGAAAGGTTCTGCGTAAAGCACATCAGCCAGGAAGAAAAACCTGCGAACACCGGCAAAAGGAAGTACCAGCCCAAAACTTTTGAAGGAACGCTGCAAAGGTTCATTCCCAGAAAGTTCAGTTTGAATGCGGAAACCTTTGAAATTATGCGTTCGAGCTCGGCGGGGTCTATTCCTTCTACGGGGGTCGCCGCGGTGACAGTGCCGTCCTTTATAGCCTGTATTATGGAAAGTTGGAAACTTGAATTGCCCGTGTCTGCGCCGATATAATTGGCAAGCGCGTTTACCGCGTCGTTGGAAACGCCGAACAGATATCCCATGGGGTGGTATATGATATACACAACTCCGAGAAGCAGAATAATCTGTATCGCCAGCGGGATAAGCGAAAGCAAGGGGTGGTAGTGCTCGCGTTTGTACAGCTTTGCCTGCCCGTCAGCAATCGCGTCCAGATTGCCCGCGTTGTTAGCTTTCAAAAAGTTTATTTCAGGCTGGATTTTGACCATCTGGATAGAGTTTTTGTGTATCCATACCGACACGGGGAACAAGATGATTTTGCTTGCGAGTGTAAAAAGAATTATGGCAACGCCGTAGTTCCCTACAAGCAGCCACAGCCCTTTCATTAGATAGGCAAGCGGCAGACAAATGTAATAAATAACTGTATCCATATTACGCCTTCATTTCCGTTTTTAGTCCATTATAAAGTGGTCAAGATAATCTGTGTGTACAAGTTCCCAGTTGTCAAAGTCCGTGCCCGCACCTGTAATTTTGAACGTATACAGTTCGCACTGGGAGCTTTGGTAAGTGTTGTATATGTGCGTTCTTTCGTGCGTCGGGTCGCCTTCGGCTATGTCGTAAAGCGTTTCAACGCCTTTGTTGTCGCGTTCGATATTTTCAGATTGGAATATGGTCGGCCATATGTTTTTGTGTTCAACCGGCGCGTAGGACTGCACGAGTTCTTCTCCCGCCGAACCCGAAGGTTTAAAGAACAACGCGGTCAGCTTGGGCTTTTCGGGCGCGCCGTTGTTGTTGCCCGGGTCGGGGTGGTCGCCCGTGATTATTATGGTCGCACTTTCGTATAAGCCCTTGTCTTTCAGAGCCTGAAGATATTCGTTTATTATGTCGAAACTTATGGACACGGAAGAAGTTATCATACTCTTCTGTATGGCTGAAACGTTATTTGTAAGATGTCCCAGCGATATGTTGTGGCAGCCGTCCACGTGTACGAACGAAAAATTTTTATCTCCTTTCTCTTCAAAAGCAGATTCGGATACCAGATCGTAAACGGTACCGTTGCCCGTAGTATAATTGCCGTAACCATTTTCGGCTTTCGAGCTTACGCATTCGTTGAACGTGGCGGACTCTATGCCGTAAATAAGGCTTTTGAAAAACAGCGGCATACAACGGTATGCGGCAGTGCCTATCATACAGCCCATAAGTTTCATGGGGTTGGTGGTTTTAAATTCCGTGGTGTCTGAAACGTTACTTATATAATCGGGCAGGGAGTGCGCCGTATTGTAAGCGTAATAGGGTGAAGTGAAAAGGTTGACTTTATAGCCGTTTTCCGCCAGCAACGACAGGGTGTTGTTGTCCGCATACGCGGCGTCAAGGTTTTCCTTTCTGCGCAGCTCAATGTCAAACTTGTTTTCGGTAAGCATATACGCCACCGAAGGGAATGTGTGCCCGTATAAGGAAAGGTTATCCTTAAACCAGGTAAAGCCGTCAAGCCCGTTGAAAATTCCGGGGTCCTTTTCGTACGCGGCTTCGGCAAATACTTCGTCAAACCTGTCAATGCAGAAATAAAATATATTGCGCCCGCCAGATACCGTAGTAAGATTTTCGTTTGTTACAACCTTGTCCTTGTAGTCGGGCTGTTCTTTAAGGATTCGCGCGTATCTGCTTAAAAATACGTCGGGGTGCTTGACCGTGCTTGATATGGGCGTGATAATCTGCGTCGCAATCACTACCACGGAAAGTATTACCGCAATTATGGCAAAGATGCCCTTCTTGTCCTTGATTACGGCGAAGGCAATCGCCGCGCCGAATACGGCAAGCCATATGAACGCGTCCAATACCTGTAAGCCTATATGTACCGGTGAAGACGACATGTTGTCGCCCGCAAGAGAGTCCATTCCGAAGTTTAGAAAAGTCCCTTGGAAAAAGAACATAAACGACAGCGCCAGAACCAGCGCGTAAGTTATTCTGTACGCCTTTTCGGGCAGGAACAAAATGCTGCACGCAATCGCCGCGGCAAACAGCAGCCCGAATAATACGCACAAAGGGAAAAAGGACGAAAGAGAAAACAAAAACTCGTCCATATTGTTTGCGTATACTTCAAAAGGTATGGCAACGAATAAAATCAAGGGCAGACAAACCGAAAGAAGTATTACGGGCAACAACCGTTTTTTTATATTGAAATTAAATTTCAATTTACCGTTTTTCATTTTTTCCAAAGTCCTGTAGAAGCATATAAAATTACATTTTACAGTTTAGCACTTTTTAAATATTTTTGTCAAACATAATGGGCAAACCTTGGCTTTAAATAAGTTGCCGTTTTTTTGCGGCAATACATATAATAATTATATCCGACGCGCGGGCTTGGTAAATTTTTAATAAAAATTAAAAAACCGATTAAAAAACGCTTGATTTTTGTAAAGGTATTTGATATATTAATTAAGCGTTCGGGAGCTTAGCTCAGTTGGGAGAGCAACTGCCCTACAAGCAGTGGGTCACAGGTTCGAGCCCTGTAGCTCCCACCAGAACAGTGCGGAAGAATTAATATGCGGGAGTGGCTCAGTGGTAGAGCGTCACCTTGCCAAGGTGAATGTCGCGGGTTCGAATCTCGTCTCCCGCTCCAAAAATTCTTGCGCACTGTTTTTTTATGGCGCTATAGCCAAGTGGTAAGGCCAGGGTCTGCAAAACCCTCATCCCCCGGTTCAAATCCGGGTGGCGCCTCCAACAAAAAGCCTTGGCACACAGCCAAGGCTTTTTTATTTAACAGCATTTTGCTTTGCTGTAACCGCAACAATTAAAAATTTTGCTTGTGTGGTGGAATAGGCAGACGCAAGGGACTTAAAATTTTTGGCAGAAAATAATTAACAGAAAATTAACATAAAAACTGAAAACTTAACAAAAAACCATGCCCGAGTGGTGGAATAGGCAGACGCAAGGGACTTAAAATCCCTCGGTAGAAATACCGTGCCGGTTCAAGTCCGGCCTCGGGCACCATAGAAGTTGGTCTATAAGTCTTCTGGCTTATAGACCGCTTTTTTCGTATTTTTGGGCAAAAACGGCAAAAAATGACCGATTTTCAGGTCAAAAAGGGCAAAAACCGCTCGTGTAAGTTTGAAACATTTACGCGGGCGGTCTTTTTTTATGCCAAAAATAGCAAGGGGATTTTAGTTCAACACACCTCTGCAAAGCTGACCTATATCCCCCTTGTTGTCAGACTTGAATGTGTTGAAATGTTGTAAATGTCCTAAAATTAGTACAGTTCGCTATTTACAGAACGGGCGGACCGTGCTATAATATAATAGCTAAATTCTAATAAGGAGGTGTCCTATATGTTTGGATTAGGACGGCATAAGTCTTATATCAATAAGGAAGGCTACAAGCAGAAATACAAGCCGAGAAGTCCTGAGGCCCGTGAAAATGGTTACGTGGCTGTTCACCGTGATGTCGCAAGTCGGAAAATAGGAAGACCGCTGCGTGTCAACGAAGTAGTGCATCACCGTGATGGGAACAAGCTCAATAACCGACCGAGCAACTTGCAAGTAATGACTCGCAAACAGCATTGGAGAGTCCACCACCCTAAAAATATATAATTATATAAATAGGTAGAAGATATGAACGGTTCGAATTCAAGGAAAATAAAACTGCTGAAAATCTGGGAAATTCTAAATCGGGATACGGATGAAAACAATCCTATGCCCACGCCCGTACTTATAAAAAAACTCGCAGAATGCGGTATCGAAGTTGACCGCAAAATTTTGTACAGCGACATAAAACTGCTGAACGATTTCGGCTACGAAGTAATGACCCACCGGTCTTCAAGCAACGAATACTATGTGGCTGACCGCAAATTCGATATACCCGAGATACATATATTAATGGATGCGGTCAGAGCCGCTGGCTTTATTACTGAGAAGAAAACGGACGAGCTTGTAAGCAAAATTGCTCAGCTTGCTGGTAGCCAACGTGCGGAAGTGCTGACGCGGAATATCGTAGAGTTCAATACAAGAAAGAGCATAAATGAAAACATTTATTATTCGGTTTACGAAATAGCGTTGGCAATCGAGGAAAAGAAGAAAATCTCCTTTTCTTATTTTGACTACGATATAAAACGGCGGAAGGTCTACCGTAAGAAAAAGAGCGACCCGACCCAAAACAGGAAATACAAAGTAAATCCGCTGGCGACGGTCTTCTCAAATGACAATTATTATTTAATATGTTATGACGACTGGTTCGGCAATCTGTCGCATTACCGCATTGACAGAATGGACGAAGTAACAATGCTGGACGTTCCAAGTTCAGAGGAGGCACAGTCAAATAAAGCCGAAATCGTAAAGCATAAGCAGCAACTGTTTGGTATGTTCAGCGGTGATAAACAAAAGGTGTCTTTCGAGGCTGACAAAGACCTAATCGACGTCGTATTCGATTTCTTTGGGGCAGACCTATATATAAGTGAATCAGCGAGCAATAAAATCGTATTTACCGCCGATGTACAGGTCAGCAAGCCTTTTATAGCATGGTGCTGTTCCTTTGGAACAGGGGTGAAAGTAACCGCGCCGCAAACGGTTGTGGAAATGGTAAAGGAATACTTGGCGGAAACTGCCGAGCAATACAGATAAATTACTTAGGGGGAACGTCGTATGCAAGAATTACACTATGCACTTCTCGACGGCGAATTGGTATCAATACATGAAGTCAAAAACGGTCTTAAATGTGGCTGTGTATGTCCAGCTTGTGGGGCGAAACTCATCGCCCGGCAAGGGCAGAAAGTAGCCTATCACTTTGCCCATTATAAAGCCGTGGACTGCGAACACGGAAAAGAAACGGCGTTGCATCTGCTGGGGAAAAAGGTAATCTCCAAGGGGCGTGTTTTTCTGCCTGCAAAGCCTTTCACGGGCGAAAGCCAAGGCACGGTGCGTACCTATAATGAAGCGATAGAAGAAACATATATCGGAATGGTCAAACCCGACGTGCTGTTAAAATCAGATGGCGAAATGCTCGGTGTTGAGATTAAAGTCCACCACGCCGTTGACGATGAAAAGAAGTACAAAATATACGAGCTTGGACTGCCGACAATAGAAATAGACTTGAGCGATGCCGGGGACGATTACACGGAAGAATCGGTCGAGCAAATTATTCTCAGCGGACAAAAGACGAGCTGGGTCTATACGCCCGAATCGAAGGGTTATTTTCTTCGTGAATGGTTCGGTGATTCGGTGCGTACACGGAATATGGATCACGTTGAGCATTGTCCTCTCGACAATGGAAATAAGGCATATATTGTGGGGTTAAGCAAATATGAGTGCCACGATTGCGGTTACGGAAATATCGGCGGAATACACATTGACCGCATAGTATGTGCTGGTAAATTGAAAGGGATTGATTACAAGGCCATTGAGAAAATCCGCTCGATAGCCAAAATCGAAGGACAGTTGAAATCGTTTGACGTGGTCATTAATGGTGAGGAGATACACAGAGAATTTGAAGTGGCGGTCGCCGCCGAAAAAGAGGAGAAACCGCGCGGTGTTCAAATCTGCTTTGCCGATGATACCATATGCTGGAGATGCAAGCAAAAGATGTGTTCTGTGTATGGACTTGTGAATGGTACGCCCATATCCCCCGACGAATTCAATGAAACGATGATAAGGATATCCCGTGAGAAAGGCGTAAGGCTGGAAGAACGGCGCAGCGGTATGACGAAAGAAACGCACCTCGTAAACGTGTGTCCGCATTGCGGCACATTCATCGGCGAGTTCTACTTGCATGACCTTTGGTATGAAGAAACCGAAACCATACAGGTGGAAGATACAACGGGGTTCAATCTTGACGAGCGACAAGGATGACAATGCGGTATTTACAATTCGCTTTGCGGAACAATGAATTGATTTCTATAAACGACGTGTCAAGCGGTTTGGAATGCGGATGCGTCTGCCCTGAATGTGGGGCAATGCTTGTTGCTAAAAAGGGTAGCAGGCGTATGCATCACTTTTCGCATTATCAAGCGGCGGAATGTGAGAACGGTATAGAAACCGCTCTCCATCTCCTCAGCAAGCAGATAATAGAGAGAACGAAACGATTATATGTGCCAAGTATTCCGTCCGTTGAAAAATCCATTGGGAAAGTTACCGAATACGACGAGGCGATCGAAGAAAAGGAAATCGACGGTATCATTAAACCCGACGTGCAGCTCAGAGCAAGAATGGACTTGTGGGGTGCCGGGCGAGTTGTGAATGTCGAAATTAAGGTTTCGCATGCTGTCGACGAGGCAAAGAAATATAAGCTATTGGAACTTGGAATACCAACAATAGAAATCGATTTGAGCGATTTGGGGGCTGATTATACCGAAGAAAAAGTAGAACAGCTAATCCTGAGCGGAGAGAAAACGAAATGGGTATATTCGCCCAGAGCAAAGCGTTATTTCATTGAGGAGTGGCTATGCGACATAAGGGTGTCGAAACTTCGTTACGGCAAGCATTATTGGGTAGACTTTTGTCCGCTGAACGGGTTGGAAACGGTTTACGGACGCTGGTGGTCTGAATTGCCGTGCTTCTCTTGCGAATGCGCCGATGCGCCAAAACCAATAAAGGAAATAAAATGCTTGGGCAAATTAAAGGGCATCGCCATAAGCAGTATAGAAAGAATAGAACGGGTTGAGCGAGAGCGTGGCTTTTTGAAGTCCGTGGACTTGGTTGTCAACGGCGAAAGAATACATCGGGAATTTGACATCCCACCCAAAAAGGAGAATGACATTATTTATGACTAACAGGATAGATAGTTTTGAAATTGAGATGGACGAAATAGACGGCAGCAAAGCTGAAATGGAAGTATGCAAACGCTGTGGAATAGGCTGGCCTAATAGTTCGGACTTAAGTCAATTCTGGAATGGCAGCTGTCAGAAGGTTAATATTTTTGCTACTGAAGGGAAAGCGTCTTGCTGGGTATCTGCACATAAAAAAGCGAATTCAGAAAAATGTGTAGTCACTGTGTCCAGCATTATGTCTTCACGAAAACGGTGATTTTAAACAAGAAGTTAAATAGGAAGACCGCATATAATGCGGTCTTTTTTTGGTCTTAAGAGACTTGTAAATTTTTGATTATTATGCTATAATTAAAGGTGAGGTGAAATAGTGAGAACGGAAGTTACGGTTGATATTTATAATCAATGCTATTGCGCAGCAAAAGAGCTGATTGAGATTTCAAAACTAAAAAAAGGCAACGTAATTATAGTTGGCTGCTCGACAAGTGAGGTATGCAGCTCAAAAATCGGCACAGCCTCTAATATGGATGTGGCAAAATTAATTTTCGATGGGATTAATCTCGCTGTCCAAGAAAAGGGTCTATATCTTGCAGTACAATGCTGTGAGCATTTGAATAGAGCAATAGTTGTTGAACATGAAGCTGTAAGTTGTGACGGAGTCAATGTTGTTCCGCAAGTAAAGGCAGGCGGGGCATTGGCGGCAACAGCATATCAAAGTTTTAAAAATCCTGTAATTGTAGAAAGTATTTTGGCAGATGCAGGAATAGATATTGGTGATACTTTAATCGGCATGCATCTAAAACAGGTTGCAGTACCAGTAAGACTTTCAATAAAAAGAATTGGTGATGCAAATTTGGTTTGTGCCAGGACACGTCCAAAATTTATCGGTGGTGAGCGAGCTGTTTACAATCAAGACCTATTATAAATTTCGATATGTTGATAAAAAACGAAACATAAAAAGACCGCATTATATGCGGTCTTTTTCATTAGAGCAGGTATGCTATTTTTTACACCTATATTTTATAAATGTAATATGAAATTATATTTTGGAGGAACAAATGAAATACGGTGAATGGCTTACTGAATGGCTAAACAACTATGTCAGAATATCGGCAAAACACAGAACAATTGAACGCTATTCGGAAATTATTAATAATCACTTAATCCCGTCCGTTGGGGAGATAGAGTTACAGGAATTAACGCCAATAATTTTACAGAAGTATATCTCGGAATTACTTAAGTGTGGCAATAAAAGAACTGGGGCGGGGCTATCTTCGAGTGCAGTAAATTCAATTATTACCGTCATACAGAACTCACTACATACGGCATACAATTTGCGTTATATCAATGATATGGTGGGGGATAAGCTAAAAAGACCCAAGGCAGTAGAAAAGCAAATTGAATGCTTTTCGGTGGCGGAACAGAAACAGATAGAGCAAGCGGTCAGAGACGGAAAAAGACCTTATATGTTGGGTGTCCTGATTTGCCTTTACACGGGTTTGCGAATAGGTGAATTGTTAGCTCTTGAATGGAGCGACATAGACTTTTCAAACGGCACATTGATGGTGGATAAAACGTGTCATTATGGCGTAAATCTAAATGGGCAATTTGGTCGGATTGTAGACACTCCGAAAACCGAAACATCAATAAGATTAATACCATTGCCCAAGCAGCTCATCCCTCTAATGAAAGAGCATAAAAAAATCCCCTCCAAGCTTGTAATAAGCAAAAATGGAGAAGGGATTTCAAACAGAACATATCAGCGGAATTTTGAATCGCTTTTGAAATCGTTAAATTTGAAGCATAGAGGGTTTCATGCAATAAGACACACTTTTGCAACGCGTGCGTTGGAATGCGGTATGGATGTTAAAACGCTCTCAGAACTGCTGGGGCATAAGTCGCCAGCTGTAACACTCAAAAAATATGCGCATACATTTTTAATTCATAAGAAAGAAATGATGAATCGCCTCGGGAAATTACTTGTGTAAAGAAGCGGTTATTGAGAAATTGTTAAGTCATCGTTGGCAGACCGCCAAAGGTGGCTTTTTAATCATAAAAATAACACCTAATAATGTATTAGGTGTTAAAAACCTTTCTAAATTATACCATATTTCGCCAAAAAACACAAGGGATTGAACCTTATTTTTTTATGCTTCATTAATTAAAATGACTTTCAATACAATGTTAGATGTCATAATAAAGAGTTTTTTTACTAAAACCAATCCTCGTTTACACCTAATACATTATTAGGCGTCTTCACTGTAGAGATTTGTAACACCTATATCAAATGTAACACAAAATAGGGGCGTGTGGTTATGGAATGGTTAAAAGATATGTTTATTGAAATGGACTGGAGGCAATTCATTCCTAGTCTTGTCGCTACAATAATAGGTATATTTGGGCCATTTTGGATTCAATCAATGATTGAAAAAGTAAACAAAAAGAAAGCTGCCCTGAAAATGATTTGTCAGATAAAAAGGGAGTTAAAAGATATTGCGAAGGAAATAAAAAAATTAGAAGATAATAAGCGATATATTGATCCAATTAAAACTCCGATTTGGACTGGAATACAAAATACAAATGAAATTTCATTATTAACTATTCTCCGCAAGAAAAAAAAGAAAGCGAACAAACAAAAGAGCGAGCAGTTGGAATCGGTAACGCAGAATGATATTGTTGACGAAAATAACAAACCCCAATCGGATTGGTATAAAGCGGTATATTCAATTTATGGACTTATTGATGAATTTAATAAATGGTGTAATTTGTATTCAGAGCAAAGAACAGCTGGTAGACCACAAAATGACCCTGACATCAAGACGGTTAAAAATTGTATAAACGATTTAGAAAATACGCTATGTTCATTATCTGACGATGAATATGAGAGCATTCAATATGTTTTAAATCTTTTAGATAATGTATTGACAGAAAACAAGTGTAAGGAACAGAGTGAATAATTATGGCTAGAGGTGCTGAAGACACAACAGAATATGGCAATTTGAACCCCAATGGCGATGAAGAAGCGGTTAAAACTACTTCGGCTCAGGTTATTGAACCTGAGCAATTCCATAATGAGGAAATTTATAGAGTATACGTTTCAGCTAATCCTGGCATATCAAAATTTAGAGATGCTTTTCGTTCAGCAATATTGGATGAAGGCGACTTAATTATTGAGTGTTGTGATAGGAAGATAGATTTGGCAAAAATTATGGGGCGCATCGATATCTCAGATGCGGTCATTATCGCTGTCAGTGAACTTGATTCGATGGTAGCGAATCATCAATGCAACTCTTGCATATTGCAAACTAAATGCAGTCAAGCTGGTGATTCTAATTGTGCAATGTTTATTTCTGAGTTCGAGTATTTATATGCAAAGTCGCGCAATAAAGATATACGATTTATTTTGTTGAATAGCTCAGAATATACACCTAATCGAGATGAAAGAATTGAAAAGTTTTACGAGCAGTTACCGAATGCAATAAAACGCACAGTTATTATCGACAACAAGGACGCATTAGGTTCTGTATATCGAAATTTTCGTTCGGAATTAAAACTCAGACATCTTGGGCTGAGCATTAAAAATGAACACGAAAGAGACAAAATTTTAAGAGTGTTAAATGAGTGTGTGCAACTCGGAGGCGTGCCACAAACCATTGGACAATATACAATTACATCTGGCGAAATGAATGCAAATGCTGGTAGTGAAATACATATTTTAACCAACGAAATGCGTAATTATGATTTTACGGCGCTGTCTTCATTAACTATAGCTATTAATACTAAAAAAGGAGTGCAGTATTTTTACTATGGAAATAATGAAACAAAGGCGGAGTTCGATTGGTTTAAAACTACACTTCCCCATTTTTATGAAAAACGTTTTAAGGCTAGGCAACGAGTTGTTGCCTGGATTAGACAGGCAAAATTTGACTATGAAAGTTTTAGTGATTTTTTGAATATTATCAGCTTTAATAGAACGATAAGAGGAATTGTCACTTACCTTTTAATGCAATGTAGTCAAATTGATAAGTTAAGTGACATTTTGAAATTGTGTGAAGAAGGGTTAAAAAGTAAACCATATAAAACATCAATTGATTCGGTATTGGAAATTGATAGTTCAAGGTTGCGGAAATGGATTACTTGGCGAGATAAGGATTTTACGGATGATAGCGGAATCTACAAATACGTAGATAAATTAAGCGTATTGATTGAGCCTTTAAAAAGTAATGAACACATAATAAACAAAGCGTTTATTAAAGAATTTCTAACTAAATTAGAAGCACTAAATAATATGGTGCTTTTGACACGCTGGCAAGCACCTACAGATGATATATACATTAAATTGTCTGAAAGCGAGATAGAAGAAATTATAAACTATTTCAAGTATAAGGATTCAGCACGTGGGGGAGAAGACCCTAGGAATGTAATCATTTCCGAGCCTATTGAGGAATGGCTTAAGCCAAAGGAAGGAGAAATGATTGGTGCTGAGCGTACTGAATTTATGGATCAAGACATAGACAGATATTTACAAAATTTGCATTTCTGTCTAGTTGAAGACAATAATCCTTATATTTTAGGCTACAATTTTGTTTTATTTCTTGGTTATAATCCCAAGAGCAAAAGTAAAAATTCTGCCGCTTGGTATACCACCTATATAAATAATGACAACACATCAACTAACGTTGTTATTGATAATGCGATTTTTATGGTTGATATGGATGAAAAACATAAAATCTATATGGAAATCCAAGACATTTATAGGCAATTAATTATTTTTAACGAGCCTGCCATAGCAGAACTTAAAAAATCCCATTCAAGAATTTTACAGACTTTGGAAATTAACGAGCAATGATGTATTTGATTAACAGACAAAACTTAATAAGCACGGTTAATAGTTATTCTGTTAATGCGCGGGTGTATTATCCTTATAAGGCTAATACAAATTGTCATGTGGTGCAAATCTTAGATCCCTTAATTGCCGGGTATGAAGTTGCTTCAATTTATCACTTAATCTATTTGATAACAAAGCGCAAGGTTGAACCTCAAAGAATTCTTTACAGCGCACCTATAAAATCCAACTCACAAATAAAGAGAGCCCTGTCTTTGGGGGTCAATAATATTGTGGTTGACAACATTGACGAGCTGGAAAGGATAATTCGTTTGGCGAATAATAATCCTTTAAATATTATTCTAAGAGTTGATATATCTAATTTTATAAATGCGCAGCAATCCGTTTTCAAATGGGGTGCTTCCATCAATGAGATACTCTACATGAAAGAGATGCTTGCAAATAGTGCGCATCAATATATGGGGTTGAACTTTTATATACCTCAAGAAGTCGACTGTGCAAGCAATTTTGTAACAGTTATAGACGGAATAGCTAATACAATAGGTGTTCGTGATTGCAAAGTAATCGATATTGGTGGAGGGATATCTTCGGCAGATGTCGAGTCAATACTTACCAAAATTAAGGTTAAATATGATTTGGGTGGCGTGGATTTTATAGTAGAACCTGGAAGACATTTGCTGAACCCTAATATTGACTTAATTGTAAAAATAATTGACATAAGAGCAAAACAAGGGCAAAAATTAGTCTTTATTGATAGCGGTATATATAGCGGTTTAATGGATGCTGTAATAAAAAACAGGAGATTTAAAATTAGCTATATAAACAACAAAAAGAGACAGCTTGATGAGAGAGTTGAGCGATGCCTTATATGCGGAGATTCTTCAGATATTTCTGATGTTCTTGGCATATATGACTTGCCAAAAAATATTCGAGTTGGCGACGAGTTAATAATTAGCGAGTGTGGATCTTATTGTAGTGAGCTGGATACAGATTTCTGCAAAAACAAAAGAGCCAACTACTACATAGTTGACTCTTGATGGAGCTGTAGGATGGGCGCGAACCACCGTCTCTAAGAAACTAACTTAGTATCCTACTCTGGACGACTACAGCGTATATAAATATTATATAAAAAATTAAAAAATCTGTCAATAAAAAAACAACAAAAAAAACGACAAAATTTATGAAAATTTTTAAAGGAGTGAATTATGACTACTCTTGAACAAGAAATAAATGATTTTATTAATAACGAACTGCTAACCTTAAATGGGATATCTACGGAAGTAATTGAACCGAAACAACAAAAGGAAAAATTCCTTGAACGCATCTTTATCAGACGCTATAGGAAGTATGCTACTACGCAAGAAGTAAGGGACTTCGTTAAGGCAAGATTAGATGGCATTATTGACCAAAAATTGCCTATGACTTTTGTTCCTAGCTTTGGCGGCTATAAGCACTGGTGGAGTCCTACCTATCCGACAACGGACTGGGCGGAAATATTTAATATAAAATTCCTTCTGGAATATTTAGCACCGATTTACAATTCGTATAAGGATAATACTGTCTCCATCGCATACGAATCCGAAGAGGTTATTTTAGCGGAATTAAACAACATTCCGCAAAGTGGTCTTGACGATTATACTAAATCGTTTAGAAAAATATTAGAAGTATTCCAAGGCATAGTGGGGGTTAAACCTAGGTTATCATTGGTCCTTGCTAGGGAACAGTATGCTGAAGTAGGTTTTACTAAAGATATGTTATTAAAGCGGATAGAAGAAATGAAACCCGCATACTACGATAGATTTAAATCCTATAGTGAAGAAGATAAACAGCGCAGAATAGAAAAAGTAAAAACAAATTTTAAGCTGGATGGTGTCAAAGATTATACTCATTGTAGTGAAGATGAAATAAAGAAACTTTATATCGAATCACGTGTGTTAAATGAAACATTCTTGGATGCGGACTATGAAGTGCGCGGAGAGTCGTTCTTTGATGACCCCAGCACAATTCCTTTGCTGTTCACCTTTGGTCTTGGACCTGGCGGAGAGGCTTGGCCGCATATTGGGTCAAGTTCGTCATCAATGGTCGATTTCTGGGCTGGTATGGGTATCTTGGAAAGAAGAGAAAATGGGAAAATAGTTCCGAGAATTATTTCTCACTCGCAGTATGATATTATTAAAAAATCGCTTATCAAAGTACCTGTAAAATCTAAGCTTGCAGGTATAGGTAAGAACTATGACTATATCTATGTTTATAACGGAACATTACTTTTTTAAAAACTAATTATGAGTTACGGAGTTTTAGATTTAGATAATATTCATAGCAAAAACACATGAAAACCATACATAGAAAATTTATTGATTGGAAGAAGACGGGCAGAATATTGCAACTGCTTCGGGAAGATAACATTGAACTCCGACGCTGTGTATGCAATGCTCTTAAACATGATAAAGGCGACTGCAGCGGCGAATGTGTAGAGTGCAGATTTGAAATGGACAACCATATCAGCCGCAAAGAGCTGGCTGATGTCTTTGGAGTGTCGGAAAGCGTTATTTTTAACTGGGAGAACGGAAGAACGGCGGTAGCATTAGAAGACATGCTTTTTTATGCCCAAATATCAAAGAAGGAATTATCAGAAATTATAGTTTATATGTAAAGCGATGACGCATCGCAAAAGAGGAAAGCAGAAAGAATATGTTCGAGCCTAAGAAGAAAAAGTTTATAGTCGAGCTGGACAGCAATTGGGTATTGCAGCATCGTAACGATGACGAGTTGCCCATAGCGGCCATGAAAGCCGAATTATCAAAGGACAAAACCCTTATAATCAAAGAATCCTCGCTCACGTCAATGACGATAATATACACCGAGGATACTGCAGATTACAGCGGAATAAAGGGTGTGTTGATGCGCTTTTTTAAAAACCGCTATCCCGAAGATAAACCCAATGAGATAATGTCTTTTAAGTCTGGCATAGCTGACGATGAAGACCAACCCGATAATAAACCCGAGAAATCAGAAACAGATGAAGAAACGCGGGAAAAGATAGAACGTCGCCGTCGTGAATTAATTAGACGGATGAGTGAGCTGGAAGAAGACGATGAAGACGAAGACAGCGATTCGTCCGAGAACACCAGTGACCCGATAGAAAAGATAAACGCACTTGTAGGCGCAACAGAATTTAAAGCATTGGCGAAAGAAATCATCGACATTGCAGATGAAATCAAAAGTACAGATACATACGAAGTATTTACCAATCAATGCTATCTCTTTTCAATTGGCGACGGATGCGGCTTAACAACCTATTTGGAACTTTTTGCGAAGCTGGTTTCAGACAAAAAACTTTGCAATATGTCTTCACGCCCAGTAAGAGAAGAACGACTTGGTGCGTACCGTGAAAGTGCCGAACCGTTTGAGGATGCGAACCGTGCGCTTAGTAACGGCAGCACTAAGAATCTTAAAGTACTTTGCATAGATATTAGTGAATGGATGGACAAGACGGATAACCGCTTTTTTAAGCAGTTCTTGCGGGCGGTTGAAAAACACGCAGACGAGTATATCGTAGTGTTTAGAGTTCCATTCGTGGACAAGGATATCCTTGCCAGAATTAAATATTCCCTTTCTGATTTGTTGAGTGTCAGAGCGGTATCGTTCCCTCCGCTTAGTCAGGAAGAAATAAAAACGTGTGCGGAAGCGGAATTAAAGCGTTATAAGTTTTCAATTACGAAGACAGCATGGAAATACTTTTTCGACCGCATTTCCGAGGAAAAGAGCGATGGTAAGTTCTACGGTGTAAATACCGTAAAGAAGGTAATCCGTGAGCTTGTATATCAGAAACACATTGCTAACTCGCAGAAACAAACAAAGAGCAAGCAAATTACGATGAACGATGCAAAGGCTTTGTGTGATAACGTAAGCGATAGCAACTTAACGGGTGCAGAGCAGCTTGATAAACTGATTGGTGTTGAAGGCATCAAGAAACGTGTTGAGGAAATAATCGCCCAAATAGAGCTTTCTATGAAAGATGGTTCTGCGCAGCGACCTTGCATTCATATGCGCTTTGTCGGTAATCCCGGAACAGGTAAAACGACAGTGGCGCGCATTATTGGAAAGATTCTTAAAGAAAAAAGGGTACTCCGTGTAGGCGCATTTTTTGAATATGCCGGGAGGGATTTCTGTGGACGCTACATAGGCGAAACTGCCCCCAAAACGGCAAGTATCTGTCGTGATGCATACGGTTCGGTGCTGTTCATTGACGAGGCATACTCGCTTTACCGTGGCGAAGGAGATACCAAGGACTTTGGCAGAGAAGCAATAGATACTCTCATAGCCGAAATGGAAAATCATCGTAATGATTTTGTTGTTATTATGGCAGGCTACCATAATAATATGGATAAGCTGATGGGTGGCAACCTGGGTCTTGCAAGCAGAATGCCTTACACGATCGAGTTCCCCAACTTTACCAGAGAACAGCTGTACGATATTTTCGTTTCGATGGCAAAGAATAAGTTCAAATGCGAGAACAGTTTGTTCGATGCTGCCCACGATTTCTTTATTAATTTACCCGAAGACACAGTGTCATCGAAAGACTTCTCAAATGCTCGTTATGTGCGCAATTTATTCGAGCGCACCTGGGCAAAGGCGGCGATGCGTTGCCAGTTAAATGGTAAAGCAGACATAATACTCACACGCGACGATTTTGAACACGCAAGTGCCGACAAGGAATTTGCGAATAATATTCCGAAAAAGACCAGAATTGGTTTTTAATAAATAAAATGGAGGCAGGAAAATGTCAGAAGAGAAAGAATTGAAACAAGCCCAAACCGTTTATAAGGCATTATGCGAAATGTTGAATGAACGTGATTGGCATTATGAGAAGGATGAGGAAAACTTGGCCATTAAGTGTGGGGCTCAGGGCGACGACTTGCCTATGGAGATAATAGTTGAAGTGGACAGAAAACGTCAGCTTGTTTCGTTATTATCTCAAATGCCGTTTGCTGTCCCCGAGAACCGCCGCACGGCACTTGCCGTTGCCGTTAGCCAAGCAAATAACGGTATGGTTGACGGTAGCTTTGATTTTGATTATTTAAGCGGTCGAATTGTCTTCCGTATGACGTCAAGCTATAGGGAAAGCCTTATAGGAAAACAGTTATTCGAATATATGCTTTCGTGTGCTTGCTTTACGATTGACGAGTATAACGATAAGTTCCTTATGGTAGCAAAGAACGAAATGTCGGCAGAAGAAATCTTAGACTATATTAAATAAGGAGAAAAAAGATGAGTGACGAAAAGAAATTAAAGAACGCACAAAACGTATATAAAACTTTATGTGCTATGTTAGACGAAAAGGAACTGAAATACGAAAAGCACGAGGATGATTTGGTTGTTACCTTTATCTTGGGCGGTGACGATATTCCTATGCAGTTCGTTTTGAACGTTGATTCCGATAGACAGCTTATTCGCCTTCTTTCTCCAATTCCCGTTACGTTCGAGGGGGATAAACGCATAGAAGGTGCAATTGCCACCTGTCAGGCAAACTACCGCATAGCAGACGGCAGCTTTGACTTTGATTTTAAGCAGGGTAGAATTTTATTCAGAATGACGTCCAGCTATATCGACAGCCTTATTTCGAAAGACGTGTTCGAGTATATGGTAGCAGTAGCAAGTTATACGGTAGACGAATACAACGATAAGTTCTTTATGCTGGCAAAGGGGCAGCTCCCCATCGAAGAATTCTTCAAAAAGAAATAATCTTGTAATTTTTGCGAGATATTCGCTTTGGTGAGAGCTTTTTGGTAAATGCGCAAGTAGTCGTTTCTTGAGCAGGTATCGAGGAACTGCTATAATATTATTGTAAATGAGATGAGCGATACAAACCGCTTTTAAATAGTTATCACGGATTTCTATCCGAGGAAATCTTCGATAAATAAACAACAGAAATACTTTTTGGAGGTTACATATTATGCCTATCGGAAAAATGGGAGGACAGGGATTAGATTACAGCGTTGACATCGTTATGTGTATTGACGCTACAGGAAGCATGTCGTCGATTATCGACGAAGTGAAGGCGAATGCGCTTTCTTTCTATCAAAAGTTCGTTGACGAAATGGAGGCACAAGATCCTCCTAAGAGCGTACAGCAGTTGAGAATTAAAGTGATTGCATTCCGTGATTACGGTGTGGATTCCGAGCCGATGCTTGAATCGAAATTCTTTACGTTGGACGGAGAAAGCGGTGCTTTCCATGAATTCGTAGAAGGAATCGAGGCAACGGGCGGCGGCGACGAACCCGAAAGCTCGTTGGAAGCACTTGCGCTTGCAATGAAGTCTGACTGGGTTCGCACGGGTTCAGTAAGACGCCACGTAATCATTATGTATACGGATGCATCGGCTTTGCCTTTGGGAGCGAGAGCAGGACAGACTGGTTATCCTGCGGATATGCCCAAGGACTTGGCAGAATTGAAAGAATGGTGGGAAGGACAGTACATGGAAAAACGCGCAAAGCGTTTACTTGTATTTGCTCCCGATGCTACGCCTTGGTCGGATATGGCTGACTGGACGAATGCTTTCCATACTGCTTCGAAAGCTGGAGCTGGATGTGATGATACCGATATCCAGACATGTATCCATCTTTTAGTGCAGTCCATATAACTTGAAGCGGTTACGGCGGATTGCTTTTGCGATCCGCCGTAAATTTTATCTAAGAATACTTTTATTAAAATTACAGCACGTGAGGAAAGACGAATGAATATGCTTTTGCATCATCAAAAGCGCCGCAACTTTATTGACGGCTCTTTTGTCAATATAGGTGAAGACGGTTGCCCTTATGCGGACAACGAATTGTTAATTGTTGCCGACGGGCTGGGCGGACGCGGCGGATATCCGCACACTAAAATCAACCCTGCTATTCTCAATCCAGAGTTGTTCTATAATAATTTTATTGCGCCCGTAGTCGGCATGGCTGACCCTAACTATGCGATGGTTGTCACGAACAGCTTTCACGAATTGTTTGAGTTAGGTCCGAAATATTTTTCGGGAACAGCGACCATGCGTACAAGCGGATACTTCGCATCAAGGCTGGTTACTGCAATAGTATTGCATGCTTTGAAATTCAATCCCGATTTTCGCCGTGACGTAATTTTTGATAATATCAGAAGAATGGAAGGCGAACAGCAAAAGCAGTACATTGATTCGGTACGCAATAGGCTGGCAGCGATTATTCAAGTTCAGCTCACTGAGATTGCAAACCGTATGGGTTTGGAACTCGAATCTAAAACGAAAGGTTCATATTTATTGCCCACCACATTGACGGTTGCCCTAATAAATGAAACGGCAGACGGACTTGACGTTTTATATTTATGGGCAGGAGATTCCAGAGGTTATCTTTGGAATACTGAAGGCTTGGCACAGATAACGGACGACCATGAACGTGATGAAACAATGACAAACCTCATCACCTTAACAAAACCTTTCCAGCTTGAAGCAAGATTATTCAAAACCAGCAAACCTGCTATATTATTCAATGCAACCGACGGATGCTATAAATGCCCTTGCTTTGCTTCGGCATTTGATTTGGAATATGTGTACTTGCAGGCAATCAATACCTCTATCAGTTTTGAAGAAACAGCAAGCAACCTGGATAAGCAGTTCACGGTTATAGGTACTCACGACGATAGTAATACTATGGCATTAACTTCGTTTGGGGATGAGTCGTTTGAATCGATAAAGGCGTCAGTCGCTCAAAGATTAGCCTATTTGCAGGAACATATTATAAAGGAATTGCCCGGCATATTAGAGCGGGATTACGAAGATGAATTAAATCAGATTGACGAGCAGATGGAGGGCGGTATTTTCGCTGTTAAGGATGCCCTTATTGAAATAGAACCTATTGTTGAGTTCGTCAAGCAAAGTATGGTGGACGAAGGATATGCGCCCTACAACCAGGAACTAATCTTATTGCAAAAGAAACTTGAAGAACTGAATGTAGCCGAAGAAAGCCAAAAACAAAACATTATAAAATGGGTGCAATATTACTGGTTGCGCACTCCCCGCTTAAAACAATACACAGCAGCCAAATGCGGATTCTTCCGTGGAGATAGTTATGAAAAAATTGCCGAAATGGAGGCAATCTGTAGCGAAGAGAAACAGCGGTATGTTGATACATATACCAAGGTTTTAGAAGACTTGAACGAAAGCGTTTCTGTTGTGGTCGGTATGCGTGACAGCATCTTAAATTTAGAAGCTCCGCACGATAAGGATATGAGATGGAAACTTTCACAGAGCTTGAAAGCATCGCATGATTTATTGGATAAGATAGAAGATGGCATTGTAAAGGGTAGAATAGAAAGAACATTCTCCCGTTATTACAGGGGTAATTCAGATATCAATGATTTAACTCGTCGCTATGTTAAGCAAGAAAATAATATCGTTATGGCTTTGGCAGATGAGATAATAAAGGGTGACTTTAGAGTAGATGGGTTGCCTATGCCCCAAGAATGCCGACTCGCAATTGAATCTTATTTGAAAGCCTTACAGGATATTTCGGAAGCAAGAAAAGAAGTATATGCCGAAATAAACGGATTAAAGGATAAGCATTTAATGAGTTATTGGGCTGCTCGTTTGTGCGATTTAATTTTGATTATCAGGCGTGAACATTCCGAACTGATTCCCGAGGAGATAAAGAGTCGCATTGCTGACAATATCGGTGACCTGCAAGCAAAGCACGATGAATTGGAGAATTGCTTGGTAGTCCGCAATCAGTTATACGATATTTACAACAAGTCGTATTACAGATATTTTGAGGAGAGCGCATTATGAACATAAGAGGATATGAGATAACGGGCGACTGGAAAGTCGCAAACAGAGGCTTTACTGTTCAAGCAACCAAAAGCGGTAAGAAGTACTTTTTAAAGAAATACGGTATGTTTAAAATGCCAAGGCGCGATGCATCAACCTCCGAGGCATTATATAACCGTATGAAAAGAGAATTCGACTCCTTTATGGAGAACCGCGTCAACATCAATAAAGCCTTGGCGGATTTGGCAGGCCCCGGCGGAAATATTATTCTGCCGACGCATTGGTTCGTGGAAGATATCTGCTATATCGAGGCGACTGCTTTCGTCAATGATTTGATTGAGGACGAAGACATCCTTAATCTTTCAGTGGAAGACAAAATCTTTGTAATGCTGACTGCGGCGGCGGCTCTCTATAATATTCATAAGAAAAAGATTGTACATAGCGACTTAAAGAGAACAAACATCCTTGCGGCGAGAAATAGCTCGGGCAGAATTTCAGCCAAAATAATCGACTTTGATATGAGCTATTTCGAGAACGACATTCGCCCTGATGAATTAGGCGGTGACCAGAACTTTATGTCCCCGGAACTCGCTCAATGCTTTATGTACGATATGGCAGACGAAGCCTTGGAATACATGTCCACGAAATCCGACATCTTTTCTCTCGGGCTGGTCTTCCATGACTATCTTGTAACCGAAAAATACACAGACGATGAAGGAAGAAGGCGGACGAGAGGTTGTCATCCGAAGATCGAGGGACTTACGGGTAAATTAAAAGAGCGGGCAGATGCAGGCAAAACTGTTTATTGTTGCGAGGCGTTATTGGCAGAAGGGAAGCTGGTAGTAAGCGACAAAATAACAGAAAAATATTTGCGTCACCTTATTGCTGCAATGCTTCAGCCCGAACCCGAAGACCGTCCTACGGCGCAAGAAGTGCTGGATGCACTGCGCAATAAGAAAGTTTTGGAATTGAAATCGGATGCGGTTAAGATTGCAGGTGAAGAAGTGGAAGTCGTTGCGCATGCGCACGTCGAGGCAACTACGCCTGCCGTTCCGAGTGGGTTCTGTACCCCTTGGCCCGAACACTCAGTAAAATTCGTTGAATCAAAGCTCAATGCAAGCGGTTACGTGGCATCAGAGCGATTCGATAAAGCTGGCAGCAAGTGCTATTACTTATATAAAAGAGATGGTAGCAAGCGGTTATTTACGTTTGAAAACCTGCTAATCCTTGGCATGATAGACCGTGTCGGCGACAGTAAAAAATCGACGACCAAACCCAGCACTCCAACCCCGGCACCTTCGGCATCTTCCGAAATAACAGTTTACGATGACGGTAAGCTGTGGGATGAAGACAATGAGTATGTTTATAACCTGGATTTTGTCAAAGGTAGCGGATATAAAACTGTAGCCAGAGCAGAGAGAAAGGGATTAAAAGGCTATGTTCTGATTAAGCCTTCTGGCGAACAGCGGTTTATGACAGTCGACAAATTAAAACTGCTTCGGTTTGTCATAAAGAAATAAAGTGCTTGTTTATTATTCAAAGGAGAAGTACAATTGGGCTGGAATTGTAAAATATGTGGAACTTATAATGAAGACACAGATGCTGAGTGTATAGTATGCGGTGCCTCGCGTTCCACAGCAGAATATAAAGAACCAACTCCAACTGTATCGAAACCGAGTACATCCTCACCGCCGAGAACAGTAACTCCGCCAAGCACTACCACGCCGCCGAGAACCACATCAACACCGAGGCCCTCAACCACAGTGTTGCCTCGTAGGGTAAGGCACAGCAGGTATATTGGAGCAGAAACAAAGAAGCGCATAGCCAAGGTTATTGCTTTTTGTTTGATAGGATTATCGTTTATTGCGGGTCAAGTTTTACTGTATGTATTTTTCGGGGAAAAAGATACGGTATTTGCGCTGACAGCATTGATTGAGAAATCAGGCAACGCTGATTTTAATACTACAGTCTTTATAGCTGTCATGACAGTAGTTGGAGCAATAGCGGGTATATTAATTTATTGCGATATATCGCACCTTGTAGAGCGTAGGAAATACGCTTATGTATGGCTTATTACTTTGCCGTACTGTATAACAATGGTATTGATTCCGTCGTTAATTGCGTGCCTTGCATTTGCTTTTGGAGTTGTGTTCGCAATAGTAAAAAAATATGGCGCAATTAAACCATTTACAATAATTTACGTCGCACTCATGGCGGCATCGCTTATTGTATTTCCGTCAGTTGCTGCTGGTGTCTCTAATGATGCGCCAGAGTCTATTCAGTATGAAAACGCTACATACGAGAGGGCGGAAGACGGCAAATACTATTTGACTGAATATAGCGGCGACAATGATTTGCTGGCTATTCCCACCGCAATCAAAGACAAATATCAGGTCGGTGGAATTTCGGATGAATTCAAGGAAGGCATAGAAGGCTATATCTTTGACTTAAATTTTGAACACGCCACAGAGAACAATCAAACTCTACAAATAATTGCTTTCAATCTTACGACCGATGAAAAGTTCCCTATTCCGATTAGAGACGACTATACTTTTTATGGATGGTGGTCAACAAATAATCGTAACACAGGCAAACAGGTCATTGATAAAGAAGGTAAAATCGTTGGGAACAATATTGCTAAAGAACAGGAAGTTCACGCAATGTGGTATGGAACGGATTATACCTTTATATCGTCATCCAGAGATTTCAACATAAGCAACTATGGTAAATATGTATTGACTAACGACATCGAAATGACGGGCAATTACACGCCTGTCGGCGGGTTGTCGGGTATGGAAACACAGTCATCGAGAAGTGCATTTAACGGAGTCTTTGACGGCAATTTCCATACGATAAAATATTCAATAAGCGGTTCTCGCCGATATAACGGATTGTTCAGTTGGGTAGGCCCGCAAGGAACAGTAAAAAATCTTGGCGTGAATGTAAATATTAACGTGGAGTTTAAACCTACAAGTACGCAATATTATGCATTCGCAGGCGGAATCGCCGCAATCAATGACGGCAAAATTATAGATTGCTGGAGTGAAGGAAGTATCTATTTAAAGAGCGCAACGTTGGTTGCAGAATCGGGTGGTATTGCTGGAGCAAGCGGTACTGATAATATGAGAACTGGCGAGATAAGAGGATGCTACAACCTTGCAACTGTCGAAACTGTTGCGGATGATGCATACGCTGGCGGCATTTTAGGGTCAGCTCAAAATAACGGACATATAGTTTCTTATTGCTACAACCGTGGAACGATAAAAGCAACCGGGGTGAACAGTAATAATACTGCTGCTGGCGGAATCATAAGCCATGGAAGAACGTATGCGAAAAATTGCTTTAATGCGGGCGCTATTATGACCGATTATTCAGACAAGCAATCAATAGGCGGTATCATAGGCTTCACGCGGAACACATCTGAGCATAATAACTTCCCGTCAGATTGCGTTTGGTTAAGGGCAAAGAATTGCCAAGCTGCGTGGGGAATAGGAACTTACCCGAATGACACCACAGGGGGCAATAATAATGGCGTAACCGTAGTTGATAAGGAAAGCGACCAGGCTCTAAGAATACTAAACGGCGACACTAAAGAATTCATATTATACGACGGGCAGATTCGCTTGTCATGGGAATTGCTATAACTTATGATGCACAAGGATTTACAGAAAGAAAAGATTAAAACGGCATTAACCAATAAGCAAGCAACGGAAATGCGTCTTGCAGATGAGCCGTTCGAGAAAATCAAGAGCGGAGAAAAGACAGTTGAAATACGGCTCTACGATGAAAAGCGGAAGCAAATTAAAGTTGGGGATAAAATTATCTTTTACCGTTTAAACGATAAAATCGATTTTGTATCAGCTACGGTGATAGACATCCACCATTATAAAAGCTTTAAAGAGCTTTTTTCGTCAGAGCTGTTTTCAATGACGGGTTTTGGATTGATGTCAGTAGATGAAGCTACCCATAGTATGTATAAATATTACACCCAAGAGCAGGAAAAAACCTTTGGTGTTTTAGGTATCGAAATAAAACTGTGTGAACAAAGAGGTAAATAGTGATGAATAAAGTTCCCAAGATTAAGGTATTTGGTGTCGGCGGCGTTGGATGCTATATAATTGACAAAGCAATTGAAAGAGAAATATCGACAGCAGAATACTTTGTAGTCGATGACGATTATGGAAGATTGCAGATATCAAAATGTAAAAATAAAATTCAGCTTGTAGGCGGCGACCATGCTGGGGCAGACTATGACTATGCTCAAAGAACGGCATTAGCCAATAAGAGTAAAATAATTGATGCAATCCAAGGAGCAGATATGATTGTGCTAATCGCTGGTATGGGTGGTGGAATTGGGTCTGCTGCATTACCAATATTGGCAGAGGTCGCTAAGGGAAACAATACCTTATGTGTTGCCGTAATTTGCACGCCGTTTTCTTTTGAAGGAGAAAAGCGCCTTAATAATGCCGAAACAGGAGTGAAAGCACTTAGAGAAAATGCCAATATGACTCTCGTTATTCCGAGCGAGAATGCGATATCGTGCCTGCCAGACGATGCGCCGAAATCGGATGCGATAAAGTTGGCTGATGAAATGGTGCTTGACGCCTTAAAAACAATTATCGTCCCTATAACAATGCCCGCGATTATAAATTTAGAATATGAAGACGTTGTGGTTGCTTTTAAAGAGTCGAAGAACACTTTTTTCGGAATGGGCATTGGTAAGGGAAAAGATAAGTGCATAGAGGCGGTGCGATATGCTATAAATTGTCCGATGGCTTCTACAACGATAGATTATGCCAAAAAGATACTTTTATATGTAGAGGGCGGTGACGATTTTACCATGGACGACATGCAGGAGGTCGCTACCTATGTGAAAGCCGTAGCGGATTCTAAAGTAGACATCTTTTTTGCGGCAGATGTGGATAGCAAACTGACTGGCGAATTAAAGGTCTCTATAATTGCCGTAAAAAATGTGGGTGAGGGGGTGCAGTAAAATGATATACGTAACAGGTGACACGCACGGATTAGAAGATTTTCATAAACTGCATATTTTTGCAGGAGAACACCCCGAACTCGCCCCAAACGACTATGTCATTATTGCCGGGGATTTCGGGGCTATATGGAGTGAGCAAACTCTGGTCGAAAATTTAAGGTACTATACTCAACTCCCATTCACCGTATTATTCGTAGACGGGAATCATGAAAATTTTGACTTAATTAATTCTTATCCCATCGAAATTTGGAACGGCGGTAAGGTACATAAAATAAAACCGAATGTCATCCATTTAATGCGCGGGCAGGTATTTGAAATCGAAGGGAAAACGATATTCACATTCGGCGGCGCAACCAGCATTGATAGGGACTTCCGCAGAGAGGGCAGAAGCTGGTGGGCGCAGGAGCTTCCCACATACGAAGAGCTTGATGAAGGAATAGCTAATCTTAAAAGGTATGGCAACAAAGTGGATTATATCATTACGCACTCTTGCGGACAGCGTGCGCTCATGTATCCCAAATTAAGGATACATGCCGGGGTAAAAATTGCATGCCCGGAAAGCCACCTTTTATCCAACTTTGAGGATACGGTAGAATTCAAGCACTGGTATTTTGGACATTTCCATATCGATGCACAGCTGAGCGACAAATACACTGTATTGATGCATAATATAGTTAAGCTGGGAAAATACAATGAATACTGAAAAACTTAAGAAAATCAAGGAAATATTGAAAGAAGAATATAAAGATAAAATGTCAGATACGGCGATGGACGCTTTCGCCAAGGCACTGCATTATTCTCTTTTTGTGGGACAATATGATCTTGATGATATCCCAGCAATCATATTCGAACATGAGTCTGAGGAAGAAATTGAGGGCGGTGATTGGTTTTACATTTTCGGTCAATTGATAGATTTGCTGGAAGATAACGAAACGACAGCAAAACGGCTTTACAGAAGTTTTATGCATGAATTCGATTTGTTAGATACATTCTTAAAACTCGTGAATCATAATGCTGAATATTTGAGCGCGGAGGAGTTGGCAAAAGCGAAAGAAAAAGCATTTGGGTTATTTGACCGTCAAATACTTGAAGACTGTGGTATTGAAGAAGAATAGTGCAAGGAGAAAAGTATGAAAATAATATTTCTCGATATTGACGGGGTGTTAAACTCCAGAGCCTATGACCGAAAGCGGAATTGGAACGAGCAGACGGACATAGACGAAACAAGGCTTCCGTTCATAAAGGAAATTGTTGACGCCACGGGTGCAAAAATTGTGTTGAGTTCTACTTGGCGTCAGCATTGGGATAAAGACCCCAACCGCTGCGATGTGGACGGTCGATATATTAACAAAACCTTTGCAAAGTTCGGATTATCAATTTACGATAAAACGCCCGACATTGGAATTACTGCCTTGCGAAGAGAAGAAATCAGTAAATGGCTGGAAGAAACCAAGCAGGAAATAGAGGTGTTTGTGATAATCGATGATTACAGATACGGCTGGGGTGACCTATCAGAACATTTTGTAAAAACTGACCCAAATTTTCGTCTGGGCATTGAAAAGCAACAAGTAGAGGAAGCCATAAAAATACTTCTGATGAAATAAAATAAGCGGTTTTGCTGTAGAGCAATCTGACGCAATTTTTCTGTGTGAATCAAGAATGGGATTTACTTTGTTTGTTCTTGGTGATATAATAGTTATATACATGAGAATAGGAGAAAGGAATGAAGGGGAATAACGGGTTTAACATACAATACTCAGGTACAATTGACAGCGTTGGAGGGTTGGTGCAGAAATTAAAAGAACAAAAATTACCAATTGCAAATTCCAACTCGCATTTATTTTTCCGAGGCGAGTCAAAAGACAATGGCGGTACATGTTTGTTTCCAAGAGTATATAGACCCGATTGCAGAAAGGATGAAAATATTTATTATTATGACGCTTTAACTAATTTCCCTCAGGAATTTGAAAACTTATCCAATTTAAGCAGATTAGCAAAAATGCAGCATTAAAATATCTTGATTCAAATTAAAAGTTTTTAATTCGGGAAAATAAGCGTCTGCGTATAATGCAGGCGTTTTTTATTTTTTCATAAAAACAAAGATGCAAGATGTCGCAATTTTAGGACATCTTGCTGTTTACAAATGAGCTGTTTTGTGATAAAATTATAATTGAAAAATTATAAGGAGGGATATTATGTATTGTCCTAAATGCGGAAGATTAATGCGTATGTTCAGCGAAAGAAAATTGGATTTCAGAAGATATAAAAAGTACAAATGCGATACTTGCAAAAAAATTACAGAGCTGGAGATAGATAATAGCGATAGAATCGTTAAGACCAATCATTATGATGATAAGTTTTAAAATCAAGCAAACATATTTTTGGTAGAATTATGAGCAAATTGTTTGACTGGATGTTCAGGAAGAAATGGTCGAGAATTCTGATTGAAGAGCTGAACAGCCTTGAAGCTAAATTAAAGTATTTTGCAGCGATAAAAACGGATGAAAGAACCCTCGTATATTTGGCAGACAAATTGCGCGGGGTTGTCCGTTATGCGGAAATCGTTAACCGTTATGATAAATGCACAAAAAACGTAAAATTGCACAATAAACAGGTTGCAGAATTAGATGCAAGCTTTGATGCAATTGTCAATAACCACCCTATAAAAATGATTGTGCAAAATATAAGCTCGTACACTTATGACCAGGTAATCGGGTTTAATGCTGTTGCGGGAAGAGTTAAACAGTACAAATTTGTCAACGGGTTTAAAAAAGCTGAAATTTATAAATCTTACATAAAAGATATAGATTTAGTATGCAGTAATTTTTCTGTTATACAAAAAAATCATAAATTACTAAGTAATTATTGGAAAGCAATAAGAGAGCTTCCTGACAAATACATAGACAGTGAAACTGCGGGAATTGTGCTGGCCCCGGCGAGAAAGATTTTATCTGAACTAACAGCAGACGGTTTTCATCAGCTTCCTAAGCTGGACAGCGCTGTAATTGAACGGCATAATGAAGAATTCATTAATAGACATTTAAGCGATAAGATTTTCGACAACATAGACGGCCGCAGTCTAGATAATGATCAGCGCAGAGCAGTTCTCTGTGAGTCAAAATCAAATTTAACTATAGCTGGCGCAGGGTCAGGAAAAACATTGACGATATGCGGTAAAGTTAAATATCTGCTCGAAACGGGTTTGGCCGTAGCTGATGAAATTTTGCTTATGTCGTATTCCAAAGCATCAGCGGAAGATTTGGATAAAAGAGTCTCTAAAGTCTGCAACGGCTTGAAAGTGGAAACTTTCCATGCCCTCGGACTGGATATTTTGAGAAAAGTTAATGGTAAAAAGAAGGCGATTGAAGAACAGTTTAAGGCATATATAACAAAATATTTTGACGAGGTAATTCCTAATAATCCTGCGGCTGCAAATAAAATATTTGAATATTTTTCATTTTATTTGCAGGCTGATAATTTGGGGAAGAAGCAGTACAGCACGCAGGGTGAAATATTCGAGGATTTAAAGCAGTCAGACTATAGGACTCTAAAAAATCGCTTGGGCCGTTTGAGCCCAGATGAGGACAGGCATGAAACGCTCAAAAATGAATTTGTCAAAAGCTATGAAGAGCTGGTTATAGCCAATTATTTATTTGTGAACGGAATAAGGTACGAGTATGAGATGGCGTATAAGGAGGAAACATCTACGCCTGAAAAGCGTCAGTACACTCCAGATTTTTATTTGCCCGATTATAAAATTTATTTGGAACACTATGGGATTAACCGTAAAGGACGAGCGCCTCAATATACAGCCGATGCTGAGAAAGAATATATAGAGGGGATAGCGTGGAAACGGCGGACGCATTCGGCTTACGGGACAAAGTGTATTGAAACATATTCTTATGAATTCAAAGAAGGAACGATTTTTGAAAATTTGAAAAGCAGATTGGAGAAAAATGGAGTCAAATTTAAACCGCTTAATCAGACGGAAATAAACAATGCCCTTCATAAAATTTATGCGGGACAGGAGTTTGCTTCTTTATTTAATCTCATTACGACATTTATTGCATTATATAAATCACAGTATAAAGATGCTGGCGGTTTTAATAAATTGAAAAGTCAATCGCTTGGCTCGCAGTATGAAAACGAAAGAGCAAGCCGTTTTTTATCTATATGTGAAGGAATATATGAGTTTTATATCGAAAACCTGCGGGGAGAAGATAAAATAGATTTCGACGATATGATACTTCAAGCAATCGACGCACTGGATTGTACGGATGGATACCGATATAAGTACATTATTGTTGATGAGTTTCAAGACATATCTCAAAGCCGAACACAGTTTTTGAAAAAACTTGTCGCTCACGGCAAAGCCAAACTGTTTGCTGTCGGCGATGACTGGCAGGCTATTTACAGATTTGCAGGCTGTGATTTAAACGTATTCCTGCAGTTTGAACAATATTTTAATGATGCGAAAATAAATTATATTTCTTCAACACATAGAAACTCTGCAGAACTTCAAACAATTGTGGAGCCGTTTATTAAGGCGAATCCAGAACAGTACCCTAAAACTATTAAGTCAGACAAGCATCAGAAACAGCCAGTTAGGATTATATATCACGATAGTAAAAAGGCTGCGGCATTTATAGAGGCTTTGCAGGATATAGCAAAAATTGATCCGAGAGCGGAAGTTCTTGTGCTTGGGCGTAATAAAAGAGATGCAGATTGTTTAATCTGCAAAGATATTCAGATCGTTGATTATGAAACTATTGAGCATAGTGATTTTCCTGGTTTAGATATTACCTATAAAACAGTCCACGGCTCAAAGGGACTGGAAAGCGATTATGTAATACTAATAAGCGGTGAAGATTCTAAAAATGGATTCCCCAATAAAATGGAAGATGATATCTTACTGAATCTTGTACTTGGCAAAAATAGTAACTATGAATTTGCAGAGGAAAGGCGACTTTTTTACGTTGCGCTAACGCGAACTAAGTCGATAGTCTATATTTTGTCGGACAAGAATAAACCATCTGTATTTGTAAAAGAAATAGAATGCAGATGTAAGGTCATGAATCCAGAATTAAAGCAGCAAGAATCTGAAGCAAATTTATGTCCATATTGCAAGTCTGGTCAGTTAGTGATTAGAAAAGGAGGTGTGGGTAGATTTTATGGTTGTTCTAATTTCCCATATTGTAATTATTCAATAAATGATATGAATGCGGTAAAACACAATTCGCGTTGCCCAGATTGTGGAGATTTTCTTGTAAAGCGAGAAGGCCCATACGGTAAATTTCTGGGTTGTCACAATTATCCAAGATGTACATATAAACTAGATTTTAGAACTAAAGCACGTAGAGGATGGTGAGGTCAATTTTGATAAATTAATATTAATGAGTAGGTCTATTTGCTTGACTTTATTCCGATTTCGGTATAAAATAAATATTGTATTTAAGTAGGTAGGAGAAAGAGCAATTTGGATGTTTGTACTGCAAAGCAATTAAGCGAGAAATGGCAAATCTCGGTTCGGAGAATCACAAAACTATGCGAGGAAGGACGAATAGTTGGTGCAAATAAAATAGGTGGCGTTTGGCTAATACCTAGTGATGCGCAACGACCCTCAGATGCGCGTATTCATACTGGCAAATATATGAAAGCACAAAACATATAATAATTTCAGGTTAAAAGTTTCACAAAAAAAAGGTAAGGTAAAAGAATGGAAAGTAACGGAAACAAACCGAAGATGGTATCGCTTTTTGCAGGCTGTGGCGGATTAGACCTCGGATTTAAGCAAGCTGGGTTCAATATAATATGGGCTAACGACTTTGATACCGATGCTCAAGCAATTCATAAGTTGAATTTAGGTGATATAGATGGTAGGGATATTATGACGGTTAGTGAAAATGATATCCCTGATTGCGATATATTAACTGCGGGTTTCCCTTGTCAGCCGTTTTCAAATGCTGGTAAGCGAAAGGGTGTACATGATTCGAGAGGCATGTTATATAAGGAATGCCTCCGTATTATCGGGAAAAAGATGCCGAAGGTGTTCGTTTTCGAAAATGTAAAGGGTTTATTATCAACAAAATACATTGATGGTCGTGATTTAGCTTCGGTTATAAAAGAGGACTTGTCTAATATTAACGATATTGGTTACGAGGTTGTTTATCAACTTGTTAATGCTGCAGATTATGGTGTACCTCAAAATCGACAAAGGGTTCTCTTTGTAGGCATTAGAAAAGATTTAAATAAAGTATTCCGTTTCCCTGATAAATTATCTAGAGACGGGCTTGCATTAAAATACATATTGGATATTGATGAAAGTGTCCCTAATCAAGTTCATTGGCCTCTTTCGCCTCAAGCTTTGGAAATGATAGAGTATATACCTGAGGGTGGGTCGTGGAAGGATGTGCCTTATGAACATCTCGCGCCAAGATTTAAGCGTATCAGGGATGACATGAAAAGGTATCATTCACCGAAATTTTACAGGCGTTTTTCCAGAGAAGAAATAGCTGGAACAATCACAGCTTCCGCACAGCCTGAGAACTGCGGTATTATACATCCTACTGAAAATAGACGCTTTACAATAAGGGAGGTTGCGAGAATTCAAACGTTCCCTGACGATTTCATATTTAATGATGACGGCTTAAAAAATATAACTGCTATGTATAAAGTTATAGGTAATGCTGTTCCTCCTAGGCTTGCAAACGTAATAGCCACAGAGATTATGCAACAAGTTTTTGAGGAGAAATAATGAAAATGGATACAGATAGAGCATATCTTTTGGGGCTGGTTATAGGTGGTGGTATTTGGGGCAATGCGGAAGATGTTTTCCGTATAAGACTCCCATATAAGCAGTGGGGCTCTTATGAAGCGAATCCTCAACGTGCCGGGCAGATATCCCAAGATGTTATGAGGGTAGTTAGTCCTCTTTTTCGTGCTATTTATGGATTGTCTATATCATATGATACCGTTGGCAGTGGCGAATGGAATATACTTTGCGAAGGCGATTTGACCGACTTACGGGCTGAATTAGAATCTTATGGCATTGTATGTGAAGGTGAGGTAAGAAAAACAGCAAACATAAATAATATTGTTCCTGCGCTTGTCGATGAAAACCTAAAGCGCCGCTTTATTGCTGGTCTTGCGGACACAATAGGCAGTACTAAACAATCGCATCGAAGATTTACTGATGATAAACAGATGATTTCTTTTGAAATTAACGGCTTTGAGTACCATTTTGTTTGTGCGTTATGTAAATTGCTTCATAGTATTAAATGTTATCCAGACCAGATTTTATGGAATCATCCCAATTTTCATTGTGGAATGAATCCTTATGATAAAAAATGGAAGAAGGGATTTAAGCTGAGAGTTTATTTAGACCAATATGATAAATTTGGGGCTTTTGCTTTTGCATCTAAAGCGACTTCAACGAAACAGAATATTGAGTTAGAAAATCAAACTAACATTGCCATCCCATGCGCAGATCGTGAAATAAAAAGTCCATCTATGTCTTGCGTGCATTGCGATGAAGATAGCCCGTTATTGCCAGATGATATTAGAGGTGGGCATTACATACACAATAAACACGTTTGTGCGGTTTTGGGTTGTGAGCATGCTCCATATGCCGAAGTTAGAAAAATTCTCTGTAATGCTGAAAACTATATAAATCCTTTCCCGATTATGGTCAAAGGAACTCGTAGCGAGATTGAGTCTATAATTAGTGTAAATCCATTATTCAATAAGCGGGTTTACAGACAAGTAGAGCTTTCTATTTCTACTATCTCAAACGCAAAAAACAATTTGGGATTGATGTGGGGAAACGGTTCTAATTCTGGGTATCCTGTTTCAAAAATAATTAGGGCAATAGCGTATTTAATTGCCGCAGGTACGGGGCAGTTGAATGGGTCAAGACCTAAAGGTTCGGAAGAACAAATCATAAAGAGTTATTTAAGGCAGCATCCTCAATCAGTAGTTATGTGCTACTTACCAGATTTATTGACGCCTATGTATATATCTATGGGCGATTATTCGGTTTTGATTGGTCCTAATAATCCCCAAGTATATAGGACATTAATTTCTTACGATGAAAATAACAGATTTAAATTAAAGGTACGGCAAATAACAGAGGATGACCTTAAATGAAGAAAAACGAGGTAGCACATTATCCCGAAATTACTAGATATATTGAAGCTCAGCTCAGAAGCAATTTTGCGGCTAAAGGTATTGCGGACATTGAGATTTATTGGAAAAGTGGTGAGTTAACTTCAAAAATAAGAGAGTTAATAGCTGAGCATTCTGAAAAGTGTCAATGTTTGCAGGCATATAGTAAGAATATGTATCCTTTAAATTTGGATATTTTTGGGATTATAACTGATGGAACTAGATTTGAAATAGTGATTCTGGAAGTTAAACTGCGCGAGTCTGTTGGTTTGTCTGAATGGTCGCAATTGCTCGGTTACAATGTTGTATCTAATGCTAAATATGGACTTTTAATTAATATTGATAATGGCGCAAGTAGTCGTTTATCCGCTATTCTATCATCGGACGAGAACGCTTCTAAAATTATTCGAAAAAAGAATACAGGGGAAGAAATAACCCATCTACTTGGCTTTATGCAATGGAACACTATAACTCAAAATTTCGAGTATAGTACTATGGGACAACTTTGGTCATTATCAGCTTTAAGCCAAGAATTGATTAAACAATTTATTTGAAAGATATAATCTACAGAGGAGATGTATATGATAATATCCCCCAGTTCACTCGATACACCCTTAGAGAACTTACTAAATAATGTTAATGAAGGCAAGATTCAATTGCCTGATTTTCAACGTAGCTGGACGTGGGACGACAGTAGGATTATCGGCATAATTTCCAGCATTTCGCAAGGTTATCCTATGGGAGCCATAATGCAATTAGCATATGGAAACAAAGAAATTAAATTTAAATATAGACCTATTGAAGGAGCTACTGTAAAAAAAGATGTAGTTCCATCTTTTTTAATTCTTGACGGACAACAGCGTATAACTTCTGTTTTTCAGTCTATTTTTTTAAAGAAACCTGTTGTTACCCAGAATGAAAAGCATAAAAGTCTTCAGAGATATTATTATCTAAACATAGATAAATGCTTAGATGAGAATATAGATAGGATTGATGCGGTTATTTCTGTTCCTGAAGACAAAAAATTAAAAGAAAATTTTAACCGTGATATTATCTTAGATTTATCGACACGAGAATTGGAACAGCAACAAGGATATTTCCCTTTAAATATTGTTTTCGATGCCACGGAACGTGAAAACTGGTTGCTTGGGTATTTAGGATGTGCACCTGATAACAAGGATAAGTATTTAAAATTCAGAGCGGACGTAATTCAAACAATAGAAAAATATAAATTGCCCGTAATTACTCTTGATGAAAAAACACCGAGAGAGGCAGTTTGCAAGGTGTTTGAAAATGTAAATACGGGAGGGGTTGCTTTAACTGTATTTGAGCTTGTAACGGCAACGTTTGCCACATATGAATTTGACCTGCGTAAGGACTGGGAAGAGTCAAAAAAACAGATTAGAGGAACGGATGAACAATTAAAATCTGATGTTTTAGATGGTATAGATGAGACAGCATATCTTACTGCCGTAACTCTTTATGCGAGCTATCAGGCAAAATTAGATTGCGGTAAAGCTGTTTCGTGTAAGAAAAAAGATGTGCTGGGGTTGCCTTATCAATCGTACCTTAGTTGCAAAGATAAAGTTATTAGCGGATTTAAAATGGCGCGCAAATTTTTATTAATGCAATATATTTTTCGTAAAAAGGATGTTCCATATACCACTCAAATTATTCCTTTATCCGTTATTTGCGCAACAATAGGACAGTCTGTATTTGACAGACCTGATACACAAAAGATAATAGAGAAATGGTTTTGGTGTGGAATACTCGGCGAAATGTATGGGGGTGCTAATGAAACAAGATATGCCAATGATGTTGAAGATGTCATTGCGGAAGTAAAAGGTCAGCCGAGTCAATATCGAACAATAAATAGTTCTTATTTTTCGGCTACGCGTTTGTTATCTTTAAATACTAGGGGAAGTGCTGCATATAAAGGAATAATGGCATTAATTTACAAAAATCAGTGCCGAGATTTTTGTAAAGGAACTACTATGAATCTTGTTATAAGTATGGATGAAAGGCCAGACATACATCATATATTTCCACAAGATTATTGCAAAGCGCAGGGTTTTCTAGAAACAAAATGGGATTGTATTATAAATAAAACACCACTGTTGCCGCAGTCTAATCGCTCGATAGGTGGCGATGCTCCGAGTATTTATACTAAGAATATAATAAAAAAAGTTAATATAAGCGAAACAGAATTGAAAACTCGAATCGAAACCAACTTGGTTAACTATGACTTACTTGTAAGTGATAATTTTGACGAATATTTCATAGATAGAGCTAAAAAATTACTTGTACTTATAGATAATGCTATGGGTAAGCAAGTGGCTGACAGAGGTTCTGAAAACGTTATACAGAAATATGGGCAAAGTTTACAATAAAAAGTATAAGGGGTAAAAGTGAATTCCGAGAATATTTTGTGGAATGCAATAGAAGAATTTGTTGAATTATCGGACAATGCTATGCTCGTTAAAGGCACGCATATGCATGAAAAACATAAATCGATAATTAGATGGCTTAATGAGAACACATCCAATAGTAAACTTTTATTTGTAATTAATGCAATGCAAAACATTACGAGGACTGAATTTATAGGATTAAAAAAGCAACCAAAAATTGGAGAAGCATTTAGAATTGGAAATAATAATTATGTATTCACTACTTTTAATCGTGTAGCAGATGAATTTGAATATTATGATTTTGTTATAGTATATCCGATTGATAGATTTGTTAGAGAACGCCAAACTCAGGTAATGAATGAGATTAATCACAAAAATTATAATAAAATATTTTATGTGTCCTGTGTTGACAGTATAAAATACGATTTTACAGTATTAGATCCTTATATTCAAAGGACGGCTTATTATGACATAGAAGAAGATGACCCTATGGCACATAAGCGTATAAAGGAGAATTGGAATAATTTATAAAAAAAAACAGGTTAAGTAAGCTCATTATTTAATGAGCTGTTATTTTTATTAAGTGTCTTTAAAATGAGACAATTCATTCTTGACAAACATATGTTTAAGTTGATATAATATGTACATAAGCTAAATCATTGATGAAGGAGAAAGATATGATTAATTATTGTACGGTTTGCGGCGGTGACCTTGGCATCCCCGTCAGCGAGAAAGAAAAACAGCACCAGTGTCCGACATGCGGTATTATAATGACAACGTTCATTGAACGCAAGCGGGTAGATGGCGAGGACGTTCTCTCGGTTATTATAGACCGAGAAAGCCTAAAGCATTTAAAGCCCAGCTATGAAAGAATCGGTAAAGCTTGGCTTGGTGAGGACAAGCAATGAAGATACATAACGAGATTTGTCCGCATTGCAAAAAACTCAATACCAACCTCAATTTAGAGGAAACAGACGGAACATATGAATGCATCGGGTGCGGCAAGATTATCAGAGTCGAAGGAATAAAAAGTAGAGGATCGTGGATACCAATCTACACACCCGAAGAACTTGTGCAAAAGCTGGGTAAAACCCCATCGTTTGCCGAAGTAATGGCAAAGCAATAATTGATTTCAGCAGATGTGCCGCCCCGTGCTTCTGTGAAATATACGAAAGAGATTTGAGCTTGGCGAACTTTGGAATAGGACATCCCCTTAACCGTTCGCACAGTCGCCAAAATTCACAGCAACAAAATCCATAAGGGGGAAGGAGGGTAAAATGAATGTATCAGGAAGACAACACAAAGCCCGTAGAAGTCGTGTGTAACAACTGTTTCACTCGAATTATGGGATTAAGGGTAGACGGAATTACGAAGGTACAATGTCCAAGATGCGGAGCCGTAATGGTTTCAAGGGTTATGAGTAGAAGACACGTTCAAACGGACACTTATGCGCCCAGGGGACAGCAAATTATTTAATTAAGACTTGGTTTGCGTGTTGCTTGGTCGGTCTGAAATAGAGACTATATAAAGCCAAATCCGAACGCAAAAACAAGCGGTCAGGTTAAACCACCTATTGAGTGAGAGGCCAACCGATTTTCGGTAATTTTCTTGAAGAGAAAAGAACCAAATCGGTTGGCCTTTTTTTGTTTCCAAAAAACCGTTACAATGACGACTCTTGTCCACCCTGCATACAATTTCTTTTCAATATTAAATGTAGGGAAAAAATTTAAAATTATTTTTTTAACTCGTCAATAGGTGTCGAGTTGGTCAATTAGAATACAGCCATCAAAGGCAAAGGAGGTGAGAACATGCAAAGCGCAGCAGAACGCAGAGTTGCAATATTGGAATATCTGTGCGAATGCCGTCAGACAACGCGAGAGCGGCTGGCGACAGAGTTCGGTGTGTCCAACCGCACAATAGAACGCGACTTGCTGGTGCTTTCGTGTTCTTACCCGATTTACACGGTTCAAGGAACGGGCGGCGGCATATTCATTGACGAAGATTACAGACTCGGCAAAAAGTATATGACGGACAAGGAAACTGCACTGCTCGAAAAGATTGCCTCCAGGCTCAATGGCGATGAACTTGAAACCATGCAAGCCATTCTAAAAAAATTCAGAGAGCCGAAAAGAGGTAGGAAATGAAAGTACGTGCAAGAAAATTTATAACCTTACTTAAGCGATCGAGAACAAGTCTGCTGACCATTTCTCTGGAGCTGGGGGTTTGCGAATCAAAGTTAATCAGAATGCTGAAAGGACGCCAACCGTTTGACTATCAGCAAAGCAGACGGATGCTGGAAATATTCGGCGCTGATGCAATGGTGAACGTGATTGACTGGGAGGGTATGAATGTACGCTGTCCAGTGTAACGAAAGCATTCGTGTTTATGACTGCTATCAGTACCGAGAATCAATCAAGGAAATTGAAGGACGGTTCTATGATGCGGATGAGAAATGCTGGGTCATACCGCTGACCGCTCAAAATGCAAGCACGCTGTCGCTGCTTGGGGCAAGCCTCGATGAATCACTCAAAGAACTCGCTAAAACCGCCCGTGTCGCGTTTGTGAGCCGTTGTGAGCATCGTAAGCCGAGAGTCAAGGCAAAATTATTTGCACATCAACAGGATGCCTACGATTTTGCACTTGACGCATTCGAAAAAGGGAAAGCCGTGGCATTGCTGGCTGACATGGGTACGGGCAAGTCGATGATGACGATAGCCATCACGGGAACGCTCGAGGCAGACAAGGGTGTAAAGAAAATGCTCGTGGTCTGTCCGAAATCGATAGTAGGTGTGTGGGAAGACGAGTTCCGAAAGTTCGCAGATTATCGCTATGCGCTGACGGTGCTTGACGGAACGATGGAAAAGAAACGGTCGGCATTCAACTATATGCAGGGGGCTGCGCTTCAAATTATTGTTGTCAACTATGAGAGTTGCTGGCGGTTGGAAACGGAAATCACTAAATGGAAACCAGACCTAATTGTATGCGACGAGTCTTCCAAAATTAAGACGCCGAGCGCATCCCAATCAAAAGCTCTGCATCGCTTAGGCAGGCAGAGCAAGTACAACATAATCCTTACGGGAACGCCCATCACGGGAAGTCCACTCGACATATTCTCACAATATAAATTCTTGGATGACAGCATATTCGGTTCGAGTTTCTATCTTTTCAGAAACCGCTATGCAATACTCGGAGGTTATCAAAACCGAATGATAGTAGGGTACAGACATCTGGACGAACTCGTGGAAAAGGTACATAGCATAGCATTCCGAATCAAGATCGAGGATGCGGTTGACTTACCGCCGTTCATCGATGAAACCCGAGCAATAACTCTTGAGCCGAAGGCGCAATCATTATACAGAATGTTGGAACAAGATTGCTATGCCGAGCTTGCCAATGGTGAGGTAACAGCAAGAAACGTGCTGACTCAACTTTTAAGGTTGGCGCAATGTACGGGCGGTTTTATTCGTGACGACATCAAAGGCGAAGCGCAGCAAGTGAGCGGGGCAAAGCTCGATGCGCTTGAAGACATTATAGATACTTGCTTGGATGAAGAAAAGAAGGTCGTGGTGTTCGCTCGGTTTGTTCCAGAAATAGAGGCAATTGCCGCAATGCTGAAAAAGAAAAAAGTTGGTTATGCCCTTATTTACGGCGCAACCACAGACCGTGCGGACCAGGTCAAGAAATTTCAAGAAGACCCCGATGTCAAAGTATTTATTGGACAGTTGCAGACCACGGGTATGGGATTGACGCTGACAGCAGCCAATGTGGCGGTGTTCTATTCTCTCGACTTTTCATACGCCAACTACGAGCAAAGCCGAGCAAGAATACACCGTATCGGACAAAAGCAGAAATGTCTGTATATTCACCTTGTCGGCAAGGGTACGGTCGATGAAAAAATACTAAACGCTCTGAAACATAAGGGCGACATCGCAAAGATTATGGTAGACGATTGGAGGAGTTTACTCAATGGCTAAATTCAATGATTTAACGGGCAAGCTGTTCGGAAGGCTGACCGCTGTGGAAAGGTTGCCTCCCCACGGAAAAAACACAGCATCGATGTGGGCTTGCAAGTGCGAGTGCGGTGGAACGGCGATAGTACGCGGCACCGACCTCGTGAACGGACACACTATGAGCTGCGGTTGTTACCGTAAAATGCAAAAGGCGATGCCCGCCGGGGGAATGCGTTTGCATCGTATTTGGGCGAATATGAAACAGCGGTGCAGCAATCCCAAAAGCAAAGATTATCAGTACTACGGCGGACGCGGTGTCAGCGTTTGCGAGGAATGGAAAGACAGCTTTGAGCAGTTCTTTTATTGGGCGATGTCCAATGGATACAAGGACGGCTTGACCATAGAAAGGAAAGATTGCAACGGAAACTACTGCCCCGAGAATTGCGAGTGGATTCAAGCCAACCGCCAGCAGAGAAATACTCGCAGAAATCGGAAGTTTGTCATTCAAGGCAAAGAGTTCACGTTGACAGAGCTTTGCCGAATTTACAGTCAGCCGAGAAGTACGGTAGAGAGCCGCTTGAAAAAAGGAATTGACATCAAAACTGCATTAAAAAACGGGAGGTATAACTTGGATAACAGATTGTTGGAACTTTCCGACAAGCTCAAAGATTTGCGATTGCAAAAGAGCGAGTTGGAAGTGCAGACCAAGGGGGTCAATGAGGAAATCGACGGCGTAATGACTGAGATGATAGGAATCATGACAACCGAGGAATTGACATCGTTCAATCGCAATGGAACAACGTTCTCACTTGTGACAACAGAGTACCCGTCGCCCGAACCCGACAAGAAAGGCGAACTTTGGGAAGCAATGAAGGCAAACGGTTTCGAGGACTTGTTCACGATTAACAGTCAGACTTTGTCGGCAACGATAAAGGAACTCATTTCGGAAAACGATGGCGTCTTGCCGACCTGGTTGGAAGGACTCATCAAGATAGCGGAAAAGAATAGCATCCGCGTCGCAAAAAGCAAAAAAATAATTAATTTTGGAGGATGAAAATGGCAAACGAAGTAGCAAAAAGAGAAGAAAGCGCAGTAGCGGAGTACGGTTCGGGAATTAATTTCAGCGACCTGCTTGTTGAGGAACTTGACGGGCTCACCCCGTCGTTTGAAAGAATCAAAATCCCGGCGGGCGGCGGACTTGCATACGAAGTCCCCGGCGACGATCCCGACAGCCCCGACAGCGTAAAAGAGTTCAAGGCGGTTATTCTGTATCATCACCCGATTAACTGCTACTACAAAGAAGAGTACACGGGCGGCAACAATCCCCCCGACTGCGGCTCGATGGACGGAAAAATCGGTATCGAAGCGGAAACGGGCGAGGTTAAAACGTGCGCCGAATGCGAGTTTAATAAGTTCGGAAGCGGAAAGAACGGCGCAAAGGCGTGCAAGCAGAAACGCAGAATTTATCTTTTGAGAGAAGGTGAAGCGTTGCCTACAATTCTGTCGCTGCCCACGGGAAGTCTCGGCGAGTTCAGTAAGTACGTGATGCGCTTGCTTTCGAAGGGCAAAAAGACCAACGCTGTCGTAACCAAGTTCACGCTGAAGAAAGCGCAGAACAGCGGCGGCATCAACTACTCGCAGGCGGTGTTCGCTGTGGACAGACAGCTCACGGACGAGGAACTCAAGAGCATCTTGCCTATGAGCGAACAGGTCAAGACTATGGCAACCAAAGTTACCGAGCTTGACGAAGAATAAAAAATAATCGGCAAAGGGGCGGTGGTAAAGACTGCCGCCCTATGTTGCTGAATCAGGTGGAACAATGGGAAGAAAAATCGTTTATATCTGCTCACCGTTAAGTCGGAGCTATGAGAAGAATATTGTCAAAGCAAATCTCTACTCCCGATTCGCATACGAACAAAGCTGTCTGCCGATTGCGCCACACGTTATATTTCCGCAATTCTTGGATGACGAAAATATGACCGAAAGAAGGGCGGGCATGGATATGGGCTTGCAGCTCTTGGATATATGTAGCGAGCTTTGGGTGTTCGGCACTCGCATCAGCGAGGGGATGAAGGCAGAAATAGAAAAAGCAAAGATAAAAGGAATATCTATACGGTATTTCTCGGAGAGCATGGAGGAAGGATGACGGACATTTTCGAAAAGGTCAAAGACCAAGTCAAAATAGCCGAGGCGGTTTCGCTGTTTGGGCTGCAACTTAATAGCAGAGATAAGTGTCATTGCCCTTTTCACCGTGAAAAGACACCGTCGTTTTCTGTTGACCGAAAGAACAATATTTTCACTTGCTTCGGATGCGGCGAAACGGGCGACGTTATAGCGTTCGCTACGAAGATGAAAGACGTCGAACCGCTCGAAGGCGCAAAGTTTCTTGCGGAGGCGTTCCATATCGATATAGACGATTGCCCCAAACGCCAGAGCATAAAGGAATATCTGACACAATGCATTCGAGATGTCGGACAAACCGATTATTTCTCACGGCGCGGACTGAGCGCCGCAACAATAAAAACCTATTGCTTGGGCTATGACGTAAAGCACCATTCGGTCGTCCTGCCTTATTCGTCGGAACTGAAATACTATCAGACGCGGAGCATCGCTGACAAAAAATTCTATAAACCTACCACCGAAGAAGCTGGGGCAGAACCGCTCTTCAATCGTCGGGCCTTGTGGGGTAACAGCCGTGAACCTGTCTTCATAGTAGAAAGTCCGTTGTGCGCATTATCGATATGTCAATGCGGCGGCTCGGCGGTGTCGCTTTGCGGAATAGGTGGAACGAACAAACTCGTCAAGGAAGTCAAGGCAAGAAAACCGAATGCACCGCTCGTGCTTTGCTTGGACAATGACGATCCTGGACAGAAAGCATCGCAGGGACTTGCGGACGAGCTGACCAAGCACAAAGTGCCGTTCATCGTCTATAACGTTGCGGGCAAGAAGAAAGACCCCAACGAATTGCTGATGGAAGACCCAAAGAAACTGCAATCATCTATAACAGCGGCAAAGAAGGAAGTTCGGAAAATCTATAAGCGAGGCGTCGGAAGTATCATTGCCAGCGACTTGCAAGATATGCATATCGAACCGCCGCAATGGTTGATTCCGAATGTATTGCCGCAGGGCTTGGCGATTTTATGCGCAAGTTCAAAGGTCGGCAAATCCTGGATGTCAATGCAGATGTGCTTGGCGATAACCACGGGCAAGAATTTCTTGGACTATCCAACGAAGAAAGCAGGGTGTCTGTACCTTGCACTCGAAGACAGTCTATATCGATTGAAAGACCGACTCAATAAATTGCTTGATGGCGACGATGCACCGTCCAATTTTTATATGGGCGTTACCGCTGGAATCTTGGACGGCAATCTTATTCAGCAGCTTGACGAAGAGCTGGAAGAACACCCGGACATCAAGTTGATTATTATCGACACTTTGCAGAAGGTACGCGGTACGGCGAAGAAAAATGAAATAGCATACGCCACGGACTACCGAGAGCTGAGTGAGCTGAAAAACTATGCTGACAAGCATAAGGTGTGCATCTTCCTTATTCACCATCTGAGGAAGATGGCGGACGAGAACGACGTGTTCAATATGATATCGGGCAGTAACGGTATTATGGGCGTCTGCGACACAATCTACATTATTTACAAGAATAAGCGTCAAGACGAAAATGCCACTCTGTTCATGACGGGGCGAGATATCCGACAGCAAGACATCGTCCTTAATTTTGACGAGGACAAATTCCGTTGGAATATGGTCGGCTCGGCTAAGGACGAAGAAGACAAGCGCAAAAAGCGTGAATACGAAAGCAATCCGCTCGTTATAACGATAAAGCGGCTCGTCGAAGATTTCCCTCTCGGTTGGAAAGGAACGGCGGGCGACCTGCTCAAAAGAGTGTTCGATATTACAGGCAAGCCTTATGCTGGGTCTTCTGTGGGACTTGGAAAGGAGCTACGAAATATCGAAGAAATGCTGTACTACAATGGCATCGAGCATTCGACCAAGCGCAGCGGACAAAATAATATCCATACATTCAATAAGAAAAGTAAGTACGGCGGCGGAAGGCAAGCATACCTTTTTGGGCAAGACCCCAACGATTAAAGTTTGACTTCTGTAAAGTACATACACAACCATACATCATACACACCATACACAAATATACAAAGAACCTAATAAAAAGAAGTTCCTAGAAGAGAGATTTTATACACACTTACATTCTCCAAATAAAGTGTAAGTTGTGTATGGTTGTAAGGTGTGTAAGGTTGTATTTAAGGAGTGCAAATGCGTGAAAGCGATTTGATACGAAAGATAAGCGAGTACCTCAAAATCGTTCCGAACCTTTTCTTTTGGAAGGAACACGGCGGCATGTACGGTACAGCAGGGATTCCAGATTTAATTGTCTGTTATAAGGGCAGATTTATCGGGCTGGAATGTAAAGTCGGAAAAAACAAGCCAACGGTTTTGCAGGCGGTAACGATTAAGCAAATAATAAACGCAGGCGGTTACGCAACTGTCGTGCGAACTGTTGAAGAAGTGAGAGAAATAATACGAGCGTTTGAAAAGGAGTAATATGACAGCGGATGCAGTAATCAATAAAATCGTCATAACGGATGAAGCCCGATTTGACTATGAAAGCCTATTCGGACTGCCCATACCGAGAGCGGATATGAAGGGCGAGTGCGAAAAGTACATAGACAATATCAGCGGGCAAAATATTGGTTACTACATCCGAGCGAAATATTATGACAAAACAACAGATGAAATGCTGATGCTGTTCTTTTACAAGGGCAAGACTATCAGTAGGATGCAGATGTGGGAATTAGCTGGAATATGCCGGGCGGACGATTGGTCGGAAGAAATGGAAGAAGACGGAATAATCCGCCATTGGTTGAAATCATCCCTCACCCCGAAAGAGGAAACCGATTGGGTATGGGATTTGCGAGTAAGAGAGAAACAGCGCCAAAAAGAAGTGGAGGAATGGTTAAATGACTAAGTCAGAAATAAAAGAATACCTCGAGAACTATGGGGATAAACGGACGGTGGCAGAATTCCGCCGTAAGCAAGGGGATGAAAACTGCATTCCCGTAATAGTCTATAAAACCATAACCGAATGCGTGGAATCTCTTCCCGAGGAATACAGCACGATTATACAGCTGCACTATATGAGTAAAATTTCTTTACGAGAGTTGGCTAAGCGCATGTATATGAGCCGTGTGGCTGTAACCAAAAGGAGGGATGATGCGCTTGATATGATCGCCAACTGCTTGTCGGGGTTATAAAAAGAGCCACGGCTATACCAAAAAAAGCCAAAAATATACCAAATACCCGATATAATAACAGAGAAAGCAGGAGGACATAATATGCCGAGAAAACCCAAACGACCTTGTAGTTATCCAGGCTGTCCCCGGCTGGTTGAAGGACAGTATTGCGATGAGCATAAGAAATTGACGGATAAACAGTATAACCAATACGGACGGGATAATTTCACGAAATATTTTTATAAAACCCCCAAATGGTTATATGCCCGAAAAAAGCAGCTTGAACAGCACCCATTCTGTGAGGAATGCTTGAAAGAGGGGAAACGTAAAAAAGCCACTATGGTAGACCATATAATTCCCATCAAGCAGGGCGGTGATAAGTTTGCCCCAAGTAATTTGCAAAGCCTCTGCTGGAGTTGCCACAGCCGAAAATCGGTTGAAGAAGGCAGCAGATTTGGACGAAAATAGTTTAAAAAAGTTTCAGTATTTGGCGGTGTTTCGCTGGGCTCTTTCAGTAAATTACGGTATTGTTTGATTACAAAATCAAGCAAGGGCAACCGCCCGAAAGGAGTAAAAAATGGACAAGATAGTAAAGAACGACGGCAAAGGACTGGTTGAATTATTAGGGCTGGATGAGGGAACACTCGAACACCAGGGCAACTACTGTTTTATGGCAGCACGAAACGACAGCCGAGTAGACATATACACCGAACTTGCCGATGAAGAAGGCGAAACCATAAGAGTAAATGCGGTGTACATCGACGGCGAAGAATACGACTTCTGCGAATGGTGCAAAGAGCTGATGCCGATAGACGAGATGAGAAAAGAGGTACAGCTCGGCTACTTATGCGGAAACTGCCAAAGAGCGATAGCAAGCCGTGGCGAGAAATTAACCTACGAAGACTAAGACACAGCGGACGAAAGTCCGCTGTTGCTGTTTGAAAAAGTTGTAAAAAGTTTCAAGTTTGCCCAGCGTTTCGCTGGGCTCAATCAGTTTTTTACGGTATGTTGTGTTTACAAAATATGGGGGCGACCCCAAAAGGAGTAAACACACATAAGCGAATTCACCTTTGAAAAACTAAAAACAGCCGAGAAAAAAACGGCGGATGTAACCATCTATCAGAACGGAATGGTGCGGTTCAGCAGACAGGCAATTGAAACCTACGGGATATCCGATACGGATATTTTATGGGGAGAAAACCAGGACAAAACCGTACTGGCGATGCAGAAGGTAAGCCAAGGCAGAACCTTACGCGGGCAAAGGAAAGACACCACCAGCTGTCAAATGCAGATAGCGAAACGGTATGCAGGCAAATATTTTCTGAAAAAAATTGGGGAACTGCTGGTGCTGGAACAAGACCCGAAAGAGGCGGAATAAAAAATGGGAAAATATAACTTTGACTTTGAAGTATCCGCCAAGGGCTGGGGCAAATCGGATGTAATTATTTATGAAAAAGGTCAAGTCTATATCAGCCGAGCAGCTGTAAAGCGGTTGGGTATTGGTGACCAGAAATTTCGGTGGGGAGAGGATAAGGCGAATAAAACTCTTGCACTAAAAGAAGACCCAGACGGAAGGGCGGTGAGCGAGAAAGGAGTCACGAACTTCCACTGCCCTGCTGAGGTCGCTCGGCGGTACGCTGGCAGGTACAACCTCAAGGCTGAGGAGGGTGTCTATGTCCTCTACCCCGCCGAAGGCGCACGCCCGTAGGGGTAGGGGGGATGCGAATCTCTGAGGTGTCTCTCCCTAACAGCGGGGCCGCAACTTCGCACAAATTTTCGCAAAATCAAAAATCAAACGTGGAAATCAATTAAATCAAAACTTTAACGTAGTTAAAAGGACGGCAACCGCCGCCCTTTTGATTTTATCAGAAAAATCAAAACGGAGGGATTATGGCAAGTGGTGGAAGACGCCCCGGCGCAGGGCGACCGAAGAAAGCCGCCGCCCAAAAGATACTCGAAGGTAATCCGGGCAGGCGACCGATTGAAGTCGTGAACCTAAGCGCAGAAGGGGTAGAGTTGCCAAGCGAACCCCCGTCTTATTTATCAGCCAAGGCAAAGGAAATCTATAAGACGGTATATGCTTGGTTGAAGGGTATAGGCTGTACGGCGGGCATATTGCCATACAACTTGGAAGAGTATGCTTTCTGTAAAGCACGATGGCTGGAATGTGAGGATATGAACACCAAGCACGGCTTGCTGGTCAAAGACCCCACCAACGGGAAGGCGATGCCGTCGCCATTTGTGGCAATGGCACAGCAGTACTTGAAACAGACCAATGATGTGTGGAACAAAATATATCTTGTAGTCAGAGAAAGCAAGCTGACTAAATGGGACGAGAAAAATCCGAATGATGATATAATGGAAAAATTGCTGGGTGGGTCATGAAAGAACAAATCATCAGTTCCGTGTCCTATCGGCAAGAAGAAATCATATTGAACATTCTCAGACTGTATGCGCCAAACGGCATTGATGCCGACTTAACGTATAGCAAAGGGTTCTTTTATAAGAGTGGCGAAGTTCCGCAACCGAAACTGAAGTTCGACATCGCACCGCAAACAGCGGATACGGTGAAGGCAGACAGTAGAGCAGTACCGCTCAAAAATAACAGTTGCGGTTGCGTAATGTTTGACCCGCCGTTCCTTGCGACGAAAGGGCAGTCGCTTGCAACTGATGTTGGAAATCACATTGCCCGACGGTTCGGCGTCTTCCCGACAGAACCCGAGCTGTTTGAATACTACCGACAAAGCATCGCTGAAATCAAACGGATACTTAAAGAGAACGGCATCGCAATCATAAAGTGCCAAGATAAGGTATCCAGCAGAAAACAATATATATCGCACAATTACATAATCAACTTGGCTAACGAGATCGGACTGTATTGCGAAGACATCTTTGTGTTATTGGCATACAACCGATTGCTCTCGTCAAAGCACATAAATCAGAAACATGCAAGGAAGTACCATTCGTACTTCCTTGTTTTTCGTAAAAATCAAAAATTAACGGACGCGGTAAGGAGGAATATGAATGGGGGAATGCACCGAACAGAATCCGCTGCGGCTCATTGAATTATTCGCAGGCATAGGAAGTCAAACCCAGGCTCTGACGAATATCGGAGTGCCGCACACGGTAGTCGGCATATCTGAAATTGATAAGTACGCAATTCAAAGCTATAAGGCTATGCACGGCGAAGTCACAAATTTCGGCGACATCCGAGAAATCAAATCACTACCCGATGCCGACTTGTGGACATATTCGTTCCCTTGTCAGGACATCTCGGTAGCAGGCAAGGGGGCAGGCATAAAGGAAGGCACCAGGAGCGGATTGCTCTTTGAGGTTGAACGGTTATTGATAACCGCATCTAAAAACGGCAATCTCCCCAAATACTTGCTTTTGGAAAACGTAAAGAACCTCGTGAGCAAGAAATTCAAAGCAGATTTTGACCGCTGGCTGGCGTTCTTGAAATCGCTTGGTTATTCAAACTATTGGCAGATACTGAATGCTAAAGATTACGGAATACCGCAAAACAGAGAGCGTGTCTTCTGCGTTTCCATCCGGGGAGAGCATAAGCCTTTCAAGTTCCCCGAAAAGAGGGAGTTGAAACTTCGCTTACGGGATATGATAGACGAAGTCGTCGATGAAAAGTACTACCTAAAAGAAAGTACAATACGCAGCATAGTCAACTCATCATTCAACTCCCGACGCGACAGCATAAGGAAGGGCGACGACGTTGCCTACACAATATTGGCGAGAGATTTCAAAGGCCCGCAATGCGTCCAGGTTGGAGAGGTCGTCGGGGGAAAATGGGACAAGATGCATGACATCAGCCGTCGTGTTTATGAACCCGACGGCATCTCGCCTACGGTACATTGTCAGCAGGGCGGTAATACTGAACTGAAGATAGCAGAGAACTTTGTGCTTGGCGGCGTCGAGGAAGACCCTGTAATTGTAGCGATGCGAGGTCGTAACCCCGACAATCCGTCGGACAGAACGAAGGGCGCACCGCTGGAACAAAGGTTGGAAGCTAACGAGCAGGGTATCTGTAATTCATTGACTACGGTACAGAAAGACAATCTTCTGATGGAAAAGAAACGCAGTTCAAAGGAATATGTTGCTCGGCGTTATAAAGAGTTCATCGAAGAAAAAGGGTATATCCCTGAAATGTTCGTAGCCTATAACAAGCAAGAAGTTGCCGACATCGCTCCGACGATTACGGGTCAATGCTCTTGTCCGTCGGGCAGCTCGGCTGTACTTAAGCTGGAAACCGAAGATGTCAAAGTACTTGCGCCGAACAATTGGGGGCATAAGGCTGGCGACGGCACGGCAACCAGAGAGCGGAGAGAAACTGACATTGTACCTGCGCTCCAAGCGAATGCAGGTCAAACTCAGCAGTCGTACTTAAAAATCAAAGTTGCCACAAAGCAAGGCTATGAGAAAGCAGAGCAAGGCGACTATGTAAACATAACATTCCCGAGCAGTAAAACAAAACGCGGTCGTGTTGGCAGAGGTATCGCACAAACTCTGACTTGCGGTGACGGAAATGCCATCATAACAGAGAACGTGCGAATCCGCAAACTCACGCCGAGAGAGTGCCTGCGGTTGATGGGTTGGAACGATGAGCAAATCGATAAGATAGCCGCTGCAAAAGTAAGTGCAACACAGCAGTATCGGCAAGCAGGCAACGGAATAGTCGTGCAAGTCTTGGAGTTTATCTTCAAGGCTTTATTTTTGGGGGAAGTATGAGATTGTACCAAGGCGACTGTTTAGAGATTATGTCCAGGCTCGATCCTAAATCCGTCGATATGGTTCTTTGCGACTTGCCGTATGGACGGACGCGGAACAAATGGGATACACAAATTCCGCTCGATAAACTTTGGGCAGAGTTCGAGCGCATAGTCAAAGACAACGGGGTGATCGTTCTGTTTGCTCAAACGCCATTCGACAAGCAGCTCGGCAGCAGTAATCCGAAGATGCTGAAATATGAGTGGATATGGGTAAAGAAACAAGGAAGCGGTCATCTCAACGCAAAAAAGATGCCGCTCAAACGCCACGAAAATATACTCGTATTTTATAAGAACTTGCCAAAGTACAATCCGCAAATGACTGAGGGCAAAGCATACACGGCACAAAGCGGACGAGCGAGTGATAATTACGGTAAGCAGAAATCGGCGCTCACAGTAAATTACGGAACGCGATATCCGACAAGCATTCTTGAATTTAAATCAGAGAAAGGTATGCATCCGACTCAAAAGCCCGTCGCATTATGTGAATACCTCATAAAGACATACACGGACGAGGGCGACACGGTGTTGGACTGCTGTATGGGCAGCGGCACCACGGGCGTGGCAAGTTGCAAGCTCAATCGTGAGTTCATCGGGATAGAAAAAGAACAGCAGTACTTCGATATGTCTTTGAAACGGATAAGCGAATCACTCGCAAAATAAAAACCCCGCTTGCTTGCGGAGCTTAGTATTCATTTTTAAGGTAAATGAGATTGAAAAATTAATGGTTAAAGCAATGCTTAAAGATGCTTGAGCTTGGTACATGGCTGACGCCAAAAGTGCTAATAGACTTACAAGTAAATAGATTGTTTTAATTTTCATGTTTTCATACCCCCTTTTATTTATTTCATTTACCCGCCCAAAAAATGGACTTATGTCGTCTGGTGAACCGAGGGGGTGCTGACGCAGCACGGCTCAAATGTAGTATAACACAAAACACAATAACCACGCAACTAAAAGGAGGTGTGCATGGAATATATAGCCAGCATTAGCTACGGAAAAGACAGCTTGGCAATGCTCGAAGTCATATATCAAAACAACTTGCCTCTTGACCGAATAGTTCACGTGGAGATTATGGCAACGAAAGACATCCCGGCGGATCTTCCGCCGATGATGGAATTCAAAGCAAAAGCAGATGCAATCATTTATGAAAAGTACGGAATAAAGGTCGAACACATAACAGCACCGACGACCTATGAGGACGGGTTCTATCATATCTGTAAAGGAAAGAAAAGCCGAAACGCAGGAAAGATATATGGGTTTCCGTTGCAGAAAGGGAACTGGTGCAATTCCAGGCTCAAACAATCCGTGCTTGAAAAGGTACAGAAAAATGCCATTGTGTATATCGGCATAGCGGTGGACGAACCGAAACGCTTTCATAACCTCACCGCAACAAAGCGAAGTCCGCTCGTTGAATACGATTGGACGGAGAAAATGTGCAGGGATTGGTGTAAGGAAAACGACTTGCTTTCGCCGATATATACACAATCACTACGCGGTGGCTGCTGGTTCTGCCATAACCAAGGTATCAACCAGCTCCGCAAACTGCGTAAGAATTATCCTGACCTATGGGCGTTACTTTTGAAATGGGATAAAGACAGTCCCGTGTCATTTAAGGCGGATGGTCATACGGTTATGGATTATGAAAAGCGATTCCAAATGGAATCGACAGCAAAAGTGCCGATAGGCAGAACATTCAAATGGGAAATGATGGAGGATAATAAAATGACAATCAGAACATATACAGCGGAATCCGTAACTTGCGGACACCCCGATAAACTTGCAGACCTTATTGCAGACAGCATTCTCGATGAGTGCTTGGAACAGGACGAGAACAGCAGGGTTGCTTGCGAGGTAATGTTGGCGCATAACAAGTGCTTTATCAGCGGTGAGATAACGACCGCCGCTGAGGTGGACTACGAATACATTGCACAGTCGGTAATAGCGCAAGTCGGCTACGACCCCAGCAACATTGAAGTGGAAATCCGCATTCATAAACAGAGTACGGACATTGCCGCAGCGGTGGACGGAGAAGAACAGGGTGCGGGCGACCAAGGCATCGTGTACGGATATGCGACGGATGAAACTATCAACTATATGCCTCTGCCTGTCGAGCTGGCGCACCGCTTAACCAACCGCCTTGAAGAATGCAGGCGGAATAATATCATCACGGGTCTTCGCCCGGACGGAAAAAGCCAGGTTTCAATTCAGTACCGTGGTGACAGATTCGACAAGATAACATCGGTTGTAATATCGGCTCAGCATGACGAGAATAAAGACCTTGCCGAACTGACTGCTGAAATCAGAGAAAAGGTGATCGGCAAAGAGCTGAAAGAATACGACCTTACGGATGCGGAAATTCTCATCAATCCGTCGAGTCGTTTTGTTATCGGCGGATTCGAGGCAGATACGGGTCTTACAGGGCGCAAGTTAATGGTGGATACTTACGGCGGAATTGCGCATCACGGCGGCGGTGCGCTGAGCGGGAAAGATGCCAGCAAGGTAGACCGCAGCGGTGCTTACCTTGCACGGTATATAGCAAAGAATATCGTTGCCGCCGGGCTTGCCGAAAAGTGCGAAGTTGCGCTCTCTTATGCAATCGGTGTACCCAGACCTACGGCAATTGACGTAAACACGTTCTATACCTCGACGGTCAATGAACGGCTCATCGCCAAGGCGGTGGAGAAGGTTTTTGACCTGTCGGTCGTAGGCACAATTGAGAAACTCGATCTTCGTCGCCCCGTATTTTCTCAGACCGCTGTCGGCGGACATTTCGGCAAAGACTTCCTTGCTTGGGAGAATACCGATAAAACGGAGGCGTTAAATGGAGCAATCAAAGCGTGATAAGCTGATACTTGACAATCAGCGTCTTGTTTACTATTTGTACGAGCAATTGTCGAAGACCGATATCGTTAAAAGCAATAAGGACGATATCGTATCCGAAGGCATGTTGGGGCTTATCAAAGCTGGCGACACTTTTGACGAAACAAAGGGGTATCAATTCAGTACTTATGCCGGGCTGTGTATCCGCAATACAATGCTGATGTACATACGCAAACTGAATAAGCATTGGCACAAAGAAATATCGCTGTACACACCTATTGGTGAGGACAGCGAAGGTAACCAACTTTGCTATGCTGATGTTATCCAGAGCGATGGCGAAGACTTTGGCGAAGGTAATAACAGGATACTGCTGAGAGAAAGCATTGGCAAGCTCCCCGAGAAAGACAAAGAAATAATGCTTGCCGTTATTACGGGTTACAAGCAAAGAGAAATCGCCGCAATGATGGGGGTGCAGCAATCCTCCATATCACGGCGAATAAAACGCATAAAAAGAAAATTGAAATCCGAAGTTTAGAGTTTCGTTCTTCCAATGACAAAATCAACGGTACAGCCAAAGCCATCGGCAAGCAGAATAATGTTGTCAAGTTTTGGTGAAAAAGTTCCGTTCTTCCATTCATAAAAACGAGAACTTGTAATATGCGCAGTTTTGTAAATCTGCCACCAAGGGCAGTTGAAATGTTCTTTCAAAACTTTTAGTTGTTCCGAAAACGGAGGAAGCGGATAAAAAGTAGTGGGGTAATTCTCAGGCTCTCTTCCCAAAAGAAAGTCTGTCGTGCAGCCAAAATAATCCGCCAGCTTAACCAAGTTTTCAACAGAAGGCGTGCGGACGCAGCGCAAATAGCGCATGATATTAGTTGGGTCAATGCCGATAGCTGTCGCTAACTGCGTTGCGTTTAATTCTCGCTCAAACATGAGCGAATCAAGTACTTCAGAGAATTTCGACAAATTATCCATAAGATAGACCTTTTTCTACAATTTATTCTCTCCCATTACGGCAGATTTTTGTTGCGACCAGCCCCAACGGGAGAGTATAATAGAGGTACACTAAAAAGCGCGCAAAAGTGAAAAACTAAATGGAGTTGAAAGTTATGGATATGAACCCTAACAAACCCACCGAAGAAGAAACCGAAGAAATGAACGATGCGGTAAAGGAGAAAAAAATCCTTCCGCTGGACTTGGCAATGCAGATATTCCCGTTATTAGATGATTATTTCTGCGGCACCTTTGCAAAGAACTCAAAAGGAGTACTGATGAAGATGGAAAACGGTCAGATATTCCAGCTTAAAGTCGAGGAGGTTGTTTAAGGTAAAGGCGCAATAGAAAACTCCGCCGCAAATAGGCTTGTCGGCGGAGAGAAATGATTATATTAATTATATCAAAATGATAAAATCACATAAAGGGAAAGAATATCGAAAGATGGGTGATTTTATCGAAAACGGAGAATAACCAATGCTTAAAATCAAAAATGGTAAACTAATAGCATCAAACATGTCGTTTGCCCTGCCCGAAGACTTTACACTCGATTTACGAATGCCAGGCGGTGGATATCACGTACTCGAGTTTGTCTCAGAAAACGAAGTGGTAAAAGGCGGAATTGTCTACATCAATATTCAGTTCGACAATGAAGAATTGACAGCCAAAGAAAGAATGGAAGAATTCATGGAAAACAACGAACTGAAAGTGAAAGGCGAGTTCCTCCCTGTTACGAGAGGAAAAGGCAAAGCACTCGGCGCATTCTACACGGGAGGAAGGATAACTTTTATATACGATGAACGGTATGACTTCCCCCCTAACAGTCTCAACCAAAACCAAGTATCAGTAACAATTCAGCTGACAAAGCTCAAAGGGAAGAAACTTGGGCAAACAATTTATGATGTCCTGGAACTGCCCAGCGTTAAGGCATTCTTGGACCGCATAGAATACTTTTAATAACAGAGGAGAAAACCATGCAGGAAATAACAATTGAGAATATCGAGGCCCGCCTTATTGAATTAAGCATTTTCGAGTTAAGGCAGACGGCAAGGGCGGTTGGTGTTGAACGTGCGGCGGATGGTAAAAAGTCTGAAGTACGTGCAAAAATAATTGCTATCGCAAACGGCACTGCCGAACCCGTACCCATCGAAAACCGCAAGTGCTGCGAGTATGCGGACAAAAAGCTGGTCAAAGATATCCAGACTTACAGAGGAAGCATAATCGGTAAGAAATAAACCGACGAAATGCAACGATAGGGATGAAGAAAGAACTGACAAATTGTTGTCAGTTCTTTTGACTTTTGGGCGCGTTTCGCTGGGCTCTTTGGAATTGTTACGGTATGATGTGTTTACAAAAAACCAAGGAGGTAAACATATGGAAAGGTACAAAGTAGGCGATAAAGTTTTGGTTGAGGGGCGTGGCACTGCAAGACCAAGAACGGTGATTGAAATCACAAAAGCTGGGAACGTAAGAGTAGAAGGCGAAAAAGGGCTGTTCAATCCTAACGGGTTCTTAAGAGGTGCGAGTGAATGGTTGGTAACCTATCTACGCCCGATAAGCGACGAACAGTATGCGGCACAGTTGCTGAAATATGAACTGAAGAAAGAATGTGAGGGTATCGTCAAATACCTCAGTCAGCTAAACGAACTGCCAGCAGAAAATGTCCGTCAGGCAATTAAAGAACTGTATACCACAATCAAGGAGCAATAACTATGAAGAAACCTACGGTGCATTTTAACGGTAATGGTGAAAGTGGAAACATCTTTTACATAATGGCAAGGGTTAGTGAGGTAATAACTGATCCAATAGAATTCAAAGAGCTATGGGCAAAGGTAAAGGAAGGAACTTATACCGACGCCCTTGTAGCAATCAGAAAAAAGGTCAATCTCATAGATGACGACGGGGTGTATTAATGGATAAGTTTTTCAGCCAAAAGTATTGCGACCGCTGCGGCGGTGACCTATCAAGCGGACGCACAATGTCCATGTTTAATACGGACTGCATCTGTATGGAATGCAAAGCAAAAGAGCAAAAGCTACCCGAATATAAGGTGGCGACGGACGCGGAAAGGCAAGCCGTCATCGCTGGGGATGGAAATTTCAAAGGGGTAGGATACTCGAAAAAACAATAAAAATATATTAAAAAAGTTTGCGGATTTGAGCCTGTTTCGCTGGGCTCTTTCCGTCGTTTACGGTATTGTTTGGTTACAAAATTAAAAGAGGGCAGCAAGCCCAAAGGAGAATAATATGCAACCATTCAAAACACAGGCACACATCCACAGCTTAGAAGGAGGGATGGACGAAGTAACCGTCCTCAGCAAAGACGAAAGCAAACCGCAGACCACCTACATAGTGGACTACAAAGGAACAAAATGCACAGCAATATTTAACTGCTTCACTGGTAGCTATTATGTAGACGATATATACGGAATCATAAATTAACAAACAAAGAAAACGGCGCAAGCCGTTTTTTTCTTTCATAACGGAGGGGCAATGGCATATAACAAACAGCTTGCAGACCGTGCCGTTGCCTTTATCAATTCACTAAAACATACGAAAGGCACTTGGCACGGTGTTCCTTTTGAACTCTTGCCGTGGCAAGATAAAATCATCCGAGATGTGTTCGGAACAGTAAAAGACAATGGATATAGGCAATTCACTACTGCCTATGTAGAGATACCTAAAAAGCAGGGCAAGTCGGAGATAGCCGCCGCCGTTGCCCTCTACTTATTAGCTGGCGACGGCGAGTGGGGTGCAGAGGTATATGGTTGCGCCGCTGACCGACAGCAGGCAAGCATTGTATTCGATGTGGCTTGCAATATGGTCGAGCAATGCCCAGCACTTAAAAAGCGAATCAAGCCGATAATGAGCCAGAAACGACTCGTATATCTTCCACTAAATTCGTTCTATCAGGTGTTGTCAGCCGAGTCGTACACCAAGCACGGACTAAATGTACACGGGGTTGTGTTTGATGAGTTGCATGCGCAACCGAACCGAGCCTTGTACGATGTTATGACTCACGGCTCAGGCGATGCTCGAAAGCAACCGCTGTTCTTCCTCATAACTACGGCGGGAACTGATCGAAATTCAATCTGCTAGGAAGTGCATCAGAAGGCAAAGGACATACTCGAAGGGCGCAAGCATGACCGCTCGTTCTACCCTGTAATATACGGAGCAGACGACGATGATGATTGGGGCGATGAAAAGGTATGGCACAAAGCCAATCCCTCGCTCGGCATTACAGTCGATATTGATAAGCTGAAAACCGCCTACGAGTCAGCGAAAGACAACCCGGCGGAAGAAAACTTGTTCCGACAACTCCGACTAAATCAATGGGTAAAGCAGAGCGTTCGCTGGATGCCAATGGATGCTTGGGATAAATGCGATTTTGAGGTGGACGCGGAAAAGCTCAGAGGGCGTGAATGCTACGGCGGACTTGACCTCTCCAGCAGCACGGACGTGACAGCATTTGTGCTTGTATTTCCGCCCATAAACGACGAGGACAAATACATCGTTCTGCCATTCTTTTGGATACCCGAAGACACGATTGAGTTGCGAGTAAGACGCGACCACGTTCCCTATGATGTATGGCAAGCGAGAGGGCAAGTAATAACCACTGAGGGCAACGTAATCCACTATGGATACATCGAGAACTTTATTGAAGACCTTGGTACAAAGTACAACATAAAGGAAATAGCATTCGATAGGTGGGGTGCTGTGCAAATGACGCAGAATCTTGAAGGAATGGGGTTCACCGTTGTGCCGTTTGGTCAAGGTTTCAAAGATATGAGTCCGCCGACAAAAGAGTTAATGAAACTGGTGCTTGAACAAAAGATAGCACACGGCGGTAATGTTCCTCTGCGGTGGATGCTGGATAACGTTTTCGTTAGAACTGACCCTGCTGGAAACGTAAAGATGGACAAAGAAAAGTCCACCGAGCGAATAGACGGTGCGGTGGCACTCGTTATGGCGTTAGACCGTGCAATCCGCAATAAAGGTACATCGGACAGTGTGTATAACGACCGAGAAATAATTATTATTTAGCAAAAAAATTGCGTAAACCTGTTGACTTTATACGCCCGTAGGAGTATAATATAGAAAAGTAACTCTTGGGGAGTATATAAGGATAAAACAATGAGCAAACTTATTATATATCATGGTTCACCTGAAATTAGAGAACATCCTGAATTCGGCGGTGGGAAACCATACAATGATTACGGTCTAGGGTTTTATTGTACAGAGCATATTGAGCTTGCCAAAGAGTGGGCGTGTTCAGAAGGTGTCGATGGATATGCTAACAGATATGAAATCGAAACAGATGAGCTAAACATTTTGAATTTATCTTCACCTGAATATACGATATTAAGCTGGTTGGCAATTCTATTGAAACACAGAAATGCAAGGCTGTCCACGCCGATTGCACTTAGAGGTCGGGATTATCTTATCCAAAACTTTCTTCCCGATTATGAAAACTACGATGCAATAGTGGGGTATCGAGCAGACGACTCATACTTCTCATTTGCAAGGTCATTTATTCAGAATGAGATTTCTCTAAGACAGCTTGGATGTGCAATGCGACTTGGCAAACTCGGAGAACAATTTGTGTTAAAATCCAAGAAGGCGTTTGATATAATCAAGTTTCTTGATTACACCGTAGCGGACAATGCTGTGTATTATTTTAAAAGAAAGGCGCGTGATGACGAGGCACGTGCGGCTTATCGTAAGGAAGTTGAGAATGAGGATTTAGATGGAATCTTCATGAGAGATATAATCAGAGAGGCAATGAAAGCAGATGACCCACGCTTACGCTGAAAGCTATTTAAACGATGCGATGGAAAACTTGGGTGAAGCCTTTGACTATGCGGTTAATGCTTGCATGATAGATATTGAAACATTTATGGGGCTCTTCATCTCAAGCGGATATGCTAACCTATTCGGCAAGGGTGTTCCTAAAGTAGTTTCAGGTTTATCTGGAACAGAATTGGTTATGGAAGTAGTGAATAAGGCTGGCACATTCTATTCGTTTCCCAAACCGCAAGTTGAATACGATTATTCGCCAGAGTATTGGTGTGGCTGGATACTTGCATACTATCAATGGAAAACAGGAAGGACATTTAAGGATATAGAAGTTAATCTGTCTGTTACGGAAATCTTAAAAATGTATCCGACCTTGCACGAAGCATCGGAAGATAAGTTCGTAGATACAGCCAATGCTATCATATTACGAAGAAATAATACGACAAGATTACAACGTCAAAGGAAACAATGCGGATTGACGCAGAAAGAGTTGTCAGAAAAATCAGGCGTAAAACTTCGAACAGTTCAGCAATACGAGATGAAAGCCAAAGACATTAATAAAGCTGCTGTGTCGACGGTTTTGGCACTCTCAACTGTGTTAGGGTGCAGAATTGAGGATTTGTTGGAATACAAGGTGGTGGACGATGAATAAGAGCGAAAAAAACTTGGTAATCCTACAAAATGAATTAGATGAAACCGATGCAGAGATTCGCCTTAAAAGTGCAATTGTTCAAGCTGAACAGAGAATAACAAATGGTGAATCGTATATGGAAATGTTGGAATTAAAACAGAAACTTGGACTATAAATAACAAGGATAAAATTTATTTAAACATTAAAAACCGTACTTGAAGAGTGCGGTTTTTTTGTTGCAAAAATTCTTTGAAAAAGTTTCGGGTTTGGGAACGGGCTTGGACGCGGTCGTTAAAATGCTCGGCGAAATAAAAGAACTTAACGACGAATGCCTTTTTGTCAAGGGGCGCAACTCCAAAAACGCGATACTCAAAAACTTTCTGGGCAGATATCAACTTTTGGATTTCAATATGATAAGACCCTTGTCCGAGCTTTTGAAGTTTGAAGGGGCGGAAGACAAGTCGCAGATAGACGAAGTAATAAATAAAATAATCACCGTATACGGATATCTGCAGAACGGAAGCGACCCCGAAAGCGGAATGGACGGCATATATCCCTACGTGGGAACGTACGAATATATGCACGAAACCCGCGACGGGTACAGGATTGCGCATTTTTCCATTTCGTCGCCCGTGCGCGACGCGGATATGGACGTGGAAATTCTGTCCGAATTCAGGTACGGCATAAATTCCAAATATTACTGTCTGCCCAATAAAATGTGCGGCAATAACGAAATAAAACTCTGGATAGAACCTACGGTGATAGATTATAAAAATTTCGTAATGGTTGACGAAGATGAATGATAAATTCGTGTTCGATATTCTGACGCATCCGAGCGACTACCGCGAAACGGCGAAAATAATTTACGGAACGGACCCGTATATTTACCGCGATCTTTTCGGCGACGTTGAAAACGCGCAGAAAATTTTAAGTTATTCGTTCGATAATCCCGAAAGCGTTTTTTTCAAAAATGCGGTGTATATAGTGAAATCCAGAATTACGGGAGAAGTAGTGTCCTGCGCCCTTTTTCATACTAACGATTTTGTATGGGATAGCAATATTATGCTAAGCGATTTTGAAAAGGCTGGGGTTGTGCCGCCCCGTTCGTTCTTTGCCGCGGCAGAATATATGATTAAAACCTATAATTTCAGAAAAATAGGCTGTTCTATGTGCAACATATCCGTTAAGGAAGAGTTCAGGCGTCAGGGTATTGCGTTTTTTATGCTTACTAAGCTGTTGAAGCGCAATGATGATAAGACGGTTGAACTTACCGTGCTGAAAGATAATGTAAACGCGATAAATCTTTATAAAAAGCTGGGGTTCAGAATTATAGGCGAGCCGTTCAAGGATTACGGCGGACACAATTCCCCCGAAGAGTACTGCTATAAAATGGTGTTGAACAGATAAAAATTTTTTACGCGTCTCATAAATCACAAGAGAGAAATCTATGTATCTGGCTTTAGGTATAATTTTTTTAATAGTTTCGTTATTAATGTCGGCGATAATAGTTTACACTGCCGTACATTCCGTAAAAAGCGGCGGCGGGTTGATAACAAAGAAGAATATGTTCTATCTCGCGCCGGCTTTTTTAATTATCTATTTAATGTATATCACCGCTGGCGCATATAACGGAGAACGCTTTGATTTTTTCTACTGTTTTTCATTAATCGGTACGGTGCTGGACGCGTTTAAATTTGACGTTAATACCGACCTGTTGTCGCCTTTATGTCAGGCATATCCCATATTCTATGCGGATTTCGTTCTGGCGTTCCTTATTGCGGTTGTAACGGCAATTTTAAGCGTGGCAAGTTTTTTCAGCCGCCGCATCAGCAATTATTTTACGGTAAGGATACGGTTGCGCAAAAATTGCGATATCGTCGTCGGCGACTCCGAATGTGCGGTAAACTACGCGGCTCATACGCAAAACTGTGTGCTTCTCGGCGCGGACGTCTCTAATCTGAGATACTCTGACCTTATAAGGCGGGGAGTCCCCGTTCTGAAAGTCCCGTTTAAAACCAAGCCGCTTTCCCGCAAGCTGAAAAATGGCGGATACAATGTAATAGTTTTCCGCGACGGAAAAATCGCTTATACGAAAGTAATTGAAATTTTTTCCGCGCTTGATAATGGCAACAGAATTTATCTTGAAGCGAACCAGCCCGAGATGAAAATTCTAAGGGAAAAATTTTTAACGAAAGCAGATAAAATTTCAAATATCTGGCTTACGGGTTTCAGTAAGTACGAACTTATGGCGCGCCGGTTCGTCGTAGATTATCCCGTGACAAAATACATACCCCGTTCGTTTTTTAACGATAATTTTACTTTAAAAAACGGGAAGCGGATAAATATAGTATTCATAGGTTTCGGCAAAGTAAATTACCAGCTTTTCAGACTGTGCGCAATGCAGTTTCAGTTTGCGCAACAGATTGACGGCAAACTCGCTTCCAAACCCGTGAATTATCATATTTACGATAACCGTGACACGTCGCTTCACAACGAATTCTTTTCGAGAATACTTTATGAGTTTGACGAAGAATTCAAGGATTGCGATTTTCCCAAACCCGAAAAAATATGCGAGTTGAAAATTCACCCGCTGGATATAAACTCCGTCGACGCCAAAAAAGATTTCAAGTCATTGGTTACGCAAGACAGTTTTACTTATTTTATCGTATCGCTGGACAGCGATCTGGAAGACGCGTCTTATGCACAGACGGTAAGGCGTTTATTTGACGGTAACGATAATTACCGCATTTTCGTAAGGGCGAAAAACGAAAACGGTGAAAAACTTAACGAAATCAACGATTGCATTACTTATTTCGGAGAAGAGAAAAATCTCTATTCCCACGAAAATATCGTAAACGATGATTTGACGGAGCTTGCGCAGAGAATAAATCTGTTGTACAACAATATTTCAAACCCGCCCGAATGGTTGCGGGAGTTGAAAAGCAATAAAGACTTAACCGCGGAAGAACAGGAAAAGATTTTAAACGAAAAACTTGCGGACCCCCGGAACAGAGAATTTATGCTGGAAAGTTGGACGGCTCTTCCCTATATAGAGCAGGCGTCTAATTTGTATCACGCGCTTAATTTACCGTATAAATTGAACCTTATGGGGTTCGATATGGTAAAGAAGAGCGGTGAAAACGACAACGGAATTTCCGAAGCGGAGTTTAACGAACGGTACATAAACAGCGGCAGAGAAACGGGTTACGGCGATTATTCTTTTTTCTTTAAAAACGAATCGGGTAACGTTTTGGCATATATCGAACATTTACGCTGGAATGCGCTATACATTCTGTACGATTATAAGCAGATGAAAAAGAACTGCATTACTGTTGTGGAAAAGCAGGATGATAACGGCAATGTTTCAAGGATGATGCCGCACAAAAATATCCGGCAAAAGCAACACGCCTGTCTGACAACGTATTACGGGCTGAGCGAACTGATAGCTTATAAATATGAAAAGCTGTACCGCGGCGAAATTTTAAACGAAGCCGATTATAAAGACAACGCCCGCTTGCAAGAGCTGAGCAAAATTTATGCTTACGATTATATGGATTTGGACAGGCTTTACAGTGAAATTACCGCAATGAGATATAAACTCGTCGACAATAATTTAAGGTAGATTATGTATGCATCACGGCGTTGACAAATTCGGAAGAATGTTTTATTCTATAAAAAAGCCGGCGTAAAATTATGTTTGGCGCGGGCTTGAATATAATACGGGAATTAACGGTTTTGGAAAACAATACTCAAGAGAATAAACAAGAGTTAAAAGAGAGCGAAGAAGCCTTTACCGAGGTTGAACAAGCCGTATATGTTGACGAAAATATAGCGGGACAAAGCGCGGAAGCAGAGATTGGCGGGCAGCAGAAACTGACCAAAAAGCAGCAGTTTGTACAGTTTATAAAATTTACGCTGTTTTCGGCTTCGGCGGGGATAATCCAGCTTCTCACAACTACGTTGCTGCACCAGTGGACGGGCTGGCTTATAGACTATTACTGGCTGGCTTACGTTATAGGTCTTACCCTTTCGGTAATATGGAATTTTACGTTTAACCGAAAGTTCACCTTTAAAGCGGCGAACAACGTACCGCTGGCAATGCTTCTTGTACTTATTTACAACTGCATTATAGTAGTGCCGCTGGCGGTTGGCGGAAACGCGCTTGAAAATTTATGGGGTTCCGATCTGGGTATAGTCGTCACCGTAATAACCCTTCTGATTAACTTTGTTACCGAGTACTTATGGGATAAATTTATCGTATTTAACCAAAAAGTCACGGACAAAATTTTAAACCGCTTTAAAAGAAAAAAATAAAAATCAAAACACAGGGTAGGCGCTCTGTGTTTTTTATTTGCAAAAAAATTTTAAAATGAACGTATAAATTAAATCACCGCGGGCAATAAACAGTTTGCGAGGTGAATTGATGAAAAAGATTTTGGCAGGATTGTTTATTATAGTCGTAGTTGCGGTGACGGTGGTATTCGTAACGAAAATGGGCAACGCTACGGCAGCGGCGGACACAGATTATTTAAGAATACACGTCCGCGCAAATTCAAACGAGCAGATTGACCAGAGCGTGAAGTATCTTGTCAAGGACGAAGTAGTTAAGTTTATTACCCCCTATGCGGCGCAATGCGTTGATAAGGACGCGGCAATTAAGGTTATAAGCGGAATACTCGACGGCATAGAAGAAGTGTGCGACAGGGTTTTAAGACAGAACGGCTTTACATATACGTCCCGCGCAAGCGTGCGGGCGGAAGAATTCCCGACAAGAGTTTACGGCGACCTGACTTTGGAAAGCGGAATTTACGACGCGCTCATTATCGAACTTGGAAGCGGTTCGGGCGACAACTGGTGGTGCGTAATATACCCGCCGCTGTGCTTCACTTCGGCTACGGCGGACGTTCAGTACCGCTCAGCCATATACGACATAATAAATAAATTTTTCGGTAAAAAATAACCGTATTCAATTTGCCCGCGGCATATGCGCGGGCTTTTTGCCTCCCTTTTGAAAATGCGCGGCGCACAAATCCTTCGGTTGAGTTGACATACGCGTTGCGGCGTGGTATTATATAACCGATTAATAGACAGTTCGTTTGCGCCATCCTGTCGGTAAACAAAACCAGGGCATCTGAAGGGAATAGTCTTTTTGGGTGCAGTCGTTTTGTCGCGGCTGTATTTTTTTGCGCAAAGGGAGAGATATGTATTATTTGAAAACTTCGGCTTGTTTTGACAGCGCGCACTTTCTTCACGGATACAACGGTAAGTGCGCAAATATCCACGGTCACCACTGGGTTGTGGAAGTAAAGATAAGCGGCGGCAAATTGCAGAAAACAGGCGAGAAGCGCGGTATGCTTCTGGACTTCGGCGATTTTAAGCAGGCGGTAAAAGAGCTTGCCGAAGGCTTTGACCATACCTTTATTTACGAAAAAAACACACTTAAACCCGCAACCCTTGCCGCGCTCAAAGACGAAGGGTTTACATTGGTTGAAACAGGTTTCAGACCCACCGCCGAAAACTTTGCCGCGCACATATACGCCGACTTATGCAAAAAGGGTTTGCCCGTTTTCAGCGTGGCGGTGTACGAATCGCCCGAAAACTGCGCGGTATACGGTGAGTGATATGACCTGTTTTAAAGTTGCCGAAAAGTTTGTAAGCATAAACGGCGAAGGTCCGCGTGCGGGCGAGCTTGCCGTGTTTCTGCGGTTTTGCGGCTGTAATCTCGGTTGCGGCTACTGCGATACGCGCTGGGCAAATACCGACGGCGTAAAATACGAACTTGCTTCTGCGGAAGAGCTTGTCGAATACGTGAAATCGACGGGAGTGAAAAACGTTACCCTGACGGGCGGCGAACCGCTTTTGCAGGCGGATATTGCGCGCCTTATCGGACTGCTGGGAGCGTCCGGCGCGGAAGTCGAGATAGAAACCAACGGGAGCGTGCCGTTGAAAGATATCGTTTCCCTTTCGCCCCGCCCCGCAATTACCGCAGACTATAAACTTCCTTCAAGCGGAATGGAAAAATATATGCTTGATGAAAACTTTTCTTATCTTACTTTACGGGACGCGGTCAAGTTTGTGGTCGGGGATATGCGCGATCTGGCGCGCGCGGAAGAGATTATAAAGGGGTACGGACTTACTGACAGGTGCCGCGTTTATTTCAGTCCCGTGTTCGGGAAAATCAAGCCCGAAGAAATAGCGGAGTTTATGAAAAAGCGTAAACTCAACGGCGTACGCCTGCAATTGCAGTTACATAAAATTATCTGGGAACCCGATATGCGCGGGGTATAGGAGAAAGTATGGATATTAAAGAAATAGAAAAACATATCCACGGGTTATTGGTCGCCATAGGCGAAGACCCCGACAGGGAAGGTCTGCGCGAAACGCCCGCCCGCGTGGCGCGTATGTATGAAGAAGCGTTTGAAGGGATTAAATACACCAACCGCGAAATTGCGGAAATGTTCGGAAAAACTTTCGAAGTTCCGTCCGACCCGAATTCGGGCGGCGCGGTGGTCATCAAGGACATAAGCGTGTTCAGCTATTGCGAGCATCATATGGCGCTTATGTACGATATGAAAGTGGACGTTGCGTACGTCCCGCGCGGAAGAGTTCTGGGGCTGAGCAAAATAGCGCGGATCTGCGATATGGCGGCAAAGCGGCTGCAATTGCAGGAACGTCTGGGGCGGGACATTGCCGAGATAATTTCGCTTGCGGCGCTGTCGCCCGACGTCGGCGTAAGGATAGAAGGCTGCCACAGCTGTATGACTTCGCGCGGGATAAAAAACGTATCGTCGAAAACGGTTACCAAGACATACTTCGGCGCGTTCAAAGACGACGTTTCATTGCAAAATCTTTTGGGGGACAGGGTATGAAAGCTCTTGTTTTGTTGAGCGGCGGCGTGGACAGCGCAACATGTCTCGGGCTCGCGGTTCGGGAATACGGCGCGGCGGAAGTTTCCGCCCTTTCCGTTTACTACGGTCAGACCCACAGTAAAGAACTTGAAGCCGCGCAAAAAATTGCCGATTTTTACGGCGTTGTTTTAAAGCGGCTTGACCTTTCGGTCATATTCGAAGGCTCGGACTGTTCGCTTCTTGCGGAGTCGCAAAAAGACATACCCCTGAAAAGCTATGCCGAACAGCTTTCCGAAACGGGCGGCAAACCCGTTTCAACCTACGTCCCTTTCAGGAACGGGCTGTTTCTTTCGGCGGCGGCAAGCGTGGCGCTGTCGCACGGGTGCGAAGTGATATATTACGGTGCGCACAGTGACGACGCGGCGGGCAATGCCTATCCCGATTGCAGTGAAAAATTCAATTCCGCTATGGGCGAAGCTGTTTATACGGGCAGCGGCGGACAGCTTAAAATTCTTGCGCCCTTTGTAAACTTAAACAAATCTCAGGTTGTAAAAAAGGGGCTTGAACTCGGCGTTCCTTACAAATATACCTGGAGTTGCTATTCGGGCGGCGGAAAACCTTGCGGCGTATGCGCCACCTGCCGCGACCGCGCCGCCGCGTTTAAAGCCAACGGAATAGAAGACCCCGCAATAAAAGGAGAATAATATGTCAAGAGAAAAACAGAAAGAAGGCATCACCCTGCTCGGGAACAACAACACCAAATATCCTCAGACATATGACCCGTCCGTTCTGGAAACGTTTACGAATAAGCACCCCGGAAGGGACTATTTCGTAAAGTTCAACTGCCCCGAATTCACAAGCCTTTGCCCGATTACGGGTCAGCCCGATTTTGCCACGGTCTATATTTCTTACGTGCCGCGGGAAAAGATGGTTGAAAGCAAATCTTTAAAGCTGTATCTCTTCGGGTTCAGAAACCGCGGCGATTTCCACGAAGACTGCGTGAACATAATTATGAACGACCTTGTTGATCTGATGGATCCCGCATATATCGAAGTATGGGGCAAGTTTTTGCCCCGCGGCGGAATTTCCATTGACCCCTATTGCAACTACGGCAAGAAGGGGACCAAATGGGAACAGGTAGCCTGGGACAGGCTTTCTCACCATGATATGTATCCCGAAAAAACAGACAACAGATAATAAAAAAGCGGACATATGTCCGCTTTTATTTTCGCCGCTTGTTGACAAGGGGTTTTAAGGGTGGTATATTTGTTAATGTGCGCGGATATATTCGCGCGAAAGGAAAAGTGTTATGTTGGATGCGTTTTCAAGGACGGGTATTTTAATAGGCGCCGAAGGTTTGCAAAAGCTGAAAAATTCGCGCGTGGCGGTATTCGGCGCGGGCGGCGTAGGCGGTTTTACTATCGAAGGTTTAGTCCGCTCGGGCGTGGGCGCGATTGACGTAATAGATAACGACAAGGTGTGTCTTACGAATATCAACCGCCAGATATTCGCCACCCGCAAAACGCTGGGCAAATATAAAGTGACGGCGGCGGCGGAAAGAATAGCCGAAATAAACCCCGACTGCAAGGTTACGCCGCACAGAATGTTCTTTTTGCCGGACACTGCGGACAAAATCAATTTTTCAGACTACGATTACGTCGTGGACGCAATAGACACGGTATCGGGCAAGATTGCTATTATAGAAAAATCAAAGGCGGCAAATGTTCCCGTAATAAGCTGTATGGGCACGGGTAATAAGCTGAATCCCGCCGCGTTCGAAGTCGCCGACATAGCCGATACTTCCGTGTGTCCGTTAGCCAAAGTTATGCGTCGCGAGCTGAAAAGGCGCAATATATCCGGCGTCAAAGTGGTGTATTCCAAGGAAGAACCCGTCCGCGTCTTCTGCGACGGCGCGCGGCGCGCGGTACCCGCAAGCTGTTCGTTCGTTCCGTCGGTCGCGGGGTTGATTATCGCGGGCGAAGTTATCAGACATCTTACAGGCAATTAAATAATATAACAATAAAAGGCGCGGAGTGATTTTCACTCCGCGCCTTGCTTTGTTAAAAGCGGTTGCATTCTATTTCTATTATGTCGTTTGGTTTCAGCCGCTTTTTCGCCGTCATAAGATTGTGGTACGTCCCGCCGCGGTTTATGGGGTTTTTGTTTTCGTCTTCAAGCGGAATTTGTTTACCGTCCCAGATTGCGATAAGCACGTTGCATTTTTCAATGATATGCATGCTCGCCGCAAGATAGAAATGCTCGGGGTCGCGCACCGTTTTGCATACTACGGTCTGGGCTATAAGGTGGCGCATATTCAGTTCGTCTTCTTCCGAAAAACGGTAACCGTTCTCTTCGCAGTCCTTGCGGATAATTTTTATGTAGCTTTCAAGGTCGGTGGGAAGGGTGGCTTTTGTGGTGAGCCCAAGCTCGTTGGCGCACTCGGCTATAAGCTGGTCCGCGCCGTACGCGTAGCACGTGCGCACGGTCACGTTATATTTTTCGCTGTATTTTAAAAGCTGTTTTTTAACAAGTTCTTTGATTACTTCTTTTTTATCCTTAAAAAACCTGTGTCCCATACCGCCTATTTCAAGGTCGGGTTTTCTTCCGTCGCGGTATTTGTAAATGCGTATGTTATTGCCGAATTTTTTAAGTAGCGGGATTATGTTGTTTATCATAATTTCGTCTTTGCGCTGTTCTTCTTCGGAAAGTAAATCGTAGGGCACTATGTCCTTGTGGATTTTCTTTTTGTTACGCTCTTCGGCGTTTGTATAATCCGTGCCGTATTTCCAGCCGAAGTCCAGTTTTTCGCGCACCCAGCGCACGTGTTCGAGTCTGCACAAAAAACTTAAATTGTCCGTGCCGGGACGTCCGAAGTCGGCAGTTTTAAAGTCGGTTATCACGGGATAATCCAAGTCCTTGCTGCTGTAAAAACAGTTAATGAGTTCCAGTTTGTGCGCGTAAGATTTTGCCTGCTCTATGTTGGAAACTTTATATTCAAGGGGCAGCTTGTCAAAACTTGCGTTAAGGTATTCCGAATCAAGGTCTTTGCAGAAATCGAGATAGCTTGCGTGAATCGCTTTTGCGAAATCGCACAGGTTTATGAAATTATTATCGGAAGCGTATATGCTGGTCTTTTTGTTCTTGGTTTTCTGTTTAACGGACGCGGCGAGCTTCAAACCCGACTTTACGTACATCTGTATTTTGGCTACAAAATCGCCCTGCTGTATTTCCGCAAAGCTGCGGTTTATGCGCACGTCGCCCCTTTCGTCTACAACGGTGGGCGAGTCGAAGATATATTCCGCCTGCAGTTCGTTATCGCGTATATTCAGCGCAACGTCCCAGGCAATCGGGTCGCGCTTGCTGACTTTGCCGTATGCCTGCCTGTCCCAGTTCTGCAGTTCGTCGCAAAGTATCAGAAGATAGGCAAGGGGGTGTTCGGAAAGGGTTATGGGGTGCTGACCCGCTATTTCGTTGAACTTGTTCAGACTGTTGTGCAAGAGAATCGCCGTAAGAGCGTCCAGCACGTCTGTGCCGAATGTAAAGTTTTGCGACAAAAACAATTGCTTTGCAAGTATTACCGCGCTGAAATATCCGTGGTCCATAAATTTGGGGCGGTCGGTCACGCGTTTAAGTAAAATGCCGCTTATGTCGCTCTCGTCATACCCGTTGCGCAGGTTCAGTCCGTATGCGAGAAGTTCGTTGATATTGCCGAAAGATTTATCCGTGTTTAAAATTTTGCTTATATTTTCGGAAACTTCGGGACTTAACGACGCAAGTTCGTCTATATTGCCGAACGTCACGAAGGGGCGCAGATTTTCGTCTATGTTTTTCCATAGTTCGCCGGCGTAGCTTTTAATCTGTTCGTGCGCAAGCTGGAAGGGGTACCCCACGTCGTGGAACAGGGCAACAAGACCCCAAAGACGCAAGAATTCCACCGCGCCCTTTTTGCCGCCGTCCGTGCCGTAGAAGTCCGAAAAGGTTTTGCGGAACGCGCCGTCGTTTGCATAAACCGCAAGACCCAGTGAAAAGACGTAAACCGAGTGCGAGTAGTGGTCGCGGTGCTTTGTAAGCAATTCGCCCGAATGGTATTCGTGGTCCGAAAGGGTTTCAAGAAGTTTTTGCGTGTTGTCGTAGCCTTTGCCGAACGGTCTGAAAATTTCGCTGTAACAAAAGTACACGGTAAACGCGTCTTCCTTTTTGCCGCTTGTTAAAAATTTTTCAAGCTCTTTTCTGAAACAGAAAAATTCGTTGGCGGTCTTGTCGCTGAGCCGTGCGCCGTCCGATTCGATTAAGCCGAAAAAGCGGGCTGACAATTCGTTGAGTGTATTCATAATTTTTTCTCCGTGTAAATTTGTTTATTAAAGCATAGTTAATTTATATTTTAACCGTTGCGGCGCGGGGCGCGTTACGCGCCCCGCGCCGTCCGTGTTTAAGAAGTAAGCGTTTCGCGCAGGTTTTGCAAATTACGCCTTAAAAAGATAGAAATTTCTTGCCGCAGTTAATTATAATCGATTCAGCCTGTTCTTCGTTCAATTCGTAAGACCAGCGCACGGGTGAAAGCGGTTGCGGGCTTTTAAGCCCCGCGTATAAAAATCTTGCGGTTCTGTCGCGTGCGGTGTCGTTCCACTTGTCGAACAGTTCGCCCCTGATATGGCTGCCCAGCGTGCAGTTTATAAACGCGCACTTGCCGAAGTCACGCCAGGGTCTTGCAAGGTAACAGGAGCCGTCCTTTGCCCCGCCGTTTATAAAATTGCAGTCTATAAAGGTAAAACCGTTTTCCTGCGCAAGCGTGTGGGCGGGCGCGGCGATGAAGCCGTAACCGCGGCTGTCGGCAAGCGAAATTATTTCGCAATTGCGGAAATAACCTTCCCCGCAGCCGAAAATAAAGTCTACGTTGCCGCTTATTTTGCAGTTTTCGAAAAGACTGACGTTCGCGCCTTCCGTATAGAGCTGGCTTTGCGGAATAAATCCGCGGTAGCGCACAACCAAATCGTCGGGGAAGGGGGAAAGGAACACAGTGTCCTGCGTGGAAACAAATTCGCAGCCGTCCGCCCTGAAATTTTTGCCGTGTACGGAAAGCGCAACACACTGCCCTACTTCTTCGGGTCGGGTGTTGGAGTTTTGCACGGTCAGGTTTTCAAGTTTTACGCCGTTGCCCGTTACGCACAGCGTGTACGTGCGGAAAGTGTTGTATTCCTGCCCGTCCGCGTGTATTTTGCGGGCGTAGTCGTCAAAAGTTATCACGGTTTGCCCGCAGCCTTCGCCCGTCAGGGTAATTCCGTCCGCGGAAAGCACGGCTTTTTGCCTGTATACGCCCTTTTTTAAACGCAGCGTTTCGCCGCCTTTCAGACTGTCGAAAATCTTTTGCAGGTCGTCCGACGGGGTGATATAAATCATTTTTACAACGTCTCCTAAAGTACGGCTATTATAGCACAAATTTTTTTATGAAACAATAAAAAAACTATTGATTTTTGATTTTGGCTATGTTATAATGTGTTAGCTAAATGTAAAATTATAACATTATATATAGTAAAAACTGTCCGAAAGTCTAAAATATGCGTAAAAACGGTTCAAGATTAATCTCATTGCGGCAATACCGCCTTACCGATTTATTTCTGTTTGCGGTGATACTGACCGTGTTCGAAGTGATATTACACTTCGCTTTTAAGGCTTTTCGCGGCGATTTTATATTTTCGCCCATGCTGGCAATCACTCTTATTGTCATGATGAGATGGGGCTGGCCGGCGGTGTTTTACGCTCTCGGCGATGGGTTGCTGTTCTGTTTGCTGAATATCAAAGACCCCGGGTTTTCGCCCTATATGTTTGCTATTTATATAGTGGGTAATGCCTTTATCGCCCTGCTTTTGCTTATGACAAAGTTTATGGGCAAGGAAAAAATACGCGGCAAATGGTACTTTACGCTGTTGTTCGTGACCGCAGGCTGGATAGCCGTGGTTCTGGGCAGGGCGGCTGTCGCGGCGTGTTGCGGGCTCGGTTTTGTTTCGGCTCTTTTATCGCACTTCGGAGATCTGGTTTCGTTTGCGGTCTGCCTTGTGGTGATACTGGTAATGCGCAGGCTGGACGGAATGTTCGAAGACCAGAAAACCTTTTTAAAACGGCTTGATGCGGAAAAGAAGGAAAAGGCAAGGCGCGACACTTTCGGCGACGAGCCGATCGAAGTGGACGAAGAGAGCCTTAAAATTCTGAAAAAAGACGACGATTTATACAACTGACTTCGGTAATCCGCGGCGTTGCCGCTGATATATAAATTACTTAAATTTTAAGTGGTATGGAGGAAATTTTCAATGTTCAAACTCAAATGCGACGACTTCCTTATCTACGACGAGGCGACGGGTACGTACAGTATGTCGCCCGAACAGCAGGTAAGGGATCAGACAGAGCGGAACAGATGGAAAAGCACGGGTTTTACCATTTTGAAGGACTGGCGCCTGTACCTGATGCTCGTACCCATGATTTTGGTGTACCTGCTTTGGAAGTACCTGCCCATGACCGAACTTTTGGCGGCTTTCAGATTCGGTAACTTTCAGGACGTGTCAGACAGACCCTGGGTTGGCTTCAACAACTTTAAGGTAATCTTCGTCGGCGCGGAAGCTACGACTTTCTGGATGGCATTCAGGAATACGTTCGTCATAGCGTTTTACGGACTTTTGTTCGGTTTCCCGCTTCCCATTATTCTGGCGCTTTTCTTTAACGAAGTGCGTTCCAACGTTGTGAGATCGATTATGCAGGTATGCGTGTACCTGCCCAAATTCATTTCAACCGTTATAGTTACGTCGCTTGCGCTTGCGCTCTTTGCAAGTGATACTGCAAGCACAAGCCCCGGTATACTTTCAAAACTATTGGATAAAATTTCTAGCTCGTCGCATTTGCATGATGCTGTAAACAAAAATGGTCTTGTTTACTCGCTTGAATATTTCCGTTCTATTTACATAATTACGGACATATGGGAACACGCCGGCTACGACTCGATTGTGTTCTTCGCCGCGGTAATAGCGGTGTCGCCCACGTCTTACGAGGCGGCGCAGATAGACGGCGCGGGCAAGATGGCGCAGATGCGCTACGTGGTTATCCCCAGCATTTTGTCCACGGTCGTAATAATGCTTATTATGAAGATAGGCGGACTCCTTTCCGTAGGTTACGAAAAGCTGTACCTGCTTTGTCCCGACGACTCGCTTGACAACTATCAGGTCGCGGAAGTCGTTTCAACCTGGTCAAACCGCATAGGCGGCTCGTATACTTCGCGCGCATACGGTATCGCGGGTGAAATGACCAACAACCTTATAGGTATGATTCTGGTAATAGGTTCGAACACGATAGCAAGAAAAGCGTCGGACGTTTCGTTGTACTAAGGGGGGCAGAAAAAAAATGAAAAGAAAAATAGAAGTCAGCGAGCTTATCTTTAAAATAATCGCTTACGTTCTCCTGATAATATTTTCAATACTTTGCGTGTATCCGCTTTTATACGCGCTGGGTTCCACGTTCAGCTCGTGGGATGCAGTTGAACAGGGCAAAGTTATTCTGTGGCCCAACGGATTCCAGATAGAATCGTTCAAGCTGGTATTTATGGATAACCAGTTCTGGATAAATTATTCCAACACCTTATTTGTAACCTTTGTAGGTACTATCTGGTGTCTGGTATACTCTATACTCGGCGCATACGCTCTTTCAAAAAAGAGACTTATGGGCAGACACGGTTTCAACTTCTTCCTTGTTTTCACAATGTGGTTTTCGGCGGGCGTCATTCCGCAGTATCTCAACTATCAGCAGACCGGCTCGATTATGGCGTCTATAGTGGGCGGAAGCTCTATGTACGACATAGACCTTAAATGGCTTATCGTCCTTGCAATGGGTATGAACGCAACCAACATAATACTTTTGAGAAACTCGTTTGAAGGAGTACCTTCCGAAATAGAAGAAGCCGCAAGAATAGACGGCGCCACCGAACTGCAGATTCTTTTGAAAGTTTATATTCCCATGAGCAAGGCAACCATTGCAACGGTTGCGCTGTTCTTCGGAATTTCGCGTTGGAACGGCTACTTCTGGGCGTATAAAGTGCTTAGTACCGAGCAGCAATATTCCTGGCCCGTACAGGTTTATATGCGTGACTTCATAGACAAAAACACCAACCTGACGCTGCAATATAATTCGGATACCGCAGACTATGATATAGGTCAGGCCACTTCGATGGTTTACGCAATGGTTGTGCTTGCAATGATTCCTATACTTGTGATTTATCCCTTTATACAAAAGTATTTTGCAAAGGGCGTAAATATGGGCGGCGTAAAAGAGTAATCAAACTGATTTTTATCGGGCATAAAACCCCGGTTTAAATAAATTAATAAGGAGAGAAAAATGAACAAAACCAAAAAAATTGCAACAGCCGTTGTATCCGTTGTAATGGCGGGAACTATGGTCGCGTCGCTTTCGGCTTGCGGCCCTAACAACAACGGTGAAAACAAAGCAAATTTGATGACCAAATTTGAGAATTTTATGAACGATGCATGGGAAACTTCGTTGAACGGTTACGGCAGTGAAACTTCATCGTCGGGACAGACCAAACTTACTCCCAAACTTAAAGACGGAAAACTTGATTATGCCGCTAATACCGTGCTTAAGACAGCAATAGGTTATGATAGTGCTAAAACCGGTATAAAGTTTCCAACGGAGAATGAAGCTATTTCTGCTTTGATAGGTTATTTGGGTGGTTATCAGGATTCGGATTCTACGGTTGAGTTGTACGGCGAACAGTATTCCAGCAAAAAACTGAAACCAGCATGGTTAGCCTTGGCAAGAACTTTGAATGTTGAAATTAATGACGCCTACAAGGGCGGTAAATCTGCAAGTCAAATGTCCGATATTACCAATCAGGCAGATGGGCTTGCAACTCATCAGTTATTCACGGCATCCGCTACGGATATCAACAATCAGGGCGCGGCGGGCAACCTTCTGAATATTACAGATTATCTTGATTACATGCCCAATTACAAGGCGTTCCTTGAAGCGAACCCCATTGCACGTCTTTCGCTGACTGCGGACGAATACGGTTCAATGTATATGCTTCCTTACTTCGACGGTAACGACGATATCGAAAAATACGTCCTTCTCGAAAAGAATCTGGTTGAAATTCTTCTCGATTCCGCAGCTTTGGACGGAGCGGATACAATTACTTTCAAGGCTCAGGCTGACGCAAAGAACGCCGATCCTAAGAATGCAGACAAGGGTATTGTGGGCACTTCCACTTCGGTTGAATCTTTCATGGGTCAGACCGGCAAATGGGAAGTCGAAACCACAAATCCCGCGGCGTTGGATAGCAGCAAGACCCCCGACTGGGGCAACGACCTGAACGTTGCGGCTACGGCTTCTGGTACCGGCGCGACAACTAAAGTCGTTATAAACTACGATGCGGCTCTGGCTGCGGCGCAGGACGCAACCAAGCCTCTTGGCGCGGCAATCAGTGCGGCGGCAGGCAAGGCTTATACCGGTACCAGCGGCAACATTATCGATTTGCAGAACTTTGCCATCAATGAAAAGCAGGGTAACGTAAAGGGCGCGGATCTTCTTAAAATTTTGAGAGAATATATTAAAGTCGCTTACCAGAAAGAAGGCGGCGGCGCGTTCTATACTAAACTGTCAGACGTATTCAACAGCGCTTACGCTGCCTGGGACGTTGACCTTTACACGGCTCTCGGCAGATGCTATACAACCTGCGGTAAATTGCTTGCAGTGAGCGGCGAGTCTCTTGTCAAATCCGAAGCAAACCTTTACTTGCTTTCCGGTCGTGAACACAAGGCGAACAGATATAGCGACACTTACGCTATGGCGGGCGAGCTGTACGGCGTGCGCGGACTTGAATCGAGATATTCCCCCACATACGCATATGTAAATAACGAAGGTAAAATTTCGGACTCGCGTCTTGACGAAAATATGTGGGGAGCACTTGACAAGATGAATAAACTTGCCAAGGAAGGTCTTTTTAACGCAATGACAACCGATAATATCGGTAAAGGCGGTTGGAACTCGACTAACGAATCTGGCAACACCGGCGTTCAGACTCTTTCAATGCACGACTACGTTCAGACTCAGACTTCAAACGGCGGTTTTAAAGCACAGAACGGCAATCTTGATTCAACCGTTTACAACTTTGCTCCCGTTCTCACTCCCGTATCCAAATGGGACGATAACGGAAACGGAACCGCAGATAAGTATATGAGATTTACCGAAAGCTGGCGTGGCGTAAAGAACACCGGTTGGTGTATCTCTTACGAAGCGGTTAAAAACAATCCCGATAAACTTTCGGCTTCGCTTGCGCTTGTCGATTACTTCTTCTCCAACGACGGACAGATTCTTATGACCTATGGTCCACAGTCTGTTAACGGCGATGACAACGGATCTAAAACAGCAACTAAGGCGGCAGGCGGCGGTTTCTGGTACGGTACTCCCGTAACAGGTACGGTTGAAGGCGTAACCCTTGCAACAAATGCGGACGGCTCGCTTACAAACGAAACTCTTCTTGCGCTTAAAGCAAAGAATGTTATCGGTTCGCACGACGACGTTCAGTATTATGCTACCGAAAAGTATGAAGCCGAATACTTTGTCTACAATAACGCGCTCTATACAGGTAAGCTTTATAAAGGCAGGCAAATCCCCGCTATGACGAAGAGCTCGCTCACGATGTTTGAAACTTCATCCATTGGTAATCATTCGTTTACAAACTATGCGCGTTACTTTATCGGTTCGGCGTTGAACCTTGGTAATAAGGATCAGGGATTTGAATATCAGTGCACTTCAAAATCAGGTATCGTAGGCGCAGACATTGTCAATATCGCGCTTGTAAACGGAACCATCAAACATACGTTGCAGATTTCTCCCGCAGAAGCTGAAGCAAACAACAACTGGTGGTATATGCTTACACCCACCCTTCTTCCTTATGAAACCGCGGTAAACAACGTTATAACGGTTGCGCCTTATACTATAATTACCGCTCTCAACTCGCAGGCTATTTCGCTTTTCAAAGTTGACGGTAGCACACCTAACCTTCTTAACGACGTTATGGCTTACGGTCTCGGTTCGCAGCACCTTATCAGAACTATGAACAACAACGATAAACTTCCCGATACGGCTGCGGATATGGTTAAATATCTCAACACGGTTAAGGGTTAATAAAGTTCAGTACAGTAAAATCAAATAATTAAAGTTTTGTCTGCGCCCGCTTTCGGGCGGGCGCAAGACAAAAAAATTTGGGGAACGTGAAATGAAGACTCAAATGAGATTTCAGAAATACTTAATACTCGCAATACTTATTGTTGCGGCTTTAAGTTTTGTCTACGCTCTTTCGTTCTGCGGCGGCACAGTATATCAGTACGGAACGCTGTATGACCAGGTAAATGATAAAGAGAAAGTAGAAGGCGCCAAAGCATTGTTTGAAGCGTCGCAAAGATATAACGATATTTTAATATGGCTCGCGGTGGCGTTTATTCTTGTTGTTGTGCTCAATTATGTAATGGCTACGACCAAACGCCGTAAATATTATATTACCAATTACATATCAATCGGGCTTACGATAGCGTACGCATTCGCTTTTGCTGCCGTACTCGCCTGGATAGTAATGGACACTTATTCGTTGTTTGTCGTAATCGACAAAGATTTAGCGGCAGCCAAATTCCTTGGTACAGAAGGATTTAAATATTCGACTATTAACTTTATTTTAGGTTACGTCGTGGTTGGCATTTCGGCTTTAAGCGCATGCCTTATGATTTTCAACCTTGTCTGGAAAATTATCCTTATGAAGGGTGAAAAGAAATTGCTTGCGGCTGCGCCCGTTAACAGCGAGACGGCAGAGGAGGCAGTGTAATATGAAACAGCTTACGCCTAACCAGCAAATCATAGCAGACGATATTCTCCGCTATAAGAGAAATAAACTTGCGCAAATATTCGCAATACTCGGTATTGCTTTCAATTGCCTTTATTTCTGTCTGTTATACGCCATACCGGATGCAAAAATGAGAACAATAACTTTGGGTGTGTCGGTAGTTTTAACGCTCGTGCTGTTACTGCTTGTATTCCTTTCGTCGGAAGGCGTTAAGGGTTACAACAAGAAATTCAGCATAGTGCTTTTGGTTATCGCCGCATTCCAGATTTTAAGAATATTCTACTATCCTTTAAGGGGTTTGCAGGCAGACACTTTAAAAGATATAGGTTACTTCGGAATTTATCCCCAGACCAGCGCGCTGTTCTTCACAATAATGGTAGTCTGGCTTTGCGCGTCGTCCGCATGTATTATAACTTCGGCGGTGCTCGGCTGGATATATGCGGCGCGGTTGCAAAAATTCCAGAAGAAAATCAACGCAGGCGAAATTTCGGTTGAACAGACCTTAAAGGATATGGATGCCGAGGACGCGGATAACGCACTCAAAGTAGATTCAAGCGTAGATTTGGATTTTGGGGAGGTTGACTAATAATGCCCGAGGTAAACATTCAACATTTAGATAAAGTATACGATAACAAGGTTCAGGCGGTTTTCGACTTCAATCTTGATATCCAGGACGGCGAATTTATCGTTCTCGTAGGACCTTCCGGCTGCGGCAAGTCAACTACGCTGAGAATGGTTGCGGGTCTTGAAGACATAACGAACGGCAACCTTATCATAGACGGAAAGGACTGTACGCGTCTGCCCCCCAAGGACAGAGATATAGCTATGGTTTTCCAGAACTATGCGCTGTACGGTCATATGACTATTTACGAAAATATGGCATTTTCTCTCACTCTCCGCAAAGAGAATAAAGAGATAATTCACAGAAAGGTTATGGCGGCGGCTGAAATTCTCGATTTGAAGAGCCAGCTCAACAAAAAGCCCAAGCAGCTTTCCGGCGGTCAGCGCCAGCGTGTCGCAATGGGGCGCGCAATTGTCCGTAACCCCAAAGTATTCCTTTTTGACGAACCCCTTTCAAACCTCGACGCAAAACTCAGGGGTTCGATGAGAAGAGAACTCATACTTTTACATAAAAAACTGAATGCGACTATTATGTACGTAACCCACGACCAGACCGAAGCTCTGACTCTTGCGGACAGAATAGTGTGTATGTCAATGGGACACGTCCAGCAGATAGGTAAACCTATAGACCTGTACGAAAGACCCGCAAACACTTTCGTCGCAACCTTTATAGGGCTTCCCCCTATGAATATGTTCGAAGGCAAAATTCAGGGCGGATATTTCAAGAGCGACCTTTTCGAATATCCTTTAAGCGAAAAGCAGATAAGACAGCTTAAAGACTATGAAGGAAAAGAAGTAATTTTAGGCGTGCGTCCCGAAAACGTCACCCGCGACGGCTCTGTAAAATTAAACGTTACCAACAACGAGAACCTGGGTATGAACACCCTTGTACACGGCAAAGTCGGCGGTGTGAAAAACGTTGTCTGCAAATTTGCCGAGTGGTGCAATTACAAAAACGGCGACGATATCAATATAGGTTTCGACGCTACGATGATGCACTTCTTTGAAATGCCCGAAGGCGATATGCCCGGCAAGGCAATAATTAAGGAGGGATAAGATGGAAGAAATGGAAAAGGTAGTGGAAGCTGCCGAAGTTCAGCCTTCCGAAGAGATTCAACCCAAGCCTTCCAAAGCAGCAAAGGCGGGCGCGGCAATTAAGGAATGGTTCAGAAAATTTACCGTTAAACTTAAACACAGACCAATGAACATAGCGTTCTTTGTTTTGATAGTGGCAACGGTGCTTTATCTTTGCTCGCTGGGAGATTATTCGCAGTCCGTACTCAAATACAGGATTGTAGACTGGCTGGGGCTCAGTGTTTTCGTAAATACTCTGTTCTGCATTCTGTCCCTGTTGCTGTTTATGAACTCGTTCCCCAAACGTTCGAAAAAGCCCAGGATAGTAATGCTTATACTGTTCTTCGTGTTTGTCGCGGCAATGATAACGTTTGACGTTCTGTTCTACGTCCGTGCGGGAAACGCTTACAACAACGACCTTGCCAATCCCAATTGGGACCCCGCAATTAAAGCCGACGTGCAAAGTTATATGGTACCCGCACTCAATTCGGCTTTGGCGCATATAGCGCTGGTCGGACTGGGCGCGATACTTACGGCGACATATCCTTTATACGGTAAACTTCTCAATAAGATTAATACCAGAAAGGTCATCGAATCTACCGAACTCAAAGAAGCTATCGAAACTCAGGACGATTAATTTATCCGATAAAAATAAAAGTAATTTAGCCGGCAAAAAGTGTTTTGTCGGCTAAATTTTAAAAGGTAAACAATGGCAAAAAAGAAGAAAAAGTTTCAGGAAACCACCATAGAAAATTACTACGACCTGAAACTTGACAAAATTGACGAACTGGTCGCGGCGTTAAAGGAAGAAACCCCGCGGGAGAGCGGCGGAAACATTTCCTATAACGTTGCCGAGATTACGGGCGACGACAGCGAAAGAAACAGGCAAAAAGAGTTTGACCCCTATAAAGTGGACAAATTTTCAAGAATACCCGCCTGGGTAAAGGCGCTTTTCATAAAGTTCTGGTTTTCGGGTTGCGTATGTTACTTCGTTATGTTCGGACTGCGCATAAACGAGCTGGACAAACTCGTGCTTCTGGGCGCGGTGCTTGGCTTGGTTGTGGACGTGCTTGTAAACCCGTTGTTCAGATATATGGAATCCGACAGAAAAGAGTACAACGCGTATATGATGTTCCCGTTCCCTTTTAAGGCGTTCTGGACTTTTTTCACAAACGTAATTTACTATATATTAGTTGTATTCTGCGTAAATTACTGTTACTTCGGTTTAAACGAACTTATAAATTTAATTTCCGGTACGTCCAATGAAATAAAAGTGGGGGTAGAACCCTTGCTTTTTGGTGTGTTTACCGTTATAATTGATATGATTTTCATCGGTATTAAAGACGGAATAGTCATACTAACCAAAAAACGTAAAAACACAAAAAAAGAAGGTACTTTAAATGTTTAAAAAACTGTTTGCATCATCAACCACCGCTTGTTTCGAGCTGAAAAACACTTCCCCCTATTACAGTTCCGAAAGTTACAAAGTGCTTCTGGACGGTAAACCTGCGGGCGAGTTTGAAACAAACGTATTTTCTCTGTTTAATCTTGAACCCGACAGAGAATACACGGTTGAAATTGCAGGCAGTACTCTGAAATTCAGAACCCTTGCCGAAACGGGCGTTATCGACGTAAAAGCGCTCGGCGCGGCGGGCGACGGCGCTACCGACGACACTTACTACGTTCAAAAAGCCATAGACCGCTGTCCCGAAGGCGGCAGGGTGCTGTTCACGGAAGGAACTTATCTTGTCCGTCCGCTCAGTCTCAGAAGCGGTATCACAATAGAGCTGAAAAAGGGCGCTGTTATATTGGGCGACCCGCGCGAAACAAGTTATCCCTATATCCCCGCAAGAAACCCCTATTCCAAAAAGGAAGAAGTGCTTGCAACCTGGGAAGGCGAACCTTTCGATTGCCATATGTCGCTTATCCACGGCTACAAACGCAAAAACGTAATGATAGTGGGCGAAGGAACAATTAACGGCAACGCCGACAAATCTACATGGTGGGACAGACCGAAGGGCAGGGCGGTTGCGCGTCCGCGGCTGGTGTTTTTAAACAAGTGCGTGAACGTGCGTATGCACGGCGTCACCTGTAAAAATTCGGCAAGCTGGAACGTTCACCCCTTCTTTTCAAAAAATTTAGGCTTTTATGATCTTAAAATAGAAAACCCTTATACCGCCCCCAACACCGACGGGCTCGATCCCGAAAGCTGCGACAAGGTGGACATTGTGGGCTGTAAGTTCAGCGTGGGCGACGACTGTTGCGCAATCAAGTCCGGAAAGCTGTATATGGGCAAGACTTACAAGACCCCCGCAAACCGCCACACTTTGCGCAACAACCTGTTTCAGGACGGACACGGCGCAATCGTTCTCGGCAGCGAAATGAGCGGCGGCGTGCGCGACTTGACCGTGTGCCAGTGCCTTTTCAGACATACCGACAGGGGGCTGAGAATCAAGAGCAGGCGCGGCAGGGGCAAGGACGCAATAATAGACGGCGTTGTTTTCGAAAACATAAAAATGGAAAACGTCATAACGCCGCTGGTTATAAATATGTATTACAATTGCGACCCGGACGGAAATACCGAATACGTGTGGACGCGCAGCAAAAATATGATAGTGGACGACCGCACGCCCTATCTCGGCAAGTTCGTTTTCAAGGACATTGTGTGCGAAGACTGCGAGTGTATGGCGGGCTATTTTGACGGGCTTACAGAACAACCCATAAAAGAAGTGGTTATCGAAAACGTTTCGTTCTCGTTCAAAAAAGATTCAAAGCCGCACACCCCCGCAATGCTTCAGGGCATAAGCGCATACTGCAAGGCGGGACTGTACGTTGACAACGTTGAAAAATTAGTGCTCAACAACGTTACTTTCAGCGGCGTTGACGGCGAAAAAATTATAAAAAAACACCTGGGTCAGGTTATAGGCGAATAAGTTTAAGGGGCGCGAAAACCGTACAGGTCACCGCCCTTTAATTTGAAAATAAGAAAAAAAGGGGAAAATATGGATTACTCTCTCATTGACAAATACATTGACCGTCTTATAGACGACTCCACGCCCGACAGACCGATATGGAATATCGAAAATATCAAGCACGGCAAACCCGCCGGCTGGAATTACATAGACGGCTGTATGATGACGTCGCTTTACACAACCTATCTTCTGACGGGCAAGAAAAAATATCTCGATTTCATTGACAGGTTTGTGGACTACTACGTTTTCGAAGACGGTACAATCCGCGGTTACGAGTTGGACACTTACAACGTTGACAATATAAACGAAGGCAGGGTGCTGTTCGACTTATACCGTGAAACGGGCAAACCCAAATACAGAAAGGCGATAGACCTTTTATATTCGCAGCTTAAAACCCAGCCCAGAACGGCAATCGGCAATTTCTGGCACAAGAAAATTTATCCAAACCAGGTCTGGCTTGACGGCTTGTATATGGCGCAGGTGTTCTATACCCGTTACGAAGCCGAAATTAACGGCGGAAAAGATTACGAAGATATCGTAAAACAGTTCCAAAACGTATACGACAATATGTACGACAAACAAAAACGCCTTTATTATCACGGCTGGGACTATTCTAAAACGGCGTTCTGGGCGGATAAAAAAACGGGGCTTTCAAAAAGTTTCTGGCTGCGTTCGGTAGGCTGGTACACGGTAGGGCTTGTGGATTGCATATGCTATCTTTCAAGCGGCGCGAACGACGCAAAGACCCGCCTTGTAAAAATTTTCAGGGACACTATAGAAGGGCTTGAAAAGTACATAGACGGCGACAGCAAAATGTTCTGGCAGGTTGTGGACCGGGGCGGCATGGAAGGCAACTACCTTGAAACTTCGGGCAGCGCAATGATAGCCTACGCAATGATGAAGGGCGCCAGATTTGGATATTTGGATAAGCGCTACGCAAAACTGGGCGAAGAAGTGTTTAACGGTATTTGTAAAAAGTATCTGACGGAAACGGACGGCAAACTCAATCTGGGCGGCATCTGCCTTATGGCGGGGCTCGGTCCCGAAACAAATCGCAAGCGCGACGGCTCTTATGAGTATTACATTTCGGAACCGGTCGTTGAAAACGACGCAAAGGGAACGGGTCCGTTTGTAATGGCTTATACGGAAATTCAACAGTTATAAAATTTAAGGCGGACCGCCGTACGGCGGTCCGCCTATGTTTTTGTGTATTCGGTTGGTGATATTCCGTAATATTTTTTAAACACGCGCGAAAAATACAGCGGTTCGGCAAAGCCGCATGCTTCGGCTATCTGCGACACCGTGTAAGCCGAATACTGATTTGAAATTCCGCTTTGCAACAGATTTTTCGCAAGTTTCATACGTTCGCCCGTCAGAAATTCAAGCGGGGTCGCGCCCGTTTCTTTTTGGAAAAGTTTCCGCACGTAGTCATAGTTGAGCGGGAGCTTTTTTATTGCGGCTTCCAGCGAAAAGGTCACGTTTGAAAGATTGTCCAATATTTCGGCGCGCACGGTTTCGGTCACGGGCGAGTACTTTACGCTCTCTGAAAACGCCGTTGCCAAAGCCACCACAAGTCCGCCCAGCGCGGATAAAACAAGCTCCTTTTTGGGGATTTGCGACTGCTCGTAAAACTGAGCCTGTTCGGAAATACGGCAAACTTCGCCGAAACTGTCGGGTATTACCGTTATTTCCTTAAATGGCAGAAGCGCCTTTTCCACCGTAATAATTACAGCATTGTCCGCGGAGTATTCCGTGAGTGGCGGAATAACCGCAAAACTGTTTGCGGGGACAGGAAAAGTTTTATCTGCTTGCATAATCTGCGCGGTTGTCTGCGGTACGGCAATTTCAAAATGCTTGCTAATCCGCTTTTCCGCGCCGTTTGCCGACACAACCGAAGTTATAGTGTTCATATCCGTATTGTATCACAAATTGTCCGTTTTATGCAAATATATTTATAGTTTCAAAATTTTGTGGCAATTTACTTAAATTGTGATAAAAAGTAAAAGAAAATATAAATAAGTTGGAAAATGTAGAAATTTATTAAAAATATATAAAAATTTACCTACCGGTAAAAAGGTAATAGATACGTATGTTGGTCAGACGGCGTACCGACATCAATCACGATCGATACGAATATCAAACTTACTTTAATGTAAAGGCGATATTTGTTGAAGATAAATTAAAACAAAGGAGAAAAAAATGAACAAACGCACAAAAAAGATTAGTTTAATAATACTTGTATTATTAGTATTAATCGTAGTAACAGTAGGATTTATTTTTATAAGTAATGTTTTAAGCAAAAATGTAAATGCATCAACTTATAACGAATCTTTATCTGTTGAAAAAGGTAAAATCGTAACTTCGGAGGTAAAATCACGTTCGACTAAAGCTGTTGCCGTTAACGATGAGAATGATAATGAGGTCTATGTTGTCTTTTCTTTTGCAGGCGGAACAGGTGGTACTAAAAAGGTTTTTGCTACATATGGCAAGGATATGCCTTCTAGTTTAACGCCGCCGACAAAAGAAAATTATGAATTTTTAGGTTATTTTGATGACGATAATAACGAGAAACAGTATTATGACGCAAATATGAATAGCACAAGTATTTGTGATGTAGAAGATACGTTAATACTGACGGCTCACTGGGCGGGTCAAGAAATTACAATAACACTAGACCATAATGGCGGCACAAGCAATATGTCATCCATAACTATAGAAAGTGGAGCTTTTTTTGAAAGTGTAGAAATTCCTACAAGAAAAGGGTATAGCTTTGAGGGGTATAAAGATGGCGATAAGCTAGTTTTTAACAAGAATGGAGCGCCTGCAATAGCAACTTGCACCTATACGTCAAGTGTCACCTTAACAGCCGATTGGAATCTTGAAAATTATCAAATTAAATTTGAGTTAGAAAATCCTGATGTTAACGGAACAGTTACTGCTTCTAGTCTTAATATTCCGTCGTTATATGATATCACCCTTGTTGAAAAAAATGCTTACAACTTTGAAGGTGTTGTCAAGGGAGATTATAGATTAAATTTATCACCAAATAAAATAGCTAAAGGACAAACTGGAGATATAACTGTATATGGTAAATGGGTTTCAGCAGATACGACAATAACTTATAGTTTAGATGGAGGAAAAAATAATTCAGCTAATATCACCCTTATTAAAAAGGGACAAACGCTAAATCTTGAACCGGCAACTAAAACACATTATATATTTGACAGTTGGTATTTAAACGATAAGCGAGTATCGTCTGTTGTTGGTACTGGTGAAGAATCTATCACCTTAGTTGCAAAATGGAAGAATAGAGTGCCTTCACAAACTTATACACTTGATGCAAATATGCAAAATTTTACATGCAGCGGATATCAAGCCTTAGTTTTGAAACTGCCTTCTAGAAATTTTTATAGTCCTTGCGTTATTACTGTTCCCCAAGGCACAAGATATCTACAACTATTTGCGGATAAATACATTGAATATGATTTATATATTGTAATAAGTTCACGTACTACTGACTTTGATCTTTATTTGGACGATATTGGGTTTTGTGGTCCAGCGACAGGAACTGGTGTAGCACATTCAGCAATTAAGATGACCACAACCAACGATAGTGTACTAAATCTTTACACTTACGGAAAAGTGTGTATTCAAGGAGGAACGCCGCCTAAAAGAACCACTAGCGGTTATGGATATAATGGTGCAAATGCAATAGAGTGTTCTACGCTTCATATCAGACATGCTGAAAATTTAACAATAAAAGGCGGAAGCGGAAGTTATGGATCATATGGATATGGTACGGCTGGCTATGCTGTATACGTACAAAATAAATTTTATCGTCCTGCTGCGGGAGTTACTCTAATTGGCGGCACTTCGGGATCAACGCAAGTGGCAGGTTGCAATATGGAGGCGGAAATTAAAGAACAAGAATATTAATTAAATAAACATTAATAAGATCCGCTGTGGCTTTAAAGCCGCAGCGGGATTAGTGTTCAATTATAAACTAGATATAATATGTGTTTAAGGCTTGTTGTTTAAACTTACATTTAAAAACAATAGATAAAGATAAAATCATAATATTAGTATACACACATATTTAATTATGTTATAATAATATTATGAGAAAACTAATTAAAATAATTTTTATTCTTTCAATAATTTGTCTTGGGGCAGTAGCGATATCGGTATTCGCGGGCTGCGACGGGAATAGTACATATTCGCTTATTTATAACGCTGAACAAGGCGGAGTGATAGAAGGAAATGTCAATCAGTCAGTGCATAAAGGCGAAAGCGGAACGGAAGTTGTGGCGGTTCCGTATGACGGATATGAGTTTATAAAGTGGTCTGACGGGGTTACGTCGCAATCGCGGACGGACGGCAACGTAAATCACGATATAAACGTAACCGCGCGGTTTGCGAAAACGGAATATTTTACGGTTACTTACGAAGCAGGCGAAGGCGGAAGTATTGACGGATTGACGACGCAAACGATAAAAAGCGGAGAAAACGGGCAGCAGGTTGTTGCGGTACCTGATGAAGGTTACAGGTTTGTAAAATGGTCCGATAAATTGACTGAATGCGAAAGGACCGAAAAAGACGTAACAACCGATATTTCGGTTAAAGCCGTATTCGAAAAAAAAGTTTATACGGTAACTTATAATTTGATTTACGGCGGTTGGCTTTTAGACGGTCAGAAACAATACGATGAGTCTATAACCGTCAATGTGGAACACGGTAGCGATAGTATAACCGTAACGGCTAAACCGTATTATTACCACGTTTTTATGAATTGGTCGGACGGTTTAACCACGGAAGAGAGAACGGATAAAAATATAACTTCCGATATGACGATAACCGCTTACTTCGGCTGTGAAGCTAAGTATTACGTGAATAATGGAGTCGGCGGCAGGATAGAAGGTAGCGTTGAGCAAACTGTCCGCGCACAAGAGAAATTCGAAGAAGTTAAAGCTGTTCCTGCTGATGGGTACGTATTCACAGGTTGGTCTGATTTAAAAACTGAAAGTTCGCGGCAGGATACGGCAACTTATAGTTTAGAAATGGTTGCTTACTTTGAGCCGATAGAAAAGACATTCAGGTACGATTACGGAGAGCTGGCGGCGCCATTGGAAAACACGGTTACTTTGAATAGAAACAATTTGCAAGCAGCGCAGTTTGCTGTTCCGGCAATGACGGGATATGATTTCTGCGGATGGTTTACCGATAAAACCTATACAACCAAAGTCGTCAACGAAGATGGGGTATATATGCTTGGATATCGGTCGTTTGCGTTGGAAACGGATACCCTTTACGCTAAGTGGCAAGTAAGTGGCGAACAAGAGCTTAAAAATTCCGTTTTACTTGTTTTTGTGGACGAAATAGACGCAACTATATTTTCTACCGTCGTGGGTAAGGATATAGAAGTAAAACACAAAATGACAGGAGTTGAATATGAGCTGTGCTCACAAATAGCCGTAAAATTTTCAGAATACTTAAATGAATGGTTTAAAGAATTTGAATGTGAAGTAAGGTTTGAAGTTGATTCATATTACACTACTATACTTGTAAATGAGGAGAGTGTGGATGGTGGTACAGCCGAGGGGAACACGTGGTATGACATAGAAGCAGATAAAATTCCCGAAGTATTTACTTCAGGATTAGATAAAAAATATATAAGTATTCTCACTACTGAAAATTTTGAAGAATATGAATTGCCTTACTTGCTACACAGAAGTGGGGGAGTAGCGTCGAAGAAATATGGGGCTGTTTTTATGGATTCAATGCTTAGGGGCTATATAGACCATAATAAATCATTGCATACAGTTATAGACGAGATGAAAAACGGCGATTTTGACGAATATTATACACAGGATTTTTTACTTGCTTATTTACACGAATTTACACATACTTGCGAGCTTTATTATAAATCAATTCAAATAATTGAATATCACAGAGCGTTGACTTACCACTCAATAAGTGAAAATGATTACAGCAATAGGAACAGACTTAACACGACTAAATTGTACTTATTGAATAGAGCTCAGACAGAGGATAGCGGCGAGCTTGGCGGAATTCCAACTGGTTTTTGGAAGCATGAAACTTTGTTGCCCGTAGTTTACTGGTGCGACTTTGGAACGATAATGATTAATGGAGAAATTGGAAGCACTGTTTCTCCATCGGGTGTTACAAAATACGTTGCGTACGGTTCTGATTTAACAGTAGAAGCTGTTCCCAAAGAAGGTTACAAGTTTGTAAAATGGTCTGACGGGGTAACGTCGGCTATTCGGATCGATACGGATATTGTCACATACTTTAATGTATTGGCGATATGCGTTAAAGATAAAGAATAAATTTAACCGCCCCGCGCTTAGCGCGGGGCGGGTTGCGTTTGATGTGAAATTAGTAAATTAAGCAGTAACGTAATAAAGATACGCCGTCAAGTCTAAGGCTTGCAGCAATTATTCAGGTCGGGCTTTTCGTAAACGCGGCAGTCCAAATCGCAGTTGTAGCCGTTCGTCAATAAGTACCCGCAGGCGTTGAAAAAGGGAACGGCTTCTTCGCAGGGCAGGCAATAGCTCCGCTCTGCGCCGCGCTCTTTCAATTTGAGTTCGGCAGTGTACAGCATTAATCTGCCCAGACCGTTGCGGCGGCTTTCGGGGCGAACGTAAATTTCGCGCACGTCGCCAAATCCTTCTTTAAAATTCCATTCGTTTTCAATGCCGTCAATCTGGTATATTACAAATCCCGCAACTTCGCCGCCGTCTTCAACCGTTTCGATTGAAACAAGTCCCGCAAGACAGTCGGGCAAAACGTACTCGTCCAGAAGGTGAGCGCAATCGTCGTCGCAGCCGAGTTCTTCGTAATATTTTGCGAAAAGGGTTTTAAATCGTTGTTCTGTTTTATCCGTAAGGGGTGAAACTTTTACCATAATCAATCCTTAAATGTGAGCGTTTTAAGCACTTGTTTTTTTGCGTTGGTGAATTTAAAACTGAGATTGCCGTCTTTTATTTCTATCGCCGTTCCCGTAAATTCGAAGGGTGAAACGCCTTCTTTGTCGGGATATTTGTTGCTGCGGATAGAGCCGCGCACTACGGGATAGTTTGCAACCGCGTTGTCCCATGTGTCCGAAAGCGTTACGTCCGTTTTGTGCGAATGTCCGCATATCGCAAAATCGGCGTCAAGGTTGGTTAGTTCAACAAGCTCTTGCGCCCAGCCGCTCCAACTGCAACTTTCCGCCTGATAGCCCGAAAGGGGGTAAGCCATGTGCGCAATTACAAAGTTAAATTCGCAGTCGTCCCAGCCGGACTGTTCTTTAATCCATTCGGTCTGTGCTTTGCGCATTTCGTCGAAGTTAGCTATGGGGCTTATCAGCGGGTTATCGTCCGCCATATCGCACGCGGTGTCAAGGACGAGCAGCGAAAGGGTTGTGCCTATCTTGTATCTGTAATAAAATCCCCTGTCCGCGCAACCCACGTATTTGCCGAAGTCCGCGGCGAGATAGCCGTTGCACTCGTGGTTGCCGCGCGCAAATATCACGGGGTGGCTTCCGCCCGTTATGCGGTTGGCAAGTTTATATATCAGCGAAATCTGATACTCGCTTGAAACGTCGTTTATTATATCGCCGTTAAGAATAAGCAGGTCCAGTTTTTCGCCGAAATAGGACGCGGCTTTTGCGGGTCCGGAAATACATTCGTGCGTGTCGGAAAGGTTGTAAATCTGCAATCCGTCGTTTTCGTCTGCGGGACGAAAATCGTAGCTCCTTTTGATTTTTGCGCCTTTGGAAGGCAGATACGCCGTATTAAGTGCAACACCCTGCGTTTCTATGGTGTAAGTTCTTGCCAAATCGAGCCGTTCCGCAGGGACGCTTATTTTGTGCAGGCGGCTTATATTTTTTTCGCCGTTGGTCTGGTCGCAGTAGGTTACGCCGTCCACCGTAACCGCGCCCGTAGATTTGTGCGAAGTGGCGAAAGCAATCTGGTATTCGCCGTCAACGGCAAACACAGTCGCGCCCGCGCTCACGTAAAACGGAACCGCGCCGAAAACCCCGAAAAGGCATATTATAAACAGCACTGCGGAAACCGCTATTGCCGAAATGCGTTTCCATATTTTGGAAAGGCGGGGGAATGCAAATACGAAAAACAGTACCAGCGCGGCAATGCCCAGCGTTATAAAGTAGGGTTTGCCCGCAATGAAGAAGTACGTCAGTTTTGAAAGTACAAACGCGAAAAACAGAAAATGCGCCAGCATAAGCGCGGGGCATATGCAGACCAGCGCGATTTCCAGCTTACGGTTTTTGATTATGTATATATTCGCAACCTGCAATACCGTCGGCGCAACGGCAACCAGCCCGCCGCAGATAGGAATGGCGGGGGAAGTGTACCACATATTTTTAAATATAGCCGCGCCCAAAGCAAAGTACAAAAACAGCCACAGTGCGGACAGTATCAGAGCCGAAAGGCTAAGTTTATTTTTACGTATTTCTTTCATAATTAAAAAATAAAGGCAATTCGTTTAAAACGGATTGCCCTTTTTTGTCTTATTATTCTGCGACGGGATAAACGCAAACCTGCTTTCCGTCTTTGCCCACTCTTTCAAACCTTACGGTGCCGTCAACCAGCGCGAACAAGGTGTCGTCCTTGCCCATACCTACGCCGTTGCCCGCCTTGAATTTGGAGCCGCGCTGTCTTACGAGAATGTTACCCGCAAGTACGAACTGTCCGTCCGAGCGCTTTACGCCAAGTCTTTTAGCTTCGCTGTCTCTGCCGTTGTGGGAAGAGCCGGTTCCTTTTTTATGGGCGAATAAACTGATAAAAAACATTTTTATTCCTCCTAAAATTACTCTGCCTTTGCGGCTTTCTTTGTAGCTGTGGTAGCTTTGGGCGCTGCGGTTTTAGCTGCCGCAGGTTTTTTTGCTGCGGGTTCCGCTTTGGGTTCCGCGCTCTTTTTCGCGGGAGCGGTCGCTTCGCCGATAGCGGTTACTTTAAGCTGGGTGTAGGGCTGTCTGTGACCCTGCTTCTTTCTTTCGTTTTTCTTGGCTTTGTATTTGAAGACGATAATCTTCTTTTCCTTGCCCTGAGCAACTACTTCGCAAGTCACTTTGATTTTTTCAACTTCTTTGCCTACCTTAATGCCCTTGTCGTCAGCAGTCAGGACGACGGGGAAAGATACGGCAGAGCCGATGCTTGCGTTCAGCTTTTCAACCTTTACAAGGTCGCCTTCCGCAACCTTATACTGCTTGCTTCCGTTTTCGAAAATAGCGTACATGATGATACCTCCTCTAACCAGTCTCGCCGGATACAAATTGCCCGATGGCTTAGGCAGCGCAGAATTGCGCGTTTTGAAAAGCCCGTTCCGAGCGGCTCGGTACTAAATTTAGCATAATATAAGATTAATGTCAACTAATTTTGCCTGTCGGTATAATTTTTGCCGTGCGGGGAAAAATAAATTTAAGGAGAATACTTATGGATATTAAATCAGACAGCGAAATCGTAGCGGAAATTTACCGCAACGCCCAGCTTGCGCTTAATTCAATTTCGGATATTATGCCCGAAGTGCAGGACGGGGATATACGCGAAGAAATTATGCGCGAACATGAAGAGTACGAAAGAATTTGCAGCGAAGCGGCGCAGCTCGCTATGAAGTACAATCTGGATTTAAAAGAACCCAGCGCAATAAAAAAGGCTATGATGTGGAGCGCAATCAAAATGGGTACCGCGGCGGACAACTCGGCGCAGAACATTGCCCAGATGATGATAAGGGGTACGGTTAACGGCATTACTTCGTTAAAAACTTCTTTGACGGACGGCGGAAAAAATATGGACCCCGAAGTCAAAAAACTTTTAAACGATCTCATAAGAATCGAAGAAAGTTTTGAGAAAAAACTTAAAAACTTCCTTTAATACGGTTGGATTAACCGCGTAAATCATAAACGCCGCCCGCGCAAAGTGCGCGGGCGGCGTTATGGTTTGAATTGCGGACAACCGCTTGCGGTAATTTATTTCCTTAACGGCGTTAAATTGCTTGTCGCACCGCAAGCAATTGGTTATCGTAATTTATTTCCTTAACGGCGTTAAATTGCTTGTCGCACCGCAAGCAATTGGTTATCGTAATTTATTTCCTTAACGGCGTTAAATTGCTTGACGGAAACCCTTATTAAAAGTAAAATAATTATGTATTACTAAAAAACCAAATAACAGGGACAAGCAATGTCAAAAAAGATTAAGCACGTATTTATAACATTTGCGCTGGCTACCGTGGTCGCGTTTTCGGCGGCGGTTTCAGCCTGCACCATAAAGACCAAGCACCCGCGTGCGGAAATTACCGTTGAGTTCAACGACGTAACTTACAAAATAGAGTACACTTTGTACAGAAATATGTACCCCAACACCGTTCAGCATTTTATCGAGCTTGCTGACTCGGGTTATTATAACAATATGATAGTCCACAACTACACCGGCACAGAGTGGTACACGGGCGGTTATTCTTACGAAGACGCGGACGAGCATTACGCTTATACTACGGCGTACGAAAACGGCGATATGACCGACTATCTCAACGAGTATTCGAAGGAACAGGGCTATTACGACCTTGCCGCAAACGGCACGCTTACGCCCACCGTTTACAAGCAGATTGCTTACAACGATAAGGGTGACGAAGTTATCAGAGCCGAAGACGCTCTTCCCACGCTTATCGGCGAGTTCACCGCAAACGACCACAATATCACGAGCGGCGCGCTTACGGCGGACTACGGCGTTTTGAAAATGTTCTACTACGACAAGGGCGAAACCTATCAGAAAGTAGCGATTAAAAACAGCTTTGACCAGATTCTCGAACACGACTACAAATACAACGCCGCGACCAGCATATTCACAATACAGACTTCGGAAAATTCGGGTCAGGGCGCAAACAACTACGCCATTTTCGCAAGACTAAAGGACGATAAACAAGCCGACAAACTTGACGACCTTATGGAAGCGATTGCCGATTACCAGGACGGAACGACCACAGCAAACGGCAACTTCACCACGTCTGTTAACACGTCGGTGGATAAGCTGGACAGCTTTGCGGAAGACAGCGGGCGCAACATTTCATATAACTTCAATATGACTTCGTTGCCCATAATTATCCGCGCCGTCAAAATTACCGGATATTAATCAAATACAATTAAAGCCGCCCGCGCAATTTGCGCGGGCGGCTTGTTGTTTATTTTGACAGTTCTTCAAAAGTAATCTTAAATATTTTGCATAAAGCGGCAATCTCTATATCGGTAATAAACCGCTGTCCGCTTTCCATTCGCTGAACGGCGTTTTTATCTACGTCAATTCCGTTAAGCTGTAACATTTCGGCAAGAGCTCTTTGCGACATTCTGGGTTTGCTCGCATTTCTCAATTCATAAATATTTTTACCGCAAATATTATTTTTGCCGTCGTTAGTTTTGTTTTTAAACATATTTTCCTGCTTTTTTGACATTTAGTGCTTGACAACTTTATTATAGTATGCTATATTGCCGGTATGACATTCACCAAATGTCAATCTTGGTTTTATCAGAATTGATTATCGTGTGATATGTTTTTTGGGCGGCAGACGCAAAAATTGTTAATACGGCAAAAAACAAGGAGAAATTATGGATAATAAAATTACGGCATTAAATTTTACGGAAGACTTGTATACGGCGGTAAAAGATTATTTTATTGCCCAGGTAGAGTGCGGGGTAACAGAAATAACGGTTAAGTTTTTAACCGGTGATAAATTTAAAATTATTATAGAAAAATTGCAATAAAAAACTACGCAAGAACAAGAACGGTTTGGGAAATAGATCGCCCCGCGCACATTTGTGCGCGGGACGGATTTTAAAAAGAATTTTATTGCGCCGGTAATGGCGGGCAAAAAAATCAGTTGTCGACGGGCGAAAGGTTTGTTATTTTTCCGTTCTGCATTTCCACGGCAAAATATTTCACTTCGTACAGGTTGCGCTTTAAGGGATAAACCAGTCCCGCCGCCGCAATGTCGCGGTGCAGGGTATAAAATTTTTCGGTGGGGACGGTTACGCTTACGAAATTTCCCAGATAGCTCTTTAAGTCGCCCGCCTTGTGTTTCAGACTGTCGTCAAGATATTTTTCAAAATCGCCGCAAGTTAAAACGCTCTCAAAAAATGCAAAGTGGGCAACGTTTGGTTCGGGCGGTTTTGTCTCAACCGTTTTGCCGCCCGTCTGGGTGAGCCGTTCGCCGTCGTAGGAATATGTACATTCGGCTTTTGCCGCCGTGCAGGTTTCAAAGGGCGCGCGAACAAACAGCGAGTCGCCGAACTCGGCGGACTCTACCGTGTTTTTGAATATGACCTTGCCGGCGTCGGAAATTACTATCAGTTTATTGCCGCCGTACAGCGCAAGCACGTCGCGCCCCGCAAGGGTGTGTTGCTCTGCCCGGCAGTTGAAAAATTGCGCGGGCAAGGGGGTAAGGGTGTATTTCGCTCCTTCGCAAGAGAGATACGCGCCGCCCTGCGAAAATACTGTAATCAGATTGCCGCAAAACCTTGTCTGGTAAATTACTTTGAGTTTTACGTCTTTCTCACCGTACTCGCGCACGTATACGAGAGCGTCGTTTTCCAAAAGGTATACGTCGGCAAAATCGGGCGGGCAGGCAAAAAATTCTTCATCCAGAAAAAAGTTGACCGCCTGCAAATTTCCGCCCGGCACTATTTCGGCAAGCACCCTGTCCGCGGGGTCCAGTTCTATGTGGCGTTCAAATCCGTCCACCCTGCCTACGTACAGCCCGTTCAGTTTTAAAACCGCGGGTGCGCATGATAAAAAATACACTCTCATTTTTTTGTTTCCTTTTTTATTATATAATGTATACGCCGTCAAAATTATGTCAATATAAACTCTGTCAGGAGGAGCTTATGAACAAAATAAACGGCTACACCGAAGAAGAAGCAAAAAGTCTGGTACATTTTATCTGCACGGGCAGAAAATCGGGCAAAACCCTTTCTGGTATGTTTGAAGATTACGCAAATAAGACGGGCAGGGCAAAGGGCAGCGTAAGAAATTATTACTATGCGCTTCTGCGTTCGTGCGGGGACGAAAGAGTTAAAAAACTGTTGCGCGGCACGGGGCTTAAAGCCGAAAAAATAGCCGCCTTTTCCGAAGAAGAGACGGACGCCATGCTTAAAGCGATACTTACCCAGAAAAGCAGGGGCATTTCGGTGCGCAGGGCGGTTTTAAATATTTCGGGCGGCGACGACAAGCTGATGCTGCGCTACCAGAACAAATACCGTAACGTGCTGGCAAAGCAGCCCGAAAGGCTGAAAAAGCTGATGCGCGAGTGCGGCATAAACGACACGGACGACGTGCGCAAAAAGCTGGAAGACGAAATTAACGGTCTTTACGACAGAATTGCAAGTTCGCTTAAAGACGAAAACAAGCGGCTTACGACCACCATAAAAAAACTTATGGACGAAAACGCGCTTTTAAGATTGCAGATTAAAAATATGACCTGATTTGAGTTATAAAATATTTAAAGCCGCCCGCGTATTTTGCGCGGGCGGCTTTCGGCAAACCGGCAAAATATATTTTAAAAGTAAGGCGGATTATACAAATTTTTACATTCATATTTAAAAACGGCAATACCCATACTGTATACAGGGGAAACTTTACACCCCTTTTTACAAGGAGATAAAAGTGGAGAAGTTTATTCTTGGCGCTATCGTTGGTATGGCTGGCGGCGCAATCATTGTCGCCAACAACTGTAAACTCCGCAATCTTGTCAAGAAAAATCAGGAAGATTTAATGCAGAAAGCGGAAAAATATATCGACGGTAAGCTCGAAAAGTTGGGCGAAATGGGAGAAACCCAGTCCAACTGAAAATATTGCCGCGCAGTATGCGCGGCAATATTGCTTTTTGCGCTTGATATTATATAAAATAAGTGTTATACTTGTTTTATGGAAAGATACGTTGCGTTCGATATCGGCGATAAACGGATAGGGGTTGCGATTTCAGACCCGTTCAATACATACGCGTTACCTTCTGAAACTTATTTCAGAAAAGGCTTCGCCGAAGACGTCGCCGCGGTCGCCGCTATCGCAAAGCAAAAGGGCGCAACGGTTATAGTTTGCGGTCTGCCCGTGAATTTCGACGGCTCGGACGCAGTGCAGACGGCGAAGGCACAAAGATTTATCGACGCGCTGAAATCGGTCACCGCAATTCCCGTAGTCTGCGAAGACGAACGCTTTACCACTAAAATGGCGCACGAAGTACTTATTTCGGAAGGAATGCGCCGTGAAAAACGCAAAAATTACGTTGACGCGCTTGCCGCGGCAAACATACTCGACGGCTATCTTGCCGGACTTTCAAAATAAATTCAGGAGAAAAATTATGGACGATATGGAAAAAGACCTTGACGACGAGCTTATAGAGCTTGTCGACGACGACGGAAAAGTTATAAACTTCAAACTTCTGGACGTGACCGAATACAAGGGCGTTAAATATACCCTGTTGCTTGCCGCCGAACCCAATGAAGAAATTGCCGAAGACGAAGTTGTTATATTCCGTCTGAACGAGAAGGAAGAAAGCCTTGAACCCATTGAAGACGAAGACCTGTTACAGGAAATTTTCGACTTCTACCAGCAGGAAGCCGACGCGGAAGACGGCTACGAAGAAAACTGAATTGCATTTAAAACGGGTTCCCTTTTCGGGGAACCCTTTTAAATTTTTAATTTTGAAAAATGTCAATACCGCACGTAAAACCGCTTTACAATGCTAAAATTTTTTGATAATATATTATGGCTATAAATTTCACACCCGAAAGGCGGGCGTTCCGTGACGGTAAATTTTTTTAATGCCGTTAATAAACGCCGGAAGGTTAAAAACCTGAAAGCCGCGCTTACGGGGAGGTAAACGGAGGAAATAAAATGGCAGTTATAACAATGAAACAATTGCTTGAAGCGGGAGTACACTTCGGGCACCAGACCAGAAAATGGAACCCCAAAATGGGCAAGTACATTTATGCGGCGCGCAACGATATTCACATTATCGACTTGCAGATTACCGTAGGACTTATCGAAGACGCTTACAAATACGTTTGCGAAGCGGTTAAAGACGGCAAGACCGTACTTTTCGTAGGTACCAAAAAGCAGGCTCAGGACGCGGTTAAAGAAGAAGCCGAACGTTGCGGAATGTATTACGTAAATTCGCGTTGGCTGGGCGGTACGCTTACCAACTTCAAGACTATCCGTTCGCGTATAGACAGAATGGTCAAACTGGAAAAAATGGAACTTTCGGGCGAATTTGACCTTTTGCCCAAAAAGGAAGTTGCAAAACTCAAAGAAGAGATGGGCAAACTCCAGACCAATCTCAACGGCATCAGGGATATGAACAAGCTCCCCGGAGTTATGTTCATTGTAGACCCCCACAATGAAGACATCGCCGTAAAAGAAGCAAGAAAACTCAACATTCCCATCGTGGCAATCACCGACACCAACTGCGATCCCGATTTAATCGACTGCGTTATCCCCGGTAACGACGACGCCATCCGCGCGGTAAAACTTATCTCTTCGGTAATAGCCAACGCAGTTATAGAAGCAAACCAGGGCGAAGCGTACGTTGTTTCGGAAGACGACGAAGCGGAACCTGCTTCCATTGAAGAAGTGGTTGCAGCCGAAGCGGCTGAAGCGCCCGCGGAAGAAAAACCCGCTAAGAAGACCACTAAAAAAACAGTAAAAGAAGAAGCGGCGGAAGCGCCCGCGGAAGAAAAGCCCGCTAAGAAGACCGCTAAAAAAGCGGTAAAAGAAGAAGCGGCGGAAGCGCCCGCGGAAGAAAAACCCGCTAAAAAGACCACCAAAAAAGCGGTAAAAGAAGAAGCGGCGGAAGCGCCCGCGGAAGAAAAACCCGCTAAAAAGACCACTAAAAAAGCGGCAAAAGAAGAAGCGGCTGAATTGCCCGCAGAAGGAAAACCCGCTAAAAAGACCACTAAAAAAGCGGTAAAGGAAGAAGCGGCTGAAGCGCCCGCAGAAGAGAAGCCCGCTAAAAAGACCGCGGCAAAGAAAACTACCAAGAAAGCAGAGTAAGGAGAATTTGAAATATGGCATTTACAGCTAAAGACGTTATGACTCTCCGCGACAAGAGCGGCGCAGGTATGTTGGACTGCAAAAAGGCGCTTACCGACGCCGACGGAGATATGGAAAAGGCTGCCGAACTGCTGAGAGAGCGCGGCATTGCGAAAGCGGTTAAAAAGGAAGGCAGAATTGCCGCCGAAGGCGTTGTAGGCGCATACGTTTGCGAAGCATGCGGCACGGGCGTTCTTCTTGAAATCAACTGCGAAAGCGACTTTGTTTCGCGCGGCGACAAATTCCACGAAATAGTGGACAGCGTTGCAAAAGTAGTGGCGGAAAATAAGCCTGCCGACGTTGAAGCGCTTTCCGCTTGCAAAATCGGCAACGAAACCGTAAAAGATTACATTACCAACGCAACCGCTGTTATCGGAGAAAAGATTTCAATCCGCAGATTTGAAATTTATCAGACCGCAGGCAAAATCGAAACCTATATTCATATGGGCGGCAAGGTCGGCGTTATGGTTGAAGCAACCGGTTTTAAAGCCGGCGCGGAAGAAACTTTGCACGACGTAGCTTTGCAGATTGCGGCTTCAAAACCCTACTATCTTGCAAGCGGCGACGTTCCCGCAGAAGTTCTGGACAAAGAAAAGGAAATTATGCTTGTCCAGATGCAGAACGATGAAAAGAACAAAAACAAGCCCAAGGAAATTCTTGAAAAAATAGTTGCCGGCAAAATGGGCAAATTCTATCAGGAAAACTGCCTTTTGGACCAGCCTTTCGTAAAGGACGACAGCCAAAAAGTTTCGCAGGTTATCGGCGACAAGTTCAAAATCGTTAAGTTTGTACGTTTTGAAATGGGCGAAGGCATTGAAAAGAAGAGTGAAAATTTACAGGACGAAGTTGCTAAACAGATAGAGTCGATGAAAAAATAATCATACCGCTCAAATTTTTAACACCAATAAAATAAATCCGCGTGATTATCACGCGGATTTTTGCTTGTTTTTTCGGCGCGGAGCTTATAGTTCCGCGCTTTTTTTATTGAAATTTTCCAAAAAAGCAGATAAAAAATAAAAAAATTCCAAAAAAGTACACCTTTTTGGAAAAGTAAAAATAGTGATAAAAACGGGATTTTAGGGCGATTTTAAGTGTTTTTATTATATTATATGCCAAAAAAAATGTCAATAGCAAAAATCTGAAAAAGTGTACTTTAATGGAAACAGGTTTTTGGAAAGGGTTGTTCCGCTTTACTAAATATGTCACGGAGTCAGAGCGGAGCAACGGTTTGCGCACCTTAATTTAAAAAATATAAATATGGCGCAAAGCGTAGCCGAACGGTCTCTTATGGTAACAGTAGAGAAAATGGGATTTTTCGTCTTGGCTTGGAAAGACAGATAAAATAGACCACATCATCTGGTTTTTGCAGCAGCAAAAGCAGAGAAACCCTTTAACGCCGCGCGGCGTAATGCCGCGCGGCGAAAGGGGAATGTGCAATAAATCGCGGCGGCGCAAAAAGAATAAAAAGGAAGGCGAATGTGGCAAATCACGCGCCGCCGTAACATTAAATAGCAAATCAATAAGTCAATCTTGGCAAGCGCAGTAATACAGGGGTTGTTCTGAGCGTAGCCGAAGAATCTTTTTGGTATAAGGAGAAGATTATGAAAATAAGAAGCAGAAATTTATTAACGGCAATACTGGCATTGTTATGCGCAGTAACGTTAATATTCGGCATTGCTTTTATGCTACCGAAATCAGAAAAAATTAATGCCGACGCAGCCGTTGCGGTAAACAGAACAAGTTATACGCCAACATTTATCGGTCAACACTTTATTTTATCTTCCAATGCAAGCCGTCAGTTTTCGGATTTCAGTACAACTCTTAATCCAAGTTTAAGCCAGATAAATTGTAATAATAATGAGTTTACGATAACTAAGGAATTGGATTGTTACAGTATTGCAAGCTATATACAATTTACTGCGGACATAGTTGTGCCTGCAAATACTGAGTATAAAGTAGAATATTCTTATACTTTAAATCTGGATAGGTTATCGCTTGTCCCCGGAACAGAAGCGAATTGCGTAGCTGAAATTTTTTATTTCGGTAATACGGCAAACGGCGGCTCGGATCAATCTACAACTATAACTTATAACGTTTTAGGCGGAAGCGGTTCTACGTACAGTTCGGACTGTATTTCAATCGATTATCAAAGTAATGAAACAAGAACTAAAACTTTACCGTCTATAACGTACAGTAATACAACTAATTCAGACAAAACGTTTACTGCTTATTTTGGCTATTTTGGCGGATCGGGAAGAAGTGGCGGAGCAGGTAATAACAAAATTATTTCTGCAACTTACAACCTTACTATGGATGAAAAGGTAACGGCGGAAAAAGCTGTTGTTACCGTAGATAAAAATTCCGATGTTTACGATGCAAACGGAACCAATTTCCTTTTTAATTATGACCAAAGCAAAATAGAATTGAAGTCTATTGATTTTACTGATTTTGACGGTGTTTCAAGTAATTATTATAACGGCAGCGGCGTAAGCCCTATTAATTCATTTGGTAGTTGTTCGCTTATCGGGGCGGGTGTTTACAAGTTCAAATTCGATATAAAAAACGGCGCGGTATGGGACACTTCAACAAATGATCAAATGTCTAAAATAATCACCGTAACCGTTACGCGCAAAGGTTTGACTTTACCGACGGGAAGCAGTGCGCAGGAGTATACGGGCGGAGCATTGACGTATGTGCTGTCGGACTTTAACGGCGGACAGAATATAAGCATGGACGGCGTAGTAAGCAGTAACGGCAGTAGTGTAACGGGCGCAGGTGGTTCGGCGCTGACGGATACAACGGATACGTTTGAAGCAGTGAAAGTGGGTCGGTATACAGTCACGCTTGGTTTGCGTGATAAAAAGAACTATACCTGGACGGACGGCACAACCGCGCCGAAGAGCGTGGTGTTTGAAATAACGGAAAAAGAACTGTTGAGCGCCGGTCCGGTAAGTTCGTCGCTGAACGGCATTGGCGGCGCTGAATGGGGTTTTGGCGACAACGGCGTCACTATAACCGTCACGGACGACAGGGTTAGCGGCGAAAACATCAACCTGCTGTGCTACTACGACGTAGCGGGCGGCACAGATAAGAGCAAAACGCTGACGGCAACGACGACGGGCAACGTAACGACGGTAACAATGCCGGCGAATATTCCCGTAGGGAAGTACACGTTCTATGTAGAGCTGAACGGCAACGGCGGCGACAACGCAAACTATAAACTGACGCAGAACAACAGTCTTGATTTCGAAGTAACGTCGGGCAAGATAGACCCGAGTACGTACGGCTGGATATACACGAAAGACGGCGCGGCTGGCGCGACAATAGCGAACGGCGGTAAAGTGCCGTTTGCGTTGAAAAGCGGTAGCGCAGTGGACGGTGTTAAGTATGAGCTGTCAATTCAGATACCTGCCGGTCACAGCAGCGTGGTAGTTGATACGAGCAAGTACGCCGGCGGCTACCAGACGCGCAGCGGCAGCAGCGTAGGCAAGTATACGACGAAAGTGGCGTTGAAATCGACAGACCCGACGTTCAAGTTCGAAGTGGGCGGCGTAATGCAGAGCACGATAGACGTAGAGCTGAACTGGGAGATAGAGAAAGGCAGGTTTGATTTGAGCGGCGTGAAGTGGGAGTATAGTGTGGACGGCACTAACTTCACGGACTACGACCCTTCCAACCCGCCGCAGTACAACGACGGAAACTATATTACCGTCAGGGTCAAAGCCGCGAGTCTTCCTATGGGCTTGAATTTAGATGCACTGTATACGGGCAGTGACGAGTACGACGTGGATAATTACACAGCGAGCATATCGGTATCGGACTTTGTGTACAACACGGCAAACTTCAACGCGCCGGATACAAGTCTGTTGGATCTGAACTGGGAGATAGTAAAGAAGAATTTATACACGGGCTTTAAGAACGTAGCGGAAAGCTATACAAACGGCAACGGCACGGGAACGATAATAATCAAGCGTTTAAACGTAGACCCGAAATACGACGGGTATATAACCTATAAGTATTACGATCTGTCAACGGGACTGGCGGTAACGCTGGCGGATATAAAGACGGCGGCGGACCCTACGAACGAAAAGAAGTATAAGGTAGAAGCGTATATCGATTCGGCGTATGCGTCTAACTACGCGGTGGACGATAACGGCGTAACGCCGAACGACTCGTTCACGACGGGCAGTAAGAACAAGCTGGCGACGGCGACGATAGACGGCAACGACGGTACAACGCCGATAACGGCAGAGTACGACGGTACCACGCACTTTGACAGCACGCTTATAAAGATAACGGGTTCGGATTCGATAAACATAACCGACTTTACGGTAACGTATTATGACAAGGACGGGACCGAGCTTGCGGCGGGCGAACTGCCCAAAGACGCCGGCGCGTATACGGTATATATAAAACTCGGCGCGCAGGCGGAAAAGAAGTATATACTCGGCACGGACAGGTTCACGGTAGTAATAGAGGCAAAGGGCATAGCGCTGCCTACGCTGGACGAAATGGTGTTCAACGGACAGGAGCTAAACTTCGAAGACTATCTGGGCGGCAGTTGGAACGATTATAAAGGCATAATAAAGCTGGACGGTAAACTGACGGACAGGAACGTTGGCGCGGGCGGATACGTAACGACGCTGGAGCTTACGGACGGCAATTATAAATGGCAGTATCCGAGTAAGACGGGCGTAAAGCACGGTATTGCGGCGCAGAGCCTGAGCGTGAGCGGCGACGATAAGGTTGCTGTTTATAACTGGAACATAAGTCCGATAATCGTGGACACGACCAACCTGTGGAATAAAGGCGCAGGCGGTGCGACATTGAACCTGCCGCAGAACGTAAAAGACCTGATAGCAGGCGGCACGCTTGAATTGGGCTACCGCTATTACGACGGCTCGGGACAGCTGTTGGAAACGCCGGAATTAAAGGGCGGCAGGTCGTTCAAGGTGGAAGCTGTGTTCGGCGGCGACGACGCGGAACGCAACGTGCAGTTCAGGACGGGCGAGGCAACGTACGGCGCGGTATCCAAGAGTATAGACTATACCGTCCCGCAGAGCGGCGCGGCGGCGTTCATGAACACGGTGAAGGACTTCATGACGGGAACCTGGCTGGGCTTGCCTGTATGGAGCTGGTTCTTAATAGGTCTTGCGCTGCTGATACTGTTGATAATAATCATAGTGGTTGCTGCGAAGCGGCGCAAGAGCAAGGAAGAGCGCGAAGCAAAGAAAGCAGCGAAAGAAGAAGAGAAAGCGCGGCGTGAAGAAGAGCGCAGGCTTCAACAGGAACGCCTTGAAGAAGAACGCAGGCTTCAGAGAGAAAAGCTGGAAGCGGAGCGCGAGATAGCGAAAGCGAAACAGGAAGCGGAGCTTGAAAAGATCCGCGCGCAGGCGCAACTGAGCGGTGCGGGAATAGCAAGCGTAGCGGCGGCAGTACCGCAGGCGGTGCAACAGCCGCAACCGCAAACAGTGCAACAAACTATCGACAATAACGCATTGGCAAGAATAGAAGCGGAAATTGCAAGAATTAACGATAAAATTTCAAATCAGCAACCTGCGCAACCGCAGTATATTAACCTGCCTATGCCGCAACAGCCGCAGCAACAGTATATATCCGTTCCCATGCAGCAACAAATGCAACCGCAGATGATGCCCGTTCCTATACAACAGCAGTTGCCTATGATGCCGATGGGCGGCGGTCATAGCGGAGAATTCTCTGATTTGAGAGCAGATGTTCGTTCTATGCGTGAAGAACAGCGTTCCGAAAGAGAAGTTACGGCGCTCAGAAGGGAGATGGAACTTGAATTTGCAAAGTTGCGTGCCGACGGTATGTACGGTAAGCAAACGCCTGCGCAAATTTCTATGCCTGCAAATGTGCAAGGGGCGCGCGAACTTACACAAAACGGTCAGCCGGCTCAGGATAATTCTGCCGAAATGATGGGCGCGATAATGGCGGCATTTGTTAAAAACATAGCTGCTAATAATTATGCGGTGCCTGTTGCGGAAACTGTTCAGGAGCCGCAGGAAGAGCAGAAACCTAACGTTGCAAGTACGTCGGCAAGTTATCCGTCCAATGCTGTAATTACGACTACAACTACCGTAGACACTACCAAAAGCGGGAAGTCTCGCAATGAACAGTTAGATGACGGAAGGCTGTTTGATATCGACGGTTTTTACGATACGTTTGACAGCAACAAATAAGATATTTTAAATTAGGCGGTACGGATTTTGTATCGCTTAAATTTTTTTTGAATAATCTGAAAAAAACTACTCAAAATATTTTTACAAGCGGAAACGCTTTAATATAGAGCTTGTTTTTCAGATTGACGCCTGTCTTTTTGAAGGACAGGCGGGAGGAGTATTCGTTTTCGGATACTCCTCTATGAATTTTTGGGTAAATTGCTAAGTAAAATATTATATGAAGAAATTTTTACTTAAAATTTTGCCTAAAATAAAATTAGCGGTTTGCTTTGCAGTTTGTATATCTGTTTGCATTATTGTATCTTGTCTTGCTGTTAACAAAACTGGCGGCAATGCTTCGACGGACGGTAAGTCGGTATTGAAAATTTGGCAGATTGATTCATTTGAAGGCGGGAAAGGTTCGCGTGCGGATTTTTTGCAGGATATAGGTGATGAATTTGCGGCAAACGGCGGAAGTTACGTTTCGGTTGTATCGCTTTCCGCAGACGCCGCGCGTTTTAATCTTGAAAAAGGTAATGTCCCTGACTTAATTTCCTACGGCGCGGGAATATACGGTATTGAAAATTATATTAAGAGCTTTGAAACCTGGTGTCATGGCGGTTATTGCTTGTTGTCCCTTGATACGTCTGCCGATTTTGCAGACCTTGATGCAAATAATACTGTTATAAATGAAGGTAAAGACAATTTTGTTGGTGCGGCGGCATTATTTTGCGGTATTTCGGGTGCTGAATACGAAAAAAGTACAGCTGCTTATGTCAGTCTTATAAACGGTAAATATAAGTATTTGTTGGGGACTCAACGCGATATTTTCAGGCTGAAAACGCGCGGTGAAAGTTTTACGATAAAGCCCGTATCTGATTTTAATGATCTGTATCAAAATATTTCGGTTACGGCTCAGGGCGACAGAGCAAGTTTAGCAAAAAGATTTTGCGGATATTTATTTGATAAGACAGACGAAGTTAACAGAGTCGGTATGATGAGTAAACGTACAGGTTTATATGACGACGAAATGAAAATAATGGAAGGCGTGAATTATGCTTATAAATTGACCAGTCCGATAAGTGAAAGTGTAGGGCAAAAGATAAAACAGGCTGTTTCGGACGGCAACATAAATATGTTGAAAAATCTGCTTAAATAATTGAAAAAAAACAAAATAAATGATATTATAGTATAGGTGGCAATTTGAATATTGAAGACAGTCTTGATACCGTTTTTAAAAGTGTTAAAAAAGTAAGCGGATTCAACTTTACAAAGCATACTACCTATGGCTGTGGCGGGAATGCAAATAGTGCGTATTATCCGGAAACGCCTGAACAAGCGGCAGCTGTATACAAAAATCTGAAACAAAGAGGCGACAGGTTTATAACTCTCGGAAACGGGTCAAACGTTTTGGTCGCAGATGGCGGATTTGACGGCGAAGTAATTGCTACTAAATATTTACAGGGTACACGTCAGTCTTCACCGGATAGTTTTATGTGTTTTGCAGGAACGACTGTTGCCAACATATTAAAATTTTGCAAAGCTAACGGGTTTGGCGGTCTTGAATATCTTGTAGGCATACCTGCGACTTGCGGCGGCTTGGTCTATATGAACGGCGGTGCGGCAGGAAAGTATATATGCGAAAATATTAAAAATGTTTACATTTATGACGGCGAATTCAGGGTTTTAACAAATAAAGAATGTCAATTTGGCAACAAGCATAGTATTATGCGTGACATTGATTGTATAATCCTTGCAGCGGAGTTTAATTTTATTCCAAAATCGCAAAAAGATATCGAAACGGATAGTGCATATTATTTAGAGAAAAGACGTAAACATCCAAAAGGTAAGAGTTGCGGGTGTGTATTTAAAAACGTCGGCGGGATAAGCGCAGGAAAGTTGATTGACGAAACGGGGCTTAAAGGGCTGACGATAGGCGGAGCTGCGGTGAGCAGAGACCATGCGAATTTTATTTTAAATACAGGTACTCGCTCTGCCGACGTTTATGCGCTTATAAAAGAAGTAAAGCGCAGAGTGCTAGATAAGACGGGTATTTTACTTGAAGAAGAAGTAGTTTACATAGGAGATTTCAATGATTCTTTCGGGTGATTATCATACACATACTCCCTATTCCCACGGCAAAAATACTGTGCTTGAAAACGCCTTTGCGGCAAAGTCAAAGGGTATAAAAGAAATAGCTATAACGGACCATGGCTTTAATCATATCATTTTCGGGCTTAAGCGAAAAAATCTTGTTGCGCTTCGGTCTGAAATAATTGAAGCGGAAAAACTTACGGGCGTTAAAATTTTAATGGGAATGGAAAGTAATTTAATATCTGTTGACGGTCATTCGGATATGACTGAGAGCGATTTAAAGTACTTTGATATATTCCTTTGCGGAATACACGAAGTGGTGAAGTTTAAAAGTTTTTCCGATATGCGTGACGTAATGTTTAAAAATTATATTGCGTACAAGTTTGGGAAAAAGCCGTCGGACAAGGTTATTGCGAATACTACGAAAGCGTATATAAACGTTGTTAAGAATAATCCCGTTGATATTCTGACCCATATAAATTATAAGTGTTTTTGCGATTTAAAAGAAGTTGCAAAATGCTGTAGCGATTACGGCACATATATTGAAATTAATACTAAGAAGAGGCACGTTTCGGCGGAAGAATTAAATCTTATGGCTTCTACAGGCGTTCGGTTTGTTATTGATTCGGACGCGCATTCCGCATCCAGAATAGGAGACACTAAAATTGCAGAAGAGCTTTTAGCTGAAGCAAGCGTTCCGCCCGAGCAGATTGATAATATTGACGGCAGACTGCCTAAATTCAGGTTCAGCGCCTACAAAGCGGAAAAATTGTGATATGCAGAACTTTACCGAAGAAATAAAAAACGAAATTATTAAAAATCCGATTGGCGACAAGTGTTGTAAACTTGCCGCGCTTTCCGCTTTTATAAGGACAAGTGGCAGCGTTATTTCAAAACAGGGGAAATTCGGGTTCGAAATTACTACGGAAAACGAAAGAACTGCAGAATATTTTTCAGATATGCTTGAAGAAGAGTTTGGGCTGAGTTTAAACGTTACGGGCGCAAAATTCGATATATTAAGCGGCAGGGACAAGCTGACATTCGAGTGTTTGGGTGACGACGCGGAAAAATTTCTTTCCGATACGGAAATATTAAAAAACAACGGTGACGGGAAAAGCTTGAGCTTTGGAATAAGCGAAAAATTAATTGCAAAAGATTGTTGCAAAGTTGCGTATATAAAAGGCGTGTTTTTAGGCGGCGGAAGTTGTACGCTTCCGGAAGAAAGTGTTCTAAGCAGAACGGGTTATCATTTTGAAATTGTTTTTTCGAATAAAATAGCGGCAAGTGATTTTTGCGAACTTTTATGTTCATTTGAAATTCTTGCAAAATTGGTCGGGCGTAAAGATTCCGCAGTCGTTTACGTAAAAAGTAAGGAAGTTATTTCAGATATCTTACACGTGTTATCCGCTGATAACTGCTTGGAAAAATTAAATAAAATAGTTGAGTTGAAGGACAGAACAAACAATGCAAACAGGGTGAACAACTGCTCGGTTTCAAATATTGATAAAACGGTAACCGCATCTGTAAACCAGGTGCGGGCAATTGAAATTATAGGTGATACGGTGGGGCTTCAAAGCCTTAATAAAATGCTTTTTGAAGTCGCCGAAGCCAGACTTGCCGATAAAAATGCGTCGATACAGGAACTTGCCGACAGGCTTTCGATTTCAAAAAGTTGCATTAATCACCGAATGAGAAAAATTTTAGATCTTGCTAAATCACTTGACAAGGATTGATAAAAATGACAGATTTCGTACATCTTCACCTGCACACTGAATATTCGTTATTGGACGGAGCGTGCAAAATTGACAACTTAATACAATACTGCAAGGCGAACGGAATAGATACTGTTTGCATAACCGACCACGGTAATATGTACGGAACTTTGCAATTTGCCGAAAAGGCGGAAATCGCAGGTTTGAAATATATTATAGGCTGTGAGTTTTATATGACAAGAGATATGGCGGACAAAACTTCAAACACCGCAGAGCATCTTATTCTCTTGGCAAAAAACAGAAAAGGCTATATTAATCTTGTTCAGCTGGACTCAATGGCGTTTGTCGACGGTTTTTATTATAAACCGAAAATAGACTATAAGGTTTTGAAAGAGCATTCCGAAGGGGTAATTTGCCTTTCTGCATGTCTTGCTGGCGGTATACCGCGCAGATTGCTTTTAGGTGACTACGATGGCGCAAAAGCAATGGCTTTGGATTTGAAAAATACTTTCGGTGAAGATTTTTACATAGAAATTCAGGACCACGGCATTGAAGAAGAAAAGAGAGTGTTACCGCTCCTTATAAAACTGGCGAATGAAATAGGGGTGGAACTTGTAGCGACAAACGACGTACATTATCTTTTAAAGGATGATGCTCAGCTTCAGGACGTCCTTATGTGCATTCAGATGAAAAAGCAGCTCGACGACCCCAAGCGAATGAAATTTTCAACAGAAGAATTTTATTTCAAAACGGGCGACGAAATGGCGGCGTTGTTTCCTAATTTGCCGAAAGCAATATCCAATACGCGCGTTATTGCCGATAAGGTAACGGAGCCGGCTTTTAATCTTAAAAACGGCTATCCTGTAAAGGATACTACGTTAATTCCGGAATATACGCCGCAGGACGGTTCGACAGCGGTAGAATATTTAAAAAAATTGACAGCTGAAGGTTTAAAGGTCCGTTACGGCGATAAACTGTCGCAGCGCGAACTTGACCGTGCCGAGTATGAACTGAATATTATATGCGGGATGGGCTATGCCGACTATTATCTTGTAGTTTGGGATTTTATTAACTGGTCTAAGCAGCAGGGTATACCTGTCGGTCCTGGGCGCGGTTCGGGCGTTAGTTCTATTGTTGCTTATTCGATAGGTATAACCGACGTTGAACCTTTGCAGTACGACTTGCTTTTTGAAAGATTTTTAAACCCCGACCGTGTTTCTATGCCGGATTTCGATATAGATTTTTGTACCGACAGGCGTGAAGAAACAATCGAATACGTGCGCAGAAAGTACGGCAGGGAAAACGTATGCCAGATTGTAACGTTTGGTACAATGGCTGCAAAAAACTCCATAAAAGACGTAGGCAGAGTAATGCGCGTTCCGTATTCCGAAACGGACAGGCTTACAAAGATAATGGACGGAAAAACCACTATTACAGACCTTTTGGGCAGGCGTATAGAAGGCGCGCGTAAAAAGTTTGAAGCCGAAACCGACGAAGATAGAAAGGCGGACTTTGAAACCAAACTCGATGAATTGAAAGCTGCAAGAAACAGTGAATTTTGTGAAATTTACGAAACCGACGACGCGCTGCGCAGAGTAATCGATATGGCTTTGAAAGTGGAAGGTATGCCAAGACAAACAGGTATACACGCCGCCGGCGTCGTGATTTGCCAGAAGAGAATAGCGGACAACGTTCCGCTTTCAAGAAACGGAGAAGATATTACTACGCAATTCGTCGCCAAAGAAATAGAAGCGCTTGGAATGTTAAAGATGGACTTCCTTGCGTTAGTTACTTTGACCGACATAAAGAAGTGCGTCGATTATGTTAAAGAAGATTTTGGAATAGATATCAATTTCAATGAAATAGGCTATTCTAACGAAGGCGCTTACGCCCTGATTTCAGAAGGCGACACGGACGGTGTGTTCCAGCTCGAAGCCGGCGGTATGAAGCGGTTTATGAAAAACTTAAAACCCGACTGCCTTGAAGACCTTATAGCGGGCGTTTCGTTGTACCGTCCGGGTCCTATGAGATTTATAGACTCGTTCTGTAAAAGAAAGCACGGACAAGAGCCTATTTCCTATGATTGCAATCAGGAAGAGAAGATTCTGAAAGTCACTTACGGCATTCCCGTTTATCAGGAACAGGTAATGCAGATATTTCAGGATTTAGCTGGTTTTTCGCTTGGCGAAGCGGATTTGGTGCGCCGCGCCATGGGCAAAAAAGATAAAAAGACTTTGATGGCGCAAAAAGAAAAATTTATTAACGGCGGCGTAAGCACGACCAACGGCAACGAAATTAAGGGTTGCGTACAAAACGGCATACCTGCCGAAGTGGCAAATAAAATTTTCGGCGATATGGAAGGTTTTGCTTCCTATGCATTCAATAAATCGCACGCCGCGGCATATGCGGTTCTTGCCTATCAGACTGCCTGGCTTAAAAAGTATTATTGTAAAGAATTTATTTGCGCTTTATTGAACAACCGTCTTAACAAGATTGATGAAATTACTAAATATGTAATTTATCTTAAAGAGAAAGGGTACAAAGTATACCCGCCCGACATAAACAAAAGTAAAACCGTGTTCACCGTAGAAAAAAACGGCGTAAGGTTCGGTCTTTCTGCGCTGAAAGGCGCGGGGCAGACTGCAATTGATTCTATCATAGAAGAGCGTACCCAAAACGGTGATTTCAAGGATTTTCCCGATTTTATTTCCCGCAGCGTGAACTGGCTTAACTCTCGTCTTGTAGAAGGTTTGATTTTTGCGGGCGCGTTTGACGAAATGGGTGTAAAACGTTCGCAACTTGCCCTTGTTTACGACCAGCTTTGTTCTCGCGCAAAAGCGATAAGTAAGCAACGCGACAGCGCACAGATGAGCCTTTTCGGAAATTTCATTGAAGAAGAAAAACTTGATGTAAGTTATCCTGACGTTCCCGAATATGAATTAAATGAAAAACTGTCAAAGGAAAAGTTGGTTCTCGGTGTTTACGTCAGCGGGCATCCGTTTGAAAAGTATATGAACGCTTTCCCTGATTGTACATTTGATTGCTCGTATCTTGAAGACTACGTTGAAGATGAAGACGGAAACCGCACATTTAACCGCGTTGAAGACGGTATGCGTATTACTATGTCAGGCATAATATCTTCTTACAGGCGCACTACAACTAAAAGAACGGGTACTTATATGGCGTTTTTGACTATTGAAGACGTTTACGGTTCGTTAGAGTGCGTATGTTTCCCCGCTGCATATGAAAAATATAAATCCGATATTGCTTTGGATAAAATTGTTATTGTTAAAGGTAAACTGGATATAGACGGTGAAAAAGGTATATCGCTTATAATTGACAGTATTTCGGCTGTGGAAGACGAGCAGTTAGCGGAAGTCGGCGCTCAGCAGGCGGCAAAGGAACAGCCTGTTTTATGGCTCAATGCGGGCAAACTTGACGACGAGTCGTTCAGTGAATTTGTCAATATGCTTACAAACTATGAAGGCGGGACGTTGTGCAAGATTGTGCGCGGCAATAAAAAATATAAAATAAACGGCGTAAATTATTGCCGCGGACTGTTGGCGGAATTATCTACTTATTTGACAAATGAAGATATAAAGTATGTAGATAAAACTTGAATAAGGTTTTAAAAACTGTTGTATTTTTTAAAAGGTTCTGTTATAATTGATTTCGGAAATGATGAAATAAGTTCATAACGGCTTTGGGGGCAAAGTATGAACGGCGCATTAAGCGGAGGATTTTATGAAAAGAATAGGCTTGCTTACCAGCGGCGGTGACGCTCCCGGAATGAACGCGTGTATCAGGGCGGTTGTGCGTACGGCTCTTTATTACGGAATGGAAGTATACGGAGTCGAGCGCGGTTACCAGGGACTTATCGACGATGAAATGGTTTCGATGGAGATGCGTTCGGTTTCGGACATAGTTCAAAGGGGCGGTACAAAATTACGTACTGCCAGGTGTCTTGAAATGCTTACCAAAGCAGGACAGAAAAAAGCGGTTAAAACTTTGGAAGCAAGGGGCGTGGAAGGCCTTGTCGTAATCGGCGGCGACGGTTCGTTCCGCGGCGCAAAATGTTTGTCTGAAGAGTACGGTATTCCTACAATAGGTATTCCTGGCACAATAGACAATGATCTCGAATATACTGATTATACGCTGGGGTTTGATACGGCTGTAAATACCTGTATCGACGTTATCAATAAATTGCGCGACACTATGACTTCGCATGAAAGAATTTCCGTAGTGGAAGTTATGGGCAGACGTTGCGGTGATATTGCTCTTTATGCGGGTATTGCAAGCGGAGCTGAAATAATTGTCGTTCCAGAAGTTGTGTTTGATCTGGACGACGTGGTTATGCGGATTAACCGTTCGCGTGCGAACGGCAAACATTCTAATATTGTAGTAGTAGCGGAAGGCGTATGTACGGCGGATGAGTTTGCAAAGCAGTTGCAGTCCGTTACCACATATTCTGTCCGTCCCACCACGATTGGTCATATCCAGCGCGGCGGCTCGCCCTCAATGGCGGATAGAATGCTTGCGGCGCAGTTCGGCAATAAAGCTGTTCGTCTTTTGAACGAAGGCATAGGCAACAGAGTGGTTGGTATACGTAAAAACGAAATTATAGATATGGATATTATCGAAGCAGTAAGTATGAAGAAAAAATTCAATTACGAGCTTTATGAAACCCTTCAAATGATTTCAATGTAAACAATTAAGAACCGCTTTTATAAGCGGTTCTTTTATTTAGAACAAAAATTAAGGGATAGATTATGATATTAACCGTATGTCCGAGTCCGTGTATTGACGTTAATATGGAAGTCGATACGTTAAGCGTTGGCAGACCAAATAAAATTATTAGTAAAAGTACTTTTTATACGGGCAAAGCTATTAATGTGGCGATCGGGCTTGCAAGACTTGAGTCGCGTGTTTTTGCGACGGGTTTTATGTATGAAGAAAACAGCCGCCAGTTTGAACACGAACTGCATAGGGAAGGAGTCCCTTATAAATTTGTGTGGAATAAGGGCAGGGTGCGCGAAAATTATAAGATAATAGACAGAAAGTCTATGTTGACCGAAGTGAATGATATAAGTTCCGAAGTCCCTGCGTCGAAACAGGAAGAACTTATTGACATTGTTGGAAAACTTTCAGTTGACAGTGAAGCTATAGTTATTTCAGGCGGTCTTGCAAAAGGAATGAACGCCGACTTCTATTATAAGGTCTTAAAAGCCGTTCCTTCTTCGGTAAAAAAAATTGCGGATGGCGATGGCGAAAGGCTTTTACAGGCTTTAAAGTGCGGAGCGGATATAGTGAAACCTAATTTGGTTGAGTTGGAAAACACTTTACAATGTGAAATAGCGTCAAAAAGCGATATGCTGGCGGCTTGCCGTAAAATTGTAGATAAAGGTGCAAAATATGTTCTTTTGTCTTTGGGTAAGCAGGGGGCGGTCATTACCGACGGCAATAAAAGTTATCACTGCAAGTCCGTGAACGTTGCAATGAACTCAACTATCGGCGCAGGAGACGGAATGGTTGCCGCGGCTACCCGTGCCCTTGTCAAAGGCGGCTCAATGCAGGATATTCTTCGTTGCGGGGTTGCCGGCGGCACTGCGGCGGTTACAACTCCGGATTGTATTTCTTTTACAAAAGAAAAATATCAGGAAATACTTTCCGCTTTAACTGTTGAAGAAATTTAAGTTTATTACTTGAATTTTTCGTACTTATATTGTATAATAGATGGGAATTTAATCGGGAGTAAAATTTATGTGGGATAATAACGCACCTTTGCAGTTGCTTAAAACAATGCCCAGCAGACTTAATCAGGAACATCTTGAAAAAATACAGATGCTCATCGACGCTGACAAATATAAAAACAGTATAATAAGCGGATTTGACCTTTGCGGGATTTTTGCGCCTTTTTGCCGCGGTTGTGACAGAACAAGTATATATCCTTGCGCGGTTTCGTATATAAGAATGTTGCAGTCGGAAGGAATGAACATTGAAATTGACGCTTCGCCGTCATATTATTGCACGCCTAAACCCTATGCCCCGACAATTGAAGTACCGCAAACTAAACCGCGTATAAACAATTCTTCTTATGAGCAACGCGGCGTCAGAAATCCGGTAGATAACAAGTACAGAGAAAATAGAACAAGAATACACAGGGAAATTAAAACCGAAATTGCGGTTGCAGATTCAGAACCGCAAATTCAGACAACTTATACCGAAGAAAAGCCTGTTGAGAAAAAGGTGGAAGTAAAACCCGAAAATCCCGTAGTGAAACAACCTGTTGTTTCGTCTTCTGCTGTAATATCTGAAGTTGTAGCGCCCAAAAAGCCCGAAAAGGTCGAGCGTTTTGAAGAAAAGCCTGTTGAAGACAAAAAATTGCGTATTGCGGTCGCAAGAAGAAAACTTAATTTTTAATTAAATTGTTTCGGCTGTGTGGATTTAAGTCCGCACAGCCGTTTTTAAAATTGTTTATATTTAACCAAATTATTTAGTAAATAACAAAAATGGAACAAATTTAAAAACTGTAAAAAAATTGTTTACTATAAGTGCAATTAATTGATATAATTTTATCGATTAAAAATTATTTAATTAATCTGTTGAACAATTCACATATTATGAATTGTAAAAGGAGTACAGGAGTAATCAATGGAGTTTAAGTTTAATTACGGAATTTGTGACAGTGTTGAAAAGGTCGAGAGCGAAATTGCAAGAGTAAGAAACGCTCAGAAAATTTTCGCCACGTATACGCAGGAGCAGGTTGATAAAATTTTTCTTGCCTGTGCAACCGCGGCGAATAATGCACGCATATCGCTTGCAAAACTTGCTGTTGAAGAAACAGGTATGGGCGTGGTTGAAGATAAGGTTATTAAAAACCATTATGCGGCAGAATACATCTACAACAAGTATAAAAATGTTCAGACTTGCGGCGTAATAGAAAAGGATGAAGCGTACGGACTTAAAAAAATCGTTGAGCCCATAGGTATTATAGGAGCGGTAATTCCGACAACCAATCCTACGTCTACGGCAATTTTTAAAACGTTGATTTGCCTTAAAACGCGTAACGGCTGTATAATAAGTCCGCATCCGCGTGCTAAAAATTCAACTATAGCCGCGGCAAAAATAATTTATGAAGCCGCCGTGAAAGCGGGCGCGCCCGAAGGTATCATAAGCTGGGTAGACGTGCCTACATTAGAAATAAGCAATCTCTTAATGAAGGAAGTTGACACGATTCTGGCAACCGGCGGACCCGGTATGGTCAAAGCCGCATATTCAAGCGGCAAACCTGCAATCGGCGTTGGTGCGGGAAATACTCCGGCTGTGATTGATGAAAGCGCGGATATTCTGCTTGCAGTAAGCTCTGTAATTCATTCAAAGACCTTTGATAACGGTATGATTTGCGCGTCTGAGCAGTCAGTAATTGTCGATAGCAAAATTTATAACAAAGTAAAGAAAGAGTTTCAGGTTCGCGGTTGTTACTTCCTGAGCGAAGAAGAATGCGAAAAAGTAAGAAAAACTATTATAATAAACGGATCTCTCAATGCTAAAATAGTCGGTCAATCGGCATATAAAATTGCCGCGCTCGCGGGCTTTGAAGTTCCGCAAACTACAAAAATTTTAATTGGTGAAGTTGAATCTGTCGACATCTCCGAAGAGTTTGCGCATGAAAAACTTTCTCCCGTGCTTGCAATGTATCGCGCCGATAACTTTGCCGACGCACTCAACAAGGCGGAAAAACTTGTAAATGATGGCGGTATCGGACATACTTCTTCGTTGTATGTAAACGTGACGACGGGACAGGACAAAATTACCGAGTTTTCCGAGAGAATGAAAACTTGCCGTATTCTTGTAAATACTCCTTCGTCGCAGGGCGGTATAGGCGATTTGTATAACTTTAAACTCGCGCCGTCGCTTACCCTTGGCTGCGGAAGCTGGGGCGGAAACTCTGTTTCTGAAAACGTTGGTATCAATCATTTGTTAAATATAAAAACCGTTGCGGAAAGGAGAGAAAATATGCTGTGGTTCAGAGCGCCCCAAAAAGTTTATTTAAAGAAAGGTTGTTTGCCCGTAGCGCTTGACGAGCTGAAAGATTATTTCGGTAAAAAGAGAGCGTTTATCGTTACCGATAATTTCTTGTATCAGAGCGGATTTACAAAGCATATAACCGATAAACTGGACGAAATCGGCATTTCGCACAGTACTTTCTTTGACGTAGAACCCGACCCTACGCTTGCTTGCGCGCTTGAAGGCGCTAAACAAATGAATGCTTTTAAGCCTGATACAATAATTGCGCTGGGTGGCGGAAGTGCTATGGACGCAGCAAAAATTATGTGGGTTATGTATGAACATCCCGAAGCCGATTTCATGGATATGGCTATGCGGTTTATCGATATAAGAAAGAGAGTTTATACGTTCCCCAAAATGGGCGAAAAGGCTTACTTTATTGCAATTCCCACTTCGGCAGGCACAGGTTCGGAAGTTACTCCTTTCGCGGTTATCACCGATGAAAAAACGGGAGTTAAATATCCGCTTGCAGATTACGAACTTATGCCTAATATGGCTATCGTCGATACTGATTTGCATATGTCTGCTCCCAAGGGGCTTACTGCGGCATCGGGTATAGACGCTGTTACCCACGCTCTGGAAGCATATGTTTCCATGCTGGCAACGGACTATACCGACGGGCTTGCTATACAGGCGCTTAAAGTAATATTCAAATATCTGCCGTCTGCTTACGAAAACGGTCAGACCGACGTTGAAGCAAGGGAAAAGATGGCGAATGCCGCGACTATGGCTGGGATGGCATTTGCGAACGCTTTCCTTGGCGTATGCCACAGTATGGCGCATAAACTCGGTGCTTTCCATCATTTGCCGCACGGAGTTGCAAATGCTCTTATAATTGATGAAGTCATAAAATTCAATTCATCCGAAACTCCGGCAAAAATGGGAACGTTCAGTCAATATGACCATCCTAAAACCAAGCATAGATATGCCGAGATTGCAGAAGCGTTGGGTATAGATGGCAAAAATGATGACGAAAAGGTTAAAAATCTGATTAAAGCCATAGATGAACTGAAAGTTAAAATAGGTATTAAAAAGACTATTAAGGATTACGGCATAGACGAAAAAGATTTTCTTGACCGCCTTGACGAAATGGTAGAACAGGCTTTTGACGACCAGTGTACAGGCGCAAATCCCAGATATCCGTTAATGAGCGAAATAAAGCAGATGTATCTCAATGCCTACTACGGTAAATAATAAGGAGAAAAATTATGAACGGTAAAAAAATATTTTCAAGAGAAGATAAGGAAATTTACAGGGACGGCGGCAAACTTATAAAAGTTTTCGGCGAGCATTACTCAAAATCCGATATTCTGAACGAAGCGTTAAATCATGCAAGAGTTGAAGAAACGGACTTGAATATTTCAAAGTTGCAGGCGGTTCACGTTGTTGACGGCAGGTGGGCGATTGTTCTTGATTACGTCGAAGGTAAAACGTTGCAACAGCTTTTAGACGAACATCCCGAAAAAGAAGACGAGTATTTAAATCTTTTCGTCGATTTGCAGCGTACGGTAATGGCAAGAAGAGTCCCGCTTTTAAACAAGTTAAAGGATAAATTGCAGGCGAGAATTTCAGCAACTTCGGAGACGCTTGACGCAACTATCCGTTATGAACTTCATACTCGGCTTGATTCAATGCCTAAACATACCAATCTCTGCCACGGCGATTTTAACCCTACAAACGTTATTATTACAGCAGACGGAACACCTTATATTATCGACTGGGCGCATGCGTCGCAAGGCAATTCTTCTGCGGACGTGGCAACAAGCTATTTGCTTTTTTATCTTGCAGGTAAGAGCGAATTTGCGGATAAGTACTTAAAACTTTACTGTAAAAAAAGCGACACGGCTTTGCAATACGTTCAACGCTGGATTCCCATTGTTGCGGCGGCAAGGCTTTCAAAGGCAAAGCCCGAAGAAGCGGAACTTTTGCAGCGTTGGGTGGACGTAGTCGATTACGAGTAAACTGAATCTAATTAATAAGACTTGCGTTTAAGCAAGTCTTATTTTATTGCAATTTTAATAAATTTAAGTATAATTGAAGTTAATGGAAAAGAAAGAGTGTTTTGTCGCTGTTGATTTTGAAGACGACGATAACGTAAAAGGTTATTTATATTGGTATTTGTGCAAATTTGCAAACGTTGAAGCGGGTGATAAAGTTGTCGCACCTTTGGGAAGACACAACAACTTGCAGCAGGGCGTCGTAAAGCAAATTTTATTTGCTTATGAAGAAGACGCGCCTTTTCCCGTTCAGTACATAAAAAATATAAGAAATCTTATTAAAACCGACAGCGCAAATTTATACAGAATTATAAAAAAGCGCGAGCTGAATTCAACCGTTACTATGATGGATATTTATGCGCCGCTTGTTGCAAAAAAAGCAGAAGCAGGGCAGTTTATAATTTTGCGGGTTGATGACGACGGGGAAAGAATTCCGCTTACAGTTGCGGGGTTTGACAGAAAAGCAGGTACTGTAAAAATTATATTTCAGGTTGTTGGCGGAACGACTATGCGCTTAAATGTTAAGCGCGAAGGTGAATATATTGCGGATTTTGTCGGTCCCTTAGGTTGCGCAACAAAGACGGAAGGGCTGAAAAAAGTTTGCATTGTCGGCGGCGGCGTAGGCTGCGCGATCGCTTTGCCTGTCGCGCAAAAGCTACATGAAAAGGGCGCCGAAGTACATTCTATTATAGGATTCCGCAGTAAAGAAATGCTTATTCTCGAAGACGAATTTAAAGCATGTTCAAATAAATTGACGATTGTAACGGACGATGGAAGTTACGGAAATAAAGGTGTTGTTACCCAGCCGTTAAAGGAACTAATAGAAAAGGGCGAAAGGTACGACGAAGTTATAGCCATAGGTCCGCTCATTATGATGAAATTTGTAGTTGCGACAACTAAACCTTTCGGCATTCCGACAACAGTATCTATGAATCCTATTATGATTGATGGTACGGGTATGTGTGGCGGTTGTAGATTGACCGTAGGCGGAAAAACAAAATTTGCCTGCGTTGACGGTCCTGATTTTGACGGCTTTGAAGTGGATTTTGACGAAGCTATGGCGCGTTCAAATATGTATTCTGAATTCGAACAGAAAGAGAGAGAACACTGCAATCTGTTTAAAAAGGAGATTGTATAATGCCTGTTCAACTCAAAAAATATTCTATGCCTGTACAGGACGCAACGCTTCGCGCCCGTAATTTTGACGAGGTGGCGAAAGGCTATTCAATTGAAATTGCTATAAAAGAAGCCCAGCGGTGCCTGAATTGTAAAAACAACCCGTGCGTAGACGGCTGTCCCGTAAACGTTCGTATTCCCGAGTTTATTTCCAAAATTGTTGACAAAGATTTTGACGGAGCATACTCGGTAATTTCGCAAAGTTCGTCTTTGCCTGCTGTTTGCGGAAGAGTTTGCCCGCAGGAAACCCAGTGCGAAAGCAAGTGTACGCTTGGCGTTAAATTCGAGCCTGTAGCAATCGGAAGACTTGAAAGATTCGTGGCTGATTTTCATAATTCAAAATGCGAAGAAAATCAGGTTAAAACTCAAACCAACGGTCATAGAGTTGCCGTAGTCGGGTCGGGACCTTCGGGGCTTGCCTGTGCCGGAGATTTGGCTAAAAAAGGCTATAAAGTGACGGTTTTTGAAGCGTTACATACCGCGGGCGGCGTACTTGTTTACGGAATACCGGAATTCAGACTTCCAAAGAAAATAGTAGAAAAAGAAGTAAACGAGTTAAAAAAATACGGCGTTGAAATAATAACTAACGTCGTAATAGGAAAAACCGTAACTGTGGACGAACTGTTTGAAGAAGGGTATGAAGCTGTATTTGTTGGTTCGGGTGCGGGACTTCCGCGGTTTATGGGTATACGCGGCGAAAGCCTTAAAGGGGTATACTCTGCAAATGAATTTTTAACACGTGCCAATCTTATGAATGCTTATGACGGTAAGTCTCATACTCCGATAATGCGTGCAAAAAAGGTTGCCGTGGTCGGCGGCGGTAACGTTGCAATGGATGCGGCGCGTACGGCTTTAAGACTTGGCTCTGAAAGGGTGTATATAATTTACCGCCGTTCAATGGAAGAACTTCCTGCACGAAAAGAAGAAGTGGAACACGCGCAGGAAGAAGGCATTAAGTTTGAAATTTTAAGAAATCCCGTTGAAGTTTTAGGGTTCAACAACGAGAAGAATAACCGCGATCCCCGTAACGGATTTGTTTCAGGGTTAAAAGTCATAAAGTGCGAACTTGGCGAACCCGACGAAAGGGGTAGGCGCAGTCCTGTTCCGGTTCCCGACAGCGAATACGTTATTGACGTGGATTGCGTTATTATGGCAATAGGAACAAGTCCGAATCCGCTTATTAAAAACACTACGGCAGGACTTGCAGTCAACAGACACGGCGGCATTATCGTTGAAGAAAGTACCGGTAAAACCACAAAAGAAGGCGTATTTGCAGGCGGTGACGCAGTAACTGGTGCGGCAACCGTAATTCTTGCAATGGGTGCAGGAAAAACAGCTGCCAAAGCGATAGACGAATATCTTTCAAAAAAGGAAGTATAATGTATTTATGAGTATTTGTGTTAATCTTGACGATGCTTTTAAGTCGGCTGAAACTATCAACGTTTATAATGAAGGCGTAATAAAAAGTTACGCTTCAAACAGTAAAAATTTTGAAGAAATTCTTGACTGCTGGATGGATATGATCAGCAACGCGCATATAATGCCTGCGCTGGGAGTAAGTCTTAACCATTTAACGACAGAAGCTATTCAAAGCGGATTATGGGTTGAGTTTGGTTTTGCCGAACAGCTTGAAAGCGGTGAATTGCCCTATGAAAAATTGCTGATACAGGTTGCCAAAGGTTTTTATGGTTTTAATTTAATACGGTACAATTCTGTCGGCGGTTATGACGGAAGATGTTTTTATTACGATCTGAACGGTAAAAATATGGATAAATTGTACGAACTATTGCTCAAATCATAGTTTTAAAAAGTACTATGTTAAACATAATTGGGTTTAAGTATAGTTAAGGCGGGTCTTTTGACCCGCCTTAAATTGTTTATTTCGAATTTTCTGTCTGGGATTTTTTGTATGCGCTTATCGCTTTTGAAAGTTGGTCGGGGCAGGAAGTATTGTTTTTACACTTTATGCCGGCAAGCAAAGTCTCAACTTCATCGATTGTTCTGCCTTCAACAAGTTTGCTTACGCCTTGCAAGTTACCGCTGCAACCGCCTATAAATTTTACGCCGTGCAATCTGTTTTGATTGTCAACTTCAAATATTATTTGTCTTGAACAAGTTCCTGATGTTAAATAAGTAAACATTTTTTCTCCTAATCACAAAGATTTTCGTATATTACCGAGTAAACGTCGGCGGCTTTTTCTTCCCATTTCTTGTATATGGTTTTTGCGGTTTTTTTATCGGGTACTACAAATTTCAGTTCTAATATCGTTTGTACCGGCGATAATATTTTCAAAGCAACGGTATAAGTCCCATCCATATTCTGAAAATAGTCCGAGCGGCATTCCTGCCGGTTTCTGTAACGCGCGCTGTTCTTTTTAATAAATATTGAAATTTCTTCCCTTACGCTTTTAGGGATATTTATGTAAAAGTTTGCAAGCGTTTCTCTTCCGTCCGGGGTGAGTGAGTACAACGTATCTTCGTCTTCATTGACTATGCAAATGAAATTGTCGTCAATAAGTTTATGAAGCACGTTTACGCAATCCATATAACCCATCCAGCTGTTTGAAGAGGAGCACATATCGACGATAGTTCTCTCAGACAGAGCGCTTTCCATTTTATCAAAAACGAAAAGTATTATTAATTTGTTGATAGAAGTTTCGCCTGTGTTCAACATAATAGTACTCAAAACTACAAAAAGTGTAAAAGTCCTTAATATTATACATAATATTTATCTTAAAATCAAGATATTTACCCAAAAATAATTTAATTTTAAATTAAACTGTGTTATAATATTGCAGTAAAGCATATTTTAGGTGGTGTATGAAAAACACAAAAGAACAAGTTTTAACATTTTTGGAAAAATGTGAAGAGCTTAAAAAATGTAAATTTATAATGGCAACCACTAAAATTAAGGACTTGTTAAAATGTATAGTTAACAGTCCCGATTTATACCGGTTGTTTGACAGCGTAACCAAAGATTTTGATTATTTGCAGGAAAAAGCAAGATGTCTTATTGTTGCAGATGACGGATATATAAACAAGAGCAAAGTTGTTCTGCCGCAAACGGTGGGGCAGAGACTTGCTTTTATTTTTTGTCTGCTTGTCGAGTTTGACAGGGGCACTCAGAACTTTAACGAATTTTTACAGATATACTATCCCGAAGACGGTAGTTATTTTGCCAGTTATATGGCGTTTTGCGATACCGTTATAAACAGTCTTGAAGAATTAATTCAGGAAGTGTTTGCAGAGTCGCTTGAAGCCGAAGCCGAAGAAGCCGAACAGGTATATGCGGCAAATTCATCGCGGGCTAAACTGTATTCGGAAATTTCGCTTGCAATTGCGGCAGAAAAGCAATTTTTGTATCAGACTTCAATTCCGAAAGAAGAAAAAGAAGGCGGGTACAAAATGCTTAACGAGCTTTTGTTTGCCGTAAAATCAGGCAATGAAAATTTGATAGACGCGCTTATTTGCGGGTATAACTATTTTGTGCTTTACAACGGATGTGTGAGCGACGGCATAGCGTCGCTTATTGATATGTTGGTTGAATTTGAATCGGCTTTATGATATTTTTTGAGAAAAAATTAAAATCAAAAACTTTATATAGCGGTAAAGTAGTGACTTTAGAGATTGACGAAGTTCTTTTGCCGAACGGAAAAAACGGAATAAGAGAATGCATAAGGCATAGCGGCGGCGCTGCCGTTCTTTTAGTAAAAGACGGCAAGGTTTTGCTTGTAAAACAGTTCAGATATCCTTACGGTAAAGAAACATATGAAATTCCCGCGGGCAAATTGAATAAAGGTGAAGACCCTTTAAAAGCCGCGGAAAGAGAGCTTGAAGAAGAAACGGGATTTAAGGCAAAACTTGTTCATGCTTTAAATATATATCCTAGCCCCGGGTACACGGACGAAGTTATACATATCTATTTTGCTGAAGGAATCGAACTTGGTCGTCAAAATCCCGATGATGATGAATTTGTTACAAACGAATTTATCGATTTTGATATTGTTTTAAAAATGATAGAACGCGGTGAAATTTGCGATGCAAAAACCGTTGCCGCAGTCTATAAATACAAATGTGAAAAAAATTTATAAAGTAAAAGAGGTCGCCGTTTGGCAACCTCTTTTTAATTAGGGATTAGTTACAACCGCAACCACAGCCGCAGCCGTTATTGCCGTTGCCGCACAACAGATTGGACAGCGTGCCGTTTTTCCACATACTGTAAAGTAAAGCGATAAGTATGGGGGTGCAGCTTCCGCTAAGTACGTTCTCTAAACCGTTTCCGCTGCAACTTGCCGCAAGAAGTAAAAGGATTAAAATCCAAAGGCAGCTATTGTTGCCGCAGCCACTAGAAAAAATGTTCATAAATTTCCTCCTGTAAAATGAGCTGCAGGGCGGTATGTAAATTTAGTTGTGCCCGTGCAGTTTCCGTATATTAAATTGTATTAAAATTTCCGTAAAAATGTTACTGTACTTTAAACGCTTGCATAATTTTTTTTGCAATGCTATAATATTTTAAATTTTAAACAGGTACTTCAGGCGGGTATATTTAACCCGACCTATCATAAGTACAATAATTTTTTTTACGCTGATATTCCATTATATGCAGGAAATCAGACGGAGGTATTTGTGAAAAAAGATAAGGCTCATTTTATCGCTTTTGTCGGCGTGATGTTTGCGCTGATATTTGTGTTGTTTCTTCTGGAGGGTGCATTGCTTTCTCCTGTGGGTATGACGGCTTGCATATTGTCGTTACCTGTATCAATTTCTTTAAGTATATACGACGATTGGAAAAAAAGTTTTGTCGGCGGTACGCTTTTGGGGGTGGGAAGTTGCATTTTTTGTCTGATATTTTCTGTATTTATAAAATACGCAAATCCCCTGATTTCTATACTTCCAAGAATTTTTATTGGTATAACTGCTTATTGGACTTATTTCGGATTTTCAAAATTGTTCAGAAAAGTTAAAAATATCTTTGTGCGCGAAGTGTTTCCTGCGGCGATAGCCGGTGTGGTCGGTTCGCTCACCAATACTGTCTTATATTTGCTTGCGGTAGCTATATGGGATGGTAAGGCGGCAGATGCGCTTACGGCAATATTGGGCGTAGCGGTTACAATATATTTCCCTATCGAACTTGTTGCCTGCGCTATATTGGTACCGGCATATGTAAAAGTTCTAAGGAAAATAAACCATACCTTTATAAATAAACCCGTTAAAGATGCAAATCTTTCAGTTAGCGTTGCGGAGAATGTAAATGATAATTTGTCTTGACGTTGGTAATACGAACATAAAATACGCCGTTTATGACGGCGATAAGCTTATTTTGAGTTTCCGTATTGCGACGGAACATAAAAAAACTTCCGACGAATACGGCGGACAGCTTATAAGTATCCTTGAAAACAGGAATATCCATGCGGACGATATTACAGGCGGAATTATTTCTTCAGTAGTGCCGCCGCTTGATTATACTTTGGAAAATATGTGCCGTACGTACCTGAATATTAAACCGCTTTTACTTGCGCCGGGGTTAAAGACCGGTATGAATTTACGGGTTGATAACGCCAAAGAAGTGGGCGCGGACAGGGTGGTTAACAATGTCGCGGCAGTCAGAAAATACGGTTATCCGCTGATAATTATAGATTTCGGCACGGCGACAACTTTTAACGTTATAGACTGCAAGGGCGAGTTTATCGGCGGTGTGATTGCGCCCGGAATAAAGGGGTCGTTGGACAGCCTTGTTAACGGCACCGCAAAATTACCGAGAGTGGAAATAGAGCGTCCTTTAAAAGTAATCGGTAAAAACACTGTCACCAATATGCAGTCCGGTATAGTTTACGGTTTTTCGGGATTGGTTGCTTATATAGTAAGAAAAATCAAGCAGGAACTCAAAGACGATAGCGTTAAAACCGTGGCAACAGGCGGATTTTCCGAAGTTATTGCAAGCGAAATTTCAAGCATAGATTATGTGGATAAACTTTTGACGTTGGACGGACTTAAATATCTGTATGATTTAAACAGCGCGGAGGCATAAGATGAAAAAGGTCGGGGTGGCAATACTCGGATTGGGTGTTGTGGGCGGCGGAACATATAAAATGCTGACCGAACACAGAGAATTTTATAAAAAAAATCACAGCATTGATATTGTTGTGGAAAGCGTGCTTGAAAGAAATACGGAGCGCGCAATTTCTCTCGGTGTTGAAAAATCAGTGATAGCAGAAAGTATTGAAGATATTTGTAACAATTCTGATGTTGATATTGTAGTTGAAGTTATGGGCGGGATAGAACCTGCTAAGACTTTTGTGCTTGCCGCGCTTAATGCTGGTAAGTCGGTAGTGACGTCCAATAAAGAACTGTTTTGCAAGTTTTGGCATGAGCTTGAAAAAGTTGCAAAACTCAACGGTTGCGGACTTTTTTACGAGGCAACTTGTGTCGGCGGAGTGCCGGTTATAAGAACTTTGCTTGATAATTTGCAGGGTAATAAAATAACTTCGATAATGGGTATAATAAACGGCACGACAAATTATATTTTAACTAAAATGACTGACTGCGGTGTTTCTTATAACGAAGTTTTAAAGGAGGCGCAGTCACTCGGTTATGCGGAAGCTGACCCTACTGCCGACGTGGAAGGCTATGACGCTGTTTATAAACTTTCAATATTATCAAGCCTTTCATTCCATACCAAAGTGCCATTTACAAAAATTTACCGTGAAGGTATTACAGATATTGATTCTGATGATTTGCGTTACGGCAAACAGCTGGGGTATATTCTGAAATTACTTGCGATAGGAAAAAATACCGATAGCGGAATTGAAGTAAGGGTACATCCGGCATTTATAAAATCAACTCATCCGCTTGCCGGAGTAAACGATAGCTACAACGCCGTCTATATAACGGGTGATTGTGTGGAAAATATTATGCTCTACGGCAGGGGGGCAGGGGCAATGCCTACGGCAAGCGCTATTGTGGGTGACGTTATCTATTGCGCTACACATAGCGATTTTAATTATTCTACTTTTAACAATACCGAAAACGCCGATCCCACAACTAACTTTATCGCTGATTTCAGCGGTGCTTATTATATGCGTTTAAAAGCACAGGACAAGGCGGGTGTGCTGTCAAAAGTAACGTCCGTATTAAGTAAACATAATATAAGTGTGGCGCAGGTTATTCAGGAAAGCGGAAGGGCTGACGGAACGGTGCCTATAATGCTTGTCACGCACGAGACTTACGAAAATGACATTTGGAAAGCAGTTAACGAAATAAATTCTGACGGCGGGTTTGCTACGGTTTCGGCTGTGATCAGGGTCTGCGGATGAATTGTCTGATTGTTGTGAACGCTTATATCCAAAATAATTCACAAAGGGCTCAGGCAGAAAGAATAGCGCAGGAATTACGTTTACTCAATGTAGAGTGCGAAATAGTCGCTAATATCGGTTTGTCTAAAATTATCGACGGAAAAATAATATCGGATAGATATGACTGCTGCGTGTTTCTCGACAAGGACAAGGCGGCGGCAAGATTGTTGGAAAAGAGCGGCATAAGGCTTTTTAACAGCGCCCGCGCAATTGAAATTTGCGATGATAAAATGATAACCCATATTGAGCTGGCTGATTGTGGTATTCCTATGCCTGACTGCGTATATGCGCCGCTTTGTTATTATTCTGACGCTAAAATATCTGATAAGTTTTATAGCAGTGTTAAAGAATTAGAGTTTCCGTTAGTGGCAAAGCTGTGTTACGGTTCGCTGGGGAGTGGCGTCAGTAAAATAAGTAGTGAAGCGGATCTTCGCGTATTTGAACAACAAAATAAACAGCACGCGCATTTTTATCAAAAATTTATAGGGCGCGGCGGTGAAGATATCAGGGTTATTGTTATAGGCGGAAAGTACGTGTGCGCTATGAAAAGACGCAATGACAACGATTTTCGTTCAAATATTGAACTGGGCGGAGTAGGCGAATGCTATACTGCCGATACCGACCTTATTACGCTTTGCGAAAAAGTTGCTGCTGTTTTACAACTCGATTACTGTGGGATAGACGTTTTGACGGATAATGACGGCAAGCGGTATATATGTGAAGTTAATTCTAACGCATTTTTTGCCGAAGCGGAAAGGGTGTGCGGTGTAAACGTAGCAAAAAAATATGCGGAGTTTATTATAGCGGGTAAAAACACTTGATTTTTTTGTTCTGATTTTATAATATATTAATGTTCGGGATTACAGAACGGCAGTGCGGAGATGGCTGAGCGGTTTAAGGCGCACGATTGGAAATCGTGTGTACCCAAAAGGTACCGGAGGTTCAAATCCTCTTCTCCGCGCCATGAAGTGACGTTTGACTTTGTCAAACGTCACTTCATTATTTTTGTAAATAAATAGTTGACAATGTAAATGTGTAATGATATAATAACAAGTGTTATTAATAATGCTTGTTATTATATTGTTTTGGTGAATTTATGCCTGCAAATAAAGTGATTACTAAAGAACTTATTTTGAAAGAATCGTTTCAGATAGTAAGGGAACGCGGTATGGACGGATTAAACGTCCGCGAACTTGCAAAGAGATGCAAATGCTCAACACAACCCATTTATTTATCTTTCAGCGGAATGGACGAAATTAAAGTTGAAGTCGCTAAAATGGCAATGCAACATTTTTTCAAATTTGTTGAAAATGAGATGGCTAAAAAAGAATATCCCGAATATAAAGCGATAGGTATGGGATATATAAAATTTGCCGTTGAAGAAACCGAACTTTTTAAATACCTTTTTATGCGCAACCGCACTGAAGAAGACGGTTTTGAAAAGGATAGTTACGAAAAATCGGTTTTTGTTATAATGAAAAATTACGGGTTGTATTCAGAACAGGCTTATACCATACATTCGGAAATGTGGGTGTTTGTTCACGGAATAGCTACTATGTTTGCAACGGGATATCTTGATTGGGATTGGAAGACTGTAAGCAATATGGTAAGCGACGTGTATAAGGGGCTTTTATTAAGAATAAAGCAAGGAGAAAAAAGTGATAATACAAATTGAACATTTAAAAAAGTCATTTAAGGACGTAAACGCTGTCAATGATATTTCGTTCAACGTGAAAGATGGAGAATTGTTTGCTTTTCTCGGCGTGAACGGCGCGGGTAAGTCCACTACGATAAATATTATCAGCGGTATACTTAAAAAGGATAGCGGCAAAATTAACGTTTGCGGTTACGATATCGATAGCAGTTCACACGAAATAAAAAGCAAACTCGGAATCGTTTTTCAGAATTCAGTACTCGATAAAAAACTGAGCGTTTACGACAATCTTAAACACAGAGCAAGTTTATACGGGATTTTCGGCAATGAATTTAAAACACGTCTTGAAGAGATGACAGAGCTTTTAGATTTGAAAGATATTTTGAAGCGGCCGATTGTAAAACTTTCCGGCGGACAGAAAAGAAGAATAGATATTGCCCGCGCATTAATACATAAACCGCAATTGCTTATTCTTGACGAACCGACTACTGGACTTGACCCGAAGACCAGAATGACGGTGTGGGGTGTTGTAGATAAATTGAGAAAGGAAACAGGTTTGTCTGTTTTTTTGACTACGCATTATATGGAAGAAGCGGCTGAGTCGGATTACGTGGTGATAATCGATTCGGGAAAGATTGTCGCAGAGGGAACGCCTCACGACCTTAAAAACGAATTTGCAAGCGACTTTATTAAATTTTATAACCGTAGGGAAGATGTTGAAAAATATTTTTCAAAACTTGGTTATTCTGTCAAAAACGAGCGTGATTATACGGAAATCGAACTTAAAAACACTTCGGAAGTATCGAAATTTTTTAAGGAAAAGCCCGAGCTTTTTGAAGATTTTGAAGTTTTGAAGGGCAATATGGATAACGTGTTTTTAAAAGTTACAGGTAAGGATTTAAAAGGGGTATAATATGACCGAATTCAAAAAACTTATTTCTTTGGTGGGTAGAAATACAAAGTATTATTTTAAAGACAAACTTACATTTTTTATGTCTATGATAACGCCCTTAATTCTCCTTATTCTGTTCGTAACTTTTTTGCGGAATATCTATATCGAAAATTTTAAATCGGGTATTCCGGAAGGCTTTACCGTTGACGGCAGAATTGTCGAAGGCATTGCCGGCGCCTGGCTTATGTCGTCGATATTGAGTGTGAGTTCGGTGACAGTTGCATTCTGTTCCAATCTTGTAATAGTTGAAGATAAAATCAATTCAACCATAAACGATTTCCGTGTAGCGCCTATAAAACCTACGACAATCTCGCTTTCTTATTTCTTTTCAAACTTTTTTGTGACTTTCTTGATTATGATGTGCGTTATGTTGATAGGGCACATCTATCTTGCGGCGGTCGGCTGGTACATAACAGCGGGCGATTTCTTTATGATTATCGTAGACTGTATATGCGGAATCTTATTCGGAACTCTTCTTGCAGGTATAATAGAGAGCTTTATTTCAACCCAAGGCGGGTTGTCTGCGGTGGCAACGCTGGTTTCGTCGCTATACGGGTTTATTTGCGGCGCGTATATGCCGATTTCAAGTTTTTCAAAAGGGCTTCAAAATGTTTTAAGCTGTTTGCCCGGAACTTACGGCGTAGGCATTATCCGCAACCATTATATGAACGGTTACTTGCTTGCCCTGGAAGACGCAGGGGTTCCTGACGAAGCGTTAAAGGGGATAATGGACGGTTTTGACGTAAATATCTACGTTGCCGGCAACCAAATTCCGCTTGGTGCAATGTATGGAATTTTGTTGGGTACCTGTGCAATATTGCTGGCGGTTTTCGTTACAATAGTTATTGTTAAAAATAAGAACAAATAAAGGGTTTTATATGAAAAAATATGAGTATGTTTCGGTAAAAGCAAACAACAACGTTGTCAAAGACGCGGTTTTTTCCGGATACAGGAGTATTATTGAAGAGTATGCTGCAAAGCGTTACAGGTATGTTGGGTTTATTCCTTCTTTAATTGGTCCAAGCGGTAAAATAATAGTAATGGATTTAGTTTTTGAAACTGAAGTTTAATTTTCTTGCCTATAACCCGGAATGGTGATATAATTAATTAAAGTAAAATAAAAAGGAATTAATTATGCAGCAGGAAAGATTGCAAAAATACGCAGAATTAATAGTTAAGTGCGGCTTAAATGTAAAAGAAGGTCAGGAAGTAATTATCCGTTGCGGACTTGACCAGCCCGAATTTGTAAAAATGTGTGTGGAAGAGTGCTATAAATCAGGCGCTTCGCTTGTCAAAGTTGAGTGGTCGTATATGCCCATAACCAAACTGCATTACGATTACAGAAGTTTGGGAACTCTTTCTGAATTTACAGGCGTTGACAAGGCGGAATGGGAACGCAGGGTTGAAAAACTGTCGTGCCTGTTATGGATAGATTCGGATGATCCTGACGGCTTGAACGGTACTGACAGTGAAAAGATTTCAAAGGCAAGCCAGGCTAAATTTCCGTTTATAAAACCTTACCGTGATTCGATTGAAAACAAATATCAGTGGTGTATAGCGGCTGTTCCCGGGCGTGAATGGGCAAAGAAAATTTATCCCGAACTTTCCGTGGACGACGCTATTGAAAAACTTTGGGAAAATATACTTTATTGTTCGCGGGTTGATGGCGACCCTATCAAGGCATGGGATAATCACAATAAAGAATTGGCTAAACGTTGCAAGTTTTTGAACGATTATAAATTTGAAAGTCTTGAATACAAAAGTTTGAACGGTACAAATTTTAAAGTAGGGCTTAACTCAAAAGGCGTATTTCTCGGCGGCGGGGAACGCGCGCTTGGCAGTAATATTTATTTCAATGCGAATATTCCCAGTGAAGAAGTCTTTACGTCTCCTTTACGCGGCAAGGCGGAAGGGAAAGTTGTTGCAACAAAACCGCTTTCTTATCAGGGCAAACTGATTGAAAATTTTTGGGTCAGATTTGAAAACGGCAGAGCGGTAGAAGTGCATGCTGAGAAAAATCAGGACGTTCTTGAAAAAATGATTGCAATGGATGAAGGGGCGTCATATCTCGGTGAAGTTGCTTTAATCGCTCACGATTCGCCTATTAATAATACAGGCATATTATTTTACAATACGCTGTTTGACGAAAACGCAAGCTGTCATTTGGCTCTTGGCAGGGGGTTCAATAATTGTCTTGAAAATTATGAAAACTATTCTGTCGAAGAATGCGAAAAACTCGGCGTAAACAGTTCTATGATACACGTTGACTTTATGATTGGCAGTGCGGATATGTCTATAATAGGTGTAACTGCGGACGGTAAACGTGTTCAGATATTCAAAGAAGGTAACTGGGCAATATAATTTAAATTTATAGTAAACAGTTAAAAAGCGCGGTTAAACCGCGCTTTTTGCTGTTTATTAAGTACTATGTTATACATAACAAGCTCAAATAATTTGTAAAACGTAGAATTTTAGGTAATTTGTCTCTTCTGCACACAGTAACGAAGGGTGATCGGGCGACTGTGTTTTTACTTCAACGCATCGTACGTTTCGTCCGCTTTCATGCGCGGCTTCCGTCAGCATTTTTTCAAAAAGAGTTGCACTCATATAATGGGAGCATGAACAGGTTATTAAAAATCCGCCGGTTTTAACAATTTTCATTGCGGTAAGATTTATATCTTTATAGCCTCGGTATGCGTCTTTAATTTCGTCTGCCGTTTTACAGAAAGCAGGCGGGTCAAGAATTACTGTATCGAATTGTATTTTATTCTTTTTGCAATTTCTGAGTACTTCAAAAACGTCGCCGCAAAGCGTGGTAATGTTGTGTAACCCGTTCAATTTTGCGTTATCGCGTACGTTTTTCAATGCTAATTCCGATATGTCGCAGGCTGTAACGCTATTGGCTACGATTGCCGCGTTTAATGAAAATCCGCCGCTGTTACAAAAACAGTCTAAAACATCGCCTTTACAGTATTTTCTTGCTGCCAATCGGTTTTCTTTCTGGTCTAAAAAATAACCTGTTTTTTGCCCGTTCTTCACGTCGACTAACATTTTGATTCCGTTTTCGCAAATTTCGCAATAGTCCGGAACTTCGCCGTATAAAACTTGTTTTATTTCTGTCAGTCCTTCTTTTTTGCGGACGGCAACGTCGCTTCTTTCGTAAATTCCTTTTGGTTTAAATAAATTTATAAGGCAGTCGCAAATCATCTGTTTACGTAAATCTATGCCGAGAGAAAGACATTGTATAACAAAATAATCGCCGTACTTATCGATAATGAGTGCGGGTAGATTGTCCGCTTCGGCAAATACCATTCTATAACAATTGTTATAACCCAGTCTTAATCTGTAATTATTTGCTGTATCTATTGCGTTTGTATAGTACTTTGCGTCGTCTGATTCGTTTCCGCGGATGAATATTCTTACTAAAATCTTCGATGCGTGGTTAATGTAACCTTTGCCGATGTATCTTCCGTCATTTGAATAAACGGTTGCAAGCGAACCGTTTTTGTCTTTATTTTCTATTCGCGCAACTTCGTTTGCGTAAACCCAGCTATGTCCGGCAATAATTCGTTTTTCTTCGTTCTTTTTCAAATAAATTTCGTAAGGCATAAAAACTCCTGAGATGAGTTTACCAAAGGTTGAGAATAATTGCAAATAAAATTGCTTTTTATTTTATGATTTGGTAAAATATAGAATATGGTTAAACTGCTTAAATATTTAAAGCATTATATATTGCAAAGTATTTTAGGTCCGCTTTTTAAGTTGTTGGAAGCCACTTTTGAGCTTATAGTGCCGCTTGTTGTTGCCGCGATAATCAATAACGGTATTGACGGCGGCGCCGGAACAGGTTATATAATTAAAATGTGCGGTGTTCTTGTCTTGCTTGGTGCGGTGGGGCTTATAAGTACAGTTGCCGCGCAGTATTTTGCCGCAAAAGCCGCCGTAGGGTTTTCAAAAGAATTGCGGCATGATTTGTTTTCAAAAATGCAGTCGCTTTCATATAAGGAAATTGACGGGCTTGGAACTTCGAAAATGATTACGCGTATGACGAGCGACGTCAACCAGATACAGTCGGGCGTTAATCTCGTTTTAAGGCTGTTTTTGCGTTCGCCATTTATAGTATTCGGGGCAATGATAATGGCTTTTGTTATAAACGCTACCATTGGCGGTGTTTTTGCCATTACAATTGCGGCGCTTTGCGTTGTTGTCTTCGGAATTATGCTTGCAAGCATCCCTTTGTATAAAAAGGTGCAGGGCAAACTTGACGGCGTCACGGCATCCACGCGTGAAACTTTGACCGGCGTAAGGGTTCTTCGCGCTTATTGCAAAGAAGAGAGCGAGATTAAAGAATACAACAGGCGAAATGCGGAACTTACCAAGGCGCAATTTGTTGCGGGCAGAATTTCTGCGTTAATGAACCCGTTGACTTATGCCATAATTAATGTAGCTATAATTATTTTGTTGTACGTAGGTGCAATTAAGTTTGACGCCGGCAGTCTTGACAGGGGGCAGGTTGTTGCATTGTACAACTATATGACCCAGATTCTTGTCGAACTTATAAAACTTGCAAATTTAATTATCACGGTAACAAAATCCTTTGCCTGTGCGGGAAGAATTACCGCAGTATTGGATATGCAGCCTTCGCTGAAATCAGGCGAATTGACGGAAGAAGAAAGCAGCCATTTTGTAGAGTTTAAAAATGTATGTGCAAATTACGGTAACGCGGCAATTGACGCGCTTGAAAACATATCTTTTTATGCCGAGCGCGGACAGACAATAGGGATAATAGGCGGTACCGGCGCGGGTAAAACCACGCTTGTAAATTTGTTGCCGCATTTTTATGACGTAAAGAGCGGCGGTGTTTTTATAGACGGTAAAAATGTAAATGTGATAGGCGATAAGGTTTTGCGCGACAAATGCGGAATTGTTCCACAACGCGCCGTTTTATTCGAGGGTACAATACGCAGTAATATGAAATGGGGCGATGAAAACGCCACGGACGAACAAATTTCTTCCGCAATAGAAATTGCGCAGGCGGCGGATGTTATTAATTCCAAACAAAACGGTCTTGACGAAGTTGTGGAGCAGGGCGGAAAAAACTTTTCCGGCGGACAGCGTCAACGTTTGACTGTTGCGCGCGCGCTTGTGAAAAAGCCTGAAATTTTAATTCTGGACGACAGCGCGTCTGCGCTCGACTACGCAACCGACGCAAAACTGCGTAAATCGTTGCAATCGCTTGATTATGCGCCTACGGTATTTATAGTGTCGCAGCGCACTTCGTCAATAAGACACGCGGACAAAATTATTGTTTTGGATGGCGGCAAAATGGTAGGACTCGGCACTCATGACGAGTTGTTGAAAACTTGCGATATTTACAGGGAAATACATTACTCGCAATTTGAAAAGGAGAGTGCATAAAATGGCTAAACCTTCTCATAAAGCGATATTAAAACGCATTTTAAAACAACTTAAACATTATAAATTTTTGGTTTTTTTAACTATATTTTTCGCGCTTATTTCCGTTGCGGGAAATTTGTTGATTCCTATTTACTTTGGCAATATTGTAGATTTGCTGATAGAAGGCAAGGCGGTTGACTTTAATAAAATATTTGAATATTTTATTTTAATTGCCGTGTTTATTGCAACTTCTTGTCTTGCGCAGTGGCTGATGAGTATTATCAACAATTTAATTACTTACAGAGTAGTAAAAGATATCCGCGAAGAAGCATTTGCAAAAATTCAGAAGTTGCCTTTAAAATTTATAGACTCGCATTCTTACGGGGATATAGTCGGGCGCAATATCGCGGACGTGGACCAGTTTGCCGACGGTCTTTTAATGGGCTTTACGCAGCTGTTCACAGGTGTGCTGACGATTGTCGGAACGCTTTGCATAATGTTCTACAAAAACTGGATAATCGCTTTAATTGTGTTTGTAATTACTCCGCTTTCGCTTTTTGTCGCAAAGTTTTTTGCATCGCGCACTTATTCGCTTTTCAAAAAAACTTCGGAAATACGCGGGGAACAGACAGCGTTTATCGATGAAATGATAGGCAACTTAAAAGTTGTGCAGGCTTTCGGCAGAGAAGACGGAAACCTTGAAAAATTTGACGAAATAAACGGACGGCTTACAAAGGCTTCGTTAAAATCGATTTTTTATTCGTCGCTGATAAACCCCGCAACCCGTTTCGTAAATGCAGTTGTATATGCGGCTGTTGCTCTCTCGGGCGCGCTGTTGCTTATAAGCGACGTATCTTTACCGGTCGTTTTTTCGGTTGGCGGACTTACAAGTTTGCTGTTTTATGCTAACCAGTATACGAAGCCGTTTAACGAAATTTCGGGCGTAATAACGGAATTGCAAAATGCCGTGGCTTGCGCGGGCAGAATTTACGAATTGATTGACGAGCCGCCCCAACCGCCCGAGAGTGAGAATGCCATTGTTCTTGAAAACGTCAAAGGCGAAGTTGAGTTTCAAAACGTATATTTTTCTTACGCGGCGGATAAAAAACTTATTGAGAACTTAAATATCAAAGCAAAGGCGGGACAGCGCGTCGCCATAGTCGGTCCTACGGGTTGCGGAAAAACTACGCTTATAAATTTGCTGATGCGTTTTTACGAACCTACGTACGGTATAATTTCTGTAGACGGTCAAAATATAAGGGAAGCTACGCGGAAATCGGTAAGAAGTAATTACGGTATGGTTTTGCAGGATACCTGGTTAAAGAGCGGAACGATACGCAACAATATCACAATCGGCAAACCCGCTGCAACGAACGAAGAAGTAATTGCGGCGGCAAAAGCAACGGGTTCGCATAAGTTCATTATGCAGTTGCCCGACGGCTATGAAACCGAAATTACCGAAGACGGCGGCAATCTTTCGCAGGGGCAGAAGCAGCTTTTATGTATAACCAGAGTTATGTTGAGCTTGCCGCCAATGCTTATTTTGGACGAAGCAACTTCTTCAATCGATACGAGAACAGAACAAAAAATTCAGGAAGCCTTTGCCAAACTTATGAACGGCAGAACCAGCTTTATTGTCGCGCACAGGTTGTCTACGATAAAAGAAGCGGACGTTATTCTCGTTATGAAAGACGGAAATATCATTGAGCAAGGCACTCATGAAAGCCTGTTAAAACAAAACGGATTCTATACCACATTATATAATAGCCAATTCGCGGTTTAAAAATAAAATTCAATTACGGAGAAAATATGTTACAAGTTAATAATGTATCGCTGCAATACGGCAGTAAAAAGCTGTTTGAAGATGTAAATCTTAAATTCACTAAGGGCAACTGTTACGGCATTATAGGTGCAAACGGCGCAGGCAAGTCGACCTTTTTAAAGGTGTTGAGCGGCGACGTCGAGCCGAACAAGGGTGACGTTTCAATGGATAAAACCGAAAGAATGTCGGTTTTACAACAGAACCAGAACGCTTATGACAACGTCACCGTTCTTCGCGCGGTAATGCTCGGACACAAGCGTTTAATAGAAATTATGGACGAAAAGGACGCCCTTTACGCCAAAGCCGATTTTACCGAAGCGGACGGCGTACGGGCGAGCGAGCTTGAAAGTGAGTTTGCCGAACTCGGCGGTTGGGACGCCGAATATGAAGCGCAGACTTTGTTAAACGCTTTGGATGTAACCGAAGAGTTTTACGACACACTTATGGCGGATATGGACGCTAAGCGTAAGGTCAAAATTCTTTTGGCGCAGGCGCTTTTTGGCAATCCGGACATACTTCTGTTGGACGAGCCTACCAACAACCTTGACATTAAAACTGTCCGCTGGCTTGAAAATTATCTTTTGGATTTTGAAAACACGATAATAATAGTATCGCATAACAGACACTTTTTAAATAAAGTCTGCACTCACATTTGCGATGTGGATTACGGTAAAATCAATATGATGCTCGGCAACTACGATTTCTGGTATGAAACCAACCAACTTCTTGCACGCCAGCAGCGCGACCAGAACAAGAAGAACGAACAGCGCGCAAAAGAGTTGCAGGAATTTATCGCAAGGTTTGCGGCGAACGCTTCAAAATCGCGTCAGGCGACTTCAAGAAAAAAAGAACTTGAAAAACTCACGATTGCGGACTTTAAACCGTCTTTGAGAAAATACCCTTTCATAGACTTTAAATATGAAAAAGAAATCGGCAACGATATATTAATGGTAGAAGGGCTTACTAAAAAAGGGTATTTCGAAAATGTATCGTTCACCGTTCAGAAAGATGAAAAAATCGGTATTGTCAGTGACAAATCTACTACGGTTTCAATGCTGTATGATATTTTGGTCGGTAAAGTTCAGCCTGATGCAGGCACGGTCAAGTGGGGCAAGACAATAACCGCTTCGTATTTCCCCGAAAATAATAACGAATATTTCCAAGGTTGTAATTATACGCTTGTAGAATGGCTTAGCCAGTTCTCAAAGGACCATTACGAAGAATATTTACGCGGTTGGCTGGGCAGAATGCTTTTTTCCGGAGAAGAAGCGTTAAAGCAGGCAAAAGTATTGTCCGGTGGTGAAAAGGTAAGATGTATGCTTGCAAAAATGATGCTTGAAGGTAGTAATTTCCTTATTTTTGACGAGCCGACAAACCATTTGGACCTTGAATCTATTACCGCATTAAATAACGGTATGAAGAATTTTAAAGGTTGTATGCTTTTTACGTCCCACGACCAGGAACTTATGAATACCGTTGCAAACAGAATAATAGAAATAAACGGCACCAAGAAATTTGATAAACAGGTGTCTTACGACGAATATATTGATATTTTGACTAAGTAAGCTGTGTTTTTTACAAAATAAGACAATAAACTTTAAAATATGTAAAATATATTTTGTATTTTTTTACAAAATTACTTTACATTTGATTTTTTCTGCGCTATAATACCCTTACAATTAATTGTTCCGTAGAATGAAAAGTTACCCGGGGGTATAAAAGAGGATTAACATGAAAACAAATGTTGCAATTTTTGAGCGCAATGAAAATTATTTTAAAGAATTAAATGATTATTTTTACAACTCTGATAATTTTAACGTGTGCGCGGCAGCGCTGTCGGGTGACGCTGCATTAGAAGCGCTAAAAACAGCTAAGCCCGATGTTGCTATTATCGACCCTATGCTTAAAGGCATTGACGGGATAAAACTTCTTGATCACATAAAATCTACATATCCAGACTGCGTTTCAGTCGTCATTTCCGAATTCGATAATGATAAAATTGTAAACCTTGCCATAAGTCACGGTGCAGTTTACTTTTTTATCAAGCCGGTAACGCCGCAAAACGTGGCTGAAAGAATAAGCGATATTCTTGAACACCGTACAAACGAGCGGAAATTTACAAACGAAGTAAGGGACAAGCGCAAAATGAATTCTCTTGACGAGAAAATAAGCAGCATATTTATCACCATAGGAATTCCGCCCCACATAAAGGGATATCAGTACTTGCGTGAAGGAATAAAAATGGCGGTGGCAGACCCTACTATTATCAACAAGGTCACCAAAGAACTTTATCCTAAAATCGGTAAAAAGTTTGAAACTTCTGCAAGCAAAGTAGAGCGTGCTATTCGTCACGCAATCGAAGTTGCCTGGAACCGCGGCAGAACCGAAGCAATTTCTTCGATATTCGGCGCAAAAGTTTACATAGGCAACGAACGTCCTACCAACAGCGAGTTTATCGCTCTTGTTGCGGACAAGCTCCTTTTGGAGTACTTAAACTAATTTCGCCCAAATCATTCTTCTTCATGTAAGGACCTTTCGGCTTGTCTGAAAGGCCCTTACTTTTTTTGTGATTTTCTTTGTGTCACCCTGTCCGAGAGAAATTTCGGTTTGAGCACCTTAATCTAAAAAAAATTGATATGGCGCAAAGCGAAGTCGGAGGGTTTCTTTGGGAATAGAAGGGAATGGGAAATTCTACGGCTTTGCTACGCTCTGCTCGTAATTACAACAAAAAACGCCCGCAATACTGGCAAAACCACAAGATATTGTGGACCGGAATGTGGAAAACCACAATTTTAAAAATTTTGTCAAAAAGTCTTGAAAAATTTAAAACCCTGTGCTATACTTGCTATACCACATTTAATCAACTTTAATCTTAGGGGGTCCTTTTCAGAACTTAATAAATCTATCCCGATACACTAAAGGTGTATGCATTTAGTATCTCTTGATAACTGAATTTCGGGATAGTTCGTTTTAATGCAAAATTGACTCTTGATTTTGGTTGATTAGGTGTGGTAACCGTAAGAGATACTACATAGCAGAGTGTGTCTCTTTCGGGAGCCACACTTTTTTTATTGCCTTTTTGTTTTTGCTTTGGCAAGGCAACGTTTGCGCTATATATCATTCCGAGCGAATGTAGCGTCATTCTGAGCGTAGTCGAAGAATCTCGGCAAATACAAAAAAAGGCAGGGGAGTAATACTAAATGCAAAAATTTAAAACACGTAATTTTTTAACGGCAATACTGGCTTTGTTATGCGCGGTAACGGTCGCTCTCGGTATAACTTTTGCTTTGCCTAATAATGAAAAGGTGATGGATGTTGATGCTGCAACAACGATAAATGTTGACGTAAGATTTGATGCGGCTAAATATTGGAGTTCATTAAATAGTAATCCTAATAGAAATAGTGTTGCGTATTCTGCAATGTCAAACACTAAGTATAATTGTATTACGTCATTTACAGCAACCGGAGGTGTTGGTACAGGTTCTGTGAGTACAGTAATAGATCCGTCAATTAGTGATTATCAACCGATAAATGTAATAGCAGTCCCACTAATACTAAGTGTGGAAGTTCCTGCACATACGGTATATAAAATATCATACAGTATTCGTGGCGAATTACCTGATAATACTAGTTTAAGTGTTATAAGTGATGATTGGAAACCGTATTCAGGTAATATAGATGATATTATAATAAATGGTTACTGCTATCAAACAGATGATCCGAGTAATGTGAGTGGTTTTGGTGTACAGAGAAGAGTACCCACCACTTATAACAATTATAGCATGTTGCTTTATAATGCGTGTGATACAGTTGCTGTAATGGAGTTATATACTATTCATATTGAGACTTTACATTTGGGTAGTGATGGGTATCATAATGCTGGTAATAATACTATTTCGTTTAGTATTGGTTGTTCGGCGACATTAGAGACAGTGTTGGGCGCACCTACTGCATTAGGTGGAAATAATATTGATTTCGACGGGACAATTAAATCTTTTAATATAGATTATAATACTGTTGTTAACGGTTTTGGTACAGGTAAAATATTTAATTTTGTTTATAATTCGTTTGCTACCGATGTATACGGAAGCAATATGATAACTTGTAGTGATGCTGGTTATCATTTGAATATAGCGGCTGAAGCATTTGATTTTGATGGTAAAACAATAAGCGCAAGTTCATACGATTTAAACGATATAAAATCTGGTAATTTTAAAGCAACCGAAGCAGGAACTTATAAAATAAAATTCAACTTAACTTCGGCTGCGATAGCCGCAGGCATAACCTGGTCGGACGGCAGTACTAGTGAAAAAACACTGACGTTTACGATAAACCGGGAATCGGTAACAATCCCCACGGTATTGAATGCTACGCAGACGTATAAAGGTGGAGAATACGAGTTTAGCGTAAGCAATTACGACAGTGCAAAGATGTCGGTGAACACGTCGGGACAGACGTCCAGTGTGGCAGGCACAACAGTGACGTGGGACAGCGTGAACGAAAAGTTCAAGGCAACAGATGCCGCTGTATATACAGTAAAGTTCAAATTAACAAGCCCCAACTATATGTGGTCGGACAATACGTCAACGGACCAGAGCAAGACAATAACGATAAACAAGAAAGAGCTTACTATAAACACAACAAACAGCACGACGTCGGCAAGCAATCCCACGTTTGACTTTGGCTCTGCGGGCAATATGACAGTCAACGCAAGCGCGAGCGGGATCAGTAATCCTGATTTTGTGTTGAACATGTACTATATCAAGGATGGCGATACGTCGAACCCGTTGACGGCAGGGATAGACGCAACGACAAATACGTTGGACGTATCGCAGATATCGAGCTCGGGCAGTTATACGCTGTGCGTGGAATTGACGGGCGCAACATCGAACAAGAACTACAGCATCGCGAACGGGAAGTACGAGTACGCGTTCACGATCGGCTCGGGTTCGATAGATTTCAGCGTAATCAACTGGCAGTACCGCGAAGGAACGGGCAACGCGTCAGACCTGTTTGTGGGCGGGGTACAGGAAGTATTAAGGTATAAGCTGGATTCGGGCAGTGCGGTTAAGTATTATATACTGGCAGATATCGCCGCAGGCGGGTATCTGAGTATAGACGCAAATTATAACAGCAACGGCTACACAAACGGGTTCATGACGACGAACGCAAGCGGTGCTACGGTGCAGTACGCAGACGGCGTGGGCAAGTACAAGACTCGCATCGCGTTAAAGACGGACGCAGACCACAAGTTCAAGAGCGGCGGTAGCAACAACGGCAGTTTCGGCGGCGACGACCTGAGCGGCTGGTACGAGATAGAATGGGAAATCAGCAAAGGCAAGATAGACCAGGACTATCTGGATAACCTGAACAAGAACCTGCAGTACAAAGTAGCAGGCGGCAGCTGGCAGACATACGACCCGGAAAATCCGCCCAGCTACGGTAACGGCGCGGTGGAGATACGGTTGAACCCCGCGAAGTATCCGGCCGGCGTGAGCGGCGCAAATATAACAATAAACAACAAGAACACAAACATCGGCACGTACACGGCGCAGGTGACATTGACGACAGACACGACGAACTACGAGCCGGTGGGCACGCAGACGTTCCAGTGGCG
>CAJTQF010000004.1 GCA_910578565.1 uncultured Christensenella sp.
CGGTGGATACAACCAAGAACAACGCAACACTCCGCCGTGACGAGAACTTCGACATTGACGGCTTCTACGACCCCCTCGACTGATTGACAATACCAAAACGAACAAAGCCGCCTGCGGAATTTCCGCAGGCGGTTCTTTTGTGTTTTACTTGACAAATACAGTATAAGAAATTATAATAAAACATATGTTATAAAACATTAGTTTTAAATACGGAGAGTGTATATGCCACCGAAAGCAAAATTTGAAAAAAATGAAATTATCGAAGCCGCTTTAAAAATTGTGAAAGAGCAGGGAATATCTGCCCTTACAGCAAGGTCATTGGGTAAAGAGTTGGGAAGTTCGCCAAGACCGATATTTACCGTATTCAGAAGTATGGATGAAGTTCAGACAGAATTAATTGCAAAAGCCAATTCTGTATATGCCGATTACGTTAAAAAAGGATTAAACTCGGTTCTTGCGTTCAAGGGCGTGGGAACGCAATATATTCTTTTTGCGATAAATGAACCTAAATTGTTCCAATTGCTTTTTATGTCCGAGCAAAAGACTGTTTTGAGTCTTTCAAACGTACTACCTGCAATAGAAGAGCATTACGAAGATATTCTGGGGTCGATTCGAAGCGGTTATTCAATTGACGGCGGAAATGCGGAGAGATTGTACCGTCATTTATGGATATATGTTCACGGTATCGCAACGTTGTGCGCAACAAAAACATGTCGGTTTTCGGCTGACGAAATAAGCGTAATGATGACTGACGTATTTACAAGTCTGATAACCAAAATTAAAAAGGAAGAACAAAATGATTGAAGTTAAAGGTATTAAGAAAATTTACGGTAAAGGCGAAAATCTTAATGAAGTTTTAAAAGGCGTTAGTCTTACGGTTGAAGACGGAAGTTTTTCGGTTATATTAGGGGCTTCGGGTTCAGGTAAGTCGACGCTGCTTAACGTTATGTCCGGACTGGAAAGTCCCAGCGATGGGCAGGTTTGTTACGACGGAACCGATATATCGTGTTATAACGAAAAACAGTTGACTGAGTTCAGAAAAACAAAAGTCGGTTTCATATTTCAGCAATATTATCTGCTGCCTAATTTAACCGTTGATAAAAACGTGAAAATGGGCGCGGATTTGGCAGGCAATAAAAATTACGTTGAAATAATTGAAGCGGTCGGTCTGGGCGAAAAAAGAAACAAGTATCCGTCCGTGCTTTCCGGCGGCGAGCAGCAGAGAGTGGCTATTGCAAGGGCGCTTGCGAAAAAACCGGAAGTGCTGTTTTTGGACGAACCTACCGGCGCGCTTGACGAAAAAACAGGGCGCAATATTTTGGATTACATTTTAAAGTTGCAAAAGCAATTGGATTTTACTATGGTTATGGTAACGCATAACCAAAATATAGCCCAGACTGCAAATACGGTTTTTAAAATGAACAGCGGCTTGATTGAAAAGATTTACACTAACAAAAATGTAAAATCCGCTTATGATATAGAATGGTGAAGTATGGTTATCAGCTTTAAAGACGGAATTAAGTTTATAGGTATTATAATTATTGTTTTTTGCGCAGTTTTCGTATGTACAATGTTCTTGAACTATCAATCGGATTTAGTTAAAATAAAGCAGTTAATTACGACAAACGAAGAGATAATTTTTTATAATGCCCAGCTTTCAACTTCAAAAGTAGTGTGTGGAGCCAGCGGCGGGTGTCTTGCTGCGACTTCTGTTGTGATGCTTATTTTTTATATTAAACATTACATAGATACTCACAGGGTACACTTGGGAATACTTAAAGCGTTGGGATATTCAGACATAAAAATTGCAAAGCATTTTTGGGTGTTCGGTTTAAGCGTATTGGTTGGCGCGGTTGCAGGCTACGCTTTGGCGTTTGCCATTATGCCCGTATTTTATTCGGTGCAGAATGCAGACGGGGTAATACCGTCGGTAACGTTAAGGTTTCATTTTCCTGTTTTTATTTATCTGGTCATTTTGCCGACTTTAATATTCAGCGCGTTTGCAATTTTGTACGCTTTAATAAAATTGCGCCAACCCGCATTGTCAATGATAAGGGAAACTTCTTACTGTACTGTAAAAGCAAAGAAAAGTAGAGAAAATAAAAATACGGAAAGGTCTTTTTTAAGAGAACTTAAAATAAGTAACTTGAAAAATAAAAAAGCGCTTGTGTTTTTTATTGTTTTTTCTGCATTTTGCTTTTCGGCAATGGTGCAAATGTCGGTAGGGTTAAGAGATTATTCGGGAACTATGATGGTAGTTATAGTTATGCTTATCGGCTTTATACTTGCATTCACCACGCTATTTTTATCGGTTTCCGCAGTGATTAACGGGAATGTAAAAACAATCGCTATGATGCGTGTTTTCGGCTATTCGGATAAAGAATGCAGAAGTTCGCTATTGAACGTATACCGTCCTATGGCATTGATCGGTTTCATTATCGGTACATTGTACCAGTACGGATTATTGAAAATAATGATAGAAATAGTTTTTAAAGACGTAAGCGACTTGGCGGTGTATAAATTCGATTATATTGCAATGATTTTAACTTTTGCTGTTTTTGCTGTTGCGTATGAATTGACGGTGTACTTATTTTCATTAAGGATAAAAAATCTGACAGTAAAGGAAATAATGATATAGCGTTCAAAAATTTGACTTGATTTGCGTTTGTGATTATAATGATTGCAAGAGAGGACAATATGATTTGCTGGTACTGTAAAAGTTTAATTGCCGATAATGCGTCGGTTTGTCCGTGTTGCGGCGTAGCCGTAGTTAATCCTGCGCGCGAATTGGTTGATTACCCTGTGTATGACGAATTCAGACAGAACGGATACGTCAATCCGTATGAAGAGTATTACCGCAATTTTCAACTGCCGCAGATTATGCCGCAGATGAATCTGTCAATGTTCGGACAGTGTAATAACGGTTTCGGCGTTATGCCATTGCCGCAATACCCCGCATCGGCTATGGCAATGCCAATGCAAAATCCGTTTGCGCCGTTCCATGTAGTGGGGGTTATTTATCCGCAATCACCATATCAAGAAGATTCAAAAGTCTGGGCAAGACCTAAGGAAGAAGAAAAGCCGGAAATAGAAACTGTTGTTAAAGACGAGCCCGTGGTAATTCTTGAACAGTCGGAAGTAAACGGCAACTATGCTACGGAAACACATAACGGTAATGAAGAGACTGAAACATCAGAACCGAAACAGAATAAACAAGCTAAAAAGGTGATAGCGGAAAACAAACGGTCTGAGAAAACAGCCGAACCCAAAAAGACAAATGTTCTTGCTGTTTTCGGGTTTGTATTTGCTTTCATTTTGCCGGTTTTAGGTTTGATTTTGAGCAGCGTGGGAATTTCGGGGGTACAGAAAAAAAATTTGAACGGCAAGGGGCTTGCCGTTGCAGGAATAATTATCAGCATAATTATGATTTTTGTATATACGGCGTTGTTTATATTTTTTTCTGAACCTTTACTTGCTATATTTGGATTATAAATAAATAAAATCGGACGGGTGTACCGTCCGTTTTTAATTGTTTTCGGATAAAAATTTGAGCATACATTCGCATGGTGTTCCGTCTTTGCCGTATCCGGTATCATTACATTTTTGGCATGCGTAACGGGGGGTAAAGTCGGCTTTATTTATGCCAAGCTCTTTAAGGCGTTTATCGCCGTCAGCTTCAAGTAATGAAATTTTTCCCGAAATGCTTTCGGCTTTTTCTGCATCACGTATTTCGGCGAACGCAAGCTCTATGGCAAGCTCGTTTAACTGTCTGTGGATGTCTCCGTAAATTTCATCGGAAGTGGCGGCTCTCAACGCTTTTTCGGCTTTGTCTTCGGCTGTATGACGTAATTCATAAAAATGAGCTTCCGCCGCCGCGCGTTCGGAACGCGGATCGCTGTTTGCGGTTTTGTATGCGGGCTGTTTGGAAATAATTTTTTCGGCTTCAAAAATCTCTTCGGATTTCCAGCCGGAAAGTATTCCGTTGATATAAGCAACAGGATTTGATTTTCCACAGGAAAGTTTAGCTGCTTCCAATATCATTGTGTCAGAAAAATTCCAGCTGCGCCATCTTGTAAGATTTTCCCTGTCCCAGTTGATAGGCTTTCTGGTAAGTCCGCAAACGGTTAAGATTTCTTTTATAAACCTGTCGTCGGCTTCAAGTTTTGCAATATGTTCGCCGACGTTTTGGTCGGTTACAATACCTTCTTTATAAAGTCCGTTTATGAACCCGTTCATATCTTCGAAAGAATTCATACCGTGTTTAAAGCAATAGTTTGCCATTGACTTCATACAAAGGAAAGAGTAGCCGTAGTTGTACCAGACGTTGACGTAATTTTCGATATACGGCGCCGAGTTTTGCATGTAGACGCCGAGAGCGCGGGCAATTTCCAAAGTAGCTGTGTATACCGAATTTTTATTTTTGCAGTAATCTTCTATTTCTTTAACGTCAAATTTTTTGTTTTTATAAAGCTCGCATAGTGCGCCGTCAAGTTTTTCAACGGTTTTTGCTTTAAAATACTTTGAGCAGGATATAATGGCGTCGTCTTCAAACTGAAATTCCGAAGTCCATTTTTTGTAAAGTTTGTCATCGTCTATATCGGGTTTTCTGTTTATGCCCGCTGCATTGAAAATTTTTATGAGAGAAGGGGTAGAAGAAGTAAAAGCAGAAAGTTTTTCGTCTACGCGCTTGACGGTGGTTACTTTCTCGTCGGCAAAACTTTTTGCCACTTTTTTAATATACTGATAATTAATTTTGTCTCCGCGCAGATTTACGCAGTAGTTTATTATCATTATAAGCGCATTCTGTTCAAACCCGTAGTCTTCCAGAAGTACAAAATATTCCCTGAATTCGTTAGGAGAAATCATTCTTCCTTTTATAATATTTTGCACGTTTTTGGTGAAATCTGCGTATTTTTCGGGTTTAAACTTTTTAGGCGTACCGCTGAGATTGTCAGCTTCCAGAATTTTTACTTCCAGCGGAGAACGGGAAATTATCGCAACAAGCTCAAGCTCTTCAAGATATTCAAAGTAATTTATAATCTCCGTTTCCGAGAGCGAAAGTTTTTGTGCAAAATCTTCAATTGAATAAGAATTAAGCCCGTTTTGATAAATATAGAGTGAAAAAAGGTACACCTTAACCGAATTCGGTTCAAGGTGGGGCAGATATTTAAGGATGAATTTGTTTTCGACGCTTGTGAAAGATTTTTTTGCAAGATCGTCGGAAACCGAAATTAAAGCCATTTTTTCAAACTCCATTTCAACGCTTGATTTATTCTTGTAAAAGGACTATAATATTTAAGTAAAATATATTATAAGTGTAATAACAAAAAAAATCAAATACATTTGTCGCGTTTTGGCGCAATTTTTTGTTATTTGTTTTTCACACGGTTAAAGGAGAAAAATTGCCTAATATTCTGACCCCTTCGACTTTATGGAATGATTTTGACGATTCGCTTGAAGTTCATCCCGTGACTCTGTGCGAAAAAGTTGTCGGCGGAGTAAGATTTGAAAGTATCAGCTTTTTGGGAAGGGAAACGGGCGACGGAAGAGTAAAAATCTTCGGGGTTTTTGCCTGTGACGAAAAAAATCCTTCAAGCGAAACCGTTCTTATTCTGCCGGACAGTTGCGACGGCGTTGACGAAGGGCTTTTAAAATTGTTTGTCGATAAGGGGTATTCGGCTTTTATGGTCGATTACCGCGGCGAATGGGAAGATTGCGAGTTGGCAACCGTTTATCCCGAAAACATTTCTTATGCAAATACGGCAAAGTGCGGCAGATATAAAGATTTTGTTGATGATTCGGCGGATAAAACCAGCTGGTACGAATGGGTTGCCGTTGGTATTTACGCGCACAAATATCTGGTATCGAAAGCGGGTGTTACCGACGTTGCTGTTATGGGTATACGCGACGGTGGTGAGATTGCATGGAAGCTCGGTTCAATCAAACAGTTTGCCTGTATGCTTACCGTGTGCGCCGCGGGGTGGAAGGCTTATTCCGGAGTCGGAAAATACGATACCGACGACGTTAAACTGGACGAAGAAAGGTACCGTTTTATTGCCGGTATCGATTCGCAGGCGTATGCTCCCAACGTTAAATGTCCCGTAATGATTATGTGTTCTACAAACGACAACCGTTTTGATTACGACAGGGCGTACGATACTTTTTCGCGCATAAACCCGACTTTTGTGAATGACAGCGTTATAACTTATTCCATACGTTGCGATTCATCCATTGGAGTACGAAGTTCCGCGGATATGTTTTTATTCCTTGATAAACATCTGAGACACCGTCAGGTCTTTATTCCCAAAATGTCCGAGATTGCAGTATCCGTTGACGAAGAATGCAACCTTATAGCAACTGCGTCTTTTGATAATCAGGGAATAGTTGAAGAGTACGGTCTTTTTATGGCGGAAGAGTGCAGGGATTCGGCAGTCAGGGAGTGGACGCTTTGCAACTATAAACGAAAAACTTCGGATAGCGGGCATGAGTTTTTTCTTGACGTTTACGAAAAAACAACTACCGTATTTGCGCTTTGCTATGCAAAGTATTCAAACGGATTTACCGTATGGTCAAAAATAACCGTTAAAAAAATAAGCGGATTGTTCAAAAACAGCCAGAAAAAATGCAGAGTGATGTATTCCGGTAAAAACGGTATCGACTGCTTTACGGTTGCCGCTCCGCGCTCGCAGGCGGTCGGCGGTATGTTTTTCGTGGGGAATATTATGGTTCCGCAGCTGGTCACCAAAGAGCGTGGAATCAGCGGTATTTATTCGCCTTGCGGTTTGTCTACGTATAGAATGAATACGCCCAAATACGCGCCCGAAGTAAACAGTATATTAAAACTTGACTTTTTCTGTGATGAAACGGCTGAAGTTATGTTTGCGCTTGAAGACGTTGATAACGGTCAGATATATAAATACGGTCAAAGCGTATTGGGCGGGGTCTGGCAGACAATAATTATAGAAAGTAAGTATTTTAAAAATTTGGAAGGTGAGCAACTCTCCGATTTTATTCACAGTTTAAAATTCTGTATCAATTGCGAAAAAGAGTACGCTGTAAACAATTTAATGTGGCTTTAAAACAATGTGGAAAGATGTAAACATCAGTCTTTTTAATAAAGACGGCAACAGAAAACTTAATATTGCGCTTAATGTATTAATAGTAATCGTTGCCGCTTTTCTTATTGGCGAAATTTTGTTCGTCACCAGCTATACCGGCGTTTATGTAGTGGATAAATCTATGCAGCCAACGCTTTACGGCGCGGCAACTAAGTACGAAGCCGGCGGCGATTACGTTTATCTTTTGAAGAATGCAAAACCTACTTACGGCGATATAGTTGTTGTTGAAAGGGAAAATGACGACCCGCTTATAAAGAGAGTAATTGCGTTGGGCGGCGACAGATTGAAACTTGTTGACGGCGAGCTGTTTATAAAGTATAAGGGAAAGGATGAGTTTGTTTTAGTTGAAGAGCCTTACGTGCTTGATACAAATAATGACAAAAATAATCACAAGAATACTTTTTGTAACACGGACGAAGGTTTTTTTGTGGAAGACGGCAAAGTATTTTTAATGGGCGACAACCGTAATGTCAGTAATGACAGCCGCGATATGGGTGCTTTCGAACAGTCGAAGGTTTACGGAGTAGTTACAGATTGGTCGCTTAAATATAAAAAGATTCTTTCTGCCCTGCACAAATTTTTTGCATTCGATGTTCCAAACGGTATGAATTGTAGTAAATAAAATTTTTAAGGTATGTAATGAAAAGAAGTGAAGTAGATGAAAAATACAAATGGAAGATAGAAGATATTTTTGCGTCTGATGAAGAGTGGGAAAATTTTTTTGAAGATACGGAAAAATCGCTTGATTTTGCAAATTATGCCGGTAAACTTTCTGAAAGTGAAACTTTATTAAAATTTTTTAAAGCAAACGATGAGTTTGATAAAGCTCTCAGCAGGCTTGCGGTATATGCGCACATGCGCCACGATGAAGACGCATCAATTTCAAAGTATACCGCCTACTATGCAAAAGTAAGCACTCTCAATTCAAAATATGCAACACAGCTTTCGTTTTTTGAACCTGAAATGGCAAAACAAGACGAAAGTTATCTTACTTCGCTTTTATCGGATAAAAGATTTGCCGACTATGATTACGAATTGCGCAAAATTATAGCGCGCAAACCGCATACGATTTCAGAAGCAGAAGAAAAATTAATAGGTATGTCAGACGAAATTTTAGGTTCGTTTTACGAAACTTTTTCTATGATTGACAACCTTGATTTGCCTTTGCCTGAAATTGAGTGGGAAGGTAAAAAGGTAAATTTGAGCCATGGTTTATACGGAATAATTCTTCATTCGGAAAATCGCGAAAAACGCAGAGAAGCATACGAAAAATATTATGCGGCTTATACTTCGCTTATAAATACAATCACTTCCGTTTATTACGGCAACGTCAGAAAAGACGTGTTTTTAAGCAAAGCGTATAAATTCAAATCCTGTCTTGAACACGCGCTTTTTTCGGAAGACGTGGACAGGTCGGTATATGATAATCTAATAAAAGCGGTTAATAAAAATTTATCGGCTATGCACAGATATATTGCTGACAGAAAGAAAATACTCGGATTTGATGAGCTGTATTTTTACGATGTTTACGCTCCGCTTGTAGATGGGGTTAACGTAAAATACACTTATGAACAAGCGTACGATATTGTGGTTAAAGGGCTTGCGCCGTTGGGCAAACAGTACCGGGAACTTTTGAAAAAGGGCTTTGACGAGCGTTGGATAGACGTTGTTGAAACGGAAGGCAAGGGCGGCGGAGCTTACAGTATCGGCTGTCCCGACTGTCACCCTTATGTACTTTTAAATTATCAGCCTACCATGCACGAATTGTTTACTATCGCGCACGAAATGGGACACGCTTTGCATACTTGGTTTTCTCAGAATAATCAGCCTTATGCAAAGAGCCAGTATACTATTTTTGTTGCCGAAGTTGCAAGTACAGTAAATGAAACTTTGCTTCTTAAACATATGCTAAAAGAATCCAAGGATGAAAATTTTAAGAAGTATCTTTTAAATTATTATCTTGACAGTATCCGTGCAACTTTGCATAGACAGGCAATGTTTGCAGAATTTGAGTATGAAGCGCATACGCTTGCGGAAAAAGAGCAGCCGCTGACGAAAGAAGTTTTATGCGATTTATATACCGGAATAGGTAAAAAGTATTATGGTGAAGATATTGTTCACGATTACAACGTGTCGTGCGAGTGGATGAGAATCCCGCATTTCTACCGCGCTTTTTACGTTTACAAATATGCAACCGGTTTAACTGCGGCTATAAACATAGCTAACCGCATTTTGGAGAAGGGTGAAATAGCAGTAAACGATTATTTTAAGTTTCTTTCAAGCGGGTGTTCAAATGACCCGGTTTCGCTTTTAAAACTTGCCGGCGTTGATCTTTCAAAAACGCAACCTTTTGAAGTTGCAATGCGTGAATTTGAAGAAACTCTTACCGAATTTGAAAAATTGATGGGGATATAAAGTACTATGTCAGACAAAAATAACATTATGCCCAATAATCTTGACGCCGAGCAGGCGCTTTTGGGCTGTATGCTTATTGATAATGAAATACTTGCGGAAGTTTTGGAACAGCTTGATAAAAACGATTTTTATCAGGAATCGCACCAATACATTTTATCTGCAATGAAAATGGTTTTTGTCGAGCGCAAACCTGTTGATATTGTTACTCTTTGTGACAGATTGGAGAGCGATAAAAATCTTGAAAAAGCGGGCGGTATTTCATACGTTACCGAGCTAGCCCAGATTACTCCGTCGGCAGCGAATTATAAATATTATCTTGAAATAATCAAGCGTGACAGCGTAAACAGAAGCCTTATACGCGCGGCGAGAGATATCGCCGAATTTGCTAAATCCGGCAGTGAAGCGGTCAAGGCAATTCAGTTTGCCGAGTCGAAGATTTACAATGTCTCGCGTTCAAACGATACCTCCACAATGAAGGATATCCGCGAAGGCAGCGGTATTGATGCTGTATTGGATAAATTTGAAAAATTGGCCAAGGATAAAGACGCCTACCGCGGAGTTATGACAGGCTTTACACGCCTTGACAAACTAACAAACGGTCTGCAAAAATCTGATTTGATTGTCCTTGCCGCTCGTCCCGGTATGGGAAAAACTTCGCTTGCGATGAATATAATAGAGAGCGCGGCTTTAGGTTGCGATGCGGTATGCGCCGTGTTCTCGCTTGAGATGCCTGAAATTCAGATAATCCAAAGGCTTATGTGCGGGGCGGCAAAAGTCAGTATGGCAGACGCACTTTCGGGAAAACTTTCACCTAACGATTGGAAAAAACTTGTAAAAATCAGCGAAAAATTGAGAAACAGTCATATTAATATAGACGATTCTTCCCGTGTGACGCCTGCGGAAATTCTTTCTAAGTGCAGAAGGATAAAGTCTAAAAATAACGGCAGGCTTGATCTTGTTATGATTGACTATATTCAGCTAATGTCAAGCGGTACGCGCGGCGGCGATGAAAACAGAACGCAGGAAGTCGCCGCTATTACGCGTGAGCTTAAAATAATGGCAAAAGAACTTGATGTACCGGTAATCGCGCTTTCGCAGCTTCGCCGTATTCAGGCGGGCGAACCGCAACTTTCCGATCTTCGTGAATCGGGCGCAATAGAGCAGGATGCCGATATAGTAATGTTCATTAACCGTCCTGACGTAAATGCAACAGACGAAGATATTGCTAAAAAACATATTGTTAAAGGTATGGCAGATTTAATTGTTGCAAAACACAGAAACGGCGGACTTGGCAGAATAAAACTACGGTTTAAAGGCGAATATACAAAGTTCGTCAATCCGGAACCCAATGACGATTTAACGCCGCCGGGGGAAGAAGCCAGCATTCCGACAAGTGAAGAATTGCCGCCGGTAAACGAAGAAGATATTCCGCCTGAACAAAACGAAGAGATGCCTTTTTAAAATGTATACTGAAATTTTGCCGATAGACGAAAAATCTTTACGGCTGGCAAAAAAAATAATCGATGGCGGCGGTGCGGTAGCTTTTCCAACCGAAACCGTTTACGGATTGGGTGCAAACGCTTTTGACAATAAAGCAGTTGAAGATATATTCAAAATTAAAGGGCGTCCAAACGATAATCCGCTCATTGTCCATGTCCATAAAGATTATGATTTAACTGGTCTTGTTTCCGATATTCCTGAATACGCAAAAGCTCTTGCCAAGACGTATTTGCCCGGACCTTTGACTATGGTATTTAAAAGCAGCGGAAGAGTATGTTCGTCAGTTTCGTGCGGGCTTGATACGCTTGCGGTACGTGTTCCGTCGCATAGCGGAGCGCAGCAGTTTTTAAAATGCTTGGATTTGCCAATAGCCGCGCCTTCGGCGAACGTTTCAAAACATGTAAGCCCTGTTACGGCTGAACACGTCTATGCAGACCTTAAAGGGCGTATAGAGCTTATTCTTGACGGCGGTAAATGTAGCGGCGGAATTGAAAGTACCGTACTTGATTGCACAGGCAAAAAACCGCAAATTTTACGTAGCGGACTGATAACGCGTGAAATGATAGAAAAGGTTGCTGGCAGTTGTGATGAGTACGTTTTAAAAGAGGGCGAAAGAGTTCTTTCACCCGGAATGAAGTATAAGCACTATTCCCCGTCTTGCAGGACTATGCTATTTAGTTTTTGCGATAAGAATAAGGCGGTTGAAGAATACAATAAAAATCGTGCGCAAAACGTAAATGCATATATTTTATGCGACGAAATTACTGCTGAATCAATAAACGTAAATCATATTTTGAACCTTGGTAAAACAGGTGAGCAAATAGCTTCTAATCTTTACGAAAAACTTCGGGAAGGTGAAAGGTGCGCCGAGTTAATTATTGCTATCGCACCAGAAAAACAGGATGGAGTTATGAAAGGAGTTATGAACCGACTGATAAAGGCTTGCGGAAATTAGATGAAAAGAAAAAAGATTTTATTTGTCTGCACAGGCAATACTTGCCGAAGTCCAATGGCGGAAGCGCTTTTACGCAGTAAAATAAAGAAAAATAAAATTAAATTCTGGGATGTCGCATCTTGCGGTATTCACGCAGAAATCGGCGGAAAACTGAGCGAAAACAGTAGGCTTGCATTGCAGGAAATCGGTTTGAGTTTAGATAAATTTATGCCCCGGCAGCTCACGCAAAAACGTATTGCGGCAAGCACTTTGGTTGTTTGTATGACGGCAAACCAAAAATTAATGCTCGAAAACTGCGGCAATATAGTCAGTATAAAAGATTTTTTCGGCGTTGACGTGCCCGACCCGTTCGGAATGGATTTAAACGCATACCGCTGTGCACGCGACGTTCTTTCGGAAGTTTGTGATTTTTTAGTTAAAAATTATATTTTACCATATCAGGATTAAAGGAGAAATTATGAAAATAGCTATTGCCTGCGACCACGGCGGGCTCAACTTAAAGAAAGAGATAATAAAGTACCTTTCCGAAAAGGGATATGATTATAAAGATTACGGTACTGACAGTACCGATAGTTGTGATTATCCCGATTTTGCTTTGCCTGCGGCAGAAGCGGTTGCGAACGGCGATTGTGATAAGGGTATAGTGGTCTGCTCAACGGGGATTGGCGTTTCGATTGTGGCAAACAAAGTGCCAGGTGTGAGATGTGCCCATTGCCATGACAGTTATTGTGCGGAATTTACCCGCCTACATAACGATTCAAACGTACTTGCGCTTGGAGAAAAGGTTGTCGGTATAGGTTATGCCTTAAAGATTGTAGAAACTTTTTTAACGACACAGTTTGAAGGCGGCAGGCATCAAAGAAGAGTGGACAAAATTTCTGCAATAGAAAAAAAATATTGTAAATAATTGAATTTTAAATTTATTTCTTAAAACTGCTCATAATAGTTTTACGGAGGTAAATTTATGAAGTTAAATTGCGGCGATACTTGCCCTAAGTCTGCTTCTTATAAAGTAGTTGACGGTAAGGGTAACGTGGTCAATTCTGTTTGGGTAGGCGAAGGCGAAACAATGCCCCCTACACAATACTCTGACTGCCACTATGAAATAGATTCTTAATAAATTTATATCATCAAGCAGGGTGCGCTTTTCAAGTATTAAAAGCGCACCGTTTTTTTTAATACATTTTAAAAGTTTATTTTAGCTTGACAAGTTAATTTTTTTATATTATAATTATTTTGTTTTGCGGATGTGGCGGAATTGGCAGACGCGCAGGTTTCAGGTTCCTGTGGGCAACCGTGGGGGTTCAAGTCCCTTCATCCGCACCAAGTCTTAATAACTTGAACTTCTTTACCGTTAAAAAGACGTTTGGGCTATTTTGTTTAACGGAAGAATTTGAGAACTTCCGAGCATAAAAAACGCCGATAGAGTTTGTTACTCTATCGGCGTTTGCCGTTTATACTACTTTATGTTCGGTTACCTAACTTGATTAGGTCTATATTTTTCATTTATATACCGCGCAACTTCGGCGGTTTTCCTTATTCCGTGTTTTTCAACGGTTATCCCTATACAATTTAACGGGACTCTTTACTTATTTGATTGTTTATTCAGTTGTGATTGTTGCCACTCGGCGTAGTCTTTTTGTCCTTGCAAGAAATAGCGGGCAAAGATAATTGCGTTTTTGTTCATAATCTGCCCCTTTGGGCGGCATTGACATTATAATAAATGTCAAACGAAAAACCAAGCAAAACGCTTGACATTTCTTTACTATGAGTATTATAATTTTACTAACAGTTTAATTTTGGAGTTAATTATGAATACAAGAACACAAAGAACTATTGCATTTAACCGTCAGAACATATTAGACGCCGCCGACAAATTATTTTGCAAAAATGGCGTTGAAAAGACAACAATGGAACAACTTGCATCAGAGGCGGGTTATAGCAAGCCCACTTTATATGGCTATTTCAAAGATAAAGACGAAGTTTATTTTGCGCTCGTTTTGGAGTTCATGGAAAAGATAGTTGTTAAAGTTGATAAAGCAATTGAAGAAAAAAACGATTTTAACAACACATTCACAAAAATATGTCAGGATACTTTTCGACTTGCAACCCGTTACCCGCTCTATTTTGAGGGGCTTATAGGAACAATAAACGTGAATATTAAAGCCGATGATACGCCGCAAATCTATAAAGATATATACCGTTTGGGCGAGATATTAAACGGAAAACTGTTAATCATTTTAGAGCAAGGTATAAGCGAAGGAATAATCAATGTCACGATTGATAAATCGGCAATTCTGCTATTCGTTTGGAGTTCGGTTGCGGGTATTATCAGAATGATAAATCACAAAAAAGAATATTTGAAAATGCTGCAACTGAACGAAAAAGATTTTTCGGCTTTTTGTTTTGAAAGGCTGCTACGCGCTTGTAGGTGAGGAGGCAAAATATGACAAGGAAAAAGAAGGTTATGATTATTGTATTTTCGGTTTTAGGCGCGGTCATTATCGCACTGTCCGCTGTTCTGACTGCGGCGGCAATTATTGGCAGACCGTTAAAAGTCAATCCGTTGCGCAAATTAGACGGTGTAAACGAAGATATTCAAAATGCACTGTGGTATTCCTCTATCGCAGCTAATTCCCATAATACGCAAATGTGGAGCGTTAAACTTTACCCGAACGAAAACCGCTTGCAAATTTCAATAGACGAAAGTCGCGTATTGAATGTAGTAGACAGCGAAAAACGCGAGGCTTATATTTCGCTTGGTTGCTATATCGAAACAATGTGCGTAGCGTTCGGCGCATACGGCTACGATACACAAGTAAACTGCGACGATTTATCCGTGCAATTTACATATCAAAAACGCGCAAATGCAAAAGTTGATACTGCCAAACTTTCATTGATAGATAAACGGCATACCGATAAATCGGCATATTCAAGTGATAAGATACAGCAAGAAACGGCAAGCGCAATACTCAATAAATATTCCGACTTATCGCTCTATCAAAACGGCGACGAAAATTTTGATTATATAAAACGCATTTCAATGGACGCTGTTACGGTGCAATCAGCTAATCAAGCATACCGCGACGAATTGGCGCAATGGATGCGCTTTTCCGATAAGGAAGCCGCAAGCAAATTAGATGGCATAACCGCCGATATGATAGGCTTAAAAGGCATAGTAAAAACTTTCTACTATTGGACGACTACAAGAGAAAACGCAAAAGGCGATAAATTCGCGCAACAAGGAATTGACACGGCAAAAAAGCAACTGAATAATTGCGGCGCGTTCGCCGTTATGACGGGCGGCAATACCATTGAAGAATTGATTAACACGGGCAGAAAAACGCAAGCATTTTGGTTTGACTGCGCCGAAAACAATATAGCCGTACAACCCTTTTCAGCCGCTCTTGAAACGCAACCGTTTAGCTCTTCAATTCAAAATGATTTAGGCGTTACCGCACCCGTTCAAATGATATTAAGACTGGGTTATGTAGACTGTTACGGAACAAACAGCGGGTTGCGCAGAAATCTATCAGAATATATTGAGATAAAATGACTTACTACACCGTATGCCCAGATTGCGGCTACAAATTATTAAAGGCTGGCGACAGCTTAGACATTGCGCAAAATTATTGGCTTTTTAAGTAAAATTTTTGGGATATTTTTTTAAAAATAATAATAAATGGGCTATTTTGATGCAAAATAGCCCATTTGTGGTGCACTCAACAGGAGTTGAACCTGCATGGTGTTATCCACAAGATCCTTAGTCTTGCGCGTCTGCCAATTCCGCCATGAGTGCACTTATTAAAAGCATAAATAATTTTATATTAATTTAATAATCTTGTCAAGTTAAAATTAAGCCTGTGACAAAATTTTATTAAAAAATTTGTAATGCGGAATTTTCTGTAGTTTCTTTATACATACCCCAATCAGGTATCAATTTTAAATTGTCAGCTAAATCGTTTCCGTTGACCAACATACTTTTCGGTATAAGAATTTTTTGACTGTAATCGTTGTTTTGAAACAAATACCAATCGCTGTTTGTGTCTGAAATATTGAAAGATGTTAAACTAGTGCAATCAAGAAAGGCATTGCTTTCAATAAGTTTAACTTTTTCCGGTATAGTAATTTCTTTCAGGGAATAGCAGTAGGCAAATGCAGAGTCTCTGATAATTTCCACATTACAGCCGATAGTTACGTTTGTAAGATTCAAACAACCTGAAAATGCGCAGTAAGAAATTTCCGTTACACTGTCCGGAATGATTATTTCTTTTAATTCCGAACAATCGCAGAATAAATTTTCAGAAAGTTTATTAAGGTTTGCGGGAAGCGTTACTCTAACAAGTGCTGTATCCGTAAAAGCAAATTCGCCGATTTGTTCAACAGTTTCAGGTATATCTATTTTAGTTAAATTCGAACTACCGCCAAAAGCATTGTTTTCAATTGTTTTGATTCCGTTAAACATTTTTACGCTTTGAAGGGAGTAGCAGCAGGCAAATGCATATTCATTGATGGTTTCAATTCCGTAAATTTCAACCGTTCTAATGAATTTATTGTTGTAAAATGCTTTTTTATCTATATAAGCTACAGGAACATTATGGTATTTTTCGGGTATAACTATTTTTGAAACCTTTTCATCGTAACCGGAAGAAGATATGCTCGAAACATAAAAATAGTGTTCGGTAATATTTCGGTTTTCGTCACATTGTTTTACTTGTACGAAATTCAGATAAGTGTAATCAACGTCGTAGTAATAACCTTTTATCGTAACGTCGTTAAAACTTAAAACAGTTTTTTCCCATTTAACCGAGCAACCGTCAACAAACGGGTAATCAGTTTCGCCGGGAAAGTTTATATTCATATTTTCGGCGTTGAAGGTAGTGGTGTAGGCGAGTTTTGTTTCGGTTTCTATAAGTTCGTCGATTATTACAAAACTTGCGACATAATCAATGGGAATATATTCTGCGGATACGGTAATATCGCCGATTTCAAGATTAAATTCTTCCCATTTGGCAGTGTAACCTGATTTTGCGGGAACTTCGGGTACTTCGATTTCAGTATTCTCGATATTGTATTCTAAAACGTCAACAACTTTATTGTCCGCCACAAAGTTTACGTGGTAAGTAATCAGGTCATAAACGGCGTTGACTTTGATATCGGTTTCAAGCTGTAATTTAAAATCTTCCCAATATGCTTCGTAACCTGCAATCTGCGGAATTTCCGGTTCTTCGAGTTTGTGGAATTCCAGTATATTCGTTTCAAACGTTGCAATTAATTTATCTTTTACATAATATTCTATCGTATAATCAAGAATTGCAACTTTAAGGTGAATGACGGTCATACCGCATTCAAGTTCGTCCCAATAGCTGTAACAACCGGGGACAAAAGTAGGTTCGGGCGGAACAACTTCTTTATAGTTCGTAATATTATAATCGATTTTTGCCAGAACAATTCCGCCGCCGTCAATATATTCAACAGAGTAATTAATCGGTTCATATATAGCGTTAATCTGAATATTTCCCTTGGTGAGTTCGTAACTTTCCCATTTGCCGGGATAATAATGTTCGTGCTCGGGACAGGCGGGTTCTATTATCTTGCGGTTTTCTACAGTATAAGTTTGGGTTGAAATTACTTCGCCCAAAGAAATAAATTCTACTGTATATTCAGTGGGTTTCAATAAAGCGTGCAATTCGATATTTTGTAAAGGTTTTATATTGAAATCGTAAGGTTTGCCGTCAACCAACCATTTATCCAAAGAGTAACCGCTCTCTGTTTCAGGCAGTTGGTAATTTTCAATATATGTACCTTTGCAAATCTGATAATCTTTTACTATTTCTCCGTCATTATAATATTTGACGGAGATTAAACTGTCTTCATAAGAAGACCAGTAACCGTAAACGTTTATATTTTTTGTAACGGTTTCCGCTGTAAACCATTTATCGTAATTTGATGAAGTGAACCAACCGATAAAAACATTATCATTGTCTTCGGTATTTTCTATTTCCGGGAAATCGAGCGGACTGCCGTATTTAACCGAAATTTCATTATAAAGACTACCGTCAACATAAAATTTAACGCTGTATACAGCGTTGGCTTTATTGGTTTTGCAGCAACACAAACAAACTAACGCCAAACTTGCCGCAAAAAATGTTAATAAAATAATCGTCCATTTTTTCATTTGTATTTTATACCACATCACTCTTTCTCAATGGAGAATATTGAAAATAATACCAAAATCTCCCTTAATACATATTAAACTACAAAATGCTACAAGAAGTCAAGCCTTTATTAATGATTTTGGCTCTTTCAAAAGCAATTCGTTCTAAAATTGTATAAAAAAAAATAAATTAAGGTATGGATTTATTCTTTTTGCCAACCGATATAAGACAAGCGTTGACAAATATTAATATCAATTATCTTTCGGAAATAAGGATACGTAAGGGACAACCGGTCATAGTTGAGTATAAAGGGGAATATAAATATCTAAATCCGTTTGGAGTAAGTGAAGCCGAACGCGGGGCATTAACCGTAAACGAGATTTCACCTATAATAAACAGTGCCACGTGCGGCTGTATATATAATTACACGGAGCAAATGAAAAGCGGGTTTATTACCGTTGGCAACGGCATAAGAATTGGCATAGCAGGAGAATACGTTACAAGCGGCAGTGAAGTTGTTGCAATTAAAAATATAACTTCATTAAATATACGGGTACCGCATATAGTTCCGGGTTGTGCCGGTTATATAGTTGAAGCATTACTTTTTAAAAGTTTACATAGTATTTTGCTGTACTCAAAACCGGGTTTTGGAAAAACTACAATGCTGCGGGATATAGCTACAACAATTGGAAAAACGCACAAATGTAACGTACTTGTTTTTGACGAGAGAAATGAAATTTCGGCAACCGACGGGGAAGGTAACGGGTTTAATTTAGGCGACAGAGTTGACGTTATCCGTTGCTATCAGAAGAAAGGCGCAATTGCGAGTGCAATCAGGGCTATGAAGCCGGAAGTAATTATTACGGACGAGTTGTACGGCGAAGCCGACGCGGAAGCAATTAAATATGCGGCCGATTGCGGCATTTGCGTAATCGCTTCATCGCACACCGAGCGTGAAGAAAATCTGATGAAACTTCCTTTTGAATATTATGTAAAACTTACAGGCGTGGGCAGACAACCTATTATTTATGATAAAAATTTTAATACTTATTGCCGTGGTGGCGCTGACGACTTCGATAGGGGTATTTTTGTCGGCAAATAAAAAGAAAAGGATGCAGGTTTTTTCAGAGTTGTATGAATTTAACGAACAACTGATTCTTACCCTGAAATTTTCCCGCTCGTCAATGAATACTATTGCCGCCCCGTTTAAATTCGTATCTAAAATTTTAAACGGCGAGAGCGTTTTGAAAGGTGCAGATGATACGGTTGTTAAAGATTACGTTCAGAATTTAGGAAAAACGGACGCGCTTTCACAGGTGGATTACTTGTCCGAGAGAAAGCAAACGTTAAAAAAATATAAGGAAGAAAGCTACACCGACTATAAAAAATACAGTTCGTTATACGTGAAAATATTTTTTCTGGTCGGCGTTATGGCGGCAGTTCTTTTAGCTTAATGGATATAAGTATAATTTTTAAAATCGCCGTCGTCGGCATAATAGTTACCATTATCTGTCAGGTTTTAAAAAAATCGGACAGGGACGATATTGCTACGGTTGTAAGTCTTGTAGGATTGATAATAGTTCTGACGGTAGTAATTTCTATGATTGCCGAACTGTTTACGCAGATAAGGCAGTTGTTTGACATTTTCTGATGTATATATTACGCCTTTGCTGTATTGCAATAATAACTGCGGTTTGCGCTTTAATTTTAAAAAACCATAAGTCCGGTCTTGTGCCGCTGTGTCTGACTGCCGGCGGTATAATAATGTTTTTATACGCTTTCGATTATCTGACTGAAAGCGTTGAATTTATTAAATCGTTTACCGAAGGCGCAGGAATAGACAACGACATTATTAGAATAATTTTCAAAATTGTAGGAATAGGTTTCCTTGTAGAGCTTACTGCAAGTTCCGTTAAAGAACTTGGATTTGAAAGCACTGCGGACAAGCTGGTTTTATGCGGAAAAATAATCATATTCGTAGTATCGGTCCCGATACTAAACAGTACATACAAAATCATTGTGTCGCTTATAGAGCTGGTGTAAAAAAACGATTTTTTTTACTTGCATTCTTAATTTTGTGTGCGGTTTTAGTAGCTGTAATAGGTGGGATTAACGCTATTGCAGACGGCGACGGCGGCGAACAGCTGTCGGAAAGTATATCGGATCTTTTGGAAGATCTGGACTTGTCCGAACTGCAAAAGTACTTAGATGAAAATTCCGACAGCTATCTTTACAATTTTGGAAGCACCGCGTCCGAAATAGTCGAATATTTGGTAAACGGAAACCTTAATACCGATTACAGCGGATTTATAGGCGAACTTTTTTCCGTAATATTTAAAAACGTAATTACGCTTATACCGGTTTTCGCCGAAATAACGGCGGTCGCGCTTTTGTCTGCGATAGTAAGTTCGGCGGAAGGGAGTTTACTTGGTACATCGACTTCCAGAATAGTTCATCTTGCATGTTACGCGCTTATTATTTTATTGCTTGCTTCAATGCTGGTTGGAATAGTTTCGGACTGTATTACCTGTATTAACAGTGTAAAAAAACAAATTGAAATTATAACGCCAATACTTGCAACTTTAACCGTGCTTACAGGCGGAACGGGGACCGCTGCCATTTATCAGCCGTCTGCAATTTTTTTATCGAGCGGCGCAATAGAAATTATAAGCGGCTTCATTTTTCCTGCGACTATTACGGTTATAATTTTAAACTTCATGTCAAAACTCAACCCGCAAATGTCTTTTACAGGCGTATCTGCGTTTGTGAAAAGCATAATGAAGTGGGTAATAGGAATTACCGTAACGGTATTCAGTATTTTTATTACCGCGCAAAGTTCGGCGTCGTCGCTGTTTGACGGTATTTTATTTAAAGCCACCAAGTATGCGGTAAGTAACTCGGTTCCCATTGTAGGTAATTTTTTATCCAGCGGTTTCGATATGCTTACGTCTGCCGGTCTTCTTATAAAAAGTTCTGTCGGCGTGTGCGGTTTGGTTTTGTTATTATTTGAGCTTTTAGGACCGATAATATTATTGGCGTCATTTTCACTTATATTAAAGTTGGTTGGCGCAATAGTCCAACCGATAGGCGAAAACGTTCTTTATAATCTTTTGTCAGACCTGTCAAAGGATATAGAATATTTTATTGCGGGGCTTTTGACGGTTGCTTTTATGTATTCGCTTATTATTATGCTTATTATTAATTCGGCAAACAGTTTTATATGAAAACATATCTTCTGACGGCGGCGGCAGTAATATTTTTATCGGTAATAGTTTCTCTGATAATTCCGCACGGTAAATTAAATAAAACCATAGTTTTCGTAATGAGAATGGCGTGTATTCTTGTTCTTATTCAGCCGATAACGGGAATTTTTAAATTAAAACCGTCTTCCACGGACGAAACGCTATATGACACCGAATACGTGGCTTCGGTTTATACAAAAAATCAGAGCGAAAGTCTTGAAAAACTTTTATATAAGGAATATACCGAAGAATGCGACTGTCAGGTCAACGTTGTATACAGCGAAGGGAAATTTAAGGTAGATAGCGTAAGCGTGCAGACAAGTTCTGAAAATGATAAATTAATTTCAGATATTTACGCATATTTGAAAAAACTCGGATATATAAATATAACAGTATATGCGAAAAGTCCTTGATTACGTGAAAGAGAATAAAAAAATTATCATAGTGGTCTTGCTTATTGCAATACTTATCGGCGCCGTATATTTTATTAACAAAAGTGCAAAATTGTCCGATGTGTCCAAAACCGATACTCAGAAAAGCGTGACGGAAGTCAAGCTGATCGGAATTTTGAGCAGTATCGAAGGCGTGGGTGCAACGGACGTTATGGTATCGGAAAACGACGGAGAGATCCAAGGTGTGGTAATTGTTTGCGACGGAGCAGACAATATAATGACCAGAAGCAACATTTTAAACGCTGTTTCAACTGCGTTAAACATTCAAAAAAATATTATTGCAATCTATTCAATGACTGTATAAGGAGAACTTTATGACCAAAAAGAAAAAAATCATCGTAATGTCATCACTCGTATTTTTACTTGCGTTAACTGCAGTTTTAAATGTACTGCTTGCCAAATCCAGAGTAGCTAACGGCGACAGCGCATTGGCGACTGCAAACTATTTCACCACTTACCGTACCGAAAGGACGACTACCAGAAGCGAAGAACTCGTTCAGCTTGACAGCGTTATCGCACTCTATGAAGAAGGTAGCGAAAAGTATAACGAAGCTGTTAATATGAAGATGAAGTTAGTTGAAATTATGGAAAAAGAGCTTGTGCTTGAAACCATGATAAAATCAAAAGGCTTTGCCGACGCGGTTGTTTCAATAGGTATGGATTCTGATAACGTAAATGTTTTCGTAAATTCAAACGAGCTTGACTCGAATACCGCGGTTACTATTTACTATTGCCTTTCAAAAGAAGCAAACGTAAAACCCGGTAATGTAATAATTATGCCTGTTTACTCACAAATTTAAGTTTGTAAGTTGCAAATTTTAAAATATTGTGTTATACTAACGCTAAGGAGATAATAATGGCACACATCAGACATGACCCTACGTCGACACAGAAAGGAAAAATTACTTATAATTCCGGTATAGTCAGCGGTATTGTTTCGCTCGCTATAAGCGAAGTTGACGGTGTTTCCCTTCTCAATTCAAAGAACAGGGGTATTAAACTCAATTTTGATAAACAAGGAATTATTGCTGATATAAGCGTTAAAGTTGACGCGTCGTATAACGTGCCGTCGCTCGCTTTTAGAATTCAGCAGTCCATAAAGCACAACGTCGAGTCGATGACGAAATATAAGGTTGCGAAGGTTGACGTTCATATTCAGGACGTAAATTTCCCCGAAAATTCGGCATTGTAAAATATTACGCTATTCCCTTAAATTTTTTAAGGGAATATTTGTATTTAACGGAGTATATATGAGAACGTCAGCAAGAGAGACACTTTTTAAGATAATATTTGCTTCGCAATTCAACAGTGATTGCGGCGAATCTTTTAAAAGCGCGATGTACAAAGGCGAAAAATTAGATAACCAAGATATTTCTTATTGTGAAAGCATTTTAAAAATTGTGGAAGAGCACAGAGAAGAATTTGCGGAAATTTTGGATAAGCATTCAAAGCTTTTCCCGGAATCGCGCCTATTCCCTGCGGATAGAAGCATACTGTTTATTGCGCTTGCGGAAATACTGTATTTCGGCGAAGTGCCTGCCGCCGTTTCCGTAAACGAAGCGGCGAATATTGCGTCAAAATATTCGTCGGCAAAGAGCGCGTCGTTTTTAAGCGGAATTCTTGCCGAAATAATCAGGGAGAAGAACAGTGTATAAAATTATAGACGGCAAAGCGCTTGCGTACAATATGCGTGCAGATATAAAAACGCAAGTTGAAAAATTTACAAAAGATAACGGCAGGCACATAGGGCTTGCCGTGGTTCTTGTAGGTGAAGATCCCGCTTCGCAAATTTATGTCAGAAATAAAATAAAAGCATGCGAGGAAGTGGGAATAAAGTCGTACTCATATCGCCTTGACGGTGCGGTAACACAGGGGGAGCTTGAAGAACTTCTTTATGAACTGGCGCAAAATAATAATGTAGACGGAATACTTGTCCAGCTTCCGTTACCTGACCATATCGATAGCGAAAGCGCACTAAGGATTATTCCGGATTATAAAGACGTGGACGGTTTTTCTGAGAATAATATCGGCAAATTATGCCAAGGTAAAGAAAGCATAGTGGCGTGTACGCCGAACGGCGTTATGAAGATGCTTGAAAGCTGCAAAATTGATCTTTGCGGTAAAAAAGCCGTGATTGTAGGCAGGTCAAATATTGTAGGTAAGCCTATGGCATTGCTTCTTTTAAACGCGGACGCAACGGTAACCGTTTGTCACAGTAAAACCCGAAATCTGAAACAGGAATGTTTAGGCGCTGACGTAATTATAGCAGCGGTCGGCAGAGCTAAGTTTGTAACTGCCGATATGGTCAAAGACGGCGCGGTTGTAATCGACGTAGGAATGAACAGAGATGAAAACGGTAAACTTTGCGGCGACGTTGATTTTGATTCGGTTAAAGAAAAATGTTCGTATATTACCCCTGTACCGGGCGGGGTCGGACCTATGACAATAACTATGCTGATGTATAATACTTATTTGTCGGCAATAAGGAGCAAAGGTTGATTTCTTATAAAGAAAAGTACAATGAATATTTGACCGGTTTTGACAGTTTGCTTGAAGATTTTTGCCACGGGCTAAACTGCAAGCCCGAAAAGTTGGCGAAAAGTTTAAAATACAGTTTAAAATCCGGCGGAAAAAGGTTAAGACCTGTACTTATGTTCGCCGTGGGTGAATTATTGGGTGTTGAACGCAAAAAATTATCGAATTTTGCCCTTGCTCTCGAATTAATACATACTTATTCTCTTATTCACGACGATTTGCCGGAAATGGATAACGGTGACTACCGCCGCGGCAGATTGACGAACCATAAAGTTTTCGGTACGGGGAATGCGGTTCTTGCTGGCGACGGGCTATTGAACACTGCTTATTCATTGCTTTTCGGCGAATGTTTTAAGGGGAACGATTATGTTTCCGCCGCAAAATTTATATGTGATTGCGCAGGAATAAACGGAATGATTGCAGGGCAGTCCGCCGATCTCGAACACGAAAACGATGAATGCGTAGATGAATCCGTATTAAACTTTATTTATGAAAATAAGACGGCGAAGTTACTGGTTGCCGCAGTAGTCGTTCCCAGCATACTTTGCGGGGGGAAGTATTATGCAGAGCTTAAAACTTTCGGAAGCGTTCTTGGCAATTTGTTTCAGCTAACGGACGATATTCTGGACGTCGAAGGCACTTTTGAGCAATTAGGCAAAAGCACAGGCAAAGACAAAGCAGAAGGGAAATATACTGGCGTAAGGCTTTACGGCTTGGACGGTAGTAAAGTGCGCGCAGACGTTTTGGCGGACAAATGTACTGGGATATTGGAAAAATTCGACGGCGATATTTCATTCTTAAAGGATTTGGTCCAGTTCGTCAGACAAAGAATATTTTGATATACTGTTGACTTTTTTGCATACTTATGCTAAAATATGAACATTGATATAGTGGTGCAGTATTCTAGTCAATACCCATTGATACGAAGACGGGGGTAAAATACCGTTAAAGGGCATATCGATGAAGTTTCTGGTGTTTGCTTACTTTGCCAAAAGCGGGTGAATGCTGGGAGTAAAGGTTTATGGGAGCTTGGTAACGGCATACCGCAGCCTAACCCATTTACCGTGGAGGCTGCCGGATTTTATTTTCGGCAGTATAAACCTGCTATCAGGCGAAAGCTTGGTACAGAGTAGCCTGCCTTGAGTGAAGTCAGCGGATAGCGGATTCACGATTTCAAACGTATGGCCAGACGTTGGAATCTATTGCCGCTTGAAATTGATTTTGCAAAAGAGGATAAGCTCAGTGGTTATTGTCAAGGAAAGCTTCTAGACTGATTTTATATTAGAGATTACGGTGTGGACTAAGTGGCGATTCGGTTATGCGCTTAGCGCGTTCAGACTCTTAAAAGGAAACTGCTCTTACGGCGACGGGGAGTGAGTGTGAGGGAAATCCTACCGAACCTTAAGCCGCAAAGTTTATTTAATATAAACCACTATATCGTTATTTTTTTGCGCACGCGGACGTGCGTATTTTTAAAATTTGTAAATATTATGGAAAGTGACAGTAATTCTAACCAACGGAAATTAAAAAGAAAAAAACATAAACACAGTGTGCCGCCCTGGCTTGTCTGGGGCTTGAGCGTACTCGTTTTATCGTTTGCGCTTACCGTTCTTTTCAGTTTTCTGACTGAAGTTTCGGTTAAAGACAGCCCGCTTTATGTTTGTCTGATAGTGCTTATTGTACTGTTAGTTGTAAATATCGTATGCGACGTTTTGGCAAACGCTATAATTTCGTGCAATCCAGAAGCGTTTCACGCTATGGCGTCCAAAAAGATTAAAGGCGCTAAGCGTGCCGTTAGTTTTTGCCGTAATGCAACTAAACTTTCGAGTATATTTGCAGATGTTATCGGTGATATCTGCGGAATCGTCAGCGGTGCGGCAGGCACTGCGTTGGTGGTTCATTTTGCCGTTTCGGGAAGTATATACGAACTGATTGTGTCAATCGGCGTAAGCGCCGTAATAGGCGCGCTTACCGTGGGCGGTAAAGCGATTTTTAAACATTTTGCCATAAAATATAATAAAAAAATAGTTTTCGGCTTTGCGAAATTTACCACAGTCTTTAAAAAGGAAAAGTAATGCTTGAAAATATTTCATCAAAACAAATAAAAAAAATGACTTTGCCGCAACTTACTTCGCTTTGTGAAGAGGTGCGGCAAATGATTATTTCAACGGTTTATAAAAACGGCGGGCATCTGTCGTCTAATCTCGGCGCAGTAGAGCTTACTGTGGCAATGCATTATGTATTTGATTTTCCCGAAGATAAAGTTGTTTTTGACGTCGGGCACCAGTGTTACACGCATAAACTTTTATCCGACAGATACGGTTCTTTTAACACAATACGTAAAAAGGGCGGCATTTCGGGATTCCCTAAGCGCGAAGAAAGCGTATACGATTGTTATAATACAGGGCATGCGGGTACGTCTGTTTCTGCCGCGCTCGGTATTGCCAAAGCCCGCGATATTAATAATAAAAATTTTAACGTTATTGCGGTTATAGGCGACGGTTCATTCAATAACGGACTCGTATATGAAGCATTTAACAGTCTGCGTTTATTGAATACGCGTATTCTCGTTATCTTGAACGACAACGGAATGTCTATTGCTCCGACGGTGGGAAGCATTCACGAATATCTTGAAGTTTTAAGCGCTTCGGACGAGCATAAAGCCAAAAAGGAAAAGCACGCAAATATTTTTGAGCGTTTCGGTTTTGCTTATGACGGAGTTTATGACGGAAACGACCTGGCGGTAATGATTGAGAAACTTACCGCTGTTAAAGAAAAACTTAAAACGCAGTCGGTAATTTTACATATTTTTTCAAAAAAGGGGAAGGGTTATTCTTTTTGTGAAGAAAACCCCGAAGCAACCCACGGTATTTCGATAAGCAGTAGCGACAGTATTTCGAAAGAGTATTCAGAAGTGTTAGGTGAAAAACTTACAAAACTTGCCGAAAAGGACGAAAGGATTGTTGCCGTTACGGCTGCAATGACTACAAGTTTAGGACTTAGCGGTTTTTTTGAAAAATTTCCGGAACGTTCTATAGACGTAGGAATTTGCGAAGAGCATGCAACCATTCTTTGCGCTGCAATGGCAACGGAAAACTTGAAGCCTTACTATGCCGTTTATTCAACGTTCTTGCAGCGTTCGTTTGATGAAATTATAATTGATATATGCAGCCAGAATTTGCCGGTTACTCTGTGTATTGACCGTGCGGGCATTTCGGGTTCGGACGGGGAAACGCATCAAGGCGTCTTTGATTTGTCATTTTTAAATCCTATACCGAATTTGACCATTGCTGTGCCTAAAGATTTGAAAGAGTTTTCTGATATGCTTGAATTCAGCACTAAGTTTAATGCTCCGCTTGCAATACGTTATCCGAGAGAAGGTAAAAGAATTTTTAAAAGTTTTTCCCCCATTGTTTACGGAAAATGGGAAGAGATGACTTTATTGACGGGGAAAGCGGTATTGATAGCGTGCGGTGAACATCCGGTGACTTTGGCGATTTATGCCGCGCAAATGCTTGAATCGGAAGGGATAACCGCCAGAGTAATAAATGCACGTTTTGTCAAACCGCTTGATACCGAATTATTGAATAATATTAAGGAGCAATATATTGTAACTGTTGAAGACAATATGTTGATTGGCGGATTCGGTTCTTTGATAAACAACTTTTTTGCCGGCAAAAATAAAATTATAAAAAATTTCGCATATAAAGATAGTTTTATACCGCAGGGCGGGAGATGCGAACTTATGGAAGATTTCGGATTAAGTTGCAAAGCGATTGCAGACTATATTAAAAATGCGATTAGATAAATTTCTTTCGGAAAAATACGGATCGAGAGCGAAAGCTGTTGCGGCAATCAAAGGCGGATTGGTTCTGCTAAACGGCAAAACGTGCGCGCCGTCATACGAAGTAAAAAAAACCGATAAATTTGAATTTTTGCAGGCGAAAGAAAACTTTGTTTCTGCTGGCGGGTTCAAATTGAGCAAAGCTATAAAAGATTTTGCTTTCAGCGTTAAAGATAAAATTTTTGCCGATATCGGGGCAAGCACGGGAGGATTTACAGATTGCCTTTTTCAGAACGGCGCAAAAAAAGTATACTGTATCGACGTAGGCGAAAGTCAGCTTGATAAAACTTTGTTTGATAAAAACATAGTTGTTATTGACAATTTCAATGCCAGAAATCTCACCCGCGATTTATTTTATGAAAAACTTGACGGCGTTGTTATAGACGTGAGTTTTATTTCGCTTACATATATATTAGAAGCGGTGTGCAATCTTATTGAAAACGGAGCAAATGTAATTGCGCTTATAAAACCGCAGTTTGAATGCGAAAGCAGAAACGTAGGTAAAAACGGTATAGTCAAAGACGCGGAAACCCATAAGAGAATAATTGAAAAAATTTATAATTTTGCCGTAAGCATAAATCTTGCACCGATAGGCGTTACTAACGCGCCAATAATTACCGGTAAAAATAAAGAATATCTTATTTTGCTTGAAAAAAGCGGGAAACCGGTAGATTTTAAAAATTTGTTAAAGTTTGTAAAATTATAAAAATATGTGCGTTTTGATTGCATATTTGTATAAAAAGTTGTATTATAGTGTATGTGAAGGCTGGTATATATTATAATAAAAATTATCTGACCGAAAATAAGCCTTATTGTGAAAAGATCAGGAAATCGCTTGAGCGACATAAAGTATCTTGTAGTTACGTAAATAATTTTTGCGATTTGGACGGGCTGGATATTCTTTTTGTGCTTGGCGGCGACGGAACTATTTTAAATATCGCTTCAGAATGTGCAAAACGGCAGGTCAAGATAATCGGTATCAATTACGGTCATCTCGGTTTTTTGGCTGAGTTCGAAAGGGAGAAGGTTGACGACGCAATAAATCTTATTTGCAGTGGCAAATACGAGACTGAAAAAAGAAGCCTTTTGGAAGTTAATTGTAACGGTACAAGCTATTTGGCATTGAATGATTTGGTAGTTCAGAGAAACACGGGTGGCAATAGTTTCAACAATACTGTCAGATTGCAGGCGCGCATAAACGGTTCGGTTGTAGATAATTTTGCCGCGGACGGCATTATTGTAAGCACGCCTACTGGTTCGACGGCATATTCGCTTTCGGCAGGCGGTTCGGTTTTAACGCCCGATATTAACGCTTTCATTATGACGCCTGTTTGCGCACATTCCCTTCATTCGCGTCCGGTGGTGTATAACGATAATTCGGTTCTCGAAATATTTAAATACGATGATGATACGCCGCTGAATATTGTGGTGGACGGAAAAGTAGTATCGGTTATAGGTAAAAATGCAGTTATAACAGTAAAAAAGTCACCGATTTGTATTGAGTTTATAACACGTAGCGACAGTGATTTTTTCAATAAATTATTTATAAAACTTAACATTTGGAGTAAGTAAATGCATAGAAACGCCAGACAACAGAAAATTCTTGAAATAATTAACGCCAAAGAAATAGATACGCAGGAAGAACTTTGCGCCGAACTTAATTTTGAAAATTTTAAAGTTACTCAGGCAACGGTATCGCGTGACATAAAGGAGTTAAAGCTCTACAAAGTTTCGGGCAAAGAAAAAAAGTACAGATATGCCTGCCTTGAAAGCGATGATGAAACGGTTTCAAGTAAAATGAAGAATATTTTCCGCGAATGCGTTCAGACGATTAATTACGCGGGCAATATCATTGTTATAAAAACAATGCGCGGAAACGGTGCAACGGCGGGCACTTTTGTGGATTCGTTGCAAATGAAAGAAATTATCGGTAGCGTTGCCGGCGACGACACGCTTTTGATTGTCGTTGATACAACCGAGAACGCGCAAGTAATTATGCAAAAGTTAAGAGAGTGTATGTAATCAGATGTTGAAAAGATTGTACGTTAAAAACGTAGCCTTAATTTCCGAGGCGGATATTGAGTTTGACCGCGGTCTTAACGTATTGTCGGGAGAAACGGGGTCGGGTAAGTCGGTTATACTCGACTCAATTAATTTTGTTCTCGGTTGCAAAGCCGACCGTACGATGATCCGCTACGGTGAAAACGAAGCGTTTGTACGGGCGGAGTTTGTCCTTGATAAAGATTCCGAAGCTGTTAAAATTTTAAACGGTTACGATATCGAAACAGACAGCGACATTATTATTTCGCGTAAACTTTCATCTGACGGTAAAGGCAGTATTAAAATTAACGGCAACAGCGTAACAGCTTCTATGTTAAAAAGTATAACGCAGCACCTTGTTGACGTCCACGGTCAAAGCGAGCATTTTTTTCTTTTAAGCGAAGAAAATCAGTTAAAGTTGGTTGATAGCCTTGGCGGTCTTGAAATTGACGGAATAAAAAGCGAACTATCCGCTTTAATTTCTGAAAAAAGGCAGTTAAAATCTAAAATAAACTCTCTCGGCGGCGACGAAAGCGAGCGCGCAAGAAAACTCGATCTTTTAGAATACCAGATTAACGAAATTAAAACGGCGGATCTCAGAGAAGGAGAATATCAGGAACTGAAATCCCGTCAACAGATATTGCTTAACGTTGAAAAAATTATGTCTGCGATTAACGAAGCGCGAAACATACTCGGCGGCGACGGCGGGTGTGGCGATGGGCTTGTTTCTTCGATGCATGCATTAAACGGTATTACGGCAATAGATGATAGTTACTTACAAATTTATAACCGTCTTGAAGGGGTCAGCGCTGAAATAGAAGATATCAGTGAAACGCTTACTGATTTTGCGGACAACCTTTCATTTGACGAGAGTGAAATAAAGCAGATTAGCGAAAGACTTGAGCTTATTAAAACTTTAATAAAAAAGTACGGCGCTGATGAAAAACAGATTATCGGTTATTTGGAAAAGGCGCAAACCGAATATGAAGCAATTTCAGACAGTGCAACCTTGATTGAGAAATTTAACCGTCAAATCGGCATATGTGATGAAAAAATTTACTCGCTATGTATTCGGCTTACCAATTTAAGGAAATTAACTGCACAGCATTTTAGCGAAAGCGTTGTAAAAGAATTAAAAACTTTGAACATTCCCGACGCGCAGTTTGGCGTAAAGTTTAACGATTATGACATAACAACTGCGGATTTACAAAACGTTAATGGTTCGGACGTTATTAGTTTTGAGTTTTCGGCAAATAAAGGCGAGCCGAAAAAACCGTTAAATAAAGTAATGAGCGGGGGAGAAATGAGCAGGTTTATGCTTGCAATTAAGACTCAACTTAAAGATTTGAACGGTATAACAACTTACATATTCGATGAAATTGATGCAGGAATAAGCGGTTTTACCGCGTCTACTGTAGCCAGAAAGTTTATAGACATTTCAAAACATACACAGATTTTGGCTGTTTCACACTTGCCGCAAGTATGCGCGGCAAGCGATGCTCAGTTATTAATATATAAGGTAGAAGAAAACGGTAAAACAATAACAAAGGTTAAAAAATTAACCACAAGTCAGAAAGTTGAAGAAATCATACGGCTTACTGGCGGTAACGCAATTTCAGATGCGGCAAGGCTGCATGCAGAAGAGCTTATCAATCAATTTAAAAATTAAAAAAATCAGCGGCTTTACCGTAATTCCCATAGGGAATTTATTAAAACGCAAATAAAGAGATTTAGGCATAGCGTTAAGCTGTGCCTTTTCTGTATTTTTTTCGTGTACGAACTAGGCTACTCGTAGCTTAGTGATATATATGTTTTATATTTCCCGCAAAATTCAATCGGTTGTGTTCTTTCATTTTTCGTGATATAATGACAGTAAGATAAACAGTAATTTAGCGGAGATTAAATGAAAACACAAAAAGACAGTAAAAAACAGTACGCAAAAATAGTTTTAATTATCTCTTGCGTTTTTGCGGTTATATCAAGTGTCTTGCTTGTTATTACAATATGTGAGTTTCCGCAAGCGTTAAAATACCCAAAAGCAGTGAAGTATTTATACGAAAACGGCATTGAGGTTGATGCTCATTATAAGTACTATTATGATGATTATAGATTAACAAATCCAGACGAACCTTATATGAGAATATGGCGCGGGCGTTTTCACATAGTATATGAATATATTGATGCCAATGGCAACACATATACAGATGAATATTTAGATACCGTTGAATGCACAACAAGAGATGAGTTGAGTGCGCGAGAGCTGTATATTAAGCAAATGATAGCCGACGAACCGATAATGAAAATGCTTATTGCCGATAATGGGATGTGCTGTCTGTCTGTTAATAAGGAATCATTAAAACGCAATACAGCTTTAATCGTTTACAGTATTTTAATTCCGGTTTCGTCGGTAGTGTTAGGCTTATGTATATTCGGAATTGTACGCCAGTCTAAAAAATTGCGACAGTTAAGATAATCAAAATAAGGTAAATTTCAACTTATCTTTGAAAATAAATGTGTATTTAAAAAGCTCTCGAACATATCGTTCGAGAGCTTTTGTCATCGCTTGAAAGTACAACTCTTAAAAATTTAGTATTTGATTCCCTATTAGAGGTGTGCTTTTACCGCTGATTTTTTTGTATATTGCCGTCAATCTTGCACACAATACTACTGTTATGCTTTTAAGAAAAAATATTTTTAAAACCTTAATGGTATTTATTGTAATGCTGCTGTGCATAGTTTCATTTTCGCCAATCACGGCATCGGCGGGAACACAGACTCTGTATCTTGGCGGGTTTCCGGCAGGATTTACTCTTAATACCACTACGGTCGAAGTGATAGGTATTTGCGAAGTTATGACTTCCGACGGAATGAGATCTCCTGCGCGTGAAAGCGGAATAAGAACGGGCGACATCATTGATAAAATTAACGGAAGAGAAGTTAATTGCACAAAAGATGTAAACAATATTATTGCCGAAGAATATAAAAAGTTTGAAGTGACAATTTTAAGGGGGCGCGAAGCGATAACCGTCGATGTTGTGCCCGCTATTGACCTAACTACAAAAGCAAAAAGGCTTGGCGTGCTAGTTAAAGACAGTATAAACGGAATAGGTACGGTAACCTATATCGATAAAACCAATAATAAGTTTGCTTCACTTGGACATCCTGTAACCGACCCCAACGGATCGCTTGTAGAAATTAATGGCGGTACGGTATTCGGATGCTTTATTTACGACGTAAAGAAAGGCGTCAAAGGGACGCCCGGAGAACTTCGCGGCGCATTTGAAAGCTCGACCGTGCTTGGTAAAGCTGCAGTAAATTGTGCATGCGGTATTTATGGAGATCTGGCAAAGAACTATGATGTATCAAAACTTATTAAAGTTGAAAAAGGCAGTCTTGATAGCGTTAAAATAGGCAAAGCATGTATTTATTCAACTCTCGAAGGTTTTGAAGCAAAGAAGTATGATATTTCTATTGTTAAAGTAGACAAGCACAATAAAGATAATAGGAATTTCGTAATTAAAATTGATGATGAAAGACTGGTTGACAAGTCCGGTGGGATTGTGCAGGGAATGAGCGGTAGTCCCATTGTCCAAAACGGCAAAATTATCGGGGCTGTGACACACGTGTTTGTTATAATATGGATACCGACGATGGTAATTAAGGGACTTATATCACAAAAATACTTAGAAAAGGAGAACAATTTCATTATAAATTCATTCGTCGGGGGGAAACTCGCCGAAGCGGGTTTTTCTTTTTTAAATTAAATGTAGTTATTGAGATATTGAAATTAGTTAAAATACGACAGAATAGTTCAAAGAGAAGGGAAAGGATTAGCTTTACTTTATTGCAATAAATAAGTAAAATTAAATATGGAGAAAAAAATGAAAAAGAAACAAATTGCTGTTTATATAAGAATTCCTAAGAAAGATAATTTTCAAATTATCTGCGACGAGTATCGTAATAAATTTGCAGAAAGAAAAGATTGTTGTCTTGTAGAGATTTATTATGATATTGGTATGTCTGGTTTTAATAATGAAAGATCTGGATATTTAAAAATGTTAAAAGCTGCTAGTAATAAAGAATTTGATGTTATCGTTACTAAGCATCCGGGAAAAATCAGCCGTAGAACTAGAGAAATGCAAAAGATAATTGAAGAACTACATAAAATTGGTGTAGCCATTTATTTTGAAGAGAGCGATATTAATACTTTGTAAATTAGTAAAGCTTTAGAAATTGTTAAATCTTATTTGAATTGATGTATTTATAAATGATTTGAATAGACAAAAATTTTGAGCTTTCATATTATTAGTTATTTAAAAGGTTAAAATTTATATAAAGCAACCACAATAATGTGATTGCTTTATTTTTACTTAAAAATAAATACGTTGACTTTAGATGAAAAATTTGATACAATATAAAAGCTAGATCATTTTTAATATCACTTCGTGTGAGTATAGTTATGGTGGAACTATACTTTGTAGTCGCATACAAATCTCATACGAGGTTAGAAATGGTCTAGCAACTTTAGCGATGAATGGTATATTCTACAATGCCGTTTCTCGCAAGAGGAGCGGCATCTTATTTATTGATCATTGTTCTATCATCAGTTCTACCAAGCAGATAGTCGATAGGTACTTTAAAATAATCAGCCAAAGCATTAAGATATTCAAGTGATGGCAAACAACCGGTTCGTTTCCATTCATAAATCGAGTTGTATGCAAAAGGCATTTTGTTTGAAATAGTCGAGTATTTCTCGCCACGTTCAATGGTTAATTCTTCTAACCTAATATGAAAGCTAGTGGGGTGTTCTGATTTATAAAATTCATTGTTGTCTGTTTCGCCTAATAAATAAGATAACGAAACATTAACTTTATCGGCAATTTTTATAAGAGATTTTAAACTTGGAATAATTCCATATTTTGTAGCTCTTATAATTACTGCTGGACTGACATCAACGAATTTTGGAAAATCTTTTTTGTCAAATTCTTGTTCATCGATAATTTGTTTGATTCTATATTGAAATTTTTCTGAAACATTATTACTGTTTTCTGGGTTCTTTGCCATAAGCTTGCCTAAAACTATTTTATAAATTTAGTCAAAATACTACTCTATTGACTAAAATTTATGATAAAGTAATTGTGTTTCCTATTTAGTCAATATTATTCATTATTGACTATAAAATGATTGTTTATGAAATCTTGCGCATTTTTTGGACATAGAAATATGATAGTGGAACAGTATAGAGAAAAGCTGTTAGATATCATTATAGACCTAATAGAGAATAAGAATGTTATTCAATTCTATTCTGGCTTTCGCGGTGATTTTGATTTTTATTGCAGCTCATTGATGTATGAATTGAAAGCCAAATATCCGCAGATTAAGAACACATTGGTACTTTCATATATCCCTGAATCATTGAATGAAGACAGCGTATTTACTTTGCCAAAATATTTTGATGATAGTATTTATTTGTTAGAAAGAAGTGTTCCAAAGCGACTTGCTATAATTGAAACTAACAAATGTTTGGTTAACAAAGTTGATTATATTGTAGCTGGAGTTGTGGCTCATTTTGGTGGTGCATATATGGCATGTGAATATGCATACAAACAGAAAAAGCCAATCATAAGTGTGATTGATGGTTGGTCAATTTAAATAGCTAAAATTAAAATATTAGAGGCGATAAATGAAAGTTTTAACAAAAGAACTAAGAAATGATTTTGATTTTCAGGAAATATATTGTGCGATTAACTCAATAGAAAAAAAGACAATGCCTGTTGTGTTTTTAAATGGAGATGAGGGGGTTGCAAAGGCGGATATTAAAACGGTAAAAACGCAGTTCAATATATCGGATAAAGAGAATAAATTGAACTTTATGGTAATGCCGGCTACGTTTACTTTTTATTCAGACTATAGTGAAACTGAATTAGAAAGCGAAATGCATTCGCCTGAAAATGATTTCTTATCACAATATATAAATCGTTTAAGGCTAATTACATATTTGCCTGAAGAAATTTTAATGCAAGTAAAAGATAAGCGATTACTTGCTATGGGATATGCAACTCAAAAAGTCAAAAAGGCTATCTTAAGATATACAAATGCTAGAATAAAAGCAGCAACAAAAAAATTAGAAAGAAGCCAAATAGATTCAATAAAAACTTCGAGAGAATTAACAATTTATAATCAGTTTAAGAAACACAGTTATATTTATTCAATTGAAGAATTGTTTGATGATGCATATATTACGAGTATAGTTAAAAAAGGAAAAGATCTTTATATTGAATTGGATGGAGAGATTATTTTCGTTTTGTCTGATGTTGAAACATTGGAAGAAGAGATTGCGCCTCAAAATACAGAAGTTTCATTTTTTGAGTTGCATAAAGTTGAACAAGGATATGAGTTGCACCTTTTACTCAAGATAAGAGATGAAAATTTAGTTGAAAGTTTTTATTATTTAACCTATAAGTTTAAAGATATGTGGTTTGATTGTATTACGTAAAATAAAAAATAGCAGTTATCTAAGTTGCAGCGTAGCATTGCTATTAGCGCAATAATTTATTTAGTTAGTTGGTTTATATTACGAAAATTAGTAGGTAATAAGTATATATTATGTTAAAAATAAAAAATGGTAAATTATATGGCTCAAATTATTCTTTTGCTTTACCAGAAGGCTTTTATTTAAATGTTAGTTCAGCTGTTAAGTTTGGTAGTAAAAGATTGGAATTGGCATCTATTGACGGGCTGATAATTATGATTTATTTTCACAATCATGGTTGTTGTGCGAAAAAAGAAACGCAAGAAATTATTGAGGCCAACAGCAATTTGATCAAGATGGATGATTTCATTCCGGTTAAACGAGGTGCCTGTGAGGGAGTTGGGCTCTATTACAGAGATGAGGTTGCCAAAGTCGAGCATTATGAAGAAATGTATGACTTTAAAAAGAATAGATATGGAGAAACACAGATTGACATAGATATAAGTTTGTCTATATCCAAATATGGAAATATACAATCCATACGAGAAGCAATAGAATTGCCAACAATTAAGGCATTTTTAGAAAGTATAGAATATTTTTAAATTATAAAATTAGAGGTGTGGTGATTTTATAACATAAAACTTATTGTACACTGTAATAAATTTATTATAAGTGTGTTAAACAATTTCCAAAATATTAATTTATATGGTAAAAAAACAAGACGATAAAATGGCACATATTTGGCAATAAGTTGGCAGAAAAAAGCGGATGACTTGCAAATGACAATGTGTTATTATGTTAGCGTCGAATAGTGAAGGCAGTTCAAAAAGCCGTTTGGACAAAATAGTTCAGACGGCTTTTTTGTTGCAAAAATTAAATAAGGAGGTAGTGCCTATGTTGAAACAGGAGAGAGGACGCAAAAGTATGTTGACGGTTTACTGGACGATTATTGCATTTGTGTCAGCAATGATTGTTGTTATGCAACCGGTATTTGCTGCGGAATCTGAAACGATTTGGGACAGGTTTAGTGCAATAATGCGTGACTTTTACGGACAGATTGTGGCAATCAGTACAATCGTGGCAGTAACGATGGCGGCAGTTGCACTAATTGTACGACTTGTATCGCGCAACCAAAAAGCAGTAGATGAAGCAACAGCGTGGCTTAAACGCATTGTAATCACGTGGATAATTCTTAATTCGCTTGGTTTCATTGTTGCATACATTCAGCCGTTAATTATTGGCGGCAATTATGGTGGCTAATGGAAGACATTTTTACAACTCAGAAAAAGTATCAAATAATTTATGCGGATCCACCTTGGGCATACAATAAAAGAAATAATCTTGCGACGAAATTCGGCGGAGGTGCAAATGGACATTATGATGTTATGAAGATTCAAGACATTCAAAATTTACCTATAAGCCGAATTTCAGATGAAAATTGTGCGCTTTTTATGTGGACTACATTCCCTAAGTTGTTAGAGCAAGTTGATGTATTTAAGTTTTGGGGTTTCCACTATGTCACATTAGGTTTTAGCTGGATAAAGATTTATAAGAAAAGTGCAAAACCATGTTTTGGTATATGATATTATACCAAAAGCAATTGTGAAGTCTGTTTATTAGGAATTAAAGGTAAAATGAAACCAATTTCTAATGCAGTATCAAGTTGTGTTATTTCGGAGCGTAGAGAACATAGTAGGAAGCCAGACGAAGTGCGAGACCGTATTGTGCAGCTGCTTGGCAATTTGCCACGAATTGAATTGTTCGCAAGACAGAAGACGCAAGGATGGGATTGTTGGGGTAACGACAAAAATTTATTAGGAGGTGATTAAAATATGTTAGACTGGATATTTGATGGAATAGTCGGTTGGGTAAGTAGTGTCGTGACAAAACTTATGGACGCTGTTTCAGGTTTGTTTCTCGGAGCACTTGGCACGGATATGACCGCTATGGAAGAATATTTTCCGTTTGTATCTAAAGCGTTCACGATAATTCAGTTTACCGCGTGGACGCTTTTATTCTTGATAACAATCTGGAAAATGTTCCGAGCATTTGGCGGTCCTATAACGGAAGCAGAAAATCCGCTTACGCTTTTGATGCGTGCAGTTGTTTTTGCTTTGCTTATTGGTTTTGCAAAACCGGTGTTCTTATATGTATTAAAGATAGCGCGTGCGCCTTATACTGCGTTAATGGATGTAACGATGGGAGCGGAAGACTTTACTTTTGCGGGGATAGAATCGGTATTACGAAGCGGTCTTATTTCGGTCGCAGCTGGCACATCGATAGTCGGTTCATTGCTTGTAATAATTCTCATGATTGCATTAGGATGGAATTACTTCAAACTCTTGCTCGAGGTCGTTGAGCGGTATGTTGTTGTCGGTGTTCTTTGCTATACATCGCCTTTGGCTTATGCGTTGGGCGCATCTAAGGATACGAGTCAAGTCTTCAGGTCGTGGTGCCGAATGGTAGGTTCACAGTTATTGTTGCTTGTAATGAACGTTTGGTTCTTGCGAGCTTTTAACAGTTCAGTTGGACAATACTTGGGTTCCGGTGGAGCATTATCAAACGGACACGGCAGTGTGTTCTTATGGCTGTTTTGTGCATTAGCGTTTTTAAAGGTTGCTCAACGTTTTGACTCATATCTGGCATCGATCGGATTAAATGTTGCCCAGACTGGTGCAGGACTCGGTATGGAAATGCTGGTTGCATCCCGTGTAATTATGGGCGGCTTGGGCGGTTTCCGCAGTGCAGGTAGTGTATTCCGAGGCGGTGGTGGCGGTCCAATAGGTGCAACTGGCGGAATTGCAGGTTTTGCAGGTAAGTTTACGGATAGATTTAAAGGTAACTCATACATTCGTGATGCTGTCGTACAAGGTGGAGTTAGAATGGGTGCAGGCGGACCGCTTGGGTTTATCGGAAGAGCATTCGGAGGTCTTGCCGCCAAAAACGGTGCAACACTCAATGGTGATTCTATTTCATCGGTAGCAAACAGAGCGCCAAATCAGTCTGGAGGAATCGCAGGAAATATCGCAGACCGAAGTTTGGGGAATTATCTTCCAAACTTAAAGGGTAAATCTTTAAGTGGTACGCAGATTACCGGCGGAAAAATAGCAACAACAGCAACAGGAGCCGACGGAAGAACGTCGTCAATAAGTTTATACAATGCAAGTCAGTTTGAAAAACCAAACTCGCCGCACTCGGTTTTAACGGCATCAGACGGAAGCCAATGGTACCAAATGGCGAGCGGTAACGGTGCAAGTGATTTCTTTGGAACTCCTAATTTTACAGGGGCGACAAGTGAAGCTGCGCAGGTATCCGCAATGTTTCCAAGCGCAGAAGAAGGAACGAGTCTTCGAACTGTCGGGGATGGAGTTCTGGAAGCAAGTGGTGCTTCTGGCAACTCGTTATGGTACAGTGGTGCATATTTTGATGAACCGGAAGCGCCGCATACTGTAATGCAAGACTCGGACGGGGTTGACTGGTATGCGATGACTCCGAATGCAGAATCACCTGCATTTGAGGTTGGAGAGGCTGCCGGAGAATACAATTGTGCACAATTTAAGCAATTTATGCCGGGATATGAACAAGACATATCTACGGTTAATTTTTCTAGCAGTCAAGACGGTCATTTTGAAGTTCGACATGATGACGGCTCAGGAACGGCATTCTATGATGCAACACGTTACGAAACGCCCCGCGGCGATTACCGTACATATGAAGATGCTAGTGGTAGTCAGTGGTACGCAATTCAAGGAGAGCCTGCAGTAGAGCGCAGACCTGTGTATGAAGATGGAAAGCCTGTTTATGATGGTGAAAATGTAAGAACAGTGCAGACTGAAACAGTTCGTTACCGTTTAACACCTAATAAATTTGGCGAACCGCATAGCAGAAGTAACAGAGAAAACTATGTCCCAAAACGCAAGTAGAAGGAGGTGTGAGCAATGTCGGAATCTATGAAACAACAAACTGGTGACGGTAAAGACAACTATGGTCAAGCGGCAAAACAAATGGCGAACGCAGCTAAAAAAACTGGAAAACAAGTGGCGCAAAAAGCGGCGGCTAAAGGAGCTGAAGCAACTGTTAATGCTGCAACAGCAACGGTAAAAGCTGGAGCTACAGCTGGTAAAGCAGTAGCAAATATAGCGGCTGGTACTGCCGCTGGAGGCCCTTGGGGAGCAATAATTTCCGCTGCATGGTCAATGCGGCACACGCTATTTAAGATCCTAATAAGTATTTGCTTGATAATAGTTTTTATAGTCGTAACCGTGATTTCGCTTCCTGCTATAATTTTTGATAGTATATTTGGGCTGTCGGAGGATTACTCCGGCAGCTCTATTAATGCGGCTTATTCGGAGCTTTCCAATAGCGTTAATCAAACAATTGTCGAAGGACATCAATATGCGCTTGATAAGGTTAACTTAATAATCGAAGAGGGCGGATATGATTACGAAATGTCTATGGATGAACTTGAAGATAATTCGAATGCCGATTATGACGTATGCTATGCGTTGGCGGTGTATTCTGCGTCAATGCAACAGAACAATGTTAGCGCAGGCAATATGGTCTATAAAATGCGAAACATAATAGATCGGATGTTTATCGTTACATATGAGGTATTACAAGTAGAAATTCCGATTATATCCGATTTGTTGGAAATTATTGGAACTGAGATAATCAGGTTTGTCAAATGCGTTATTCAGCCTTTTGATAACAGCTTTTTCCTAAGCGCGTTTGGAGTCGATGTCAATGCCAAATACGGTGAGTTTGACATCACCTACGGTGAGGCAATAGATTTTATGACGCAATCGCTTAAACTGACACTTGATGGAGAGTCCAAATTATAAAAACTGGAGGGAACGTAATGGACGAAAAAGAAACAGAAAATATTTATGCAATACCCGCAAACTATACGGATTCGGGGAAAATACTTGGCGGAATGTTATCGTTAAGAAACTTATTCGAAGCACTTGTGTTGGTGCTTGTTATTGGTTTTATAGAATTGAAACTTATACCAATGCAAGACACTGTTCGCATTGTAATAATGATTGCAACGCTGTTGCCAATCGCGCTTGTTGCCTTGATGGGCATTGACGGGGAATCGCTATTTCAGTACATCGGTCATGTTTGTAAATTTGTGCGGCACCGCAGGTGTTTACACTTTAAAAAAATAGGAGGCAGTCGTGAAAATAAAAGGTAAATCAATTCAGGAATTTATTCCTATACGGCGTATCTATCACGGGGTTATTGAAACAACAGATAATCGTTACGTAAAGATACTTGAAATCGAGCCTATAAATTTTATGCTGCGTTCAGAAGAGGAACAGGCAAGTATCATATCAACGTTTGCAAGTTGGTTAAAGATTTCTCCAGTCAAAATGCAGTTCAAAAGTATTACTCGAAGAGCGGACTCTGATAAGCATATTGCTTTACTGAAAGAAGATATAGAACGGGAAGATAACGAACGGTGCAAAACTCTCGGCGAAGGATATATACAATTAATAAAAGATGTAGGGAACAGAGAAGCGCTTACAAGGCGCTTTTTTTTAATATTTCAATACGATTCGCAAAGTGCGCTCGGTGAGGAAATCGGAAAGATTTACGGTGCATTGCAGACAGTGGAACAAAATGCACGCGCATACTTTACGCTGTGCGGCAACTCTATTCTGCAACCGAACGATGCAGATGAGGCAGTGTCTGAAATACTTTATATGTTCTTCAATCGTCGCTCTTGCATTGATGAACCTTTTTCTACGAGAGTGGATAGAGTTGTTTTTGACACGATGATGATTCAAGGAAGAACGCTTGGAAAAGATTCTGTACCCGAAATCCCGATAGCAAACTTTATAGCCCCGAGGGGGTTGGATTTGTCGCATATCGCTTATTTGATAATGGACGGAAGATATTATTCGTACCTGTATATAAAAGGCGACGGGTATCCGAGCAAAGTACGCGCTGGTTGGATATCAATGCTTGTTAATGCAGGGGAAGGCATAGACGTGGACGTTTTCCTTACCCGTGAAAACCGTGGAAAAACAATAGATAAAGTTGCGCAAAGAATTCGATTGAATCGCACAAAGCTTAAAGGAACACAGGATACGAGCAGCAATTTCGAGGAGCTTACGAACTCGATTCAGGCAGGCTATTACATTAAGAACGGCATCGCAAACAATAACGAAGACTTGTTCTATATGTCCATTTTTATATCAGTATCCGCTAAGACTTACGACGAATTGGTATGGCGCAGACAACAAATAACTGATGTTCTGAAGTCTATGGATATATACGTTTCGGACTGTCGGTTCAGACAAGAACAAGCATTGAAATCTGTAATGCCGTTTGCACAAATTGAATCGACACTGGAGAAAAAATGCAGGAGAAACGTTCTCACTGGTGGGGCGGCATCGACTTATATGTTTACGAGCTTCGAGATGTCAGATGATTCGGGCGTGTTGCTTGGCGTCAATCAACATAATAATTCACTGTGTGTCGTAGACTTGTTCAATACGAAAAAGAATAAAAATGCGAACCTTAATCTGATAGGGACAAGCGGTGCAGGTAAAACTTTTACTTTGCAGCTTTTGGCATTGCGAATGCGCATGCGTGGGATACAGTGTTTCACTATTGCTCCGATAAAAGGACACGAATTTAGAAGGGCTTGTAGCCGTATTGGCGGTAGTTTTATCAGCCTTGCCCCTGGTTCGCCGCACAGCATAAATATAATGGAAATCAGGCATACGATAACGCCTGAAATGCAGTTGATTGACGAAATTGATTATTCTGAAAACGAGTCACTTCTGGCGCGTAAAATCCAGCAGTTGATGATATTTTTTTCGCTACTAATGCCTGATATGTCCTACGAAGAAGAACAAATTTTAGACGAAGCTTTAATAAAAACTTATGAGGATTTCGGTATTACTCACGATAACTCGTCGCTCTATGAAGATGTTTCCGCAACCTTGCCGAAGATGAAAGTTATGCCAATACTCGGCGACTTGCAAAAGCGTCTTAAGGACAACAATGCAGCTTATCGAATTGGCGTAATTTTGAGCCGTTTTGTCAGCGGTTCGGCGCAGTCGTTCAACAAACAAACGAATGTAGACTTATCGAACAAGTACATAGTTCTTGATTTGTCTGAACTAAAAGGTAAGCTCTTGCCGATTGGAATGATGATTGCGCTCGACTATGTTTGGGACAATATCAAGTCTGACAGGACTCAAAAGAAGGCGGTCTTGATTGATGAAATATGGCAGCTTGTAGGCGCGTCATCCAACAAAATGGCGGCAGATTTTTGCTTGACTATCTTCAAAACCATACGTGGATTCGGCGGTGCTGCTATTTCTGCAACTCAGGATTTGTCGGATTTTTTCGGTTTAGACGACGGCAAATACGGACGTGCTATCATCAATAACAGCCAGAATAAAATCATTTTGAATCTCGAACCAGATGAAGCAAAGTATGTTCAGGACATACTCAAATTAACCAAAACTGAACTCCAAGCGGTAATGCGTTTTGAACGCGGCGAGGCACTTATTTGTGCGAACAATAACAAGGTCCCTGTGGTAATTAAGGCGTCAAAAACGGAGAAAGAAATGATTACAACCGACCGTGCGGAGCTTGAGAATCTACTTCGCGAGAAGCAGAAAATACAAAGTGAGGGCGATGAAAGCGGATAAAAAGCGAGAGCAAAGGAGGTGAAAACATGCTTTTACAAGACGAAATACACGTTGTAAAATGGCTATCACAGTACGGCGCATTGCCAAAATCCCAGATTCTGCGAATGCTACAAAAGCCAAAAAATACTGCAGAAAAGATATTAAAAAATTTAAAACGAGAGGCAATGATAGCTGATGTCAGCGGTGGATATTATCTTGGGTTAGATTCGTTGTGCCGTCCTGACCAGCGGACGATTATGGCTGTTTGGGTACTGTTGAAATTTATAGAATTAGTAGATCCGATGGCACATTATTCGGCGGTATATCCGTCACAACTGTTCTTTCTCAAGGAAAATACAGGCTATGAAATTGTCGTTTTGTACGATGGTGAAGAGAACCTTTTGAGGCTCTTGCAACCGTCGGACGACTTAAAATATATCATTGTTCTTCCCGTTATATCAATGGTCGAGCAGCTCAAATTGCCAAAGGCTCCGTGCCTTTTTGCGACCGTTGACTACCGTGGAAACGATGAACCCGAAGTAACATTTTATTCCCAGGAGGATATTAATTATGCAAAAAAGTAACCAATTTACCAAGGTATTAAATCAGCTCGACACCAAGCTCAAACACGCCAAAACGCAGCTTGATGATGTGCGCTTTTTCTATGAAAGAGGGCATTTAGAGTATGCGTGTGATAAGGCTCTTGATATGGAGGAAACGGTTGAAAAGGCGACGTTGCTTGCCCGTGCATTGCCGGCATATTCCGGTTATATGAACGCTGCGCAAAAGGTAGAAGACATAATAAAAAGTACTGTTCCGGTTGAAATCGGTTTTACGGAGCAGGGCTGGTTTTCGGTAAGAATTCCGCTTTTGTTACCTAAGAAAGAAGCAGGCAGCACGGACTATATCCGTAGCTTTCTTTATCCGGCAATGCGCGATTTTTTCAAAGAAAAACAACCTATCAGATATACAGATTGTGTAGTCATTTACAGGCACGTTTATGACCGTCAAAGACCGGAACGACAATACAGAGATCATGATAATTTCGAAATCAACTTTGTAACCGACACGGTTGCGATGTATGTTTTGCCTGATGATAATCCCACAGTATGTACGCATTATTACTGCAGTGCAAAAAGCTCGCTTGAACGCACGGAAGTTTATATAGTGCCCAAGACGGATTTTAAACATTGGTTGGATATGGAACCGAATATGCCGGACAAAGGCGTTTTGCTCTATGAAAATAAGCCTTAAATCGTAAAAAAAACAGGGGTAAAAATGAAGTTCTGGACTTTTCAAAAATTACCCCTGTTTTTTTCATTCTCTATAGAGAGGCTCAATTTGTGAAAAATTTGCGCCAATGAGAGCAGTCCGTTGGCGCAAAAATTCTCACAATACTTTGCGAGGTGAAATATGATTACTTTCCGCACGGGCAGTCATCTGCACCGACTCATAACACTGCTATCGGCGGCTGGAGAATTTCCGACGCAATCACTGTATTTGCTTGGTAACGAGAAAGAAGTTAAGGAGTTGGTTGCGAAACTTAAACAATCTCAAACCATACGCAATTCAAAAACGGGTGAAAGCATTTCTCTTGTCAAAGTTGTAAATGTCTCTGGCAACGGACAACGCAAAACACTTCGATTGTACAAAAATGCTGTTCAAATACTGAAATGGATAGATGCACGAGATTATTATATGAATTCATTCCGGTCTCACAAATTTTCAGGTGGTGAAGAGCATGTTGAGCGTAACCATCGAGTGGCCGAAACGCTCGCAATGTTTATGGGTGCAGGTTATGAATTTAGGATAAACAAACTTCCGATTTTGCAGAACGTTGAAATAAGAAAAAAGCAATTTGTTCGTCCGTGTTTTTATTCTTCACGTTGCCTAAAACAAATCGGGATTACCGAAGCAAACAAAACTAAATTTACGAGAATAGTCGGCGCAGTCCTTGCAGGCAACAATTGTTATGCGGTGTACAATACGAGGAATGCTGTTATGAAGTGGTGTGGTAACGGAGAGAGTAAAACACAGTATGGACTTGATGAGATTATGAGATTGAATACTGAAATTAATAAGGTGAGCTCGGCGATACTGTTTGGGGCATCATATAAGATCGCTATTGCAACACTGGACGAAACAGCACGTAACCAAAAACTCCAATTAAGATTCGATGCGATATACCATTGTATTCACTTCATTCCTTTAAACGAAATCGGTATGAGACAGCTTTGCTTGCTTACCATTCCAAATTGGAAAGAGCAACTATTGGATTTGTTGTTTGAAGAAGAGCAGCGCTCTTATGAACGCGGCATCTTTGAATATGATGCATATGTTGAAGGTGTTTATGTGTTGTCGCATCTGGATAGTGACCTTGGAAGACTCAGACGGTTTAAGGAAGCAATAGAAGAAGCAATAGAAAAACATAGGGGAACCGCAGATCAATACGAGGTTTTGTGCTTTGAGGACCAAGCCGCATTTCTAAAAAAGTACCTAAGCGGACTTGCTAAGATTCGGGTACTTAAACGGGCGGATGTAGAAGCTGCGCTAAATCTGAAAAGGAGGGATATTTTTGAAGAAGATTAAAATTACAAAGCGAATAGTCATCATAATCATCGCTGTAATACTGGGATTGCTTGCGTTGCTGTATCTGTGCGGTGCGCTGAGTCAGTTATACAGGAACTATGCGGACTGGAACAGTGCGGGCGGAGTTGTAGGCGTGACAATGGTTGAACCGGTAAACTGGAATCCGTTCGTGTGCATTGTGAAGGCTTTCTCTCCGGACGGGCTAAAAGGACTGTTCTCGATAGTGCTTGTCGGCGGACTGATTTTTGCACTTGTAAAATTGCACGATAGGTTTGATAGCAAGGATAGAGATCCGCGAGGATTTGCCAAAAGTAAATCGGGCGCATACGGCACCGCATCGTGGATGACCAAGAAAGAAATTAAAGAGAACCTTGAAGTCGCAGAAATAGAAGGCGCTGAGGGTGTAATTCTCGGTGAGCTTGAGGGTAAGGCTGTGTGCATGCCCAAGGATACTAAACTCAACCGACACATAGCAGTCTTCGGTGCATCAGGTACAATGAAATCCAGAGCGGTAATCCGAAACGCATTGTTCCAAGCCTTGAAGCAGAATGAGTCTGTGGTGATAACCGATCCGAAAGGTGAGCTATACGGAGATACCGTAGAGCTGTATAAGAAAAATGGGTATGAGGTGAAAGTGTTTAACCTTGTTAATCCGGAACATAGCGACTCGTGGAACTGTATGTCTGACTTGGGCGGTGATACGCTGATGGCGCAAGTGCTGACCAACGTCATAATCGGGAATACCAGTTCAGGGAAGGGAGATCATTTCTGGGACAACGGTGAAGCCAATCTTTTGAAAGCATTGGTCTTACTCATCGATCAAGATAGGACGCGTGGCTTAGAGCTTAAGCATCTTCCTGCAGTCTATCAATTATTGACGCAAAACGGGGAACGTCAGCTCACAAGTCTTTTTGAGAAATTGCCGATTAATCATCCGGCGCGTGCACCATTCAATCTATTTTTGCAGTCTAGCGACACTGTTCGTTCCGGAATCGTTCTCGGTCTTGGCACGAGATTACAGGTATTGCAAAACAAGGCGGTTCAGGCAATCACCAGCAGTTCTGATATAGACCTGACGGCTCCTGCCAAACGTAAATGCGCCTATTACATAATTCTGAGCGACCAAGACACAACGATGTCATTTTTGTCTTCGCTGTTCTTTTCGTTCTTATTTATAAAACTGACTCGGTACGCAGATTCAAGAAAAAATAGGCGTTGCGATGTTCCCGTAAACCTGATACTCGATGAATTCAATAACGTTGGCAGAATTGGTGGAGCAGAGGACGGTTCTGACTTTGCCCGTTCACTTAGCGTGTGCCGTTCAAGAGACATAAGGGTTACGCTCGTTGTACAAAGTCTTGGACAACTGCAGAATCGGTATCCAAACAATCTTTGGGCTGAAATTGTTGGCAACTGCGATATACAACTGATGTTGGGTTGTACCGATGATGTTACTGCAGAATATTTCTCAGCCCGAAGCGGGGAAATGAGCATTCAGGTAGATTCGACGATGACGATGCGCAAAACGATTGCAATCGCTCAGATGATTCCTGAATACCGACATAACGAAGGACAAGGACGTAGAAAACTCTTGACACCCGATGAGGTGCTCAGATTACCGAATGAAGAGTTACTTTGTATAATTCGCGGGTGTAATATTCTCAAGCTTAATAAACTCGATTATATGAAACATCCTATATCGAAGTTGATAAGTAAAATATCAGTATTCGATTACAATCCTAGGGCTTCGCCAAATAAACCACCGATAATGGAGGTCGTTCCTGAAACAGTTCCTGTTACTGAAACTAAACCAGAATCAAAACCTGAAACTGAAACGGTTCCGGCGCCGTTACTTGAACAAATCGAACCGGAAAAAGTTAAGCCGAAGAAATTGAAAAAACTTTACTCTTCGGCAACCCCGCCAAGCGATTTTTAACTTGGCAGTTTCTAAATCAGTATTACGCTCATCTTTGCCGATGGGCGTTTTATTATAAAAAAATTTTAAATTTAAAGGAGAACTTTATTATGGCAAACAAAACTAAAAAAGAAAAGAACAACGAAATCGAACCCCAGACCGAAATCGAAATTGTAGCAATGCAGGAAGAGAGTGCAGCCGCGTCAGCGGAGGATTTGATTCCTAATACCGAAACGGACGTGAATATGGAAATAGGAAAGCCCGCAGTAAATCTGAATAACGAATCCGAACCGGAAGGAGTGACCGAAAAGAAACAAGCCAAGCGTAAGAAGAAAAGCGAAGATCAGAATGAGTCTATCGCAGAGTCGGACGCAACTCCCAAGAAAAAGCCCGAAAAGAAACGCACTTCCGTAAAACCGATTCAGGTAATATCCATCGACGAACAGCGCAGCGTAGAAACGGAGGCGGATAAGGAAAAGAATGACTTGATTGACCTTATGGAATCTCTGCGCGTCGGCAAAGTTCTTGTGGGAACCATTCAGGGCGTGGAACGTTCGTCCGACAATCATTCTATGGCAGTCATATATCACGGTGCATTCAAAATCGTTATCCCTGCGGAAGAGGCGGTAATTCCTCCCGACGACTATCGAGACCAGAATCCCGCCGACGTTTTGCATTATCTGCTGACCAAACGTCTCGGTGCCGAAGTAGACTTCATTGTCAAGGGCATCGATAAGGACGCTAACGTCGCAGTGGCAAGCCGCTTGGACGCAATGAAATCCAAGCGTAAGCAGTATTATTTCGGTACCGACAGGGAAGGCAACAATCTTCTGTATTCCGGTCAGTGCGCCGAGGCACGTGTCGTATCGGTTATACGCGCCGGCATTTTCGTGGACATCTTTGGTTTGGAAGTTTATATCCCACTCCGCGAGCTGAGCTATCAGCGCATTATGAATGCTGCAGAGTACTTCAGACCGGGACAGAGAATTCTCGTAAAGATTTTGGAACTCGACAGAACCGATAAGAACAATATTAAGGTTACGGCATCGGTCAAGCAGTCGGCAGAGAATCCGTATGAGAAAGCGCTTCGCCGTTACGTTGTGGATAACCGCTATGTTGGCACGGTAAGTATGGTTGATACTAACGGGGTATTCGTCGCTCTCGACGGAGGCGTCGATTGTCTGTGCAGTTATCCCAAGCGCGGCAGACCGCCCAGAGGTGCAAGAGTAACAGTTCGTATTCTCGGTATCAGTCACGAAACGAACCGTATTTGGGGTGCGATTACTCACATAGCAACGCCCAATTAAAAATCAAGGAGGGTACTAAATGAAAGTAAAAACAAAGAAAAATCTTGTAATCGGGATGATGATTGTGCTTGCCTCGCTGTTATGCAGCGGGGTGGGTATATTGTGCGTTAATCGTACTACAGCACATGCTGCAAGTAATACGGGCATTCAAACGTTTACGGGCACCGAATATAATAATCATTATGTTTCATCAACATTGTTTAATCCTAAACCCGAACCAACAGATTATAGCGAAACAATTTCACGGAATACAGGTATTAAAATCTATGGGACGACCAACAACGGAAGTTCTTTGTCTACAAACTATCTCAAATCTGACAGTTCTACAATCTGTGTAGATTTCACAAACGCCGCTGATTTATATTTTCCGTCAGACAAATATATGACGTATTACGACAAAAACTATTCGTTTCAGATTTTAAGTGGTAGCACAGTAAAATGGCAAGCCACTTATACAGGCTCTTCGTATAGTCAGGTTACGGGCAAAGATGAAAACGGCAACGATGTTACGACAACTTACTATACAAAGATTCTCGATATCAACGGTCGCTCAACAACGACGACAAGCACGGATAGCTCATTAAGGCTTTTCGACCCTGCCGAGTTTGGATCAAACATTGTTTCGTTGAATGATGGTACTTATACTATTAAAATCAGCCGTTCGTATTTTTGGAGTAAAAAAGTGGGTTCGAGTTTTATTATCTTTCCAAATGTTCGCTACGACTCCACTTCTACTTTGACAGGAACGCTCAATGTTGATACAACTTCGCCGACGCTTACTATGCGCGGTTATTCCAGCGGAAGCACGATAGCAAACGGCTCATATAAGAATGAGCGCGTTACCTTTACGGCGTCCGACAGGAACCATAACAGACTCTATTACAAGACGCCTACAAGCAGCAATTATAGTTACACAACGGGCAACACCTATACGAGCGGAACGACGAACGGTTGGTATTACGTTTATGCGGAAGACACTATGGGACACCGCAGCCCCGAATACTCGTTCTACTATGACAACACCGCGCCTACGGGCAGAGTGTACTCGAACGGAACGAGCATAGCGAGCGGTGCATATATCTCGAAAGCGTTTTCGTATTCTGCAACCGACAACGGCAGCGGCGTAGTGAACATTTACTACAAGACGCCCGTGAGCGGAACTTATCAGTCGTATTCTTCGGGAACGGTAATCCCCGCAAATTCGGGCGACGGTTGGTATTATTTCTACACGGTTGACCGCTGCGGCAATCAGTCTGCGACAACGAGCGTTTATCTCGAAACGCAAGCCCCGCTCGTTGAAATTTACCGCAACGACGAACTTGCATACAGCAAGACGGTTACGGGCGCGGGAACGTTCGATACCGATATTTATCTGAACCCTAACGACAAGTTGAGAATATCGTGCGATACGTCTTCGGGTAAGGTAACGAGCAATTATGCGCTTGACACGAATATCACGATAGGCAGCGCATATTCGGGCAGTAATTACACGATTACGCTCACGAGCGCAACGGGAATTACGAGCAATTTTACCTATCATATCGTCCGCAGCAAGCCCACGATCACCATTGACGGAAAGACCTATTCTTCGGGTAGTACGTTGCATTTTAACTCGGATAAGCCCGTCCGTTTCAACGATGATTCCGTTATCACGAACAGCGGCAATACGGGCGCGACGGTAAGCTCGGAGGGCAACGTCAATCTGAACGAACACATTACTTATGCAAGCGGCAGCGGTAAGACCTTGACTACGGCAAGCGGCACGGAAACGAAATACATACTCACACTAAACGACAGAGCAGGAAACGTAAGCCGTTTTACCGTGTTTATCGACAAGCTCGCACCTGTCGGCGTATGGAAAACGGACGGCGCAACGTTACCCAACGGCGGTTACACGAATAAGCCCCTTTCGTTCAATATTACCGAAGCGGGAGTAACGGCTACATACTCTTATAACGGCGGCGAATATGTCGCATATACGAGCGGAAAGACCTTGACGGCAGACGGGACCTATCACGTCGTATTGACCGACTTGGCGGGCAATAAAAGCACATTTACCGCTCATATCGACACGGTTGCGCCTACGGGACAAATCTATGCGAATAATCAGCCCGTACAAAGCGGAACTATCACGAACAAAAGCGTGTTCTTCTCGTGGGACGGCGACATTACAGCAACCGTAAACGGTATGCCTTACACGAAAAACAGCGTGCTTTCCGAAGATTCGGTATATCACTTTATACTTACCGACTTGGCGAACAACTCTACCGAATACGTCATCACGATTGATACTGTAGCCCCGACATACAATGCGGACAAGCTCAACGGTTCGCAGCAGCTTATATCCAAATGGTATGTAGCGACAATCGGGGATAAGCAATATTCGTTTGCAACCTATGCCGAAGCGTTGGCGTTCGCTTGTAATAGCGAGTTCAACCAAAGCGTAATCGTGCTTGTGCTTAACGACGTTTCGGATTTCAAACAGCATCACTTGGTAGCTAACGGTGACGAGATAAGAGAGGGCGAGTATTGGCTGTATAAATCCAAAGCAAACCCCGACAGTCTTTTGTACTATTTTAACCGTAAGGGCTTGGATGAAGTGGTGGCGCATTATGCAAAGGAAAACGTATCCGCAGTCAATTACTTTTCGCTTGACGACGAAAACGTGTACGGAGAAGTTTCGGGAAGCATGAGCGACAACTTGTTTACTGCGCCGAACGGAACAAAAGCGCCGCTTTTGAACGGCTTTGTATTCGATAAAGCAGACGGCTCAGAACTGTTTGCACAACTTGTCAGCGGTAACGGTGAAAACGTGAAAATCGAATACGGAATTGCGTTCGATAAGCAAATTACCATTGGCGGACTTTACAAATTTATCGAACGCGACGAAGCGGGCAATGAAACCGTATTCTACGGATTTATGGACGTGCTTGCGCCCGAACTAAAAGCGGACGTCACCGTTATCGGCGAAGAAATGCCTACCGAAATACTCATTACGAAAGACGGACTGTCGGGTATTGCAGCGTACTACTACAAACGTTTTGCGGTCAAGGAAATCGTCGATGCGGATGCTTGGGCGGTGCTTGTAATTGAAAATAACGGTAAGGTTTATCACTATACCCACGGCGACGAGCTTCCTTGCTTGGAAGTCGGCGGTGAATATACCGTGTCGCTATACGACAGACTCGGTAATGGGTATTCGTTTACGGTTTACATCATCGGCAATCCTGCGTTGATTGATTTTGAGAACAACGACGACGATACGGCATTCGATATTACCATTACGCTCGAACAGAAATTCGATACGGTTGTTTCGCTTGAAATTAAGAGAAATGGCGAAACACTCAACGGCGTTACGACGGACAAATTTCAGTATTTGTTTGACCGCACCGGCGTTTATACCGTAATTCTGCGCGACAACTTCGGGCGGGTAATCGAAAAGGAATATACGTTCAACAAGGCTTTACCTATCGGAACGCTCGACGGCGTTGAAAGCGACGGCAAGACTAAAACGGACGTAACATTTACTTATGATAATTCTAAATATAGCGTAGCCGTTACAAAAGACGGCAAAGCGGTAGAAACAGAAAATAGCGGCAAACTTGTATTTACGGCTAACGATAAAAACAGCGGAAGTTATGATATTCGCTTAACGAGAATTACGGACGAGGAAAACTTCACAGACTACACATTCGTTATTAATACGCTTGCGCCCGATTTCAGTATGAGCGTTGCTGATAAAGCGACAACTAATAAGAACGTAACCATAACTTGGACGGCGACGGATATTGTATCCGTAACCTATTCCTTGAACGGTGGTGAAGCGGTAGAGATTGAGAACGGCACGGTGCTTACTGCCGAAGGCAACTATACCGTAACGGCAACCAACGACTTGGGAACGGTAAGTGTAAAGACTTTTACTATCGACAGGACGCTTGACTATGATGTGATTATCAATGACGCTGAAACTTTTGGCGTTGATACGACTAATAGCAATGTAACCGTGATCAATAATGAGCCGTTGTATGTGAGTGTAAGTAAGAATGGCGCGCCGTTTGAGTTCATATTCGGACAGGTGCTTTCAGGAGAAGGGTTATATATTTTCCGCATCTCTGACGATTATAACAATTCGACTTCGTTCACTATTGTTATTGACAAATCGGTGGACGTAGAAGCCAACGTGGGCAACGGCGTGATTTCAAACGAAGATGTAATTATTAGCGCAGGCGAAAAAGTAAACCTTATCGCAACCAAAGATGGCATAGAATATTCTTATGCGCTTGGTACGGCTATCACAGACGAAGGTTTCTATAAGTTTACAGTTTACGATTCTTTCGGTAATGAAAAATCGCTTTCTTTCCAAATCGTAAAGGGAACGAAAACAAAGCTCGACTATACGCTTAGCGACAGCGTGGAAATTGTATCCATTGATCGCGACGGTGAAGCGGTTTTGGCGGACGGAAACAGGCTGAACTTTACCATCGACGGAACTTATACCGTAGTGTGCAAGTCCGAAGGCAAAGAATATACCTTTATGCTTTCACTTGATACTACCGCACCGACTATAAGTCTGAACGGAATTGAGGATGGCGGTAAGGGTAACGTAACAGTTACAATTACTGATTTATCCGAAGCTGGAACGGTGGAAATATACAAGGACGGCGAGAAAATCGAATACGAACTTGGTAGCGAAATTAAAGAATACGGAAGCTATGAAGTTCGTGTATGCGATGAGCTCGGCAACGAGAGAACGTATAGTTTTGTTTTAAGTTATAAGATGAGTGGGGGAATAATTGCTCTTATTACAATGTGTTGCATGGCAGCAGTAGGTGTAGGTTTATTTTTCTTCATTAAAAAATACAAAAGACACTAAAATATTAAAATTTGACTTAAGATGAAGAAGCATCCCGAAGTTCGGGATGCTTCTTATTAATTTTATAAATAGGAGATTTTTTATGAAACTGAAAATGAAATTATATATAATATTACCCACATTAATTTGTTTGGTGATTTTATGTGGGATAATAGGTTTTATGTCAGTAAAACCTTTGTATGCATCGGCGGCGAGTATTGCATCGGTACAGACACTAATGGAGACGGAGCATACTAAACATGACGTATTTGATAGTAATATGGATGATATTCATATTAATCCATATTCTGAATCAAAAACGGTTAAAACGGGTATACAGTTTTATTGTTCTGAGAATACGGGGACAACGACTTCAACAGCGGCGATAATACTTAATTCAAATTCTATAAATATCGACTTCACAAATGCGCAGTCGTTATACCGTCCGGCGGCAGCACATCTGTATTTGGAAACAGGATATACGTTTAGTATAAAAAACAGTTCCGGTGCTACAGTTTGGTTTGCAAGTATGGCTGGGCGAATCGAATACGATATGTACACCGGCGAAGAAGTTTATCATAAACAAATAAACATAAATGGCTCAATAAAGAATTCACAAAGCCAAGATTTCGGTTCATTACATTTTTTACCGTCAGAATTTGGTAATCAGCGTGTTTATTTGGATTACGGAAATTATACGATTGCAATATCGCGCACATATGAATGGACCGACATGGATTTTTATTGCGGTAATTCAATGATGTTTTCGACTTCAAACCTTTCTGGAATGCTAGTAATTGTTAGCGACAAAATTACTATGTCAATGAAAAGTGTCACAACGGATATAGAGATTGAAAATGGTGATTATGTAAACGATCGCGTAACCGTAACCGCAAGCAGCGGTTCGTTTCATAAATTGTATTATAAAACGCCTACGAGCAGTGTGTATTCGTCAACCACAAGCAAAACTTATACTACTTCTACAACGAACGGCTGGTATTATTTTTACGCCGAAAACGCTTTCGGAACAGCATCCGAAACGCTCTCGTTTTATTACGATAGTGTTGCACCTACGGGGACGATTCGCTCTAACGGGTCAGTCGTAACGAGCGGCGGTTGTGTTGGCAAGAGCTTTTCCTATTCGGCAACAGATAATGGTAGTGGCATATCAAAATTATATTGCAAAACACCCGTAAGTGGAATTTACGCGGAATATAGTTCAGGAACTATATTCCCCGCCAACTCTGACGAAGGTTGGTATTACTTTTACGCCATAGATCGTAGCGGAAATCAATCCGCAACAGCATCCGTCTATCTTGAAAATACCGCCCCGCACATTGAAATCTTCCGCAACGATAAACTTGCGTTCAGTAAAGATTTAAGCGTATCGGAAAACATTGATACCGATATTTATTTGAATCCAAACGACCGAATAAAAGTAACCTGCGATACTTCTTCCGGCAGAGCGACCTGCAACTATACGCTTAATACAAATACAACGATAGGCAGCGCATATACGGATAGACACTACACAATTACGGTTACAAGCGCAACGGGAATTGTCGGCAATTTTACTTATCATATTGTGCGAAGTAAACCTATCATTATGATTGACGGTAATGGTTACACGAGCGGTTCGACGCTTTACTTTAACTCGGATCAATCCGTATCGTTCATGGACGACACTATCATAGATGACAGTAAAGATACGGGAGCAACCGTGCAATGGAACGGCAATTCGGAATTCTTTTCGTATAAAAGCGGCAACGGTAAAACACTTACAACCGCAAGCGGAACGGAAACAAGGTACAACCTGACCTTGAACGACAGAGCCGGTAACGAAAGCACATTTACGGTCTACATAGACAAACTCGCACCCACAGGTAATTGGAAAAGCGACGGAACGAATTTACCGAACGGTGGATATACGAATAAATCGCTCTCTTTCCACTTTACCGAAACGGGAACGACCGCAACGTATTCTCACAACGGTGGCGAATATAACACTTACGCAAGCGGCAGAACCTTAACGGCAGACGGAAGATACACCGTGATATTGACTGATCGTGCAAACAATAAAAGCACGTTCACGGCACATATTGATACCATTCCGCCGACAGGTCAAATGTACGCAAACTATGCCCCTATCGGGAGCGGTGCGATTACGAACGGTAAGGTGTACTTTACTTGGGACGGAAATCTTACAGCGACCGTAAACGGTTCTTCTTATACGAAAAATACCGTACTTTCCAAAGACGGAACATATACGTTCAGATTGACCGATTCCGCTCAAAACACGGCAACATATAGTGTAACGATTGACACGATAGCACCGACATATAATGCGGATAAATTGCAGTCGCAACCGAAAATGATTACGAGGTGGTATGTCGTCAAATTCGATGGAAAGAACTATTCTTTCGCCGATTACAACGAAGCTCTTGCGTTCGCTTGCGATAAGGAGTTCAAAGCGAATGTAACCGTTCTTTCACTCGATAGATTAGAAGACTTTAATCAACACCACCTTGTCGTAGGCGGCGACGAAGTTCGTACAGGCACTTATTGGCTTTATAAATCGCAAGCTAATCCCGACAGCAGACTGTATTATTTTAACCGCGAAAGGTTAAACGGTGTTATAGCCTATTATGCAAAGAACAACGTTTCAACCGTTAACTATTTTACTCTTGACGGCGACAATGTTTACGGCGATTCTGCGGACAGCATGAGCGACAATGTATTTACTGCGCCGGACGGTGCAAGCGCACCCGTTCTAAATGGATTTGTGTTTGATAGAACCGACGGATCGGAAATGTTTGCGGAACTTATGGGAGCAAGCGGAACGAGAATAAGAATTGAATACGGCATTGCGTTCGATGCACAAGTAACCGTAGGCGGATTGTACAAATTTACGGAACTTGACGAAGCGGGAAATGCAACCGTATTCTACGGATTTTTGGACTTGGTTGCACCCGAATTGAAAGTAACCGCAACGATTTACGGCAACGGCTCGGAAACCGAATTGTTCATTACAAAAGACGGGCTTACGGGAATAGCGGCATACTATTACGAAAGTTTTGACGTAAAGGCAATTTTGGACGCCGATAAATGGTCGGTGCTTTCCGTAAAGAACAACGGCAAAACAAATTATTACACTTACGGCGACGAGCTTCCTTACTTGGAAATAGGCGGCGAATATCTGCTTTCCGCATATGACAGGCTTGGCAACGGTTATTCGTTTACGGTGTTTATTGTGGGCAATCCCGCTACGATTACGATAAATAATAATGCCGACGACACGGCTTTCGATTTGGCAATCACACTTGAACAGCGTTTCGACACGCTTGTATTCCTTGAAGTACGCAGAAACGGTGCGCTGCTTGACGGTATATCCGCAAGCGTTCTGAATTACACATTCGACCGTGCGGGAACTTATGTTCTTACCCTGCGCGACAACTTTGGACGTACTATTACGAAAGAATATGTGTTTGTTAAAGCATTGCCCGAAGGCGAACTTATCGGCGTGGAAAACGGCGGCAAAACAAAATCCGATGTTACTTTTACATTTGACAGCGAAAAATACTATGCTGTCGTTACCAAAAACGGACAAGCATATACCACAGATTACAGCGGCGAATTATTCTTTAACGCGACCGACGAAAACAGCGGAATCTATGATATTCGCCTTTTCCGTTTGACTGATAACGAGAATTATTCCGATTACGGATTTGTCGTTAACACACTTGCGCCTAACTTCGATTTGACCGTTGCGGACGGCTCGACTACGAACAAGAACGTTACCGTATCTTGGTCGGAAAGCGACATTGAAAGCGTGGTCTATTCGTTGAACGGCAGCGAACCCGTAACGCTTGAAAACGGTGCAATCCTTTCCGCCGAAGGCGTTTATATCGTTACGGCAACGAACGATTTGGGAACGCAGTTTGCAAAAACATTTACGATTGACAAGACGCTCGACTACTATGTCGTTATGGGTAATCAGCCTATGCAAAACGTCGAAGTAACCAGCGATACGGTTGCCGTTTTCAATAACGAAGAGCTTTCCGTTTCGGTTACGAAAAACGGCGAGTTTTTCGATTATTCATTCGGGGACGTGCTTTCCGATGAAGGCTATTATACGTTCCGCATAAACGACGAATTCGGCAATACGACTACGTTCTCAATGACTATTGACAAGAGCGTTTCATATTCGGCGAACGTTGGCGACGGACTTATATCGAACGGCAATGTTCAAGTTACAAACGGTGAAAAACTGACCGCAACCGTAACCAAAGATAATTTGATTTTGGACTATGAATTCGGGCAATTTCTCGACGACGAAGGTTACTATAAATTCGTATTGCGCGATGTTTACGGCAATGAAAAATCTTTTGAATTCCGAATTGTAAAAGGCGTAAAAACGACGCTTGATTACACACTCGGCGAGAATGTTTCCGTACTCACAATCGACCGCAACGGCGAAGAAGTTTTGCACGACGGCAATCGCTTGAACTTTACCGTAAGCGGAGTTTATACCGTTACGGCAGAAGCCGACGGAATGACGTATTCGTTCATTCTTGAACTTGACAACACCGCACCTACGCTCGACCTTATCGGAGTGAAAGACGGCGGCATTTCGGGTAAATCCGTTACGCTCGATAACCTTTCCGAACCTGCAACAGTCGAAGTCTATAAAGACGGCGAACTTATCTCTTATGAACTTGGAAGCGAGCTTAAAGAGTACGGCGAATACCGCGTTGTAGTAACCGACGAAGCTGGCAACACAAACGAATATAATTTTACGTTGAAATATAAAATGGACGGGGGGATCATTGCTCTTATTGTAATATGCGTTCTTGTCACAACGGGGTGCGGTGTGTTCTTATTCATCAAAAAACGTAGACATAGAAGATCCTAATAATCGAAAATATAGCGCAATCACTATTAAAATCAGTCTAGGAAATTGTAATACTGAAATCAAAAATTTTGGACATTATTTTGTCGAAAAATAGAGAAAATTTTCAATAAAGGATTGACAAAATTATGCCGATATGATACACTTTAAACATAGCAAGGGGTTGCGCCCAGGCTCTCGATACGTTGGGAATTCACAGCGTTAGACCTGTTCGTAAGGCAGGGAATCGTTACGGATTTTGCGCAATGAGCGAATCCACAATGGCGCGGCTCGTTGAGAATTAAAGCCGAGAGACTAGTAAATAGTACAGAGTCAGGGATGCACGTGACTAATCTGCATCGTACTGGCTCTGTATTTATTTTTATGGGTTTTGCGGAAGAATCTAAGGAATACGATAATGAAAACTAACAAAAAGAAAAAATCTATAAATTACAGTACGCTAAAATGTCCGTATTGCGGCGGAACCGTAGTCTATCGAAGCGCGGACGGAATTTACAAGGATAATAGCAGCGGAACAATGCTGTGTGTGTGTTCGCATTATCCTGATTGCGACGCTTATGTGCGCGTGCAACCGGGGACAAGAATTCCGATGGGAACAATGGCGGACCATAATTTGCGGGCATTGAGAATTACGACGCACAGGCAGTTTGATAAATTGCATCTTAAAGGATATATGACGAGGAAAGAAGCCTATATGTGGCTTGCTAATCTTATAAGCGCTCCGCTTTCACAAGCTCATATCGGGTATCTCGGCGAATATTACTGCAATCTTGTGCTGCAGGAGAGTGAGAAACTTTTGAAAGTAAAACAAGCACTTAAAAAATAAAAGGAGTAGTGGCGTGAAAAAGCGAATGATTTTTTTGATTCCGGTGGCGGTGTTCATCGGAATTTTTATTTTATTTCAAACCGTGTTTTTTATCGGTTTCGTTCCTTCCGAGTCGATGGAACCGACGTTAAAAACAAATAGTCTGATATTCGGTATGCGAGTCTTTGGCGATTTAAGCGAAGGCGACATTATTGTGTTTGAGCATGAAGACAAGATTTTGGTAAAGCGTATCGCAGGAACAGCCGGACAGAAAATAGAAGCGGAAGGGAAAACGTATTTGATACCTGAAAATTGCTATTTTGTAATGGGGGATAATCGGGATAATTCTTGGGATTCTCGGTTTTGGGAAGATCCATTCATAAAAAAGAGCAGTGTGATTGCAAAGTTGTGATATAGCCATAATGCTCGTTGACTTTCGCCCTAAAATATGATAAAATTTATAATTAAGGAAGGTAATATAAATGACTGTTAAAGTATGTCCGAATTGTGGAGCAGAAAATAAAGGACTTAATTTGGTTGAAACGAATGGTATCTTTATTTGCAGTAACTGTAAAAAAGTCATAGATGCTACAGATAATAAAATTTTAGATACAGATCAGCCTGAAAATATAAAAAAAATTAAGTAAAATTTCATTAATATAAAAGGAGCTACGTTGTTTGCGTAGCTCCTTTTTTTTCATTTAATTCAAAAGCAACAAAAACTATCGGGTGCTATGTTAAGCGTGCTTTTGATTTTATTTTCTCACATTTTTAAACTATTAGAGTTGTTATGTTATAATCGACTTAATTCGACAAAATCAGTTATAGGAAAATATTGTCATTTGGTTTAAGATGTGTTATACTGATTTCATAAGTTTCTTTATTGCAGTTGGCAATAATAGTTTCTGAGTTTCAAAGTGTCTGTTTCGTGCAGGCATTTTTGTTTAATTGGCCAAAAGGCAACCCAGCGCTCCGAGAATTGATTTCTTGGTGCGCTTTTATATAGATTCGGAGTAGGCAATGACTCCATAAATTCACTTTCTCGGCAAATTTTATGATGCGCCGTTACATATAAAATTCAATAAAGCCCTGTTAGTAGTTGAAATTTTCTATATTTCGTGCTATAATATCAAAGCAGGGTTTCAATCTCAAAAGGAGGTATCCAATGACATTTGAACTAAAACAATATGACAATGTTCTTTTGAAGTTCCGTTTGGAAAGAACGGGCTTGGGTGAGATTGTCTATCATATCGATTGGGTGAACGACGAGTTGAAACATTTGCTGCCGATTGGGTTGACTCTCAATCCCGAAGGTCTTGCAAAATGGTTATCATCTCGAGTGATACCGAAAAATAGAGAGTTCGTTGATCAGATTCTTTCGAGAAGCGGACTTTCTCATAATGATACAATCGGAATTATTCAGTTGTGTAAAGGTCTTTCTCTTAACGACAGTTATTGGATTGTCGAGGAGGGATTCTGCGGAAAATTTGCAGACTACAATCTTTACGAGAATAGTTTTGCTCGCACGTTGGCTTTAATAGCCTATACTGGTTACGGCAGTACAACTCGCAAAGGGTTTACTTCGTCTCCGGAATATACGACAAACGGAATGCTTCGTAAATGCTGGAGAAGGATTAACAAAAAAATCTATTTATATAAAGGCGGTACGTCAGGAGCAGCCAATGCGGGGAAAGAACCGTATTCCGAATTCTATGCGGCGCAAATCGCCGAAAGAATGGGACTTAAACATGTTACCTACGGCTTATCCAAATGGAAAGGACTCGTGTGTTCCACATGTGAGCTGTTTACAGACATTAAGACATCGTATGTTCCGATCCATAGATTTTTACCGAATTGCACATTAACGAAGACAGTTGAATTTTTGAAATCACTTGGCGGCAGTTATTATGACGAGTTTGCCGATATGATGATATTCGACGCTATTATCTTTAATGACGATAGGCATTTCGGGAATTTTGGTTTAATGGTCGATAATGCAACTAATGAGCCGATAGCGTTTGCACCCATTTTCGATAACGGGTTGTCGCTCTTCAACTATGCGATGGAGGATGATCTGCGCGAAATCGAAAAGTATGCTCAAACCAGAAGTCCGGCATTTGATGGTGTATCTTATGACGCACTGGTCAAAGAGTTTTTGTCGGATAGACAGAGAGAAGAGTTGCGCAAGCTGATCAACTTCAAGTTCCAAAAGCATTCAAAGTATAATTTGCCCAGTGCTCGACTGAAAACCATTGAGGCATTCATCCAAACACGAGTACAGGAAATATTGGATACGAAGAAGTAAGACAACTCATAAATTAATATATTAGCCGAAAGGTCACAAAGCACTCAGAGAGCAATTTGCTCTTTGAGTGCTTTTTTCATATATTGCAGAAACTGAAAGGTTTCTATAACTTTATGTTCCGGGGGTATCGAAAGGTGTTCCTGTTTTATATATAAAAATTTATCAAGGAGGTAAAACCATGACACTGTATTTAACAGTAAAGACCGATGTCAAAGACCTGATAATCGACTTCATCGAAGTGCAGTTAAAATCCGGAGAAACCGTATCGCTAAACTGGAAGAGAAGTTGGGTGCAGCGCGGTAAGAACGGATTCAGTACGGAATTTGAAGGCGTTTGTTTCAATGCACATTTGGCTACCGGACAACTCGACAGGTTAAAGATGATGCGTGTTAAAGAGGTAGGAATGTATTCCGATGAGCACGGCGAAGGACAATTTTCTTTGAATATCGAAAGAATGGAATTCTATGACAACAATAAATGTCTAATATTTCGTAAACCGTATAAGATTGTTATGCAAAGTCAAATTCAGGGCGTGGCAATGCAGCAGCTGTACAACAAATTCTTGGCAAGTTCACGGAGGTAAAAATGGAAGAACTTAAAAACAACGATATCGATTATATATTGGTCATTGTACCTTTTATAGCCGAAATCATAGCGGCCGATATGCCGAACAAAGTACGCGAGCTTCGGTTTAACGCGATAAGACAATTACAGTCCAGACTGGTTTTTTATAAAGAGCTGGGATACATGGAATCACTGTTATGCTCGATTGCAAGGAAAAGAGCGGAGATGATTATGCGTACTACGTCAAAAATCGAAATGGAAAAAGTAATGCGCGTTCAATGTCCGCACTATGATGGGAACAAGTTCGTTCCGGATCGGTACAATGTGCCCGAAGAAGAAATGATCTCATGGGCAGAAACGTCATTAAAGGCTCCGTTAAATGATATCGGGTATCGACGCTATGCAGAACTGTTCAGACAAATTTTCCCTGAGCAGGCAAAAGAAATATTCAATTAGGAGAAAACAACTATGGCAAAAACAAAAGATTTAAAAGAATGCAAGCAGGCATTTCAGGGCGTAATAGCAGAGAACTTTGACGGTATGTGGCTGAAAGACGGTTTCGTGGAAGAATTAATTGAACGTTACGGATTAGAGAGTCTTCTTTATCTGTGTGCGTTGACCATACAAAGCCACGACTCGGACGGCCGCTATTCTCGAAGGAACAAAGAATGGGCAAAGTCCATAGACATTACCGAAAATGAGTTTGAACGGCGTGAACTGGAAATGAATACTCATCCTGCGGTTCTCGATGGTATAACCGATATTCTTCTTAGAAGGAGCAGAAAATGATAGATACATCAAAAAGGCTGATTATTGTAGTGCGCAGGGGAATGGTTGATTCTGTCTATTGCAGTAAGGATTTATCGTTATCCGGCGCAGAGATTATTGACTTAGACTTGACGGATCTGAACAAAATACGCAGAAACAAGTTGAGCGCAAAAAAAGCCAAAAGGCAAATGCGGCAAATCTATTAACAGGAGGAAGCACAAAGTGCGAATAAAACAATTTAATCAAGACTCAATGTCTAATAATCTTTGCGGAACTTGTCTTAAGTTCCGCATATCTTTTATGGGCAAATTAACTAGAAGTAGGAGGTATAACAATGAATAAGAAAATTGATTGGATAGTATTGCTTGAATGTAACGGTCACAAATGTGACGTGTGCGGAGAGATTGAATACAACTTTATCGACGGCTTCTGTAATGCTCACACGTTTGGTATGTATAAATATGGACATCCAGAATTTCAGTTGGTTCTTAATATGGAGTACAAAATGATTCTATATACGTTAAATACGTTGGGCATACGTGTGCAGGCAGGTAGCGTATTCAAAGACGGCGATATTATCGATGACATGTTTGAAGGCTATAAAGTTCTCTTAAAGGAACTCGAGGAAAACGGCAAAAAATTTCTGAGAGTAATTATTCCGGACGCAAACCACAAGTTCCCCGACGATGAAGGCTGTCAATTAGAATATAGTTATCAGGCTTTGCCGATTGAAGACTTATACAAAAACGATACCTTAGTACATAGGAGGGATAATTAGTAATGTTCAGAGAAGAAATTGAAATTTGTCCTTACTGTGAAAAGGAAATTGCAAAGAAGTGGGATGTCGAGAATAACGGCTATCAAGTAACCTGCCCGAACTGACGATGCTTGTCTTCATAGCGAAGATAACGAAAAAATGCGTTGCAACTGGTCGGAAGAAAACGGGTGCTTTAGGCATCCAAAAGAAAAATCTAAAAAATCAAACTAACAGGAGAAAAATTATTATGGATAAAAGAATGGAAGACATTTACGAAAACATTAAAAAACACAGACTTACACCGGATTCGGTGTTTATGTTTCACTGTACAATGTGCGGCGATTGCTGCAGGAATAGAGATGATATACTCTTGAATTCCAAAGACTTGTTTAATCTTGCAAAAGGATTAAAAATTGCACCCAAAGATGTCGTAGAAAAGTACTGTGAGACTTATCTGGGAGCTTCTTCAAGAATGCCTATTGTAAGACTGAAACCAGTAGGGTTCGATAAACATTGTGCTTTCTTGGAGAGGAACGGTTGTGCAGTGCAAGCATTCAAACCTACAGTGTGCGCCATGTTTCCTATCGGACGTTTTCGCGAATGCGGTAAAGATAAACCCGATGAGATAAACTATATGTTCAATGATCCGCACTGCGGGAATAAGCGCGAAATTCATACGGTTCGCGGATGGCTTAGCATGTATGGGATTCCTGAAAACGACGAATTCTATCTTATATGGACAAACACGGTTGAAATATTGACAGCATCGCTCTCAAAGTTGGAGAAGTATTTGAAAACAGATACGATGGAAAAACTTTGGACATTTGTATACTTTTTTCTTTATCTTAATTACGATGCCGAAAAAGAGTTTATGCCGCAGTTCATAAAGAACTCTGAGATGGTTATCGGCAACATCAAGAATCTCGAAGATAAAAAGGGCGGTGTGATATGAAGACTTGGATCATACCTGTAACGTGGGAGGTATGCGGCAAAGTATCCGTAAAAGCTAATACACTTCAAGAAGCAATGACTATAGCACGCGACGAAGCGGGAGAAGTTCCGCTTCCTGATGAATCGGATTATGTTGACGGTAGTTGGCAGTTGTCATCTGAGGATGAAGCGTACATACGTTGCTGTTTTAACGACAGTCAAAAAGATGAAGGAAAGAGCTAAAATTGGCACGGAGTCTTATTTAAAATACTGACGAAAAAAATGCTATCCTTTAAAGTGGCACAAAACAACAAAGGCCGTAATTCTATTTTACGGTCGAATAGCAAAATAAAAAGAATAAAAGGAGGATTAAAAATGGCAGAAGAACGTAATCAATACCAAATCACTCGCAAAGACGCAAAAAACTGCTTTGTTGAAAGTTTGAGCGATTCGTTTGAGATTGGTAAGATTCATTTGGTTTTTGCGACATACGATACAAGTAAACCAGCAGGTCAAAGGCAGACAAATAATATACCTATTTACATAACGGTAGATGAGTTTCTAGAATTATATCGGAAAGTTGCTTGCGGTGAGTTGTGGTATATTATGCAAAACAAAAAGAAAAATGCTGACAGTACACCGTTATATCAAAGTCTTGGCGGAACATCGGCAGAGCGTTTGGCAAAGCAGCAGCGCTCGCGTAGCGATGGAATGAGTCAGTCGCGTATCGTACAGCTCGTTTGCGGTTCTAAAGTTGATTTTTTACTGGTTGCAGAAAGCGGTCCGGGAGCAACGAATGATAAAGGATTAATTGTTCCTAAGTTCGGCAATAAACCTGAAAACCGTGTTGCTGTGGGTATGTCGTTTGAGACATTTGCGGAACTCATACTGACAACGTACATTCACTATTCAGCTTGGCTCAGCTCTTTCTATATTCGGAAAGCGATAGTGGATGCAAAGAAGAAACCTAACGGTAGTGTGGAAGTGCCTTTCAAAAACGATGAGCTTCCATTTTAATAATTGATATTTCAATATAAGAATGCGGGCATTGGTTAATCCAATGCTCGTTTTTTTATGCTCATAAAAAGGCAAAAAGTTGGCACTATAATGCGTATGGTTTGAAAAGTTAAATCAGCTATAATGATAGCGTTGAGAAGTGGGTTCCTAATGGAATCCACTTTAAATTTTATAAGAAGGAGGTGATTTTATATGAAACAATGTGCAAATTGCGGCACAGAGATTCCCGATGCGGCAACTTTTTGTCCCGTTTGTGGCGAGACAATCGAATATCCGCAAAAGATGCGAAAGTATGACAATTACTATGATGATGTCCCCGTTATAGATGCAAAAGTATCCGAGAAAAAGAAACCCGGTTCTGGAACTGCTCTGAAAATCGGTCTTGTCGTGGGCGGGTTGATTGTTGCGTTATCGGTATGTATCGCAGTCTTATGCTTGATTTAGGAGGTGATTTAGCAGTTATGATGTACTTATCAAAAGGAATTTTATGCAAAGGAGGAAGTAAAAATTGGTTGTACATTCGCCATTTAGGTCAACCAACAGTATTAAACGGCGAAGAAGCGGTTTTGTGGCAAGAAAGTAGATTCCATTTTTCATATACAATGAATCCGTCAGAAATGGCTATTGTTCAAAAACTAGTAAGAAAAGGAGTAGCTGTTAGTGAAAATGGCAGGAGTGAACTTGAAAAATATCATGCATTATGCAGGTGTTCTATCCGTGCTAATCCAAACTTTATAATTGGATTAAAACCTTTTAATGCGCTTGAAAAACGCATTTTAACGTGGCTAAGAAAAACCGGTGCCAACTTGTCGCTTCCTGAATTGATATGTCTTGAGGATAAAGGAATAAAACCAGAACGAAATTTACTGTACAGAAAAAATTCCACAGAATTATTTAAACTTATATATCCATGTTATGAATCAATAGCAGGTGATTTGGAAAACAAAATGAGATGCTCTATCGCTAGACAAAGGACTATAGATGCATTGTTAGAACTATTGCGCAGAAAGCGAGTAGTTATTATATAAAAGGAGACATTTTATGAAGAAAAAATTCAAATCTATTCCGAAACCGATGAAGACGCAAATATATGTGCGTTTCGGTATTGGTTTCATATCACTTATTGTAGCTGTTTTAATGCTCTCAATAGCTAAGGACTTTATACTCAGTTTACCGTGTTTATTATTATTCGGGTATATGGCATTATATGGTGCTATTATTCTGTATAACGGTCTTACAGAAAAATTCGTTGCTGTTAGTGGGGAGTGTGTTAAGATCGAAAGAACACAACTTCGAAAAAGGGTAAAAGTCATTTATATTCAAACAGAGAAAGGGCAAATGAAAGTTCCTATTAGAAAAAGGATTGGACGGCTTAATGAAGGGGATTTAATAACGATTTATATGCCTATTAAAACACGCATCTATGAGCAGGATAATTTTCTTGTCATTTTCGGTTATTATGCTATTGACATTAATCGACAAAACAATCGCATTTCAGTCTGATAAAATCTATTGACGGTTGATGCTATATTTGATATAATGCAAATATAGTTTCAAGGTTTTCTTAGAAAATTCATAGTCATCCGATTTTAACAGTGTCAATACGCACATGGTGCGCATTGGCGCTTTTTTTATTTTCTTTCGATTTCTAACCCGATAAAGGTTGAAATAAATAAATTTATAGCAGGGAGAAAACCTGCAAAGGAGTTTTAAATGTTTAAGGTTTTTGCAACTAACGTAGTAGTATCCAAAGGATATGAAAACACACCTGCATTCAAGTATTTCGGTAAAGACGATTCTTGCGTGCAATTCCGTGTCGGAGAAAAAGTTTACGACACAAATGCCGAGAATAATACCCGTTGGGTAAATCACACGGTGAAAGCATTTGGAGAGGCGTGCGAACGCATCAAGAAAATGCAACTTAAAGAAGGTTCGTTCGTCAACATTAACGGAAGTCTTACCGAAGAGGTTTGGACGGAAGGCGAGGGGGACAATCAGGTAAAGAAGAGTGCCCAAGTTATCGTGCTGGATAGCAGAGATAGCATTGAGTACACTTCCGGCGGAGGTAAAAAGCCCACAAACGACACTCAGGCACAGGGTTCATCTCAGAAGAAAGGGGCATCTGATGCGTCCAATGACGGTAGAAATAATCCGGAAAAATCTGGAAATTTTACTGGTTACGGACCGTTCGATGGCAAAAATTTCTTCGACGAGAAATAATGCCGGTAAAACAAAGTAAAAGCGTAAAGGCGCACATGAGTTTTTATAACTTGTGTGCGCCTTTTTTTTGCTTTTCAGGAGAAAAAATTATGAAGACATTAGCAGAATTAAAACGTGAGGCAAAGAGTGGAATATTGGAGGGTAAATTTATTCACCATAGTCAATTTGGTGCAAATCTACCCAAGCGTTTGCAGGGATGGCGCAAGTTGATTGATAGCAATTCAGTTGCAATTTACTTTCTTACGGATGGAAAGAAAAGTGAATTGCGCTTGGATAAAGCATCACTTGTTGATTATGATGGTCAAACACTTACAATTTTCAATGCAGGTTATCGTGACCTGACCGAAGAAGAAAAGTATGTTATGAATGTATGGAAAGAGAAATCAAGTACATCTCAGTTCAAAGCACAAGAAGAATTAGATGCTTTAACTGATGGAAGTTCAACTTATTGGGCTAAAGTCTTTTACTTCCGTAAAGTTGGTTATGAGTACCTAATGGGTTTTAACAAACAGCGCGGAATGAAATATGACACTATTACGGGCAAGGTTCAGGATGATAAAATCAAAGGAACTATTTGTATGCAATATCAGATTCGTAGGGTAGCGTAATGGTAAGGAAGCAGAGTATAAAAGACGTCGAATGGCGTTTGCCTAATGCAAAAAAGAATAGTAGACCGATAGCGTATAGTACGGTAGCTTCTTCTGAACTCATTGTTTTACTTTACGAACAGTACGGCGATTTGCGAAAGGTTTACGAGAATCTGCACTATGATGCCGAGGCCAAAAAAGTTGTTTCGGAATATCTGAAACGTAACATATATAACATCAATATTAAATAAGGAGAAATACTTATGAAAAATAAAATTTTTAAAAACTTATCGATGGAAAAGAAACAAGACATTCTCATACATATCTTGCGCAGCAAAACGAACGGTTTGCTTAAAGTAACCGAAGAGGTTGCTTTGCTCAGCGCAGGATTAAAGAGAAAACAATTTCAGATTCGTACTTTCAACGATATCAGCTTTTTTGCGAAGGCATTGGACTCGTCCAAGAACCTTAGTATCGAAACGATTTACGGTGAGATGGCGATGAAAGAAATCAACAAGAGCAATGCCCTTATCGAAACTGGTATTGCGGTAATAGTAAGCGAAGCAGCGGATAACGCGAAAGCTGTTGATCAGTTGCTTATCTATATTCCTGAAACGCGTAAATGCAAGGGAAACTGCGTTCGTGAAAAGATTATTTGCGAGCACGTTGAGGCTTACGGTGCAGATGCCCTGTGTTGCGGATTGCAACTCGTACAAGTATAAGGAGGGAATTATGGAAAAGAAACTTGCTAAGCTTAATAAAGCTGTAATAATTCTTGGCGTTATTGCTATATTAACGCTGTTATTTCGTTTATGGCCGTTTTTCTTTATTGTGCTCACCTTCTTTATCGGTGCGCGTATATGGTGCCGTATACTCAAAGCAAAGCTGCCTAAAGAACTCGACGTTAAATCTCGTCCTGTCAAAAGAAGGTCCAGTAGAGCAAAGAAGGGTATTGGAGAACAAGTGAGTCTGTGGGTAAATGCAGATTATCCGAATGCTAAATGGGTATGGGCACATGTTGATACGATAAAGCGCATAGCAAACGGAGAAGACGTATTTATCATACTGAACGGTGCCGGCGGATATAGACGTGCAAGAGTCAATATAACAGGAAATATCGTTGTTGCACTCGAGTATATGAAAGCGCCTATACGAGAATCAGTATCGGAACAAAGGCTTGAAGAAAATATAGCGGAAACCATTACCGCTGAATCTCCGAGTGTAAACTACGACCTTATGGCTTACGAATGGGTTGAGGCGCACATCAACGAGTTAAACGAGCGCTTGAACGAAGCTGTCGGTGAAGGCATTTCCGATTATTTATTATCGGTAAAAGAATTGCCTATACAGGGAAGCTGGACAAGTATTTGTACAGAGCTTATGCGTGCCGGCGTCAGCGAAGCCGAATGTGTTCAGGAAGGAATCAAAATCAAAATCAATTAAAGCAGTGAACTGCAAAAGAGGAGTAAATTTATATGAGTAATATCAACAATCTTTTCAATTTCGGGAGGAGCATTCCTGCACCTTTTGACCGCGTAAACAAGAGAGTCAAAGTTCAATCTCGGTATGGAGATAAAGGCGAATCGACGTTATGCGGAAATGTAGTAAAAGCTATCAATGCTTATTGCGCTTGCGTAGATGGTAGCGGACAAGGCGCTGTAGGAACATTAGAAATGTCTGGAACAAAATGTGTTGCAGAATATAAATCTTCCACAGGGCCGAACAGTTATCATCTTGTCGTTTATGATATAAGTAACGGCGCGTTGATGGCAAGTGTATATGAAACAGACAGTGAGAGTATTGAAATCTATAAGCTTGATTCGGGAAACCGTGACGGGGCGGCAGTAATATTTGCTATGATACCGGCTTTACTTACGGATACCGAATTCAGTGAAAAGCTCGATGAGTACAGTCAGCATAGACAGAATGGGTTTTCCGATATGAATGCGGCAACCGAGTGTTTGGCAATCTTATGCGACAATGTTTACCGTCGTGCAAAAGATCCTACTTGTGGAGCGCATATCAAAGTGGAATTAGAACCCTCTGGCAATTTAACAAGAGTATCGAGAACACAACTCGATGCTGGAAAGTACACCCCGCAAACTGTTGTGGCAGGGGAATTTTCGATATTTGCAAAGATGGGAGCATCGGCAACAATCGGTAAGGCGGAAGTAATAATCGAGCAGAAGGATTTTCTTGGAAAGTTTGCATTGCACGCGCGTACTTTTACGCCTATGGAGCAGGCACTTATTCCCGAACTTCCCACTTGGTATGTAATTCCGCAGGAGGTAGTTGACGTGTGCAAGCATGCTTCGGTTACAACGGGCAAGCCCACGCAGATGCGTAATTTTCTTTTGCGCGGACCGGCAGGTACCGGCAAAACTATGGGAGCAAAAGCTATTGCGGCTGGACTCGGTTTACCGTACATGAAATATACGTGTTCGGCACAGACCGAAATATATGACTTTATCGGTCAGATATTTCCCGATTCCGAAAACGCTTCAACTGGCAACGCAACACTTGATGCAGAGTTAAAAGAGTTAAAAGCGATGGGAGGCATTACATATCCTAACGTAGCCAAGATAATGAACCTTCCTGGTTTAGACGATATGGATTACGATCCTGAAGGAGTATATAAAGCTCTTACGGGAACGGAAAAACCCGGTGTAAAGTCGCAGGACTGTATGGAAGTTGTTCTCAAAATGGTTACGGAAAAAGTCAAGGCATTAAGCAAACGTGTAGAACCGAAAAAAGACGGAGGACAGAGCTTTTCCTATGTCGAAACGGATTTCATCAAAGCTCTCGAACACGGTTACGTTGTAGAGATACAGGAGCCTACTACGATTATGCAGCCGGGAGTGCTTGTAGGACTGAACTCGCTTTTAGAACAGGAAGGTTCAATAACGCTTCCAACCGGCAAGATTATCAAACGGCATCCCGACGCTGTTGTTGTGGTAACAACAAATATCAGTTATGAGGGGTGTCGCGGTATGAACCAAAGCATCGTAGACAGAATGAATCTGGTTAAAGACGTGGAATTGCCTACGCCCGAAGTTATGGTGCAGCGTGCTATGAACGTTACCGGTTGTACAGATGAGTATCAGGTTTCCAAGATGGTAAAGGTCGTAAATAATATGTCCGAATACTGTCGCAAGAACGCAATAACGGATGGAACGGTCGGTATGAGAAGTCTTCTGGATTGGATTGTCAGTAGCGAGATAACTGGCAATGCCTATGAATCGGCATTAAGCACTATTATCAGTAAAGCTACAGCGGTCGAAGACGACAGAGAAGCACTGATTGTCATATTGGAGCAAGAATTTGCGCCCAGACGTCGCAGAAGTGTAGCATAAATAAAAATAAGGAGGTTAAAACCCTAAATGGCATCAAGGGTGAATCACAAACTTGTTAAGCAACGTCTTAACGAAAAACGTAGCAGTATATCAGACCGCCAATTCTTTGTGTCTCGCATTTTAGCGGGACATTTTGAAGATATGGCAGCAGTGCAGACACGTCGCTATAACTATCAGCGGCGGGTTCGCGTTGTTATTGTTTGGGAACCCAAAAACAGAAATGTCGCCTGTACAGATAATATGAAAATATGGATCAATGCGGGACATCCGATGGTAACAAACGTTAAGGGTAGAGAAAATCGGTATCAAATAGTTTGCGGGCTTTTTGCTCACGAACTGGGACATGTTCTCTATACTGATTTCCTTTCTTCTCAAACACACGCAAATTATTTAGCGGCATATCGTTGGTATCCGACACCGCCCGTTTTCACAATGCCGGCGGATGTGAGACGCGAAAATGAGTTTTGGGAGTACGTCAAGCTTGACAAGATGAATCTTGCAGTTGCGCAACAGATTGCGCATCATATTAGCAATATTCTCGAGGACGGATATATAGAAAACCGAATCCTGAACAATTTCCCCGGGACGCTTGGTTGCGGACTGGAAGAGGTTCGTGCTTCGCAGTTTGAGAAAATGCCGACGGTAACACAGCTTATCGAAAAAGAAGAAAACGGCGAGATGCTTATTTGCGAAAGCATGTTCCAGCTTATGTTGGCTTATGCAAAGTTCGGAGAAATTAAGTACGGCGATGAACCGTTGTCGGATAAACGTATTAAGACGGTTTTCGGACTGTTAAACGAAATTGATGACGCAGTCAAAACCCGTTCCAGCAAAACCCGTTTGGGTATTGCAAATCTAATACTCATCCGTTGCTGGGACTACATAAAGGAGTATTGCGAAATTTGCAAAGAGCAGCAGAAGAAAGCAGCCGAAGCTGATTTGAGCGCAGACATTTCTGAAACCGTTGCGGGCATGTTGAAGAAGTCTATGTCCGGTAGCAGTTCGTTGGGTAAAGGCACAAGTATGCCCGTACCTGAGAAAGACGGTGAGGAAGAAGCAAGTGCCACAGAAAAAAGCAGAGCGGCGACCAAAACAGAAGCTGAATCGGAGAAAAATGAAGAAAACTCCGAAACAGCAGGCTCGAAGTCGGAGTCCGAAGATGAAGACAACGATTCAAGCACTTCTAGAGAAGGTGAAGACGAGGGTTCAAAAGGCGAATCGCAAGAACCGCCAGAGAACGTTTCTGAAACCGAAACCGGAAGATTGCCGCTCGTGCAAACGACGGAAGTTTCTGTACCTGAGGGCGGCACCGTTGAGCACGAAGAATACAAACGTGCGGTATACGATAAAGCCGCATCAGACATTGACCGAATGCTGGATAAAATGGCAGAAAAGGCAGCCTGTAAGGAAATGGAGAACGAACGTCTTTCCGAATTGAATGAGTTCGCTCAAAATATCTCTTACGGCAACATCCATTCTGGCGTTAATATTCGTGTAAACCGCATAACTGAAGTGGACGACGTTCTCATCGAACAGTACCAAGCAATTTGCGGACCGCTCTTAAATATTTCAAGGCAGCTTAAAAAGAATTTAGTTAAGCAGCTCGAAGATAGCAGACGCGGTGGGAAGCAAACGGGATTGCTTATGGGGCGCAAACTTGATACGCACGCAATTCATCGTAATGACGGAAAGCTGTTCTACAAGAATGTGTTACCGAATGAAACTCCCGAATTGGCTGTAGGCTTGCTGTTGGATGAATCCGGTTCTATGGGCTGTTGCGATCGCTGCACTTATGCAAGAGCGGCGGCAATCATTCTTTATGATTTTTGCCGAAGCTTAAATATTCCGGTTGCAGTCTACGGACACAGCACCGGAGCAAGAAGCGACCAGACTGTACAGCTGTATTCCTATGCTGAGTTCGACAGTATCGATAACGACGACAGGTACAGGATGATGGATATTCGAGCGCGAAACAACAACCGTGACGGCGCACCTTTACGGTACACTGCGGAACAGCTTGTGGCGCGTTCAGAACAAGTTAAAATCCTAATACTGGTATCGGATGGACAACCTGCCGACTATGGCTATATGGGAACCGCCGCGGAAGAAGATCTGCGCGGTATTAAAAAAGAGTATCAGAGAAAAGGTGTATTGTTTGTTGCCGCCGCTATTGGCGACGATAAGCAGAACATCGAACGCATCTACGGTGATTCCTTTATGGATATTACTGATTTGCAACAATTACCCGTAAAACTGACTTCGGTAGTGAAGCGTCATATTAGGGTATAAAAAATAATCATAGCATAGCAAAAATAGAGGCAACTGAAATTTTTTAACGGTTGCCTTTTTGCTTTGCTTGAAAGGAGTAAATATGCAAAAAATTTATTTGGCGGGACCGCTATTCTGTAAGAGCGAAAAGGAGTACAATTTGGCTTTAGCACATTTGCTTGAAGATGCAGGGTACAGTGTTTTTCTGCCGCAAAGAGATGGATATGAGGCGGCAAAACTGCAAGGTGAATCCGAAACAGAGAAAGCAAAAATGATTTTCAATAAAGATATTTCTGAAATTATAAATTCCGACATTTTCTTTATGGTTTTGGACGGTAGAGTACCGGACGAAGGGGCGTGCGTAGAACTCGGTTTTGCGTATGCCAATAAGAAACGTTGCTATGGCATTAAATCAGATGTTCGTTCCTTGGAACTGGGAATGGATTTGAATCCGCTTATTGCCGGATGTTTTAAAAAAATTTTCTATAACGCAGACGGCGACGCGATGTTTGAAGAGATGAAAATGTTCTTAGCGGGACAAATGCTGTAAAAGGAGAGAAAATGGTACTTGTATATTTCAGAGATTTATTGGAAGACGATGCTGAACCGCAGTATGGCGTGTTAAACGAAGAAGATGACTATTCTTACGTTATATGTTTGAAATGCGGTAGCGTCTTTGAATACGGCGATTATGAAATTATTAAACGATTATCGTGGAGTGATATTGAAATCGTCGAAAAAGCAAAACAAGCTGAAAATTCGGGCATATTCGTTGTTTGTATGAATGACGAGTATGTAAGGGATGCAGAAATGCTAGATACGTCCGAACTAAGCGATAAAGAATTTAACAATATCGATTTTATGAGTAGTGATCTGGATGTGTATTGGAAAGACATGTTTCCGATACCGTTTATTGCAATCGTAGAAGCGGTGTCGAAAGAGGCTGCTTGCAAAAAGGCTGCTGAACAAAAACATTATGATAGTCGTTGCTTATATGCAATTAAAATTTAATAGGAGTTTATATGAATAAAGAATTTTTAAAGATAAAGGATAGACCGTATTTTTCTCAAGAATTAAATGAGTTTATCAGCCAACTGCAACTTATGAGCATTTCTTGTAAAAAGCGTAAAAAACTTGAAAAAAGAATAATGGACTTTTTATTTAAAGTCAAAGAAAACATATTCCGTGAAGTGGAGCGCGAATATTTCAAGGAAGACGTAATGACAAAAATTAAAGAATATTATGGCTTGAAGGGGTTAAAACTTGCTAAAACTATTCCCGATGAAATAATCGATTTAGTAATAGAAACGTGGCAGGATAATCTTGGAAACGCTGATACATACAATGACGTTAACTGGACAGTTCTTGAAGACGTTTTATATTGCGAAAGTTGGTTGAACGGTATCGAAAAGTATAAAAGTCGGGATGTGCGACTGTATCAGGTATATCTTAAGGATTGGTTCGCGTGCCATAAAGAAGGCAACCCTGCTTGTATCGATGAGTTTTTCAACTGTGAAATGAAAGACGAAAAATTAAGGAAATATTATCTTGGTCTTGCTAAATTGAAATCAAGAAAGGGGGCGTAAGTTATGTCTACATTTTGCTCTACAGGGATTACTTTGTATTCAAAGGATAAGCAATCTATGAAGCAACTTAAACGTCGCCTTGATGATATATATTTGAAGGCGGCGAAAAATTCGAATTGCCCGATAGCAAAAATAGCCGATGCGTTTTATCCGGAAATCGGTTTTGAAAAGATTGAATGCAGAGGCGCGTTTACTTTGGGAAAGACAGTATCGCAATTAAACGGGTATTATATTCTACGAGTATATACGACAACGCCGAATAGCGCCAAATTAGGGTTGTGGTACAGGTTGATACAGGATTTCTATCCTGAAATTAAAATAGCTTATATCGCCGAGGAAAGCGGAAATGAGTATTTCGTAAAGTGGGATGAAGAAGATTTATTCTATCTCGAAGACTATTACGTTGATATTTGTTACCCGACAAAAGACGGAGACATAGGCTACATTGACGAGCATGAATTTGCAACAATAGAGAGCGTTTATGGCTGGCTCGATTCAAATTTACCGTTTGAATATGAAAAGAAATCAAACGAATGCGAGTTGGAGCAAGAAATTCTCTCTAAACTGGAAAAATTAAAGAACTCGGATGAGTATTTTTGTACAATAGCAAAATATATGAAAATCAGTCCGAGTGAATACGAATTTTATAAAAATTAACAGGAGATAAAAAATGATTTTAAATAAACCGAATGAAACCTTCGAATACGAAGGTAAAAAGTACAAGATAGGCGATAAAGTGGTTGTTACGAGCGTTGATAAAGATTACGAAGGCTTGATAGGCGTTATAACCGAAATATGCGATGGTGAAGATAAAGATACGGAAAATGACACTCCGGATATTTATTGTAACTTTTTCAAACCCGTAATGCTTTGCGATATCGAAAAACTCGAAAAACGTTTTTCGGCAGTGTTTCAGGAGCCGAGAAAATTGGAGGATATAAATCTCGATCAAGTGATTATGGCTCCAGAAATGATAGAAGTTATTACCGATTTAGGGAAATCCGGTAAAGGTCAAAAGATTTACGTCGTTACGGACGATTGGGCTTACCATGACGAGTATGACAGTAAAACGGAGCCTTTTGCTGACTTAATGCTTGCAAAGGCTTATATGCGTGAGCAGGTGCGCCAAATGGCGGAATATGGCGGATTATTCGATAGACGCGGAGACGATGATTGTATTGAGGAATCATCAGAATTGTCATACCAGCTATATATCAATGGCTGGTACGACTCTGACCATTATTGGATAAAAATCGAGGAAAAAGATTTAAAAGCAAAGAAGGAGCGCAAACGCAAATGAAAAAACGTACTTATTATATTTTAGGTTACGGCATATGCGTGAGCAATATAAAAGGCGTTACAATCGAAAAAGTTGCGGAGCTGATTCATTCGGCTCCGCAGTTTGAGCGCCAATTGTATCTTGATATGCTTGAAGACAAAATGTCACCATATACAAAAACAGATTATCTAAAACAGATTGATTTAGCGATGGTTTTACAATCGGTAATTGCAGAGAACGGCGTTGAATTAACAATAGCTATCAACGATGATATGGATGATATGTCGCCAGAGTATTTTCTGCTACTTCCGCCGTCGTATCCATGGGAAAAAAACAACACAAAAATCAGTTTGGAAGAATTAACTACAATTCTGAATCGGTTTACCGCAATGATATCAGACGAAAAAGTGGACGTGCAATTCTTCGACTACGGTAGCACGTCATAAAAAATCAAGGAGTAAATTTTATGATAAGAATTACAACAAAAGTAGGCGACCTATTTATGGAAGCCGAAGCCGAAAGAGAGGAATCAGACCGCATAAAGTTGTACGATTCCTATTCCAGATATTTAGAGTATCTTCCGCTTGAAAGCGTTTCACCCTATGAAAGCGTTGCTCAATATTGCAACAAGGTAATTCGTAGGCTTGAAGAGTGTGATTCTGTGGACGAAATTCTGAAATATCTCAGTATCAGTTCCTATACAATCGGAAAATCGTGGACGGACTTGCTTGAAGATATTTATCATCTTGACGGCTATGAGTATGATTCGGATACCGATAAGTACATAGCTTTGCCGAGTGGTGAAGAAATCACAGAGCAGTCAGTACTCAATAACGATTACGTCAATATCATTGGCGAGACATTCGTATTGAATTGCGATTAGGAGAAAAGTATGGCAAAAAAAATTAAGTACGTCGCTAAAAACAAACGTCCTGAGTGTAACGAGGTGGATTGCTTTACTTGCAATTACTTTGACCACAAAAAAGGATATTGTTCAGCGGATAAGGAAATTAATGACTGTTTCTATTGTAAAAATGCGTTTACTGATTTGCGATTGGATTCAGACAACGATTTGAGCTATATGTCTATAGGTCAATGCGACAACGGCTATGGAGCATTCATTTGTTCTACTGCCTTATATCGTCCGCCTGTAAAAATCATAGTTCAGAAGTATCGGGAAGATATTAAACAGAATGTAGACGTATTTCATTACGTGCCGGTGTTTTGTCCAGTGTGCGGTAGGAAGATAGTCGAAAACGAACCGTATCTTAAGACAGAACATAATGCGGTAAAAAATGGTGCGACAGGAGGTAATAATGGCATCGATATTAGGATTTCAAATAAAAAATATAGTTAAATTTCAAGGGCGTGAAGGACAAGGCTGTCAGGGCGATATTTATTACAACGGAAAAAAGGTTGGTTGGTATAACGACATGGCAGACGGCGGAATGGCAGACATAGAATTTTGGCAAAACGGTAAACACAATAAAGATATTTGTGCTGTATTTGATAAAGCTGTAACGGACTATTTTAAAAGATTTCCGTTAACTGGTTTGATGAAAGATATGGATCCGGATGGCGAAATGTTTATGATTGCGCTTGTGGAATTAACAGAATTTGAGGCAAAGTATAAGTTTTACATACAAACAGGTCGTAGCTATTTTGTGACTTTTGAAGATAAAAGTGGTTTTGAAACTACATGCATAGCATCAAGTGATCCACAACTTTATTCTAAGACAAAAAAAGATAAAACAGCCTTTAACGTAAAAGAATACAAGTCTCTATCAGATTTTATTATTCAGTAGGAGCAAAACATGAACAAAAGAAATTATAAGAAAAAATGCAAAGCCTTATTTGACAAGGCAAGAAAACTCGGTTTGAAACTCATATTTTATCCTAGGGGATTTGAGCACAGGAGGTTGAATTGTCTTTGGTACGGTGGCGAACTTGCCACAATAAAATTATCGGAAACATTTGCAATCGAATTGAATATCTACGGCGACGTGCGAGCAGAACTGACCGATGACTTAGGCAACGAGTTGGCGAGCGTGACCGACAAAAACAATGCTGGTGCGTTCAGCAAATATATGTTGCCGTATATTAAAACGGACAAGCAGCTAGAGGATGCACTTGAAAGTGGGAAACTTATTCTTGGGAACAATAATTGGATTGAGTATGACGGTGTGGTAAAAACTTGTGATACAGATACCACCGCTGGTGTGTTTGTTGACCTTGGCATTATTTGCGATAACGTTTTGGATGATGAGATTTTAACGGCCATAAACCAGGCTTTGGATTCTATTGAAGACATTAAAGAGGAAGTAATAAGCGTTGCCGAAAATCATTACGGAATAAAGGTAGGTGCTATATGAGTTTTGAAAATTGGCATACATATGGTTACGGCGTTAAAGCTTCTGAAATCAAAAACATTTCAATGAATAATGTTGTTAAGTTGGTTCAGACAGCTCCAAACTTCGCAAAAGATTTTAACAAATGGTTATGTGATTGTAAAATTGAAGAACCTACGTTAGAAGATTTTGAAGAATTTGATTCGGATTATTGTTTGGGACTTGTAACGATTATAAGGGAAGTGATTTTTGAAATCGAGAAAATTGAGCTTACTGCTTGTAATGATTTCGATGGCGAAAAATATCTGCTTTTTGAACAAACATATCCTTGGAAATTATCTGAGTTGGAGAAGTCCTTGAAGGAGGAGGATATTCAATCCTTATTTGTAAAATATCTTTCAAAGATTACCGATGAGGCAATCTCAATTGATTACTACAGTCCTGAAAACGGAGGTTAAACTTTCGCATAGGGAAATAACTTATAAGAGCCTGACAAAATGTCAGGCTCTTAAATTACTATTAAAAATTTTTACAGGAGATTAAATAAATGAAAGAAATAATTAAAAGTATCAACTCAGAATTTTTTCCGACTCCAAAATCGTTTTTGGAACAGATAGAAATCGATTTTGCTGATATGTGGGAAAATTTACCGCGAGAAATTTCCATACTCGAACCTTCGGCCGGTAAAGGTGATATAGCCAAATGGTTTCAGAACCGAGCGTCGGATAATTATTACTGGCGACAGGGCAAGAAAAACCTTTATTTTACGCGAGCTGATATCGATTGTATTGAGATTGAACCTGAACTGCGCTCTATGCTCAAGGGAAAGTCGTACCATTTGGTACACGACGATTTCCTTACATTCAACAGCGTGAAACGGTATGACCTGATATTTATGAATCCACCGTTTTCAAACGGTGATAAGCATTTATTAAAGGCTATTGATATGCAGGAAAGGTATGGCGGAATGGTCGTTTGCATATTAAACGCAGAGACGATACGAAATCCTCATAGCAATGTGAGAAAAATACTTAAACAGAAGCTCGACAAGTATGAAGCGCAAATCAAGTTTTACGAAGGGGTGTTTGTATCATACGATACCGAACGTAAGACCGACGTGGAAGTTGCCGTTGTTGCACTCCAGATACCTATGCCGGAAGAATTCTCGCAGTCCTTTATATTTGATAGACTTGACAAGGCAAAGACAGAAGAATCTTTCAGTTTTGACGATGAAGCAGAGAGTAAAGAGATTGTACCGGAAGGCTTGGATTTCATTGACTCATACATAAAGGATTATAATGACGAAGTTAATGCCGGCATAGCGATTTTGAAAGAATACAGTGCTTATGCATCGGTTAGAAAAATGCGCTTCGGACATATTGATTCCGAATATGACATTGAAACTTTATTGCTGACAGTAAACGGAAAAAATACGGATAAGAATAGCTTAAACAGTTATATCGAAGCCGTAAGACTCAGATACTGGAAATCATTATTTATTAATCCAAGGTTCGTTGGCAAACTCACGAACAAAATGCAGAGCGAACTATATGCATCCGTAAACGAGATGAAGTATTACGACTTCACTTTGCACAATATTCTAGAGCTTATGACGCAACTGCGGGATAATACATTAAAAGGGATAGAAGACAGTCTTATGACCTTATTCGATACCTGCTCAACTAAGTATTCCTATATTGATGAGACATCAAAAAATATCCACTATTATAACGGATGGAAGACAAACAAAGCGCACAAAGTGAATAAACGTGTAATTATTCCTTTGCGTGGAGTTTGGTCGAACTGGAAATATAGCGGAAAAGACCACTGGTCGCTGAGTCAGTATGAGGCAATAAGTACTTTAAGGGATCTTGCAAAAGCCCTTGATTACATAGCCGATCCCGTTTACAGCAGTATAGATACGCATCATAATTTGGAAAACCAGATTAAGATAAATTTCGATATGGGTATTGCGACAAATATCGAAACAAAGTATTTCATACTGACTTTCTACAAGAAGGGTACCTGTCATATCGTTTTCAAAGATGACGAACTGCTGGAAAAATTTAACCTTTATGTCGGACGTCAAAGAAACTGGTTGCCGCCTTGTTACGGGCGCAAAGCCTATAAGGATTTGGACGAAGAAGAACGCGCAGTTGCGAACTCGTTCAGTGGTGGCGAAGAAGGCTATAACGAGATTTACGAGAATCCTACGAAGTATCTCGTGGACGGGAATCAGATGATTTTACTTGCGGGAAGTTTATCTTCAGAAGATTAAACTTCCACAAAAATAACTAAGGAGGTGCAATATGCACGATAATAAGCGAAACAATGAAACACAAACGTATGGGAAAATCGAAAAAGGCGGGTTTTTCTTGCGTCAATATGTCGGCGAAGCAACTTCGTCGGATGGAAAAAAATTTGAAATAGCAACTACTATGCATTGTGAACCGTTGATAGTTTACGGTAACAAAATGTTTAAACTGTCTTGGAACGACATTTGCAATATGGCGGAAGCGGCAGGGTTGTTTAAGGAGGACTAAGTTATGGCAGATAATAAAACAATTAACGAGTTTCGCGGTGAGTACGCATTTTTAAGCAACTTTTACGAAACTGAAATATTTTGCTGGGGATTCACATTCAAGAATGCAGAAGCGGCATTTCAAGCAATGAAGGAACCGCAGAGAGCTTATATGTTTCAAAATATAGACGCTAAAACGGCAAAGTGGCTTGGAAGGAGAGTGAAATTGCGTAGCGACTGGGAACAGGTTAAGGAAAAATTTATGTACACGGTCTGCTTTGCAAAATTTACGCAAAATTCAAAATTGGGCGAAAAACTTCTGTCAACAGGAGAAAAAACTCTAATTGAAGGTAATGTATGGGGCGACGCCGAATGGGGCGTTTGCAACGGCAAGGGTAAAAATTTACTCGGTAAAATTTTGATGCAGGTCAGAGATACAATAAAAAAATCAAACAGGAGATAATATTATGAATAAACAAGATAAGCAAAACGAACTTGAAGTTGCAAATAATTATTTGGCAAAGCTGCATAAGCTGCGCGATTTTATTTGGTCTTACTTCGATAAAACAGATGAAATTTACAATCCATTGCTGCGCTTGACAGAAGAAGCAATAGCCGACAAAATCGATGATATCGCCATACTTCGCGGGTGTAAGCTCGTCAAAACTAATAAACGCAAAAAATACGTGTTTGAAGTCGGGCGCGAAAGAATAGGCGGTGCAGATGTATATCTGAATGGCGAAAAAATTTGGACATTCATAGATGAGGTTATAAAAGTAGATAAAGGCGACAAAGTATTCACGGATATCGTGAAGGGCGTTGGTAGTCGAATTCCGGACGCAGCATTTATAAAAGCGCTTTTCTTTACACCTTCAGGAGAGTTAAGTGACTTGAGCGATAAAGTCAGAGAGATTTTCGACAGAGATATTCCGAGAGAAATTTTGGATGAGCAAAAAAGAAATACACAGAAAAATAAAGAAAAGGCGTTGTTCAAAGAAAATAATAAGACAACAACAAAAAAAGTACAAAACCAAATACTTGCAGGCGTATTAAAAATTTTACGTTCCGCAAAAAGAGAAATTTACAATAAAGCTTTGCGCACAGAAGATGGTGCACAAATTATAACCGATGGAGTAAGAGCAGTAAAGTTATATTCGCCTTTGGATTTGCCAACATTTGCTGATGGTTACGAGGCAGAAAGTTATGCAAATTCTATTGACGAAATTATTAAAAATGCCTCACATAATAGCGGAATAACTATTATGCCGAAATCGGTGCAGGAGCTTAGAAAACTTATCTCTGAACAGAAATTACTTTATAAGGAAAAAAATGATAAGTCGCAAATTGTTCCTTTAGATATAACGCCCGATATAAGACTTGATGCCTGTAAATTAGTTGATTTACTTCGTGTATTGCCGGATGCTGTATTAATAGTAAGCTCAAATAAAATAGATACATGGCGTAGACCTGTATACTTGAAAGCGGAAAACGGATGCGGTATCATACTGCCGGTTTACAAAGGAAACAATTTATGAAAATTTCATTGAAATCAATTGTGTCCTATCCGGAACGCGGTGAGGGCGGTAGCAATCGTTATAGAGGGAACTGCTCGCCTAAGCTCATAGAGGATTTAATCAATTTCTTTAAGCCCAAAGAAATTTGCGATTATATGTGCGGTAGCAACACAACAAAAGCGGCAGCTGATAAGAGTGGGGTAATCAGTCATACATACGACCTGCACAGTGGGTTTGATATTATGAACTGTGAGATTCCGGAGCGTCCTGAATTTGTATTCTGGCATCCGCCTTACTGGGACATTGTCTTGTATTCCGATGTTATGTATAAGGCAGCAGACGTACAGGCGAAGTACGGTTACGATCCGCGTATTCTGGATTTATCCCGTATACCAGATTGGAGCAAGTTTGTTGAGGCAATGAACTATGCTATGATGAAGCAGTTTGCCGCACTTGAAAAAGGTGGGCGTATGGCAGTGCTCATGGGCGACATTAAAAAGAAAGGGAAGCTTTTCAGTATGCTATCTGAAATAGTTAAGCCTGGAACGCTTGAAAATATCATAATCAAAGCGCAACATAATTGCTTTTCAGATAATACCAATTATAGCGGTTCATTTATACCGATTCTGCACGAGTACGTTATGATTGTCCGAAAGGATAATTCTCTCGCAATACCGATTTTGACTACAAAGAAGATTGAGGCAGACGTGCGGGATATGAAGGGAACAACTTGGCGCGACGTGGTTGCTGGAGTTTTGGAAAGCTGCCAAAACGCAGTCTCTCTGAATTACATCTATGAACAGGTCGAGCCGCACAAGAAGGCACAAGAAAATAAATGGTGGCGTGAAAAGATTCGCCAGACATTGCAAATCAATCCGCAGTTCTTCTATAAGACTGAACGCGGAATGTGGGGTATCAAGCGTAGAGCGGCATAAAACGATAGGACGGCTGATTATTTCCGCCGTCCTTATTAATATAGTAAAGGAGTAAATTATGGATATATTGATTAATGCCTTTCCTGATGAGAAAGTTTTAGAAAGTTTAACATTTGAAAAAGTAAAACTAAAATATGGAACAGGAAGATCAAGTACATTTAATACGTCGAATGGTAAAAAGACTTTATATCGACATGGTGTTATGACAGAGATTGGTGATATTGAAGAATCGGTTTGGATACGAATTGTTCAATATCTAATTTGCCGAGATCGTGAAGTTGAACTTTTTAACAACCTTTTTGCGTGGGTGTCTGAAACATCAAAATGGATTCAAAGTGAAACTGAATGCAAGAAGTACGCACTTCAACTGCATGCGAGTAGAATCTTTGATAATGCTGAATGGGTGCATTATAAGACATTTAATAATAAGTACAGATAAGAAATTTTACTTTATAGATAAATTAAATATAATTATAGCGAATTACAAATAAATCATTGACATTGTAATGAATAAATGATATAATTTTTTTACAATTAAATTTCTTTGGGGCAAGGTGAAATTCCTTACCGGCAGTAATCTCTTTATAGAGTAGTCTGAGAAGAACGCAAGTTCCCGAATAGGTGCGATTCCTATACCGACGGTAAAGTCCGGATGAAAGAAGAATACTATGTGAATTTTTGCGCCCCTATTGGGGCGTTTTTTCTTAAGGAAATTTGATTAATAAATTATAGGAGTTTTTATGAAACAATTAAATTTCCCTAAATTACAACATTTGTTGTATGTAGTAGTGGGCATTTTATTGGTAATTTCCATTATTACCTGTATTGCTCCACTTCAAACTTTTGCAGACGCTTCAACATCCGATTTAAAGCTGCTAGTTATAATTGATGATTCTGCTGAAAAACCGTTAATGAATGATGCAGAATCTGATATGGTAGAATTTAAATATCTTTCAGAAGTTTCAAGTAAGGATAGTGGACACATAGCTTATGCCGTTTCAAAAACTATCGCTAATAATAGTGAAGTTAATTCAATAATGAAATATGCTTTCAATAATCTTGACTCGCGTATTTATATTTATGGGGATCTGACTATTTCAGAGTTTAAAGAAATATTAGGCATTGATACTTATTCTGTTCAAACTGATATTTATGATGAGAATGGAATCACAGGTGAAAAAGCAAATATGACTTTTGGTGAAGAGCAAGAACAAAATAAAATTGAGCAAATAATTTGTCTTTCTAAGAATCCAAAATATCAAAGCTTAATAGTATCAGCGCCTAATGCTGATTTTCTTTCTTTAGAATCTATTATCATTAAACACTATTCGGATACTTTTGTTAATCCTATGCTATATGCTACTCTTGTTAAAAACGCATTTAATTATAGGAACTATACATATTTTTCTCCAGGAACAGATTATATTATGAATAACTGCTATCTCAATATGGACTATTATTTATATAAAATTGAAGAAGAGAATGTGGCAGATTATGATTACTTTGCTATTAGAGTAAATGTAAATCCAATTCATGACTATCGCCCTGCTGTTGGAAGTAATTTACCTTGCACATCGTTTCAAGTCAAACTAAACTTGCCGTACAGTAGTGATCAAATTTACGAGTATGGACCTTATTCGTCTAATAAGGCAAACAATATTAATGTTTCTCTTGGGTTTGGTAGTTCTGGAGTTTCTGGTGGTATAGGATTTACTTTTTCTCCTGGAAGTGGACCTACCGTAAATGCAAATTATAATTCCGCAAATAGAACGATTGCTTGGGAAGTTAAACAATATTGGTTTTTTGGTTCAAGATTAAACGATGCAATTTATCCATTCGGTGCGTCTTGGGCTTCATCGGGTAGATTAGCCGCTATTAATATCTCTACATTTGTTGAATTTGATAAAGCATATAGGTCTAACTGGAATGAGATTCAAGTTAGATATAGCTATTGATAAATAATAAGGAAAGTGAAGTATGAAAGCAATTATTTTTAAAGTCTTAAGTGTTGTCATTGCTTGTAGTGGTATGGTAGTATCAATAATTGAAGCTAATCCGATAATATGTTTAGGCTTTTTAATTGGTGGACTTATTTCGTATGAACTAGCATTTATTATATCAAAAATACAAAAGTAGGTTATAAAGCATAGTATTGGTCGGAGCAATCCGACCTCTTTCATTTTTTACGATGTTAAATAAAACAATTTAAGTATATATAGAGTAACCTTATAAGATAGACAAAAATCGACATTATTTCTCTATGAATCGATGTTGACTTAAAATTAAATGTTTGATATAATTACAGCATAAAGTTTCTTGTTTGGTTTTAACCGACAAAGTATCAGAGTTTTTAAAGTGTCAGTTACATTTGTAATTGGCGCTTTTTTGTTTATCAACCTGTAAAGGGTATAAAGCCGACAGTCCGTATCGGAGTGTCGGCTTTTTTTATTTTCTTGGTCATTCTATGACAACTATCAGCGGTTTTCTCGGGATCGCTGTTTTTATATATTCACGACGGTAAGTCCGTTAAAAAATTTTACAAAAGGAGTAACAACTATTATGCAAAAATGTTTAGACAATTACAATACAACATTTGCTTCATTTATTGCGATGCTGGATTATCATCAGACTCAGTCAATAAACAGTCATTGGGTACGCTGTCCTGTAAAAGAACTTAGCGTAGAATCCTTAGATAAAATGTCGCCGAACCATATGAATCCGAGTGTGTTTGCGCTCGGTGTTGGAGAAGAAGCAATCAGTGATACAACAGAGCACCTTGGTTTAGCGCTCAAAGTCAATGGCGAATTGTATCCCGTCCGAGAAACGGCCTACAAAACCTTATTAGACAGAGCAAAAATCGGAGGTTCAATTCTTCCCAAACTCAGTAGGGAAACTTTGGCGAGAGTTCTCAACGAGTGCCTTCATTTATCCAATACGGATGCATTGGTCTTAATTAGAGACGAAAAAGTATCCGCAGTTCATTCGGGAGATGAAACCGATTATTCTGTTTTGGATATTGATTCGCTCTTGGAAAAGCTAACGCAAAAGCTGGATGCGCGTTTTCCCGGTTCGGAGTTTGAGCAGGGATATGCCGACCATTCAATTGCAAGTGGGTTATGGAAATTGTCCGGACAACGAGAGTCTTTGATTGGTGCGTACATAAAAACACTTTCTGCTTATAACGACAAGGCTAAACTCGATAAGATTGTTCCCGGTGTTCGGTTCATTACTTCGGATACCGGAGTTGCATCGGCGAAAGTTTCCGCATTGTTGCTTGGTGGCGCTTACCCTATTCATATCGGAGGTTGCGTTGCGGTAGATCACAGGCATAAAACGAGTATTGAAGATTTCGATAAGGCTCTCGACCAACTGTTTGCGCAGTTCGGGGATAGCATTAAGAAATTAGAATACCTTTTGGAAGTGTATCTCAACTATCCCGTAAATGCAATGATCCGTGTATGCAAAAAACTTGCTCTTCCCAAGAAGGCCGCACTCGAAGCAATCGATATATTCGAGAAGACCTACGGCGGCGGAGTGGCTACGGCGCATGACGTGTTTATGGCGATGCAAGAAATCCTGTTTACGCTTAAATGCGAAGGAACACCGCAGAGTAAAATGCTTACCGTTGAAGAGAATATGGCTCGTGCGCTTACGCTTGATTGGACGTCATTTGATTTAGCAAAGGCGGTGGATTACTGATGGCAACACCGAGAATTTTATGCGACACAGCAGGGATGACCAATGAACGCTGGCTTGAATGTCGTATGCACGGACCGAAAGGAGATATACCATACACGGTTGGTGGTAGCGACATTGCTGCCATTTTTGGCGTTTCGCCTTGGACAACACCATTGGAACTGTGGATGATTAAAAAAGGCAAAATTAAACCGGCAGAAAAGGAAAATGCGTTGCAGCTCGAGATGGGGCATTTGTTAGAGCCGATTACTGCACACTTCTATGCCAAGAAGACGGGAAACAAAGTAATTAACGATACAAACCTATATCAACATGCAAATTTCAAATATGCCTTAGCAAATTTTGATAGGCGATTTGAGCGTGCGTCCGATGGCGAGAAGGGTATCCTTGAGTGCAAAAGTTGTACGTATCACAAGGCTGGTGATTGGGCTAATGGTGCATATCCGACATACTACGAGTTGCAGCTACGGTTCTATTTGGCGGTAGCCGATGTAAACATCGGTGCATTCTCATCGATGTGGGGAAATAATCCAGATAACGACATGGCATTTCCCGAAATTACAAGAGATAAGGCAAAAGAAGATATGATTTTTGAAAAACTCGAATATTGGATTTGGAGCCTGGAGCACGATGTCCCGCCGACGATGGATAATATCCCGACGAAACTTGCCTTAGACTCTTTGGCGAGAATTTACGGGGCAAGCGAGCCTGCATTACCTACTATCGATTTATCGAGAAAGTATGAGGGCGAGTTAAGAGCAATTCTTGCTTTACAGAATCAGAAAGAAGAATGTAAAGCAGAAATTAAAAGAATAGAAGAGGAGGTTAAAGCACGTAGTGTGCGATTTGCGGAATTAATGAAGAAACATGAACATGGCGTCTTGGAAACAACGACCGATAAAATTCTTATTGATTTCATTACTAAAAAAAGTACCAGAACGGATACTGAGGCATTAAAGAAAAACTATCCAGCTGTATACAAAGACGTGGTAAGTAGTTCCGAAAGCCGTAAACTGAAATTTTCCGTTCAAACAAAGACAATATAGGAGTAAATTATGAAGAACATTTTTACCGAGGGTTGGGAACTCCGCTATGAAGCGGAGTTCATAGCCCACAACAAAGACAAAATACAGGCATATATTTGTTCTCCGCTGAGAGCAGCAACCAGTGCCGAAGTACAGCGCAATATGCGCACGGCAAGGGCATATATGGTTTATGCGTTTGAGGCAATGCATTTTAGTGCTGTTGCGCCGCACGCCTATCTTCCGGTTATTCTCGATGATGATAAACCGAGTGAAAGGGCATTAGCGTTGCAAATAGGTCTTCAAATGCTTTTTTTCTGCAATATTATACTTGTGTGCGGAGACCGGATTTCGGAAGGAATGAAAGGTGAAATCAGATATGCTGCGAGACTGAATAAACAGATTTACACGTTCAATACCGAAATGTATTCCGAAGTTCAACAAATAGTCAGCAAAGATGGAAAAAATCCGGAACTGGTAAGTTTGCATTTAGGACATTCGCCGCTTGGTTCATCCTGCCCTGTAACAAATTTTATGCAGACCAAACTCGATGTGACGGTTTTGGTAAAGGAGAGATCAAATGCTGTGTCAGTTTGAGAGATTATTGTATCCTAGAGATTCATCGGCAGTGGCGCTTGGCAGTTATATGATTGCACTATACCGACCTTTGGAAAGAATCCTTGACAGTAACGGAATGAGAGTTACGCAGGTTAAGGCTGTTGGATACGGTCTTCCAACCGCGAGCAGCTTAAGTTACGACATTAAGGGACATTGGAACAAAAGCGCCAAACACGGGGTTCAATTTGAGATGGAAACCTATGACGAAGTGATTGCTCCCGATAAAGAGGGGGTGATTGCTTATCTGTCCAGCGGGCAGATTAAAGGCATAGGCCCGAAATTGGCGGAAAGAATCTATGCGGTATTCGGTAACAATACGCTTGAGATATTGGACAAGGATCCTGATAAATTGCTTACCATTTCCGGTATCAGCAACGGGAAACTCAAAAAAATCTGCGAGTCGTATCTTGCGAATCGTGCCGCCCGTGACATTGTGGCATTCTTAGTTCCGCACGGCGTTACTGCGAATCGCGCAGTCAAATTATTCCGTGAGTATGGCAGTAAAACAATGGAAATAGTTAAAGAACATCCTTACACGCTTTGTGAGATGGCTGGTATCGGTTTTATTACCGCCGACAAAATTGCGAAGAGTATGGGTTTTGGAGACCTTTCTACAGACCGTGTAGATGCAGGAATGATTTATACGTTAACTGAAGCCGAAGGGCGCGGCAATCTGTGCATAGAGAAACGCGAGTTTGCAAAGGAATGCTTAAAATTATTGCAAACACCAGAGCTGACCGAAGAAATGATAGGCAACCGTGCCATTAGACTGATACAGGACAAAAAGCTTATGTGTTACAACGGTATGGTTTACCGTACCGAGACTGCATTGGCAGAGTTCGTATTGGCAAGACAAATAGCTCGCAGGCTGTCAACAAATGTAAAACAGGATTATTCGGATTTGGAAGCAGAGTTGGACAGAGTAGAAAGTAATCTCGGTCTTAGACTTGCAACCGAACAGCGTGAAGCAGTGAAAACAGCTTTAACAAACGGACTCACGATTATCACCGGCGGTCCCGGAACAGGTAAAACGATGATACAACGTGCAATACTGGATATCTATTGTAGAAAGTATCCTGGCAATGATGTGTGCTGTTGTGCTCCGACAGGACGTGCGGCAAGACGTATGTCGCAGGCAACAAGATTTCCTGCGTCTACAATTCATAGGGCACTTGGATTATTGGCGGGCGATGACGGAGTATTCGGGGAACCTGAGGAGCTTGATGCGGATTTACTGCTTGTAGACGAAGTATCGATGCTTGACGTTTATCTAGCTGGGCATTTGCTCTGTGCGGTAAAAAACGGTGCGCAAGTAGTATTTATCGGTGACGCTGACCAGCTTCCGTCCGTTGGACCGGGAGCGGTACTCAGCGAGATGATAGCAAGCGGCTGTATTCCAGTCGTAAGGCTTGATAAGGTATTCCGCCAAAGCAGCGGAAGCCGTATCGCAACAAACGCTAAACTCATCCGACACGGTAATTTCGGTCTGGAATACGGAGATGATTTTTCGTTTATCGATTCTCCGGATATAACCGAGTCGGCTGAAAAAATCGTAGAACTTTTTTTACGGGAAATCGATAAATACGGCGTTGATAATGTTGCATTGCTGTCGCCGTTCCGTCAGAAAACTGAAACAGGAGTTAATGCTTTGAATGCATATCTGCAATCTAAAGTAAATCCGCCCTCGAGCAGTAAAGCGGAATTCGAATGCGGCAAGCGGCTGTTCAGAGTGGGTGATAAGGTTATGCAAACCAAGAACCACGAAGACGTGAGCAACGGCGATATCGGGTACGTTAAGGACATTATCGGCAGTGGTAGTGATAAAGCGCTGTTTGTCGATTTTGGTGACGGACGCTTAAAAGAGTATGATTCCGCAGATTTGGAACGTCTCGATCTCGGTTATGCATCTACCGTACACAAATCACAAGGTTCAGAGTACAAGTCGGTAATTATCAATCTGCAGTGTGCACATTCGATAATGCTGACGCGACCGCTCATTTATACGGCTATCACCCGTGGTAAGGAGCGTTTAACAATTGTCGGTGAACGCAAAGCGTTATGCACGGCAATCAGAAGAACGGATACGGAAAAGCGCGGAACGTGCTTATCCGAACGACTAAAAGAAATCTTAAAAAAATAGGAGAAAAAAATTATGGCAAACATTTTAGCACAATATGTGGCAACACAGAACGAAATGCTTCTTCAGGTGGCAGGTAACGAATTACCGATGGAATCGGTAGTCGAGTATCAAGAACTTAATTACCGCGTAGACGTACTGAATACGTGCAAGGCGTTGACAATTACGGCACCCGTTACAACGGATGCCCAAAAACTCGGTTATCATTACCAGCTTACGGACAAGATTCTTGGAACTTTAACGACGGAGCACAAATTCGGTCCCTCAGTAGATGAAGAAGGTAAGAAGAAACGTGAAGCTTCGCTCTCGGCGCTGGAACGTGTTATTCAGGACGGACGCAGAAGGTTCCAAAGTCTCAACATCACATCGAACGAGCAATACAAAAAACTTGTAATCAGCTTTATCGGTTCGGTTCTCAATGTCTGGATTCAGTACAGAAATACATACGTAAATATTTAAAAATATTAAAAGGAGAATTATCATGAGTCAAAACAACTCGAATGACAAAACGGCAATGCTTGCCGAAATCGCAAAAATTAATGCAGTAGAAGGCTTCGAACCGTCTGTGTTTGCAGTGGATTATACGGATTTAACTACGGGCGAGGTGCGTAAGCGCCTTCCCGTAATGACGCAAATTGCGTGGTTTCGTATGAAGTATCCTGAAGGGAAAATTGCCGTAAGTGCAGTTCCCAACGGAGATTGCTTTGTTGCAACAGCGAAAATCTATCCCAGCTATAAAGCCGGCGAAAATGAATTTTTAGCTGAAGCGACGGCGTCCCGCGCACCCGCAGCGGATAAGCCTTCGGTTTCCGCGAGAGAATGGGCGCAGACAGCGGCAATCGGCATAGCTTTGCGCAATGCAGGATTCGGTTTGCAGTTCAGTGTTGCGGGAGAGGATTTTTCCGAGCTCGCGCCCGATGAACTGGGTTCGTTGAAACCTACTCCGACAGCAGACACCACCTTCGTACCCGTCGTGGTCAAGGAAGAGGAAAAGACAACTGCTGTTGTAACCGAGATGCCTAAGTGCGAGCTTACGCTGGAAGAGCGCTATCAGGAAGCAATCGGTTTGGTTTGTCCGTTGACCAAGTTTGCAGGAAGAACTCTCGGCGATGTCGCAAACGTAGAGCCAGGCTTTATCAAGTGGTTGGCGGAAAAATATACCGGCGACGAAAAGCTCAAAACTGCGGCAAAAGATATTTGTGAGTATGCAAAGCGCCAAGCAGCTTAATTAACAAACGAGGGGCTAGCTGAAAAGTCAGTTCCCCTAAAGGAGTCAGTGTTATGGAAATGTTTCACATTTCGGATATTATTTCAATTTTGGGTTTACCTCATCCGACGCTTGGGCAAACGTCTTATTATATACCTTGTCCGTGCTGCGATAAGGAGCCACACAAAAAGCATCTGAATATCAACGTCAAAAAAGATGTGTTTCGCTGTCCGAGATGCGGCGTTTCCGGTGGTATATTCGATTTATATTCTCTCTTTACGGGTGTGCCTAGAGACAAGGTATTGATTGCGCTCACAGAGCGACTCGGTACACCTACGAGGGTGAATAGACCAAAAGTCAAAATCGAAAAGCATGTGCCAAGCGTGGCAATTTGCGAATGCCCGATAACAGATGTTGAGAGCAGACACGTAACCTATAGTGCATTACTTGCCAAATTGTCGCTGGCAAAAGACCATAAGGAAAATCTTCTTAACAGGGGATTAACAGAATCGGATATCGAGCGCCTTGGCTATAAAACTACACCGATAGTCGGTATGGCAAGCCTTGCTAAGCAGTTGCAATCTGACGGATTATATCTTGCGGGTGTTCCCGGATTTTATAGAACCGAAAGTAGCGAATGGACGTTTGTAAAAGAGAAACGCGGGATACTTATTCCCGTGCGAGATACAAACGGACTTATACAAGGGCTTCAGATAAGACGAGATAACGTGCAAAAGCGCAAGTTTCGTTGGATTTCGAGTACCGAGCAGAAAGACGGTTGCAAAGCCGAAGGTTGGACGCACCTTGCAGGAAAGGTAACACCACAAATAATTTTAACGGAAGGACCTATGAAAGCTGATGTGATTCACGCTTTATCTGGGTTTACCGTTTTGGCGGTGCCAGGCGTGAATACTCTGACTCACCTTAAGCTGACGTTGGATAAGTTGCGCAGTCAAGGAGTAATTAATATAAAAACAGCGTTCGATATGGATTTTTCCACAAATATACATGTCCAGAATGGTTTTAACAACCTTTTAACGATATTGGATGAAATGGGGTTCAAGTTCGGAACTTACATATGGGATCCGCGTTATAAGGGCTTGGATGACTATATCTGGGCGCAGAAAAATAAATAACAAGACAGGGCGGAGTTTAATGAAACTCCGCTCTAAAATTAAAGGAGAATAATTATGGATGATAATTTTAAAGGCTATACAGATGTTAGCAAGGCATTACAAATGATTATTGATTTAACAGGCGATTTAGGCGGAGGGAATTCGCTTCCGGAAAAACTGCAACGTTTGTTAGATTTGCCTTGTGAATACTGTAATGACGGCGAGTTAATAAAAACACAACAAATCAAAATTGATAGGCTAACTGTTTTATTGAGTAATAGTCTTAAAATATACGAAAATCAATCAGGTGAAAGTGTTATGAAAACTGATCTTGAAGAAGAAATCGGTATTACAAGAGAAGAGTATGACGAAGTTATGGGAATAAATGACGATAATACTGATTTGAATGTTAAGTACGATAGTGATAAGTTTATATATGCCGTTGCTGTAGAATGTGTAAAGGGCGGAAAAGAGTTTTACGACGAATACGAACCAGAATCTCAAAGATGGGAAGATATCGTAGCTAAATATGAGTCCGAAAAAAAAGTGCTTATTAAAGAGATATACGAAGAATATGGCACCGATGAATCTCAAGAATGGATGATTAACGGATATCAGCCTATTACACAATTTAAGTTTGATAACGGAGATTGGTACGAAATATATATTATGGCATCTGAAAAATAAATTTTATAGGAGAAACAAAATGAAAGAATCAAAAGAATCGCGCTTCAAACGTTTAGTTGAAGCGCGTGTTAACAAAATTACAGCTATGCTCAGACTGCTCGGTAACTGTTCTTTTAAGGGCAATTACGAGTATACGGAAGAACAAATTAATAAAATCTTCGATAAATTGTATTCTGAATTGGATAAAGTTCATCAAAGGTTTATTGGCGCCGAATTCGGTAATGGGAAATTTAGTTTATCAAATGATAATATTCGCAAAGAAAATCCTTCGCTTATAATGCCGTTGCCCGATGGTACATATTTACGGGCAGTTGCTGCGGAAGACGACACTATGCCGAATCTAAGTATTTATCTCCAGACAGGCAATGGCGACGAAGAAAAATCAGTATGCTATGCGGAGTATAATTACGAAAGAGAAGCTGGCAAAGAACTTTGTATAGGAGTTTGGAATTCGCAGGAAGAAGATCCCTACTTTTATGAGCAATTTAATAAAGGTAATACGAATGACTAAAAAAAGCGAACGAGAATTGTTGCTTATGGAAGTTAAAGCGCGGAAAGAAGTCATTGCTAAAATTAAAAATCCGCTAAAACGATTAAAAAAACAAGCAGATGAAAAACTTCAAATTCGCAAGGCCAAGATTGCTGCTTCTCAAGAGTATGACGGTATAGAAGATGCGCATGAGATTTGGGGATATGGCGGTATTACTGATGAGGAGTTCGAAGAAATAAAAAAGGTGTTAGAAGAAGGTGAGAAGTACATAGAAAATCATATTTCGCCACAAGAATATGGTGCACGAATCTTAGAAGAGTTTTTAGCACGTTTATACAGTGAAATACATAGTTTTGAATTTGAGCTTCGTAAACTGAAAGATAGCAATACAAATACATAAAAATACTTTTAGCCTGCCGGGATTTTATCTTGGCAGGCTTTTATTTTTAACCTGTAATTAGTAGTGCAATTAGGTTTGATATGTGTCTAAATACTCATAATAGCACTGTACAAATACCAACATAATTAACAAAAATTGATATAAAATATATGTGTTTATACTAATAATACATATGGAAACTATCAAAATGACTGTGCAAGAAAGAATTTTAGAGCTTATTGAATCTCGCGGATGGTCAAAGTACAAATTAGCAAAGGAAATAGGAGTTTATCCTACTACGGTGTACGATTGGTTCAATGAAAGACATATTACACCTAGTGGAGATTCAATTGACGGCATTTGTACAGTTTTCGGCATAACTCGCGCACAGTTTTACAGTAAAGTTGACGAAAACAAACTAAGTGAAGATCAAATAGTTGTATTGGAATTATTTTCTAAAATCCCTATTGACAAAAGAAAAATTGTTTTAGATCTTATGCATGGTTTATGTGAATAAATTAGTTTTGTTTTAATACTGAGTTGTGATATAATAATGAAGTATAAATAATAATTTCAACTAGTGATAAATTAATATTTTATGAACCAAAGAACATTCGAAGAACTTATTAGTTTTATAGCCGATAATAATAAGAATGCGCTTGATGAGTTTTACCAAAATTATGGTAAGCTCATTTATGGTGTAGCTTTTTCTGTATGTAAAAATAGAAGTGATTCAGATGAGGTTGTTGATGAGGTTTTAATTAAAATTTGGAATACCGCAAGTGAGTTACACGGAATAGAAAAGCCTAAAAGTTGGTTATACCGTGTAACTTTTCGTTTAGCTATTAACAAGATTAATTCTCGACCTGATACGTGCAATATTGAAGAAAGAGCAATAGAGGAAGAGGGTTATGAAAAAGTCATAGACAAAATAACATTCTACGAAATAATTGCTGGGCTTAAAGAAATAGAACAACACATATTATGTTTTAAATTTATTGATGATATGACTTTTGCCGAAATAGCAGAGATTACAGATAAGCCTTTGGATACGATTGCGTATGAATATTATAGCGCTTTGAAAAAGTTAAAAAAACTATTGGATAAATTTATATAAAAATCAAAAAAAATTGCGCCTAATTATTGTCTAATTTATAGAAATAATTTTTAGGAGTAAAAAAATGAAAAAAATTATTGGTGCAATTTTACTTATTGGGATTTCTGCCACTATACCATTTGTCACATATAACGCGGCAAAAGCAGAAACCTTAGACTCGGCTGATAGGGTCTTTTTAGAGTTTATGGGTATTGAGAATAAAATTTCTTATGAACGATATCCGTTATATAATGAATGCTTTGAATCAAGTGGATGGCAGTATAATTTCAAATTGGAAAATACATATGGGTTTGCATTGATTGCAGAGATATGTGAAAACGATTTGCAATCGTTTGAAGTCGAGGAAGTCTATTATGAAAAAACGTCGCCTTTTGCGCTTTGCAAAGGAATTCCAATATATATAACTTTTAACCAGTATATTGAGTATAAAGACGGTTGTTATTTTGATTTGAGTTCTGGAGCAGAACTGAACCAAGCAACAATAGATAAAGCTGTTGAAAAGGGGTTCGGATATTCTGGTTCTGGTAATACAACCGAAATAAGAGAAACCTTAAATTATTCAAGCAAAACAGAGAATTTGTACACTATGAAAGGAAATTTGCCTAATTATAGTGGTGTTGAGGGCGGGACTAATTGTGCTAATGTAGCTGGTGGCGTATTAGTGGGTTTTTATGATAGATTCTGTGAAAATTTGATTCCCAATTTCCAGAGTTATAGAGTATTGGGAACAACCATTGTATATAAATCTTCGACAGATGAGAGCACTAAGGTAATAGCTGATTTAAATGATTTAATGGAAACTGATAATAATCAGTTAGGAACAACATTTACAGGCTTTGAAAGCGGAATGGTTAAGTATTCTCAATTACACGGATATACTTATAAGTCTGAAAATATTCTTACGGGTGGAAACTTTGATTTTAATAAGTATAAAAATTCTGTTGAAAATAATAAACCTGTAGCATTATTTTTAAATAACTATGCCTTTTTAGATGGTATACAAGAAAGTGAAGGGCAAGATATAATAAAGAGTACTCATACAACACTTTCGCATGTTGTTATTGCTTGCGGGTATAAACAGAATAATTATTATAATTCTAACGGACAAAAAATAGCAGAAAAAATTTACTTAAAAGTATGTAGCGGCATTACAAGTCGTGGTATTTGCTATTTGAATATTAATTCGGTATCTAAGGTTGATAAAGCTGTTTCTGTAATTATTAGTTGAGGAAATTATGGATAATAAAGAAAACAAGCAAATTGAAAATATCTTGAAAAAGAGTGCTGAGAACATTGAATTAAAGCCATTTTCCGAGCGTTGGCAAGTTATCAAAGACCGCTTGGAATTTGATAGCGGTGAAAAAGTAGTCGTTAAGGAGCGAGTACCTGCTTTAGCTTTGCAAAACAATACTAACGAAAGTAAAAAATCTAATGTCAACACAAAGAAAATTATAATTCTTTCAATTTGTTTGTTTTTGATTATTTTTTTGGCTATTGTGATTCCAATAAGTCTTCGTAATAATGAGCCGACATATTTTGGGCCAACTGATTTAATACATGAAACTGTTGATGAAACTACATTTTTTGAACATATTAATAAATCAAAAATTGATATTGTAGATATAACTATTTATGAATGCGATGATTATACGTTATTTAAGACAGATACGGGGGAAATTCAAGGTGGGGCATTTTTAATAAACGATGAAGAGAATGCGGCATTAATAAATGTTAATTTTTATTCTTCTGCTGTAATCATTCCGCAAGATGATTTTATTAAGTCTGATAAATACAATATAAATAGTACTGAAATATTTTACTATAGATTAGAAGATAATATAGATTTGTTTGAATATGAAGTATTAGCTAATCATAAAAATGTAACATATGAATTGAAATATCTATCCGTCACAGACAATATATTAGAGTTTTTTAATAAATTTTTTGTATAAGAATTTATAATATAAATGAAACGGTTTTTGTAATAATCAAAAGCCGTTTTTATTTATGTTAAAATATTAAATATGCTGACATTTTTTGTTGTTTTTAAATTAATTTTAGTAAATTTTGGTAAAATCCAAAAAATTTGCATCTTTCAGCTTGTCTAATATATGGAAAGGGATAATTATGCCCAATTTCAGTCTTAGGAGATTTTTATGATAAAGACTAAAAGCAAAGTAATTTTAACATTAATATTTATAATGATAATATCAGTTGTAGCCAGTTTATCGGCTATGACTGGAATTGCTTTCGCAGACTCAAATTCAAGTGATTTCAAAAACGGTCGCGGAACAGCAGAGAGTCCTTATGAAATTACTTCCGTAGAAGAATTCAATAATGTGCGATATCATCGTGAAGCGCATTTCAAGCAAATGAACAATCTAGATTTTGGTGATATCGAATTTGGTCCTATAGGGTCGGTGACATTTCCCTTTACTGGACATTATGATGGTGGAAAATACCAAATCAGCAATATACATATTAAGCAGAAAGCTAATAATGTCGGGCTGTTTGCTTTTGTAGATAATGTTGGTGTAATAGAAAATCTTAAATTAGTTAACGCTGAAATTGAAGGCGAGTACAATGTTGGTTCTTTTGCAGGTACAAATCGTGGTACAATTATAGGTTGTGTTTCATCTGCGAAAGTTTCAGGAAAGGGAGCAGTCGGTGGAATAGTCGGCTTGAACGCAGCTGGCGGTAAAACGCAGGAATGCGGGAACACCGGAAATATATTTTCAACAAATGAAAACGGTATGTATGTCGGCGGAATAGTCGGCATCAACAACTCATTGGTGCAAGATTGCTATAATCACGGTAAAATAAATTCCGATAAAAATTTTAATGTAACCTATGTCGGCGGAATAACCGGACTTAATGACGGTGGAAGTTATAATGCTGAAATAGATCGTTGCTATAATATTGGCGAGATAATTGGTAACGCACGTGGACAAGTTACCGGAGATAATTTAAAAGGGGAAATTTACAATAGCAAATGGCAAACATCGGAATTAGACAAAGCTGCTTCGTTTGACAGCGGCAACATTTCGGACACGAATGTGTTAAGCAGTAACAGCTTCACTACAGCTAACTCCTTTAACGGCTGGGACTTTGATAAAACGTGGAAGTATATCAAAACAAAAAGCGAATACCCTCTGCTTAACCGTGAATACGTCAAGGTTGAGTCTGTTTCGTTTAAGCAGTCTGAAATAGAATTGCGCCAAGGAAACAGCCTAAAACTTGAGGCAGTGGTAACACCTATACACGCAACGGAAAATACGGCCAAGTTAGAATTAAACAGTAATATTGTCGGCGTGAAGTTGAGTCAAGATAATATTTTAAGTGTTTCAAAATCGGTAACACCCGGAACGAAAATCAGCATAAAAGCAAAGGCTGAAAACTTATCAACGAATCTCACTGTTACTGTCACCAAAATACCTGTAGAAAGTGTAGAACTCACTAATCTGGACGGTAAGAACGAAATTTCACAACTTCATGGTTTGCATTTCAAAGGTGAAGTTAAACCTTATGATGCAACATACAAAGGCATTAGATATGAAGTAGATTCATCTTTTGCTGAAATAACATCGGATGGATTTTTAACTCTTAAAGAAAACGCACCTACTGGTGCAAAAATAACTGTTACTGCAGTGTCCACCGATGATAATTTGAATAGGGATAGCATAACCGTTACAGTAGTCAAAGAATCAGTTACATCAGTCGAAATAACGTCCGCCAACAATTTTAAATTAATGGGCTCGCTTAAACTTACAGCAACAGTTTTGCCTAATGAAGCAACCTATAAAGACGTAGCATATAAAATTATCGCTTCGACTGCTGATGGCGCAAATTTAACCGATAATGTATTGACGGCTAAAGGGCTCGGTATAATTACTGTTATTGCCGAAGCGGACGGAGTAAAAAGCGAAGAGTTCAAAATTCAAGTTCTCAAAGAACCTGTAACCGATATAGTTTGGAATATTAAAGACAGATTCACTTGCGGCGATATTCTCGTTTTGAATGCTACTGCAATACCCGCTAATGCAACATTAAGCGAAATTCAGTATAGCATTATCGGTGATAATACCGCGCGAGCATCAATTATAGATGGTGTCTTGCATGCAGAAACGGCAGGCAAGGTAATAGTAAGAGCTATTGCGGATGAATTTGTTAGTGATAAGGAAGTAACTATTGATAAAGTTCCTGTAGAGAATATAGAACTCAATTTTGCCGATTCCTTTAAGCATACGGAAAGTCTTACCCTTAATGTAAACGTTACACCTGATAATGCTACATATAAAGATAATATTGTATATGAGATAATTTCAGATTCTGCAGATAGCAGAATCGTTTCTGGCGTACTTTACGCTAATAAACCCGGAACTGTTGTTGTTAAGGTTACAGTTGACGGGATAAGTGCAGAAAAGATAATATCTGTTTTAAAAGAACCTGTTCAGAGCATCAGTTTGAATGCTGTATTCAAAGAAAATGATTCTGGTGAAGCTTACCAGTTTGTTGCTTCGATTTATCCTGCGACTGCAACTAATCAGGATGTTGTTTATGTTTTAAAAAGCGGTGCCGCTACTTTGTCGGAGACCGGATTGTTATTGATTGACCCTTCTGCTCCTGTCGGAAGTCTTATAGAAGTATATGCCATAGTTGACGGAATAGAAAGCTCTGTATATGAAATTAAGAGCGGAAGAATATCGGTTAAGAGTGTGTCGCTTACTGCAGATTCTTATTCGATCAAGGTCGGGGAAGGATTATCACTTGTTACATCCACTGTTCCAGCGGTAGTAAGTAATCCTGGCGTAACTTATATCGTTGAAGGGAACGCTGAGGTGATTGATGGTGTATTGTATGTATTTGATACGGAAGCCGTAGGAACAATAATAAATGTAAAAGCTATTGTAGACGGTGTAGAAAGTAGTGCCATTAGCGTAAATGTAATTGAAACACCTGTTGAAAATATAACCTTTACTTGTGCAACATCATTTAAAGTTACCGGAAGCCTAAAACTTTCTGCTTCTGTATATCCCCAAAATGCTACAGATAAGACAGTGACATTTACTATTGTTAGCGGTTCGGATATTGGCGCTGAGATTGTAGACGGTTATCTGTATGCTGAAAAGGTTGGTGTTGTAAAAGTAAGAGCTGTCGCAGGAAATGTTTCGCGTGATGTTGTTATTTGTGTTCAAAAAGAACCCGTTACAAGGGTTGTTTTGACAAGCTCTTTATCAGTAAAAGTCAATAACGAACTTAAACTTGCGGCTACGGTGTATCCTTTCAATGCTACGTATAAGGATATAACATTCGAACTTATTGATAATGATATAAGTGTTGAACTTATCGATGGTAATATATTATTTAGTTCTCAGGTCGGAACTGTTGTATTACGTGTTAATGCGGATGGCACATATGAAGATTATAGAATAGAGATTACTAAAGAGCCTGTAACCGGAATAGTATTCGGAAAAACGGCGTTTAAGCATACTGAAAGTCTTGAGCTTGTTACTCGTGTTTTGCCTACTAATGCAACATTTAATGCAGTTTCCTATACGATTTTGAAAAATTATGCTGGATATGAAGATATCGGCGCCCGTATTGAAAACGGCAAACTTTATGCGAATAGACCTGGAATTATAAAATTACTTATAAATACCGATAACGGTGATTACAGTGAAACCATAGAAATTGAAGTAACGAAAGAGCCAGTTATTGGTATCAACATGAATAATAACGTTACTCAGTACCTTGACTACGGGTATCGTGTAGGTCAAATTGATTTAGAAACGATTGTGTACCCGTACAATGCAACGTATAAAGATGTTACATACAGTATCGTACCGAAAAACTGTACATATGAATTAAATGGAAAAATTCTAACGGTTACTCTTGAAGCTTTGAAAATTTCTGATGGGATTGCTGAAGATAAGCAAGCTTCGATTACTGTAAAAGCCGTTGCCGATGGGGTAGAGTTCTACAAAACTTATGTGTTCTATAAGTTTGATTTGGCTAATGAGAATGAAATAGAACTAGATACATCTGTCAGAACTTTTAAGACAAGCGGGCAATTCGGTTTCAAAATTTTGCTCCCTGAAAAAATCACGTATAAAGGCATTAAGGTTGAAATCATAAATCAAGGCAACACTGAGGCTAAATTTGGTCACACTGATAATAATTCAATTGAAATTGATGAAAATTTCAAGGATAGTATTTTATTGGCTGCATCTTTTCCTGGAACTTTTACACTTAGGATTACTTCGCTTTGTGATGGAAAAACCATTAATGATTTCGAATTTATAGTTGAAGAAGAAAAAATTAATAATGTTTATTTGGGTGTTCAAGGTGGTAGTAAATATTTTGAATCTGCTTTATGTGAAAAACAATTAACTGAAACGGCCAATTACAAAGCAGACGATATATCGAATTTCAAACTTTATAAATCAATGCATCTTGCGCAAGGAGAACAAATAAGCTTAAGAGCATTTGCAAATGCATTAGATGTGAACAAATTTGCGACATATGGCAAAACGAAACATCTTAAAATTTATTATTTGGACGAAGATGGAAATAAGCTAAGTGCGGACGAAAATAATATTTATTTTACTCGTAATAAAGAGACTCTCACCATAAATTCCAATGCTCCAGTTACAGCAACAATTAAATTGTTTGCTGCTTTCGAAGGAAACAATACTAATTCGGATTATGACGTCATATCTGATTATATTGAGATTACTATTGAGTCTGCTTATATTAAAGATATAGAAAATGTTTTAATTAATAAAGACGGTTGGATTAATGGTATGAATAAGACACCGGGTATGAAACGTGTTCATATTTTAATTGAACATACTTTATCCAGTATTGTCATTGAAAAAACCATTGAAACAGATGATCCAAACTTGCAATTAAATTTATATAATCAAAATTTAGGCGGAGAATTTAATATAACTTATACAGCCTATTTTGAGCAACAATTTGGCTCTAAAATTTATAAATATAACTATATTTTTTCCAACGTTACGAAATTTTCAGGTTTAAAGAATAGTTATTTTACGCAGGAGCCTAATGATAAAGATTACAATAGTATCGCGCTTTTAGATTATTACCAGAATGCAAAAAATGTTACCGAAGTTGGAAGCAATGTAAAAGTTTTATATGTTTATGGCAATGCATACCAAACCAGGACAGCAAGTTTCAGATTTAATTGCTCAGCTGATATTTATTTCGATAATTTCAGCTTTACGTCTTCGACTGGCAATGACGCGATAACAATTGGAGATGATCAAACAATTAACTTGTTTACCAAGGGTAATATAACTATAAAGGCTTCAAATGGTAATTCCACTAATAAAAACGGCTCAAATGTTATATATGGTCCCGATGCTAAATTGACAATTTACAATGAAGCAAGGTTAACGTTAATTGCAGGAAACGGCGCTAATGGTAGCGGAGGTTTTTCACACGACCGCTATGAAGAAAATGGCGGGAGTGGAACAGCTCCAAGCGGAGGTAACGGCTATGACGGTGGCCGTGGAGGTATCGCTATAAAGTGTAATAGTTTAAATTTATCAACGGAGAACGGTTCGCTGTCAATTTCAGGCGGAAATGGTGGAAATGGTGGCAACGGAGGTAATGGTCACGGCTCTGATAGAGATGGAAGACCTAAAGCTGGTAACGGTGGTCGTGGTGGCGATGGTGGCATAGGCGGAGCAGCAATAAGTGTAACCAATAGTCTTGTTTTGAATGTATCGGATAACTTTCTTGATATTTCTTCTGGCAATGGAGGAAATGGTGGGGCTGGTGGACATGGTGGAAACGGACCAGCATATCATTATTCTGACCATGGCGGTGATGGTGGATGCGGTGGAAACGCTGGCGCTGGCGGAAACGCAATTCAAGCTACAAGTTTGAATGTTATATCGTCTTCTGGAACAATGTCAATTCAGACTGGTAACGGTGGTAAGGGTGGCCGCGGAGGTGATGGCGGTTATGGTACCGATAGTTGGGGTAAATCAGATAACGGAAATGGGGCTAACGGCGGTAATTCAGGGAATTCCGGTAGTGTGATTGTTTCAAGCTTTTCAGGAAACAAAACGCATTTCAATAATTGTATAAGCATTGGATCGGTTTATAGCGGCGGAACCAAAGGTAATAATGGTACAGGAAATGGCAATGCCGCAACTGCAAATCCCAGTAATGGAAATTCTGGTTCAGCTGGTACAAAAGTTCGTTAACAATAAGGAGAAATTCTATTTATGAAAAAGTCTATTTTAAGTTTGTTATTGGCAGTCGTTCTTACTTTTGGAGCGACTCAAAGTGTGATTAGTGCATTTGCGGAATCAAAACGTAACGAGGATACACCTATAGCGCAAATTTCTAATGACAATTATGAGTCCGTAAATGAGCGTACGAATAAAACAATAGAAAATCAAAATGCTGAAACCGCAGTACAAGCTATAAAAGACTGTACAGAATATTTAGGTGGCGAAGTATGTACTTTTGAAAGTGAAGACGAATACAATTGTTTTACAGAAAAAGAAACTAATAAGATTGAAAATATATCCAATACATATTCACGCAGTACAACAGAAATCAAAAAGACTTTTAAGGTTCTTGATAGAAAAACTTCAAAGCCTATTTCTAATGCTATTGTAAGACTTAATGGTATCCCGCGTTATACAGATAGAAATGGCGAAATTAATGTAACTCTTACAGATTCTGTATATGAATTATATGTCGAAAAAAACATAAAAGATGCAAAAGTTCAATATAATCCACACATAGAATTTTTATATCTTGAAGATGAAGAAGACTCAAATACAGTAAAAACTGTGTACTTAAAACGTCCTTGTGATGACCTTGAAATTTATGCAGTTAACTTAAGGATTGGCAGTGCATATGGTTCTAATCCGGAATTTTATAATCTTCTAGAGCAGGAATATTATTTTGCTTTAGATTATATGAATTATCCTGCTGATATAATTTTGGAAACAAATAAAACACCTGATTTCTCATGCTTATATGTTAATGGTAATCTTGATAGATTGGCTGTTGGCAATGACTTCGTATACTTTGATTATAATAAGCTAAAAAAAGACGGAACACCTTTTTATAGTCCAGATGATGAGTTTAGTATAAGTTTTGTTTATGAAGGAATAGAATCTGAACAATATAAATTGCATTTAAAATTTTCCGATTTAAAGAATGTAAAGGCACCGACTATCGATTTAGGTGATGGCGTTCAGCCTGTTACGCGTAGCTTAAATAATGGCTTAGTATCAGGTGGTCCCACTCCGGACCAAGATATGGGATTAGGAGCTAATTGCACTGTAGATCTTGTCTCTTTTGCTAAGTATTTTGCTCAATTGTTTGATGATGGAATCGCTAAAGTTAGTAGGCCTAAAAAGTGGGGATCCATAAATCCTACATTTACTGCTACATATAACCCTAAAAAAAACACTATGAAGATTGTTGTAGGTTTTTCATATCAAAAGGACATTAAAAAAACTGGAGATAAAATTAATTTTGAAAAATATAAGGATGCAGTTGAATTATCAGAGCTATATGAGCCTGAGTTGAATGATTTACGCAATCAGGTTAATACAGCGCAAGACAATCTTTCTCATTTAAAAGAAGATAAATGGGATACAAATAAAAATCAAAACGAAATTGCTCGTCAACTCGCAGAATATGAAAGGGCACGAGATAATTATGCAAAGGCAGCAAAAGAATATAATGAGGGATATTATTATCAAACTATGAGTGATCATGAGTACTTATTACGTAGAGAGTTTGATAACAATGCAGATAAATTATCTAATTTGGCTGAACAGATAAGAAATGGAAAAGATGCTGTTTCGGCATTAAAGCGCGAATTAGGTGATTTAAAGGAGATGAAATACGATAGGATATCAAACAATATATTCAAAGGCTCTTTCAAATTTGATTTTCAGTTTAAAGTTTTGGGAACATATGAATTTGAAGTCACTACTAAAGATATTCAAAAATTTGATATTTCTGGGATGTTTCATTTTGGATTATCTTATACTAAGCATTTCATGGCGGGCTATGTACCAGTATATTTGAGAGCAGCTGGTAGTTTGGATATTGGAGTTAAATTTGAGTTTTATAAGGATGGAGCAAAATTAGAAAAATTAGCTGATATTTTTACATTTTTTATTAAAATAGTAATTAGAGGTGATGCCGGTGTTGGATTATATGATTATTTATCGGTTGGCGCATTTCTAAGTCTTACCTTTGATTTTCAATTTAAATTTGGTAGTGCTTCTGATAAATCTTTTGGCAAATTTGCTTTAGGGGTTGGAGTCAGAGTCAAATTACTATTTTTTGAATGGGAATTCAAATTTCCCGATGCTTGGGGTGGTGAGCCATTAGAATGGTATATGTTTGGAGGAGATAAAAAAGAAAATCAAAGTAATACTGCAAAGTTAATGTCGCGTTCATATAATTTGCAACATAGTGGAAATACATTTGATTCTGTTTATCAAGATTCGAAGCCTCAACTGATGGATATAGGTGATGGTAAATATATTCTTGTTTGGTTACGCGATAGTATTCAGAGAGATGCATATAATAGAACAGAATTAGTTTATTCGATTTTTGATGGTAATGAATGGAGCGAAGTAAATCCGATTACATCTAACAGTAATACAGCTGATTTTAATCCAGAACTTTATAAAAGAGGCAGCAAAATTTATTTAACTTGGCAGAGATTAAACAATAAATTAACCGAAAATGATACATTATATGATATGACTTCAAAAAGCGAAATTTGGTTTTCTGAGTTTGATTTCAATTCACTGACATTTGGTAATTCTCAAAGAATTACTAATGATTCAACTATGGATTTGGCACCTAAATTTGCAATTTCTAATAATGAAAATGATGATTTGATACTTATTTGGCAAAAAAATACAGCAAACGACATGTTGGGAATGGAAGGAATCAATAGCATAGTCTATTCTACTTATTGCGACTCAAGCAAACAATGGTCTGAATCAAAAATAATTTATTCATCAGAAAATATTATATCTTATGTTACTGGGGCTATGCAAAATGGTCAATTATTAGTTTCTTTTGTTGAGGATTTGGACAAGGATTTACTTACATCAGAAGACAGAATTGTTAAAGTTTTAAACTCTAATAATGAGGAAGTTTATTCTACAAGTTCAAATGTAGGGTCAACGCAATTTGTTGACGAAAATGGAGAAATTATGCTATACTATTATGATAATGGTAATATAGTGAAAACAAATCTAAAAACAAAAGAAAATGTTATAACTTGTACTACAGATGATTTTAATAGTGGCTTTAAAGTTGTATCCAACAAAAATGGAACAGTAATCTTCTATAGCACCACTGATGGGGAAAGAAAGCAAAGCTATTGTGTAATTTATGATTCTATTGCAAATAAATGGTCACAAGGTGTTAAACTTAGCCAGTGCTTGGATAATGCCGATATGTGTACCGGATTTCTTACTGAATCTGGAGATATAGCTTATGCTCATATTGTCTATGACGATAAACAAAGTTATGCAAGTATAGATTTTGGTGAAAAGAAATTGAATTATTCAGTAGAAATTAAAGATGCTTATTTTTTAGGAAGCCTTGTTGATGGGGAAAAATTTGAACTGGCATTAACAGTAAAAAATACAGGTGACTTTGAATTTAATCAAATAAAAATTTCTTTATTTGGGCAAGAGCATCTTATTGAGTTGGGGGATTCTTTGTTATTAGGTGAAACAAGAACTCTTTTTATTGATTTTTTCGCAAAAATACAAGGAAAAACAAATGATACAATTTCTTGTGATGTAATTATTAATGATCAGTCGTTTGCACAATACAACTATACTTTTTTCTTCGGGTATGTTGACTATTGTTTAGATTCTGAACTAATAATAATTGATGCAACACAAGTTTTCAAAGTTAATATAATAAATTTAAGTAATTATGTTAGTGATGGAAAATTAATTGTGTACATAAATGGAGAAATAACACAAGAAATTGAATTAAAAGATGTTTGCAAAAATGGGACGGAAATAATAGAGATAACTTTTACAGAATTGTTAAAAGGTGATTTTGTATATGTTGAATTTGTTTCAGACTCAGAAGAAGTGTATTTAAATAATAATTCATGTGCTTTTTCTAGTACATTAGATAACATAATACCAAAAGAAGCTATTTCAAATCCTTATGCGGATATATTAAGTTTAGCTAAAGGAGCCTTTTAATGATTATCAATAAAGATATAGGGATTAAGAAGGATAGCGGTTTTATTATTCCAGTTTTCCTAATAATTAATATTTCTTTATTAGTAGCAACAATTGTATTTTGGTGGTTCTATATAGATGAATATGATTTTGCATATCTTGTTGAAAATGGAGTTGAAATAGAAGCAACGGTTGTTGATTATGATTATCATTCTGAAAGTTATGCAGATGGCGATGCTGATTATTTATCAGGATGGTATTACATATGGGAATGTCATTACAATGGTAGAACATATAGCGGAATTGGACCTAATGGATATTTAAGAACTCAAGAAGAAGTAATGGAGTATTTAGGTAAAAATTTCACCGTTACGGTTGATCCTAATAGTAATTGGGTAGTGGATAAACCTATTGCAGAAATACGTCCTTACGGATTAAAATTTGAATTTTTTATAACAGGAGCAATTAGTTTTTCGATAATATTTCCAATTGTTTTGTTAAGCACTTTTATTATAATGCTTTATCCTATGATATTAAATAATAAAATAGATAAAACTGCAAAATTGCCAATATTAGGTGAAGTAATAAAGGTATTTGGATTTCTATGGTTCTATATTAAAGTAAAATATAAAGATGAAAATAATGAAATTCAAGAAAAGTGGGCAAAAGCCTATTTTACTAGAAAAGAAGCTCAATATTTAAAGAACAAGAAATATATAAATATAGTACTTTATAAAAAAACATACGGCATTTTAGAAGAAATGCCAATAGAGAAGAAAAGACCAAAAAAATATGACGCATAAGAAAAAACTATTAATTATTACAATTTCAATCAGTTTGACAGTTGCTATAGCAGTTACGTTTATTGCTCTTGCGTTTACGGTCTGGAAGCAACCACCCAAAACAACGCAAGAGTGGTTAAACGATTTTAAAAATTGCATAGTTGTTGAAAAAGACGACAGCGAGCAGAAAACTTTTAAGAACATAACCATAACCGAAGACGGAAATGCAGTAGCATTATACGAACATCTGATTGAGATAAAAGACCAGAATGAAGAGAAGATAGCGCACCTTTCTGTAAAAGAAGAATTTCCAACGCTTGAAACAGATGAGTTCGATACATACGACGAGTACTATTTCATAGACGGAACTATGTATATGCAGCGAATAGCGGCAGGCGAAACTAACGGGACAAGTTTCGGTTCTACGTGGGAAGTATTTTGGGAAGTGGTAACGGAAAATCTCAGTTCTGCAAATTATAATTTTGCTGAGAGCAATTTCACGGATTTACTTCTGACTCATAACAAGCATACGCATAGTATGTCAGCAACAATTTCGGATAGTAACAAATATAAATTCTTTGTTGGTGCGGAAGGGATTGCCGATATGAGCGGAATAAATATCGCTATGACGTTTAACGATGAAACAGGATATTACGATTTGAAAATAGGCTATACATATAAGGATAAGCAGTCAGTTGAAATCAGCATTTCCAGGACCGAGCCTACAGATATAGAAATTAAAGATTTTGTACAAAGGTAAAAATTTCATATGTTCGCGAGAAGAAGAACGGTAATTTTGTTACTGTCGATGATAATAGTATCGCTCATATCCGTTTTCTTAATTTCATTTAAGGGAGCGGATATTGTTTATGCGGAAACAAACAGTAAATTCAGCGGAGGAAACGGTAAGGCGGAAACGCCTTATCAGATTTCCACGGCTGACGATTTTTGTGCCCTTGAAGAACTGAATACCCAACATACGTTGAACGGATATTTCAACGTATATTTTGTTCTTATTTCCGATATCGATTTGAGCGGCAGAACAATTAATCCTATAGGTACTCAACTTTATCCTTTTAAAGGACACTTAGACGGCGATGGGTTTAGTGTTACAAACATCTCGATAAATTCGACAGAAGACCATACGGGATTATTCGGCGCAATCAGTTCGGACGCGAGTCTGAAAGACATTACAATAAGCGGAGATATTTCGGGAAATTCCAATGTTGGCGGTCTGGTCGGTTTAAATCAGGGAATAGTAACAGGTTGCATCAATCTTGCAAACGTTAAAAGCGCGGATGACAGCGCGAACATAGACGTCGGCGGTATTTGCGGTTACAATGAAAATATAATTTCTGATTGTTACAATAACGGACATATCCAAGGTTTCGGCGTAAATACGGGTGGAATTGTCGGCTCGAACGCGGCAGGAGCTGTAAGGAACTGTTTTAACGTCGGCTTGGTTGAATCGGAATACTATGGCGTCGGAGGAATTGCGGGCAGTAATGAAGCTACGATAAGCAGCTGTTACAACAGTTCCGCTATTTCTGCGTATAGTACAGCTGGCGGAATTGTAGGGTCAAATAGCAGTTTAGGTTTAATTGAAAATACATACAATACTGGAAATATTACAGTAAAAAATAATATGGCAGGCGGAATATGCGGGGGTAATGAAGGTGCGGTTTACAATTCTTATAATTGCCAAAACGTAGCAGGCGTGTCTCAGGAAGGGGGTATTTGCGGATTTGTATCTAACAGTGCGATAGTAAACAGTTGCTTTTCTTCATCGGACAAGTATGATGGTAAACTGACTTTCCGAGGAAACGATTATCCTAATTCCAAAATCCTGCGCGACGTGGATATTGCGAACGGTGATTCTTTAATAAACGAAAAGAAAGCTGCAGCCCTATCCGGAGGTAGAGGTGCTGGCGTATGGACGAAAAGGACATATGATGAAACGTCCTGTTATTACCCTGAGTTGTCTGTTTTTTACACTTCGACTAATTCAGTCATATCTAATTTTTCAAAGAACAGTGTAAAGATAGATCGACAGACCACGGAAATTTCACTTGGTACAATTTCATATGTTTATAATGGAACAGCAAACGAACCCGATGTTTATCGTGGTGATGAGTTGCTTGTGCGTAATATAGATTACAAGATTAGTTTTTCGAATAATATTAATGCCGGAGATAAGAATGCGGCTTCTGCCCAAATTACATTCATTAATTACTTCAAAGGAGGCACCACAAAATATTTTTCTGTAACCAAACAACCTATTACGGTTAAATGGAGCGAAGAAAAGTTCAGTTATACTGGGAAAGTTCAGCATCCTACTGTATCCGTAGAGACTGGAAAAATCGGTGACGAAAACATAACATTTGAGTATGTGTATGACTCAAATATTGAAATAGGAAAACATTCAGTAAAGGCTCAACTTGATGCCGCAAACGAAATCAATAAAAATTATTCTTTTGAACCAGAGACCGTGGAATATCTGATTTCAGGTGCTGCGTTAGTGTTGGAGTGGAGTACCGATACGCTTTATTACAATGGTGCAGCGCAGCATCCGGAAGCAAGTATAAAAAGCGGAATCAAAGAATCGGATTCAGTAAAACTGATTTACACAGCGTACTCAAATAATATTAATGCTCAAACAGGTTACACAGTTAAAGTTACATGCGACAATAAAAATTATAGTCTTGATATAACTTATACGTACAGCATTGAGAAACAACCTATTACAGCAGAATTTGAAATAAAAGATTTTTACTATACAGGTTCAGCTCAGTATCCTGAAATCTCGAAAGTAAACAATGTGATAGGTGCTGAACAAATTGAGTTTGAATATAAAGGGTACACAGATAACATTGCGGCAAAAACAGGTTATACCGTTACTGCAGTGCTTGCTGATACAATTACAAATGCAAATTATGTTTTAAATGAAACAATAGGAACTTATGAAATTAAACGGCAACCGATTACTGTTTCGTTTTCAGAGATACCGTTAGTTTACAATGCTCAACCGCAGTATCCTGCAGTTAGTGCGGATAGCGGAGTTATCGGAGACGAGAAAATAGTTTTTAAAATATCCGATTATTCATCAAACATTAATGCAACAAGTGGTGAAACTTATTCAATTGTTGTTTCATTAGATTCTGCAAGTTCGGTTAACGGTAATTATGTATTTGAACCTGTAACTTATTATTACGGCATTAAGCAAGCCGAAATAATTGTTGCTTGGGACAATGACAGCTTGCCTTTAATCTATAATGCAAAGCCACAGCATCCTACGGCAACAATAGTTTCAGAAGTATTTGACGAAGGGATAAAACTTTTATACGGAGAATGTGATTCTGTTAATGTTGGAAGTCATTACAGTATATCAATCGAATCTGAAAACAATAATTACAAAATAGCAAATGTTCTCGAATATGAGATTAAGCCAATGCCTTTAGTTCTTGCGTGGAAAGGTGAGAGTAGCTTTGTGTATAACGGTAATGCTCAGCGCCCAGAAGTTAAAATAGTTACTGAGACTTTTGATACGGTAGAACTGGTATATGGTGTTTGTAATAATATAAATGTAGGGCAAGACTACACAATTGAGATTGCGTGTAATAACGCCAATTATATATTGGTTAATGATCTAACATATTCTATAATGCCTAAGCAGCTCGAAGTTGTTTGGGAAGATAACACGCTTACATATAATGGCTTATCGCAGTATCCTAATGCGACGGTTGAAGGCTCGATTCAGGGTGAAAATATCAGTCTAAAGTATGTAAACTGTGAGAACAATTTCGACGTCGGTGTCAAATATACAGCAATGGTAGTACTTGACGAAAGTAATCCTATTAATGGTAACTATATGCTTAATCAGGCGCAGATTGAAACTACATATAGAATTAACAAGAAAAAACTTGAACTGGTAAATATAAAAGCCATAGACCGAGAATATAACGGCAAAACTGCTATCGAAATGGAGGGCGGTGAACTTAAAGGCGTGATTTCCGGTGATGCGGTTACTTTTATAACTAATATGGCAGTAGCAATGAATGCCACTGCCGGTGAGAACAAAGCTGTTATGTTTATGCCAACTCTACAAGGAGAACATGCTTATCGTTATAGAATCAATGTGCCCGATGTTACGGTCAACATACATAAAGCCAAGTTTGATATTTCAAATCTGGAATTTAATGGTTTAAGTTACCTGTATGACGGAGAAGTAAAAAGTGTACAGATGCAAGGCGACCTACCTGAGTTTATTAAATATGAAATAATAGGAAACGAACAAACTCAAGTTGGAGAATATACTGCAAATGTACATTTCATATATAATGAAACTAATGTTGAACCAATTTCTGATATAGAGGTTAAATGGTATATTGCAGCATCCGAATATTCTATCGGTAATACTATCAAGTTAAATATTCAGTCTGGGATGATAGAATACGGAGCAACTTTTGAAAGTAAAGTTTTAGATGATGTCATTGACGAGATGTTTCCCAAGAATGTAGAATGTTTAAGAGGATTTAATACTGGATTTTATAAAGATGGAAGCAGAATCGAGTTTAATGGAACCGTAAAAATTGAGCTTTCGCTTGATGATGAGACTCTTAGTAAATCAAATCTAAAACTTTATAGAGAGATAAATGGCGAACTGAAACAAATAGAATATGAGTTAACTGATTCAAGTTTGGTATTTATTACAGATGAGCTGACGGATTTTTATATTACAGTAGAATCTAAAAACAATGCACTTGCAATCGGATTAGGTACAAGCGCAGGCATCGTAATTCTTTTAGCTGGAGGATTTTGTATATTATTTGTTTTATTAAAAAAGAGAAAGAAAGCAGCAGCTATTGCAACTATAAATTTAATAAGCTTAAATGAAGAAACTGTAGAACAACAGATGGTACAAACTAATGAACCCGAACCAATACTTCAAGAACCAATAGATAAGGAATTTGTTATTGACGGTATTTATTGCTTTAGTTATCAAAGCTTTCTTGCATCTTTAAATTATAAGGATCAATATCGGCAGAAAGAGATATGTTCTTATTCGACAGAAAAAGCTAAACGATGTGCTGCTGGCAAGGGGAACGGTAAAAGGAAAGAATTGTACTGGTTAGGTAAAAGAATTATAAAAGGTTCAATTGGATATTATGACCTATTAGAGAAAGCAAAGCAAATTATAAATTCAAATTAATATTTCATAAAGGGTGTCTAGTCAGATACCCTTTTTAATATAAAAAATATTTTATATGATATTATTTTCGTCTAAATAAAATGCAATTCATTTTGGTGAAAGACCAGAAGAATCAAAACAAGCCGCTATTGGGTAGCGGCTTTTAATAATTACAAAACAAGCAATTATTCGGCAACATTAGGCAAAATATAATGTCATAAATTTTGTAATATTAACATATGCAGCACACACAAAAAAATTATAAAAAATACTAACATTGTCGAGCTGTATTATTCTAAAGCTATAAAATCTTAATTAAATAATTTTAACTGTGAAGAGTAAAAAGTTAAAAAGCATACCGCATACACGGACATATTTAAGCAGTTAAGTTAATGCCAGATGAGGCTTAACTTGTTGCACATAAAGGTCCAAGCGTTTATGGTGAAAGCCCCCATCGGCATTTAAAAATGCCGATGGGGGCTTATATAAATTCTAATGAGTCGCTCCTGACGTATGACATAAGGAGTGACTAAGATGGAATTAAAAAATGACGCATTACGTTGTAAATTTACTGCATGGATGCAGGTAGTAGTCAAAAGAGCCAAGATTGATTACATAAGGTCTTTAAAGCGCCATTACAACGAAGTTTCAATAGATGATAACCAATTTGTCGATAAATTAATTGCAGGGCCTACAAATGAAATTGAGACAGTTAATAGCTTTGAGTTTGAGAATGAAAGATTATCGATCATTTTTAAGAAATTGGTACCAAAACGACAACAAATATTAAAGCTATTATTTATAGATAATATGTCAGCAGAAGAAGTAGCCGCAGAATTGAGATGTTCGTTACAACATGTTTACAATTTACGGTCACTTACTTTAAAAGAGCTTAAAGACAAGTTGAATAAAGGAGAATTCAAAAATGACTGATCAAGAATTTAAGTCCGTTCTAATGAGAGCTATATCTGGTAATAAGGATGACATAACAAAAATATTGAAAATATATGCGCCTCTTATAAACAGAAGTTCTTACCTATATAATAAGCTCGATGAAGATTTACGGCAGCATATACTGATGCATATTATTAAAAACATATCAAAATTTAAAATATGAAATTTGTCGAATAATTACTACCTTTGTCGGTCTGATTAGGCATCAAAAATTGTCTTCGTTTTTATCTGTGAAACCAATTATTTAAGGAGCCTGATTATGAGCAAAGACACACAATTGCCTACAAAAGAAAAGGAAATACTTTTGCAATTATTTACTAAACGAGGATTGTTATTAGATAAAGGCATTACTGATGAACACATTAGAGAAGCTCAGGAAAAAAAACAGCTTATAGCCTATCACAATACAGAGTTGCTGTTGAAACACTATAAAAATATTGCATGGTTGATTGAATGCTTTCCGGATACTATTGCGGAAGAATTAGAGCAGCCATTTCAAAATGTTGATGAAGTGATACAACGCTTAGATTTAGAAATCACTTTGGGTAACCGTAAGATTGAAAATCGTTTAGCAAGCGTTCAAAAAACAAGATTAGTTTTAGATAGGATAAACGATGCCCTCACGGTACTTAAAAAGAAACCAGAAGACGGTGAGCGTTTATATGACCTTATTTATTTAACCTACATAACGCCCGAGATATTAAATCACAATGATATTTTATATAGAATGAATCTGTCATCGCGGCATTATTACCGTCTTAGAGAGCAGGCCATCAATATAATTTCAATTCGACTTTGGTCGGCACCCAATAAAGACGTAGAGTTTTGGTTGGAACTTACTTCTATTATGGGGGACGACAATAAAAAGAAAAAATAATAAGTTTATTTTCTTTTTAAAAAGTCGAAAATTAAATTAATGATATCAAGCAATAAATTAGAACAATATAAATCTCAAAAAATTAGCGATGTAAAAGTAGAAGATTTGAAAGACATTTCATCTGTTTGCATCAACCAAGATAAACCAATAGCGGAACGTGTACTGTCTTTTATGCTACAGATTGGCAATCCTTACCTGTTTAAGGTTGGCGACACACCCGTTAAAGTGTCTTTTGTGTCAGATGCACCTACATTACAAGAGAGTATGAAAGCAATTTTAACAAAAAATAGCCGTTAAGGGGTTGCTATTTATTTGGTGAAGTGGTACAATCAATTTGTGATATAAGTTCCATAATTACTTTCACCAAGTGAAATTGGAGTTAGAGTTATGGCACGAACAAGTAAATATGCAAATATTAATAAAGCCATGTCTTCCACTGTAAAATGGAAGGCAGGGCTTTATTTGCGTTTATCAAAAGAGGACGGGGATAAAGATGATGAAGGGAAGCTCGAAAGTGATAGCATTTCAAGTCAAAGACATATTATAGAAGATTATTTGATTGAAAATCCCGATATTGAGTTTGTGTCTGAATATGCCGACGATGGTTATACTGGTGCCAATTTTGATAGACCAGATTTTAAGAGAATGATTGACGACATTCGTTTGGGACAAATTAATTGTGTAATAGTTAAGGATTTATCACGTTTTGGCCGAAATTACTTAGAGGCTGGACAATATTTAGATATATTTTTTCCGGTAATGAATGTCCGATTTGTTTCTGTAAATGACAATATTGATAGTCACCTATTTCCCAGTTCAATGGACAACATTTCCGTATCATTCAAAAATGTTATGAATGAGGAGTATTGTCGTGATATTTCTAAAAAAATTCGAAGCACATTTGTTGCTAAATTTGAGAACGGAGAATATCTCTGTGGATTTGCATTATATGGCTATGAGAAAGATCCTGTTAATAAAGGAAAGTTATTACTTGATCCAATAGCAGCCGAAGTAATAAAGCAGATATTTCAATGGTTCGCTGAGGGCAAAACATATCGATGGATAACATTTAAATTGAATGAATTGGGAATTCCAAACCCTGCAAAATATAAAAGTGAAAAATATCCTAATTATCGAAAAGATATAGGTAAGAGCGGACTTTGGAATATTCAAACTATAACTAATATTCTAAAAAATAGGACATACACGGGGGACTTGGTTCAAGGTGTACACGAAAAAATAAGTCATAAGATTAAAAAAACTCGTAAAACCAACCCGGATAGATGGGTGATCATAGAAAATCATCACGAAGCAATTGTCGATAAACAACTTTTTTTCAATTTGCAGCAAATAATGAATCGAGACATGCGAATTTCTCAAAAGACAAAAGAACTTGCATTATTTTCTGGTTTTCTAAAATGTGCAGATTGTGGACGTCAAATGGTGAAAAGATTAGCTGGACACAAAGAATTTCGTGATATCTATCATTATTACACCTGTGCAACTTATGATATGCAGACAAAATCGGTCTGTACACGGCACACTACACGGTCAGATGTTCTTGAAAGAGTTGTTTTTACAGTTATTACAAAATTTATTGCAATGGCTATTGACATGGAAGAGTTAATTAAATCAATAAACTCTTCACCACAAAAAGCTGCATCCACTTCAAAAATAGAAGCCCTATTAAGTGCAAAAGAAAAAGAAAAAATGAAAATCGAAAATATCTTATTAGATTTATATCCTGATTTTAAAAACGAGCTCATATCTAAAGCACAATATCTTTTGCTTAAAGATAAGTACGAAACAAAAATTAATGCAATTAATGCTAACATTGATAGCTTAACTAAAGTATTGGAACAAGAAAAAGAAGGTATCGATGGCACAAATGATTTTATTAAAAACTTTGTAAAGTTTAAGCACGTTGATAAGTTGACCAGAGAGTTATTGATTGCCCTTGTTGACATAATATTTGTCTACGAAGGCGGAGGCGTGGAAATAGTATTTAAATTTCAAGATGCTTTCCAAAGAGCAGCAGACTATATAAATACCAACAGAAATCTCATAGCTGATAGCACCTTTGTACCTACAAATGAACTTAAAGAACGTGTTAACTTAGTGGAGGTAATATGAATTTAGGTAGGCATAGTAAATATGACACATCTATTTTTTCGACAAAAAAATCAAATGTTTGGAAATGTGGCATCTATCTAAGACTATCACGTGAAGACGGCGATAAAATTGAAAGCGACAGTATTATAAATCAACGTAAAATTATTGATCGTTATTTAGAAAAAAATCAAGATATCGATATTTATGATATTTATACGGATGACGGTTATACTGGTACAAATTTTAATCGTCCGAATATGACAAGACTTTTAGAAGACATAAAAACTCGTAAAGTAAATTGCCTAATTGTTAAAGATTTGTCTCGATTCGGTCGTAATTATCATGAAACCGGACGTTATTTAGAAGTGGTGTTTCCGTTACTTCAATTGCGTTTTATTTCTGTAAATGACAATATCGATAGTTATAAAAATCCGCAGTCAATGAAAAATTCATCGGTTTCTTTTAAAAATGTAATGAATGATGAATATGCGCGAGACATCTCAAGTAAGATTCGTAGTTCCTTTAATGCTAAAAGGAAGAGAGGAGAATATATTGGTACTTATGCATTATATGGCTATGAGAAAGATCCGCAAGACCGACACAAACTTATAATAAATGAAGAAGCTGCAGAAAATGTACGTCTAATATTTCAGATGTTTGCAAATGGGGTCAGTATTTATAATATCACTCAACAATTAAATGATTTAGGCATACAAAACCCTACGTCATATAGATTAAGTAAGGGACTAAAAACTAATCAAAAGCTTATATTTGATTCTGAGTATTCTGGATGGTCCACTCAGACAATTCGACGAATGCTAAAAAATCGGATGTATGTTGGTGATATGGTGCAAGGTAAAACTCAAACTATTAGTCATAAAGTTAGGAAAAGTGTACCTATTCCACAAGAAAATTTTATTATTAAAGAAGGCACCCATGAAGCAATAATTGATAAAGCCACTTTTGAAAAAGTTCAAGCAAGATTCAGCCGTGATACTTGGCAACATAAAGGTACTGTAAAGTTTACGGCAAAAGACGAACTAGAAACAGGAGCAATCTACGTTGGATATATCAAGTGTGCCGACTGCGGACGCGCAATGCAGAAAAACGGTTACAAGAAGAACGGGATATCTTTTTATTATTTTATCTGCGGCTCTTATTTACAGTGGAAACAATGCACTAGACATGCTTTTAGGGTAAATAAGCTGAATGAAATAGTTTTAACTATAATACAACAATACGTGAATATTGCAGTTGAGATGGATAAGCTTTTACAAGATATAAAGGAAAACTCACCCACCGAGTTAATATCGTCAAGATTAAAAAGAGAAATAAAGTCTTATGAGATTGAACGAGAAAAAGTCCTAATATTTCAAAACGACTTGTATATGGACTTTAAAAATGAAATTATAACAAAAGACCAATACTTTCATTTTAAAAAGCAATACTCAGAAAGGATTACCGAACTAGACTCAAAAATTTCACAACTAAACATTGAACTTACTCAATCGAATTCTGATGCAGTGACTGAAAACAGTTTTGTAGAAGTATTTAAGAAGCATCAAAATATTACAGTTTTGACGCGTAACGTAATTGAAGAATTAATTAATATGATTTATGTAGAAAAAGATGGTGGTATAAGGATTGAGTTCAACTTTAAAGATGCTTTTAAGGAGGCAATAGAAATCATAGAAGCCAAAACCAATAAAAACCTTTCTGATAATATTCACTTTATAGAAAAAGTTAAAGTTGTTTGAATTCTCACTAGAAAGCGCTCACAGTACTGTATTACTGTGGGCGCTTTCTAGTGATTCTAATGCTTGCAAAAATGCTATAATTATATTATACTAAAAGTCAATAAGATAAATCATCTGGTTGTAACTTGGTGATATCTTCTCTGCTATTCATTATTAACATTTTGTTAATGGGCTATTAGAATGGCGGCAGGTTCCTAAGAACACTACGCAACCTTAGACTTATTTCAATCCTACAAAAAGCTGACATAAACTTGTGGCAAGCTTGGGGTTGAGAGATACTAAAGCCTTAAGTCGAGTCGTTTCAATCGAATTATAAGGTATCTTGTCAGCTTTTTTCGATAAATAGAAGAAGAACGACAAAATATTTCAAAAAATTCGGTTGTAACTTATTGACATCTACTCATGTGTTTATTAATGACCCGACGAGAGGCTACGGAATAGCAATAGATAAAATGTTAAGTTCATATTAAGTTGAAATTTCTCATATAATTGTATATGAGAAATTTATCTTTTAATGAGTGCAAATGCGATTTAAGATATTTAATTGCAGTAATTATTACTTTTTTATGTGCAATTATATGTGGCATAGTACTATATAAAGTTGCTTCAATTAACATTTACTTTAAAAATTTTGCGGAAGATTATGTTTATTATGTTTTCAATTTTAAAAATTCAAAGCTAATCTTTTCGCATATTTTAAGTGAACTCATTTATATTTATTTGTTTTTTATAATAGGTTATTTTACACGATTCAAATATCTGACTTTGATTTTAGTTTTTATCCGAGGTTTGTATTTTACAGTATATGTAGCAATTTTATTTGAACTGGTTACTTTCGGCGGCATTACTGTCGCCATACTGGTGTTTATACCAACTTATATAATTTCATTTGCATTTTGCTGGTTTATTTCAGAGTATTGCAAACTCATTAATAAAAAATATATATTTTTCGTTCCTGCGATACTGGCGCTTACGAACACAGTTGTTTTGACTATCTTGGTGAACGTTGTTTTCAGGGTGGTAATCGTTATCGTATAATAAATAATTTTTTTCGCATAATAATTTTATGAAAAAATTATTAGCTATTCTTGGTACAGCGTGCATGCTTTGCGGCGGTACATTGGCTGCGGGAGCGAAACTTACTCCTTCGGCAGAAAGTATTTCTCTTACTAAAGGTTGCAAGGCTTCTTATCTCATAGATTACGGCACAGGCGAGTGTATATATAAAGAAAATGAAACTACCCGTATGCCGATAGCAAGCGTTTGCAAAGTTATGACTTTGACGGTTTGTTTTGACGCTATAAATGAAGGCAAGCTGTCAATTGACGATATTGTTACAGCCAGTGAAAATGCGGCGGGAATGGGCGGTTCACAGGTTTTTCTGGGAAGCGGTTGCCAGTATCCTTTGGGGCAGCTTATTAAAAGCATTATAGTTTGCTCGGCGAACGATAGTTGTGTAGCGGTGTCGGAAGCTGTTGCGGGCAGCGAAGAAGGGTTTGTAGCGCAAATGAATAAGAAAGCAACAGAATTGGGTTGTACGGATACTTTGTTTGCAAACTGTACGGGATTACCTAAGGAAACACAATATTCCTGCGCAAAAGACGTTGCTATTATGTTCCGCAGTTTGCTTGAAAACGAATGCTATTACAATTACAGCAAAATTTGGCTTGAAGATTTTGTTCATCCCGATAACAGGGTCACTTCAATGACAAATACCAATAAATTGATAAGAAAGTATTCAAACTGCGACGGCGGTAAAACCGGATTTACAAATGAAGCGGGATTCTGTCTTACTGCAACAGCAAAGAAGGATAATATGCGCCTTATTTCAGTTGTTTTAGGGGCGGACAGTAGCGATAACCGTTTTAAATCAACGGTAAATATGTTTGATTACGGTTTTGCAAACTATAAAAATAAAATTGTTTTAGACAAAGACGTTACATTGAACGATGAGTTTGCTGTAGCCGGCGGTAAAAAGGATAGTTTTGCCGTGTGTCCGGAACGAAACAGTTATGTGTTTTCGGCTGCAGATAAGACGCCGGACGTTACTCACAATCTTGTAGCATATAAAGTAAAGGCTCCTGTTGCAAAAGGTCAGGTAGTAGGTAAAATAGAAGTTTACAAAGACGGCGTTTTATGTGACACAGTAAACGTTGTGGCGGCGGAAGAAGTGAAAAAAGCAAACTTCGGAGACAACTTTGTAACTATTCTTGAAAATTGGTCAATTTAAGTTGAATCCTTTCAGGTGCTTGCGAATATTTGCGGGCGCCGATATTTTTTGTGTGCAATTTATATATAATCAATTTATTTGACTATTTTAATGTGCTTTGATAAAATGAACAGGTAATTATCTTTTTGGTGATGTTAATGAACGAAAGAGAAACGTTAAAAATTAATAGCAAAGGGCATTTGGAAATAGGCGGAGCGGACTCTGTTGAGTTGGCAAACCGTTTCGGCACACCTTTGTACGTTTTTGACGAAGCGCACATAAGAAATATGATGCGCGTTTACAAAAATACTCTCGAAACGGAGTATGGCGGAAACGGTCAGGTTTTGTATGCTTCAAAGGCATTTTCCTGCATGGCTATTTATGCGATTGCCAAACAGGAAAATATCGGTATCGACGTGGTTTCCGGCGGTGAGCTGTATACTGCTTTAAAAGCCGGATTTGACGCTTCAAATATATATTTTCACGGAAATAATAAACTGTCAGATGAATTAGAACTTGCTGTTGAAAATGAAGTAGGTTGCATAGTTGTTGACTCGTACCGTGAAGCTGATATTCTGAATTTGATTGCCGAAAAACACAATTTGACACAAAGCGTTCTGATAAGAATTAATCCCGGAATCGAAGCACACACGCACGCATTTGTTCAGACCGCGAGAACGGACAGTAAATTCGGTTTTTCTGTATCCGACGGCGCGGCGGAAGAAATGGTTAAATATATTTTGGGCAAACCAAATCTTCGTCTTAAAGGTTTTCACTGTCATATAGGTTCGCAGATTTTTGAAAAACAATCTTTTGTACTCGCAGCAGAAAAAGTTATGGACTTTATGGCGGATATAAAGAAGAAACATAGTTATAATGCGGAAACTTTGAATATCGGCGGCGGTTTCGGAATCTGGTACAACAGCGAAGATCCCGAACTTAAATATAACGATTATGCAGAATATCTTAAAGCGTTGATATCGGCAATTAGAAACAAGGCAAAAGTTCACTCATTGAAAGAGCCTTATCTGGTAATTGAACCGGGGCGGTCAATTGTAGGTGAAGCGGGTATAACGCTGTATACCGTAGGCGCCATTAAAGAAATCCGCGGAGTTAAAAAATATGTTGCCGTTGACGGCGGAATGTTTGATAATCCCAGATACGCGCTTTATCAATCAAAATATACTGTTTTACTCGCAAACCGCGCAAATGAAAAGTGTGTTGAAAAGGTTTCGGTTGCCGGTAAATGTTGCGAAAGCGGTGATTTGATTGCCGTGGACGTTGCTCTGCCGAAAGCCGAAAGCGGCGATATAATGGCGGTGCTGTCAACAGGGGCGTACAATTACTCGATGGCAAGCAATTATAACAGAAATTTAATTCCGGCTGCGGTTCTGGTTAAAGACGGTAAAGCGGAATATATTATCAAACATCAATCTTATGACGACATTATCAGAAACGACGTCGTCCCCGGTTATTTGAAATGAATCCTATAGTTTATCAAGTTTTTTATTATCTGTCTGCGGCCATCGCTATACTGTTTGTGTTTGTTCCGCATGAATTTGCGCATGCCTATTCCGCTTACAGAAACGGAGACCTGACTGCTAAATATTACGGCAGGCTAACTTTAAACCCTGTCAAGCACTTTGACCTTATGGGCTTTTTGCTGTGCGTTTTAGCCGGGTTTGGTTGGGCAAAACCCGTTCCCATAAACCCCAATAATTTCCGCAAATACAAGAAAGGGTTATTTGAAACGGCTGTTGCCGGAGTTTGCACCAACTATGTTATCGCGTTTATAGTTTATCCTATATTTTTGGTGGTTGCAAGATACATTCCTGAATCTTCTACGGCGTTGATATATGTAAAGGGATTTTTGGAACTTGTGTTATACCGTATTTACATAATCAGCCTTTCGATTATAGCATTTAATCTTTTGCCGTTTTTTCCTTTGGACGGTTTCAGAATTATAGAATCGTGTACAAGTCCTTTTAATAAGTTCAGACTATTTTTAGAAAAATACGGTCGTTACATATTGCTTGGTCTGATTATAGAATGTTTCATATGCAATATTCTTGTCCAGGCTACAGGTGTTACGGCTTTGCAATATCTTAATGTTTTAGGTTTTTACCTGCAATGGTTTGCGCAAAATATTTTAGGCGCACCGATTTGGGGATTCTGGGACTGGATATTTACTTTATTTTGATAGGTTTTAATATAAGATGGCAGATAAAAATTATGACAATTTCGAATCGGTTGTAGACTACAATACTGTTTTGGACGATTTTGAAGGTCCGCTCGATTTATTGTTACACCTTATAAATATTGCACAGATAAAGATAGAAGACGTCTTCGTTTCAAAGGTTACCGAACAGTTTTTAGCATATATTGATTTTATGAAAACGCAACCCAGCCGTGACGTGGACAAAGAGAGCGAATATCTTGCGTTGGCTGCGCAAATAATTTACATAAAATCGAAGAGTATGGTCCCCGTTGTCGACGTTGCCGGCGATGAAATGGGCGGCTCGGAAGAAGAGCAGCGTGCGCTTATCGAACAGTTAAAACAGAGAGAGTACGAACTTATTAAGGAAGAGACGCCTAAACTTAAAAATCTTGAAACTATAGGCTATTTTTTCAAAGAACCCGACTCGGATTTCAGTAAAGTAAAAATAGTTTATAAAGATTTTAACGTTCACGCGTTGTTGGAAGCGTTTGCAAATCTTATGCTCCGTAACGAAAGTTTGCAACGTGAAAAAGAAAAAGTTAAAGAAATTCCGAAAGACGTTCACACGGTAGAAGAAAAGGTTGTATTTATACGCGATACGCTAATTGAAAAGAACGAAGTTTTGTTTGAGAGCCTGTTTACAACTTTTTCACGCAATGAAATAATAACCACTTTTCAGGCGTTGCTTGAAATGTTAAAACACCAATTTATTACCGTAGTGCAATTGGAATCGTTTGGAGCGATAAATATAAAATTAAACCCTAATTGGGATGTGAAGGAAGTAACAAGTGAACAATTTGACGAATATAATTGAGGCGGTTGTTTTTGCTTCGGGCGAAGCCGTGCCGGTAAAATACATAGTAGAAAAGTTGGATTGTACAGTTAAAGAAGTCAACGCCTGCGCTGCGGAGTTGAAAGAAAAATACGATGAAAACAGCGGTATTCAGCTTCTGACATTTAACGGAAAATTGCAATTTGCATCTAATCCGAAATATAAACAGCCCGTTTCGGAAGTTCTTACGCCAATCAAAGAAAAAGAATTTACAAAAACTATACTTGAATGTGCGGCAATAATAGCATATAAGCAACCTATAACAAAACCCGAGCTTGAAGAAATAAGGCAAGTCAGTTGCGATTACGCTATACATACATTGTTAGAGTTGGAAATGATAGTTCCCTGCGGAAGAAAGGACGCCGTGGGCAAGCCGATACTGTATGCTACAACAGATAATTTTTTGAAGAGATTTAAACTCAACTCAATCGATGAATTGCCGGACTATGACGAACTTATGGCACAGATTGCGGAGCTTAACAGTTCATTATTGTCTGACGACGAAGAAGACGGTAACTATCTGTACAAGAAAGACGAATACGTAGAGAAAGGTGAAAAAACTCAAACTGTAGAAGAAAAACAAGTTGAAGTGACCGAAGACGGTTATGAACTTCCCGATTTTATTTCACAAGACGATGATGTTATAAAAATAGATTGATAAGCAAAGCAAAAAAGCGGACAGTAGGTCCGCTTTTTTGTATATTTAAAATTATGTTACAAATAATATTGTTATGAATGTAGCAATGATTATTATGGCTGCTGCAGGATTTGCAATTTCAATTTTTCCGATACACGTTTTTAATTATATTTATGTAAATACCGAAGAAAAGTATGCAAGTATTAATGTAACAATATTCAGATTTCTCAGGATTTTCAATATAAATACGGTTAAGAACCAGCCCGGTAAAATGCAGGTAAACGGAAAAGAAAAACAGTTGGATTATAAAAAATTCAGGTTAAGTTTTTACAAAATTTTTAATATGCTTTGCCTATATAAAATAATCCAACTTTCAGATTACGGAATGCAGAACGAGCATAACGCTTATGCTGCGTTGTTTCAAAACGGAACGACAAGCGCAGTTTACAATTTTTTACGTATCAATGATAATTGCACTAAACTGCGAAATTACACAATACTGAATGAAGAACACTCTTCCATAAGGTACTATGCAAAAGCGGTGACGGTAATAAACCTTTTGGTTGTAACCAAAATAATTTTATATATTTTAATGGAGAAAATAAATGAACTCAAAAATTAAAAGAAGCAAAGCGAAAGAATTTAACGAATTACCTCTTTCAATTGAAAAAGTTGCCGATGCCGATACCGTAGTAGGTAAATCTATTATAACGGTAAGCGGTACACAAGTAATTCCACTTTCATCGGTCACTGTGGTAAATTTAAGCGGCGGTGGTGAATACGGCGATGTAAAAACTTTTAAAGAAGCCGACGGCTTTAAAATTGCAGGCGGCAACGGCGCTGTAATTTCGGTTAAACCGCAAGGATTTTTAGTTGATGACGGTAAGTCTTGCAGACTTCTCAAAATGGAAGAAAGTACTTTGGATGCGTTAATAGACAAAACAGGAAATTTGGTTCATAAAATAACTGACAATGCATAAAAAATTTTTATTTGCTTTACTGATTTTATCAATATCTATTAGCGCAACATTTTTATGTTTGCCAAATAATTTGCGCGCCAGTGCCGGTTCACGAGCAGAAATTGCAATGGAACTGTCAACAGGTACGGTCCTGACAAGTAATAATGCTGACGCAAAACTTCCTATGGCGAGCACCACAAAAATATTAACTGCAATAATTATAATTGAAGATTGTAATCTTGATAATGTTATTACGGTTCCGTTGGCGGCAGTAGGGGTAGAGGGTTCAAGTATCTATTTAAAAAAAGACGAGCAAATTGATATCCGCGATTTACTTTACGGGCTCATGCTTCGTTCAGGCAACGATTGCGCTACGGCCTTAGCGATTTATCACAGCGGTTCGGTAGAAAAATTTGCAGAAGTTATGAATGACCGTGCCAAAAAAATCGGAGTCCAAAATTCAAACTTCAAAAATCCAAGCGGTTTGCCGGATAACGAGCATTATACTACCGCGAGAGATTTATGTAAAATAGCTTGTTACGCTATGAATAATTCTGATTTTAAACAAATTGTTTCAACAACAAATTATTCGGGAAAGTACAGGAGTTTTGCCAATAAAAACAAAATGCTTCATAAATGCGAAGGGGCAAACGGTGTTAAAACAGGCTATACTTTAAAAGCAGGCAGATGTCTTGTATCTTCAGCGGAACGAAAAGGTATGGACGTTGTTTGCGTAGTATTGAATTGTCCGGATATGTATGAAAGAAGTTGTACGATAATAGACAACTGTTTCAGGGATTTTAAATTATTAAAGTTAAACGAAAACAGCATATTTATGTGTAACAATATACTATGTAAAATATTAAATTGTCAAAGTAAAGTAATAAATAATACTGCTAAAATAAATTTTAAAATCAAACCGTTGCAAGAAGAATATTTTGTTGGCAATAAAAAAGTAATTGCCGAACTTGAAATTTACAGTGAAAATAACTTGCTTTTTACCGAAAAATTATATAGTATTAAGTAAATAAGTTACTTGGAAACTATGTATAATGAGAATAAATAAATATCTTGCTTCTTCCGGTGTAGCGTCGAGAAGAGATTGCGATAGACTGATTCGAGAAGGCAAGGTTTTGGTAAACGGAAAAATAGCAACTTTGGGGTTGGACGTTGTCGAAGGCGATGAGATAAAATTTAACGGTAATATAGTGTCCGTTAAAAAAAATGAATATTACATTCTTAATAAGCCTAAAGGATATATATGTAGCGTATCCGACGATAAAGGAAGAAAAACAGTATTGGATTTAATGCCTGATAATGTTGGCAGAATATATCCGGTCGGAAGACTTGACTATGACAGTGAAGGACTTATTATTCTTACTACCGATGGTAATCTTGCCCAGCATCTTACGCATCCGTCAAATGAAGTTCCTAAAACTTATTTGGTAAAAATAGAAGGTACTATTACTGAAAATGCGCTTAATCCGATCAGAAGCGGAATCGAAATAGACGGTGTTATGACAAAAAAATGTAAAGCGCACATTGTCGAAACAAATAAAGAATATACAAAAATTCATGTTACCCTTACAGAAGGCAGAAACAGAGAAATCAGAAAAATGTTTGCCTCTATCGGTAAAGACGTTTCACTTTTAAAACGCATTAAAATAGGTGAAATAACTTTACGCGGACTTGATAGGGGCGCCTACAGAAAACTTAACAAGCAGGAAGTAGAATATCTGAAATCAATTTAAAAAATAAATGACTGTAAATTAAACAGTAATTTAGCGGAGAAATATTTTGTCGTATTCATTAAAGAGCGTAACGATGCGCACAGACAATTCCGAGAACGGAATGGCAAAAATCAACGAACTATGGGCGGATATTATGACGGGCAAAATTCCGCTTGACTTTATAGAAAACGGTGTACCAGTAAAAGGTCTGTCGCCTATATCGTCATACAGCGATTACGAGAGCGATGAGAAAGGCAAATATAACTTATCCGTTATGACCGTAACCGCCGCATTTTTTGCAAAAATGGAAGAATTGGTCACACAAAGAAAATACATAAAAATTGACGAGAGCGGCGAAACAATTACCGATTGCGCAAATAAAGCGTGGTCGAAAGTTTGGCAACTTACCGCAAGCGGCGAAATTAAACGTGCATTTACTATCGACTACGAAAGCACAGTACCCAGCGAATATACCAAAGACGGCAAAGCGCATTGCTATTTGTACATAGCAATCAAATAACGATTATAAGTTAAATTTCAATTTATCTTTCTATCAATGTATAGTTAAAAGCTCTCGAACATTTTGTTCGAGAGCTTTCTGTTATTAATCGAAGTGCAACTTTTTTTATTTCCAATGGGAAGTATGCTATAACGCTTTGCCTTCTTATTATAATGTTCTTAAAAGACCAATAACTTTTCCAAGTATTTGTACTTCATCAAATATAAAATCATCCATCCCATCATTTTCAGGGTGCAGGATAATTTTTCCGTTACGTCTGAATAACCGTTTTACAGTAGCGCTATCGTCAACCAAGGCAACAACAATATCGCCGTCATCAGCTGATTCCTGTTTTTTAACAATAATTTTATCGCCGTTATACATTCCTATGTTAATCATTGAATCGCCGCTTACGTTCAGCATAAACAAATCTTCGCCCGAAAAGTAATTACCGGGTATTGAATAATATCCGTCATAATTTTCAGAAGCAAATATCGGTTGACCAGCAGCAACAGTTCCGATGAGAGGAACGGTGGTTGCAACCGCTTGTTGCGTTAAAACAACCGCACGGTTTTTTACCCCTGCTTTTTTTATAAGTCCACGGTTACACAGTTCGTTTATGTAATCAAAAGCAGTAGCAGTGGACTTTAATCCGCATTCTTTGCATATTTCGCGGACAGAAGGAGAGTAGTTATTCTCTAAAATGAATTTTTTAATATATTTATAAACTTCGTCGGTCTTATTAAGACTTTTCATCTTTTCACCTCTTGTAAATATTATATCATAAAACTTTATAAAAATCAAACGCTTGTTTCGATGTTTTTGCTTGTTTTTATAGGATTTTTATATTATAATAGTAATAAGATGAACATAAATAATAAAAAAATGTGCGAACTATATGATAGAGAGTGTATTGGTTGCCTTGAATGTGAAATTTGCGACTTGGATTCGGACAAAATCTGCGATAACTGCGGAAGGTGTCTCGACATACGTGATGATGCCGTAATTAAAATTGATAGAATTATAATTGACGAAGATTAAAAGACAGGTTTTATTTTACCTGTCTTTTTGTTATTAGTCATCGTCACGTTTAAGTTTTACTTTACCCGCTACAGCGCGGCGGTTATCGTCGCTTATCGCAGCATAATGCTTTCGCGTAGTGTTTACGTCTTTGTGTCCCAAAACGTCTGCAACAATATAAATATCACCAGTTGCTTTGTATAACGCAGTACCGTAAGTTGATCTTAACTTATGCGGTGAAATTTTTTTAAGAGGAGAGACAATTTTAGCATATTTATTGACAAGATTTTCAACGGCTCGTACTGTAATGCGGTTTTGATTGTTAGATATGAAGAGTGCATTTGTATCGCCTGTTATATCAATAGTCTGATCTTTATATTCTATATATCGCTGCAATGCTGAAGCGACATCATCATCAAAGTATAAAATAGTTTTGTTTCCGCCTTTGCGCGTAACAATAAAAGAATTATCGTTGAAATTTAAATCGTCATTGTTGAGTCCCACAAGCTCGCTGATACGTATACCGGTGCCAAGGAAGAGCATTAGTATGGCACTGTCTCTGACTTTATTTTTTTCGTGGTAAGCAAGTTGGTGGCGCGTAAGCCCGTTTCCGCTTTCTGCAGTATCGATAATGCTGAATATTTCGTTGCCGTCAAGTCTGATAATAGGCTTTTCGTGGATTTTTGGTGTAGCGACTTTAGCAGAATTATCAACACTTATAAAACCCTTATTAAAAAAATATTTAAACATTGCCCTAACAGAAGATAATTTTCTGGCTTTTGCTCTGTCGTTACAATTATGCTGCTTACCGCAATAGTTATAGTGGGAGAGAAAACCCAAAAAATATTCAATATCTGTACTCGTAACTTGACTCAAATCTTCCAATGTAAAATCTTTTACAGATTTTCCTTGGAATCTTTTTTCTGATAAGAAATAGAAAAAAATCTTCAGATCATGAGCATAATTAAGTCTTGTTAAAGTGCTTGTTTGACTGTCTATTGCAAGAAAATAATCATAACAGAAAGTCGGGAGATCGTTTTCAAGCAATCTCTCGATCGTTTCCAAGTTTTTATTATTTCTTTGAACGTAGTAATCCGTACCCATAGCAGTAGTTGATCAATGTTAAATATATTTAAGTGTTCGTAAAACACAGCTTTTACGAAGAATTTGTAAATTTTATCAAATAAAATAAGTTTACAAAATTTTTATAAATAAAAAGAATTTATGTGTTTGACAAGAATAAACATTAAACCATATCCAGAATAGCTATTATGTCAGACATAGTATATAGAAAATGGGCATTTAAGCCCATTTTCTATTTTATTGATTTAAGATTCCAAACGTTATTTGCGTAATCTGCTATAGATCTGTCGGCAGAAAATTTGCCTGCGGCTGCAATATTGTTAAGAGACATTTGGTTCCATAAATTTTTATTTTTGGTATAAAGTTTTGAAATAGATTGTTGCGTACTGCTGTAAGCGCCGAAATCAGCCATACACATATAAGGATCCGCCACCGGTAATTCTGTCAATAGATAATTTGCAATATCTGCAAACGATTGACCGTTAAAACCAATTATAAGTGACTCAACAATTCTTCTCAGTTTAGGCGACTCGTTATAATATTTGCTTGAGCTGTAACCATCGCGCCAGATAGTGTCAACTTCATTCGCCTTTAAACCGAATATGAAAATATTTTCATTACCTACACATTCGGCCATTTCAACGTTTGCGCCGTCAAGTGTACCTATTGTCAGCGCGCCGTTAATCATAAATTTCATATTACCGGTACCGCTTGCTTCCTTTCCAGCAAGCGAAATCTGTTCTGATACTTCAGATGCCGGCATGAGTTTTTCAGACATTGTAACGTTGTAATCTTCCATATATACAACGTTTAATTTTGCATTAATTTTAGGATTTTTTCTGATGTCCGCAGCAAGGAAATTGATTAACTTAATAATCTTTTTCGCCATATCATAGCCTGGCGCCGCTTTTGCACCGAAAATATACGTTTTAGGCACAACGTTTAAATCGGGATTATCAGTCAAATCAAGATAACAATCGATTATATTTAAAACGTTTAAAAGCTGGCGCTTATACTCATGCAATCTTTTTGCCTGAACGTCAAAAATTGTATCGGGATTAATTACAATTCCCTGCTTCTTTTTTGCAAACTCGGCAAATTGTTTCTTCTTTATTAATTTTATTTCGTCAAGTTTTGCAAGAACAGTTTTATCATTTTCATATTTTTTAAATTCGATAAGTTTTGAACTGTCAAGCGCATAACCTGTACCTATGCATTCGTCAAGTAAAGCACAAAGTTCGGGATTTGATTGATTGAGCCAACGTCTGTGAGCAATGCCGTTTGTTACGTTGGTAAATTTTTCGGGAGAAAAATCGTAAAAATCTTTGAACACAGACTTCTTTATTATATCGCTATGAAGTTCAGAAACACCGTTTACGTTGTGACCGCCATAGACAGACAGATTTGCCATTTTAATTCTGTCATGCTCGATTATCGACATTCTTGAAATCTTAGCCCATTCACCGGGAAATGCATTCCAAAGCTGTTCGCATAACCGTCTGTTAATTTCTTTGATGATTGAGTGAATTCTGGGAACAGTCCTTTCTATCAGGTCTTCAGACCAGGTTTCAAGGGCTTCTGCCAATACTGTATGGTTCGTGTACGCGCAGGTTGCGGTTGTAATCGCCCACGCTTCGTTCCAATCGTAGAAATATTCGTCTACAAGTATACGCATAAGTTCGGGAATTGCCATAGCCGGATGCGTATCGTTAAGATGTATTGCCGCCAATTTGGGTAAATCTCTTAAATCACCGTATCTGTGTCTATGGTCGGAAACAATATTTTGTATCGAAGCCGAACACAGGAAATACTGTTGCTTGAGTCTAAGCGATTTTCCTGCAATGTGATTATCTGCAGGATACAAAACTTTTGTCAAAAGGTCAGCATCGTTTTCTTCCGTCATCGACTGATAGTAATCGCCCTGAGAGAATAATTTCATATTGAAATCTTGTCTGGGCTTTGCTTTCCATAGTCTTAAAACCGAAACAGCTTCGCTATCTTTACCGGAAATCATCATATCGTAAGCGACAGCTTCAATCTCTTTACTGTTTATATATTCCGTTTTAAGCCCCGTTTCCGTCCACTTCTCTTCTATTTGCCCGTTAAATCTTACAATAAAAGATTTATCCGTTCTTTGGGTAAGCCAAACTTCACCGCCGGGGAGCCAGACATCCGGCAATTCCATCTGCCAGCCGTCAACAATTTTTTGTTTAAACAGACCGTATTCATAGCGCAACGAGAAGCCCATTGCAGGATAATTTCCCGTTGCAAGGGCGTCCATAAAGCATGCCGCCAATCTACCGAGACCACCGTTACCTAAGCCTGCGTCAGGTTCTTGTTCATAGAGTTCGTCAAGCGATAACCCGTATGAAGAAACAACTTTTTCAAAAATCGAAGTCGCATTAAGATTATATAAGCTGTTTTTCAACGAACGCCCCAAAAGGAATTCCATGCAAAGGTAATATACTCTTTTTGCTCGTTTTGCCTTTACTTTTTTATGAAACTGTTGTCTCTTTTCAAGCAGAATGTCTCTCACTGCCATGACAACTGCTTTATAAATTTGATCTTTAGACGCTTCGGCAGGGCTAACCCCGAAATATCTTGACAATTTGCCCTTGATTAATTCCTTAACTTCTTTTTCGGTAATAGTTGTGCTCATTAAGTTCTCCTATAAAAATTGTAAATTTTATTTAAGCATATCTAAATAGAGATTTTCATAATCACCCGCCGAATGATTCCAACTGAAATCGGTTGTCGCGGCGCGGTACATTATTTTTTCCCATTTTGACTTGTTTTTATAATCGCTAATAGCTTCCCGTATAACGTGCAACATATCGTGTGCATTAAAATTAGCGAATGTATATCCGTTTTCAAGCGGCTTGATACTGTCGTATAGTCCGCCGGTTTCTCTGACAATAGGAACAGTTCCATAACGGCAGGCAATCATTTGCGACAAGCCGCAGGGTTCCGATTTTGACGGCATAAGGAAAATATCCGAACCCGAATATATTTTTCTGGATAAATCGCCGTTAAACACAATGTTCGCGCTCATTTTTTCAGGATATCTTCTTGCAAGATCGCTAAAATACCCTTCAAAATGCGCGTCGCCTGTTCCCAAAAGAACAAACTGAATGTCGTCCTGCAACAATTCTTCAATTATATTTGTAACAAGGTCAAGCCCCTTATGAGAAACAAGGCGGGTCACCATTGAAATTATCGGTGTTCCTGGCTTTACCGGAAGCCCCAACATTTTTTGAAGTCCCCTTTTGCAAACTGCTTTATTTCCGAAATTATCGGCAGTAAAATTAGCATATAGGTGATTATCCGATTCGCTATTATAGCTTAAATCGTCAATTCCGTTAAGAATACCGCAAAGTTTAAATTCATTTCTGCGTATAATCGGGTCAAGCCCGTGCGCAAAATACGGGTCTTTGATTTCTTGCGCATACTTAGGACTTACCGTAGAAAATCTTTCACAACATTCTATTGCGCCCTTCATAAGGTTTATACTGTTTTTGTATTCTACGAGATATTGATATTTTCCGTAAATATCGAATAAATCGCACAGTAAATCAAGCGAATACTGACCCTGATATTCAATATTATGTATGGTAAAGAGCGCCCTGATAAATTGGTACTCCTGCCTGAAACAATAATTGGTTTTAAGATAAATAGCAGCGAGCGCAGCCTGCCAGTCGTGACAGTGCATAACGTCCGGATAAAAGTTAAGGAACGGCATAATTTCAAGCACGCTTTTAGAAAAGAACGCAAATCTTTCGCCGTCGTCATAATAACCGTAACAGCCGGGACGCTTGAAATAAAATTCGTTATCTACAAAGTAGAATGTTACTCCGTCTTTTTCATATGTAAATATGCCGCAGTACTGGTTTCTCCAGGCAAGATGAACGTATAAATTACCGAGATAAGTAAATTTTTCTCTGTACTCCCACTTTATGTCTGAATAAAGCGGAACTACTACCCTAACATCGTATCTGCCCGTGGCAGCAAGCGCTTTCGATAAAGAACCGATAACTTCCGCAAGCCCACCCGTTGCAATAAACGGTGTGGATTCCGAAGCAACGAACAAAATTTTCTTTTTTTCTACATTCACTTCTTTAACTTTTTGTGTCTTTGTTTCAACAGGTTTAACTGATTTAGCTGTTGATTTTGTTGTCGTTTTTTTAGCCGTTGCCATACATTTTCCCCCTGATTTTGTTTATATTAACGAACCTTTATTTATAAAATAAGGTTTCAATTCGCAACCCGCAAGCGTTCTGCTATCGCGGATAACTGAATTTTTGTCGCTTACGACATATGAAATATTGCAGTTTTCGCCTACTATATTATCGGTCATAAGTATACAGTTTTTGACAACCGTACCTTTCCCTATCTTTACTCCGCGGAAAAGAATACTGTTTTCTACTGTGCCTTCAATAATACAACCGTCGGAAATAAGTGAATTTTTTACTTTTCCAGTTTCGGCGATTTTTGCAGGGGCGCTGTCGTTCACCTTTGTATAAACGTCTCTGTCACCGAAAATTTCATTACGGATTTTTTTATCAAGCAAATCCATATTTGCTTTGAAATAAGAAGTCAGCGAATTAATGCTTGAATAATAACCTTCGAATTTATATCCGTAAAGATTATAAGTTTTAAGTCCGGGACTTAAAATGTCTTTTCCGAAACTTGTAAATCCGCTTTGGGCTGCATTCTGGATAAGCCTAATCAAAAACGAAGTACGGGCAACCATTACGTTAATGTAATTCTTTTTTACACCATTGGTCAAAGGATTTATTGAAAGCCCTGTTATACGCTCGTCCTTGTTGGTTTCAAAAGTCATATAATAATGCGATTGTTCTACTTCGTGTTCGTGATAGACAAGAGTAATATCCGCATTCTTTTTTATATGAAAATCAATTATCTTACTGTAATCGAGTTTGTAAATCGCGTCGCTGTCCGTTATTACAACAAAATCTTCTTTTGCTTTTTTCAAGAACGATACGGTACCTTTAAGGGCTTCTAAACGATTTTTGTACAATGTTTCGGTATCGTTTATGTAGGGCGGTAATAAAATGAGACCCCCTTCTTTTCTTGCCAAATCCCAGTATTTTCCCGAACCGAGATGGTCCATAAGCGACTGGTAGTTGTTTTTTGTTATCATCCCTACGGTTGTAATTCCCGAGTTGACCATATTTGACAGAGCAAAATCAACAAGACGATATCTGCCGCCGTAAGGCACCGACCCAATTGACCTTACTTTAGTAAGTTCTGGTATGTTTTCTTCATTTATGCTTGAAAATATAACACCTATGGTTGAAGCCATTTTTTATCCCCCATTAAACGCTTTTATCAACTATTTCGCCTGCGGCAATTCTGCCTTTCTTGCTTACGGTAATGCCCCTGCCGAGAACGGTAATTCCGCCGGTTTTGCTTTCAACATTGCTCGCTTCCGTTTTCGGCGCGCCGATTACGGAATTTTCACCTATTGTAACTTCTTCGTCTATTATGGCGTAGTTAATTTTTGCCCCCGACTTAACCACTATGTTTCCCATAAGAACACAATCAATTACTTCAGCGCCTTTTTCAATTACACAGTTTGTACCGATAACCGAATTAACCACTTTACCTTCAATTTCGCCGCCGGTAGCCACAATAGAATTTACCACTTCTCCTTCTACGAAAGCGGGCGGCGCGAGCGGACTTTTTGAATGAACCACTCTGTCGCGGTCGTTAAGCTGAAAATTAGGTATCACGCCCAACAAATCCATATTCGCTTCCCAAAGCGAAGTAATTGTTCCTACGTCTTTCCAATATCCTTCAAAGCGGTAAGAATACATCTTCTCCCCTGCGTCGAGCATTGCGGGAAGTACGTTTTTACCAAAATCGTTTTCAGACTGGGGATTGGCTTCATCTAACTCGAGATACTTGAAAAGTTTTGAAGCCGTAAATATGTATATGCCCATAGAAGCTAAATTGCTTTTGGGGTTTGCGGGTTTTTCTTCAAATTCGTAAATAGAACCGTCGCGCTTTGTATTTAAAATTCCAAATCTTGACGCTTCGTTTAAAGGAACTTCCATACACGCAATAGTACAGTCTGCTTTGGCCGCTTTATGCGCTTGTAACATTTTATCGTAATCCATTTTATAAATATGGTCACCGGAAAGTATAAGCACGTATTCGGGATCATACATCTTCATAAATCTTATGTTCTGATAAATTGCGTTTGCCGTACCCTTGTACCAGGATGTATCCGTCTTTGCCTCGTAAGGCGACAAAATATGTACCCCGCCGAACGTTCTGTCCAAATCCCAGGGTTGTCCGTTACCGACGTACTCGTTAAGTACCAACGGCTGGTACTGAGTAAGTACCCCGACGGTATCGATACCGGAATTAATACAGTTTGACAGCGGAAAGTCAATAATCCTGTATTTTGCTCCGAAAGACACAGCAGGTTTTGCAATGTTGTTTGTCAATGCATACAGTCTGCTGCCCTGCCCGCCTGCAAGCAACATTGCAACGCATTCTTTTTTTCTTAACATCAAAATATCCCCTTATTAATAATTTCTGATTTTAAATATATGCAACTCAGCCTTGGTATATCGACGGTAATCGAGTATTCCTTACCGTGACTTGCTATTTTTTGGGTTGAGTACACCTTTCTTATCTTTTTTCCGCAACCGCCGTAACTCTTCATATCGGTGTTAAAAGCTAAACGGTACTTCCCCTGTCTTATCCCTATGCGATAATCCTTAATATCAACGCCTGAGAAATTTATTATCGCAGTAATGCTTTCACCTGATTTCGAATACCTGCTGAAAGCAAGAACATTATTATAACTGTCATCTACAGAAAGCCACTCAAAACCTTCCCAGCTTTTTTCAATTTCGTACAGTGGTTTATTTTCAAGATAAAATTTATTAAGTTTCTTAATAAAAGCCGTCATTTTTCGGTGCTTTTCAAACTTTAATAAACAAAAATCAATGCCGGTAGTAAAATCCCATTCTTTGAACTGGGCTATTTCATAGCCCATAAAATTGAGTTTTTTACCGGGATGCGCGTACATAAATCCAAGCAAAACGCGCTCGCCTGCAAATTTATCGTCATACTCGCCCCACATTTTATTGACTATAGAGCCTTTTACGTGAACCACTTCGTCGTGTGATAACGGCAAAATGAAATTTTCCGAAAAGGCGTAAACCAATGAAAATGTGATTTTATTATGGTGGTAATTCCTGAAATAAGGGTCCTGTCGGCAGTAAAATAAAACGTCGTTCATCCAGCCCATATTCCACTTATAATCAAATCCGAGTCCGCCTTTTTCGATTTTTTCAGTAACGCCGCTATACGCAGTCGATTCTTCTGCGGCAATAATTACGTGCGGAAAGTTTGCCTTTATTGTTGTATTTAATTTTTTAATAAATTCAATCGCTTCAAGATTTCTGTTATCACCGTATATATTCGGAGTCCAGTCGCCGTCGCATTTATCGTAATTGAGATAAAGCATTGAAGCAACTGCGTCAACTCTCAACCCGTCGATATTGTACATATCAAGAAAAAACGTTGCGGATGATAAGAGAAAACTATTGACTTCTCCCCTGCCAAAATCAAATTTGCGCGTACCCCAGCCGGTATGTTCCATTTTGTCCCAAAGCGGACATTCATATAACGGCTGACCGTCAAATTCGTATAAACCCCAATCGTCTTTGGGAAAGTGTGCCGGGACCCAGTCTAAAATTACTTTTATACCGTTGGCGTGAAAAGCGTCAACCAAACGTTTAAATTCGCTCGGAGTTCCAAGTCTCGACGTTATTGCAAAATAACCTGTTACCTGATACCCCCATGACCCGTCGTACGGGAACTCCGTCACAGGCATAAACTCAACATGGGTATAGCCGAGTTTTTTTACATAGGGAACAAGTTCTTTTTCAAGTTCTGAATAAGTGTAATATGAATTATCTTTATGCCGTTTCCAGGAAAGTAAACTTACTTCGTAAATATTGACAGGTTGTCCGTCTTTGGGTTTCGCCGGGCGGTATGTATCGCTTTTAGAAATATCGATAACCTTAGAATAAAAGGAATTAGGTAAATCCGTTGCAAATGCGTAAGGGTCGGCTTTTAAAATTTCTCTCCCGTCTAACGTTGATATGCAATAAGCGTACCGTTGCCCTTCTTCGGCACAAACAACAGCTTCGAAACTTTCATCATCAAAAAGTCTTGTCATTGAAATACCGTCAATGCCCAAGCCGACTATTGTTACCGATTTTGCATGCGGCGCCCATACCCTGAAAACATATTTTTGTTTGGAAATCTTATGACATCCGAAAAATTCATAGGCTTTGAAATCCTTTCCGTTATGGAAACTTTCAAGCCGAAGCCGATTATCAAAAAGCCCCTTTACCATACCTTAAATATTTTACCATATACTTACATTTTTTTCAAGATGCAAAACAAAAAAATTCAATATTTTTTAAATTAATTTACAATAAAATGCACGGCGGTATGCCGTGCACATCAATTATACGATATAGTTATCCAACAACTCGATATTTGCATTGACAAAATTGTCCAACTCTTCCGCTTCTAACTTTTTAAAAGAAAGCAGCGCCAGCGAATAAACATAATTTGCAACAAATTTTTGCTTCTGCTCGTCAAGCTCCTTGATTTTACCTATAATCTGACTGTTTTTATTTACTATAAGCGTATGTGCCAAAACCCCGTCGCTCATTCCGTAAAACTGTCCCATTTCGCTGTAACGGCGCATATATTCGTCTGTTATTACAATGGCGGGGATTTTATCGTTTTTCAATTTTTCAAACTTTACAGTCAATTTATCATTGTTTAAAGCATTTTTAAAAATATCTGCTAAAACAGTGTCTTCTTCACCGTCGTCTTCTTTAAGAGCGCCGTCCAAACCGGAGTCTATGCGCATAAATTTAACTTTGTCGGTAGAATTATATTCCAAAAAACTTAAAAAATGAGTGTCAATGAAACTGTCGCAGATAATTGCATTAAGCCCTTCGTCTTTAAACATCTTAATATATTGAGATTGTTGCAATTTATCCGAAATATAATAAACCGTTTTAGGCTCTTTATTGTCTTTATCTTTCTGTTCTTCGTCCTTAATGCCTAACTCTATAAAATTTTGGAATTTGTCGTCAATATTTTTATAAATTATGATATCTTTTACTTTGTCATAAAAATCTTTCTGCTTGATGCAGCCGAATTTTATGAAATTGGAAGTGTCTTCCCAACATTCTTCATATTTTGCCCTATCCGATTTAAACAACGAAGTCAATTTATCCGCAACTTTTTTTGTTATATGGTTGCTGATTTTCTGCACCTGCCTGTCGTTTTGCAAAAAGCTGCGCGATACGTTCAACGGAATATCGGGACAGTCGATAACGCCGTTTAAAAGCATCAAAAATTCAGGAATTACTTCTTTGATATTGTCAGCTATAAATACCTGGTTACAGTAAAGTTTTACTTTGCCGCGCTCCAATTCCACTTTATTGGTTACCTTAGGGAAATACAAAATTCCTTTTAATTTAAAAGGATAATCCATATTTAAGTGAACCCAGAATATCGGTTCGTTATAATCCATAAAGGTATCACGGTAGAAATTTTTATAATCTTCTTCAGTACAATCTTTGGGATTTTTCGCATACAGCGGCAAGGTTGAATTTAAAGGTTTGTCCTTGCCGTCGCCCTTAAATGAAACATACACGTTGTACGGCATAAAAGCGCAGTATTTTTTAACGAGATTTTTAATATTGTTTTCGTCTGAAAATTCCTTTTCTCCGTTACTTAAATGCATTACAATTTTAGTACCGCGCTCAGCCTTGTCGCATTCTTCTATGCTATAAGTTGCGTTTCCGTCGGACGTCCAATGCACGGCTACACAATCTTTATAGGATTTCGTAAAAATTTCAACGTAATCGGAAACCATATACGCAGAGTAAAATCCCAGACCGAAATGCCCGATAATACCGTCGCCGTTGGCTTTTTCGTACTTAGAAAGAAAGTCTGACGCGCCGGAAAAAGCAATTTGGGTTATGTATTTTTCAACTTCTTCTTCGGTCATTCCGATTCCGTTATCTTCAACGGTTAAAGTTTTTGCTTTTTTATCAACTGAAATTTTAATGCAATACTCTTCGTCATCGGCTTGAGTTTCACCCATATCGACCAATTTTTTGAATTTTGTAATAGCGTCAATGCCGTTTGCTACTATTTCTCTTAAAAAGATATCTTTGTCGGAATATAGCCACTTTTTAATAATCGGCATCATATTTTCGCTTGAAATTTTGATATTGCCTTCTTTTTTCATTTTATCCTCCTGATTCGGTTCACTTGTTACATCAATATATATAAACTATGTAAAACATCGTTAAACTTAAACAACACAAAAAAACTCTGCTTTATGATGTATTTCATAGTGATAAAAAAGCAAAAAATGATACTATATTTGCTCCTTGATTTTTTATTGCAATTTTTATATAATGTTACTACGATAAACAAAAATTAACGGAGAATTCAAAATGTTGATAGAGAAGTCCCTTACTTCTTCAAGAATAGCTGTACGTAATTATCGAAAATCAGACCTGCCATATCTTACTGCAATGTGGTTTGACAAGGAAAACGGCAAATATTTGAGCGACCCTACGGCTGAATATGTAGATAGCGATTTCCAAAAAGCACTTGACAGTCTTGAAGATAGCCCAAACGGATATTATTTGACAGTTGTCTTGAACGATTCTGATAAAATAATAGGTTCAGCTTGCATTTTCCCTGACGAGAAAAAGGAAATATTTGATATTGGATATTGTATTCATAAGGACTATTGGGGAAAAAGGTTTGGCTCTGAATTATTGGCATTAATCGTTAATTGGATACGTAACAATGGCGGTATTGAAATAACTGCGGAAGTTGCGCAAGATAATATTGCGTCAAATAAATTGCTTACAAATAATGGCTTTAAGATAAAAAAGAAATCGCAATTCAAAAAGTATAAAATGAATATCTGTTTTAATAGTTACATTTATACTTTTAATTGCGCTAATCAAACTTGAACACCGTTACAAATATGGAAAAGAAAAAAATATAGCGCACTATCTCGATTGTGAAGCATAGTGCGCTATTTGAATGTCTGTGAAAAATCTCTATGACAGATATACTTTGTATTTGCAAAAATATTTAATTAAAATTTACTTATTCTTTTTTGCATTTGCGATCAAATCACCGAGCGACGTGCCAACCGAAATACTTCCTTCGCTCCAATTTGAAAGCTCGTCATCGTTATGACGTCTGGGAGCGCGGGATTTTTTGTTGCCGCTTTCTTCTTCGTCGGAATCATTGAACTGCCTATGCGAAGATTTTCTTTCGGGTTCGGGCAAAAGAGCCTTAATTGAAAGGTTCATCTTTTTAAGTTCGGTATCCAAAGCAATGACTTTCGCGTCAACTTCGTCGCCGACATTAAGAACGGTTGCCGGAGTTTCAATTCTTTCATAGCTTATTTGCGATACATGAACAAGACCGTCAATACCTTTTTCCACTTCAACAAATGCGCCGAAAGGAACTATTCTTACAACCTTACCGTGAATAATATCGCCTACCGAATATTTTTCATCGACCAAGTCCCAAGGCTGGGGTTGAAGCTGCTTATAACCGATTGAAACTTTTTTATTTTCTTTATCAACTTTAAGAACTTTGAAATTATAAGTTTTGCCAATTTCGAGAACGTCCGTAACGTTTTCCGTTCCGGTCCAGGAAAGGTCGGAAATATGTGCAAGACAGTCAAAACCGTTTACAGAAACAAATGCACCGAAACCGGTAACTCTTTCAACTTTGCCTTCTACAACGTCGCCGACTGCAATTGTTGCAAAAAATTCTTCGGTCTTTGCCTGTTTCGCCGATTCTTTGATTTCAATCTCTTCCTGCAATATTACGCGCTGGGATGCAATAATTTCTTTTCTGCCGGTCTTTCTCACCTCGATTGCGCGAAGACGCAACGTTTTACCGACGTACTTGGTCATATCTTTTACAAATCCGGGGCGGATTTCTTTTGCCGGTACGAATATCTGATAAGTACCCAGCTGTGAAACAAGTCCGCCTTTATTGGTTCCCGTACAAACTACAGAAAACTCTTTGCCTGCTTCGATATCTGCGCTGAGCGCTTCTTCTTCCGCCAACATTTTAATCATTTTCTGCGAAAGTTTTAAAACAGGTTTAAGTTCAACGACAAGTAAATCGATAGTTTCGCCGATTTTATCCATATATTCGTCTGCGTTGTAATTTTCGCAGTCGAGCTCGTCTTTACTCAAAGCGATTTCCTTCTTTGAGAAAGGCAACAAAATCTGCAAGCCTTCGTCCGTAGCCTGTGAAATAGTGGCTTGAACAATCTGACCTTTTTTGAACTTCGACTCGTTGTCTATTTTAGCAACTACATCAGCCATTGAATTAGTTGCTTTAACTTCTGTGCTTTCTTCCATCTTTAAGAGAACCTCCCGGGTTTGCGCATTCGGGGTTGACGCCCCTGAAACAATACCTACACTTTTAAATTTTTTTATTTTAGAATAATCTAAATCTTCGGCGTTTGATAATCTGAAAACATTGTCACAGTGCGCTTTCGCAAGTTCGTAAAGTTTGTTGGTATTGCTACTGTTAAGTCCACCTATTACCAACATAGCTTCGCACTGTTTTGCAAGTTTTTCAGTCTCAAGTTGCCGTTCTATAGTAGTATAACAAATCGTCTTAAAAACAGCAACTGTTTTTTTACACACTTTTTTAATATTTTTAACAATTTTTTCAAATTTTTCGGCAGAAAAGGTAGTTTGACACACTACGCAAAGGCTTTTTTGCGCAATTTCTATTGGAATTTTGTTAACATCGTTTAAAACAAGCGCTTCGCCGCACCACCCAAGCAAGCCCACGACTTCGGGGTGGTCGGGTTCGCCGACTATTATTATAAAATTGCCTTGTGCACTTTGCTTTTCAACAATGATTTGAGTTCGTTTAACAAATCCGCAAGTACAGTCTATTATTTTTAGTCTTTTTTCATAACATTTATCGTAATACGATTTCGGTACTCCGTGGGAGCGGAATATTACCGTACTTCCGCAAGGAATTTCGTCAAGGGAATCGGCGACTTTAAGTCCGCTATCACTGATAGCTTTAACAACTTCGGCATTATGAATAATTTCACCCAAAACCCAGGTATTGCAGTCTTTAACCGAAAGGGCGGTATTTACGGCAAACTCTACCCCCTTACAAAAGCCGCTGTTTTTTGCAATATATATTTCCATAAAATGTTATTTTTGTCTTTTCTTCTTTTTTGAAAGCATATCAGAGAGTCTGTCGTACAATTCCAATAATTTTTCACGTAAAATTTCATCGCAGGCTTTAATATCTTCTTCAGTGAGCTTTTTACCGTAATATTCGGTAAACTCAATAGGCTCGCCGTATAAAGCATGCGCCATTTTTAAAAATCTTATTTTTTTGACCTGCACAAAAGGTATTATAGGCGTCTTTGTTTTTATTGCAAGCGCCGTAGCCCCGCTTTTAAAAGGCAATAATTTTTCGTTAGTCTTATTACGCTTGCCTTCGGGGAAAATCACTATAGATTCTCCGTTTTTAAGATATTTCATAGCTTTCAACACGCCGTTCATATCATTTCCGTCGCGGTAAACGGGAATACACTCACACTTTGTGACAAACTTCTTCATTAGACCCTTTTCAAACAGCTCTTTTTTTGCCATAAAATGAACGGGCTTTTTAGTGGCCATGGCAGCAAAAACGACGTCCAGTGCACTAAGATGATTACCGATAATAATATACGGTCTGTCTTCATACGGTTTATCGGGCTTATGCGTTTTAAAAGGAAAAAAAGGCGTAAACAAAAAATGTTTTGCCCTATGCATAAACCTGAACCATTTTTCAAAGTCGGTAAGTTTTTTCTTTTCTGTTTTTACCATTTTAAATTTTTTCCTGAACTTTTCCTAAAATCAAAGTTGCTACTTCGTTTATTGTCAATTTGCTTGTGTCTATTTCAATAGCGTCATCAGCTTTAACCAACGGCGCGATTTTACGGGTTTTGTCCTGATTATCTCTTTGTTCTATTTCGCATAGTACTTCGCAAAATGATTGATTTATGCCTTTCGCACTATTTTCTTTCATTCTACGCTCTGCACGAACTTCAGAAGATGCTGTAAGATAAAACTTATGCTCAGCGTTGGGTAAAACATTAGAGCCGATATCCCTTCCGTCAAGCACGCAGGAATTGGACGCAGCAATCTCGCGCTGCAAATTAACCATACTTGTCCTGACACACTCGTGAGCGGAAACTTTTGAAGCCAACATAGAAATCTCGGGCGTGCGTATTTTATCCGATACGTCTTCACCGTCTAATATTGTCTTTTGTGTACCATTTTCATACTTAATTGAAATTTTGATCGATTCAATTAGATTTTTAACAACCAAAGCATTATTGACGTCGATTTTTGAACGAACACAAGCCAAGGCTACCGTGCGGTACATTGCACCGGTATCTAAATAAAGTATATCCAATTTTGCCGCGAGAATTTTCGCAATAGTGCTCTTTCCGCTGCCGGCAGGACCGTCAATTGCTATATTCAATTTTTTTGTTAAATCCTTTCTCAAATTCACCGCTCTCTCCAAATATATATGTTTAGGTGTTTTTTCAATCTCTGCAAGAACCATAACTCTAATACATTTTTTCAAACCACCGCAGATATCCGGTTCTACCGACGAGTAAAGCGCGCAATTAAAAAAGCCTGCTTCTCTTGCCGCTTTGGCAGGATAATAAGAACGGATATCGGAAGTATTTGAAAACATAATACAAATTATATCATCTTCGCAAAGTTCATTCTCTTCCACAATCTTTGAAAGTAAAGATTTAATATTTTTTTTAATAGCTTCGGCAGAGTCAATTTCAACCGTAGTAGCGCCACGAATTGCTTTCATAATTTATTCCTTATACATTATTGCCGGCAGCATATCCAGTAGAAAAAGCTATTTGCAGATTGAAACCGCCGGTAAAAGCATCTATATCAAGTACTTCGCCACAAAAGTAAAGACCCTTTATAAATTTACTTTCCATTGTTTTGGGGTTTATTTCCCTTACATCAACACCGCCCGACGTGATTATAGCTTCTTCAAAGCCACGTAACGACAAAACGAGCATATCAAAGTTTTTAATATTTGTCAATAAAAGCAGTCGCTCGTTTTTGGTTATTGAATTCACCTTTTTATCCGTCGATATACCACACCTTGTAAGAATAACAGGTATCAACACAACAGGCAACATTTCTTTCAAGCAATTTAAAATGTTTTTATTTTTATACTCTTCAAAATCACGCAAAAGTCTCTTATCCAGTTGTTCTTCTGAAAGCGCAGGCTTTAGATCAATCGACAGTTTTACTTTATTTAAATCCAATCTGTTGATTATGCTTGATGCAGATAAAATAATCGGACCGGAGACCCCAAAATGACTAAAAAGCATTTCGCCAAAAAATTCTTTCAATTTTTTGCCGTTGTAATGTACCGTTAAATTTATGTTTTTCAACGAAAGTCCCTGCAGCTGCTTGTAATCATTTCCCTTCAGATTAACGCCACAAAGCCCTTGTTTTAAAGGCACAATAGTGTGCCCAAAATCTCTTGCAAATTTGTAACCGTCGCCCGTAGACCCCGTAGACGGATAACTTATTCCGCCTGTACAAACAATAACATTATCAAACAAATAACTATTCTTTGAAGTCATTATGTTAAACATAGTACTACTCAAATTAATAATTTTGTTAACTTGCTCGTTAAAATTGAATATCACATTAACTGTTTTGCAGTAATGTTCAAGACATTTGGTGACATCGCTTGCTTTGTCTGACTGCGGGAAAACTCTTGCCCCGCGTTCTGTTTTAAGATTTAAACCACCGTTTTCAAAAAAGCGAATTGTGTCATTGGGCGAAAAAGCAAAAATACTGCTCATCATAAACTTGGGATTGCTTACAACATTTTGAAGAAACTCTTCGGGAGTGCAGTCATGAGTAACGTTGCACCTGCCCTTGCCCGTTATATAAATTTTTTTTCCACATTTCTCATTTTTTTCAAATAAAGTTACATTGTGCCCATTAAATGCCGCAAAATATGCCGCAATAAGCCCAGCCGCTCCACCGCCGATAACTGCAATTTTACTCATAACTAAACCTTACGGCACGGACATTAAAGCCCATGCCGCAAATATAATTTATTTTTATACAGGATAAACTCTGTTAGGATTATCTGCCAAATCTTTATCAATCCCCACTTTTTGTGCTTTGCGCCATTTGAAATAATTTGTAGACACTTCGGGGAACAACGCATAAGAAAGAACGTCTTCCGGCTTTTCATAGAACCCGTCTGCCTTTACTTTTTCAGTAAGCGATTGCATTTCACTTTCAATAAGGTCGGCAGGACGGCAAGAAATTATTTCTTCACCGCTCTTGGTACACATATCAACTACGTTTTTACTTTTCTCTCCGGGTAAAGCGCCATATTTTCCGAGTATTAAATCTTTGTACTGTGCCGTTATTGTCTTATATCTTCCAAGCAAAATATTCCAAACTGCCTGTGTACCTACAATCTGACTTGTCGGAGTTACAAGCGGCGGGTAACCGCAATCCTTTCTGACTTTGGGCACTTCCGCAAGACAGTCAAGCAACTTATCTTCCTGACCCGCTTGCTTAAGCTGGCTTATCAGATTTGAAAGCATTCCGCCCGGAACCTGATACAAAAGCGTATTTATGTCAATCTTTCTTACCTTGGGATTGAGATGTCCGTCCTTTTCGAGCCTTACCGCAACCTGATTAAAATGCTTAACCAAAGGCAAAAGCTGTTCAATATCTATACCTGTATCGTAAGGCGTACCCTTTAAAGTTGCCACCAGCGGCTCAGTCGCGGGATTGGAAGTACCGTTTCCGAGCGGTGAAAGCGCACAGTCAACAATATCAACGCCGGCTTGGATAGCCATAAGGTTTATCATATCACCTGTTCCGGAAGTATTGTGTGTGTGCAGATGTACTTTTGTATCGGGCTTTAATGCTTTTTTCAGCTTTGAAACGACGTCGTAAGCGGTAAAAGGTAACAAAAGATTTGCCATATCCTTTATGCAAATATTGTCAGCACCCATACTTTCAAGCTGTTTTGCAAGATTTACAAAGTATTCTGTCGTATGTACCGGGCTGGTTGTATAAGAAATTGCCGCTTCACAAACGCATTTATCTTTTCCGTATTTTTTAATGGATTTTATTGACGTTTCCAAATTTCTCGGATCGTTAAGCGCGTCAAAAACCCTAATTATTCCCACACCATTTTCTATAGACTTGTCGATAAAACTGTCCACGACGTCATCAGCATAGTGTCTGTAACCCAAAAGATTTTGACCACGCAACAACATTTGTATCGGCGTCTTTTTAAGATGCTTTTTCAAATTGCGCAATCTGTCCCAAGGGTCTTCATTTAAAAATCTTAAACAAGAATCAAACGTTGCTCCGCCCCACGCTTCAAGCGAATAGAAGCCTATTTCATCAAGCAAAGGCAACACAGGTTCCATTTCGTCAAATCTCATTCTTGTTGCCGCGTGCGACTGATGCGCGTCGCGAAGAATCGTATCTGTAATTAATACTTTTTTATTTTCCATAAATTACTCCCGTTATACTATTACTGATTCGATTGCCAATACAACACCTTCAGTTGCCGTGCCGTCGACGTATCCGTTAAAGCACGCTATCAAGATACCTGCGGCGATTGCCGAACCTATTACTCCTGCAACATTGGGTCCCATTGCATGCATCAATAGATGATTTTGCGGGTCGTATTCCCGCCCCACGTCTTCGGATATCCTTGCCGCCATAGGAACGGCGGAAACTCCTGCCGAACCTATCAAGGGATTTATTTGTCCCTTTGTAACTTTACACATTATTTTAGCAACAAGCAAACCGCCGATCGTGCCTATTATAAACGCAAACAAGCCAAGCCCTATAATTTTTAAAGTGTCTAACGAAAGGAATATTTCACCTTTTGCCTTACTACCCACCGCAATACCAAGGAAAATCGTTATAGTGTTCATAAGACCGTTTTGGGCTTGGGTTGAAAGTCTGTCAACTACGCCCGATTCTTTAAACAGATTACCGAGCATGAGCATACCCAAAAGCGCTATTGATTGCGGAAGAATAATGCCGACTACTAATGTAACTATTAAAGGGAATAAAATCTTTTCGAGTTTGCTTACCTGACGCAACGGCTTCATCCGTATCATTTTCTCTTTTTTGGTAGTAAGAACACGCATAAGAGGTTTCTGAATTATCGGTATGAGCGCCATATATGAATAAGCAGCAATTGCGATAGTCGGAATATATTTTTCGGAAAGGATGGACGTTGTCATTATTGCCGTGGGACCGTCCGCTCCGCCTATTATTGCAATTGCCGCAGCAGCTGCAACTGAAAATCCCAGTAAAATAGCGAGTATAAACGCTACAAATATTCCCAACTGTGCGCCTGCGCCAATAAGCATACTTTTAGGGTTTGCAATCAGCGGTCCGAAATCAGTCATTGCGCCTATTCCAAGGAATATCAAAGGCGGATAAATAACTTTATCGACGCCGAAATACAAATACCACAAAAGCCCGCGGGACTTTACGGTTACGTCTTCATACCCGGATAACTTATTTCCGGCTTCGTCAAAACCGTATTCACCCCAAAGCACGCTTTCCGCACCCGGTAAATTAATAAGAAACATACCGAACGCTATAGGTAAAAGAAGCATCGGTTCAAATTTCTTTACTATGGCGAGAAACATTAATACAAACGAAATCAGCAACATTACATAATTTTGCCAATCTCCCTGCACAAAACCCATAGACTCGTACAGGTTGCCGAATATTTCGCCAAAGTTTATAAGTAAACTTTGTTGCATACAGCCTCCGAAATCAGCTTATTACGGCAAGCACCGCGTTCGTTTCTACATTAGCGCCTTTGACAACGCCAAACGTAACTTTTCCGTCGCAGGGCGCGGTAATTTCATTATCCATTTTCATCGCTTCGAGAACCATTATGGGTTGGTCCTTTTTCACTGCGCTACCGTCGGCAACCAAAAGATTTTTAATCAGACCCGGAAAAGGCGACAAAACTTTTTCTCCTTCCGCAGAAATTTTTTGCGCTTTGGGTGCAACCGGAGCTACAGCCTGAACCGGAGTACTTTCTGCCACTACACCGTTTTCAACTTCGTCAACGCCTACGGAATAACTTTTTCCGTCAATAGTTACAATAAAATTACGCATATATCAAAATTCTCCTTATAGCCTTTTTATTCTTCTTACCTTAAATTCACATTCGGGTTTTTCTTCACTGTAATAAGCCATAATAGCGGCCACTATAGCGACTTTTATTTCATCGGTTAAACCGTCTTCACTAATTTCTTCGGCATTAACTTTTTCGACCTTTTTTGCTTTCTTTGGTCTTCTTGTCAGGAATGCAAGATTATCGGTCTTTCTTAAAATCAACCCCAAAAGCCAAATTATGAAAATAATAATTACAATTCCGACCAATACGACTACAAAACCTATCAGCGCATATATAAGAGCTTCTGCCTTATTGCTGAAATAAAAATTTCCGTCTTGATTCGGGATTATATCAAGCAAAGCATTCAGCATTATTACCTCACTTTACAAGCATCTGCAACGATGCAACCAGATATTGTTTTATAAATGAAGGTTGAATAATATTGTCTATATAACCGCCCTTTGCCGCATTCACGGGATCGGAATTTTCATCGGAATACCTTTCGGTAAGTTTTTTCTTATCAACTTTCTTTTCGTCTGAAAATTCTATCTCTGCTCCCTGAACATCATCAAACAACGCAATTTTAGAATTTGCAAAAGCATACGAATAGTCGTAACCCATATTTTTTGCCGCAAAAACGGTATAACCCAGCCCAATCGCCTTACCGACCACAACAGAAATTTTCGCCGAATCGATACAGTCGAGAATAGAAACATATTCGCCTATTTCTTTAATCACAAGGCTGTTATTTGTTTCAATATTTTCTTCGATACCCAATGTATTTACAAAGGTAACATAAGGCAAACCGTAACAGCAGGCAAATTCCGCAAATTCTTTTATTTTTCTCACGTTAACAGCATTCAAGCTCACGCCGTTTTCACCGTCAAATATAACGGCTGCAACCGATATCCCGCCTATTCTACCAAGCAAGCATTTTATTTCGGGCGCACAGGCAGAGCCGATTTCCAAATAACTATCTTTATCTAATACGGATAGCAGAGTTTCGCAATCAACTTTTTTATCAAGTGCGGCAATTGTCTTGTTAAGTTCGTTGCTCTCATTGACAGCAGAAGCCAACAGAGCGTTGATTTTTATTATTTTATCTTTTACTTCGGATAAATTTTTAACATTGAACGAAACAAGATTTGATTTGTTTAAACCGTTAACACTGCCGACGTTAAATTTATCAATGTTTTTACCGCTTTTTGCAGAAATAACCAGCGGACTGTTTGCCGCAAGCACACTCTTTTTATCAATAAAGAATGTAAAATCGCATAACCCCGCAAGCACCGCAATTTGTCCATATACTTCTCCGTCAACAATAAGGTATTGCGGAACTGTTCCTTTAAGCTGCGACGCTTTCAAAATTAAAGACGCCAACCCTTCCAATACGTTTATGCCTTCGCCTATCTGAACGCCGAGCGACGACAGAAAATAAATTACAGGCGTTGAAGTTTTTTCCGCTTGGTTTATGCACTTGGCGATTTTTTCACAGTTTGCTTTGCTTACGCCGCCGGAAAGTACCGCACTGTTTTGTGCGACGATATAAAAAGGATAGTCTTTTACGGTTGCAAACCCGGTAACGACACCTTCTCCTTCGGCTTCTTCGCCATAAAAATCATTTTGTGAAAAGCTGAATGCAGAAAGCTCGACAAAGCTGTTATCATCAATAATCGCATTTATATCTTTACGGATATCTTTGCCGATATCGGTAATTTTTTTTCTGCGCATCTGCAATAAGCGTATTTTATCCATATAATACTCCTTAAATGCCAAATTCCTACATATATATTTTAACAGATAATTATTTATTTGCAAACTATTTATAGATAAAAAATTTACGAATTATAAAAAACTCTTGGTCAATCTGATCAAGAGTTTTTTAATTTAAACCGCTATTGCCGTTTTTTTATTTTCAGTTTGGTTTTAATAAATTTATCTATTTTATCGGAATATTTACAAACCAACCAGAATGCCGCTATAATAAGCGCGGCTATAGCTATCCAGATTAGTATGCCCCACCAGGTATTGAACGGTATTAAATCAACCGAATAAGCTGTAGTCGCAACAGATATTGCGCGCGTCAGCACTATCATAACAAGGAAATACGGCCAGGACATTGAAGATAGTCCCGCGACAAAGCACAATATATCGTCCGGAAACATAGGTAGCAAAAACATTATCGATAAAATCAAGTAGTCTTTGCCTTTTAATTTTTTCATCCACTTATCAAGAGCGTCTTCCCCTACTATCCACTTTACCGCTTTATATCCCACAACACGACCTATGGCAAAAGCCACGATTGAACCCAACACAATGCCAATAAAACTGAAAAGAGTACACTTTAACGGTCCGAAAAGCGCAACTCCCGCCGCCACTGCAATAGAACCCGGCACCGGCAATATTATTACTTGTAAAAAGCAGAACAATATATATAACACTACAGCCCAACTACCGAAATCGGCGATGTAATCACGCAGTGCCTGCATACTGTTTATTTTAGTTATAAATCCGGTGGCACAGATTGCAAAAAACACCACCGCGCAAAAATCCAAAAATATAAGTGCACAAAATATCAGTCTGTAAAGAGCTTGTTTATTAAGTAAATACAAAATAACATACAACAAAGCAAGAATAAATATCACGCCTACCGCTATTGACATAAGCAGCGCATGATGTTCACGGATAAACGGCAGACTTTCATAAGAAAGCCCATACGCAGTAAAAACAATGGCAACCGCACTGAAAAGAACGGCTGCCAAAATATTAAAAGAATGTTTCAAACTTTGATTAACTTTCATTATATAGCCTTAAAAGACGCTCAGCTCTTTACATATATTATATTGTAAAAAGCGACTTTTTATAATGAAGTTTTAAATTTTTTTATCGCATCTGTCGCAAGTTTGTCGCAGATATTGTTAAATTTATTATCCGCGTGTCCCTTTACTTTGATAAAATGTAAATTGTGTTTCCGCGACAATCCATATAAAACTTGCCATAAATCAACGTTCTGAACGGGTTTGTTATCAGATTTTTTCCAGCCGGAACGTTGCCAATCGGAAATCCAGCCCTGCAAAAAAGCATTTACAACATAGGCGGAATCACTGTACACGTCTACTTCGCAATCATATTTAAGGTTTTTTAATCCTTCGATAACGGCAGTGATTTCCATACGGTTATTAGTAGTATTATCTTCAGCGCCCGAAACATGTTTTTCATGTCCGTTATAAATGAGAACCGCGCCCCAACCGCCAACACCCGGATTGCCCGAACAGGCACCGTCTGTATACAGCGTCACTTTTTTCATTTATCGCTGTTTTCCTTTAAACGCTTGACGCCAGCGTCTACCGCATCGGAAATTGTTCCGCTGAAATTGTTCTTTTCAAAAGTTTTTACACCCTCAATAGCAACGCTTCCCTTTCCGCAAGCCTGTACAAGCAATTCCGCCAATGTCTGCTCTTCTCGCTGAACCATCTCCGCTGCGCCCAATACCGTCTGAACTGCTAATACTTTTGCTTCATTCTTGGGCAACCCTTGCTTTGCGCCTGCATCAATTAGGCTGTCAATGAACATTAATGCATACGCCGGACCGCCACCGCTTAAACCTTCGACTGCGTCCATTTTACTTTCGTCGACACAGACGATAGTGCCTAAATTATCAAAAACCTTACTTATGAATTCTATGTCGTCAAGCGACTTATAATCGGACATATCCAAGCCGATTGCTCCGCTACCGATAAAGCACGGCATATTAATAACTGCGCGCGCAACCCTTACCGCATGTAAACCGAAAGCGTTTTTAACCGCATTTTTCTTTACGCCGGAAATAAGCGTTATAAGTTTTTCGGGAACAACATTCCCAAAACTCTTTATTACATTTTCAAAATTTGCACAGCCAACCGCCAAAATCACGAATTCGCAATTTTCGGCAACATACTTATTATCTGTAGTTGTCCCGACACCGAGATAGCTTACTTTTTCAAGCTCCTTTTCCGAAACGTCGCTGACAATAATTTTCTTTTCGCTCAAAAAATCGGACAAAACTAATCCGCGCAATATGCAATGCGCTTTATAGCCGCAACCGATTATACCCAACTTAAAGTGTTTTTTCATAAATATTCTCCGAAAACAGTTGACTAACAAAAATGGTTATTATATAATAAATTCGTTATTTTTAGGGGAGTAGCTCAACGGTAGAGTCGCGGTCTCCAAAACCGTCGGTTGCATGTTCGAATCGTGTCTCCCCTGCCAAAACCACTCAAAACGAGTGGTTTTTTTATTGTTTTTATAAAGTTTAAGTGAATTATGTCAAGCATAGTACGTTGCAAATCGTAAAATTTTATACTTTTACTTCACCTTTTTGCCCTAAAAGAGCCTTGTTTTTCTTTAATAAAGGCTCAACTTCATTCTCAATAAATTCGACGGTCTGCGACGGCGCTCTGCCGATAAATTTAGTAGCATCTAAAATAGTATCAAGTTTATCGTGTACTGCGGCAAAAGTTTTATCAGCCTTAATCAATTCGATAAGGTTGTTTTCTTTACCGTCCGCTTTTACGTGTTTTCCGGCTTCCATTGAAAGCACCCTTATTTTTTCGTGCAATTCCTGCCTGTTTCCGCCCGCTTTCACACACTCCATCATTATATTTTCGGTAGCCATAAAAGGCAGTTCGGCTGCAATATGTTTTGCAATAACTTTATCGTATACTACAAGATTTTCCGAAACGTTCATATAGACGTTAAGTATGCCGTCAAGCGCAAGAAAAGCCTGAGCTAAAACTATTCTTCTGTTTGCGGAGTCGTCAAGCGTTCTCTCAAACCATTGGGTTCCCGCAGTAATCGCGCAGTTTACCGGAAGAGAAATGACAAATCTCGCAAGCGAACCCATTCTTTCACTGCGCATAGGATTACGCTTATAAGCCATTGCCGAAGACCCGATTTGCGATTTTTCAAACGGCTCTTCAATCTCTTTCATATTCTGCAAAATTCTTATATCATTTGAAAATTTATATGCGCTCTGCGCGATCTGGGAAAGCACGCAAAGAACGTTATAGTCAAATTTTCTGGGATAGGTCTGTCCGGTTACGCCGTAAACTTTTTCATAACCGAGTTTTTTAATAACTCGCTTTTCAAGTTCCTTGACTTTATTTTCGTCCCCGCCGAAAAGCTCCATAAAACTTGCCTGCGTACCTGTTGTACCTTTCACGCCGCGGAGCTTTAATGATGCCTGTAAATTTTCAAGATTGTTATAATCAATTGTCAAATCCTGCAACCAAAGCGTCGCGCGCTTGCCCACCGTAGTAAGCTGTGCGGGCTGTAAATGAGTAAAGCCCAACGTAGGTAAATCTTTATATCTGAGCGCAAATATGCGTAACTTATCCATTACGTTTACAAGTTTTGCCTTAATTATATTCAGCGCATCGTTCAAAATAATAAGCTCTGAATTACAATCGACAAAGCAACTTGTAGCGCCCAAATGAATTATCGGCATAGCCGACTTAGCCTGTTCACCAAACGCATGCACGTGCGCCATAACGTCGTGGCGGACTTCGCGTTCAAATTTTTCCGCAAGCTCGAAATTTATATCTTCGGCATACTTTTTCATTTCGTCAATCTGTGACGGGGTAATGTTTAAGCCGAGTTCCATTTCCGATTCGGCAAGAGCAATCCAAAGTTTTCTCCAAAGCCTGAATCTCTTTTCATCAGAAAAATTTTCAGCCATCAAACGGCTGGCGTATCTGGTAATTAAGGGGTTATGATATACGCTGTTATCCATAGTTCTTTCTCCGAATTAATATTTGACTGGCTGGGGATATTCTACGCCGAAAGTCTGAACAGTAACCTTTCTCATAATCTGCGGCGATTTGGGTTTGTCATTCCAATCGGTTGCGGTCGACGCAATTTCGTCCACCGTTTCTATACCTTCGGTCACTTTACCGAAAGCCGCATACTGCCCGTCCAAATGTGAAGCGTTTTTATGCATAATAAAGAACTGCGAACCCGCGCTGTTGGGCGACATTGCACGCGCCATAGAAAGAACGCCGCGTTCGTGCTTTATATTGTTATTTGTATAACCGTTTAAAGCAAACTCGCCTTTGATATTATAACCGGGACCGCCGGTTCCCACTCCTGCGGGATCTCCGCCCTGAATCATAAATCCGAATATTACACGGTGAAAAATTAATCCGTCGTAAAATCCGCTTGATACAAGACTTATAAAATTGTTAACCGTATTGGGCGCTTTATCGGGATAAAGTTCGGCTTTTATAATTTTACCGTCCGCCATTTCAATAGTAACTACGGGATTTTGCATATTTACTCCTTATAAATCGCAATATTTTTGAAGTTCAACGCCTGCTTCTTTAAATAACTGTAAAGAAAAATCGTCGGGGTAGCCTTCTTTATAGACAACACGGGTTATACCCGAATTAATTATTATTTTAGCGCAAATCACACAGGGCTGGTGAGTGCAATAAAGAGTACAGCCTTCAACGCTGCACCCCACTCTCGCAGCCTGAATTATCGCATTCTGCTCTGCGTGAACGGCATAACACAACTCGTGCATAGTACCGCTTTTTATATTCATTTTTTTGCGCATACACTCTTTTTTATCTACGCAACTTTTGATGCCCTGCGGCGCTCCGTTATAACCGGTCGCGATAACGCGTTTGTTTTTTACTATAACCGCGCCTATTTTTCTGTTTTCCTGATAACAACTTGACCAATGACCTATTTGTTCGGTCATTTCCATAAATCTTTTGTCCCACTTATCCATAAGTATTTCAGTCCTTTTTCATTTGAATTATTGTATCACAGATTTTTATAAATTGCAATTTTTTACATTATTATGTTTGACTTTATTTTTGCAAGTTTATAAAATATCTGTACTAAAAAAGAATTATATTTCGGAGGATTTCAAAATGACAATTAAACCGTTATTCGATAAAGTTGTCGTAGAAGGGCTTAAAGCCGAAGAAAAGACAAAAAGCGGACTTTATTTAACTTCTGCCGCACAAGAAAAACCCGCAACCTGCGTAGTTATCGCAGTTGGTCCCGGCGGAATTGTGGACGGCAAGGAAGTAAAAATGCAGGTCAAAGTAGGCGATAAGGTTCTGCTTGCAAAATACAGCGGAACCGAAGTAAAAATGGACGATAAAGAATATACGATAATACGCCAAAGCGATATATTGGCGATTGTCGACTAATAATAAGGAGCATTTGAATTATGGCTAAACAGATTAAATACGGCGACGAAGCAAGAAAAAAACTTGAAACCGGCGTAAACGTAATTGCCGATACCGTTAAAATCACTCTCGGACCCAAGGGCAGAAATGTTGTTCTCGACAAAAAATTCGGCGCGCCGCTCATCACAAACGACGGCGTTACGATTGCCAAAGAAATAGAACTTGAAGACCCTTTTGAGAATATGGGCGCACAGCTTGTAAAAGAAGTTTCCACAAAAACCAACGACGTTGCGGGCGACGGCACCACTACCGCCGTTGTTCTCGCACAGGCTATCGTGAAAGAAGGACTTAAAAATCTTGCAGCAGGCGCAAACCCTGTTATTTTGAAAAAAGGTATTGCTTCTGCAGTGGATACGGCTGTTGCAAAAATCAAATCCATTTCAAAACCCGTTGAAAACAAACTCGGAATCCAGCAAGTCGCCTCCATCTCTGCCGGAGATGAAAAAATAGGCGAATTGATTGCAGGCGCAATGGAAATTGTCGGAAAAGACGGCGTTATCACCGTTGAAGAAGGCAAAACTATGGCTACCGAACTTACTACGGTTGAAGGTATGCAATTTGACAGGGGATACGCTTCCGCCTACATGGTAACTGATACAGAAAAAATGGAGGCCGTTCTGGACAATCCTTATATTCTGATTACGGATAAAAAAGTTTCGTCCTTGCAGGAAATTCTTCCCGTAATCGAGCCCATAGCGCAACAGGGCGCAAGACTTCTTATAATTGCAGAAGACGTTGAAGGTGACGCGCTCGCCGCGCTTATCGTCAACAAATTGAAGGGCGTACTTAACTGTGTTGCGGTAAAAGCGCCCGGCTTCGGCGACAGAAGAAAAGCAATGCTTGAAGATATTGCAATTTTAACTGGCGGCACCGTAATTTCAAGCGATTTGGGCTATGAATTTAAAGACGTTACAACCGATATGCTCGGCAGAGCTTCACAGATAAAAGTAGATAAAGACAACACTACCATTATCAACGGCGCTGGCGCGGCAAAAGATATTAAAGCACGCGTAAATTCTTTAAAAGCACAGATAGCCGAAACCACTTCGGACTACGATAAAGAAAAATTGCAAGAACGTCTTGCAAAACTTGCCGGCGGCGTTGCAGTAATTAACGTCGGCGCGGCAACCGAAGTTGAAATGAAAGAAAAGAAACTGCGTATAGAAGACGCGCTTGCCGCAACCCGCGCAGCAGTTGAAGAAGGTATTGTCCCCGGCGGCGGCGTTGCCCTTCTCTCCACTATTCCCGAACTCAGAAATTTGGTCGACACACTTGAAGGCGACGAAAAGACCGGCGCAACGATAGTTATGAAAGCTATTGAAGAACCCGTTCGCCAGATTGCCAAAAACGCGGGATTTGACGGCTCTGTTATAGTAAACAATATATTCGGTGCAAAAAAAGCCAACTACGGTTTTGACGCGCTTAAAAATGAATATACCGATATGGTTAAAAGCGGAATTATCGACCCCACAAAGGTTTCGCGTTCGGTATTGCAAAACGCAGCTTCGGTTGCAGCAACGCTGCTGACCACCGAAAGTATTGTAACGGATATCCCCACGCCGCCCGCACCTGCTCCTATGGGCAATCCCGATATGGGCGGAATGTATTAATCAAATACAACTAAGTGAATTGTCAAACTAAGTGCAACACATAGATAAGAAAAAGTTAAATAAATCAACGGGTTTTTTTAAAGTCCAAAACCTTTTTCGGTCTGGCGTTAATTAACGCCAGATTTTTTTCGAGCGTTTTTTCAGAAACACGAGATAAATCTCTGCCTTTGGGATAGAATTCACGGAGTAATCCGTTTAGATTCTCATTCGTTCCTTTTTGCCAAG
>CAJTQF010000005.1 GCA_910578565.1 uncultured Christensenella sp.
CCTCGACTGATTGACAATACCAAAACGAACAAAGCCGCCTGCGGAATTTCCGCAGACGGCTGGCTTTTATCTGAGTAAAATAAGTTTTTTCTTTGCGCGGGTTATCGCAGTGTATAACCACCGGTTTTTGTCTTCTTTAAAGGCGTAGCTTTCATCAATAACTATAACGTTGTCGTATTCGCTGCCCTGCGCCTTATGGCAGGAAATGCAGTAACCGTATTCGAAACGGTTAAGAGTAAAAGCCCCGACGGGTTCGCCGTTTTCGTCAAATCTTTCAAAGTAGTCGCCGTGTTTGAAAAGGTAGCGGTCCTGCGTAAAAATTCCCGTGTCGAAAGGTATGGCTTCGGGGCAGAGTTCGTCAAGAAAATCAGGTTTGAACTGCATAAAACCTATGCCTGTATTGCTGTCGTAAAAAGGGTCGTATGCCGTGCCGATTATCCCGTTTACAAGATTAAAACGGTAGTCGCGGTCAATGTACTGCTCCCAGTTGTTCAGTACGCAAATCAATTTGTCGTCGGTAGCCGGCAGTTGCCCAAGCCGTTTAAATGAGCGTATTTCCGCGTTTATCGAAGTGCGCGTTTTGTTCGTGCCGCAAATAATCTGGTCGGCTTTTAAAAAGTAATTTTTCCGTCTTTCGCCGATAAAAAGCCGTTTTGAATTTACCGCTACGCTGTCGCCGTATTTGCCGTAAGGGATATACTTGCCTTCGCGCGCCATCTGTGAAAGTCTTATTATGGGGTTGTCCAGTTGCTGGCGGACAATTGCGGTCAACGTGTAATCGGGTTGCTGTAAATATGTGTTTAATCCTTCAACGGGCGGAAGCTGTGCGTTGTCGCCGCATAGCAGCATTTTTACGCCGAACCCCATTAAGTCGAACAGTACGCTGTCGGAAACCATAGACGCCTCATCCAGAACTATTAACTTTATAGATTTGTCTATACTTTCACGCCGCTTGAAAATCAGTTTTTCTATTTTGACCTTTTTGCCGTTAACTTCAATTTCCTGTTCCTGCGTTATAGACTGGTAAATCAGCCTGTGCAGAGTGGTGGCGGTAATGCCGCTCCTGATTAAAACGGTGGCGGCTTTACCCGTCGGTGTGACGAAAGCCGCGCTTTCGTCGGGAACAAGTCCCAGCGTTTCGCAAACGGTGTGTTTTAAGAGCGTGGTTTTGCCTGTACCAGCGTATCCCGCGAGTACGAAAATCTGCTTTGTCGAGTGCAAAAACCAGTCCTGTATAAGTTTGTCTGCCGCAATCTGGTCGGCGGTGAGTTCGGTCATAGTTTTATTATATCATTCAAACATATGTTTTTGCAAGCGGTTGGACGGTAAAACAAAAAAATTTTTACTTCCTATTTTTTATTTATGATATTGACTAACCGGTTTTAAAGGTATATAATAAAGCGTGGAAATAAATGTAAATACGGAGGGACCCAAATGGGCTATAAGACCAAAGAGTGGCGCAACGAAATGCGCGTTACGGTGGACTTCAACTATATGATGTCCAAATCGCTGGGCGATAAAGGAATTAAAGATTCCGAACTTCGCGCAATCAAAGATAAGGCGGAGCAGGCGTTTGATTACGTTGCCAAAAACCGCGGCAGGGACGACCTGTTTATGGGCTGGACGGAGCTTCCTTATAATCAGGACGAAATAGTTGTCGATATTCTTGCCACAGCAAAAGAAGTCAGAAAAAAGTTTAAATACTTTGTTGTTTTGGGCATAGGCGGCAGTGCGTTAGGTCCCATAATGGTTTTCAACGCGCTTAAACATTTACATTACAACGAACTCAGCCCCAAGGAGCGCGGCGGTCCCAAATTTTACGTTGAAGACAACGTTGACCCTGTGAGAATGCAGGCGCTTCTGGACGTTATCGAACCCGAAAAAACCTGTTTCAACGTAATTTCAAAATCGGGCGCGACAAGCGAAACTATGACGCAGTATCTCATAATTGCGGACATACTTAAAAAGGCGGGCGTTAATCTTCCCGACAATATGATTTTCACGACCGACGCAAGCCGCGGCAATCTTATTAAAATCGACGCGAGCTTCGGCGGGAAGTTTAAAAAGTATGTTCTTCCCGATGGCGTGGGCGGAAGATTTTCCGAACTTTGCCCCGTCGGACTTCTTCCCGCGGCAGTACTCGGAATAGACATAAAAGGTATGCTTGCGGGCGCCGCATATATGGACAGCCTTTGCTCCAAACCCAACGTTACAAAAAACCCCGCGCTTGCGTGTGCGGTTCTTCAATACATTACAATGTTGCAGGGCAAAAACATAAACGTACTTATGCCCTATTCTGACAATCTTAAACTTATGGCTGACTGGTACTGCCAGCTTTGGGCTGAAAGTCTGGGCAAAGCGGTGGACTATGCCGGCAACACCGTGAACGCGGGAACTACACCCGTAAAATCTTTGGGCGTGACCGACCAGCATTCTCAGGTTCAGCTTTACATAGAAGGTCCTTACGACAAAGTAATAACTTTCATTTCGGTTGAAAAATACGGTTGCGAAATGCCGATTGCGCACGGCTGTGAAGACATACCCGACGTAGGGTTCCTTGGCGGACATACCATGCAGGAACTTATTCAGGCAGAAAACAAGGCGACGGCATATGCTCTTATGCGCGCGGGCAGAATGAATTACACTATCAATATGCCCGAAGTCAACGCGTTTACGCTGGGTCAGCTTATGTATATGCTCGAGCTTCAGACCGCGTACACGGGCGCGCTTTTGAATATCGATACCTTCAACCAGCCAGGTGTAGAAAACGGCAAAAAGGCAACGTTTGCGCTTTTGGGCAAAAAGGGATACGAAGGGCAGAAGAACGAAATGGATTCCGCGCCCCCCCTTGACGACAAGTATATAGTTTAATTTAAGGATACGGCGGTGCGGCTTTTAAGCCGCGCCGCATAAATTAAAAATGGAAATCTGGAAAATTGTTTTAATTGCGCTGTGTTCGGCGGCGGCATTGTTGTTTTTAGTGTTTTTACTGTTTGCGGCGGTTGTCGATAAGGTTGCTTTCGGAAAGCGCGCGGACAAAAATCCGCTTTTAAAGTATTTCACTGCGGACGACTTCGGACTGGATTGCGAGCCTGTTTGTATCAACGACGGAAAAACAGTCTTGCGCGGCGGCATATACCGCAAGCAGGCGCAGAGCGGAAAGCTCGTTATTTTCTGCCACGGAATGGGACCGGGGCATATTGCTTATACAACAGAAATAAATTACTTCTGCAACAGCGGTTATACGGTGCTTGCAATCGATTACCGCGGGTGCAATATGTCGGACGGAAAAAATATAGGCGGAATGTACTCGGGAGTGCGCGGAGTAAAGGCGGCGATAGATTTTGCCCGCGCGGACGAACGGCTTAAAGGATTTGAAATATATCTGGTGGGACACAGCTGGGGCGGATATTCCGCGCTGTGCGCTTCGTGTGAAAGAAAGGTTAGCGGCGTAGTTGCAATGGGTGCGCCCGATACGCCTTCAAAGACGATTGCCGCCGGTGCGGCGCATGTTGTTTCTGAACCGTTCGGCTGTATTATAAGACCGTTTTTGTATATAATTTATGCTTTCAGATACGGCAGGCGCGGCAATCTGTCGGCTGCTAAGTGCGCGGACAAAAACGGCGTGCCTACGCTGCTGATACACGGCGACAGCGATAAAATAGTTCCGGTCTGCAACGAAGCGATATCAAAAGCAAAAGGAAAAAACGTAACCAAGTATATTGCCGCGGGTAAAGGACATAATCCCTATAATACCGTTGAAGCGCAAACTCTTTTGGACGCGCTGACGGCAAAACTTTTACAGGTAAAAAGCGAAGCGGATAAAGAGTATTTTAAAACTTTCGACTTTGCCGCGGCAACGCAGGAAGATGCGCAAATTATGAAACTGATTTCTGATTTTATAGGCTGAACGCAAAACGCCGTAAATTGCAATAGTTTTTCTATATTTCAATTATTACCTTTTTTTAATTGACAACAATGGGCTGTTGCATTATACTTTAAATACGTGGAGCTTTTCAGAGTCCATATTATTGATTGAGCAGGGCGTTTGCCTGCGGGCTCAAATTTTATAAGTTTAATAAAGCCTTTAAAGGCGTCGCTTGTGAAACGGTCAATAAGAGTAGTAAAAGTATTTGCTATATAGACTCTGCCAAAGTCCCAACCAAGAATAAACGGTTTATATATGCGTTAACCGGCATATTTTAGTTTATAAGACGGCTTTAAATTTAAAGCCGTCTTTCATTTTACATATAAGGAAAAAGACAATGGACAAACTCAGCCAGAACCGTGCGCCGTTATACGAAGCATTGGAAGCGTTCAGAAAAAAAAGAATAGTTCCCTTTGACGTCCCCGGTCACAAACGCGGCAGGGGAAACCCGCAGCTCGTGGAGCTGTTGGGTGAAAAGTGCGTGGGGTTGGACGTAAACTCTATGAAGCCGCTTGACGACTTGTGCCACCCGTCGTCCGTAATCCGCGACGCCGAAATTCTGGCGGCGGAAGCGTTCGGCGCGGCGCATTCGTTTTTTATGGTGGGCGGAACTACTTCGGCGGTTCAAAGTATGATTATGTCCGTGTGCAAGGCGGGCGACAAAATTATTATGCCGCGCAACGTCCATAAAAGCGCAATCAACGCGCTTATACTCTGCGGCGCGGTTCCCGTTTACGTGAATCCCGAAGTGGACGAAAAACTGGGTATATCTCTCGGTATGCAACCCGCGCAGCTTAAAAAAGCGGTGGAAGACAATCCCGACGCTGTTGCAGTCCTTGTCAACAATCCTACGTATTACGGGATTTGTTCCGATCTTAAATCTATCGTAAAAATCGCGCACTCGCACAAAATGAAAGTGTTGGTTGACGAAGCGCACGGAACACACTTTTATTTCAGCGAAAATTTGCCGCTGTCAGCAATGGAAGCGGGCGCCGATATGTCGGCTGTGTCTATGCACAAATCTGGCGGAAGCCTTACCCAAAGCTCGCTGTTGCTTTTAAACAAGAGTATGAACGCCGACTACGTCAGACAGATAATAAATTTAACGCAGACTACAAGCGCGTCTTATCTTCTTATGGCAAGCCTTGATATAAGCCGCAGAAATCTGGCTCTGAACGGCGGCGCGTATTTTAAAAGAGTTACAGAAATGGCGGAGTACGCACGTTCGGAAATTAACGGCGTCGGAGACTATTACGCTTACGGAAAAGAGCTTATAAACGGCACTTCTGTGTACGATTTCGATGTTACCAAACTTGCAGTCTACACGCGCGATTTGGGACTTGCCGGTATCGAAGTTTACGATATTTTGCGCGACGAGTACGATATACAGATTGAGTTCGGCGACATATGCAATATCCTTGCGTACGTCTCTATAGGCGACAGGCTTCAGGATATCGAAAGGCTTGTGGGCGCGCTGTACGACCTGAGACGGCTGTACAAGCGCGATAAGACGGGTATGCTTTCGGCGGAATACATCGCACCAAAAGTTGCGGTCGCTCCCGTAAAGGCGTTTTATGCGGACAAGGTTTCTCTGCCGATACGCTCTACGGCGGGCAAAATATGCGCCGAGTTTGTAATGTGCTATCCCCCGGGTATACCCATTCTCGCGCCCGGCGAACTTATAACCAACGAAATTATAGAATACATTGTCTACGCAAAAGCCAAAGGTTGCAAAATGCAGGGTACCGAGGATTTTGAAGTGGAAAGGCTGAACGTTTTAAAATAGATACAGGAGAAACACAGATATGGAAATGTGGTTTTCGGATATACACACACCGAATATTAAGCTGTCTATCAGGGTAAAGAAACAGCTTTTTTCAGAGCGTAGCGATATCCAGCAGGTCGACGTTTTCGACAGCGAAGATCTTGGCAGATTTATCACCCTTGACGGCGAAGTCGTTTTTTCCGAAAAAGACGAATTTATTTACGACGAAATGGTTGCGCACGTCCCTATGGCTGTGCATCCCAACGTAAAAAAAGTGCTTGTTATCGGCGGCGGCGACGGCGGGGTAGCCAAAGAACTTTGCAATTATCCCGAAATAGAGCAGATTGACGTTGTGGAAGAAGACGAAATGTTTGTAGACGTTTCAAAAAAATTCTTTCCCGAAACGGCTGCGGGACTTGAAGACAAGCGCGTAAATTTGTATATTCAGGACGAACTGCGTTTTTTGCGCGGCAAGGTGGGCGAGTACGATTTGATTATAAACGACTCTACCGACCCGTTCGGACCTACCGAAGGGCTGTTCACCAAAGAATTTTACGGAAGTTGCTACAAGGCACTGAACGATACGGGTATTATGGTCTATCAGCACGGCAGTCCTTTTTATGACGAAGACGAAGCCGAGTGCCGCAAAATGCACCAAAAAGTTTTCCGCTGCTTCCCCGTGTCAAGGGTGTATCAGGCGCATATACCCACGTGCCCTTCGGGTTATTGGCTGTTCGGCTTTGCGAGCAAAAAATATCATCCCATAAACGACTTTGACCCTGAAAGGTGGAAAAAGCGCAATATAAAAACATGGTACTATACCGCGAATTTGCACATAGGCTCTTTTATGCTTCCGCGCTATGTGGTTGATGTTTTAAAGGAAGCGGAAGAAGACAAATAAAACTACTTTTTTAATTACTGCGAATAAGGAGAAAAATTATGAAACTTTTGATAATAGGCTGCGGCGGAGTGGCGCAGGTTGCAATAAAAAAATGCTGTCAGGCTGACGGCGTGTTCACCGAAATAATGATAGCAAGCCGTACTGAAAGCAAGTGTAAAGACGTTGCGGAAGAAATGAAAAACAAGACCAAAGCAATTCTTTTAACCGCAACCGTAAACGCGGATAATGTTGAAGAAGTGGTTTCATTAATAAATTCTTTTAAACCCGCGGCGGTTTTAAATGTGGCTCTGCCCTATCAGGACCTGACTATTATGGAAGCCTGCCTGAAATGCAAAGTTCACTATATAGACACCGCCAATTACGAAAACGAAAATACCGATGACCCGGTGTGGCGTAAGGCTTACGAAAAGCGCGTAAAGGAAAAGGGATTTACCGCTTACTTCGATTATTCCTATCAGTGGGACTACGACAAAAAATTTAAAGACGCGGATATATGCGCGCTTTTGGGCACGGGCTTCGACCCCGGAGTAACGCAGGTTTTCTGCGCGTACGCGCAAAAGCATTATTTCGATACTATCGAAACTATAGATATTCTCGACTGCAACGGTGGAGACCACGGCTATGCGTTTGCAACCAACTTCAATCCCGAAATCAATTTAAGGGAAGTATCGGCAAACGGCTCTTACTGGGAAAACGGCAAGTGGGTGGAAACGAAGCCTTTGGAAATCAAGCGCGAATACAATTTTAAAGGCGTGGGTGAAAAGGATATGTATCTTTTACACCACGAAGAGATAGAAAGTCTTGCGAAAAACATAAAGGGCGTAAAAAGAATACGTTTCTTTATGACTTTCGGTCAGAGTTACATTCAGCATATGAACTGCCTGCAAAACGTAGGTATGCTTTCGACCAGTCCCGTAAAATTCGAAGGTAAAGAAATTGTCCCCATTCAGTTTTTAAAAGCGCTGCTTCCCGACCCTGCGACTCTGGGAGCAAGAACGAAGGGCAAAACAAATATCGGTTGCATTTTCACAGGGTTCAAAGACGGCAAGAAAAAGAGCGTTTACATTTACAATATCTGCGACCATCAGGAGTGTTTTGCGGAAGTCGGTTCGCAGGCAATTTCTTACACCACGGGCGTGCCTGCGATGATAGGCGCAATGCTTGTTGCAACGGGGGTATGGAATAAACCCGGCGTTTACAACTGCGAGCAGTTCGACCCCGACCCCTATATGGAAGCGTTGAACAAGTACGGTCTGCCTTGGGAAGTGGACGAAAATCCCGTTTTGGTAGACTAAACACCGCTTACAACCGTGCAAATAAACAGCATTTTGGTTTTTAAATTATAGGGCTTACTATGACTTTTAAAGATTTGCCTACGCCCGTCTATGTTATAGACGAAGACAAGCTCAAAAAAAATCTTGAAATTTTAAACGGCGTTGAAAAGCGCACGGGTTGCAAAATTTTGCTTGCGCAAAAGGCTTTTTCGTGTTTCTATTTTTATCCGCTCATATCGCAATATTTAAGCGGAACCACGGCAAGCGGGCTGTATGAAGCAAAACTTTCAAGCGAACATTTCGGCAAGGAAAATCACGTTTTTTGTCCCGCTTATACCGACAACGAAATAGATGAAGTTGCAACCCTTTGCGACCATATCGTTTTCAACTCGTTTTCACAGCTCAAAAAATATGCCAAACGCATAAAGGGCGCAAGCGCAGGGTTAAGAATTAATCCCGAATTTTCAACGCAGGGAGGCGGCATTTACGACCCTTGCGCGCCGTTTTCAAGGCTGGGCGTGACAAAAGCGCAGTTCGATGAAAATCTGCTTTGCGGCGTCGAAGGATTTCATATTCATACCCTATGCGAGCAGGGCGCGGAAGATATGGCGGCAACGGTCAAAGCGTTTGAAAAAGATTTCGGAAAATACTTCAAAAATCTTAAATGGCTGAATTTGGGCGGCGGACACCATATTACAAAGCAAGGTTATAATGTTGAACTTTTGGAAAAAACCTTGACCGATCTTTCGCAAAAATACGGTATGCAAATTTATCTTGAACCGGGCGAAGCCGTTGCGCTTAACGCGGGCTATTTGCATACGCGCGTTTTGGAAGTTGTGAAAAACGGAATGGATATTGCCGTTCTGGACTGTTCGGCAGAGTGTCATATGCCCGACGTTCTGGAAATGCCGTACCGTCCGCCCCTTATGAATGCGGGACAGCCGTCAGAAAAAAAATATACGTACCGTCTTTCGTCGCGCACATGTCTGGCGGGCGACGTGATCGGGGATTACTCGTTTGACGCGCCTTTGAACGAAGGCGACGTACTCACCTTTTGCGATATGGCAATTTACACAATGGTAAAAAACAATACATTTAACGGTATGCCGTTACCCGCGATAGCTGTCAGGCGCGGCAATGATTATTCGATTATAAAATCTTTCGGTTATGAAGATTTTAAAGGGAGATTGTCGTGACAACGCCAAGGCGCGACGGCTTTTATATGCCTGCGGAGTTTGCCGCTCACAGCGCAACAATTATGATTTGGTGCGAGCGCCCCGGAAGCTGGACATACGGCGCGGCGCCCGCAAGGCCTGTCTTTGCCGAAATAATAAAGACTATTTCTCTCGGTGAAAAAGTTTATCTTGCAGTGTCTGCAAGCGGCAGGGACAGCGCGGAAAAATTGCTTGCGCAACAAATTACAAACGGCAGTGTAGAACTCTGGGAAACACAAACGGACGATTGCTGGGCGCGCGATATGGCGCCGACTTTTTTAAAACGCGGGAACGAAGTGCGCGGGGTCGACTGGGAGTTTAACGCCTGGGGCGGCGCGGTGGACGGCTTGTATTCGCACTGGGACAGGGACGACAAATTTGCTGCGTTTGCGTGCGGTAAACTCGGTTTAAAATCTTACTCGGCGCGACCTTTTGTTCTGGAAGGCGGTTCGGTACATTCAAACGGAAAAGGCACGGTCATTACCACCGAAGAATGTCTTTTGAGCGCGGGGCGCAATCCACTCCTGACGAAATTGCAAATAGAAAAAAATCTCAAAGAATATCTTGGGGCGGAGCGCGTTATATGGCTTCCTTACGGGGTTTGCGGCGATGAAACGAACGGACACGTTGACAATATCTGTGCGTTCGCGGATGAAAATACCGTAATCTTGGGTTGGACGGAAGAAGACGGTGAACAAGGGCGCAGATGCGACCAGAACGCCAAGGTTCTTGAAGACGCGGGGCTGAAAATTATAAAGTTGCCGTTCCCCGAAAAACCCGTTACTTTCACGCAACGCGATTTGGACGGTTTTACTTATGAAAAAGGTGAGATAGAACGCAATTTAAACGAACCGCTTGCCGCGTCATACGTCAATTTTTACGTCTGTAATGCCGCCGTAATTGTACCTGTATTCGGAGATAAGAATGATGGAAAGGCTTTAAAAATTTTGCAGGGCGCGTTTCCGTCAAAAAAAATAGTTCCCGTTTTTGCCCGCGAACTCATTTTGGGCGGGGGAAATATCCACTGTTTAACGCAGCAGATTCCGCGTTAAAATTTTACTTATAAAGGTTAAAGAATGAGAAAAGTTAATATAGCTTGCATTCAGATGAAATGTTCGGGCGAAAGAGAGAAGAATATCCAAAACGCGCTTGCTAAAGTCAGCGAAGCTGCGGAAAAGGGCGCAAACATAATTTTGCTGCCCGAACTTTTCGAGCGCAATTATTTTTGTCAGGAACGCCGCTACGACTATTATACGTTTGCCGAAAGAACGGAAGACAACGCGGCGGTAAACGCCCTGTTGCCGCTTTCAAAAAAGTGGCAGGCGGTCATTCCCGTAAGTTTTTACGAAAAGTGCGGCAACGTATTGTATAACTCGGTTGCTGTTCTGGATTGCGGAAAAATCTTGGGCGTATACCGCAAAACCCACATTCCCGACGACCATTACTATCAGGAAAAGTTTTATTTTACACCCGGCGACAGCGGTTTTAAAATCTTTAAAACAACTTACGGCGTTATAGGTATTGGAATTTGCTGGGACCAATGGTTTCCCGAAACGGCGCGCTGTCTTGCTTTGAATGGCGCGGAAATTATTTTGTATCCTACCGCAATAGGCAGCGAACCTGTTTTGGACTGCGACAGCGCGGGACACTGGCAGAGAGTTATGCAGGGGCATTCGGCGGCTAACCTTGTTCCAGTAGCGGCGGCTAACAGGATAGGCAGGGAAGAAGTCGCGCCCTGCGCCGAAAACGGCGGGCAAAGCTCCGCATTGACTTTTTACGGCTCTTCGTTTATCACCGATAATACCGGCGCAAAACTGACTGAACTTAAAAGAGACGAAGAAGGGATTATTTACGCCGATTTTGATTTGGACGAACTTCAGAAAGCGCGGCTTGAATGGGGATTGTTCCGTGACCGCCGTCCTGAAACCTATAAAGATATTACAAAATAAATTTTTTCAATATAAAAAATAAGCCCTGCGGCGTTTGCCGCAGGGCTTTAAATATTTGTCGGATTATTTTTTCTTGGGAGCAACTTTTTTTGCCGCGGGCTTTTTGGTTTCAGCCTTGGGTTTTGCTGCCGTCGCTTTTTTAGCTGTTTCAGCCTTTGTTGCAGGTTTTGCCGCCGCTTTTGCCGCGGGCTTAGCTGCTGCGGGAGCGGGAGCTGCGGGTTGGCTTGTCACAAGTTTTTTGTAGCTTTCAAGGCGCTGCTTAGCGGACTCTTCGGTTCTTCTGAACAGTTCTTTTGCAACGTCTTCGCCCTGAGTCTTCACAAGCGATGCGTAGCGGGTTTCGCTTACAAGGAAGTCCTGATAGCTTGCCGTGGGCTCTTTCGAGTCGAGCGTGAATACTTCGCCGTCGGGATTGTATCTGTACAACTGCCAGTAACCGCAGTCGACAGCAGCCTTTTCTTCAAGCTGGCTCTTGGTCATATTGATGCCGTGGTTGATGCAGGGAGCGTAAGCTATGATAAGCGAAGGTCCGTGGTATGCTTCGGCTTCGGTTAACGCTTTAAGAAGCTGTGCGGGGTTGGAGCCCATTGCAACCTGTGCAACGTATACGTAGCCGTAGGATTTAGCAATCATACCCAAATCCTTTTTCTTTACTCTCTTACCAGCGGAAGCAAATTTGGCAACCGCGCCGATATTGGTAGATTTCGAAGCCTGACCGCCGGTGTTGGAGTAAACTTCGGTGTCAAGTACAAGAACGTTTACATCTTCGCCCGAAGCAAGAACATGGTCAAGTCCGCCGTATCCGATATCGTAAGCCCAGCCGTCGCCGCCGAAAATCCATACTGACTTCTTGGCAAGGCAGTCTTTGTCTGCAAGAATTTCCGCTACAAGCGCGTCTGCTTCACAGCCGCAGTTTTTGCAGCCTTCAAGCAGCTGTAAAAGTTCTGCGGAAGCCTTTTTGGAAGGTTCTCTGTCTTCAAACGCTTTGAGGTAGTTTTCGCAGGCGAATTTAGCTACTTCGTTGTCTTTCCAAAGTTCAGCAAGTTTTTCAACCTTGTCTTTTACGGCTTTTCTTCTTGCGGAATATGCAAGGTTCATACCGTAGCCGAATTCTGCATTGTCTTCAAACAGCGAGTTTGCCCATGCGGGCCCGCGTCCCTGCTTGTTGGTGGTGTAGGGGCATGTGGGCGACGAACCGCCGTAAATCGACGAGCAACCCGTTGCATTTGCAATGACCATATCTTCACCGAAGAGCTGGGTGACAACTTTTACGTAAGGCGTTTCACCGCATCCTGCGCATGCGCCGGAGAACTCAAACAGGGGAGTTGCAAACTGGCAACCCTTAACGGTGTCTACTCTGAACTTCGAAGTGTCGACTTCGGGAAGTTCAACGGTATATTCCCAGTTGGCGTCTTCGTGTTTAGCAAGCGATTCCGCAAGGGGAATCATCTTGATTGCTCCGCCGTCTTTTACGGGACAAACGGTTGCGCACACGCCGCAGCCCATACAGTCAAGGGGCGAAACCTGCATCTTATAATCGTAACCTGCAAGTCCTATTGCCGCCTTTGAAGTAAGGCTTTCGGGTCTTTCTGAACCTGTCGCCATAAGCGCGGGTCTCAGACAGGCGTGTGGGCATACGAATGAACACGTGCCGCACTGTATACATTTATCAACTATGATTTCGGGAACAAGAACGGCAACTCCGCGCTTTTCAAACTTGGTTGTGCCTGTGGGAACGTGACCGTCCGCATTGAACTGCGAAGATTTAAGTTTGTCGCCTTCAAGGTACAGTATGGGTTTGATGATTTCCTGATAGTATTTGTCCGCATGACCCTGAACCATTTCCGCGCCGGTTGTTGCGTTTGCCCAGGAAGCGGGAACGTCTATTTTAATAAGATTGTCGCCCGCAGCCGAGTCTATTGCATTGTAGTTCATCTGTACAATCGCGTCGCCCTTTCTGCCGAACGATTTTTTAGCCATATACTTCATATATTCGATGGCTTTGTCGTAGGGCATAATCTGGGGATTTACGCGGAAGAAAGCGGACTGCAAAATGGTGTTGGTTCTGCCGCGCAGTCCCAAATCCGCCGCAATCTGTATAGCGTCGATAACGTAAAGATTGATTTTCTTCTTCGCAAGGTCCTGCTTTACTTTTGCGGGCAGGAACTCTTCGAGAGCTTCAACCGTGGTAGCGTTTGTGTTTATAAGGAAAGTGCCGCCCGTCTTAATATCACCCGTCATATCGTAGCGGGTTATATAAGAAGGGTTTGAACACTGAACAAAGTCAGCCGAGTCGATAAGGTATTCGGACTGAATGGGCGAATTGCCGAAACGCAGGTGCGAAACGGTTATGCCGCCCGATTTTTTGGAATCGTAGAAGAAGTACGCCTGTGCGTGCTTGTCCGTGTGGTCGCCGATAATTTTAATGGAGTTCTTGTTTGCGCCGACTGTACCGTCAGAGCCGAGTCCGTAGAATTTGCAGCTCGTAGAACCTGCGGGAGCCGCGTCGAATTTTTCCGAGAAGTCGAGAGACGAATTGGTAACGTCTTCGTAAATACCGATAGTGAAGTGATTCTTGGGTTTTTTCTGTTCAAGGTTTTTGTATACCGCAAGTACCATAGAAGGCGTAAATTCTTTCGAACCGAGTCCGTATCTTCCGCCGACAACCTGAATTTTGGTTTTTCCTTTTTCAAGCAGTGCGGAGCATACGTCAAGGTACAAAGGTTCGCCAAGCGAGCCGGGTTCTTTGGTTCTGTCAAGCACTGCGATTTTCTTGACCGACTTGGGAAGCGCCGCAACAAACGCGTCGGCAACAAAGGGTCTGTAAAGGCGAACTTTTACAAGTCCGTATTTTTTGCCCGACTTGTTGAGTTTGTTTATAGACTCTTCAATAGTTTCCGTACCCGAACCCATAGCTACTATAACCTTGTCCGCATTGCTTGCGCCTACGTAATCGAACAAGTGATAGCTTCTGCCGCACTTTTTGGAAACAACGTCCATAACGCTCTGCACGATAGCAGGGGTAGCCGCATAATAGTTGTTTGCCGTTTCCCTGTTCTGGAAGTAGGTGTCGCCGTTCTGCGCAGTACCTTTCTGAATGGGGTGTTCGGGGTTTAAAGAACGCGATTTGAAATCCGCTATTTCTTTTTCCAATCCAAGTTCTTTGCAAATTGCCCTTATCTCGGCATAATCGTCGCTGTCGTCCCAGACGTCTATTTTTGCAACTTCATGGCTGGTTCTGAAACCGTCGAAGAAGTTAATGAAAGGAACTTTCGCTTTAAGTGTTGCAATGTGCGCAACCAGGCTAAGGTCCATAACTTCCTGAACGGAAGAGTCGCAAAGCATTGCAAAACCTGTCTGGCGGCAAGCCATAACGTCCGCGTGGTCGCCGAAAATGTTCAGCGAATGCGCAGCCAGCGCGCGCGCCGAAACGTGCATAACCATAGGCATAAGCTCGCCCGCAATTTTGTACATATTGGGAATCATAAGAAGAAGTCCCTGCGACGCGGTGTAAGTGGTCGTAAGCGCGCCTGCGCAAAGCGAACCGTGAACTGCGCCCGCAGCTCCGCCTTCGGACTGCATTTCCGCAATTTTAACTTGCTGACCCCACATATTGGTTCTGCCCGCGGTTGCCCATTCGTCCGCAACTTCCGCCATGGGGGAAGAGGGGGTGATGGGGTAGATAGCCGCTACTTCAGAGAAGGCATACGCTACGTGGCTTGCGGCGGTATTACCGTCGATAGTCAATTTTTTCATCAAAAAACCTCCGATAAAATGATTAATGAAATTATCAATTAGTGCAATATTTTTACACTCTCACAATTATACTTCAATTTAAAAAAAATGTCAATATACATTGATTATATATTTTTTAATTAGGTGCAAAAAATTTTATTGCGTTATCACCTAATCTGGTTGTTAAAAATATTTTTTAATGCTATAATTAACGGTGAATAATAAAAGGGGCTTTTTAATGCAGGACGGCGAAAACGTAATAGAATTTGACAAGGTAAAATTCTCATACCCCGGCGCGGACGGGGTTTTTGCCGTGAACGGCGTAAACCTTAACGTCAGGCGCGGCGAATTTTTGTCGGTCATAGGTCATAACGGTAGCGGCAAGTCCACACTTGCAAGACTTATTAACGGTCTTCTTTTGGCGGACAGCGGCAAAATTACCGTTCTGGGGCTGGACGTTTCGGAAGGCAAAAACAGCCGTGAAATCCGAAAAAAAGCGGGCATAGTTTTCCAGAACCCCGACAACCAGATGGTGGCTTCCATAGTTGAAGACGACGTTGCTTTCGGACCCGAAAATATCGGGATAAAGCGCGAAGAAATAGGTGAGCGCATAGACTGGGCTTTAAAAGCGGTAGGAATGGAAGAGTTCCGCCATTCTACGCCGACGCGCCTTTCGGGCGGACAGAAGCAAAGGATAGCCATTGCCGGCGTGCTTGCGATAAAGCCCGAAATTCTTGTTCTGGACGAATCCACCGCAATGCTCGACCCTAAGGGCAGACGCGAAGTTATCGAAGTGGTGCGCCGTCTCAATAAAGAAGAAGGAATGACGGTAATCCTTATCACCCATTTTATGGAAGAAGCGCTGATTGCCGACAGAACGGTCGTTATGAACCGCGGCGAAGTGGTGCTTACTGGTACGCCCGAAGAAATTTTCGAAAGCGGCGAAATACTTGAAACTTACAATCTGTGTCTTCCGCGCATTACCGAAATTATCAACGTTTTAAACGGCGCGGGAATGAATATCGGAAACGTTCTCCGTCCGGAAGAGCTGGCAAAATCCATTGCGGAAAATTTCAAGGCGAAAAATATAGAAAACGCCGTAAGCGAAAAGGTTGCAGTAACCGCTGTAAATTCGCCACACGAGTGGGATATCAAGGTCGAAAACCTTACTTTTACCTACTCTAAAAAATCACCCTTTGCAACCAAAGCGTTAAAGGGCATTAATTTACAGATTGACGACGGCGAATTTTTCGGGATTATAGGTCACACGGGCAGCGGCAAATCTACGCTTGTACAGCATATTAACGCGCTTATAAAACTTCCGCAGGCGGAAAGGGGCTACCGTGCCAAAAAGCCCAAAAAAGGCAAGCCCGCGCCGGTGCTTCCCGAAATTACCGTCGGGAAATTTGACCTTGCAAACAAGAAGACGGATTTTAAGGCACTGCGGGCAAGCGTTGGTATGGTGTTCCAGTATCCCGAGTATCAGCTCTTTGCCGAAACGGTTTTTGCGGACGTTGCGTTCGGGCTTAAAAATTTTAAAAAGAACGTAACCAAGGAAGAGATTGAAAAAGCCGTAAAAGACAGCATTGAAATAGTAGGGCTCGACTATGCGGAAGTCAGGGACAAGTCTCCTTTCGATTTATCGGGCGGACAGAAACGGCGCGTTGCCATAGCGGGTGTAATAGTTACAAAGCCCGACGTTTTAATTCTCGACGAACCCGCCGCGGGTCTTGACCCGTTGGGCAAAAAAGAGATTATGGAACTTTTGCACAAACTCCATAAAGAGTGGTGCAGAACGGTAATTATAGTTTCGCACGATATGGACGAAGTCGCAGAAAACTGCACTAAAGCCGCCGTAATTTCAAACGGCGAAGCGGTAATGTGCGACAGCCCCGCAAGACTGTTTTCGCAGGGGCAAAAACTTTTATCGCTCGGGCTTGACGTACCGTTGACGTCCAAGATATGCGGCGAACTTAAAAATTACGGAATCACCGTCGAATGTAATTGCACTGCGGAAGATTTTGCGGATAAGATAATCGGAATTTACGGAGGCGGCAATGCTTAAAGACGTAACTTTCGGACAGTATTATCCCGTTAAATCTTTCGCGCACAAATCCGACCCGAGAATTAAGTTGCTGGCGTTAATCGCTTATATCGTCGCCTTGTTTCTGGCAAAAAATTTTTACGGTATGGCTCTGTGCCTGCTGGTTCTTATCGTAAGCATAGCCGCGTCGCGCGTGCCGCCGTTAAGGGTTATGCGTTCGGTGAAAGGCATACTTATTCTTTTGGCGTTTACGGCTGTTTTGAACCTGTTTTTCCACGGCGGCGAGCATTTGCTCGTTCACTGGAAATTCATTAAAATTTACCGCGAAGGTATAATATTTACCGTATTCCTTGTATTAAGACTGTTCTTTCTCGTAATGGGTTCGGCGTTGTTAACGCTTACGACTACGCCCGTAGAGCTTACCGACGGAATAGAAAGTTTGCTTACGCCGTTAAAATGGATACGTTTCCCCGTACATGAACTCGCTCTCATAATGTCAATCGCTTTGAGGTTTATACCTACGCTCATAGACGAAACAAACAGAATTATTTCGGCGCAAAAAGCAAGGGGAGCGGACTTTGAAAGCGGAAATATTTTCAAGCGCATTAAGGCGATAATACCCATTCTGATACCACTTTTGATAAGCGCGTTCAGGCGCGCGGAAGAGCTGGGCGACGCTATGGACGCACGCTGTTATTCGGGCTCTAAAAACAGAACCAAGTATAAAAAACTAAAACTCGGCTGGCGCGACGTAATCATATTTTTCCTGTATGCGGCAATGGTGACGGGCGTTGTGCTTTTCAATATTTACGCCGCCGATATATGCCCGCAAATTTACGAGTTTATAAAGGTAAGCTGATGAAATACGCATTGCTTATTGCCTACGACGGTACGGAATACGGCGGCTGGCAGATACAAAAAAACGCCGTAACCGTGCAGGAAAAAATCACTTGCGCACTTGAACAGGTATTGGGCTTTAAAGTCAGCGTAACCGCAAGCGGCAGGACGGACAGCGGCGTGCATGCTGCGGCGCAGGTATGCCATTTTACCGCAGACTGCTCAGTTCCGCCCGAAAGAATAGCGGACGCGGTCAACGTGTATCTTCCAGACGATATAAGGGTTTTGCAGTCGGCGCAAGCTCCCGAAGATTTTGACGCCGTAAACAGCGCAAAGAGAAAAACTTACTGCTATCGCGTTTATCTTTCAAAGCGTAACAACCCTTTAAAGGACAGGTACGCCGTAAATATAAAGCACGCTGTAAATTTTGAAAAACTTGTTTACGCCGCTAAAATGTTTGAAGGCGAATACGATTTTAAAGCATACTGTGCGGCTGGTTCGCAGGTTAAAACAACGGTCAGAACAATCTATTCGGTTGAAGTAAAAACAAGAGAGTTCCGCGGCAGTACGGACGTTGAAATTTATGTGACCGGCAACGGTTTTTTGTACAATATGGTCCGCACTCTTGCGGGAACTATGCTGGACTTTGCGGCAGGCAGGCTTGAAGAGCGCGATATAATAAATTCGCTTGAAAAAGGCGACAGAAACTCTGTCGGAAAGACAATGCCGCCGCAGGGGCTCACTCTGGAAAACGTAGACTACGGAATTAAACTTTTTTAATTTATTTTACAGTTTTTTCACATATCGGTTTTATTTTTAACATTTAGCGATAATATAATTTAAGGCAGGCACAGATAACCGCAAAGCGGTGAAACGCGCCGCAGCCGTATTGTCGCTTTCGGCAGGTGGAGATTATGGATTTTTTCAAATACGCAGACTTTGCGGAAAACTTTGTTGGCACAAACAACTTCTGGCTTATTTATCTTGTGGGCGGTCTGTGTTTTTTAATCGTTTTTATATTTCAGGCGGTTGCGCTTTTTACCATTGCAACCAATGCGGGATATAAACACAAGTGGATGGCGTTTATTCCTTTTTTCAATACTTATTATATAGGCGTGTGCGCGCAGAAAAATAAGTGTTTCAACGCTATAAGCGCAAAGACCGTGGGTATAATTACCGCCGTTTTCGAGTTTGTTCTCGTAGCGGCTTACATTGTTTATCACGTTGCCTATTCGCTTGTCGACGAGTATCTTTACTTTGAAGAAGTAACTACTATTTTCGGTACGGGCAAAGTTTACTATCTCGGCGACGTGCCTGCAAATCTTTCTTGGGCGGCTTGGTGTTACAACCATCTGGATACCGTTCTCGGCATTGTGGAACTTTTATATCTGCTTGTAAACATCAGTCTTCTGATATGTTTCTTCCAGACCTACGCAAGCCGCAGATACGTGCTGTTTGCGATAACCAGCATAATATTCCCCGTAAGCGGAATTTTGTTCTTTATCGTTCGCAACAACAAGGGTATTAACTACCGCGACTATATCCGCGGCGAGCAGGCAAGGCAGTACAAAATGTATCAGCAGTATCAGCAGTATTACAATCAGCAACAACAGAATTTTGACAGAAATCCCTACGAAAGCAGCCCGTATGAAAAAAATCCTTACGAAGGGAATTCAGGCGGCAATCCTTCGCAAAGGCAAACCCCTCCGGACGACCCGTTCGGCGGATTGGGTTCCGACGGCGGAAACGGCGGAAGTTCGGGAACGCCGTTCGACGATTTCAATAACTGATTTAAAGCGCGGAGCTTCCGCGCTTTTTTGTTGCATACCGGTTCGGAATGTGTTATACTCAAACCGTGAGCATGGCTTATAAATTTTTAAAATACGGTGTTTTATGACTGACGTAATTTCCGCAATTTCAACGGCGGCAGGCACTGGCGGCGTTGCGATAATAAGGCTTAGCGGCGAAGGTTCGCTTGGTATAGCTGCAAATATGTTTACGCCGTCGGTTAATATCAAAGCGGAAAAGTTTATCCCGAATACTATGTACACGGGGACGATACAGGGCGACGGCTTTACCGACTTCGGAATGTGCGTCTATTTCAAAGCGCCCAGATCGTTTACGGGCGAAGACGTGGTTGAGTTTCACTGTCACGGCGGAGTGCAGATAGCGCGCGGTATACTTGCAAAAACTATTTATTTGGGCGCACGCGCGGCGGAAAAAGGCGAATTTACAAAGCGCGCATTTTTAAACGGCAAACTTTCGCTTTCGTCGGCGGAAGGTATGATAGATATGATAAACGCCGAAAGTCTTGCGGCGCTTCGCGCCGGCAGTATGCTTTACGGCGAAAAACTGAATAAAGAAATAAAAGAGCTGCAAAGTTCGTTACAGGACGTGCTTGCGGAAATAGCCGCCGATATAGATTATCCCGAAGAAGATTTGGACGGTCTCAACGAAAGTTCTATAAAGGCTTCGATTGGACAGGTTGCGCTTCGGCTTGAAAAACTGGCTTCTTCGTATTCCTGCGGTAAAAAAATAAAGGACGGCGTAACCGTTGCAATATGCGGCAAGCCGAATACCGGCAAAAGTTCGCTTTTAAACGCGTTGTTGGGTTACGATAAAGCAATCGTTTCAGACGAAGCGGGGACCACGCGCGACGCGGTGGAAGGCGAGCTGAAAATAGACGGAGTAAAATTCAATCTGGTGGATACGGCGGGCATACGTGAAAGCGCGGGCAGCGTTGAAAGCATAGGCATAGAACGCGCGAAAAAGATTTTTCAGACCGCCGATATAATTCTTTCCGTAAGCGACGGCGGCGGCGAAGCGGACGTGCAGGGAGCAAGCGGAAAAGTTATTAAAATATTCAACAAGTGCGACAAAAACAAGCCCTGCGGGGATTACGATCTGGCGGTTTCCGCAAAGACGGGACAGGGACTTGAAAACCTTAAAAAACTTTTGTCCGAAAATTCCGTGGGAGAGCTGTCGCTTGATAAAGCGTACATCATAGAGCAAAGGCACTACGCCGCGCTTATGAAAGCCGTCCAAAGTTTAAAAAGCGCGATAAGCGGCTGCGGTACGTTCACCGTCGACGTGCTTGCGATAGACTTAAAAGAAGCGTGGGACGCTTTGGGCGAAATTACGGGCGAAACCGCAAACGAACAGATTATAAACACAGTATTCGAAAAATTCTGCGTGGGCAAATAACACGCTGTTTGGAAAATTATGAAATTCACAGAACTTAAAAACGATATAGCCGCAGGCGCAAGAAGTATTTATCTTTTGGAAGGCGACGACGCATATTTCAGAATGAAGGGCGAAGAGCTTATTAAGTCAGCTTTTTTACAGATGCCGGAACTCAACTTTTCAACTCTCGACGGCGAGAGTTTAAAGGGGGCGCGTCTTTCCGATCTTACGTCCGCAGTTCAGGCTGTGCCGTTTATGTCGGAAAAGCGTGTGGTAAAAGTTGCGTCGCTTTATCCGACGGAAAGCGAGTACGACAGTTATCTTAAAAAAGTATTTGACAATTTCCCTGCCGATTCCATTCTGATAATTGTAAATTCAGAGAGTAAAAAGGGCGTTGATTTAAAGCGCAAGGGGAGTATAACGTACATTGACTGCAACCGTTCAGATGAAGAAAACGTTGCCAAGTGGGCTTATCTTACTTTCAGGCGCGCGGGTATTTCCGCTCCGGTCGATTTGTGTAACCTTATTGCCCAATACTGTCTGTGCAATATGTCGCGCGTCGCGCTCGAAGTTGAAAAATTGATAGATTACAAAAAAGAAGGCGCTCTCACCCGCGAAGAAGTGGACGAACTTGTTTTTAAAGACGCGGATTACCGCATTTACGAAATGACGAACGCCGTGGCGCGCCGCGATTTTTCAAAATTCATTATTATAGAAAACGAGCTTTGTCGCAAAGACGGCGACGAGGCGCCGCTTCTTTCGGGGCTTTTTTCGTATTTCAAAAATCTGCTTACAATTTACTCTTCGCGGCAGTCGGACGCGGAGCTTGCCAAACTTCTGAAAATGAAAGAGTACGGCGTAAAAAAGAGCCGCGAACAGGCTCAGGCGATAGGCGGTGAAAAACTTAAAGATTACGTTACGGCAGTGTACGACGCGATATCGAAGTTAAAGGGCGGACTGACTCTTCCGAAAAACGCCCTGCAAACGGTAAATAATAAATTATTTTTCGATTAAGCTGAAATAAAGCGGTTCAAACGCTTTATTTTTTTTATTTTTAAATATATAATAGTTAATAGTAATCGGATTAAAGCATTTTCAGGAGTTGCCGCACCATGAAACGTTGGGAAGAAATTAAACATATTATATCTATTAATTTCGGAAGTGAGTTCGGCGACAGGGTTTTTACCTACATTTTGCAGCTTGTTTTGTATTGCGCCCTTTACTATCTGATGTTTAAAGTTCTTAAAAACAACAAGGGCACACGCTTTATTCCCGTAATTGTATTTTTCATTATTCTCACCGGCGTTGCGTTCGCTTTCTCATACAATATAGATTCAACTTTCTTGGTAATAGTAGTCGCAATGATTGCGCTGATAGTTTTCACTATGTACCACACCGAAATCAAGCGTTCTTTGCTGAATTCGGGTTCGAAGAGGGGGAAAGTTACAAATTTAACGCTCAGCGGTATCGACGGGGTTATAGACGAAATTATCCGTGCCGTACAGAATATGTCGAAAAACGACGTGGGCGCGCTTATAGTCCTTTCGGAAAACAACCTGCCCGAAGGCATAGTGGAAAGCGGCACCGTGATAAACGCGGACATAACCGCGCAGATGATTGAAGCGGTGTTTTATCCCAAAGCGCCTTTGCACGACGGCGCGCTTATAATCGAAGGCGTAAAACTTTTTGCCGCAGGTTGCTTTTTGCCCATTCTTGAAAACGAAAACCTTCCCAAAGAAATGGGCAGCCGTCACCGCGCCGCGCTTGGCGTAACCACCGTGGCGAGCGTTATAGCGATAGTCGTTTCGGAAGAAACGGGCATAATTTCAATCGTCAAAAACGGCAACGTGAAAAAATATGCCGACGCAACCGATTTGAAGAATGCGTTGAGCGAATATTACTGGTCTGAAATTTCGGCGGAGGGCAAAAGATGAAAAAATTTAAAAAATTTTTAAAAGATTTTTTTACTACCAATATAGGTTTAAAATTTCTTGCTCTCGGTCTTGCCGCGGTCACGGTATTTCTTGCCAACATTGTTGACAAAATCTGATATAACAGTATGCAAACAATAACAGTACCCCAAATACTTTTACCTGATACGGACGATTTTTCCGCTTGGGCGGTAAACGCCTGCGACCAGTTTACTTCCGACGAAAATTACTGGAAGCAGCTCGAAAGTCGGGTGAGCGGCAAACTCAGCGCTCTCAACCTGATATTTCCGGAAATCTATTTAAAAGACAATCCTTCCGCGCGTATAGCCAAAATTAACGCGGCTATGCGTGAATACCTTGACGGCGGCGTATTCCGCACCGTTCAAGGTCTTATTCTTGTTGAGCGTACAACAGTGAATTCCAGTACTCGCACGGGCATAGTTCTTGCTATAGACCTTGAAGACTATTCCTATGAAAAAGGCGCAAAAACGCCCGTACGGTCGACTGAAGCAACGATTACGGAGCGCATACCGCCGCGCGTTGAAATACGAAAAAACGCGCCAATCGAACTTCCGCACGCAATGCTTTTATACGACGACAAATGCGGCACCGTTTTAAAAAGTGTGGAGCGCGGTCGGGTTTTGTACGACTTCGACCTTAATATGGACGGCGGTCACGTAAAGGGGACTCTGATACGGAATTCCGAAGAAGTTATAAAAAATCTTTATGCACTGAAAGGTGAAAGCGGAATGCTTTTTGCCGTAGGCGACGGAAATCATTCGCTTGCAACGGCAAAGACCTGTTGGGAAAATATAAAATCCGCTTTGCCGCAGGAGCAGCGGCAAAACCACCCCGCGCGGTTTGCTCTTTGCGAAGTCGTAAATATTTTCGACCCCGCGCTGAAATTCGAACCCATTCACCGTTACGTAAAAACAGAGCGTGTTGAAGAGTTTGAAAAGGGGTTAAAACCCGAAGGCGGCGGCACGGCATATATTGTAAAAAAGGGCAACGTTTCTAAGATGTGTTTTAATAGCAATATTCCTGACGGCATAAGAATGCTTGACGACTATATTTCTGGGTTTATAAAAGAACACGGCGGCGAAACTGATTACATTCACGGCGTTGAAGAGTTGAAAGAAATTACAAAATCGGGCGGAATAGGCATAGCTTTGCCAGCAATAAGTAAGGACGATTTTTTCAGTCTTATTATAAAGGGCGGCAATCTTCCGCGCAAAACTTTTTCAATGGGCGAAGGCAACGAAAAGCGTTACTATATAGAAGCTAAAAAGATTATATTATAATATATAATACGGTAAGAGAATATGGCAGTTAAGGTTTGCAAGTTCGGCGGCACGTCCATGGCGGACGGCAATATTATAAACGGCGTTAAAAAAATAATCGAAAGCGACGCAGAGCGCCGCTATATTGTCGTATCCGCGCCCGGCAAAAGATTTTCGGGCGATATCAAGGTTACCGACCTTTTGTATTCGTGCTATGACGAACTTAAAGCCACAGGCTCGTGTGAAAAGGCTTTTGCGCCCGTTTGCACGCGTTTCCGCGGAATCGTAAAAGAGCTGGGGCTTGAAATCAATATAGACCAGATTTTAGAACTCACGCGCAGGCGTATTGAAAAAGAGCGCAGCCGTGATTTCACCGCTTCCCGCGGCGAGTATCTTTCCGCACGCATAATGGCGGAAGTTTTGGGCGCAAAATTTATTGATACAGAAGAAGTTATATTCTTTGACAAGAACGGTCTTTTTGACGATGAGAAAACATATAAAGCCGTATCTGCGGCGGCGGCAGGCGAAAAACTTGCCGTGTTCCCCGGTTTTTACGGCAGGGGAGCGAACGGCAAAGTTAAAACTTTTTCGCGCGGCGGTTCGGATATTACGGGCGCAGTAGTGGCGCGCGCATTGAGTGCGACTCTCTATGAAAACTGGACGGACGTTTCGGGTTTCCTTGCGTGCGATCCCGCTCTCGTAGACAGCCCCAAGCGCATAAAAATGCTGTCGTATAAAGAACTGCGTGAATTGAGTTATATGGGCGCGAACGTTCTTCACGCCGACTCTATTTTTCCCGTAAGAAAAGCGAATATTCCCATTCAGATTAAAAACACGTTCCGTCCGCAGGATGACGGCACTTCAATTGTTCCCAGCAATATTTACCGTCCTTGCGGCAACGTGGTGACCGGTATTTCCGGCAAAAAGAATTTCACGGTTATATTTATAGAAAAGTCGCTTATGAACTCCGAAGTGGGTTTTATGCGCAAAGTGCTGACCGTGGTAGAGCAGGAAGGCGTGCCGGTTGAACACGTTCCTTCGGGCATAGATACAATGTCGCTGGTTGTCGCAACCGAAGCGTTGGACGGAAAGCTGGAAAAAATTATAGAAGGTATAAAACGCGCCGTGCAACCCGATACTGTAAGAGTAATTGAAAATATTGCTCTCATTTCAACAGTCGGTCACGGAATGTCTTCGTCCGTCGGTACTTCCGCAAGGCTGTTCAATGCGATTGCCGCCGCGGGAATTAATATAAAAATGATTGACCAGGGTTCAAGCGAGCTTAACATAATGGTCGGAGTTGCAAACGACGATTACGAACGTTGCATAAAAGCGATTTATTGCGAATTTTTCGCACACTAATTTGCGGTAGAATACATAGGAGAAAGTTATGCTTACGGTGGTATATATACTTTGCGCGGTAATAGGCGTATTTTTAATAATTAACGCTGTTTTAGTGGTGACTCTTCACCGCTTAAACAGAAAACTTGCCAAGCCCCGCGATTTATCTCCGGAAGAAAGCAAGGACGAAAATTCTTTAATTAATTAAATTTATACAGCAAGCGGCGCGCCCGACAGGGCGCGCCGCTTGTTTTATTTCAAACGTATAAATTCCTGTTTTTGCCAACAGAGAACAAATTTCCCTTACCAAATTGTAAAATATTATAAAATTTTGTCATTATTTTGCATTTCCATGCTTGACAACTAAACTGTGTTAATATATAATAATTTATAGTCAGAAAAAAATTCGGAGGACAATAATGAGCAAGAACAAATTTATGAAGAAACTGCTTATCGCAGGTCTTTGTGCTGTAACCGCAACAACCATGATAGGCGTAACTGCATGTAAAGACGATACACCTAACAACGGGGATGAACACGTACATAAGTACGCAACAACCTGGTCAAGTGATAAAGACGGACACTGGTATGCTTGCCTTAACGCCGGGCATACCGAAGCATATACAAAAATTAAACACGTAGACGCAAACAGCGACAACAAATGCGACGAATGCGAATACGTTATGACTACCGGCGGCGGTAATGAAGAACCCGGTCCCGGACCCGAAGTAACTTACGCAAGCGAAAAAGTTAAGATTGACGTAAGCACTTTGTCGACTTTGGCTGACGGAGACTCTATTGGTACAGATTCCGGTATTTCTGCTGCGGGAGCATTGACTGTTGAAAGCAATGCAAAGAAAGTTTTATACAACGGAGAAGAAATTGCTGTTAGTAACCGTCTTAAAATAAGCGGAACAGGTAAATTTGAAAACGGAAAAGCAAGCAACTCAATTAAATTTGACATTGCAAAAGATAATTCCGTAATTATTGTATACGCTTATAGCGGTTCAAGCGGTGAAGTTCGTTCATTGGCGCTTAAAGACAGCGAATTTGCGGATATAGAAGCGCAGGAAATCGGCAACGGTAATTTCATGGGTACTGCTATATTTGAAGTGGCGACAGCAGGTACCTATTATGTAACTTCAATCAATAAAGGCATAAATCTTTATTATATTGCTGTTTGGGAAGGCGGTAAATTGGAAGAAACAGCCGTTGAAACAAAAGCAGCGGCTGATGCGACTTGTACTACTCCCGGAAATATTGCTTATACAAAAACAAATTTCGGCAGATTTAAAGACAGCTCAGGTAAAATTATCGGCGAACACGAAGTTTCTTCACCTGCGCGTAATCATGCATATGAATTGAATAATACAACCTTGGTAGTGCCTACCAAGGAAACTGAGGGCTCAATAAAGGTACTTTGCAACAATGATCATGCACATGATTATGTCTTTGAGCTTCCAGTGTTGACGGATGCCGGCTATGTTCAGGTAACTGAAGGTCAGGAAGCGGGTAAAGCTCTTTACGGCTATTCTATCCCCGGTACAGGTTTAACTGTGAGCTTTGTGGCTGATGTCGTTACTCAGGCTCAGTATAAATTTGTAAATATTTACGAAAATGTATTTAACACAGCTATTTCCAGCGTTGGATACGGTGTTGACAATGCGCATACTTTGGCAGAAGGATTGAAAATGTACGGTCTTATTAATGGCAGTGCAACAGAATATTCTACCGGTATTACGCAAGAAGTTACCGCAGCGGGAAGACTTGAAGTTAAGGATACAAACTCCACTGATACTGCATATAACTATATAGTATTTGATCAGGCTAAAACAAGCGGCGTTTATAAAATCAGCGGTACGTTGCATATGCCTACCCAAAACGGTAGTTGGTCTATATTCCAGTTAATCGGTAGCAATGTTCAGTCTGTGGGCGACCCCGCATTTGCGGCAATAAGATCACAAGGCGATAAAAAACTGGGTATTACCGCAGCAAATACAAATAGTGATGTTACTTTAACAACTGCGGCTCCTTATACTGCTGGTACTGATTATACTTTTGAAATTGTACTTAATTTAGATTCAAAGACAGTTACTTTGAAAATCGGTGAAGAAGTAGTAGTATCCGATGCAAATGCAATCAGCGTTGCCACTTCATTAGGCGAAAACGGTTGGCAGGGTATAAGATTGCAGACTGCAGGTGGTAGCAGAAATGTTTTCCTTAGCGGTCTTACAATTGCAGAAAGAGTTGTTGACGAAGGTTAATTGAACAAATTTATTCAAAACTATATTTACCGCGCGGCGAAAGCCGCGCGGTATTTTTTTGTCTTAATTTTGCGTGTCGTGTTTAATTAAAAGTTACAAAACCACAACATAAAGTATTGTTACAAATTTACTTATACAATATGTTGTATGTTTTTATTGACAAACAGGGGTATTTCTGTTAAAATAATCTCAACTTAAAAGCATACGGTAACTGACGAGTTTGCGGAACACCGCAAGGAAGCCGTTTTGTTTAATTTACGTCGTTCGTCTGGGCTATTTATTTAATAGCTCATTTTTTCACCTTATGACAGGAAAAATTCATTCTTTTGAAAGTTTCGGCACCGTTGACGGTCCGGGAATAAGATTTGTTGTATTTATGCAGGGTTGCCCTATGCGCTGTAAGTACTGCCACAATCCCGACACTTGGGAGTTTTCGGGCGGCAGTGAATTTACCGCGCAAGAAGTTGCCAATAAAGTTTTAAAATACAAAAACTATTTCAAAGACGACGGCGGTGTAACCGTGTCCGGAGGCGAACCGCTTATGCAAGCGGCGTTTGTGCGCGAACTGTTTTCGTTGTTAAAACGTGAAGGCGTGCATACCGCGCTCGATACTTCGGGTATTAATTTTGACCGCAATGACGAAAATATAAAAGAGCTTTTAAATTTAACGGACTTGGTTCTTCTTGACATAAAGCATATAGACGACGGCGAACACAAAAAGCTGACCGGGCATTCAAACGCCAAGCCGTTGGAATTTGCTGAATATTTATCCGAAATCGGTAAAGATGCTGTTATACGGCACGTGCTCGTCCCCGGAATTACTGATAACGACCAATATCTTATTGAATTGAAAAAGTTTATTGCCCGTCTTAAAAACGTGAAAGGGGTTGAAATTTTGCCTTATCACGCTATGGGCGAAATCAAATATGAAAAAATGGGTATCGCGTATCCTTTAAAGGGCGTCAATCCGCCTGAAAAAGAGCGCGTTGAAAATGCAAAATACATTTTACGAGGTGAATTATGAATTTCAAAGCATGGGAAGGATTTGTCGGCGGCAAATGGAATGCCGAAGGCGAAGTAAACGTAAGGGATTTTATCCAGTGCAATTACACTCCGTATGAAGGCGGCAGTGAATTTCTTGCCAAGCCCACCGAAGCTACGTTAAAACTTTGGGATGAAATATTAGACCTTTCAAAAAAGGAGCGCGAAAACGGCGGCGTGCTTGACGCAGACGTAAAAACCGTTTCGGCATTAACTTCGCACCCTGCGGGATATATAGATAAAGCGCTTGAAAAAATCGTCGGTCTGCAAACCGACAAACCTTTCAAACGCGCTTTGCAGCCTTTCGGCGGCATAAAAATGGCTGAACAGGCGCTCAATATGTACGGTTATGAAATCGACCCCGAAGTAAAGGAAATTTTCACAAAGTACCGTAAAACCCACAATGACGGCGTATACGACGTGTACACGCCCGAAATGCGCCGCGCCCGCCGCGCCCATATTCTCACCGGTCTTCCCGATACTTACGGCAGGGGCAGAATAGTGGGCGATTACCGCCGCGTCGCGCTGTACGGCGTGGACTATCTTATTTCCTGCAAGGAAAAAGATAAGGCGAATATAGACGGTACCATGGTTCCCGATAAAATACGCGACAGGGAAGAGCTGAGCGAACAGATTAAAGCGCTTAAAGCCCTTAAAGAGCTTGCCGCAATATACGGACACGATATCTCAAAGCCTGCCGAAAACGCGCAGCAGGCAATTCAGGCGCTGTACTTCGGCTATCTCGCCGCAGTCAAGGACCAGAACGGCGCGGCAATGTCTATCGGCAGAAACTCGACGTTCCTTGATGTTTATATCGAGCGCGATATTGCGCGCGGAATTTTGACCGAAGAGCACGCGCAGGAGCTTATAGACCATTTTGTAATGAAGTTGCGCATTATCAAATTTATGCGCATTAAAGAGTATAACGAGCTGTTCTCGGGCGATCCCACCTGGGTTACCGAATCTATCGGTGGTATGGGCATTGACGGCAGAACTCTTGTTACGCGCTCGTCTTTCAGAATTTTGCACACGTTGACAAATCTCGGACCTGCGCCCGAACCCAATCTTACCGTACTCTGGTCGCGGTATCTGCCCGAAGGCTTTAAAAAATTCTGCGCCGCTCTGTCCGTTAAAACTTCGGCGATACAGTACGAAAGCGATGATTTGATGCGTCCCGAAATGGGCGACGATTACTGCATAGCCTGTTGCGTAAGCTGTATGCGCGTCGGTAAGGATATGCAGTTTTTCGGCGCAAGGGCAAACCTTGCAAAATGCCTTTTATATGCTATAAACGGCGGCAAGGACGAACTTGTAAAGGACAAGGCAACGGGTAAAGCGTTGCAAGTTTCGCCCGTGTTCGAGCCTATTTCCGGCGACGGAGCGTTGAACTATGACGAAGTAATAGCCAAGTACGACCAGACTATGGACTGGCTGGCTGAGCTTTACGTTAACGTTTTAAACGTAATTCACTATATGCACGATAAGTATTCGTACGAAGCGCTGGAAATGGCTTTGCACGATACCGAAGTAAGAAGATTTTTCGCAACGGGTATTGCGGGGCTGTCGTGCGCGGTTGACTCGCTTTCCGCAATTAAATACGCAAAAGTTTATCCTGTGCGCAATGAAGAAGGCGTTGCGGTCGATTTCAGAATAGAAGGCGACTATCCCAAGTACGGCAACAACGACGACAGGGTAGACTGTATTGCGGTATGGCTGTTAAAGACCTTTATGAATAAAATAAAAAGGCAGACGGTTTACCGCTGCGGCGTGCCTACGACTTCGATTCTGACCATTACCAGCAACGTTGTTTACGGCAAAAATACGGGCAACACGCCCGACGGCAGGAGAGCGGGCGAACCGCTTGCGCCCGGTGCAAATCCTATGCACGGCAGGGATTGTTGCGGCGCGCTGGCTTCATTGGAATCGGTGGCAAAACTGCCTTACGAATACTCGCGCGACGGAATTTCAAACACTTTTTCAATTACCCCCGCGTCTTTGGGAAAATCGGCTGAAGCGCAGGTTACAAACCTTGTCAATATGCTTGACGGATATGTGGCAAGCGGCGGTCACCATTTGAACGTAAACGTATTCTCGCGCGACACTTTGTTAGACGCGCAGGCACACCCCGAAAAATATCCGCAGCTTACGATAAGGGTTTCGGGCTATGCCGTCAACTTCAATAAACTTACGCGCGAACAGCAGAACGACGTAATTTCGCGTACAATTCATTCAACTTTTTAGTTAATCGTTACAAATTTGTTGATTTAATTCATTCGGCGCTTTTAATTGACTTGAAAGCGCCGCAATGTTAAAATATATACACTATGAAACCACATTTTAACGTAGTCGGAGCAGCCGTCGTAAAGGACGGAAAAGTGCTGGCGTTGCGCCGTTCTGACGGTAATGAAAGCGTTATACACAAGTTTGAGTTTGTCGGCGGAAAAATCAAAGACGGCGAAACGCAGAAGCAGGCGCTTATAAGAGAGTGTTGGGAAGAACTTTCGCTTGAAGTGGAGATAGGCGAACTTCTCAACTCTATAGAGTACGAATATTCCGACTGCACGGTAACCCTTTCAATCTATTTTGCAAAACCGTTGTCCGGTTATACCGTAAAGGTGCATGAAGAAGACAAATGGCTTTATCCTGCTGAACTGGACCCTATGGACTGGGCGCCCGCGGACAGAGCGTTTTTAATGATTTTAAAAAGCGGACATATAAAAACCGCAGACGCAACCACGCCGGAAGAGTTTGATATAATCCGTTCAATATCGCAATCTGTTATGCACGACGTTTACGACGACAAGACGCCCGACGGACAGATTGATTATATGATAGACAAATTTCTTTCGGACGAAAGTATTCTTGAAAGCATTAAAGAAAAAGGTTACGTCTATCAGATTATTTACTATAACAGCGAAGTGGCGGGTTATTGCGCGTATTGCCCCGCGCAGAACTATTCGCCCGATTGCGCCGAGGGAACTTATCTTTCCAAGCTGTACATACTTGAATTTGCACGCGGAAAACGCATAACTTCCAAATTGCTTTCGACACTGCGCCGTCCCGTTTTTATGACGGTCAAGCGCGACGACACGCAGACTGTAAACATAAGCAAGCACTGCGGTTTCAGAATAGTGCAAACTCTTTCTACCGATATAGGCGCAGGCTATTCTACTGACGATTTTTTAATGAAACTTGACTGATAAAACGAGGTACAGATGAGCAGAGCTGACGAAATTTTTATTTCAAATATGCGCGAAATTTTAGACGGCGGAGTATGGGACAACGACCTTGACGTGCGCCCCCGCTGGAGCGACGGAACGCCGGCGCACACGGTTAAAAAATTCGGCATCGTAAACCGTTACAATTTGCAGGAAGAATTTCCCATTCTCACTATAAGGCGTACTTTTTTTAGGTCTTGTATTGACGAGCTGTTATGGATCTGGCAAAAAAAATCCAACAACGTCTGTGACCTTAATTCAAAAATCTGGAACCAGTGGGCGGACGAAAGCGGCTCTATCGGCAAGGCGTACGGCTATCAGCTCGGCATAAAGCACAAGTATAAGGAAGGCGAATTCGATCAGGTCGACAGAGTGTTGTACGACTTGAAGAACAACCCCGCAAGCCGCAGGATTATGACCAACATCTACAATTTTGCAGACTTGCACGAAATGAATTTGTATCCTTGCGCGTATTCGATGACGTTTAACGTTTCCGGCGATACTCTGAACGGAATACTTAACCAGCGTTCTAACGATATGCTTACGGCAAACAACTGGAATGTTGTGCAGTATGCCGTGCTTTTAATAATGTTTGCTCAGGTTTCCGGCTTGAAAGCTGGCGAGCTTGTCCACGTTATCGCGGACGCTCATATTTACGACAGGCATGTTCCCATTGTAGAAGAAATTGTAAAAATGCCCCGTCTGACCGCGCCCGTGCTGGAAGTGGATAAAAGTATTAAAAACTTTTACGACTTCACCGTGGACAGTTTCAGACTTGTAGATTACAAATTTAACGATAAAAAATACGATATACCCGTAGCGGAATAACCGCAAGAGTGAGAATTTATGAAAGCAATACTTCACGCAGATAAAGAGTGGGGAATAGGAAAGGGCAACGCGCTTATGTTTTCCATTCCCGCCGATATGAAATTTTTCCGGGAGACAACTACGGGGAACGTTGTCGTAATGGGCTTGAATACTTTAAAATCTTTCCCCGGCGGACAGCCCTTGAAAAACCGTGTTAATATCGTGCTTTCTGCAAGCGGCGAACCTATTGAAGACTGTACGGTCGTCAGCTCTGTGGAAGAGTTGATGTGCGAAGTCAAAAAGTATGACGGTGAAAAGGTCTTCGTGATAGGCGGCGCAATGACGTATAAGTTGCTTTTACCGTATTGTAGCGAAGTGCTTGTTACAAAGGTCGACGCTGTCGGCGGTGCGGACGCTCATTTTGAAAATCTGGATAAAAATCCTGCTTTCAAACTTGTTTATGAGAGCGACCCGATTGAAACCAACGGTTACATTGTAAAGTTTACAACATACAAAAACCTGAACTTAATATCACGGTAAATATAAAAACCGTCGCCCGTTTCGGGCGGCGGTTTCACTAAAAGGCAGGTGTGTTTCATAAGATATAGTAACTGTATTTTTACTTGGAGAAACACTTGTGCAATGGTTTTATGATTTAACTGGCTGGCAGCAGGCTCTTATCGCAACTACGTTCACCTGGGCGTTGACGGCGGCAGGGGCGCTGCTTGTTTTTATATGTAAAAACGTAGGCAAAACCGCCTTTTCGCTTATGATGAGCATAGCGGCGGGTATAATGCTTGCTTCAACTTTTTTTTCACTTTTAATGCCCGCAATGGAGATGGTTGAAAATTATGCTTATTTGGTTTTAACCTGCGGATTTGTACTGGGCGGTTTACTTATTATTGTGACGGATATAGTCACTGGCAAATTAAACCTTTTTGCGGGCAATGCGAAAAAGCGTAGCTGTGCCGTAATGTGCATAGCGGTTACTATCCATAACATTCCCGAAGGCCTTGCAATAGGCGTTGCGTTCGGCGCGCTGTCGTCGGGTGCGACGGTGGAAGGCGTTGCGGCAATTATGCTTGCTATAGGTATCGGTATCCAGAACTTTCCCGAAGGGATGTGCGTCGCGTTTCCGCTTCGCGCAAACGGTATGAGCAGGACTAAGTCGTTTTTAATCGGTCAGCTTTCGGGCGCGGTTGAAATAGTCGCGGGCGTCATAGGCGCGATAGCCGTGACTTTGGTAAACGGAATACTTCCCTGGGCACTTTCTTTTTCCGCCGGCGCAATGATGGCGGTCGTATGCTCCGAACTCATTCCCGAATCTTTTGCAAACGGAAAAATCAAAGCTACGGTGGGCGTAATCTTCGGATTTTCCCTTATGATGATTTTAGACGTGGCTTTCGGTTAATATAGTTTACCTATGCGGCGTACTCGCGCCGCATTTTTTTGTGTATAATTACTTGTAAAATTCCCCAAAATAGCTGTATGGAAAAAAATAAATCAACAGCGATAGTGGTTGGCGGAAGTTCGGGTATAGGCTGTGAAACCTGTCTCAGACTTGCAAACCGCGGCTGGAACGTTATAAACGTTTCGCGCACGCCTTGCAAAAACGCAAAAATCAAAAATATGATAGCCGACGTGGCGGCGGGCAGCACGCTTACCGACGTTATAAATATGGTGGGCGAAAAGTACGGAATAGACGCGCTTATTTACAGTGCAGGCTTTTCTATGGCTGCGCCAATAGAATACGCAAAAGAAAGCGATTACCGCTATCTTTTCGACGTTAACTTTTTCGGCGCGTTAAAGGCGATGCAGGCGGTTATCCCCTTTATGAAAGACAGGGGCGGCAGAATCGTACTTGTCGGTTCTATCGGCGGCGAAGTACCCATTCTTTACGATTCGTTTTATTCGGCTTCAAAGTCCGCGCTTGAAATGCTTGTGCGCGAAGCCTATTCCGAGCTTAAACCTTACGGCATAAAAGTGACGGCGTTGCTTCCCGGCGGAACCGCCACAGGTTTTACGTTCAAAAGAAAGGTTTATTCCGACGACGAAAATAAGACTTACGCGCAAAGCCTGAATAAGGCGGTTGCGGCGCTTGCCGATATCGAGCAGACGGGAATGTCGCCTGCGGAAGTTGCGGAAGATATTTGCGAAGTGGTGTACGCCGACAAACCGCCGGTCATAAGAGCGTGCGGTTTCAAAAATTCTGCTTATCGCATAATGTCGCACGTAATGCCGGAAAAATTGACCCTTTACTTTAACGACAGGGTATACCGCAGATGAGAAGAGAGTACGATTTAACCCGCCGTGACGAGCGCGAAAGTTTAATAAAAAGCGTTAAAGGGGAGTGCGTAAAAAATGACAGGCAAGGTAAGTAAAAACCACAACGAAAATTATCTGAATTACGTAAAAACGCAGGAACCGCCCACAAAGCATTTCAAAAACTGTCTTTCAGCTTTCGGAGTGGGTGGACTTATTTGCTGCATAGGTCAGTTTATCAGGTTTATGCTTGAATATGCCGGTCTTTCAGGCGACGAACTTGCAGGTTGTACGTCAATGATTCTGATATTCCTTGGAACGCTTCTAACGGGATTCGGCGTGTACGACAGGATTGGCAGACACGCGGGCGCAGGGTCAATTGTTCCTATAACGGGTTTTGCAAACAGTGTAGCGTCACCAGCAATTGAATTTAAAACCGAAGGCTGGATTTACGGTATGGCGGCGAAAATGTTTACAGTTGCGGGCGCCATTATCGTGTTTGGCGTGTTTTCCGGCGTGCTTGTCGGTCTGGTTTATTTGTTTATATAAAATTACAACCGACGGGGCGGCTTTGCCGTTCCGCTTTTGTATATATTTTTTATGGCTTAAATTCAATATAATTTAAAATAATTTAATTGGGATTTTATAAACCGTTACCACAATAATACTTGCAATTTGGTTGACTGTATGATAAAATGGTAGACAATAGTAAAATTGTCGGATTTTGTAATTTATTAATAAAAATTCAGGTTAATACTAATGATTGAAATTGATGAAAAAGTTGAACAAAATTCAATTTGTTCAAATGAAAATAACGCAAACCTTCAACAAACGTCGGATACGCAGAATGTTACTTTGGCAGATTATGTCCCTAAAAAGAGAAAAGGGTTTTTCTATTTCTGGTATCTGGTAATTAAAAGGATTTTTGACTTCTTATCGTCTTTTTTTGTAAGTTTGTTAATTTTAATTCCTATTATTTTTGTTGCTTTTATAGTAATGATAAAAGATTTCGGCAGTCCTTTTTATAAGCAGAAGCGCGTAGGCAAAAAGGGCAAAATGCTGAAAGTCTGGAAGTTCCGCAGTATGAAAAAAGGGGCGGACGATTTACAGAAGATGCTTACCGAAAAGCAATATGAAGAATATTTGAAAGAGTACAAGCTCGACGACGACCCTCGCCTTATCGGTTATAAGAAAGAAGGCGACGGCAAATACGGCAAGTGTTTCGGCGCTAAGATAAGAAGAACGTCTATAGACGAACTGCCGCAGATTCTTTTCAATATCTGTATATTGGGTAATATGTCTGTTGTGGGACCCCGTCCAATGCTTAATGAAGAATTGGACAAGTACTACACTCCCGAGCAGAAAGAACTGTTATTGACCGCAAAACCCGGGCTTACCGGTTATTGGCAGGCATATGCGAGAAACAATGCTACGTACGCCAGCGGCGAAAGACAAAAAATGGAGCTATACTATATAGAACACCGTTCGCTTTGGCTTGATATAAAAATAGTTTTCAAGACGTTTATAGGAGTTTTAAAGCATACCGGCGCAAAATAAAAAAAATTTTAGTATCGTAAAAAGTAATTTACCGAGTGCAAAATAACCAAAGACATATGAAAATTTTACAAATATCAAATTATTATTATCCGCATATCGGCGGAATAGAACAAGTTGCCAGAGATATCTGTGACTCGTTAAAAAACGATAACGAATTAAAAGTTTTTTGTTTTAATCATGAAAAGGGAAACGGAGTTGATACGGTAGACGGCATTGAAGTTAACCGTGCCGGCTGTTTTGCAAAAATAGCGTCGCAATCAATTTCTTTTTCTTACGGAAAGCAGTTGAGAAGAGTATTCAAAGAATTTTCACCTGACGTAGTCATTTTTCATTTTCCCAATCCGTTTGCTTCGCATTATCTTTTAAAAATATTAAAAAAATATCCAGCTTGCAAATTGGTTGTTTACTGGCATCTTGATATCGTCAGACAAAAAATTTTAGGCAAGCTGTTTAACGGACAAACAAAAAGGCTTTTAAAAAGAGCGGCTAAAATTCTTGCAACCAGTCCCAATTATATTGAAGGAAGTAAGTTTTTAAATGCAAATAAGGATAAATGCGATGTGTTGCCCTGTTGCATAGACAGTCGTCGCCTGACCGTTACGGAAAAAGACGTTGCTTTAGCAAATGAAATAAAAAAGCAACTCTGCGATAAAACAATTTGTTTTGCCATAGGCAGACATGTTCCTTACAAAGGTATGGAGTATCTTGTAAAGGCAAGCAAATATCTTGACGGCAGTTATAAGATAATTATAGGCGGGGTAGGTCCGTTAACCGATTCTCTTAAATCGTTGGCGGGAAACGATGAAAAAATAAGTTTTTTGGGCAAGGTGAAAGAAGAAGAATTAAAAGGCTATTTACTTGCCTGCGACATATTTTGTTTCCCTTCAATTACAAAAAACGAAGCCTTCGGTATAGCTCTTGCGGAAGCTATGTATATGGGCAAATCCGCCGTTACGTTCAATATTCCCGGAAGCGGAGTGAACTATGTATCTATTAATAATCTTACAGGAATTGAAGTTGCAAACGGAAACGTAGCTGGTTATGCGGAAGCAATTAAAAAACTTGCGGCAGACAAATCTTTGCGTGAGAAATACGGAAATGCCGCAAGAGAAAGAGTTAAATCAATGTTTACCGAAAAAGTATTCACGGATAAGTTGAACAGCATTATAAAATCATTATAAAGATAAGAATATGAAGACTTACGGCGTAATTATGGCTGGGGGTGGCGGTACACGTTTTTGGCCGCTTTCCAGAAAGAAAATTCCCAAACAATTGCTTAATCTGAGCGGAAAAGATATAATGATAAACGAGACAATCGACAGGTTGTCCCGTGTAGCAGACTATGAAAATATTTTTATAGTCACAAATGCCGCTCAAAAATCAGAGATGTTAAATCTTGTTGACGGCAGGATTGTTGAAAATCATATAATTGCCGAACCCGCCGCACGTAATACAGCGGCATGTATAGGTTATGCCGCAATTGAATTAATAAAAAAATATGGCGACGGGATAATGGTTATTACGCCGTCTGACGCTTATATTAAAGACGTAAATAAATTTGCGGATATATTAAAAATAGCAGTTAAAGAAGCTGAAAATACAAATAAACTTATCACTATAGGGATTAAACCTACTTTCCCCGCCACGGGATACGGTTATATTAAATATGCAAAATCATCGGATGCAGTAAAAACGGTTTTAAAGTTTGTTGAAAAACCGGACAGGGAAACGGCGGAAAAGTATTTAGCGGATGGCGGGTTTGTATGGAACAGCGGGATATTTGTTTGGAAAGCATCGGTCATTCTTGAAAAATTCAAAAAATTGCAGCCTGAAATTTACTCGTATCTGCAGCGTATTTCGGATGCTTTAAATAAGCCTGACGAACAACGGCTGATTGAAGAGTTATACCCGTTAATACCGTCCATATCTGTTGATTACGGTATAATGGAAAAGTCTGACGACATAGTGGTTGTTCCGGGAGATTTCGGTTGGAACGACATCGGAAGTTGGGATATGTTCAATGTTCTTCACGCCGAAGACAGTTGCGGAAACATAAGAACAGGTGACGCATTAACTATTGACTGTAAAAATACCACCGTTTATTCAAGCGGTAAATTGGTCGCCGCACTCGGCGTAGATAATATTGTAATTGTTGAAACACCTGACGCTATAATGGTATGTGCGAAAGATAAGGCGCAGGACGTAAAAAAAATAGTTGACGAACTTAATGCTAACGGTAGAGAGGAACTACTGTAATGGATTACAGAGAAGAATATGAAAAATGGTGTACAAGCAACATTTTTGATAATGATACGAAAAATGAATTGCTTGCTTTAACCGACGAAAAAGAAATAGAAGACAGGTTTTATAAACAGCTATCCTTCGGAACCGGCGGGTTGCGCGGAGAAATAGGCGCAGGCTCTAACCGTATGAATATTTATACTGTAGGTAAAGCGTCACAGGGGCTTGCAAATTTTATCAACAGCCGGGCAGAAAACGGAAGTATAGTAATTGCTTACGACAGCAGAAGAATGTCTTACGATTTTGCTATGGACTCCGCTTTGATATTTGCGGCAAACGGCATTAAAGCATTCATCTTTGAAGGTCTTCGTCCCACGCCGGAATTATCATTTGCCGTGAGAGAGTTGAAAGCGACGGCGGGAATAGTAATAACGGCAAGTCACAATCCCCCCCAATATAACGGATATAAAGTATATTGGTCTGACGGCGGACAAATTGTTGCGCCGTACGATAAATTAATAATTGACGAAGTTAATAAAATAAGCGATTATAGTTTAATCAGACGTATTGGCAAAGAAGAAGCGCAAAAGAGCGGGTTGCTAAAATTTATCGGTAAAGAAACAGACGATAAATATATTTCCGCTATAAAATCATTGGTACAGAATAAGGATGTACTGAATAGCTTTGCAAAAGAGATAAAAATTGTCTACACTCCGTTAAACGGTGCGGGTAATATACCCGTACGTCGGATTTTAAAAGAACTGGGGTTTGAAAAAGTTTGGGTTGTTCCCGAGCAGGAGAATCCCGACGGCAATTTCCCGACTCTTGAATACCCCAATCCTGAAGATAAAAAGGCGTTCGCTTATGCGCTTGCGCTTGCCGGAAAAGTAAACGCAGACATTGTTCTTGCAACCGACCCCGACGCAGACAGGCTCGGCATTTATGCAAAGGACGTAAAGTCCGGCGAATATATCCCGTTTACAGGAAATATGAGCGGATTATTAATAGCAGAGTATGAACTGTCGCAAAAAAGCGAAAAGGGACTTTTGCCCGAAGAAAGAAAAAACGGAGCAATTGTTACTACGTTGGTTTCTTCAAAAATGGCGTATGAAATTGCTGCCGAATACGGGTTGACTGTTAAAGAAGTTTTGACCGGTTTCAAATATATCGGCGAACAGATAAAACTTTTCGAACTTGCAAAAGAAGAAAACGGAGGCGAGCTTGACTGGCGCAAGAATGCTTTTGAGTTTGAATTCGGATACGAAGAGAGTTACGGTTGTCTTGTGGGTACGCACGCCCGCGATAAAGACGCTGTCGTTGCAGTAATGGCGCTTTGCGAAGCGGCGGCATATTACAGGTCCAAAGGGTTGACTCTTTGTGACCAAATGCAGAATATTTATAATAAATACGGATACTATTTGGAAGAGTTGGAGAGTATTACGCTTAAAGGTGCGGACGGCGCGTCAAAAATTTTATCGATAATGAATCTGCTCAGAAAAAATGCACCCGAAAAAATCGGTGGTTTAAAAGTATTGGCGGTAAGAGATTATAATAATAAAATCCGTTATAATAAAGTTAAAAACGAACAGGAAATACTTAATCTTCCAAACAGTAACGTGCTATATTTTGAATTGGAAAATAACGGTTGGTGTTGCGTGCGCCCTTCAGGAACCGAACCCAAAATAAAATTTTATTTCGGCGTAAAGCAATCATCGGAAGAACTTGCAAAATCCGCTTTGGTAAAAATAAAAGAAGACATTCTTAAAATCATAGCTTAATTTATGAAAGAAGAAAAAGTATTAAAACTTAAATCCGTTTATAAAGATTATATTTGGGGCGGAACGAAAATACGCGATATATTGCGTAAAGATACGGGCGATATGGAAAGGATTGCCGAAAGCTGGGAAGTATCTACTCACGCCGACGGACAAAGTGCGATAGCCGAAGGAGAATTTGCCGGAAAGTCTCTTTGCGAGTATTTTGATTTAATCGGATGGAACAAACTCGGCGAGTACGGTAATAAGTACCACAATCTTCCCATTCTTGTAAAATATATCGACGCCAAAGAGAATTTGTCAATACAGGTTCATCCTGATGACGAATATTCGAGAGCAAATGAAAATGACAGCGGCAAAAACGAGATGTGGACTGTTCTGGACGCAGAAGATAATGCGTTTATATATCTCGGTTTTAATAAGGATACAAACCGAGAAGAAGTTGAGCGCCATATCAAGAACAATACGCTTGAAAAACTGTTGAATAAAATATACGTTAAAAAAGGCGAAACATATTATATCCCCGCAGGAACCGTCCACGCTATCGGTAAGGGCTGTTTAATTTGCGAAATTCAACAAACTTCAAATATAACTTATAGGTTGTACGATTACGGCAGAAAAGATAAAAGCGGAAATTCACGTGAATTGCATTTGAAAAAAGCGCTGGAAATTTTAAATTACCAGGCTTTTAATATTTCTGAGTTTATGTCGGCAGACCTTGAAATAATGGACAAATATTTGAAGTCCATGTTGACAGATTACGGTTGTTGCAGTATTGTAAATTATGAAGCGACAGACGGGGCTTTATATGATAAAGAACCTTCAAAAATCAAGTTTGCTATAGTTTATTACGGCAAGGGTAAAATTTTTTGTGAAAACGAGCAAAAAGAAATTAGTTGCGGCGACGCATTTTTGTTAAACGGACAAGCCGTAAAAATAACAGGAAAATGTAATGTTATACTTATAAATTTGTAGGATTAATTATGAAAATTGCAATAGATTGCAGATACTTGGGTAAATCGGGGATAGGCAGAGTATGCGAAGGGATAATAGATAATATTGATTATACGGAGCATTCGTTTTACCTGATTGGCAATAGAAACAAATTGGAAAAATACAGCCAAGCTGTTATAATAGATGACGGGACAGATCCCTATTCTAAAAAAGGGCTTTTTAAATTTAATAAAAAGCGCATAAATAAGGAATGCGATTGTCTTATCATACCCAATTTTATAATTCCTTTCGGTATAAAAATCCCCGTTCATTCTGTAATGCATGACTTGATTTTTCTTGACGTCAGGGAAACGGTAAACGGAAAAATTGATTACTTTATTAAGAAAACCTTGTTGAAACGTTGCATGAAAAAATCAAAAACTGTTGCTTGCGTTTCTGGTTTTACCAAATCGAGATGTATCCATCATTTTAAAAAATACGCAAAAAAATGCTACGTGAATTATAACGGTCTTTCCAAAGATATTATTGAATACGGCAAAAACCACAGCTGTTCAAAAAAAGAAAACACAATAATTTACGTCGGAAATGTAAAGCGTCACAAGGGGCTCAACATTTTACTTGAAGCCTTTGCTTCGGCGGAAGATCCTACATTGAAATTGAAAATTATAGGAGAGCGCGAAGGTTTTTTAACGGGACTTGATTTAAACGAAAAGGATTATCCTAACGTTACATTTACAGGTCGGCTGGATAATGAAGAATTGTTTTCCGAAATTCAGAAAGCAAAATTTTTAGTTCAGCCCTCTGTTTATGAAGGGTTTGGTTTACCTCCTCTCGAAGCATTGTATCTTGGTACACAGCCGATAATCTCTGATATTGAAGTGTTCAGAGAAATATACTCTGAGTTGCCTGTAATATTTTTCGGGAGTGTAGAAGATTTATCAAAAAAAATAATTTTCTCACCGGATAAAGTTGATTGTTCAGATAATATTAATTTGAAATACAATTATAAACAATTCGCAAACAATATAATTTCTCATATAAAAACGTATGGAGTCAGATAACAATTCATGAAAAAAAATATAGTATTTTTCATCCAAAATTTTTCACGTTCTGCGGGAAGTGAAAGAGTTACATCAATTATAGCTAATTTGTTATCTGAACAAGGTTATAACATTACCATTTTAAGTATTTGCGGAAACAATACAAGTTTTTATGATTTAGGAAAAAATATCAGGTTGGTGACGTTATTCAATAAGGACGAAATCAGCAATAAAAAGTATTTTTTTAAAATATATCGCGCTTTAAAAAAATTTTATTCGGAAAATAAAGTTGATTTGGTTATAGATATATTTGCGGCATTAAGTGTTTACACTTTATTATTAAAGAAAAAATTTAAATTTAAAAATATAACTTGGGAGCATTTTAATTTTAAAGTAAATACTGGTTTTAATAAATTCGGGAGAAGATACGCGGCAAAAAAATCGGATTATATTGTTACTCTTACTGAAAAAGATAAGCAATTTTATTTATCTAACCTTCCGAAAATGAAGGCGAAAATTGTTCATATTTATAATCCGTCGCCGTATGAAGATGTTAAAACAAATAACTTTTTACGTGAAAATATTGCTATCAGCGTAGGGCGTTTGACATATCAAAAGGGATTTGATGTTTTGTTAAACATCTGGAGCCGGATTGAAAAAATTAAACCCGAATGGAAACTTCAAGTTATAGGCTCGGGTGAAGAGTCTTCGGCATTAAACCAAATAGTTGAAAGTCATAAATTGCAAAATGTAGAATTCGTTATGTCCACAAATAAGATTGACGAATATTATCAGAGATCAAAAATTTATTTATCCACGGCACGTTTTGAAGGTTTGCCGATGACTATGATAGAGGCTCAGTCTTTCGGGTTGCCCATAATATCGTTTGATTATGATACCGGACCTTCCGATATTATAAGGTCAGGTTATAACGGATATCTTGTAGAAAACGGCAATATTGACAAATTTTGTTCACAACTTGTCGAGTTGATGAACGACGACAGACTTATATCACAATTCTCCGAAAATTCAGTTAATAGCAACGCAAGGTTTAAAAGTTCTAATATATTGGTAAGGTGGCTTGAAATTCTTAAAGAAATATTATGATTTATTTGTTCGTATTTTGCATTTCCTCATTAATTATATATTTGGGGGAAACTGCAAAACTGAAAAGGTTAGCGCCAAATAATAATCGCTATTCAAAAAATGATGCGCTCAATTTATTTTGGACGAAGAAGGTATTAATAATTATTGCATTGTTTATACCTATTTTTTTGGCTACTTTCAGACACGAAACCGTAGGTATAGACGTTTATACTTATATGAAACCTTTATATTTATGCACAAAGCGTTCATCCGATATTGCGGATTTTTTTGTTCAAATGAAAAATGACACAGCTTTGCAGTATATGGATTACGGATACGGGTTTATTGCGTATGTTGCCTGCAAATTTTTCGGAACCTTGAACGGTTTGTTTTTCGTTAATGAACTGTTATGTATGCTTCCGGTTTATTTCGGAATAAAAAATATAAACAGTCATCTGAGCAGAAATAAAATTGATTTGAATATTCCGGTCTGGCTGGGAATGTTCATATGGTACTGTTGTTTCTATAATAATTCTTTAAATCAGGTAAGGCAGTTGATTGTATGCGCAATTTTATTTTATGCGTTTACCTTATTTTTAAACAAGAAGTATGTAATTACTGTTTTATTATTTTGTTTTTCTTTAACGCTGCATATTTCTGCGATAATTTTTATCTACATTGTTTTAACTTATTTGATTTGTAAAAGTAAACATAACTTTTTGCGCTATTTATTAGCGTTTCTTCTGATAATATTTTTAATATTCAGCATTGATATTTTTTATTTTGGAATGAACATTTTAAAAAATTTGGGGCTTGTACCCGAAAAATATCAAGGCGAGATTTTTGACGTAGAATACGGTGAACGCAATATCAATTTGTCATGGCTTTTTATAGGCCTGGTTATGATATTTTCCAGCGGGTTTTTTTATTATAAAAACAGGCAAAACATATTTGCCCGCTTCTTGTTTTTTGTTTCTTTAAGTTTTTTGTCCTTATTTAATATTTCATCTTATTTTTCAAGTTTTGGCAGAATTCAATTATATTTTATGATATATGCAACAGTGGCAATTCCGTCAATGTCAAAAGTAATTAAGGGGAACATTATCGGCAATGTTTCTGCGTCGAGCTTATTAAGTATACTTGTCGTAGTTGCTTATTGGATTGTAGCTGTTTATTTATTGGATTATACAGGAACCATCCCGTATAAATTTATGTAATACTTAATGAGGTCGGTTATGAAAAACTGTTTGCTTGTGGGGCTGTATCCCAATGAGGCATGTCCTGTTTTTACAATTGAATTTGCGAAAGCGCTTAAGAATAACGGTTATAATATTTATGCCGTTTTACCTGATAACATTATAAATAAAAGCAATTGGATAGAGCTTCTTACAGAAAGAAATATTTCGTTTATACGTTTGAATAGGGGAAAAGGTAAAATTTCAAAAAAAATAAATAAGTATTTTTCGGTATTAAAATTTCTTTTATCTTACAAAAAGATTTTAAAAAACATTTTAACAGTTGAATACGAGTTTGTTTTCTATACTTTCTTCCATAGGTGGAACGAATTGGTTAAGAGAAAAGTTTGTACTGAAAAGAATATTTTATTTGTTCATGATCCGGTGCCGCATTCAGATGAACGTAAAAACAGAAAAAGTTTACAGGCTAAACAAATAAAAAAAATGGACGAAATTGTTGTTCTGTCGAAAAGGTTTATTCCGATTTGTGTTGACCAATATAATTTAAGCAGGGATAAAATCTATTTTATGCCGCATTGTTTAATGAATTACGGCAATCATAACAATACTACAGAATATGTAGAAAATGAGAAAATCAACTTTCTGTTTTTCGGAAGAATAACGAAATATAAAGGAATAGAAGTTCTTTTAAAAGCGTTTGCAGAAATTGAAAAATCTTTTGAAGGCGCATTTCTTAATATTGTAGGCGGTGGAGATTTTAAGCAGTACGAAAAAGATTTCAGTAAATTGAAAAACGTAATGCTTATAAATAAATATATTGAAGATAATGAAATTTCTTCATACTTTTTAAAACATAACACTGTTTGTGTTTTACCGTATCTTGACGCAACTCAATCCGGAGTGATAGCTATAGCCTATGAGTACGGTACTGCCGTAATAGCTTCGGATACTGGCGGATTGAAAGAGCAACTATGTGACGGCGAAGTAGGGATTTTTTGCGAACCGAATAACGTTGAAAGTTTAATTAAAGCTATGCAACTGACCATTCAGAATTTTGCGGAATTGAAAAAGCAATCTACAAAGATGATACAATATTCAAAATTATTGAATTGGGATAATTCGGTCAGATTGTTGTTAGACGAATTGAAATAGTATTGATGTTTATGATGTAAGCGTATTTATGTAATTATAGTCGAGGGCGGATTCGTTGGATAAGAAAAGAAGTGTATTAAACGTAAGCATATCAATAATATTCAAAATTGCTCTTCTTATAGGCAACTTGCTTGTAAGAAGATTTCTTATACGATATGTCGGCAATGAAATTAACGGCTTAAATTCGCTCTATATAAGTATACTTGATTTTTTGTCTGTAACAGAATTGGGCGTAGGGGCAGCAATTACCTTTTGTATGTATAAACCTATTGTCGACAATGAAAACGATAAGGTTTCTGCGCTTTACAGATTGTTTACAAAACTGTACTTAATAATAAGTGCAATAATAACTTGTTGCGGTTTATTAATAATGCCGCTTTTACCGTATTTGGCTAAGGGATATAATGTAGAGAACGTTAATTTATACGCAACGTTTTTTGTAATGCTTATATCCGTGGTTATTACGTATCTTTTCAGTTCCAAAACGTCGCTTATAAACGCATATAAAAACAACTATGTAACAACAATAATTTCTTCAAGCGGGCAGCTTATTCAATTGGGGTTGCAAATAATTGTTCTTATTTACACCCAATCCTTTTTTTGGTTTTTAATGTGCCGTATAATATCGGCTTTGTTGCAATGGTTCGTTACGGAAATACTTATAAGAAGAAAGCATAAAAACATAATTAAAAACAAGCAGACAGTTGATTCGGAAACAAAAAAAGAAGTTACTAAAAATATTAAAGCTATGTTTATGCACAAAATAGGTAATGTTCTTGTCAATACTGTTGACAGCATTATTATTTCTGCATTTATCGGTATAGTCATTTTAGGTAAATATTCTAATTATACGACTATAATGTCTGCAATGACGGGTGTGATTACTTTGTTTTTTACTCCGCTTACGTCAATTATAGGACATTTATTTATTGAAAATGATAAAGATTGTGTAAAAAAATATTTTAATTTTTTTCATTCGTTTAATTTTGTAATAGGTTGCATTTTCTTTTTGGGTTATTATGCCGTAATAGACAATCTTGTAACTATTTGTTTCGGTAACGATTTGGAGCTTAATAAAAGTATCTCGTTTATTATTACTTTAAATTATTTTATCCAGTTTATGCGTCAGGCAACTTTACTTTTCAGAGACGCAACCGGAACTTTTTATAATGACAGATGGAAACCTTTAATAGAAGGAATTTTAAATATAGCGATGTCAATAGGTTTCGTATATTTGTTCGGTTACTTGTTCGGTGAAGAGTTTGCGGTGGTCGGAGTAATTGTTGCTACAATTGTGACGAACCTTGCTATTTGTCATGTGATAGAACCGCACGTTTTGTATAAGTACGGATTAAATTCTAAGACTAAAAATTATTATATACGAAATTATATTTATATAATTATATTTGCCGCTGCATTAATTGGATTACATTTTTGTTTGCAATCATATGCAAACGAGTGGAAAGAATTATTGGTAAATGCAAGTATATCTTTGGCTATAGCAATTTTACCCTGTATCGTTGTTGCTCTGATTGATAAGGATTTCAGACGTAATTTTTATGACAGGGTTGTTAAGCTAAAAAATAAATTTAAACGTAAAACCGAAAACAGCACTGAGAGTATTGATGATAATACGGCAACTTCAGAGAGTGTCGGTTCTGAGATTTGTTCCGATAAAGAGAGTGAAGATAACGTTAATTAATATAACCGACGGGGCGGCTTTGCCGCCCCGTTTTCTGTATAAAAAAGACGCGTTTGAAAAAACTATAATTATCAGTATGAAAAAAGGCAATACGGTATTTTTTAAAAATGCGCCGAGAATATCGGGCTATGCCGCAATTTGCGGTTCAAAGGAAAAAGTGGGAGTGATTGGCGGATACGCAGATATCACTCTCGACGACGATATGTATGCGGAATCAACGTTTGAAAAAGCTGAATGTAAAATGCTTACAAACGCTATTTCGCTCGCAATCGAAAAAAGCGGTTTTAAAGAAAGGGATATAGACGTGCTTATTTCAGGCGACCTTTTAAACCAGATTATTTCGGCAAGTTTTTCCGCGCGGGATTATGATTTTCCGTTTGTCGGCGTTTACTCTGCATGTTCCACTATGAGCGAAAGTATGATGCTCGCCGCTATGATGGTTAACGCGGGTTACGTCAAACGCGCGGTTGCCGCTACCGGCAGTCATTTTGCTTCGGCTGAAAGGCAGTACCGTTATCCGTTGGAACAGGGCACAACGCGTCCCCCGCAGTCGCAGTGGACGGTTACGGGCGCGGGCGGTTGCGTTATTTCCGACGCAAAGGAAGGCGTAAAAATAACCAGCGCTACAATGGGCAGAGTTTGCGATTTGGGCGTTACAGACGTTAACAATATGGGCGCGGCTATGGCGCCTGCCGCGGCGGATACCATAATGCGGCATTTTATGGATACGGACACTTCGCCCGACGATTACGATATGATTTTAACGGGCGATTTGGGCGCTCTCGGCAGTAGAATTGTTAAAGATTTAACTTGGGAAAAGGGCTTTGATATTTCGGACAGACACGTTGACTGCGGTGAAATAATTTACAAAGTTATCGAAGATGAATTTCAGGGCGGCAGCGGTGCGGGCTGTTCCGCCGTGGTGCTTAATTCGTATGTGCTTTCAAAAATGAATTCGGGTCTTTACAAGCGTATTCTTTTTGCCGCGACGGGGGCGTTGCTTTCAACGGTGTCATCGGGTCAGGGAGAGTCTATTCCCTGTATAAGTCACGCAGTGGAGTTGGAGTATTGATATGGGACAGGAAATTTTATTGATATTTTTGGCTTACTTAAAAGCGTTTGCCGTAGGCGGAGCGATATGCCTGATTGCTCAGATAATAATCAATTTTACCGATCTTACCGCGGGTAAAATTCTCGTCTATTTTATGCTTTCGGGGGTAGTGCTTACCGCAATTGGAGTTTATCAGCCGCTGGTGGAATTTGCTGGCGCCGGCGCAACCGTTCCCATCTCGGGTTTCGGATATCTTCTTGCAAACGGCGCAATGAAAGGTGCGGAGAAAGGGTTTTTTCAGGCTATAACAGGTTCGCTGTCTGCGGCAAGCGCAGGGGTTACGGCAGCGGTGGTATTTTCGTTTATAATGGCTTTAATCTTCAAGTCGAAAACAAAGCGCAATTAACGTTTGCGGCGCGGAAAATTTCCGCGCCGCTTGATTTTTATATAAGAGTGTTTTAAAACATAAACAAGCCTGCTAAAAAATAAAATATAGGTATGAAGGCGAAAAAAAACAAAAAGTTCAGGCGGTTTAAAATACTTGTAATTTTTATGTGCCTGTTCATAATAGCCACGTTGATATATTTCCAACGCAACGTCACGCGGGTACTTATATCTATCAGTGAAGCGACCATCCGTTCGGTAACAACCGTCGCCGTCAACGACGCGATTTATTACACGCTGAACGACACAATGCGATACGAAGATTTGATTACTATCGAGCGCGATGCGGACGGTAACGTAACGTCTATTACGACCGATTCATTGAAAATAAACCGAATAGCAAGGGATACGGCGTATCTTTCGCAGGAAAACCTTAATAAAATGAGTCAGGAAGGAATTTTGGTTCCGATTGGCGCACTTACCGGAATTGAAGCTCTCGCAGGTTTCGGGCAGAAAATTAATTTGAAAATAATTCCTATAAGCAATGTGGAGTGCCGCTTTGTTTCAAAGTTTTTGGAAGCGGGTATAAACCAGACAAAACATTCGCTGTATCTTGAAATAGTTTCCGACATTTCAATTATTATGCCGTCAAAATCAACAAATCTCGCTTCTACAATCGAAGTTTTAATTTGCGAAAGTGTTATAACCGGAAAAATTCCCGACGTGTATTTACAGGCTTCGCTCGCAGGCGGCGGCGCGGCGCTTGTTCCGAAAAAATGAACAGAAAGCCTTCCGCAAATTTTGCGGAAGGCTTTATTTGTACTATCTTAAATCTATATTCAGTTTGTTTTTAAGATTGCCGAGTATCTTTTTAACGTAACCGTCAACCCTGTCTTCAATAGGCTCGTCTTTCGGTGTGAAAGTCAGGTTAAACGCCATACTCTTTTTGCCTTCGTCAACCTGCGCGCCGACGTAAATATCGAACAGCGTCACAGAAGAAACATATTTGCACGCAGAATAAATTTCTTTTTCTATTTCTCCGCAGGTTGTTTGTTTGTCGCAAAGAAGGGCAAGGTCGCGCGTAACTTCGGAAAACTTAGGTATGGGTCTGTATCTGAAAGGCTTTGCGCAATTTTTAAGTTCGGCATAATCCAGTTCTGCAAGCACCACAATGCGGTCTATTGCAAGTTCTTCGCATATGGTGGGGGCAAGCACGCCGACGTATCCAATATATTTGCCGTCGCAGGTGATTTCAGCCGTTTTACCGGGTTGAAGGTAAGGTTTTTCGCAGGGGGCATATTCAAAACTTGTATTCAGCGAACCTGCAATGGCTTCGCAAATCCCTTTCAGGTTCCGGAAATTCGTTTTGCCCCAGCAGCCGAGACAAAGCGCAGCCCGTTCTTCGGGGAAAGATTTTAAAGGCAGTTCCTGCGGGATATAAACTTTTGCAAGTTCGAAAAGTTGCCCTTCCATATTGCCGCGTCTTAAATTTCTGACAATTACGTTAAGCATTGACGGCGCCATAGTGGTTCGCATAATCGAAAGTTCTTCGCTTATGGGATTTAAAATTCTTATTGCGCGCCGCTCTTTTGAGTCTTCTGCAAAATGCAACATATCCAAATCTTTTGACGAGTAGAAGGAGTAGGTTGAAATTTCGTACATACCTTTTTCAACGAGTTTACGCTTCAACTTGTTTTCGGCTTTCTGCTCGTCGTTATATCCGCCGTTTGTTATCTGTGCGGACGGCAGAAAAGTGCTGTGCACGTTTTCGTATCCGTAAAGCCTTATAACTTCTTCTGCAATGTCGGGGAAGCCGTCAATATCTTCGCGCCAGCGTGGTATTTCAAGTTCCAGTTTATCGCCCGAAAGGTTTACGCCGAAGCAAAGGCTCTTTAAAATTTCAACCATTTTTTCCGTAGGCACGGTTATACCCAACAGCGCGTTTATTTTGCTTACGCTCACTGTCATTTTTTTAGCGGTCAGGTTGGAGTTTTCCGTCGTAACGTCAATGTGCAAATCGGTTACCGTTCCGCAACCCAGTTTTTCAACCAGGTTTAACGCGCGGCACATTGCTTTTTCGGTCGTGTATTCGTTCACGCCCTTTTCAAACAGCGCGGAAGAGTCCGTGTGAAGCCCCAAAGCCCTTGCGGTTTTTCTTACGCTGTCGCGTGCAAATTTTGCGGCTTCAAACAGAACTTCGCAGGTGTCGTCCTTTATTTCGCTGTCAAGTCCGCCCATAACTCCCGCCAGAGCGCAGGGCTTGTCACTGTCGCATATAACAAGATTTTCATCCGTCAGTTTAAAATCGTTACCGTCAAGCGTTGTTATTTTTTCGCCGTTTTTTGCGCGGCGCACAACAATTTCTCTGCCGTCAAGCGTTCTTAGATCAAACGCGTGCATGGGTTGACCCTGTTCCAGTAAAACGAAATTGGTTATGTCTACCACGTTGCTTATAGAACGCAATCCGCATGACGCAAGCCGTGTTTTAATCCAGGCAGGGGAAGGGGCGATTTTAACGTCGGTAACATAATGCCCGATATAGCGGGGGCATAAATCAGGCGCAAGGTCCGAAATTTTTATTGCGGGATAATTACCTTTTACCGCGTTGTAAGAATAGTCGGGTTCTTTTACGGGCTTGTTTAACACCGCGGCAACTTCGCGGGCGATGCCAAGTATAGACTGGCAGTCCGGGCGGTTGGCGGTTACGGCTATATCGAAAATATAGTCGTCCAGTCCCAAAAGCGGTTTTACGTCTTCGCCGTTCTTAAAGCTGTTCGGCAACAGTAAAAGCCCGCGATAGTCGCCGCCTTCGAACATATCTCCGTTTATTCCGAGTTCCGCGCCGGAGCAAAGCATACCGTCCGATTCAACGCCGCGCAACTTGCCCTTTTTTATGGTCATAACGCCTTCAACGGTAACGTGGTCTTTTGATGTTGCGTATACCGTAGCGCCGACAAGCGCGCAGGGGGCTTTTATTCCTTTTTTAACGTTGTCCGCGCCGCAGCAAATCTGAAAAATTCCTTTGTCGCCGCAGTCAACTTTGCACACGTGCAAATGTGTGCCTTCAATGGGTTCGCATTCGGTTACTTCGCCTACAACTACGCCGGAAATATCTTTTCCCGTTTCAATAAGTTCTTCAACTTCAAACCCGCAGTCAAAAAGTTTGCGTTGCAATTCCTGTGCGGTGACGTCAATATCAACGTAATCTTTAAGCCAACTTAAAGGTGCTTTCATAATTATCTCCTTAATCCTTAAACTGTTTCAGAAAGCGCGTATCGCCTTCGAAGAGAAGTTTCATATTGTTTATTCCGTATTTAAGCATGGCAATTCTTTCAATGCCCATACCGAATGCAAATCCCGTGTATTCGTCGGGGTTAATTCCGCAGCCTTCCAGCACGCGCCTGTTTACCATTCCTGCTCCAAGCACTTCAATCCAGCCCGTGCCTTTGCAAAGACGGCAGCCCTTGCCGCCACACTCAAAGCAACTTACGTCAACTTCTACGGAAGGCTCGGTAAAAGGGAAGTACGAAGGGCGCAGGCGTGTCTTTACGTCTTCGCCGAAAATTTTCTTTGCAAACACGTCAAGCATTCCTTTCAGATCGCAAAGTGTTATTCCCTTGTCAACCACAAGCCCTTCCATCTGCGAGAACATAGGGGAGTGGGTTGCGTCGTCGTCGCTGCGGTAAACTTTGCCGGGCGACAGAATTTTTATGGGCGGTTTTTTGTTTTCCATAACCCTTATCTGTCCTGCGGAAGTCTGCGTTCTCAAAAGCAAATCTGCGGAAAGATAAAAAGTATCCTGCATATCGCGGGCGGGGTGGTCCGCGGGGGTGTTAAGGGCGGTGAAGTTGTAGTAATCATTCTCGATTTCCGGTCCTTCGAAAATTTCAAACCCCATACCCGCAAATACGGAAACCAGCTCTTCCCTGATAAGAGTGTTGGGGTGGTACGCGCCGTCTGGCAGAATAGTGCCGGGTACGGTAACGTCCAGTTTTTCCTGCGAATATTTTTTGTCCAGTTCGATTTTTTTAATGCGCTTTTCAATGTCGCTGAATTTCTCTTCCGTCCACTGGCGGAAAGCGTTTAAAACTTTGCCCATAGTGGGGCGCTGTTCGGGTGGAACGTCGCGCAAATTTTTGAGCAGCGACGATATTTCGCCCGTTTTGCCCAAAAATCGCATTTTAATTTCAAGCAGACTTTTGCTTGATTTTATGTCCTGCACCGCGCTTTCAATCTGCGCTTCTATTTGTTTGATTTTTTCCTGTACGTCCATAACTCACCTTAAAAATTTTTTATAAAAAAACCGCCCTGCAAACACAGGGCGAGTTAATCGCGGTACCACCTGATTTTACGGCAAAAGCCGCCTTATCCGACCGGTTTACGCACGGTATGCGGAGCGGACTACTCATTTCTTTTCACCCGTCGGCTCGCGGGTGAATAACCGTATCAACCCCTGTAAGAAACCTTTCAGCCGTTTTCGGATTTCTCTCTCTGGAAAGGGGAGTACAGACGCGGTCTGTCCCGTTCATTGCCTTTAAAATTAAGCTAATTATAATAACTTTAAAAAATATTGTCAACTAAATTTCAATATATACTGCCGCCCATGCAGTCGTATGCCACAACCGCGGGGAAGTCGATAACTTCAAGCCTGTACACGGCTTCGGACAACAGTTCGGGGAAAGCGATACATTTGCTCTTTTTTATTGCGTTGCCGTATAGCGCGCCCGCGCCGCCAATGGCGGCAAAATAAACGGCGGTGTTGCGCTTTAACGCTTCGCGCACGTCACTACTCATTTCGCCTTTTCCGATAATTGCGCCCAGTCCCAGATCGAGCAGGCGCGGGGCAAAACTTTCCATTCTTGCGGAAGTGGTCGGTCCGCAACTTCCCGAAGCCTTGCCGTCTTTTGCAGGGCAAGGTCCGGCGTAGTATATAACCGCGTCTGTAATTTCGAAAGGAAGGGGCATCTTACCGTCGATATGTTCAAATATCTTTTTATGCGCACAGTCGCGCGCAGTAAGAATAGTACCCGTTAATAGCACGCTTTCGCCCGCCCGCAGTAATCTTACGGTTTCTTTATTTAAAGGCAAGGTTAACTTTTTCATATCGTCTCCTTAACGCAACGCACGCAGTGGCATTGAATGTTTACCGCAACGGGCAATCCGGCAATATGAGTAGGGGCATATTCGCAGGCTACGCCGAGCGCGGTCGTGTCGCCGTGAAAACCCTGACAGCCTATGTCAAGTTTATTTATACGTTTTAACGCTTCGCGTTCAATATCCGCTATATCGCCGCGCGCGTTCAGACTGCCTATATCTCTTGTCAATGCTTTTTTTGCAAGAAAGGCGCAACCGTCGAATGTGCCGCCTATCCCGACTCCTACGTAAACGGGCGGGCAGGGGCGCGAACCGGCAAGTTTCACCGTTTCAACGATTGCCGAAATTATTCCTTCAACGCCTTGCGCGGGTTTTAACATATAAAGCCTTGACATATTTTCGCTGCCGAATCCTTTTGGCATAAACGTAATGCTTACTTCTTCGCCGGCAACAATTTCGGTGTGAATAACGGCGGGAGTGTTATCGCCCGTGTTTTCGCGCGTTATCGGGTCGCAGACCGATTTTCTGAAATAACCGTCCGAATATGCGCGTCTGACTGCGCGGTTGACGGCTTCGTTCAGACCGATACCTTCAAGGTACACGTTCTGTCCTATTTTTAAAAGCACTACCGCCATACCGGTATCCTGACAAACGGGCATATTTTCTGTTACAGCCGTCTCACTGTTGCGTATAAGAGTTTCAAGCGCAAATTTTGCAGTGGAATTGCTTTCGTTTCTGTGTGCCGCCGAAAGCGCTTGTTTACAGGAGTGTGTAAGGTTAACTCCTGCTTTTAAAGCCATTTCATAAATTTTTTCTTCTATTACAGACGTGTTTATCTTACGCATAATTGAATTTTAGTACAAAATCGCTAAAAAGTAAAATAAATATTTTACTAAAATTTTATTTTAAGTTATAATTAAATTATGGAAAATACGGAAAACAAAGATTTACAACAAAACGAAAGCGTAACAGTATATCCAAGCCTTAATTCGAAAAACGGCGGAATAGCGTTCAGCCTTAATGTTGCGGCGTTTTTGGTTATGTCGTTAGTTGCGGCAATTATAATACTTTTGGGACATATAGATTCAAAAAGCGACGTCTACGTTTATATAAATTATCTTGCGTCGCCCGTTGCCTTGACAGTATGTTGCACGGTATTTTTAAAAGTTGCCAAAATTCCCTACAAGGCGGTGTTCCCTGTAAAGTGCAAGCCTAAGTATTACGTTATAGCTTTACTTTTAATTTTCGGGCTTTTGTTTGCCGTAAGTCCCATAAACGTTTACGTTGTCAAACTCTTCGAACTGTGCGGTTATGTGCCCAGGGAAACTTCAAGCTATTACCCTGATTTGAGCGGCGCTAAAATAATTCCCGCGTTTTTGGTTATGGCGGTCTTGCCTGCGCTTGTTGAAGAGTTTTTGTTCCGCGGCGTTCTTTTAAACTGTTGCGAAAGAAGTATGGGAAGTATCCCCGCCGTATTTACGGTCGGGTTCTGTTTTGCTCTTTTTCACGGCTCGCCCGAGCAGACGGTTTATCAGTTTATTGTGGGTTGTGCGTTTGCGTTTCTTGCAATAAAGTCAGGCTCGATTTTACCGTCTATACTGATGCACTTTGTAAACAACGGGTTATTGGTTATTTTTGCCGCCTGCAATCTTTTTGACGCGGAAGGCAATCTTATTATTTCACAGACGGCAAATATAGTTTTAATAGTACTTGCAGTTGTTGCTCTTATCAGCGGACTCGCATGGTTGTTTATTGACAAAAAACCCTTTAAAAAAGGCGTCAAATTCGGTGTTGCAAAATTTTATATTTTTGCCGCCGCGGGAATATCGGTATTAAGTTTAATGTGGATTTTGTCGCTGGTCGGGTGTAATTAAATGATTAAAATCGGCGTGGTCTGCGTCGGTAAAATCAAGGAAGAATTTTACCGCGCGGCAATGGATGAATATTTGAAACGGCTTTCGCGCTTTGCGAAGGTGGAAGTCAAAGAAATTTCCGAAGGCAAAAATCTGGAAGAAGAAGGCGCAAATATTCTCCGCGCGGCGAAGGGTAAAATAATAGCCCTTTGCATTGAAGGCAAAAAGTTTTCAAGCGAAGAACTTGCCGGATACGTCAAATCTATGTGCGACGGCGGCGAAATGTTTACATTTATCATAGGCTCGTCCCACGGACTTTCGGAAGCGGTCAAAAGAGCCGCTCATCTCAAACTTTCATTTTCGGATATGACTTTTCCGCACCAGCTTATGCGGGTGATATTGGCGGAGCAGTTGTACCGCAGTTTTATGATTAACGGCGGCGGGGAATACCATAAATAACTAAATCATACTCTATTGTGTGATATTTGAAGAAGTTAAGCAGTTTTACCAAAGTTACGACGGCAAAAAATGCGTTATAGGCTATTCTTTCCGCGGCAGGGAAATTTTTGCCTTTCATATAGGCAGTCTTACCGGCAGGCAGTTTATCTCTACCTATGCGATACACGGCAGGGAGTGGATAACCGCAAAACTTGCCATAAAGCATATTAAAACGGGGTTAAAGCGCGGCGGCGGCTGGATAATTCCGCTTGTCAATCCAGACGGGGCGCAGTACAGTCAGGGTTCGCATCCTTTATGGAAGGCTAACGCCCGCGGCGTTGATTTAAACTGCAATTTTGACGCGAACTGGGGAACGGGAAGGCTTAACACCAAAATCCGCGGCGGTGAAAACTGTATCGGCGATTATCCTTTTTCGGAACTGGAAACAATAGCTTTGCGCGACTTTACAAAAAAGATACGCCCTTTCGTAACGCTCAGTTTTCATACCAAGGGCGAAGAAATTTACTGGGAGTACGACGGCAGGGGGGATATCCGCGGCGCGGAGATTTTAAAGCAGGCGACGGGATACGAACCTAAAAAAATTTACGGCTCTTCCGGCGGATATAAAGACTGGTGTATTAAAAAACTGTGCATACCGGCATACACCATAGAGTGCGGTTCGGACAGCCTTGAACACCCAATAACCAAATTGAAATACTTAAAAAAGTGCTTTAAAGCTCTTAAAATTTTTATGGATAAATATGGCTGATAAATTTATGCAAGCCGCGCTTAAATGTGCGCGGAAAGCAATGGACGAAGGCGAAGTGCCGATAGGCGCGGTAGTGGTTTGCGACGGAAAAATAATTTCGCGCGGACACAACAGGCGCACAAAAAGACAGATAGCCACAGCCCATGCGGAAATAGAAGCAATTGAAAAGGCGTGCAAAAAACTGAAAAGCTGGCGAATTCCGGAGTGTGAAATTTACGTAACGCTCGAACCCTGCCCTATGTGCCTTGGCGCAATGCTCAACGCGCGTATTAAAAAAGTATACTACGGCGCGCCGGAAGGAAAGGGAAGGTCGATGACGGCTCAGCTTGCCGCTTCGAACCTTGTAAATCATACCATAGAAGTTGAAGGCGGCATTATGGAAAGCGAGTGCGCCGCAATTCTTTCGGAGTTTTTTTCTGGGATAAGGAAAAGCGAAAAAAACGAAAACTGAAAAATACTTCCAGCGGCAAATTAAACGGCGATTTAAGTTGACTTTGCCGCCGCATAATAATAGAATGGTATACGGAGTGTCTAAATAAGGATCGACGAGAGGGAAAACTCTCTTTGAATACGAATGTAAAATCGGAGGAATTGAAACCCAAATGATTAACCACGGTAACGAAATTAAAATCTTTACTGGTAATTCCAACAAACCCCTTGCGGAAGCTATTGCAAAGCAGCTTAACACTTCGCTCGGGCAAATGGAAGTCACGCATTTTTCAGACGGAGAAATTTACGTCCGCTACGACGAATCTATCCGCGGCAAAGACGTATTCCTTATACAGTCCACAAGCTCGCCCGTAAACACCAATCTTATGGAACTTCTCATTATGATTGACGCGGCAAAACGTGCAAGCGCGGGAAGAATTACCGCCGTAATTCCCTATTTCGGTTATGCCCGTCAGGACAGAAAGGCGCGTTCGCGCGAGCCTATTACGGCAAAGCTCGTTGCCAACCTTATAACTTCGGCAGGCGCTGACAGGGTGCTTACAATGGATTTGCACTGTCTGCAAATTCAGGGTTTCTTCGATATTCCTTTGGACAACCTTGTTGGCGGACCCACGCTTTACAATCATTTCAAACCCAAAGTCGACGACGATTTCGTCGTCGTTTCTCCCGATATCGGTTCGGTTGCAAGGGCAAGAAAGGTCGCTGCAAGAATGGACGCTAAAATGGCGATTATAGACAAGCGCCGTCCCAAGGCAAACGTGATGGAAGTAATGAATATCATAGGCGACGTCAAAGGTAAAAACTGCCTTATGATTGACGATATGATAGATACGGCTGGTACTATAGTTCAGGGCGCGAAGGCGCTCAAAGACGCGGGAGCAAAAGAAATTTACGCTTGCTGTTCGCACGGCGTTTTGTCCGGTCCCGCAATAGACAGGTTAAACGCTTCTCCCATAACCGAACTTGCTATGTTGGACACCATAAACATTCCCAAAGAAAAAATGCTTCCGATATTCAAGATGATTTCAACCGCGCCTATATTTGCGTCGGCGATAGAAAACGTTTATCTTGACAGACCTATGTCTAAAATTTATGACTGATAACAGACCGCCACAGTACGCTGTGGCGGTTGATTTAAAAGGAAAAATATGAAAATTATCGTAGGCTTGGGCAATCCCGAAGAAAAGTATATGAAAACTTTTCATAATATGGGCTATATCGCCGTGGGCGACGTTGCCGCAAAATTAAACGTGAAGTTTAAAAAAAAGGAATGCGAGTCATGGGTTGCGGAAGGTAATTTAGGCGGCGAAAAGGTCATAATCGCCCGTCCTGTAACGTATATGAATTTAAGCGGCAGGGCGGTAAAACAGTTGCTTGCGAAGTATAAAGCTACTGCGGCTGACCTTGTGGTTATTTATGACGATTACGATATACCCAAGGGCTCGGTAAGAATACGCCCTTCGGGCAGCGCGGGAACGCACAACGGTATGCGTTCAGTAATATCGGAAATAAATACTTCTGACTTTGTGAGAATTAGGATAGGTATCCGCGACAGCGAAGTAAACGTTCCTATTATAAATTATGTTCTTTCAGAAGTAAAAAAAGAAGATTACAGTCTTTTTGTTTCGGCGTGCGGGCGCGCTGCCGATGCGGCGATTGCACTTGCGAAAGGTGAAAAAACCGAACTCGTAATGACCGCTTACAACGGTTAATATAAATATAAGGTAAGTATTTTGGATAATCAATTCTTTACCTACCGTAATTTAGGGGAAGATTATATCTCCCTTGGAAATGATATCCGCCTCGGAACCCCGACGGCGGTTTTCGGCGTTTCGGAAGCGCATAAATATCTTTTGGCGTCATTGCCCGAACAGAAAATTTTGTATATCGCGCCGGACGGTGTGTCGGCGGCAAAAGCATATAAGTCCATAAGCGCCTTTTCCGGCAAGAGTTGCGCGCTCCTGAACGCCAAGGACGAAGTGATTTTGTACAAAGACGCGCTTTCAAAGGACGCGCTTTATAAAAGACTGACCGCGTTGCATTTAATGCAGACCGGCGCACAAATTGTCATTGCGGACGTTGAAAGTATAATGCAACTCTTTCCCGCTAATTTGGATAGTATCTGTTTTGAAGCGGGACGGGAATACGACTATTCGGGGCTTCCGCAAAAATTAGTGCAAATGGGTTATACGCGCGAATATTCGGTTGACAGTAAAGGTTCGTTTGCCGTACGCGGCGATATTCTCGATTTGTTCCCTATAAACAGCGATAATCCTGTCAGGATAGATTTTTTCGGCGATACCGTGGAAAAAATCCGCCCTTACGACTCTTCAAGCGGAGAACGGCTTGAAGAAGTTAACGGTATAAGCGTCGTTGCCGCGACGGACGTGAAATTTAATGCAGAAGACGTAAGAGCGGTAAAAACCGAAATTTCGTCTTGTCTTAAAAGCAGCCCGTCCGAAGCGTTGCGCCGCGCAAGGGCGATTGCGGATGAAATTTTTATGAAGATGGACGCGGGCGCGCCGTTTGCAGGCTCGTCTTTCGTAATGCCCATTTTAAATTGCGCTTGTACGGTTTTTGATTTACTGGATAAGAATACCCTGATTATATTCGACGAGTGCAAACTTATAAACGACGCAATGAACGGGATTTATAAAGAACATTCCCAACGTGTGCAGGAACTGAAAAAGGCGGGCGAAGCGTTCTCTTTCAGTTTGGGGCAGATGGTGAACCCTGAAACGCTTACAAGCGGATTTAAAAAATTCCGCTGTCTTGCTTTACAGACATTTACCACAAGCACTCAGTTTTTTTTGCCGTTAAAGACTTACAACTTCACTTCGTCGCCTGCGCCTTCTTATCTAAACGCTATGTCTCAGCTAATAACAGATTTAAAGAGCTGGCTTGCAAACGGATACAGAATTTTGGCGTTTACCGGCGGTGTTCAGAGATACGAAAAACTTTCGGCGTTGCTTGCCGACGAGTATCTGCCCGTTTATCCTGTTCCCGAAAGGCTTGAAGCATTGCACGGCGTTTCCGTCACTTCCGAAGATATGCCGCACGGGCTGGTTATTCATGAAAGTAAACTCGTTATATTGGGTAGCGGCGATTTATATACCAAAGCGGTTACAAAGCGTATAAAGAGAAAACGCGGGGATATGTTCACCGCGCCTGAAATCGGAGACTACGCCGTTCATGAAAAACACGGTATAGGCAAAATTACAGGTACGCAAAAAATTGAAACGACCGACGGAATAAAGGAGTATGTTTCCATAGAGTACAAGGGCGGCGACGTTTTGTACGTGCCCGTAGAGCAGATGGACGTACTTTCAAAATACGTCGGCGAAACAAATCCTCCGCTTTCAAAAATTGGCGGCGCGGATTTTGACCGCATAAAAGAAAGGGTAAAGCGTTCAATACGCGAGCTTGCTTTCGATTTGAAGCAACTTTATAAAGAGCGCGGCGAGAAAAGGGGGTTTAAGTTCCCTGAAAATTCCGTAATGATGCAGGAGTTTGAAGACGCGTTTATTTACGAAGAAACTCCCGACCAGCTTGCTTCTATCGAAGAAATAAAATCGGATATGTGTTCCGAAAAGGTTATGGACAGGTTGCTTTGCGGAGATGTAGGCTTCGGCAAAACAGAAGTTGCGCTCCGCGCGGTGTATTTATGCGTGCTCGGCGGCAGACAGGCGGCTTTGATGTGTCCTGGCACGGTTCTTTCCGAACAGCATTTCAATACCGCACTTGAAAGATTTAAAGACTTCGGCGTAAGAGTGGAAAAATTAAACCGTTTTAAAACGCCCAAACAGCAGGCGGAAACGCTGAAACGGCTTGCAAACGGGGATATTGATTTTATTGTGGGGACGCACAGGCTTTTATCGGACGACGTGAAGTTTGACAATCTCGGTCTTCTGGTTTTGGATGAAGAACAGCGTTTCGGCGTAGAACATAAGGAAAAAATCAAACATATAAAAAACGATATAGACTGTCTTACAATGACAGCCACGCCAATCCCGCGCACATTACATATGTCGCTGTCCGGCATAAGGGATATAAGTACCATAAATACCCCGCCGCAAAAAAGGCTTCCCGTCCAGACTTATGTTGTGGAAGAAACCGAGGCGCTTATACGCGACGCCTGTATAAGAGAGTTGTCGCGCGGCGGACAGTTATTTATTCTGTACAACAGGGTTGAAACAATTTCTTCATTTGCGGGAAAAATTGCGGAAATCGTCCCCGAAGGTAAGGTGTGTTACGCGCACGGCAGAATGGAGAGAGATATGCTTGAAAACAGCGTATTCTCGTTCTACCGCGGGGAAAAGAATATTCTTGTAACTACGACTATCATAGAAAACGGCATAGACCTTCCGAACGCCAATACGATTATAGTAATAGATGCCGACAGGCTCGGAATATCGCAGTTGTATCAGCTACGCGGAAGGGTGGGGCGCGGTTCACGCCTTGCGCATGCGTATTTTACTTTTAAACCTGAAAAGGTTCTGACTTCGGACGCGGCGGAAAGGCTTAAAGCCATAATGCAGTTTACCGAACTCGGTTCGGGTTTCAAAGTTGCTATGCGTGATCTGGAAATACGCGGTGCGGGGAACGTGCTGGGTGCGGAGCAGCACGGGCATATGGATAAAGTGGGGTACGAGCTGTATTCGAAGTTGCTTAAAGAAGAGCTTACAGGCGAAAGTTCGTATTCCGCCGAGCTGGAAATAAAGGCTACGGCATACATTCCGGAAAGTTACGTTGAATCGAATGCGGGCAGAATGGACTGCTATAAACAGATTGCCGAAATACGTTCGGTTGAAGATTATAAACGCGTTTGTCTTTCCATAGAAGACAATTACGGACCTATGCCCGACGAAGTATTAAACCTTTTGATTATAGCGGTGTTAAAGTCCTATGCAACAAAGTTCAACGTCAAAAAAATCTGCGTGGACGGTAAAGAGGGTTCGTTTGAACTTCCGTCGATAAACGCGCTCGGCGATAACAGACTTGCGGCTGCGCTTGACAATTACAGGGACACAGTTAAACTCTCAATGGCTAAAGCTCCGCTTATTATTTTCAAACCGCGCCGCAGTCCGACCAAAACTATGCTTGAAATGACAAAATTTTTGAAATTTGCAATAAGTTTTGTTTAAATTTCGTCAAAAATATTTGCTATCGCGTTCCAAATAATATATAATGGTATTTGGTATTTTATCGTTACCTGACAGCAGGAGATAACATTATGAAGAAAAAAACAGCGGCTGTTGCCGCACTTGCAACTTGTATCGCGCTCGGCGCAACTTTTACCGGTTGTTCGCTTGTATCGTCCAATAACCAAAAGGATATGGAACAGGTGATAGTGGAAGTTGACGTTTCGCGCTCGGACAAGTTCCCCACCGGACTTGAAGCATACAAGGACGCAATTACTACGACTTCGATACTTAAAAGAGATTTGGTTTCATACTTTTTGAACGTCGGATATTCGTATATTCAGAATAACTATACTTATAAAGATACGTTCAATTTACTTGTGAACACTCTTGTCGAGAATGCGGTGCTTACACAGTACTGCACTTTAGAGCTTTTGTCGCAGAGCGACGACAGCGCCACGCTTGAAACTTTCCTTGGTTTCGAAACCGACGTTCAAAGATACGAATATCTTTTAGGCAGCGAAAACGTCGGCACTGAAAAAGTCGTTTACAGTGACGAAGTTTATCTTGCGCGCTATTCTTTATACACTTCACTTAACTCGGCAATAGACAATTACGAAAAGACTTTGATAGACGAAGACGAAGATTACAAAGGTAGCGATACGCGTACGACGCCTGTAAACCTTAACAGCGAACAGGACGACTATTATCCCCATTCTGAAGACGGTGGGCTTGATTATTACGTGTATACCGGATATGACGGTTATCTGTTGGCTGACTGCGGTATTTATCAGGATTCCGCGCTGGAAGGCACGACCAGACTTACAAGACTGAGAGCTTACAACAGCTTTATAGATAATCTCGGTAATAATTATCTTGTGGACGGTACCAAGGAAGACCTTACCGATATAATGAGCCTTGATTATATTCAGAAAGAATATCTCACTCAGCTTAAATCCCGCGCGGTCACAAAATATTTCAACGACTACGAAGAGAATCTTGAAGAACAACTCAAAAACGGAGACAATGAAGCTACTTCATATATTCAATACGTTTACGACGAGCTTGTAAAGCAGCAGGAAAGAGATTATTCGAAAACTGCCGATTTTGAAACCGCGCTTGACAAAATGGCGTCCGACTCTTTTATTCTGTACAGTCCCAAAACCGACGACAGTGAAAAATTTGACGGTACAAATAGCGGGAGGTACGGTTTCGTATACAACATATTGCTTCCTTTCAACGCTCTTCAAAGCGCCGAACTTGCGGTGCAGAGCAGTATCCGTGAAGCAACGAAAGACGACGATAAATATTATTACGAAAGAAATCAAATTCTTAAAAATATAAAGACGGTAGACCAGCGCTCGGCTTGGTTTAACGGCGATAAAAAGTATGCGTTTGACGCTACCGATACGGATTTACCCGTTTATGAAAACGGCGAAAACGGCAAGTGGCTTTTCTTTGAAGACAATCTTACCGACAGCGCCGAAGGCGGCAGATATAAAAAGTTGCAGGCTTACAGCGGAAGCTATCCTTACAACGGCAAAGTTTACGAAAATGCTGACGGCAGTTATTCCTTGCTTGGCAACAAACTTGATATCGACGGTATGCTTAAAGAATTTTCGGCATATATTAACTTTGTACTCGGCGGCGAGAAAGTAACTTTTGATAGTAATTACACTCTCGCAGGCGGAAATACCGAAAATTATTATTCTACCGATAAATTCCATAAAACGGACGACGAAGACGAAATCGATTATTCAAATTTCGTATACGCAAGCGGTAAAGTAGATTTGGGTACTTTCAACAAGTCCGACCTTATGAAAGAAGATTCCACACAGTACAAGGCAATGAGCGCGGTTAACGAACTTCAATTTGCCTACACAACCGATACGGGTATACTTTCAAACTATATCGGTTATTCGGTTTCGGCTTACGATACTAAATATATCAAAGAGTTTGAATACGCCGCAAAACTTGCCATAAACAAAGGAGAAGGCGGCTTTGCCGTCTGCGCGGGCGATTACGGTTGGCATCTGATTTATGTTACCTATGCGTTCGACGTTAACGGCGGAGAAGCGTATAACCCTGTCTGGACAAGAGTTTCGGAAGACGGTACGTTTGAAAATCTTTTCTTTGAAATGATTAAAAACAACAATCTTGCAAAAGTGTCTACAACGCTGAGAAGCAGGATAATAAGCGACTTTAATAAGGATGTGTCGGTAACCAAATACCAGTCAAGGTATCAGGATTTACTCGACCTGGACGATTAATTAATGGAAATCTGGCAGGCAATTATTCTCGGTTTAGTTCAGGGTCTTACTGAATTTTTACCGGTATCGTCATCGGGACACGTGGCGTTCTTTCAGGGCGTTTTCGGAATTAACGATGATCATATTGCGCTGTTCTTTACCATAATACTTCATCTCGGCACGCTTGTCGCAGTGTGCGTTGTATTCTGGAAAGATATAATAGCACTATTCAAAAAGCCCTTTAAAACATTGGGCTTTTTGGTTTTAGCTACCGTTCCCGCAGTAATTTCGGGTTTGCTGGTCAAGTTTTTCGACTTGGACGAAATTCTTTTAAACCGTTCCTGTATGGGGATTGTGCTTGCTGTATTTTTCTTTGTAACCGCGTCGGTGCTGTTTATAACAGAAATGGTGGTAAAGAGAAGGCAGAACACCTTGCCGCTGTGTTTTAAAACGGTAATTCCTATGGGCGTTGCGCAGGCAATGGCGGTTCTTCCCGGTATTTCGAGAAGCGGTTCTACAATTTGCGCAGGCACACTCGCCGGATGCAGAAGCGAAGATGTTGCAAAATTTTCGTTCTTGATGAGTATACCCGTGATTTTGGGTAGTTTTGTCGTAGAACTCGGCTCAGGACTGTATAAGGGTGAAATCCAGCAATCATTTGTAGAAGGCGGGGCAACTCTCGGTTGGAGCGTTGCGCTCGGATTCATAATTTCGGCGATATCCGGACTGTTTGCGATAAAGGTAATGCTGAAAGTTATTAAAAAGGCAAACTACAAGTGGTTCAGCCTGTATCTTGTGCTTTTGTCTATTACTTGTCTGGTTTTACATTTTACTTATTTCAACGCATAAAAAAGGGCGGAATTTTTCCGCCCTTTTAAGTATATTAAAATTCCGTGTTGCCAAGCAGATAGTCAACGCTTGTTGAAAATAGTTGTGCTACGGACAGCAACGTATCAAAATCGCATTCGCGCTCGCCGCTTTCCCAATAGGCGATAAGCCTTACGGAAACATTGAGTTTTTCCGCGGCGACTGCGCGTGAAAGTCCGTGTTCTATGCGCAATTCTTTAAATCTTTCTGCAAATTTATTCATATTAAAATAATAGAACATTTTGTTCCTGTTTGCTTGACTTTGAACATTTTGTTCCGTATACTGTAATTACAAAATTATCAAGTGAAATTTTACGCGGAGAAAATAATGGAAGAAATATTAAGAGCTGAAAATTTAACAAAAACCTTTAAGCTGTCAAAAAAGCAACAGCGGTTGGAAGGTGTTTCTGTGCCTTTAAAAGTAGCGGTGGACAATCTGTCTTTTACTGCTTACCGCGGTGAAATTTTCGGACTTCTGGGTCCTAACGGCGCGGGCAAAACCACTACTTTAAGAATGTTGGCTACGCTCATAAAACCGGATAGCGGAAACGCGTTTATAAATGGTAAAAGCGTTGTGACAGAAGAATATGCTGTCCGCGGCGGCATAGGCTTTTTGACCAGCGAGTTAAAACTCGACGATTTTTTCACACCCAATTATTTGTATGACTTTTTCAGCGAACTTTACGGTGTGGACCGTGTAACGCGCGATAGCCGTAAAAGGGAAATGTTTCGTAAATTCGGAATTGACAGATTTGCCGAAGTCAAACTTGCCAACCTTTCTACGGGTATGAAGCAAAAAGTTTCGCTTGTGGTTTCAATAGTTCACGATCCCGACCTTATAATTTTTGACGAGCCGACAAACGGTCTTGACGTATTGACTGCAAAGGTAGTCACCGACTTTTTGGAAGAGCTTAAATCGCGCGGTAAAACAATTATTCTTTCAACGCACATTTTCAGCCTTGTGGAAAAGTTGTGCGACAGAGTCGGAATAATAGTCAACGGTAAACTTGCCGCGCTTGATACTCTGGGAAAACTGACAGAAACAAATTCGCTTGAAAATACTTTCTTCAACATTTATAATAAGGTCACCGGAGAGAGAATATGAAACACGTGTGGGCTGTAGTAAAAAAAGAATTTTACCGTTTTTTCAGGGACAAGCGTATGATTGTCACAGTTCTTTTGCCGGGACTGTTAATTTACGTTTTATATTCGATTATGGGTACGGTATTTGCCGATAAAGGAAAGATTGATAAAGATTTTAAACCGTCGGCATACGTAATGAATATGCCTGCGGAAATTTCCGAAACTTTGGAAAGCGTTTTAAACCTTTCAACCGAGACTATGACCGAGGAAGAAGCAAAGGACAAAGTTGCTGCCGGCGAAATGGAAATAGCGGTTGTGTTTCCCGAAAATCTTTTTGGGCAGACAGGCGCCGACGTGCTGGTATATTACAATTCGACAAAGACAAAATCCGCCGCGGCATACAGTATTGTGTGTGCTGTTTTAGAACCCTTTAAACAACCCGTATTTAGCATAAATGCGGGCGGTGGCGGCGATCTTGCCGATGATAAGGACGTAGCCGGCAATATGCTTTCAATGCTTGTGCCTATGTTAATGTTCGCGTTGCTTGCATCCGCTTGTATTTCGGTTGCTCCCGAATCAATTGCGGGTGAGAAGGAGCGCGGAACAATGGCGACAATGCTTGTTACACCAATAAAGCGTGTACAGCTTGCCATAGGTAAAATAATAAGTTTAACGTGTTTTGCTATGCTGAGCGGTCTGTCCAGTTTTATAGGCGTAATATTTTCATTACCGAAGCTGATGGGCGGTTTTATCGGGGCGGAAACGGCGGCTTTATACGGCGTCGGCGATTACTTTATGCTGTTGGGTCTGATAATTTCAATTGTTTTTGTTATTATTTCGGCTTTTTCTGTTATGTCCGCTTTGGCGAAAAGCGTAAAGGAAGCAAGCGCAATGATAACGCCGTTAATGATGGTGATAATTCTGTTGGGGCTTGCGTCAATGTTCATTACGGCAAATCCCGCGCTCGGACTGTTTGCAATACCGTTGCTTGGTAGCGGGCTTGCCATATCTGCCGTAATGTCTTTTACGGCAACAGGGGCGTGGGTTGTGCTTGCAATAATTTCAAACGTGGTTCTGGCAGTGTTGCTCACGGTACTTTTAACTTTCATCTTCAGAAGCGAAAAAATAATGTTCAATAAATAAATTAACGCCCGAAGGCTTTTGCCTTCGGGCGTAAGTTATTAAAAAAAGCTGTGCAGTCTTTTTTGCCGAAATTTGCCGAAGCGTAAATCTTACAGGTAGCTACTCCAAAGCTCCCCTATGGCACACCGAAGAAACTGTTTAGTGCTGCTATATCCCTATCCTGACACGGTTCGCAGCGTTCGGTTGCATAAGACCTTGGTATCAACACCCCTTATAAGACGCAGCCTTCCACAAACTTCGTCGGGAAAGACGTTCAGTCCTGCTGTAGCGGATTGCAGGTACAGGGCACCGCTAACTCCCCACCTAGCACAGTACAGCCATTTTAACAGAAATAAGGTAATTTGGCAAGCAAATATAAAGGTTTTAAGTTGACAATTTTTAGGCTATATTTTAAAATGTAAGTACTTAAAATTACGGAGATAATCATGTCTGAAAACTGTACGCACGATTGCAGTTCATGCGGGGAAAACTGTTCTTCAAGAAAGCCTAAGAACTTAATTAAAAAGCCGCACGAATTAAGCGATATAAAAAAAGTTATAGCCGTTGTCAGCGGTAAGGGCGGGGTCGGCAAGTCTATGACCTGCGCGCTTCTTGCGGCGGCATGTCAGGATAGCGGTAAAGTAACCGCAATTATGGACGCCGACATTACAGGTCCTTCGATTCCGCGAATGTTCGGTGCAACCGACAGGGCAAAAGGCGGCGAAAACGGTATACTGCCAGTTATTACAGAAGGCGGCATTCAGCTTATGTCAATGAATCTGCTTCTTGAAAACGAAGCCGAGCCCGTAGTATGGCGCGGCTCGCTTATATCGGGTACTGTTATGCAATTCTGGACTGACGTTATTTGGACGGGAGTGGACTGTATGTTTATAGATATGCCCCCCGGCACAGGCGACGTGCCGTTGACGGTATTCCAGAGCATTCCGCTTGACGGCATAGTTATAGTCACCACACCGCAGGATTTGGTGGGTATGATAGTTCAGAAAGCGGTAAATATGGCTCAGATGATGAAAGTGCCTATTTTGGGTATAGTTGAAAATATGAGCTATATTCCCTGTCCCGACTGCGGCAGAAAAATTTCCGTGTTCGGTGAAAGCAACGTAGACGCGCTTGCAATGGAATACGGTATTCCCAACGTTGCCAAAGTTCCAATTGACCGCGAACTGACCAAAGCCGCAGACTGCGGAGAAATTGAAAATTTCAAAAATAATTATCTTACTGATTTCTTTAAAAAGATTTCAAAAAAATTGAGATAATAAAAGGCGCACTCTGCTGGGTGCGCTTATTTCATTTTTTTTCAGGCAAAAATTTCCAGTATCTTACCGGCATACTGCCTTTCATCTGTTTTTCGTGCGGGCGTTCTTTTATATTTACGGCGTTATAATATTTTTTCCACAGGTTTTCAAACGCGCGCTCGTATTCTGAAAGGTATACTTCCGTTTCGCCCGCGTTGCCTACAAACCATTCGTTGCCGTCGTACATTCCCGCAATTTTTCGCTTCAAATCGTGTATGACAAATTTTTCGGATTGCAATCTTTCGGCAAAGTGTGCGGTCAGCAAATCGGTTATATCGTTGTCGGGAGTGTAGGGGGCGTATAGTGCGCCGCTACGGCTTTCCATAAATCTTAACAGACCTTTTAATCTGTGCGTTTCGCCTATGACTTTGTAAATAATGTCGTTAAATTCTATAACTTCGGGAATATTAAGCCTATTTTTGACAGGCGCTTTTACCTGTATAAGTTTTTTGATATACTCGAACGCAATTTGCTCTTTTAACGGGTCGCAACTGCGCAGTAAGGTTACAACATCGTCCGCGCATTCTTTGTCGTATCCGTTTATCGCTCTTTGTACGCGCAGATTTTTCTCTCCGTCGCTTTCGATGCGTATAATTTCACTGTCGAAAGTAAGTTGGATATTCGGATTGGAAGTTATAACGCATTCTTTTTCGCGGAAGCAATCAAACACGGCGGTAAAAAAACAGGTAACCGTGCCGTCGGTCAGATAAATTTTCATATTTCTCCGGTGAGAACGGAAAGGGCGGTAGAAGTTTCCGAAAACATTGAAAGTTGTTCAGATACTTCGCTTGCGCCCGCAAGTAACAGCGAAGTTTTAATTTGCGCAGCGTTTTGCGAGCCGTAAAATTTGCCCTTGCAGGTGATAAAATGTTTTGCTCTCTTTAATACTATGCGCATTTTTGCGAGATTATCAAAATCGAGTTTTGCAAATCTTCGCGCTTCGGTTATACGGTATGCGCTTTTCGCGCCTATTCCCGGTACGCGCAAAAGCGTTTCAAGCGGCGCGGTATTTATTTCAACGGGGAAAAGATGCATATTCCTTAACGCCCAGGCGCATTTAGGGTCGTATTCTTTTGAAAGATTTTCGTCTTCACCGCAAATTTCAGATACGTCAAAGCCGTAAAAACGTATAAGCCAGTCCGCCTGATAAAGCCGGTGTTCCCTTAAAAGTCCCGCGCCTACAGCGGGCAGTTTGCTGCTTTGGACTACGGGTATATAGGAAGAGTAGTATACTCTTTTTAAATTCATATTTCTGTACAGGGCTTCTGTAAGTTTTAAAATGCGTCCGTCGCTTTCGGGCGACGCGCCTATAATCATTTGCGTTGTCTGCCCTGCGGGTAAAACTCGGTTTTTTCTTACTTTGTTTTCCTTGTCGTAAATTATTGCATCTTTTAAACCTTTCATGGGCAACAGAAGACTTTGCTTGGTTTTTTGTGGGGCAAGAAGTCTGAGCGACTGTTCGCTCGGCAGTTCAACGTTATAGCTCATTCTGTCAACAAGTCTTGCGGCTTTAATGACGGCGGTATAGTCCGAGTGCGGTATGCCTTTTAAATGGATATAGCCGTTAAAGTTGTATACTTTTCTGAGCTTTAGTACCGTTTCGTACATCATTTCCATAGTTTTGTCGGGACTTTCAAACACTGCGGAAGAGAGAAAAAGCCCTTCGATATAATTTCTCTTATAAAAGTTAATAACAAGTTCGCAAATTTCGTCGGGCGTAATTCTCGCCCGCTTAACGTCTGCGCTGCGTCGGTTTGGGCAGTATTCGCAGTCGTATATGCATTCGTTGCTCATAAGAATTTTCAAAAGCGAAATACATCTTCCGTCAGGCGTAAACGAGTGGCATATGCCGCACGCGGCGCCGTTGCCTATGCCGCCTTTTATGTTTGCTCTTTTAGAACCCGACGAAGAACAGGTAACGTCGTATTTTGCGCTTTCGGTTAAAATTTCAAGTCTTTGTTCGTCTATCATGGCATACCTGCAAATTAGTACTGTTCCGCCGTAGAAAAAGGAGGGCTTTCAGCGGCGGAACAGGGTTTTTAGTCTGTATTTGCGCGATAACCCGAAAAATTGCGCAATACAAACAAATGTTTATGTGCTTATTATAGCACGCCTATATGGCTCTGTCAACAGTTTTTAAATATTGACTGAAAAATTTTTTTATGGTAAAATTATGAAAATTTCACAAATATTTCATATCAAAAACAGGTTGTCTGTAACTATAAGGGGTTATTATAAAGTTAAGGAGAAAATTATGAAAGTACTTATTGTTGACGATGAAGAAATGATCCGAGGAGTTTTAAGGGAATACGTAGAGTTTGAAGGCGGTACCGCTTACGAAGCCGCCGACGGTATGCAGGCGGTGAAAATGTGCCGCGAACAAGATTTTGATATAATTTTAATGGACGTAATGATGCCGAGGCTGGACGGCTTTTCAGCTGTAAAAGAAATTAAAAAAGTTAAGGATGTTCCCGTGATTATGCTTTCTGCCCGCGGAGAAGAATACGATAAACTTTTCGGCTTTGAAATAGGGGTGGACGATTACGTGACAAAACCGTTTTCACCCAAAGAAGTTATGGCGCGCATAAACGCCGTGATAAAGCGCAGTAAGGGCGAAGATGTAAAAAAAGAAGTCCTGAAATTTGAAGGGCTTGAAATCGATATGGCGGGAAGAAACGTTTATGTCGACGGCGAAAAAGCCGAGCTCACCCCCAAGGAATATGAAATTTTATTTTATTTCGTAAAGAATAAAGGGATAGCTTTGACCCGTGAAAAACTTTTGCTGGACGTGTGGGGCTTTGATTTTTACGGCGACGACAGAACGGTAGATACGCATATAAAAATGCTGCGTTCCAATTTGAAACAGTACAGAAAATTTATTGTAACGTTAAGGGGATTGGGTTACAAGTTTGAAGTTTAAAAAGAGCGTAAAACCTAAAAAACTGCATAGCATAAACGCCGTGCTTATAAAATATTTTTTGCTGCTCGCCGTACTTTTAATTGTACTTGTAGAAGTGGTGTGTTATCTTATTGTGCGCAACACGGCTGAAGATAAGGCGCGCGAAAGACTTTCTTTAATAGGGCGCAACGTTGCGGCAATGGTGAACGATGACGACGTGGAAAGGCAGATACGTGAATACCGCCTTGACGGTATAAACGTATGCGTTTTATCGTCGGAGGGCGCGGTGCTTCTGCCGGGTGACGACAGTGCGGAAGTTAATTTGAAATACGGAATCGAAGACGTAATAACAAGACTTTCGGATAAAGGTAAAAGTTCCGTTATATTTATTCAGGATCACTATATGACCTATGCGTCGGCGGTTGAATACGAAGGTGAAAGTTACGTCGTGGCAACGTATTCGCTTGCGGTTATAAACGGTGCGGCGCGCAGTCTGTTGACATATTTTATAATAGTGGGCGTGGTCGTAATTCTTATAACGATAATGGTATCGTATACGATTTCCCAAAAACTTACGAGCGGATTAAAAAACCTTTCGTCAACTGCGGTGCAATTTTCCAAGGGTGATTTCGACGTAAATTTTGCAAATGCGGAATACTCTGAACTTGCCGACCTTTCCGATACGCTTAATTCGGTGCGCGACGAAGTAAAAAAAAGCGGCGACTTACAGCACGAAATAATAGCAAACGTTTCTCACGATTTGAAGACGCCCCTTACTATGATTAAGGCTTACGCTTCTATGATACGCGAAATTTCCGGGGACAATCCAGAAAAACGCGATAAGCATTTGCAGGTAATTATAGACGAGGCGGACAGGCTTACGGGGCTGGTAAACGATGTTTTAAACGTTTCAAAAGTCACCGCGACCCTTGATGAAATAAAGTTCAAGGTGTTCAACCTTACTGACTTTTTGTACGGAATAATTAACAAATTCGACTATTTGCAGGAAACGCAGGGTTACAAGTTTATGGTCGATATAGATTCAAATATCTATACCCGTGCCGACGAAGAGAAAATAGGTCAGGTAATTTATAATTTACTGGGCAACGCGGTAAATTATACGGGTGAAGATAAAACGGTTTACGTAAGCCTGAAAAAAAGTCTGACCGAAGAGCGTGTAAGGTTTACGGTCAAGGACACCGGCAAGGGAATACAGGAAAAGGACAAAGTTGAAATCTGGAACAGGTATTACCGCGTAAAAGAAAACCATTCCCGTCCGTTAAAGGGTACGGGATTAGGCTTGAACATAGTTAAAATAATTCTGGAAAATCATACGTTCGATTTCGGGGTTGATTCCGAGATTGGCAAAGGTTCGTCTTTCTGGGTGGATTTTCCGTTGGTTTCGGAAGAAATAGAAAATAGTGGCGGCACGGCTTAAAATCCCGCGCCGCCTTTGTTTTGCATTTCGTTTGACTTTTTCCGACGGATATTTTATAATAATTTAAACAATCGTTCTAATTTTAACTCGTATTACAGTGTAGTAAATATATTGCGAAAAGGGCATAATTTTAAAGATGAAATTCGAGCTGCGTTCAAAATTCAATCCAACAGGCGACCAGCCGGAAGCTATCCGCAGTCTGACGGAAGGGGTGCTTGACGGTATTCGCACGCAAGTCCTTGTAGGGGTTACCGGTAGCGGTAAAACTTTTACTATGGCAAACGTCATAAAAAACGTCAACCGCCCGACTTTGGTTATTGCCCATAACAAAACTCTGGCGGCACAGCTTTGCAACGAGTTTAAGGAATTTTTCCCCGAAAACCGCGTCGAATATTTTGTAAGTTATTACGACTATTACCAGCCCGAAAGTTATATTCCTTCCACAGATACCTATATAGAAAAGGATATGAGTCTTAACGATGAAATCGATAAATTGCGAAATTCAGCCACCAGTTCGCTGGGTGAGCGCGAAGACGTAATTGTTGTTGCTTCTGTAAGCTGTATATACGGTCTCGGCGCTCCGGAAGAGTATTTCAGACTTTCGATATCGCTTCGTCCGGGGCAGCAAATGGAGCGCGACACTCTTTTACGCAAACTGGTTGAAATTCAGTACGCCCGCAGGGATATGGATTTTAAACGTTCGTCTTTCCGCGTCCGCGGAGACGCGGTGGAAATTTTCCCCGCAAGCAATTCCGAAGTCGCAATACGGGTTGAATTTTTCGGTGACGAAATTGAAAGGATATGCGAAGAAGACGCTTTGACCGGAACGATAATTTCGCAGCTTAAACACGTTCTCATATTCCCCGCCAGTCAGTATGCGGTAGGTTCGGACAAAATGCAGAGTGCGCTTTCTATGATAGAGCGCGATATGAACGACGAAGTAAAAGCGTTCCGCGATTCGGGCAAACTGCTCGAAGCCGAAAGACTTTCGCAGCGAACGACTTACGATTTGGAGATGATGCGCGAAATAGGTTATTGCAGCGGCGTGGAAAATTACAGTCGCTATTTTGACGGCAGAAGTCCCGGGGAGCCGTCGTTTACTCTTCTGGACTATTTCCCTGCGGGTAAATTTCTTGTGTTCATTGACGAAAGCCATATTACCATTCCGCAAATCCGCGCAATGTACCACGGCGACCGTTCACGTAAAGAAAATCTTGTCGGTTACGGTTTCCGTCTTAAATCGGCTTTCGATAACAGACCGCTCACGTTTGAAGAGTTTGACGCTCGCGTTCCGCAACTTATTTGCGTTTCCGCAACGCCCGCACCGTACGAATTGGAACAAGCGGGAAATATAGTGGAACAGCTTATCCGTCCCACGGGACTTGTCGACCCGGAAATAGAAGTGCGCCCCACAAAAGGTCAGATTGACGACCTGTTCGGCGAAGTTAATAAGGTGATTGCGGACAAGGGCAGGGTTCTTGTGACAACGCTTACAAAGCGTATGGCTGAAAGCCTTACGGATTATTTAAAAGAACACGGTTTAAAAGTAAGATATATGCACAGCGACATAGACGCTTTGGAGCGTATAGATATAATTAACGGTTTGAGAAGCGGCGAATTTGATATTCTTTGCGGTATAAACCTTTTAAGGGAAGGGCTCGATTTGCCCGAAGTAAAACTTGTAGCCATACTCGACGCCGACAAAGAAGGGTTTTTGAGAAGCGAAACTTCGCTTGTGCAGACGATAGGCAGGGCTGCCAGAAATTCGGAAGGCAAAGTTATAATGTATGCTGATACGGTTACGGGCAGTATGCGCCGCGCCATAGACGAAACAGAGAGAAGAAGAAAAGTTCAGACCGAGTATAACAGTGTGCACGGTATTATTCCGAAAACCATTGTAAAAGAAGTCAGGAATACGATAGGAATAACGGGCAAAAAACCCGCAACCGACGATATTAAACTGAAAGATATTCCGAACGAAATCGAAAAACTGAAAGCATTGATGAAACTTGCTTCAAACCAGCTTGATTTTGAAAAAGCGATAGAGATACGTGAAACAATATCGGAATTAAAGAAAAGAATGTTAAAGAGTAAAGGACGATGAAAGAAGAAATTTACGTAAAAGGCGCAAAAGAAAACAACCTTAAAAATATCGACGTACGAATTCCCCGCAATACGCTTACAGTGTTTACGGGGCTTTCCGGCAGCGGTAAATCTACGCTTGCGTTCGATACAATATTTGCCGAAGGTCAAAGACGGTATATTGAAAGTCTTTCGTCATATGCCAGACAGTTTTTGGGACAGATGGAAAAGCCCGACGTTGAATTAATTGACGGGCTTTCTCCTGCCATATCGATAGACCAGAAAACCACTTCGCACAATCCGCGCTCAACCGTTGGAACGGTGACTGAAATTTACGATTATTTCAGGCTTTTATTTGCGCGCGTGGGCATTCCGCACTGTCCCGAATGCGGCAGGGAAATACGCCGCCAGTCCGTTGACGAGATTGCCGACAGGGTAATGCTTATGCCCGAAGGCAGTAAAATTATGGTCGAAGCCCCTGTGTTCCGCGGCAAAAAGGGCGAGTTTGTAAAGGAACTTGCAAGTTATAAAAAGAGCGGTTACGGCAGGGTAAAAATAGACGGAATTATTTACGACTTACAGGAAGATATCAAACTCGAAAAAAATATCCGTCACAATATTTCAGTCATTATAGACAGGCTTATCATAAAGGATGGAGTTATCAAAAGGCTGACAGACAGTCTTGAATCCGCCTTACGTCTTGCCGACGGGCTTGTGGTAATAGACTGCGACGGCAATGAAGAACTGTATTCTTCAAAGTACGCCTGTCCCGAATGCGGTATCTCCATCGAAGAAATAGAACCAAGAATTTTTTCTTTCAATACGCCTTGGGGCGCCTGTCCCGAATGTTCGGGGCTTGGTTTCAGGCAGGTCGTAGACCCCGATTTAATATGTCCCGATAAAACCAAATCGTTGAACGAAGGCGCTATCAAAATAAGCGGTTGGAATCTCGATTCTTCGTCTATGACGCAGATGTATCTTAAATCGCTGTCAAAAGTTTATAATTTTTCAATGGACGTGCCCGTAAAGGATTTGCCGGAAAAAATTTACAATATTCTGATGTACGGCAACGGCGGTGAAAAAATTGAAATGGAATACAACGCCTATCATTTTTCGGGTAGCTTTGAAAAGTCGTGGGAAGGCTTTGCCAACAACTTACAACGCCGCTATTCACAGACAAATTCCGACGGCGTGAAATGGGATATCGAAAGATATATGCGCACTTCCGACTGCCCCGCATGTCACGGTAAAAGGCTTAAAAAAGAAGCGCTTGCCGTAACAGTCGGCGGTAAAAATATAATGGAAATATGCGAGCTTGCCATTGACGATTTAAAATCTTTTACCGATTTTTCGTTCTTTACAAAGACCGACCATATGATAGCGGACAGCATCATAAAAGAAATAGACAGCCGTCTAAGTTTTTTGCAGAACGTGGGGTTGGGCTATCTTACGCTTGCACGCGGCGCGGCTACCCTGTCCGGCGGCGAAAGCCAGCGCATACGTCTTGCAACACAGATAGGAAGCGCGCTTACGGGCGTACTGTATATTCTTGACGAACCGAGCATAGGTCTTCACCAGCGCGACAACCAAAAGCTGTTGAATTCCCTTTTGGGTTTGCGTGATTTGGGTAATACGCTTATAGTCGTTGAACACGACGAAGATACAATGCGGGCTGCGGACTATATAGTAGATATAGGACCGCACGCAGGCGTCCACGGCGGAGAAGTAGTGGCGAGCGGAAGCATACAGGATATTATGGACGAGCCGCGTTCTATAACAGGCGACTATCTTGCGGGCAGAAGAAAAATAGAAATCCCCGCCGAGCGTGTCCGTTCTGACGGCAGGGTTTTAAAAGTTGCCGGTTGTAAGCAGAATAACCTTAAAAACATAGACGTTGAAATTCCCGTTGGTCTTATTACCGCGATAACTGGTGTTTCTGGCAGCGGCAAGTCAAGCCTTGTAAACGAAATAATATATCCCTATCTCGTGAACAATCTTAACGGCGCGCGCCAGCAGCTCGGCAATGCGGAAGCATTTTACGGAACTGAACATTTTGACAAGGTAATAGCTATCGACCAGCAGCCGATAGGCAGAACACCCAGAAGCAATCCCGCGACATATACGGGCGTATTTACAATGATACGCGACCTTTTTGCCGCAACGCCCGACGCAAAAGAGAAGGGCTATAAAAGCGGCAGGTTCTCATTCAACGTTGCCGGCGGCAGGTGTGAACACTGTCAGGGCGATGGTATTATACGCATAGAGATGCACTTTTTGCCCGATATTTACGTCCCTTGCGAAGTGTGCGGCGGTAAACGTTACAACCGTGAAACGCTTGACGTAAAATACAAAGGTAAATCTATTTCCGATGTGCTGGAAATGACGGCGGAAGAAGCCGCGGAGTTTTTTAAGCCCGTGACATCAATATATAATAAAGTGTCAACTCTCTGCGACGTGGGGCTGGGATATGTAAAATTAGGTCAGAGTTCAACAACTCTTTCTGGCGGGGAAGCGCAACGCGTTAAACTTGCCACAGAACTTTCAAAGCGAAGTACCGGCAGAACTTTTTACATTCTTGACGAGCCGACTACGGGACTGCACAGCTATGACGTGGACAAACTTGTAAGCATACTTGCAAGATTAAGGAGCGGCGGTAACACCGTTCTTGTAATCGAACATAATCTCGACGTTATAAAGACGGCGGACTGGATTATAGACTTGGGACCCGAAGGCGGCGATAAGGGTGGAACTGTAGTTGTAACGGGCACGCCGGAAGAAGTGGCTAAATGTCCCAAAAGCTATACAGGTCAGTTTTTAAAACAGATTTTAGACTGACGTAAGTAGGTAATTTATGAATGTTTACGAAAAATTACCCGTATTGGAAAGCCAAAATTTTATTCTCCGCGGCATTAAAGAGAGCGATGCCGAAGAGCTTTTAAAAGTTTATTCCGATGAGAAAGCAGTTCCGTTTTTTAACTGTGACAACTGCCATGGCGACGACTTTCATTATCAAACTTTGCAAAGAATGAAAAAAGCGGTTCAATTTTGGGTTTTCAGTTATGAACACGGTTATTTCGTGCGTTGGGCGGTTGTGGATAAATCAAACGGCTGTGTGGTAGGAACAATCGAACTTTTTCACCGCGACAGCGAAAAAGATTACTTTGACAATTGCGGGCTTATGCGCCTTGATTTGCGTAGCGATTACGAACGTGCGGGAACAATCGCAGAAATTATATCGCTAATTAAAAATTGTGCGTTCGACTGGTTTTACTGTGATAAAATAGCCACAAAAGTAAAACCTTTTGCCGCAGAAAGAAAAAACGCATTTTTAAAAATCGGGTTTATGCCTTCAAGTAGCCCGCTTGTCGGCGACGGCGGAGAAACTTATTACGATTACTACGTTTTAACTAAATAATTACTGTGCCAAAACAGCGCTCTTTTTCATAAAATGGTAAAGCGAAAAGGAGCGCGTTTTTTATGGCAAGACCTTTGACTTTGCAAGCAGAATTTCCTACGACCGAAGGGCTTACGCCCGACGCTTACAGTCTGGCGGTTATATCGCCGGCGTATGCTTCGCCTACGGGTGAGCTGAACGCTATACTTCAGTATTTTTACCATTATTTCAATTTCGACAAATGCGGTTATAAAGAAGTTGCGCAAACAATAAAGAGCATAGCCATTGCGGAAATGATTCATCTTGAACTACTGGGAAAAACTATTACCGCGCTTGGCGCGCAACCCGTCTACTGCCAAAATCCGCCTACCGCTTTCAACTTTTATTCTGCTAAATACGTTACGTACTCGCGCAATTTAATACATATGATAGAAGACGATATTCTGGCTGAAAAAAAGGCGATAGCGCTGTATTCGAGAATGTTGACGCGCCTTAAATGCGACCAGCTTAAAGATATAATATCTCGGATTTTGCAAGACGAAAAATTGCATCTTGAAAAGTTTGAAGAAATATTGCAAGGGCTTAAACGTTGACAGTTTAAGCCTTTTGTAATAAAATGAACGAAAGGGAAAGTTTATATGAATTATGACGTAGCCGTAATCGGCGGCGGCGCTTCGGGTATGGCTTGCGCGGTCCGTCTGCTGAGAAGCGGTAAAAAATTGAAGATATGTATAATAGACGCGTGCGAGCGTCTCGGCAAAAAACTTGCCGCAACAGGTAACGGTCAGGGGAACGTTTCAAATCTGGATATGGGCGCCGAGCATTATCACGGCGGTAATTTGTCTTTGGTTGATAAAATTGCGTGCAGCGGTTTGTATGACGTAACGGAATTATTCGGTTGCCTTTTTACGGCTGACGACAACGGTAGAATTTATCCTGCGGGAAGACAGGCTTCCGCGCTTTGCGACGCGCTTATTTCAAGGCTGAAAGGCAAGTGTGAAATTCTACTTTCGACCAAAGTTGCACGGCTTGAAAAAGGATTTAAAATAAGTCTTTCCGACGGTGGTCGGGTTTCGGCGCGTTACGTAGTTTTCTGTACAGGCGGTAAGGCGCAAAAACAGTTTAAAACGGACGGCAGTGCGTACGGTTTGGTTACAGCTTTCGGACACGTTTTAACGCCGCTTTATCCGTCGCTTGTCCAGTTGAAAACCGATACAAAGCATATTAAAACGTTAAAGGGAATACGCGTTGACTGTAACGTCAGTGCCATATGGAAGGGCTCTGTTGTGGGCGAACAGCGCGGAGATGTGATTTTTACCGATTACGGCGTTTCCGGTAATGCGATATTCGGGCTGACCGCATATATGTCAGATTTGCAGAGTGTGGAACTGTCGCTTGAATTTTTACCCGATTTTCCAAGATACGTTATAGCCAAAAATCTTACGGAGAGATTGAGCGGGGGAACGCCTTTTGGCGAAGTTCTGTCAGGTACTCTTCACAACCAGTTGGGCAGGGCAGTGATTTCGCGCGCCGAAGATAAAAGCGTTGCAGGAATAGTGAACGTTCTGAAAAATTTTCGCTTGCCGGTCACGGGTACTTTGGGGTTTGATTATGCGCAGGTCACTAAGGGCGGAATAAGGACGGACGAAATTACGGACGAGCTTGAAAGCAAGCTGGTCAAAAATCTGTTTTTCGCGGGTGAAGTTCTGGATGTTGACGGCGACTGCGGCGGTTACAATTTACAGTGGGCTTTTACAAGCGGAATGGCGGCGGCTGACGCAATAATTAAAAGATTATGATTTGCAGGCTTGACAATATAAAACTTAAAATAGGCGAAAGCGAAAATAAACTTTTGCATATCGCCCAAAAAAAATTGCCTTCGTTAAAGCGTTTTTCGATAATTAAAAAGTCGCTGGACGCCCGCGACAAGGGCAATATTTTTTGGGTTTATTCCGTAGCTTTTTCCGATGAAGAAGAAGCGGCTGAACCTGCTTTGGACAAATTGAAAAATCCGCCCAAAGTAGCGGTCATAGGTTCCGGTCCGGCAGGACTTTTTTGCGCCCTTCGTCTTATTGACCGTGGTATAATTCCCGTTATCATAGAGCGCGGCGAAAGGGTAGAAGACAGAAAGCAGACTATTCAAAAATTTTTTGACAGGCGAATATTAAACGTCAATTCAAACGTTCAGTTCGGCGAAGGCGGCGCAGGTACTTTTTCGGACGGTAAACTTAACACGCAAACCCACGACGGATTCAATAAAGAAGTTTTGAAAATTTTTGTAAAATTCGGTGCGCCGGAAGAAGTTGCGTATCTCAACAAGCCGCACGTCGGTAGCGACAGGCTTTTTAAAGTTCTTCAAAATATCCGCAGTTACATTGTTGAACGTGGCGGCGAATATCTGTTTAATACCAAGGTTACGGGCTTTGTAAACAGCGGCGGCAATCTCCTAAGTCTTATTGTTAAAGATGCTATAAACGGCAGCGAGAGCGAAATTGCGGTAGATTGCGCGGTGCTTGCAATAGGGCATTCCGCTCGTGATACGTTTGAAACGCTTGCGCACTGCGGTGTGGAAATGCAGGCAAAAGAATTTGCGATCGGCGTCAGAATCGAACATCTCGCACGCGAAATCGGTTTGGCGCAGTACGGCAAAAATTATGCAAATCTTCCGACTGCCGATTATAAATTAGTGTCGCACGCTCACGGGCGGACAGTTTTCACTTTTTGTATGTGTCCCGGCGGAGTGGTCATTCCGTCCGCAAGCGAAGAGTGCGGAGTGGTTACAAACGGCATGAGCCTTTACGCACGCAACGGCGAAAATTCGAATTCCGCCCTTATGGTTCAGATGAAAAAGGAAGATTTCGGCGCGGACGACCTTTTTGCGGGGATGCGCTTTCAAAGAGAAATTGAACGTCGGGCATATGAATCAGGCGGTAAAAATTATTCCGCGCCCGTACAGCTTTACGGGGATTTCGCAAAGGGGAAAATTTCTTCAGATTTTAAAAGCGTAAAGCCGACTTACGGCGCAGGCGTAAATTTTGCGCCGCTTGACGAAGTTTTTCCCGAAGTTACGGTTCAGGCGCTTAAAGCGGCTATTCCAGATATGGACAGAAGGTTGAAAGGATTTGCTTCACCCGACGCCGTGCTGACAGGGGTGGAAACGCGTTTTTCTTCACCTGTAAAAATTATCCGCGACGAAAATTGTGAAAGCGTAAGTTTAAAAGGTTTGTATCCTTGCGGCGAAGGCAGTGGGTATTCGGGCGGAATAACGAGTTCGGCGGCGGACGGGTTAAAGACTGCCGAAAAAATTTACGAAAAGTATAAAACTCATTAATTTTTCATATTACGTTCACAAACGGATGTTATAATTCAAGTAATCAAATAAGGCTTATACATTAAACTTTTTTTCATATTCTCTGTTAGAAGTCTGTACCCGAAAGGGATTACAGGCTTCTTTCATTAAAAAATAAAGGCGGACATCAAACACAATTCTCATAGGGAATGAAAAACGAATAACAATAAATAGCTCTCGAACAAATTGTTCGAGAGCTATTTATGCTTGTGATTAAGTAAACTAAATTGAAATTTAGTTACGGCGCAAGTGATAATATAGAAATACTGCTTACCTGCTTATACTCAGCTTCGCTTATAGCTTTTAATCTTTGACTTATGGCTTCATTATTCGGTAAGCAATGCAATCTGTATTCCAAGTTTTGCTTTGTCCACGCATACCGATTAAAGCCTTTGGGAATACAATACAGCCGTTCCCCGTCATCGCCGCAAGTATTATTCTTTTCAACCACATACCAAAATGAATTTTTTGCAAAATACCTTTCATAATATATTGCTTCCGCTTTTTTATCAGAAAACACTTTCGCACACTCTGATACCGTTTTAATAAAGTCGCACACTTCATTTAGAGCAAAATTCCGGCGAATTTCAACGACTGACAAAGGTACACCTATGGCATCGGCAAAATAGCCGTTACTTGTAACATCAAGCATTACCCATTTGCTTAACGTGTCATCGTATATTTCGGTTACAACGTGATTTTCCATATCATAAGGCGAATACGGCATAATCCATACCCTACGAGCAGGAATTTTTAACGCAAGACACAATTCTTGCAAAATCTTTGATTTATTCAGACAGTTTATTCCGCAAGATGGTTTATTTAAACTATATTTCAAAAGCTCTAACGCATTACAGCTTATATGATTATCAAAGTTGCCGTCGTGAAGAAGGCGTGGAGCAAAGTAGCGTGTAAGGTTTACTGCTTTTTCAAAAGAAGTACCGTTGCCTGCTATCTCTTGTATTTTGTACTCTTGTTTGAGAACTTCAAACTCGGTACAGTCAAATTTATGCGAAAGACAATCTTCTGTACCTTCGGCAAACTCGGAATTATTGAAAAGTATGCCTTTGAAAATATTTAATTCTTCTTGCCATATTTCTTTTAATTCGTTGTCGCCCATAGATAAATTTCTTCTCCAAATTTCTGTTTATCGCTCTGTTATTAAATAACAATCTTTAAAATGTCAAGTAAAATCGCACTTGCCTTGCTTGCAAGTATAGTGGGTGCGCTATACTTATTTATATTTATGTGGATAAATTCCCTATGGTAACTACGCTTAAGTCCGCCTTTTTAAAATTCAATTAAACTGTTTCTACGTTTATTAAGTTTGAGTTTCCGCTCTTGCCGTTGGGAGTGCCGCCCGTTAAAACAATTTTATCGCCCTTTTTGACCAGTCCGGAATCCATTGCCGCGCGTTTTGCATAGTGGAACAGTACGTCGACCGAGTAAAACTCTTCACTGATTACGGGGGTTACTCCCCAGCTTAAAGCCAGCTTTCTGTAAGCGCGTTCATCCGTTGTCATCCCGATTATATCAATCAGCGGGCGAAAACGTGAAACCGTTCTTGCAGTGCCGCCTGTTCGTGTGCAGACCACTATTACGCTTGCGCCTATGTCATGCGCCAGCGTACAGGCAGAGTGTGAAAGCGCTTCCGAAAGTTTGGTTATATGATAGTCCGCGTCTTTTATATACGCGATATAGTTTGTGTTTGCTTCGGCTTGCTGTGCAATTTTCGCCATTGCGCGTACGGCTTCAACGGGATACATTCCGGCAGCCGTTTCTCCCGAAAGCATTATCGCGGAAGAACCGTCGTAAACTGCGTTTGCAACGTCGGAAATTTCGGCACGGGTGGGGCGGGGCTGTTTTATCATAGATTCAAGCATTTCGGTGGCTGTAATAGAGCGTTTGCCGTGAACGCGGCAGGTTCTTATTATTGTTTTCTGAATGCTGGGCAACTCTTCAAAAGGAACTTCAACGCCCAAATCGCCGCGCGCAACCATTATGCCGTCTGATGCTTCCAAAATCGATTCGAGATTGTTCACGCCGGCACGGCTCTCGATTTTTGCAATTATTTCAATTTCTCCGTCAGGCGAGCCGCATTCGCGCAACCAGTTTCTTACGTCTATAAGGTCCTGCGCCTTAGATACGAACGAACAGGCTATGAAATCAACGCCCTGCTCAACGCCGAATTTGATATCTGCTTTATCCTGTTCGGAAAGGTAAACCATATTAAGTTCTTTGTCGGGGAAAAACATACTTTTTCTGTTTGAAAGGTCGCCGCCGACTATGGTTTTACATATAACGTTGGGTTTTTCGACTTTTTCAACTTCAAAAATCATAAGCCCGTTGTTTAGGAGAATTTTGTCGCCTTTAACCATTTGGTCGCAAATTCCCGCAAACGAAACGGAAACTCTGTTTTTGTCGCCTATTATATCTTCTGTGGTAAAGGTAAAAATATCGCCCGCTTTTAATGTGATTTTGCCGTTTGCAAAAGTCTTTATTCTGAATTCCGGACCTTTTGTGTCCAGCATAATGGGGAGGGGGGCTTTTTTCGCTTCCCTGACCTTTTTAATTTTTGCAATCTTTATTGCGTGTTCTTCATGCGTCCCGTGTGAAAAGTTTAGACGCGCAACGTTCATGCCCGCGTCAATCAAATCGGCTAAAATTTCTTCGCTGTCTGATGCCGGACCCAAAGTACAGATTATTTTTGTCTTTTTCATTCCTTTCTCCAAAATTGTCTTTAGTCCATTTTAAAATAAAATATTTAAAAAATCAATATTATTGCAGGTAAAATAGTTACCTTATTTTTTAAATTGTGTTAAAATATTTTTGATTTGAGTTAATTATACGGTCGCGGGCTGCGCAAGCAGCGTGAGGAAAGTCCGAGCATCGCAGGGCAAGGGTGCCTGTTAACGGCAGGAGAAGGCGACTTCAAGGAAAGTGAACAGAAATATACCGCAGCGTTTGCTGTAAGGTTGGAATGGCGAGGTAAGAGCTCACCGTCCCCGCGGTAACGCGGGGAGCCAATTAAACCCCACCCGATGCAAGATTGGGATAAGGACTGATTTAATTCAAGGGCTGCCCGTCCGTCTTTATCCGTAAATATCGCTGAATCTTACAGGCGACTGTAAGAGTAGATAGATGACCGTACACGACAGAACTCGGCTTACAGATTAATCTCAAATTGTTATAAGCGCCGCAGCGTAAATCCGCTGCGGCGCTTTCCGTAAACAAAAAACCTTAGGAAGTCGGGGTGTTAAACTATCGTTAATCGGTCCGGTATTTTAGTCATATTTATAAAATTCCAGACATTCAATTCGTTTTTGTCTTTTTCAAAGCACTGTTTTGCCGTATCGGTAAGTTTTGTAAGCGCGGAGCTGCCGTCGGTTATAAGCGGGTAGTCCGATTTCGCAAGCGCGGCTAACATCCGGTCCGCTTTGTCTTTTTTAATTGCAAGTACCTTTATATACAGTTCGTTGTTTAAAAATCTTTCGCTTTCGTCCCGATACAGTTCAAGCGCGTTTGCACAGAGTATCCTTTTTATACGTGAAGAAGAGTATCTTTTTGATGTGGCAGCGTTTATAATCTCCTGTACGGGATTGCCGTCAAGACTTTTAATTCTGTTTTCAAGGCCTTCGCCGCAGCCGTAAATTCTTTTCAGCTTGTCGGTTCCTGTTTTGAAAAGACAGTGGCGTAACATACTGTCGTAGTTTCCCGTGGCGGCGTTTTGCAAATCGTCATAAACAAAATCGGGTAAGTTATTTTTGACTTTTAAGTCGGCAAGATTTTGACGGATAGCCGTAGCGGAAGAAAAATCTTCTTTAAGTTCGCCGTCGCTGTATCCGCCGCCTATGCGTTTTATCGGTAAAATACTTATATCCGAATTTATTCGCATAAGCGCTTTTGTGTATTCCAAAGCTAAAACGTTGTTGGGTTTTGACAGAAGTTCGCCGTTGCCGCCGCAGGATTCAAACGCCGCGGCATAACTTTTAATATAGCTTTCGCCGCCGCTAAGTTTTTCGGATAAAACGTCTTTAAATTTTTTACTCTCGTTCAAAAGCAGTTTCGCCGCATTTAAAAAGTCTTCGTGCAGTCCGCTTTCGCATCCGAATGCAAGGTAAGAAATTTCCGGAACGGAAGACAAAATTTTAATCGCGCCCTTTGCGAAAATTTCCGCAGGAGCAACGGCAAACGTTGCGGGAAGCTGAATTACGCAGTCGGCTCCGCCGAGTATGGCGTGTTTCGCGCGAGTGAATTTATCAAGGATACACATTTCCCCGCGCTGGGTAAAAGAGCCGCTCATTATGCACAGCAAAGCGTCGCACCCGCTTGCTTTTTTTGCCTGTTCAAGGAAATATTTATGTCCGTTGTGGAATGGGTTAAATTCACAAATTATTGCGCAAATTTTCATTTTATAACTTTACAATTTTAATTTATTATTATATAATGTACGGGATAAAGTTGTCCGAACAAATATATTATAACCCAAAAATTCGGATAAATAAAGTGTTTTAAGGAGAAATGAAATGTCATTGCTTGATAAAATCAAGAAAGCCGGAAACGAAATAGTCGACGCAATAAACGGCACGCCGTCGCTTTTAAGGGAAATTAAAGAAAAGGCGGCTACCCGTAAAAAGACGATTGTTCTTTGCGAAGGCGAAGATAAACGCGTAGTGGAAGCTGCGGCTAAAATCACCGAAGAAGGAATTGCCAAAATCGTTCTTATAGGCAACTATGAAGAATGTAAAAGAGTGGCTCCCGACGTGGATCTTACCGGAATTACGCTTATCGACCCGCTTACGTCCGATAAAACTGCGGAGTACGCAAAGATTTTGTACGAAGCAAGAAAGGCTAAGGGCATGACGGAAGAACAGGCGAACGAACAGGCGAAAGACAGAACCATGTTCGGCGCGCTTATGCTTAAAGCGGGCGACGTTGACGGCTACGTTTCGGGTGCATGCCATTCTACGGCAAACACTCTCCGTCCCGGTTTGCAGGTTGTTAAAACCGCGCCCGGTATTAAGACGGTTTCAAGCTGTTTTATTATGATTGCTCCCAATAAGCACGAATACAATCCCGACGGCGTTGCTGTGTTTGCGGACTGCGCGATAAATATCGAGCCCGACGCCCGGCAACTTGCGGATATTGCAATTTCGTCCGCAAAGACGGCGAAAGCTATTGCGGGCATAGAACCGAGAGTGGCTATGCTTTCGTTCTCTACCAAGGGTAGCGGTAACGACGATAAGTTTACCTGTTCTGTTCCGAAAGTGCAGGAAGCTACGCGCCTTGCAAAAGAAGCCGCTCCCGAGCTTGCGCTTGACGGCGAGTTCCAATTTGACGCGGCGGTAGCACCCGAAGTGGGCAAACTGAAAGCGCCCGGTTCAAAAGTGGCGGGCAGTGCAAACGTATTTGTCTTTCCCAATATAAACGCTGGTAATATAGGCTACAAAATTGCACAGCGCTTCGGCGGATATATGGCTGTAGGTCCCGTTTGTCAAGGTTTTGCAAAGCCGTTAAACGACCTTTCGCGCGGTTGCAGTGTCGACGATATTGTGGCAACGGTAGCAGTCACTGTTTTGCAGGCGGAGTAAAAAGGAGTTTGACTTATGAAAATTTTAGTTATAAATGCAGGTAGTTCTTCGCTTAAATACCAGCTTATAGATATGCAGACCGAAAAGGTTGTGGCAAAGGGCGGCTGTGAAAGAATAGGTATTCCCGGTTCTGTTTTAAAAGCCAAGGGCAACGGAAACGAAAAAACTTACGAAAAGGATATGCCCAACCATAAAGTGGCAATCGAACTTGTTTTACACGCGCTTAAAGACGAAGGCATAGGCGTAATTAAGTCTATGGACGAGATAGGCGCGGTAGGGCACAGAATAGTTGCCAGCGGCGAATATTTCAAAAAGACTACATTGGTTACTCCCGAAGTTTTAAAGACTTTGGAAGAAAAGACGTTCGAGCTTGCGCCCCTGCACAATCCTGCGGCGGCGACCGGTTTAAGAGCGTGTATGGAAGTTATGCCAAAGACGCCCATGGCTCTTGTTTTCGATACTTCTTTCCACGCGACTATGCCCGAAAAGGCTTACCTTTACGGAATTGCGTATGAAGATTATAAAGAGTACGGCGTAAGACGTTACGGCGCGCACGGCACCAGCCATAAATTTGTATCGGCTGAAGCCGCTAAATATCTCGGCAAAAAACCCGAACAGCTTAAAATTGTAACCTGCCATCTCGGAAACGGCTCGTCGATTTCCGCTGTGGACGGCGGCAAGTGCGTTGATACGTCAATGGGCTTTACACCTCTCGCGGGTGTTTTGATGGGTACCCGTTCGGGCGATATTGACGCTTCTGCGGTAGAATTCTTAGCCCGTAAAAAGGGATTAAACCATTCCGAAGCCGTAATATATCTCAATAAAAAATGCGGCGTTGCGGGAATTTCTGGTGTTTCAAGCGATTTCAGGGATTTGGACGAAGGTGCCAAAAACGGTAATAACCGTTGCGCACTTGCATTGGATATGTTCAACTATCAGACCAAAAAATTTGTTGGCGCTTACGCGGCTGCAATGGGCGGGCTTGACTGTATAGTATTTACCGCGGGAATAGGCGAAAATTCTCCCAACGTGAGAGAAGGCGTATTGGAAGGGCTTGAATTTCTCGGCGTAAAATTCGATAAAAATGAAAACGCAAAAAGAACTGACGGAATTCACGAAATTTCCACCAAAGATTCAAAAGTCAAAGTCCTTGTAATTCCCACCAATGAAGAGTTGGTAATCGCAAGGGAAACCGCCGCGCTTTTATAAAAAAATTCTTTACGCGCCTTTAAAATGAGTTGACAAAGAATTGGCTATATAATATAATTTCAAAGTACTTGCGCCTTATTGCATTTATGATGTAATCGGGCGGAATACACGGTAAGTCATCTTTCGATATGAAAATTCAGGTTCAAAAGCAAATTGCGCTTAAACGCTACACGGGGGATTTCGAATTTCAGTTTGACCCGCCCGAAGGAACGTGTCTTATACCGCTGTGTCGGATAAACGGCGCGGTAAAGGTTTGCGGCAGTTTTGAAATTTACGACGACGACAGCGTAGGGGTGAATTTCACTGTAGATTACGTTATAAGCGGTCAGTGTTCGTATTGTCTGAACAATGCAAACCAAGAGATAAAGCAAGAGTTTGACGTGCTTTTCGTAACAGTAGAAGACCCCGATAACTATACATACGACGGCAGGGTTATCGATTTAACTACAGCCGTAACGGATGCAATACTTTTCAGTCAACCAAATTTGATTTTGTGCAAAGAGGACTGCGGCGGTATTGACGTTAACAATAAGTAAAAAGAGAAGAGGTGTATAAATATGGCAGTACCTAAGGGAAAACAGTCCAAAGCAAGGACGAACAGCAGATTTGCGAATTACAAAGCAACCGCTCCCACACTTGTGGAGTGCCCCCATTGTCATTCACAGAAGCAGGCTCACCGCGTTTGTGCTAATTGCGGCTACTACGACAAGGTTGAGGTAGTTTCCAAGGACGAAAAGAAAGACTAATCAAATTTGCGGACTGCCTTTAAAAAGGCAGTCCGTATTTTTTTAGATAGGAGTTAATTATGAAACATATTGATATTAAAACTCTGTTTTCACAAAGCGCAGATTTTTTGCAGAAAAGCGTAACGGTATGCGGCTGGGTAAGGACGTGGCGTGATTCTAAGGGCGTTGCGTTTATCGAACTCAACGACGGTACAACTCTTAAAAACTTACAACTGATAATAGAAAAGGATAATATGCAGGAAAGCGTATACAGACCCGCTTTGGTTGTCGGTGCGGCTTTAAAGGTGGAAGGTAAATTTATTGCAAGCGAACGCAACGGTTTTGAAATGATACCTTCGGACATAACCGTACTCGGCTCGTGTCCGCAGGATTATCCTTTGCAGAAAAAGCACCATACGCTTGAATTTTTGCGTACCATTCCCCATTTAAGACCGCGTACGAAATATTTTGAAGCGGTTTTTGGGGTAAGAAACCAGCTTTCTTTTGCCATTCACACATATTTCCACAAACATGGCTACAAGTACGTTCATACTCCCATAATTACGGGTAGCGACTGTGAAGGCGCGGGCGAGATGTTCCGCGTAACAACCCTGCCCTGGAACGTCAAAGCCAAGACCGAAGAAGAGTATTTTTCGGGTGATTTTTTCGGCACGAGAACGGGACTTACCGTTTCTGGTCAGCTTGAAGGAGAAATGGCGGCGACGGGGCTTGGTAGAATTTATACTTTCGGACCTACTTTCCGCGCAGAACACAGCAATACTACCCGTCACGCGGCGGAATTCTGGCACATTGAACCCGAAGTCTGTTTTGCCGATATACACGACATAATAGAAATTGCGGAAGATTTTATAAAGTCAATAATTTCCGATGTTTTGCAAAATTGTCCCAACGAACTTGCTTATTTTGAAGAGCGCGTTGAAAAAGGGCTTATCGAAAAACTTAAAAAAGTAATTGCAAGCGACTTCGGAAAAATAACTTATACCGAAGCGGTGGAAGTTTTAAAGAAGTCCGGCAAGGAATTTAAATATCCCGTGGAGTGGGGCAGCGATTTGCAGACAGAACACGAGAAATATTTAACGGAAGAATATTTCAAAAAACCCGTATTTGTAACTGATTATCCAAAAGATATTAAGTCGTTTTATATGAAGCAAAATGCAGACGGAAAAACGGTTGCCGCAACAGATTTGCTTGTTCCCGGCGTAGGTGAAATAATAGGATGCAGCGAAAGAGAAGCGGACTACGAAAAACTTAAAGCGGCAATGCTTAAAAAGGGTATGACTCTTGACGCTTATACCGAATATCTTGATACAAGAAAATACGGCAGTGTACCGCACAGCGGCTTCGGACTTGGTTTAGAGCGTATTCTGATGTATATCACGGGCGTGCAAAATATCCGTGACACTCTGCTTTTTCCCAGAACGGTAGGAAATTTATAATTATTTATGAAAGCCAATAATAGAATTAGCGTTATATTTACGGGCGGAACTATAGGCTCGTATTCAAGCGGCGGAATAGTCAGATTGAAGGAAGAGAGTAAAAGCCTGCTTCTGGAAAAATTTATCGGACGTTTCGGTAACGGCACCGTTTTCGACGAACTCAGACCGTTGAATATTTTGAGCGAAAACGTTCAGCCTTCCGATCTGGAAATTATGGCTGACTGCGTACGCAGTGTGGATAAAGATAAGTATGACGGTATAATAATTACTCACGGTACCGATACGCTATGCTTTACCGCAAATCTTTTCAGCCAGCTTTTTTGCGATGTGAAAATCCCCGTGGTTTTTGTTTCCGCACTATATCCGCTTGACGACGAAAGGAGCAGGGGACTTGAAAATTTTGCGGGGGCGGTCACGTTTATCCAATCTGCGGATTACGGCGGTGTGTTCGTATCTTTTACCAATCATGGTGAAGAGTGTAAAATCCACCTTGCCAGCCGTTTGACCGCCGCGACGCAGATAAGCGGCGAATACGACAGCATTTTGAACGTTCATTTCGGCGAGATAAGAGATGGAGATTTTGTATACAATAACAATCCATTAAATCCCGGAATTTCAAAGCTAAGACAAAACAGAACGCTTTGCGACGCGCAAAAACTTTGTATGGATATGGTAACAATCCAGGCGCATTCTTTACTTAATTTCGATTTTTACCGCTTTACCGAAGTAAAACCCAAAGCCGTTATGGTTCAGCTTTACCACAGCGGCACAGTTTGCACAAAGGGTAAAGAAGCGAATTTTGTTAATTTCTTAAATTACTGTAAAGAACTGGGTATTCAGGTCGTAATCGCGCCTATAGACAGCCGCGCAAGAACGTATGGCAGTGCAGTTGGACTTGCGGATATGTGCATAGCGGCATACGATATCAGTTTTGAAATGGCTACCGCCAAGGTTCTGCTTGCGCTCGGTTCCGGGAAGAGTATAGAAAGCGTGTTAAGTCAAAACTATTTTTTTGAAAAACTGTATTAATGCCACGAAATAAAATTCGAGATAATTTAGCCTAATTCCTATTGACAATATAGGAATTAGGCTTTATAATTTAAAAAACGGCATCAAGCCCGTATAATTTAAAGGTGACAATGCAATGAGTTTTATGGATTTGGCAAAATCGCGCTATTCGGTGCGTGCGTTTTCAGATAAAAAAGTTGAAGACGAAAAACTTCAGATTATTTTGGAAGCGGCAAGGGTAGCGCCTACGGCGTGCAACAATCAACCGCAAAAAATATACGTGTTGCAAAGTGAAAGCGCAATAGAAAAACTGAAAGAAGTATCAAAATTTGTATTCGGGGCTAAATTGGTAATAATGATTACTTCCGACAAGAATGCCGAATGGAAAAACCCGTTCACAGATAAATACCATACGGGTGAAATTGACTGTTCGATAGTCTGTACCCATATGATGTTGCAGGCTTGGGAACTTGGTTTGGGGTCGTGCTGGGTCGGTTATTTTGACCCTGCTGTAATTGCGGAAAAATTCGGACTGCCGCAAAACGAACAGATTGTTGCGCTTTTACCGATAGGTTATCCGGCGGAAGACAGTCAGCCGGCGAACAAACACTATGCGTCAAAAACCTTAAATGAAATGGTAAGTTATCTTTAAACAGAAAAGTACGGAGTAAAATATTGATTAAAAAATACGATATAACGGGGATGACCTGTTCTGCCTGTTCATCGGGTATAGAAAAATCGGTTTCGAAACTTGAAGGAGTAAACGCTTGCGAAGTAAGCCTTATGGCTAAGTCTATGAAGGTTGAGTTTGACGAGAGCGTAGCTTCCGACGGAGATATAATCGAAACCGTGAAATCGCTCGGATACGGCATTTTTGCCGAAGGGGAAAAACCGCAGGAGAATAAGAAGAGCGGAAAATTTACCCTTGCAAGACTGATTGTTTCGGTTTGTCTATTGGTTCCGCTTCTTTATGTGTCAATGGGGCATATGTTCGGCGCGCCTATACCTTTTTTTATAAATCCCGAAAAAGGTTACGGGGAATGGTTTGCTTTTTACCAGTTGATTATTTCTGCAACGATTGTTGGATTTAATTACTCGTATTTTAAAAACGGTGCGGTTGCGCTCTTTAAAAAAGTACCGAATATGGACACGTTGGTTGCGCTCGGAGCCGGCGTATCGTTTATATACTCGCTCGTTCTTACTGTCTTTGTTTTTATGGGTAGCGCGCAGGGCAACCCACAGTGGTACGGGTTTCATATGGATTTGCATTTCGAGTCCGCCGCGACAATTCTTGCTTTGGTAACCGTAGGTAAATGGCTTGAAGAAAAGTCAAAGGCAAAAACGGGCAGCGAAATTGAAAAACTTTTAAAACTTGCCCCCGATACGGTAACGATAGAAAGGGACGGCAGCTATGTAACCGTTCCGGTCAAAGAAGTCACCGTCGGAGACATAGTAGTAGTAAAACAGGGAGAATATATCCCCGTTGACGGCAGAGTGGTTGAAGGCAGTTCTTTTGTGGACAAGTGCGCAATCACAGGCGAAAGTCTGCCTGTGGAAGTTGTTGAAGGCGACGGCGTAACTTCGGCTGCGCTGGTGAAAAGCGGACTTATAAAAATCCGTGCGGAAAAGGTCGGCGGCGAAACAGCGCTTTCGAAAATAATAAATATGGTGCGCGAAGCGGGAGCAAGCAAAGCGCCGCTCCAAAAATTCGCAGACAAAGTTGCGGGAATTTTTGTGCCTGCGGTAACGGTGGCGGCAATTCTGACTTTTGTTATTTGGGTTATTATAGACGGTAAAGTTGTTCCCGCGCACAGCGTTACTTACGCTATCAGCGTGCTCGTGGTTTCTTGTCCATGCGCCTTGGGGCTTGCAACTCCCGTTGCAATAATGACCGCGACAGGTAAAGGCGCGTCACTTGGCGTGTTGTATAAAGATGCAGAAAACTTGCAAAACGTCTGTAATCTTAATACCGTTCTTTTGGACAAGACGGCAACGTTGACCGAAGGTAAACCCAGAGTCTGCGATGTTTTGACTTTTGGGTGCGATAAGGACGAAATTTTAAAAATAGCTTGCGGCATAGAAAAAAATTCAAATCACCCGCTGGCAAAGTCGGTTGTCGATTACGTCTGCACAGGGGTTGAAGTTAATAATTTTGTATATACGGTAGGTAAAGGCGCTTCCGCAGAATACAACGGCGAAAAATATTTTTTGGGAAATATAAAACTTATTTCATCAATCAAGCTCCCGCAGGAAGTAAAAACGGCGGCAGAGAAACTTTCGTCTGAAGGAAAAACCGTACTGTATTTTGCCGATTCAAAAAAAGTTCGGGCGCTGATTGCGGTGGCGGACACTCTTAAAGAAGGTAGCGCGCAGGCGGTGGCAATGCTTAAAGCTCGCGGTATGCGCGTTGCAATGCTTACCGGCGACGAGCAGAAAACGGCTTCCGCTGTTGCTTCAAGCATCGGTATTGAAGATTTCCTTGCCGAAGTTATGCCTGAAGATAAGTTAAACGCGGTCAAAAACGTCCGCAGTATAGGCGGCTGTGTGGCAATGGTTGGCGACGGTATAAACGATTCACCCGCGCTCAAAGAAGCGGACGTGGGAATTGCCATAGGAAGCGGAACGGACGTCGCTATTGATTCCGCCGGAGTGGTGCTTGTAAACGAAGATTTGCGTACGCTTGATACGGTATTCGATTTAAGCCGGGCGACGGTCAGAAATATAAAGCAAAACCTTTTTTGGGCATTCATTTACAATGTGATAATGATACCCGTTGCTGCGGGTGCGTTTACACCGCTCGGATTTGCTTTTTCGCCTATGCTTGCCGCTTTGTGTATGAGTTTAAGCTCGCTCTTTGTTGTGGGCAACGCTTTAAGGCTTTTGAGATATAAAAATAAAAATTTTAAAGAAGGTAAATATATGAAAAAAATCGTTCACATTGAAGGTATGTGCTGTAACCACTGCGCGGGACGCGTTGAAAAGGCCTTGTCGGCAGTGACAAACGTGATTTCTGCGGACGTTAAACTTAAAAAGAACATTGCGGTTATCCGCAGCCGTGAAGAAGTCGACAACGAACAAATCAAATCCGTTATAACCGAAGCAGGCTATACTGTTCAGTCGATTGAAGTCAAGTGACAAAATTACAGAATATATGACATTATGCGTCAGGATAACGTTTTGACATATCAGCACTTGCGGCATTATAATTGATGCAGGAGGCAAGATATGGTTGAAACAATGTTATTGGACAGGCGCACTACCGATTTAGTCAAAGAGTACGTTCCCGAAGGCGACGTACTTGACAGTATTGTCTGCTTTTTTTCAATTTTTGCGGACCCTACAAGGGTAAAAATGTTGTCGGCTCTCGCAATTTCCGAGATGTGCGTCACCGACTTGTCGCGCGTACTAAATATAAACCAGACAACTATTTCGCACCAGTTGCGGTTGCTTAAAAATCTGGGAATTGTCAAAAGCGAGCGGCAGGGCAAAATTATTTTTTACAGTCTTGTAAACGACACGGTAAACGACGTAATGCTTAAAGGCGTCGAGTTTCTCGGTTGCTGAAAAAAACGGCGGAAATAGCGCCGTTTTTTTATTTGCAAAAATTATAAAATTTTTTTATATTTTTCTTGAAAATAAAAAAGCATTATGATAAAATTAAAATAGAAATTATTTTTGTTTTGGAGATTAAGGGTGAAAAAATTTAAAGTAATTCAGGCAACCGTAGCTATTGCAATGGCTGTTTCGATGTTCGGTCTTACCGCTTGCGATTTGTTTACGGGTGGAAACGAAACCGGCGACGGACAGACTTATAACGTCAGTTTAAACGTAAACGGCGGCTCGCTTTTGTCCGAGCTTGATTCTTATGTTTCGGGTGAAGTTACGGCTCTTCCCAATGCGGAAAAAGAGCATTATACTTTCGGCGGCTGGTATAAAGACGATCTTCTTTCGGGCAATGCGTTTATAAGCATTCCCAAGTCGTCCAAAGGCGACGTAGAATATTGGGCGAAATGGACTCCTGAAACTTACGTAATAAAATATTATATTGACGGTAAAGAGTATGCGGCAAGCGGTTATGAAACTTATACTTATAATGTCGAAACTTCTTTGCCGATCGTTTCAAAGAATAATTATTCTCTGAACGGTTGGTACGAAAATTCTGCCTGTACGGGAAGTAAAGTAACTTCGGTTTCCGCAGGCGAATACGGCGCAAAAGAATTTTATGCAAAATGGACGCCGGACACTTATAACGTTACGCTTGATTTAAAAGGCGGCAAACTTGAAAACGGCGCTGTATTTAACGGATACTCATACGGAACCGAAAAAACTCTTCCTGTGCCTGTAAAATCAGGATATAGGTTTGACGGTTGGTTTGAACAGTCTGATTTTTCAGGTGAAGAAGTAAAAGTTATTTCCGCAGGGGAAACCGGAGACAAAACTTATTATGCAAAGTGGACGTTGACGGCGGCAATTAATGTTAGGGCGAGCGGCGGATACGAAGAAGGCGCATATGTTGAAATTGTACCCGGCGATAAAGTAAATATAAATAATGTTTCGGTTTGGTATAAACCGTTGAATTCTTCAAAAGAGTATAAAAAAATCGACAGCGAACTTATACGTGAAGTAAGAGATGCGGACGGTACTTATATCCGCGCCGACATAATCGGTATTTCCGCCGGAAATTATTCCGTAAAAGTATCTGCCGACGGAAGCGAAGTTACTACGGAAGCTACCGTTACTTCATATGACCGCTCAGGTTACGCGCATTTTAACGATACGGACGGCGTGGGCGGTTATAAGAACGATGGCACTCCCAAAGACGGAGCATATATCGTCTATGTAAGCGAAGCGACGAAAAACACTGTAGTCGCGCCTTGGAATAATTCTAAGGTCGGTATAGTAAGTATATTGGGCGATTTGAGCAGGGCGAATAAACCCGTGATAATCAGATTTTTGGATATCGTTAAAGCTGCAACGTGGGAAGAAATTAATTATACCAAATCAGATGACGAAAAGTTAGTAACGGATAAAATAATAAGCCAGACCAAAGCGTTAAAAGGTATTACTCTTTCCAAGAAAAATTACACACAGGAAGAGTTGGAGCAACTTGGTTTCAAATACAACACAGCTGTTGCTTCCAAATTAAACAATTTGACGGGTTCAATGAAATACGATAGCGGTAAGGACGAATTCGACTCGTGTTGGAACGACTGCGGTATAAGTGGCGCAAATAACGTCACCCTTGAAGGAATAGGTACTTCGGCGGGGTTATTTCAGTGGGGTATGACCTGGAAAAAGTCAAATTCAATCGAAATCAGAAACCTGACGTTTGACGACTATACAGAAGACGCTTGCAGTTTTGAAGGCAGTAAGAGAACAACAGCTGAAAGCGTTGACGATTTTGATTCAAAGCGTATCTGGTTGCATAATAACACGTTCTATGAAGGTAAAAACTATTGGGACGTATGCAAAGAACAGGATAAGCACGACGGCGACGGCTCAACAGATTTTAAGTATTGTTCTTATATCACCATTTCATACGACCACTATGTAGAAACGCATAAAACGGGTCTTATAGGCGGATCTAACGACCAGCTTACGGCAAACGTAACTTTCCATCACAATTACTACGACGGGTGTAAAAGCCGTCTTCCGCTTGCAAGACAGGCAAATATGCATATGTACAACAACTATTACCATAATTCTACGAGTACCAGCGTCTCGTTGCGTGCGTATGCTTATGCTTTAATTGAATATTGCTGTTTTGACGGTCCGGAGAACAAAATGATTGATATACAGAGTTTCAGCGATTCTACGGAAAACAGCTACGGCGTTGCAAAGCTGTACAAATGCAGTATGGAAGGTAAAGGAGGGTATTTCTACCAGAATATGCCGTCAAGTGAAAAGCCAAATGGAAACAGTGCGGTAGCGCCTTATATTGTAACGGTGACCAACAGGTATGATAGAGTTACCAATAACAATAAATTCAATCAGAATTTCGATACCGATGCAAATAGCTTCTATTATGACAGCGTAAATAAGCGCTCGGACGTGACTGATCTTATAACCGAGCTTGCATTGGTAAAGACTGAAATACCCAAATTGGCTGGCGTTCATAAAAATTAAGCAAACAGATGTTAAAAATTTAAAAAGCCTTGTAAAAGCAAGGCTTTTTATTTTTGTCTAAAATATTGCAAAAAATAAGGTAAAGTGGTATAATTAGACTTGCGGATTATGGACTTAATAAAGGAAAAGTTGAAACTTCTGCCCGAAAGTCCGGGCGTTTATATAATGCTTGACGAGTATGCCAACGTGATATACGTCGGCAAGGCGCGCGTGCTTAAAAACAGGGTGCGCCAATATTTCCATAATTCCCCAAAACCGGAAAAAGTTAATAAAATGGTTGAAAACGTGAATGATTTCAACTATATAATAACCGATTCGGAAATAGACGCGCTTGCGCTTGAAAACAATCTTATAAAAAAGTACAAGCCTAAATACAACATTCTCTTAAAGGATGATAAAACTTATCCCTATATTAAGGCTGATTTAAACGAAAAGTTTCCTAATTTCAGTATTACCCGCAAAATTAGAAAAGACGGTTGTAAATATTTCGGTCCGTTTATGGGCGGAATAAACTGTAAAGATATTTTGGACGTTTTACAGCTTACTTACAACGTCCGTCTGTGTCATACCAATATAACGGAAAAGCCCAAGAGAGAATGCCTTAATTATCATATAAAAAGATGCACGTCGCCCTGTTCGCACAGGGTAGGGCAAGAAGAGTACGCCGCACAGGTGAAAAATGCGCTGTCGTTTTTAGACGGCAACTATAAAGACGCGGAAAAACTTTTAAAAGAAAAAATGTTTTGTGCTGCGGAAGGCGAAAACTTTGAACTTGCAATTGACTATAAAAACAAACTTGCAATGCTTTCAAAACTTGAAGCAAAGCGTATAACGGCGCTCGGACGTTATATTGACGCGGATATAATCGCGTATTCGACGAACAATTTATATTCCGCGGTAAACGTTCTTCTGACCCGTAAGGGAATTATGCAGGGCGGTAGCAGTTACGCCTTGGACGAAGCGCATATGTCTGACGGGGAAGCGCTTACCGCGTTTATAATTCAGTATTACACTAATCATGAAGTTCCTGCCGAAATAATTTGCGAACAGTTTTGCGAAAAGGAACTTATCCAGAATTACTTTAAAGAAAAATTTGATAAAACGGTTGAAGTCACCCTTGCAAAACAGGGAGTAAAAGCGCAACTTTTGAAAATGGCAGGCAAAAACGCGGCGGACTTTTTGGAAAAGTCCGTCGACAAAATAAAGCATAAAGACGATATGACGGTAAACGCCTGCAAGCGTTTGCAACAGCTTTTAAGCCTGAAATCCTATCCGCGCCGTATGGAGTGCTACGACATTTCGAACATAAGCGGCGTAGACAAAGTCGGTTCTATGGTCGTGTTTATCGACGGCGAAGCCGACAGGCAGAGCTACCGCAGATTTAAAATAAAAACGGTGGAAGGGGCGAACGACTTTGCGTCTTTAAAAGAAGTGTTAACGCGCCGTCTTTCCAAACTCGGTACGGACGAAGAAGAGAAATTTCCCAAGCCCGATTTAATAATCATAGACGGCGGTAAGGGGCAGCTTTCGTCTGTTAAGCAAGTTTTTGAGGAAATGCAAATAAGCGATATAGAATTAATTTCGCTTGCCAAGCGCGAAGAAGAAGTGTTCACTTTATACAGCGACGAAAGCGTTATAATCCCGCACCGTGATTACGCGCTGAAAACATTGCAACGTATCCGCGACGAAGCGCACAGGTTTGCAATAACGTATTTCAGAAATCTTCATTCAAAGCGCAGTTTGGAAAGCGTGCTTACGCAAATTAACGGCGTTGGCAAATCAAAGCGTATTGCGCTTATGGCAAAGTTCGGCTCGCTTGAAAAAATAAGAACGGCAAGCGTTGAAAGCCTTGCGGAAACCGAAGGAATCGGTGAAAAACTTGCGCAAAAAATCAGGAAATACTTTGACGAAAATTTATGAGAGAGATTAATTACCCCATTATAGTTTCAGACTTTGACGGAACGCTTTTAAACAGTAGTCACTTTGTGTCAGATGTTGTAAAAAACGCTATCGATAGCTACGTTTCAAACGGCGGCGTTTTTGCCGTTTGTACAGGCAGAATGCTGTGCTGCATTATGCCATGCGTACGCGCGCTTGGGTTAAAAGGCTATGTGGTTGCTCATCAGAGTACGGTGATCGCCGATATCGAAAGCGGTGAAATAATAAAATACGGCGGATTTGAAATTGAAGACGCGGTTGCAATTTGCCGCCATATCGAAGAGCTTAACTATCCGCCGAACGTTTACTCGGGCGACGCTATGTATACGGTCATTCCCGAAGACGATAAAATGCTTCAACGGTATGAAGAAATAGTGGGTTTAAAGTCCACATATGTAACAGGAAAAATGTCCGGTTATGTATCAAAAAACCGTTTGTTTTGCCAAAAAATTGCCGTAATGGTCGCGCCTGAAAAGCAAGCTGAACTTTATGTTAAATTAAAAAAACGGCTGGGCGAAAGGTTTGAAGTAACTTGCAGCGCGGCGGTTTTGATAGAAGTTTCGCCGCTCGGCAACAACAAGGGTGAAGGTTTAAAATTCCTTTGCGAGAAGTTCGGTGTGCCGCTTGAAAAATCCGTTGCAATAGGAGACAATTTAAACGATTTGCCTATGATAAAGGCGGCAGGCGTAGGAATTGCGGTCGGCAATGCTTCTGACGCATTAAAAGCCGAAGCCGATTTTGTAACGGTTTCAAACAATGAGGACGCAGTCGCAAAGGTAATTGAAGAATTCGGATTTAAAAATGATTGAAATACTTGCGCCTGCGGGCAGTAAAGAATGCGCTCACGCCGCAATTAATGCGGGTGCGGACGCGATATATTTGGGGCTTGACAGATTTTCGGCGCGGAGTTCGGCTGAAAATTTCAGCAATGAAAGTTTTTCGGATACGGCTAAATTTGCCCGCGCTTTCGGTGTAAAAGTCTATGCCGCGCTTAATACTGTTGTAAAGGATTGCGAACTTGAAAGTTTTTTAAATTCGGTTGTTACTGCCTGGAATAGCGGCGCAGACGCGATTATTTTGCAGGATTTATTTTTGGGCAAATTTATCAAACAAGCCGCGCCGCAAATTAAGTTGCATTTATCAACTCAGGCAGGCACGTGCAATACGTTGGGCGCGCAACTTGCCAAGGACTGCGGTTTTGACAGGGTTATTCTCGCGAGAGAAACCAAACTCAAAGATATTGAAAAAATAAGCAAGATAATCGAAACGGAAACTTTTATACAGGGCGCGCTTTGCACTTGTTTTTCGGGGCAGTGCTATATGTCGTCGTTTGCCGGCGGAAACAGCGGTAACCGCGGTAAATGTAAACAGCCTTGCAGAAAAACGTACTCTATCGACAGAAGCGGTTTTGAAGAGCATGCATACAGGCTTTCGCTTTCCGATCTGAGCGTGGGTGAAAACATTCACAGTCTTATCGGAGCGGGCGTATGTTCGTTTAAAATAGAAGGCAGAATGCGCCGTCCCGAATACGTTTCAGCGGCGGTTAATTATTACAAGAATATATTGTGCGGAAGAGACGGCAATTTAAGCGAGTTAAAACGCACTTATAACCGCGGTAACTACACAAAAGGGCTTGCATTCGGGCAGGATAAGTCGTTTATTTCGTCGGCTGTGCAGGGACACATTGGCGAATTTGCGGGAATAATAAAAGTTGAAAACTTAAAATATATTCTTCAGACAAGTTTAAAATTTTCAAATGGAGACGGGTTTAAAGTTCTGCGCAGCGGCAAAGAAGTTGGCGGCGGCACGTGCGGCGTAGCTTGCAAAGGCGGTTATGTAATAAACACGCGGGCAAGGCTTAAAAACGGCGACAAGGTTTTTATTACAACCGATACCGCACTCAACGAAAAACTGTTGCAAAATAAACGGTTTATACCTGTAAAAATATCGGCTGAGTTTATTGCGGGGAAGCGTGCGCAAATTTCAATGAACGGTTTAAACTTTTCCGACGGTAACGAACTTGAATGTGCAAACAGCAGACCGCTTTCAAAAGAAGATATAATACGTAATTTCCGGAAAACCGACGGCTATCCTTTTTTGCCTGAGTTTGCCGATATTAAGACTGACGGCGTGTTTATAACTTCCGCTAAACTGAACGCGTTGCGGCGCAACGCTTATGAAAAATTGTACGAAAGTCTTACGGAAAATAAAAATGCGCAGCTTTCGCCCGAATTTGTTTTGCCTGAAATCGAAAAAATCGAAGGCGGAAAAACCGCAGCAATCGCAACCGATTTAAGCGTGGTTAATGCGGATATAGGCATATTGAAATTGCAGGATTTTTCGCAAAACGTTTTGGGACTGTTAAAAGGATTTTGCGGTGAAAAATTTTTATTTGTTCCGCCCTATATGACGGGGGAAGAAGTGGAACAAATCCGCAGTTTTGTGCATTTATTCGACGGGATTTATTGCGACGGTTATTTCGGTTTCGAATTGGCGAAACAATTAAAAAAGCCGTTTTTTGCGGGAAGCGGGTTAAACATTTCAAACCGTGTGTCGCTTGACTGTATCGGCGCTAAATACGTATGTCTTTCAAAAGAACTGACGGTTATTGAAGCGAATGAGCTTGCCGGAAACAATGTATTTTATCTCTCGGGCGGAAATATAAAGATTATGGATTTGATATATTGTCCGTTTGAAAAAAGGTGTTCTTCCTGCGACAAACGTAATATTTATACCTTGACCGATAGCGAACGGCGCGCATTTCCTTTGCACAGATACGTCGCTGGTGAATGCCGTTTTGAAGTTTATAACTGCGCCGATTTGGTGACTGACGGGGTTAGGTGTAGCAAAATTTATGATTATACTTTGCCGCATAAAAGTGTAAACAGTACCCGCGGTCACTCTGTTAACGGAATTTATTGATATGGATGAAAAAAGTTTACAAAGACTTGAATTAGATAAAATTTTATGCGCTGTTTCCGAGTACGCCGTATTGCAGGGTGGAAAACAGCGTATACTTTCATGCCGACCTTCCGAAGATTTAAGCGAAGTTCGAATGCGCCTTGCGTGTACCGAAGAGTGCGATAAACTTTTATTTAAACACGGTATCGGGAAAATAGAGTACTTTGGCAACGTCGACGAAATTCTGGCGTTGGCGGAAAAGGGCTCTGCGCTTTCGTGCGGTCAGCTTTTACAGGCTAATGCTCTTTTGCGTTCGGTACGAATCGCTTTCGGCGGGTTGAAAAGCGTAAACGATGAAAGTATAGCGATAATGCGTTCGCGCGCTGAAAAGCTGTACTTTGACGTTGCTTTGGAAGAAGATATTGCCCGAAAAATAATATCGCCCGACGCTGTAAGCGACTATGCCAGCGATAAGCTGTTTTCCATACGTTCACGTATAAAGGGTCTTAACGAGAGAATACGTTCCAAACTTTCGGAATATCTGACTAAAGACGCTCAGTATTTGCAGGACGGTATAGTAACTATAAGAAACGACAGATACGTTATTCCCGTTAAGGCAGAATACAAGAGCAGAGTGCGCGGTTTTATTCACGACAGGTCGCAGACCGGCGCAACGTTTTTTATTGAACCTGAATATGTTTTGGAACTTAATAACGAACTTATCGCCCTTTCGATAGACGAGCGCGAAGAAGTAGAAGCGGTACTTCGGTCACTCTCGAAAAGGCTTGGAAGTCTTGCCGCCGCATTGCGTGCGGATATGGAAATTTTATACGATATGGACGCCGACTACTCCAGGGCGGAGTACGGATATAAATTGCACTGCGTAAAACCTGAAACGAACGGCAGAGGGTATATAAACATTATCAAGGGCAGGCACCCTTTAATAGACGCAAAAAAAATCGTTCCCGTTTCCGTTGAACTTGGCGGCGATTACAATTTTCTCATTTTAAGCGGAGCAAACACCGGCGGTAAAACTGTAACATTGAAGATGTGCGGACTTTTTTGTTTAATGGCGGCATGCGGACTTTTTATACCCGCCGTACAGGGTAGCAGTATCGCTGTTTTTGAAAACGTATTCTGCGATATGGGCGACAGCCAAAGCATTGAAGAAAGTCTTTCAACTTTTTCATCTCATATTTTAAACATTAAAAATATCTGCAACGGCGCAAACGGCGGCAGTCTTGTTTTGATTGACGAGCTTGGCGGCGGAACAAATCCCGACGAAGGGCAGGCGCTTGCAAAAGCGGTTGTAAAGCATTTGCTGTCCAATGGCAGTAAAGGAATTGTGACGACTCATTTTACCTCGCTTAAAGAGTATGCTTTTACTCTGAATAAGGTTGAAAACGCGAGTATGGAATTTGATTCCGATACTTTAAAGCCGCTCTACTCAATTAGAATAGGTCTGGCGGGCGCAAGCAACGCGCTTGCAATATCGCGCAGACTGGGTCTGCCTGAAAATATTTTAAACGATGCAATGGGTTTTCTTTCGGAAGGGGCAAGAAGTTTTGAAAACGTTCTTCGCCGTGCGGAAGACAGCAGGTTGCAGGCGGAAGAAAAATTGCGGGAAGCGCAGCGGCTTGAGAGCGAGTGGAAACAGAAAGTTAATATGCTCAACAGTCGCATTGACGAAGTAAATTCTGAAAAGGAAAAAATTTCGCGTTCGGCAAGAGTTGAAAGCAGACGGATTATATCAGAGCGTACGGAACGCGCCGAACGCATTCTTGAAGAGATAGAAAGCATTTTTAAAAAGGAAGAAATTTCCCAATCCGATCTTATAAAGGCGCGCACGTTAAAAAACAAAATAGGAAATATTTCATACGACGAAGAAGAGCGTAAAACGCCGCAAAGTATTTACAAACATGCTAAATCGGGCGAAATAAAAATCGGAGCGGCGGTATATGTAAAACCTATGCAAAGCCGCGGACAGGTAATAGGCTTGAAAAACGGCGAAGCTGAAATTATGTGCGGAAGTATGAAAATGCACTGTAAACTTAAAGACCTTCTTTTGATTGACGAACAAGAAAAGACGGAAAAAGTAAAAGTTGTAAAGCATATTCCACCAACGCAGCCTATGCTTGAAATTAATCTTTTGGGGCTTACCGTTGAAGAAGCGTTGTATGAAGTGGATAATTTTATAGACCGCGCGGTAATGGATAATCTGGAAGAAATAAAGGTTATTCACGGCGTAGGAACGGGCAAACTTAAAAAAGCAATAGCAAATCACCTTGTCCGTCACAAAAACGTTGAAAGTTTCCGTTCGGGTAAGTACGGCGAAGGTGAAAACGGAGTTACCTTAATAAAAATCAAATAGTCAAGAAATGCCTTTAAACGTAATATTATATAAATAGAATTTTATGTTTAGGGGTAAACTATTGAAAGGCAAATTAATTACCGTAATTACTAATTGCTTGCTTGTCGCAATCGTTTTATCGGTGTCGCTTATCGGCTTTTTCGGCGGTAAAGCGGTGGCGGTTTCTGGCGGAAATGAAAATCTTTATTACGGAGCAGAAAATGGCGAAGGCGTAAGCCTTATGTTTAACGTATACGAACACACGGACAACGTTTTGAAAATTCTGGACGTGTTGGATGAATACGGTGCAAAAAGCACGTTTTTTATAGGTGGAAGCTGGGCGGACGACAACGTGGATTGTGTGCGCGAAATTTTTAAACGCGGACACGAGATTGCCAGTCACGGATATTTTCATAAAGACCATTCAAGAATGACAACGGAAGCCAATCTTGAAGAAATCCGTCCAAGCGTCAAAATTCTCAATATGATTTGCGGAAAAGAAATAACTTTGTTTGCGCCGCCGTCGGGGGCTTTTAACGACAATACGCTAAACGCTTGCCAGTCGCTCGGTTTAAAGGTTATAATGTGGAGCAGGGACACGATTGACTGGCGCGACAAAGATTCGGCTTTAATTTATAACCGCGCCACTAAAAATCTGCAAAAAGGCGAGTTTGTATTGATGCATCCAACCGATTGCACGGTTACAGCTCTGCCGGATATATTAACTTACATAAGAGATAACGGTCTTTGCGCTGTTACGGTATCTCATAATTTAGGAGTATAATGGTTCATTACAAAAAATTTAATAACGGAATAAGACTAATTGTAAAGCAGATGCCCGGGCTCATGTCGGTAACAATGGGTATACTGGTTCATACCGGCGCAAGCGCAGAAAGCGATAGAGAAGACGGTATTTCACATTTCATTGAGCATATGATGTTCAAGGGTACCCGAAAGCGTTCGGCTTTCAAAATTTCAGACGATATGGACGCCATTGGCGCGCAGGTCAACGCTTTTACTTCAAAGGACGTGACCTGTTATTACGCCAAGTCCACCACAAGCCACGCGGCTGAAGCGTTTGAAATTCTTTCCGACCTGTTTTTAAACAGTACTTTCCCCGCGGACGAGATAAAGCGTGAAAAGGGGGTAATAGTCGAAGAAATAAATATGAACGACGACACTCCCGACGATTTGTGCCTTGATTTGCTTGCGCGTGCATACTACGGCGAAAGCGGCTACGGCAGAAATATTCTCGGTCCGCGCAGTAATGTGCAGGGCTTTACGGAAGCGGATATAAAAGATTATTTAAACAAGCATTATACGTCCGAAAATATTGTAATTTCAATGGCGGGAAATATAGAAATTTCTCTCGCCGAAGAACTTGTTGAAAAGTATTTTTCGGGGTTGCCTTTTTCGCCTGCGGATAATAAATCCGTAGACGTTAAATTATGCGGACAAGCCCTTTTCTGTAAAAAGGATATAGAACAAATTCACTTAGCGCTGGCGTTTCCTTCGGTAAAAAGGTACGACAGGCTTTTTGATGCAACACAGATTATGAATTCGGTTTTCGGCGGCAGTATGTCGTCAAGACTATTTCAAAAAGTCAGGGAAGAGCTGGGGCTTGCATATACCGTTTATTCTTATGTTTCGCCCTATACCGAAGCAGGTTCGTTGGTTATTTACGCGGGTGTTAACGCAGAAAATTATCTGACGAGCGCGGAAGCTATTATGGACTGTGTGCGTGCGATAAAGTCGAAAGACGTAACCGAAGGGGAGTTTTTGCGCGGCAAAGAGCAGCTTTTGTCTTCATCAATATTTTCTCAGGAAAGTTCGAGCTCGCAAATGCTTTTATACGGCAAGGAACTTATTTACAGCGGCAGGGTGTACGATTTTGAAGAGCGCGTAAAAAAGATAAATTCGGTAACTTTAAACGACGTGTTCGAAGCAGTGGAATTTAATTTCGATCAAAACGGTTTTTCTTCCGCAATCGTAGGTAACGTCAACGGACCTTTAAAATTATGAGCGAAGTAAAATGTGGTTTTGAGCCGCTGTTCAACCGTGACAGCAAACTTTTGATACTCGGTAGTTTTCCGTCTGTCAAGAGCAGAAAGGTGGAATTTTATTACGGAAATCCGCAAAACAGGTTCTGGCGTGTGGTCAGTTCTTTTTTCGGCGAAGGCGTGCCGCAGGGCGTACAGGACAAAAAGAAATTTCTGTTATCGCATAATATAGCTCTTTGGGATATTGTTACCGAGTGTGAAATTTCGGGTTCGCAGGACAGTACGATAAAAAATTTCAAAGTAGCAGAATTGAAAACTCTCTTGCAAAATTGCGATATAAGTTATATAATACTAAACGGCGCTACGGCTTATAAAATTTTTGAAGATAATTACGGGGGTATGGAAATTCCGTACATAAAACTTCCGTCAACAAGTCCCGCCAACACGCGTTTTTGTGAAAAGGAGTGGTTTGATGCATTATCAACAGCTTTTGACCGAACTTGAAAGTTGCGCCGATGAGGGCTACAAAGCCTTTCATAAGAAACTTTTGAAAAACGACAATGTTAAACTTATGGGCGTACGTATACCCGTTATGCGTAAAATAGCAAAAAAATATATAGACAGCATAGACGAACTGCTTACGTTTCCCGATGAGTTTTACGAAGTCACGTTTATTAAACTGACTGCGGTTTCAATGCTTAAATACGAAAAATTTATATTGTACATTGATAGGTGCGTTGCGCTTATAGACAACTGGGCGACCTGCGACTGTTTCGCACCAAAATGCATAAAATCCCACAGGAACGAATTTATGCCGTATATCAGAAAATATGCTGGGCAAAACGGCGAATTTTACCAGCGTTTTGCGCTTACTACTTTGCTTCATTTTTATGTTGAAGACGACTATGCGGAAACGATTTTTGCTCTTTCGGAGCGAAGCGATACAAGTTTATATTACGTACATATGGCAGTGGCGTGGCTGATAGCCGAAGCGCTTGTAAAAATTTACGATAAGGCTAAGAGTTTTCTTCTTGAAAACACGTTGGATAAAAAAACTCACAATAAGGCAATTCAAAAGGCGTGCGAAAGTTTCCGTCTTTCAAACGACCAAAAAAACTATTTAAAGGGAATTAAAAGATAAATGGACATTTCAGCAAAACTTACCGAAGAATTCAATTTAAAAGGCGAACACGTTCAGAATATTCTGAAACTTTTGGAAGAAGGCAATACAATACCTTTTATCGCGCGTTACCGCAAAGAAATGACGGGCGCAATAGACGACCAGGTTCTGCGCGCGTTGAACGACAGATACGAATATCTTAAAAATCTTGAAAAGCGTAAGGAAGAAGTCGCAAAGGCGATAACCGAGCAGGAAAAGATGACGGATGAAATACAAGCCGCAATCGCCGCCGCGCAGACAATGACTGAAATAGAGGATATTTACCGTCCTTTCAAGCAAAAGAAAAAAACACGCGCTTCCGTCGCAATAGAAAAGGGTTTACAGCCGCTTGCGGATTTAATTCTGGCGCAGGCTTGCAAGCCTTACGAAGAAGCGGAAAAATACATAGACGCCGAAAAGGGCGTGAATTCCGCAGACGACGCTATTTCGGGTGCGAAAGATATAATTGCCGAGATAGTTTCGGACAATGCCGAACTCAGAAAAAAATTGCGCGGTCTGTTGGAAAAACACGGCGAAATGCAGGTAAAGCTCGTCAAAGACGACGACAAGGGCACATACGCTATGTACGCCGATTACAGCGAGCTTATTCCTGAAATTAAGAATCACCGCATTCTTGCAATCAACAGGGGCGAAAAAGAAGAGTGCCTTAAAGCTAAAATATATTTTGACGATACGATTGCAAAGCGTGTCTGCACAATTAAATATATAAAGAACAAGAACGAAGAAGATTGCGCAAAATTAATAGAAGAAGCTGCTTCCGACGGATACGAAAGATTGATAGAACCGTCAATTCAAAGGGAAGTCCGTGCAATTCTTACCGACAGGGCTGGCGAACAGGCGATAAAGATGTTTGAAGTAAACCTTCGTCCGCTGTTGTTGCAGCCCCCTGTAAAGGGTAAAGTAACTTTGGGGTTGGACCCCGGTTACCGTACCGGTTGTAAAGTAGCCGTAGTTGACGAAACGGGCAAAGTGCTTGACACGTCGGTCATATATCCCGTGCCGCCCAAGAACGATATCGATGGCAGTAAAAAAATAATTAAGTACTTAATTGAAAAGCATAAGGTCGATATAATTTCAATTGGCAACGGTACGGCGAGCAAAGAAACGGAAATTTTCGTTGCCGACCTGTTGAAAGAAATTGAAGCAAACGTAAGCTATGCCGTTGTAAACGAAGCGGGCGCCAGCGTGTATTCGGCGAGTCCCCTTGCGGTTGAAGAGTTTCCCGACTACGATTTAACTTTGCGTTCGGCAATTTCAATTGCGAGAAGATTGCAGGATCCGCTTTCAGAACTGATTAAAATAGACCCTAAATCGATAGGCGTAGGTCAGTATCAGCACGATATGGATAAAAAGCGCCTTGACGGTGTTCTGGGCGGCGTGCTTGAAGATTGCGTTAACAGCGTCGGCGTCGATTTGAACACCGCAAGCGTGTCTCTTTTGAAATTCGTTGCGGGGCTAAATGCGGGAATTGCTAAAAATATAGTTACGTACCGTGAACAGAACGGAAAATTTTCAGAGCGCGGGCAGCTTTTAAACGTTGCAAAACTCGGGGCGAAAGCATACGAACAGTGCGCGGGATTTTTACGTATTCCCGACGGTAAAAATATAATGGACAATACCGCAGTTCACCCCGAATCGTACAAAAAAGCAGAAAAACTTTTATCTTTGTTCGGTTACGGAGACGCTGATATAAGGGAAAGAAAACTTGCAGAACTTCCCGAAAAGGTAAAGGCATACGGCGAAAACAAAGCTGCAGAATATTGCGGTCTTGACGTGGCGACAATGAACGATATAATTGCAGAACTTGTTAAACCGGGCAGAGATATCCGTGACAGCCTTCCCCAAAGGCAGTTGAGAAAGGATATTATGGGTATAGAAGATTTAGCTGTCGGTATGGAGATTGACGGCGTTGTAAGAAACGTTATCGACTTCGGCGCGTTTGTCGACATAGGCGTGCATCAGGACGGTCTTGTCCATATTTCCGAAATTACGGATAAATATATCCGTCACCCGTCCGACGTTTTAAAGGTGGGACAACAGGTAAAAGCTGTTATTATTACGTTAGATAAAGCAAAACACCGCATAGGGCTTTCTTTGAAGCAAGTCAAAAAGCAAGCGAATTAGTTGACAAACAGGCGTTTTTATAGTAGAATGCGTTTGTTATATAACACGGAGGGTAGAATATGTTTGATGAAGTAGCAAAAATACTTTCAGAGCAGTTGGGGGTTGCACAATCCAAAATTACTTTGGAAAGCGATATAGTAAAAGATTTAGGAGCGGACTCGCTTGACGTTGTAGAACTTTTAATGAACTTGGAAGACAATACGGGCAAGACCATTCCCGAAGACAAGGTGACCGACGTAAAGACTGTCGGCGATGTTGTTAAACTTTTGGAATCTCTTTAATTTATAAAACAAAAAGCGTCCCGCGGAGATAACCGCGGGACGCTTTTTATAATATTATGTTTATCAGTCTTTTAGGAACAAGTATAAATTTTTTAATTTGCTTACCTTCTATAAGCGGGGCAACGTCTTTATTTGCTTTAACAAACTTTTCAATTTCGTCAGATGGCATATCTGCGGCAACGGTGATTTTTGTCTTCATTTTACTGTTTATCTGTACGGCGTACTCAATCATATCTTCACCGCATTTTGTTTCGTCGTAGACGGGCCACGGCTCGTAGGCAACAGTGCCTTTGTGTCCTAACACCGTATTCCAGATTTCTTCTGTGATAAAAGGGATAACGGGATTTAAAAGTTTAATCAGCCCTTCGGCATAGTTTACAGGGAAGACATTGCCGTCGCTTATTTCTTTATATACAGCGTTGACAAAAATCATCATCTGCGAAATAGCCGTGTTAACTTTCATTGATTCATAATCTTCGGAAACCTTTTTGACTGTCTGGTTATAAATTTTTTCGAGATTGCCGTTTGCGCCTTTTGAAATTGCGTCCGTTTCGCAGTAAAGTCTGTGAATTCTGTCAACGAACTTTTTAACTCCTTCTATGTTGGACGTGTTCCAGGGCTTTGTATCGGCAACGGGTCCCATAAACATTTCATACATTCTTAAAACGTCCGCGCCGTACTCGGCAACTATATCGTTGGGGTTAATTACGTTGCCCATACTTTTTGACATTTTGTTGCCGTCTTCGCCTAAAATCATCCCCTGATGGAACAATTTTTTAAACGGCTCTTTATACGGAACCAAGCCTTTGTCAAAAAGAAAGTTATTCCAAAAACGCGAATACAAAAGATGTCCGACAAGGTGTTCTTTGCCGCCCATATAAAAGTCTACGGGCATCCAGTGCTTTAACAGCTCATAGTCTGCAAATTTGTTTTCGTTGTGCGGGTCGCAATATCTTAAAAAGTACCAGCTTGAACCTGCCGAACCGGGCATAGTGGTCGTTTCGCGTTTTCCGTTTACGCCGTCGATTTTTACGTTTACCCAGTCTTTTGCGTTTTCCAAAGGCGGGTTGCCGCCTTTGGATTTGTAATCGTCCATTTCGGGAAGAACAAGGGGAAGGTCGCCGTCTTCAAGTAAATGCGTTTTGCCGTTTTCAAGATGAACGACGGGTAAAGGTTCGCCCCAGTATCTTTGCCGTGCAAAAATCCATTCGCGCAACTTATAAGTTACAGTTTTTTTGCCGCAATTGTGTTCTTTGAGCCACAATGCCATTTTATCGATAGCTTGCTTTTTATCCAGTCCGTTTAAAAAATCGGAATTTATATGTTTGCCGTCGCCGGTAAACGCTTCTTTGGTTATGTCGCCGCCTTCAAGTACGGGAATTATGGGAAGACTGAATTTTTTTGCGAAATCATAGTCGCGCGTATCGTGCGCAGGCACAGCCATTATTGCACCCGTTCCGTATGAAGTTAAGACGTAATCCGAAATATAAATTGGAATTTTACAGCCGTTTGCGGGGTTAATTGCATAAGCGCCGGTAAAGCAACCTGTTTTATCTTTGTTTAAATCGGTGCGTTCCAGTTCTGATTTACCCGCGCAAATCTTTTTATATTTTTCAATTTCTTTGCTCTGCTCTTTGGTAGTGATACAGTCAACCAATTTATGTTCGGGCGCAAGCACGCAGTAGGTGACTCCGAAAAGTGTATCGCAGCGCGTTGTGAATACGGTAAAGTCTTTATCTGTACCGTCAACTTTAAAAGTTACGTTTGCGCCTTCCGATTTACCAATCCAGTTGCGCTGGGCAATTTTTGAAGATTCCTGCCAGTCAAGCCCGTCAAGTCCTTCCAATAGACGTTCGGCATACTTGTTTATATCAATGACCCACTGTTTCATATTTTTGCGGACAACGGGATAACCGCCGCGCTCGCTTTTGCCGTCGATAATTTCGTCGTTTGCAAGAACCGTGCCAAGCTCTTCGCACCAGTTCACGGGCATTTCTTCATAGCGGGCAAGACCTTCTTTGCAAAGCTGTTTGAATATCCACTGCGTCCATTTGTAATAGGCGGGGTCGCAGGTTGAAATAGTCTGGTCCCAATCGTACGAAAGTCCGAGCATTTTTAACTGTTGTGTGAAAGTCTTTATATTTTTTTGTGTGAATCCGTCTGGGTTGTTTCCCGTTTTAATGGCGAACTGTTCGGCGGGCAGACCGAAGCTGTCAAACCCGATAGGATGTAAAACGTTGTAACCCTGCATTCTTTTCATTCTTGCAAGAATGTCGGTTGCAGTATAACCTTCGGGGTGTCCTACGTGAAGTCCCGCGCCCGAAGGATAGGGGAACATATCCAGAATATAGTATTTGGGTTTTGAAAAATCGTGCAGGTCGGTATGGAAGGTTTTGTTTTTGTCCCAGTATTCAATCCACTTGTTTTCAATTGCTTTGAAATCGGTATAAGCCATAGTTTTAAATTCCTGAAAATTAATTACTAAATATTATACATATTCCTTTTAAAGTTGGCAAATAAATTCATACTAAACACGTTTTAAAGTTGTTGACAAAAGCAATAATTTGTAATAATATTAGTGTACGCATAAATAAAGACAAGTACCGCCGATAAATTTTCAGAGAGTGTGGCATATGCTGCGAGCCGCGCATTTTAAAGGATAACGGGAAACCACTTTGCAAATTTTTGCGTAACCTAAAAGCGGTCACATATTTTGTGGCAATTAAGGTGGAACCGCGCATAATAATTTTGCGTCCTTAAACAAAAACCGTAAGTTTTTGTTTAAGGATATTTTTTTGGAGATATATATGGAAATTTTTTTAAAGAACGGCAGCATAGAACTTAACGACGGCGCTACATGTCACGATGCCGCGATTAAAATCAGCGAAGGTCTGGCACGTTCGGCTGTCGCTGCGAAAGTGAACGGAAAACTTTGTGACTTGTCGTCAAAATTAAGCAGCGGCGACAAAGTTGAAATCGTCACACTGAAAGATAAAGAAGGGCTTGAAGTTTACCGTCATACCTGCGCTCACGTTCTGGCACAGGCATTGAAAAACATTTTCCCTACTTGCAATCTTGCGATAGGTCCGGTAATAAATAACGGGTTTTATTACGACGTGGATTTTAACACGCCTATAACTCAGGACGATTTTGCAAAAATCGAAAGCGAGATGCTTAAAATAATTAAAGCCAATACGCCAATAGAAAGGTTTGAACTTCCCAGAAAGGAAGCCGTAAAACTTATGAAAAAGTACGGCGAGAAGTATAAGATAGAGCTTATCGAAGATTTGCCCGAAGACGAGCCTATTTCATTTTATAAACAGGGCAGTTTCACCGATCTTTGCCGCGGTCCGCACTTGCCTTCTACAGGTAAAATAAAGGCGTTTAAACTGGTTTCCATTGCTGGCGCGTACTGGCGCGGCAACGAAAAGAATAAAATGCTTACCCGTATATACGGCGTTGCGTTCGCAAAAAAAGACGAAATGGAAGCGTATTTCACAATGCTTGAAGAAGCTAAAAAACGCGACCATATAAAACTCGGCAAGGAGTTGAAGTTGTTTGCGCTTATGGGCGAAGGCAAAGGTTTCCCTTTCTTTTTGCCGGACGGTATGACGCTTAAAAACATACTTCTCGATTACTGGCGCGATTTGCATCGTAAAGAAGGCTACGTTGAAATTCAGACTCCCATAATTCTTACCCGCTCGCTCTGGGAAAATTCAGGTCATTGGGACCATTATAAAGACAATATGTACACGACCGTAATCGACGGGGAAGATTGCGCAGTAAAACCTATGAACTGCCCCGGCGGTATGCTTGTTTACAAACTTTCACCGCACAGCTATAAAGATTTGCCTTTGCGCGCGGCGGAACTCGGACTTGTACACCGTCACGAAAAGAGCGGACAGCTTCACGGGCTTTTCCGTGTCCGTTGCTTTACTCAGGACGACGCGCACATATTTATGTTGCCCGAACAGATTACCGACGAAATAAAAGGGGTAGTCCGTTTAACCGATAAAATTTATAAGCAGTTCGGATTCAAATACAAAATAGAACTTTCTACCCGCCCCGAAAACAGTATGGGCAGCGAAGAAGACTGGGATATTGCAACTGCGGCGCTGAAAGCGGCTTTGGACGAACTTGGTTTAGAGTACGAGCTTAACGAAGGCGACGGCGCGTTCTACGGTCCTAAAATCGACTTCCATCTTGAAGACAGCATAGGCAGAACGTGGCAGTGCGGAACTATTCAGCTCGACTTCCAGATGCCCCAGAGATTTGAGCTCGAATATATCGGCGAAGACGGTTTGAAACACCGTCCCATAATGATTCACCGCGCAATTTACGGTTCAATAGAAAGATTTATAGGTATATTAATCGAGCATTACGCAGGTAAATTCCCCGTTTGGCTCGCGCCCAGACAGGTGCAGATTTTACCTATAACCGACAGAACTTTGGATTATGCCGAAGAAGTTGCCAAAACTTTGCGCGAAAACGGTATCCGTTGCGACGTTGACAAGCGTAATGAAAAAATCGGCTACAAAATTCGCGAAGCAAAAATGGAAAAGGTTCCTTACGTTTTGGTTGTCGGTGATAAAGAAGCGGAAGACGCAACTGTAAACGTCAACAAGCGCGGCACGGAAGAAAAACAGACCGTTGCGCTTAAAGACTTTGTAAAAACAATCGTGGAAGAGAACGACAAAAAGATTATTTTTTAAAATGTCGCGTTAAACGGTTGACAAAGTAATGACCGTAAGTTATTATATTTATGTTAAGCAAAGGCAACCCCTTTCGCCTTACAGGATACTTTAAGGCAAATAATGTTGATTTAAGCGTTTGCGCTTATTTTGTTTGCATTATATCGGGTTGCTTTGCAACCCGATTTTTTTCGGTTAAAAATATTGTGAGGTATAAAATCATAAAGGACTTATATTCGGTCAACGAAGCTATCCGCGATAAAGAAGTAAGATTAATCGGCAGCGACGGAGAAATGGTGGGCGTTATGTCAGGGCGTGAGGCTCAGCGCCGCGCCGACGACGAAGGGCTTGATTTAGTTAAAATTTCACCCAACGCCGTGCCGCCCGTGTGCAAAATTATGGACTATTCCAAATTCAAATACGAGCAGTCTAAAAAGGAAAAAGAAAATCGCAGAAACCAGACCGTAATCGAAGTTAAGGAAATCCGCCTTTCTATGACGATAGACGTCGGCGATATCGCGGTCAGGACCAAACAATGTCTCAAATTTTTGGAAGCCGGCAACAAAGTCAAAGTTTCCATAAGAATGAAGGGTCGTGAAAACGCCCGCGCCTATCAGGGCGTAAAAGTTATGGAAGATTTTTTTGAAGGGCTTGAAGGTAAAGCTGTACAGGACAAAAAGCCCGCTACAGAAGGCAGAAACATCATAATGTTTCTCTCGCCCGCAAAATCTTAATTTAAAACTGTAAATTATTTTCATTGGAGGATAAATATATGCCTAAGCAGAAGTCGCACAGCGGCAGTAAAAAGCGTTTTTGGCTTACCGCAACCGGTAAGGTTAAAAGACCCCACGGCGGCAAAAACCACAAAGCAGAAACAAAGAACAGAAAGAGAAAGAGAAATTTGCGTCAGAATACGCTTGTTTCATCTACACAGGAATCCAACGTAAAAGCTATGATTCCTTATAAAGGTTAATAGGAGGCCTGCACAATGCGTATTAAAAGAAGTGTTAACGCTTTAAAAAAGCGTAGAAAAATTTTCCGCCTTGCAAAAGGCTATTTCGGCAACAAATCGAAGTCTTACAGAATCGCCCGTCAGGCGGTTATGAAGTCTTTAAACTATGCATATATCGGAAGAAAGCTCAGAAAGCGCGATATGCGCAGTCTTTGGATTGCACGTATAAATGCGGCTGCAAGACTTAACGGACTTTCATATTCCAAATTTATGCACGGTCTTAAAAATGCCGGTGTAAACCTTAACAGAAAAATTCTTGCAGAACTTGCCGTGAACGATTCAAAGGCTTTTGCCGAACTTGCGGCAAAGGCAAAGCAAGCGTTATAATGTAAATTTAAGCCTTTTTTATAAGGCTTAATTTTTTATATGATACTGACTTCAAAAACAAATCCCGTAATAAAAACGGTAAAATCGCTTTCGGACAAAAAGTTCAGGTACAATCTCGGGCTGTATCTTGTAGAAGGCTTAAAGAACGTGGAAGAGTGCATTTCCGCAGGTTGCGATATCCAAAAAATTATTTGCACCGAAAAATGGCAGGACAGGTTTGAAAATGCCGTACTTGTTTCGGATGCGCTGTTTAAAACCGTTTCAACCGAAACTGCGCCGCAGGGCGTAATGGCGGTCGTCAGAATTCCCGAAACCGAACTTAAACCCCCGCGTGGCGACTGTTTGCTTTTGGATTGTTTGCAGGACCCGGGAAACTTAGGCGCGGTTATCCGCACGGCAAACGCCGCGGGATATGAAGAAATATATCTTATCAACTGTACCGACCCGTTTTCGCCAAAAGCCGTACGTGCAAGTATGGGCGGGATATTTCGCGTAACCTTGTACAGCGCTTACAGAAAGCAGATATTAGACGCTTTGAAGGGCGTTCCCATAATCTGTGCGGATATGGACGGAAAAGATGTTTTTCAATTCACCCCGCCTAAGCGGTTTTGCCTTTGCATAGGAAATGAAGGCTCAGGGATTTCGGAAGAAGTTTCCGCACTTGCGGATTATACAGTTAAAATACCAATGCGCGCAACTTGCGAAAGTTTAAATGCCGCAGTATCGGCGGGAATAGCAATGTACGCGCTGAAAAATCATAAATAACGGAGATATAATATATGTCAGGACATTCTAAATGGCACAACATAGCGGCAAAAAAGGGCAAAACTGACGCTGCCCGCGGCGCAATATTTACAAAACTCGGCAGAGAACTCGCCGTTGCCGCAAAAAACAATCCCAATCCCGATACCAACTCTAAACTTGCTGACGTAATTGCAAAAGCCAAAGCGGCTAATATGCCCAATGATAATATAAAGCGTTCAATTGCAAAAGCGGCGGGCGAGCTGGGCGATAAAGATTATAAAGAGCTGACTTACGAAGGTTACGGTGTCGCCGGTTCGGCTGTAATAATTAATACGTTGACCGATAATGTAAACAGAACGGCTGGCGACGTTCGTTCGGCAATGTCAAAGTGCGGCGGGCAAATGGGTGCAACGGGTTGCGTTTCTTATATGTTCGACTCTAAGGGTGTAATCGTAATTGAGCGTACCGTAGCTTTGGACGAAGACGCTATTATGGAATATTGCCTTGAAGCCGAAGCAGACGATTTCACAACTCTCAACGATTGTTATGAAGTTTATACCGCGCCTGAAAAATTTTCATCCGCCAGAAAGTATTTTGAAAGTAAAAACGTAACTTTTTTAGAAGCGGCGGTTAAAATGGTCCCCCAAAATTACGTAACTTTGGACGGCGACAAACTTGAAACTTTCAAAAAAATGTTGGACAAACTTGAAGAACTTGACGACGTGCAAGAAGTATTCCACAATGTGGATTTGCCCGACGAAGAATAATACAATTTAATGTTTTTCCTTATAGCGCCCGCGCAACTTTGGTTGCGCGGGCGCTAATTTTAATAAAAAAAGATAAAATTCAGCAATTAAAAGTCAAAAACCACAATATCTTGTGGTCCAAAAAGTGGCAACCACAATTTTAAAAATTTTGTCAAAAAGCCTTGAAATATAAAAATATGTATGCTATAATCTCAGTACCACATTATTCACGTATTATGTACGTACCTTAACTTAATAACTATCTTCCGGGTTCAATAAGTCGGAGTCATACTTCACCATATAGGCGAAGTATATCTCTTTACATAAAAGTATGCTCCTTTATTGAATGTATTGTATGCATTGCACCGCATACAGTAGTTTATTAAGTCAGGAAGTACGTATGTGAATGGTGTGGTAACCGTAAGAGATACTACATAGCAGAGTGTGTCTCTTTCGGGAGCCACACTTTTTTTGTTATCAAGGGGTATACTTAATGCAAAAATTTAAAACACGTAATTTTTTAACGGTAATACTGGCATTACTGTGCGCAGTTTCAATTACTTGTGCGGTTTCGTTTCTGAGCGGTATGTTTAATTCTAAGGTTGCAAGCGCAGCGGCTACAACAAATACGTCTACAATAAAGCCGCAGCTTTCTTTCGGTACCATAAAATATGTACAAACAACTGCTATTACTCCTTGGGGCTCTGCTGCAAATGCGCCTTTTACATTTAGTTATGCTACAAGTATGTCTGCAACTAATCCCGATTCTGCTAACATAGCTTGTAATGCAACAAGCACAGGTGATGCAGGGACCATAAGCACTACTTTTACAATGAACTCGTATAAAAGTAAATTGATAGCTGTGCCTATACAATTGACTTTTGATTTTCCAGCAAATACGGTTTACAACATTTTGTGGGACTGGTCATTTTCCGGTGTTGTAGCTAACCAAGAGCATGCTATGCTTTATTTTAATGAGAATTTTGCTTCGTTAGATCATTTTTTGGTCGGGCTTTATGAGGGTAATTGGTCTTCGCATTCTAACCCGTATCCTTTTAATGACACGGTAGTATACAATAATACTAATACGGATAAAACAAATTATACTTTGTATGGTATGTATTATGCATATATGAATAATAAAACAAGCGGTTCGGTTAGTTTTACATTTGATATATCGTTTAGATTTTTTGAAGGACCGCAGATAGATACTCCGCAGGCTTTGGGTGATATTGAAGATACTTATACGGGTAGCCCTATACAGTTTGGTTTTAAATATTCCGGGGAGCCTACGGTTTCAACGGTCAAACCTTTTGCACCAAGCGAAAAAACAGAATCAATTGTCTATGATAAAGCATATGAATGTGTTGAATTAAGCTCTGTTTCAGGATTAACTTTTGACGGCGACCCTATTACTATTGCACAAAGTACAGTTGTGTTAAACGGTACAAATAACGGTGAAGGAGCATTTTCGCCGACAGATGCCGGTACATATAAAGTAAAACTAAAAATTAAAGACTCTTTTATTGCAAGCGGCGTTAAGTTTGACGATGGCAGTATTGAAAAAGAATTAAGTTTTACTGTAAAGCGTGCGGCAATTGCAGTTCCAACGGTATTGAATGCTACGCAGACGTATAAAGGTGGAGAATACGAGTTTAGCGTAA
>CAJTQF010000006.1 GCA_910578565.1 uncultured Christensenella sp.
AACAGCAACAGCCGCAAACAGTGCAACAAGCACAGCAACCTATGCAACCTTCTGCTCCTTTACAGCAAATGCCCTATCTTAATCAGCCTTCCGGTGATATGGCGGCGGTTCTTGCAAAAATTGAAGCAGAGCTTGCACAAATCCGTGCCGAGCAGAATGTTTCTCGCGGCTTTAATTCGCCAACGCAATCATACGGACCGCAACCTATGGGCGATATTAATGCGGTTATGCTTGCAAAAATGGAAGCAGAATTTGCAAAAATGCAGGCAAGACAGGAAGCGTCGCAGGAAGTTTCGGCGGCAAAAATGGAGCTTGAGTTCTTCAAATTACACGGCTTCCCTATGAATTACGCAAACCTTTACGGCTATAACCAGTTTGCACAACAAGCAGGCAAGCAAATTACGGATATGCCAAACAGACCCGGCAATTATTCTGCGGATGAAGTTGGTGCAATTATGGCGGCAATGATGCGTAATATGGGCGTTACCAATGCTGAGCTAAATATGCCGCAAAAACCCGCGGAGTTGCCGCAGGTTACGGAAGAGAGTAAAAACAGCTCTTCGGCGTCATATCCGCCCGATGCGGTAATTACTACTACAACTACGGTTGATACAACTAAAAAAAGCGGTGACAGCCAAACTGTCCGCAGTGAGCAACTAAACGACGGAAGACTGTTTGACATTGACGGCTTTTACGACAGTTTTGAAAGCAAATAAAAATAAAATCGGAACACTGATTGTGTTCCGATTTTATATATGCGCGATTTTCAAATTAACTTATATTTTGTTTAAATAGCGATATTTAACTATGCCTTTTCAATTTGTGTCAAGGACGATTATTGGCAAGTCAACCTTTGTTATACCAATATTTATTATCAAGACCTGCAATTCCGTTTTTGCGAATCCGCTTTGGTATGAGACGACTTAAATTGACCTTAAATTTTGTTATGTCTTACCGCGTTATTCAGTGCCGTTTATCACTGTTATTTTCACATTTTATCTCTACAATAATAAATAAAAAATAAATCCGAGCCAATCATCTTTTACAAGTGTTTGGTTCGGATTTTACTGACTTGGTGCCGGTGATCGGGGTCGAACCGATACGGTATCACTACCACGGGATTTTGAGTCTAAAAAAAGTGGGGTAGTCCCGTGAAATTATGCAAAACAAGCGGTTTTAAAGCTGTTTTTGATTATAATGACTGTATTTCAAGCGATTTCAAATTGGGTTTAAATTGGGTTTAATTCTTGACTCTATTATAATAATCAACTTTCGCGCCTTCGGAGAGCATAAATTCGGGGGCAAAATGCGTGTATACGTTCGACGTCATTGTATTGTCGGCAGCATGACCTGCCCAGACCGAAACGACTTCGCGCGGAACGCCGCATTCCTGGCACCGCGTAACGAACGTATGCCGCAGCTCGTGCAAGTGGTGGGAAGGACAAAGTTTTTTAAATTCTCGGCTTAGTCTGTCGCATGTGTGGCTGATTGCCTTTTTGATTTCTTCCGAAGAGCTTCCGTTCAGATACCGTGCAAGCATGGGAGTGATAGGAATGTTGCGCTCAGTTTCAACGTCAGTAATTCTGCGCTTGCCGTCCTTAACCAGGATAAATCCGCCTTCGATACGTAAGCTTGCAAGCTCGCCGCGGCGCATACCGCCGAACAGCATAAACGCATATGTGAGTTTAAAATCACTGTCTTCAAGTTTTTGCAAAAATTCGCGTTCTTCCTCGTATGTAAGCGCCGATCCGTTTTTATTCCGGTGTTTCAGAACCTTGACGCTGTTCATCGGATTAAATGAAATGATCCGCTCAGCAACGGCGCCGTTGAAAATCTGATTTAAAAGCAGCTTAATATGCTGAGCAGTTCTCGATTTGCCTTGCTCGGCTAATCTGTTAAACAGCGGTTGTATCTGCATGGCGGTTATTTCGTCAACGTACTTGTTTTGAAAATAAGGCTTAATATGCGCGTTGAAGTTAATGATTATTGAGTCATAAGTAATCGCTTTAACAGTAGGCTTTTTTACAAGTTCCAGCCAACGCTCAGCAAAATCGTTGAATAAAGCGCGTTCAGGTTCAGCCTTTTCGGGTTTGCTATTTTGTGCTTTATCTGCTTTTATTAAAGCTTTGATAAAGTTTTCTGCCGCCGTGTCAAGGTCTTTGCCTGAACCGGTGATAGGCGTTTTATTTATGCTGCACCGTATTTCATAGATTCCGTTAGCGCGTTGCCTGGTATGGTCTTTAAACCATTGCTCGTTAAAAATCTGTCTGTACTTAATTGGCATTTGTTTCTTTCTCCTTGATAAGATAATTTCAAATGCCCGGTCATTCTTAAAAGTATAGTATGAAAATTCTCTGTTGCGTTCCTCCTTAGTTTGCTGAAATGGTATAATCTTTTCGGCATTTTTTTTAGTTCAGATAATACGCGCGAATTGTCAACGACAACGCGTAGGTCAGGCAGTTCTCGCGATAGCTCGGCGTGAAACTGCGTCAGTTCCTGGATAAAGAATAGGACTTTATCCAAAATGTCTTTTGTAGTCATATAAAAATACTCCTTTCGGCAAATGTGCCTATGGAGTAATTTTATAATAGATAAGTAATTTATTTTTAATTACTTTTTACCGCGTAAAAAGTAATTATTTGTTGTTTAAAGTAACAATGAGATCTCTAATTAATTTTTTTTCGTTTTTATAAAGTTTTCTATAATTCGATACAAATTTTCGCATATCTTCATTAAATGGATAATATCCCCCGTCTAAAACCAATGAAATGTTGATTAACTTATATGAGTAAATTAAAGAATAGTTATCGTAGTTCTTTGAATTGAAATGACCTTTAAATCTACTTTTTCCTTGCACTAATAGGTCATATTCTGTTTTAATTGGCTTATACTTTTTATCCCAAAGTATAATTTCGCTTGAAACGACATTGTTATAACCTGCGGAAATATTTTGCAAAATTGCGTAACAATTAAAGAGTTGGTCGTAATAAAATTTTTTAAAAGGGTATTTTCTTGTAGTAATTTTATCATTAACAATTTTTTTTATTAAAACTTTGATAGTAGAATTAACTATGCGTTTTTGTTCTGTATTTAAATTTTTATAAATATTAAAGATTTTACTTTCTTCTTCATAGTTTGGGAAACAAAATTCTGGATTTTCTGATATGCAAGCTTTGTAATATTCAATATGGGTTCCATCATCTAAATTCCAATAACCGTAATCTTTATTTTTTTCTACTTCGTCGTAAATCTGGCTCGTAAAAATAAGATCCCATTGATAAAAGCTCTCATTATCGTGTGGGCAAGTATTACAAAAACATTCTTGATAATCTAGGGAATAACTCGTACGTTTTTTACACTTTTGACAAAACGGATAGATTGTAGATTGTTGTATTATTCCATAATAAAAATTTCCGTCCATTATTTTAAATTCTCTTTTTATTATTTTCTGCCAAAGTGGCGAGGTGGGTATCGATAACCGTTTTAACTAATTTTTTGCCGGGGGCGTTAAGCTCGCGGTATTTTTCTATAAGTTCGCGTTCTTCAGAAGAGTAAGACAAGGAGCCGCTAATCGGCGTGGTTGTCTTTATGCCGTCGTCTTCAAGTCCGAGTAAAAAGTCTGTTGTAACACCGAAAAAATTAGCTAATTTCCGAATAGTAGAAGCTGTTGCCTCGTTACGATTTTTTTCAATTTGTGCAATAGTCGATTGGCTTACGCCAATAGCTACAGCGACTTTTTGTTGACTTATATTTCGCTCGTTCCGTAATTCTACGATTATATCTCCAATAGTCATAATGCAAGTCTAACAAAAAAAATCAAAAATGTACTTGACAATCAGAAATGAGTTTATTATAATACATGTTAAGTACATTTTTGATTGTTCGCAAAGGGCTTACCGCCTCCAGCTCGTCAAAGGGCTAACTGCGATTTAGCCCTATTTGCGGGCTTTTAAAAGAGGGTAGCAGATGAAAGGATTTATAGAAGTTACAGATAAAGACGATAACAGCAAAATGTTGATTGCAGTAGGCAAAATAGCGCGTATTTATGAAACACCGTGGACGATAATTGTTACCGGTACGTTCTTCATAAAAAGCAAAAAACCAATAACGGAGTATTTCAATATTGCCGAAACATACGACGAAGTGGTAGCAAAAATAATAGCGGCAACAGAATAAAAAAGCCGCCGGAGCAAAGTCCGACGGATTAGATTAATTTCAAATTATTTACAACATACAACGGCTAAAGCGATAATACCAGCAATAATCAAAATGCCTAAAAGCCCTAATCCAATAAGTTTAAGTGTCTTTAAAAATTTAGATTCATTATTTTTCTTACTGCGATTACTTGTTTTACTTTTAGATTTTGCCGTGTAAGATTTGTTTTTACTTTTATTTCCACTATGGTAATGTCCGTGAATTCCAAGCTCTTGCTTGTTATCGCTTCCAAAATGCACTTCTGTTTTTACCGTGGTACGTTTGCTATTATCTTGATATGTTGGAACTTTTTTATGCTTTATTTCGTACTCAGCCAAATTTCTATCAGAAATTGCCACAGCCATTGACCGAGTTAGGTGTGTGCGCTTTCCTTCATAGTCATCAACATATCTTTTTTTCTTATCAAGTTTATCACGTTTTTTATTAAGTTTATTAATTTTTTTCTGTGCCGTATCGCGGCGTTTATAAGGGGATTTTTCTTTTCCGAACATTTTGAGCTTTTCATCCTTTTTGTATATTTACCTTTTACGGCGGTAGTGCCTATAAAGTAAACGAAGGGTGTGGCGGCTTCGTGACTTTGTCTTACTTGTTGTTATTTTTTGTGCATTTAAATTATATCACGGCGGTAAGGCAAAGTCAACGGAGTTAATTAATTTCAAAATCAATTTAAGGAGATAAATACAATGTCAAACAGGAACAATCAAAGGAACAATTACAACAAGGGCGGCGGGTATTACGAAGCTGCGCCGGTAAAGCAAAAGCACACGGGTGCAAAAGTAATAGCGGTGCTGGCAGTTATACTGGCAATTGCATACGTCATCACTTCGTGTGTAATCGGCGGACTGCATTCGAGCCTGCCCGTCTGGAACCCTATAAAGTGGGTTAAGGGTGACGTGTCGCAAGACAGTCAAGGCGACGGAACAGTAAATATACCGGGTAACAGCGACGGCAACGGCGGCGCCATTTTGGACGGCGAAGAGAATAACGGAATAGCATTGTATAGCGCTAAATTACCCGCGTCGACGTTTGCGGCAAACGGCATAGACCCGCAGGCGGACAGCGCATATAGGATAATAGTAACAGTAAAACCGGACTATGCGACGGACAAAACTGTAATCCCGTCGGTATCCTGGCGGAACGCAGCGAGTGAATTTGCGAGCGGGAAGACGGTTACGGATTACGGCATAATTAACCCTGTTGCCGGTGACGACAGTATGTTTAATTTTGTGTGTAAACAGGATTTCGGCGAACCGATAATTCTGAAATTCACCAGCCAATCAAACCCGGAAGTATACGGTGTATGCACGGTGAATTATTATCAAAGAATAAAGTCCTGTGATTTCACGTTCACGCTTGACGACGGGGCGGTAACGCCTACTTTAGAAAACGGCGTCTATAAAGTGGATTACACGGGCGCTGAAAAAGATTACAAAATAAATTTGCAACCGGTTTATTCAAACTACACGGTTGCAGATGAATTTACGACAGAAATAACCGGCTCGTTAACGTCCACTTTTGGATATACGGCAACGGAGAGCTTAAACACCTTGAAGATTGCGGCGGGTCTGTCAGGCGGCGACCCTAAAATGAGTTCCACTTTAATTAATTGGTGCGATAAGGTCAAGGAAATAAATAATATCCGCGGACAAGCTATGGAATATCATCTTAATGATATAAGCGCATTAAAAAGACAGTTTACTTCTGACGATTATAATCATCCTAAGTATATTTGGTACAATGCGATATATTCTGAGTGTACTTTAACGCCGAGCTATGTTTACGTCCCTGACGATTATTTAGAGAGATTAAACGCGTATACCCCTGCGGCATATAACTATTACGGCGCAAGTATCGCAACTTATAACGACTTTGTAGTTGCAGCGAACCGTTGTAATGCGAATAATAGCGGTGTAGTTCAATATAACGTAGCAATCACCGGCACGAAATCGAGCTATGAAACGGTTTTAAAGCTCGGATATAACGGAGAACTTAAAGTTAACGTGCAGGACGTTGATTTGTCGGATACAGATATAACAATATAACGGGTGAAAACAATGACCGCTAAAAGTAGCAACGTATACGCGCTTATAGTACTTGTCGCGTTAATGATTATTGTCTCGCTGACAGGCAGCGGCGTTGGGTATGCCGACGCCGCAGTATCCTATTCAGACGTTTTGTCGGATTTACGCAAAGACGAACAATTCGACGTTGAAAAATACCCGGCAGTAAAGGGCGATTATAGTTTGCAAGTAATTCAGATAGCCGAAAGCGCGGACGGCGAGCTTCTGGTCTACGTCTACCAGCCGGGCGCGGCGGCATTCGATTACAGAGCAGTAACAATTAATATCGCGCGCGAACCGGATAACAGTATTAATTTGGATTTTAAATCCTACAAATTAACGTATCTGAACAGCGTCGGCGTCTTTTACAAGTACAAAGCAGAGGGTTTCAAAGTCAACGCCGACACGGTGCGGTATTATAACATATCCATTATTTTACGTCCTTGGGACAGATACCTTGACCAAGACACAGGGAACGACAACACGGTATCGGAAGTGCCGTATACAGTCGGGCAATACTGGACGGTCACCGGCACAGGCGATACGGTAAACTATTCGATGACGACGTCGGAAGTCGTTACAATAAAAGACAAATATGTAGGCTTTGTAAACTATACGGACGGCGCGAAAATTAAGTGGAACAACATCTCAGGCGGTTCGACGGATGCACATTTTGTAGCGTTCTCGACAGACAAGCAAATTGACAAATTACTTTCGGTAAAGATGACGTTTACGGAGCAACCGGTCAAATGCCGGTATTGTAGCAATCCGGTGCACGTTATAGACCACGCGTTTAATACAACATTTAACCATACATACTCGGAATCGCTCCCGCATTCGGACTATACCATAACGTATAAGGATAAGGGCGGCAACACCGGCGGGGGCAATATTGTTCACGCCGACCCGTATGCCTGGTACCGTATCAGGACGACGTCGGAGTTTTTATCGGAAGAGAGTAATAAAGACTATAATCTGACCCAAGGCACGAAAGAGAATTTAAGAGATACAAAGTGGGTGTTGAGCTTTTACGAGACGCAGCGCCGAATAAAATCGGATGAAAACGATGTCTGGCAAGTATTTAACCCGATAGGCTGGGCGTTTGTCGGTGACTACGATTTTCGATATTCCAAAATTTCCGACGTTATGCTGTTGCAACTCGAATTTGAAACAGCGGGACAGGCTTTTCGGCTCGGTGTGGTAGACAATAAACAAACGGGTTCTAATGTGCCGGGCAACGAGCCGACGCCGGACAATCCGATAAATCGATTCAAAAACAATTTGACGACAGGCACAATTGTTACTATCGTCGTCCTGACTGTTGCCATAATAATTGTGGCAATTGTGTTGATATGCATATTTGTTCCGGGTGCGGCTCCGGTGATTGGTCGCGGTTTGTTAAAAGTTGGCAAAGGTATATTTTGGATATTTTTATTGCCGTTCCGCGCAATCGCTGCACTGTTCCGAAGTATCGGCAACGCAATAGCGCGGCGCAAGGCAGCCGCCGCGGCGAAGCCTGAATTGCCGAAAAAAGCAAAGTCTGGGAAGCAGAAAAAGAAATGAGACGGCTGACGGTATTTTTTACAATCGCCTTTGCGGTGTGCCTGGTGTTAAGAATATTGTTTGAGTATTACGTCGATACGGTGCCGGTATTCGGGGCGCTACTAACGTTGTTAACCTGGTTAAGCGCCGGTTCAGGCGTAGTTATGTCGGTGTTTATTCTTTTAATAGTAATAAAAGCGTTCAGGAAGGGTAAGGACGATTAGGAGACTTAAATGAAACAAACAAAAAAGCCGACGAAAGATAAATCGGCGGTAGGACAGATATTTAAGACCACGGACGGATTTTTAGGTAACAAGCCGCAAATAAGAAAACCGCGGTCAGTGGTTGCGACGGAACAGCGCAAAACGGACGGCGCGGTGGCGGTTGTAAAGATATCTTCGAAATCGGGAAAAGAAGAAAAAATAGGCAAAGATTTTATACCGGGATTGGAGCTGACCCCGCAAGACCATAGCGCATTAACGGAAACTTCGATAGTAGGCAGGCAAGTAATTTTCGGGATAAAAGACGGCGATAAATTTAAAGCGATATATGTAGCAGATTTGACAAAGACCAGAGATAAACTTACGCGCAAGGAATTGCGTCGGATAAAAAAAGAAGTACATAACTTTTGTAAAAATCACCGAAAGTCATATAGAAGAAAAAGACGTAATTGGCGGAAAGGTTTTAAGAAATAAAAAAAGACCGCGCCCCCTATTCGGTTGACGCGGGTTGATACCGTCGCGAACGGTATCTGACTTACTGTCAATAACTATTATACACAAAAAGAATAAAAAGTCAATACAAAGGAGCAAAAAATGTTCGGAAAGAAAAAGAAGAAAACTACACCCAAAGCGAAGACCGTTAAGAAGGCAAAAGCAAGCAAGCCGGCGAAAGCAACTGCTTCGGCACCGAAGAAGACTTCGAAGCCTAAGACAACGCCGAAGCTTAAACCCATAAAGCATGACGATAAGTTTGAGCAGGGTGTTGGTTCGGATAAGCCGATAATCATAAAAGGCAGAGCCGCGAAGCCGAGGCTCACGGCGCGTAAAGAATTAAGGCGTGTCGCAAAATCGGGCGGATTCACTGCTTGGGACGGCAGAACCGGCAAGACCTTTGAAACCGAAAAGGAAGCGCGGGACTACGCCGCGGATTTATTGAAAAAGTCAGGCGAAGTTATCCCCGTATCCAGGACGGACAGGCAAGTTACTCATACCTATAAAGCAGAACAGAGAAACGCAAAATGAAATAACTTATGCCTGCAAGCGGGTAGCTCCCATGAGCCGGCGAAAATACCTAACGGCTCCGTCGTTGACCGACAATCGGCGGCGGGGTTGAAGGTAAAGACATAAATGTATAGCGGGCGCGAAAAGTCCCGCTCCAAGCCCGCCCTGTCCACCTGGCATTAGCAAGGGAATGAAACCTGATGTTTTGGCTGTCAGACTTTCCGCAGTGGGTGAGGAAACTGCGCGGTATTTCTTTCCGAGAAAAAGAAGGTTAATCTTTAAGAGTGGTATTGATGAACTCTGTTGTTGGTCGGCAGTAATCGACTTGGGTTTTAAGTAAACCGTTTTGCCCGTTGTGGCAGGACAGCAAGAAAAAACGGTTTCAAAATTTTTTTAGGTTAGGTATTTAAAAATGAACAATCAGGATTACATTGTGGGCGAGCTGCGTATAAACGCTGCGGGCAGGTACGTGATAAAAAATCACGAACTGCACTGCGGCGATTGTGTGCAGCTTTATCTTTGTGGTAAGTGGGTTAAGACAAGTATTGAAGCATACGACGGCGAGTATTACTTTGTCGGATTGCCCGGTTTAAAACCGGCAACGTTGCTGGCTAGGATAAAGGCGTGAGGTGGCGGAATGATAAATCATCATTTAAAAACGCTGCCTGACTTCTTCCAGGCTGTTATAGACGGGCGCAAGCCTATGGAGTTCCGAAACAACGACAGGGGTTTCAAGCCGGGCGACAAGTGCATATTAAAGGAGTACCTTGGTTCTACATACGTTCCTGACTGTCCTGACAGATATATTTGTCCTACAATCGAAGTCGACGGTAACGGCGAGAAATACGTTAATTATCCACCTGATTGCGTGCGCGGACAGTGTATGGGATATACGAAGGAACTATATTCCGGGCGCAGGTGTCTGATTAAAATTAAAGAAGTCTTTGACCTTTCCGCGGCAGGCTTTGCCGGCTACGTTGCGTTTAGTTTTGAAATCCGAAAAGTGATAGATAAAAAGGCGGTGGCGGAATGAGTGTGTTAGGAAAAAGCGTTGCGCTGCTTGAACCAAAAGAAGAAAAAGGGCTTGCACCGGCAGAAGCTTGCGTTCAGGCGGTCTATGACAATTTAAACGATATAAAGCATAGCTTTTTTAGAATAGGTTTCCACCTGAGCGAAGCGGCGCATATGCGCTATTACGAAAAGCTCGGCTATGCCAACATAACAGACTTTGCGCTTGATAAATTCGGTTTTTCTCAAAGCACAACTTACGAGCTAATGGGAATATACCAGTTTGCGCATAAGGACAACGCACCGTTGCAGATTGCGGAAATATACGAGGACTATTCGCAGTCGCAGTTGCGCGAGCTGTGCCGGTTAAAACTCGATCCGCACGGATTTATGCGAAGAGTCAAGCCTTCTGATAAAGTTGAAAATATCAGGAAGGCGGTTACATTTTGGAATAAGTATGTTTGCAAGCATTCGGGTGCTCCTGACGTAAACGATATAACCGAGTTGTTAGAGCTTGATATAGACACGCCTACGCATGAAACTCAAGAATATTTAAGAAAAAAAGCAGAGCGATCAAAAGCTGAAAATTCCGCAGATGCGGAAAATCAATGTAGAGAGCGGAACTATGCGGGGCAGTTGCCGGGGCAAATCGGAATGGTTTACGATGACCAGCCCGAAGAAAATTCCGCATATGCGGAAAAATCAGACTCCGCGCCGCCGATACTTATTGACAGCGAGCTTATAGATTACTGCCTTACGTTCACGGCTGACAACGATTTTTGGAAAGAGCGTAAATTCAGGATACGAGAATTTCATTCAAAATCGCCTTCACAGCTTGAGTTTGTCAACTTTGTAAAAAATGAGTATGGAAATGGGGATTCGAGTGTGCATGGCGAGCCGTTTGCCAAAATGGAGTATGGAGCTAATTTTACTATAATCCGCACTCGCGGGGGCAAGGTATGTTTATCATGGGCGAGTGTTGCAGGAAACATATCAAGGCTTATAAACTCCGGCAAATATTTTACTTCGATAGAAGGTGGGCAGTATGCCGCTTGGCAATATGACCGTAGCAATCGAATAAAAAAGGAGCAGGAAGAACAAGAATTTTCCGCATATGCGGAAAATCCGACAACCGACATTGAAGAGCTGCACCGTCAGCGAACGCGGCGCGAGTATCTGGCAACATTGTCTGACGAAGAATTTGCAACACAAATATTACTGCAGGTTGCAAGGATTTATCCTTTGGGCAAGAACAGTGCAGATTTTATATCAACAATGCGTAAGCGCTTAAAAGAATGGCTTAACGAGCCGCACAATGAGGTGAATGAATGAGTCATGTAGATTTAGAATGTAAGAGAAGCGGATATATTGTACTCGATTTTGAAACAACGGGTTTTCACGAGCCTGAAGTATTGCAAGTATCAGTAATCAATGATAAGGGCGAAATATTAATTTCCGGGTACTGTCGCCCTGAACATGTAGAGAGCTGGGAAGAAGCGCAGACTGTGCATGGCATAAGTCCCGAAATGGTTGCAAACTGTCCTACTTTCCGAGAAGGGTATCTTCCGAAGCTGTTAGAACTTATTGAAAGCGTTGCCGCTGTAATTGCTTATAACGCAGAGTTTGAACGGTCGGTCTTGCGTTTTTACGGGGCGGAGCCGGTTGTAGCGTTTATAGATCCTATGCTAATGTTTGCGCCGGTTTACGGTGAATGGAGCGATTGGTTTCAGAGCTATAAATATCAGAAGCTCGCAACTGCAGCGAGCTATTACGGCTACGATTTCAAAGCCCATGACGCGCTCGAGGACGTGAAGGCGACACTCTACATTTACGAAAAATGATTTCCGACGGCGTTACTCCGGTAATGATATAAATATGAAAACGCTTATAAAATATCCTGGTGGAAAGTGCAGAGTAGCCGATTGGATAATACAACATTTTCCGTCGCACAGAATTTATGTAGAACCGTACTTCGGCGCGGGCGCAGTGTTCTTTTCAAAAGAGCCGTCCTATATTGAAACGATAAACGATATAAACGGCGAGATTGTGAACCTTTTCGCAGTCTGCAGGGATAAGCCTTTCGAGCTTGCTCGCGCACTGGAAATGACGCCGTTTTCAAGGGAAGAGTTCGGAAACTGTATAAAGATAGAAGGGGACGCTGTAGAACGCGCCAGACGCACGGTTGTTAGATATAACCAGTCATATGGTGCGGCAACTGTATGTCAGAATACTTGGAAGAACAGTCAGACCGGAAACGGACCGCGTAATCCTGAGTTATGGCGCAATCTTCCGGCGACGGTGTTTGAGATTTGCGACAGACTAAAAAATGCGCATATTGAGAACAAGGACGCGTTTTATATTTTAGAGCGATACAACACGGACGAAGCATTGTTTTATCTCGATCCGCCGTATTTGCAGAGTATACGCAAACGCAATTTGTACAAGAACGAGGCAACGGCCGATGACCATAGGCAATTATTAGAATTAGTCAAGCAAACGAAAGCAAAGGTGTGTTTATCGGCATATGATAATGAACTTTATAATTCAGAACTTAAAGATTGGTATACGGCCGAGAAAAAAACAACTGTGCAGGGCGGCTTACACCGCACTGAAAAACTGTATATGAATTATCAACCTGATTTATTATCATTCAGTAATTAAGGAGGAGAAATTAAAAAATGTTTGGTAAAAAGAAGGAAGCAGACAAAAAGCAAACGACGAATTGCAAGACGGTATCAAAACCCGCGCAAAAGAAGATGGAAACGAAATCGAAAATGTCGGCGAAGAAATCTGTGACCGTTAAGCAAACGGTGATAGGTTTTAAGAAGAAAACTATAGAACTTACGGAGCTTGAAGCACAAAAGGCACAGGCTTGTATAAGCTTGCTCGCACTTCAAGATGAAATACGAGCAACAAAGCTGGATCGTAAAGAAAAGTTATCGAAAAAGGAAGAAGATGAACTTCAACAATGCCACGCGCGGAGTGCTTTTTACAATGCACTTGCAAAAAAATTTAAGTGAACAGCAAAGTAAATGATAATTGAAATTGTTGGTAAGCCGGGCGCTGGAAAAACGGCGTTGAATACACTTTTTTTGCTCCGTGAATTAACCTACAAGGGGCAACTTTTGCAACGCCAAAGCGCGAAGATTATCAACGATTTCAACGCTAACAGAAAGTACAAGCTTCCGTTCCCGGAAAAACCGCCGCTATACGCAAACTATGAAATACATATTCCAACGGGCTATAATCAGTTGTTTAAACCGTATCATTTAAACCCTTACCGTTTGGGCTTGCCAACGGCACAGACTGCGGATAAGTTACAGCTGGTGTTCCCTTATGGCTGTCTGCACGTAACTGAAGCTCGTAAGTATTGGGACGGGCGAGAAAGCTCGTCAATGCCCGACAATGTAAGCCGCTACTTTGAAACGCATAGACACGATTATTTAACAATAATTGTTGACGCCCAGCGTGGCGAATCGCTTGACTTGAATATTCGCTCGAACGCTAACCGTTTCATTGAAGTGCAGGGCATGATAAACGATGAGGACGCATACGGCAGAGTAATTCGGTCAACCTGGTATAGCAGAGAGTTCTATTCGCTTCAGGACTATGAAGCATATCTTGCCGGCAAGACTGCGAACTATAGAAATACAACTTATCGTTATGAGGGCAACATATTCGAACTGTATGAAAGCCGTAACTGTATATCGGATTTTGTTCCTGAAGATAAAGAAGGCGCGTCATTTAGTATGTTTGAGCAACTTACCAGAGACGAGGTTAAATCGCTACCGCCGCAAATGGCGGAGTTTTATGATTCTGCACGTCCGGATTGGTACAGGCAGAAACCTGCTACACCTAAACAGAGAATAAATCTACAGTAAGGAGTAATGAGAAATGTCGCAGCATGATGAAGCGAATATAGCAGCAATATACAACGGCGAGCCGGCAGGAACACCGCAGCAAGAAGCCGCGAAGCTTGCCATGCAGAGAGAACGTCGTGCAAATCTTCCGAAGTTCAAGCTTGCTGAAGGTGAGCGGCTTTACATACCGCGCGACAAGCTTATCGAAACAAACAGAGCTTATTTCAAAATGTTTGACGAAATGAAAGCCGGCACTGTGAATGCCGCCGAAGAAGCCAAGTCATTTATGGAAAGCGTACTTTTCGAAGCGTATCGTGGAGAAATAAATAAATTACAAGAAGATTACTCTGTTTCCGAAATACATAATGACTGCGTGCACGAAATTAAGAAAGAGCTTATGGCGCCCGGTTACGTGCGTAAAGGGATATTCAGACGTCGGAAACCAAATTACGCGTTGAGGCTTTGCCAGAAAGAAGCTGAGCTTGAAAGCGAAGTGGGAAACGCTGTATATAGGGAAAACATAGCTAAACAAGAGGTTTTCCTTTACGGCGCATTTGACGCGATATTCGAAGAGCTTGAAGACGTCATTTTGACTTGCGTGCGCAGGAAAAATCGCGGTGAGTTTAAAGCCTTCCTGGAAGGAATACAAGACGCCTATAATCAACGTGATTTTGAAATGCTTGAAAATCTGATTAAAGCGTTAGAAGTTTATGTTTGTGAAATGGTGCGCTGGAAAAGGCGTCGTGCCGAGATTTTCGGGCTTATAGACAGGCTAAAAGAAAATTGCAAACGTGAGCAGGATCGCGAAATCGAAGAGCGGAAGGCGCGGACAAGTGATATAACCGTTTTGCGCTTTATTGCCGAAATCTTGAAAGGCAAGCGCGGCGTTCCGGAACTTCCTCCACCACAGCCAGAACAGCCGCAAGAGCAAGCGCCTGAAGATTATCCTATTCCTGAGTGCTACGACAGCCAAAGCAGTGAAGAGTATTTTGTTTCAGATGACATGCTGGACGATTTGTACGGCGCAGAGCTTGACGCGCTTTACGAACTTGAAGACGAGCTTGACGAGCTTGAAGAAACCGAAAACGAAAAGTCTGAAGAGGAACAACTCAAAGAAATAGAACCTGAAGAGCCTGAAGTGGCCGAGTTTGAAGACGGGGAAGAATAAAAGGGGGTTATAATTGTGAAACAGAAAAAAGAAGAGGAAAAAGTAGTTTACATAGAAAAACTGTACAGATTTAAGTGCAAAGACTGTGAGGATCGTGGGCGCCCTACAATGGCTGAATATTCAGACAAGGACGAGGCGCAAAACCACGGCTGGGCGATAGCCCGCGGCGGTAAGGTTTGCTATTGCCCTGCATGCGCTCTAAAACACCGCTCTACGGGCTGCAAGGGGGCTAAGAAGGCAAACAACACTTTTAAACAGCTTACAATAGGCGAGGTGGGGTAATGCGTAAATTAATCGACGTCAAAGAACTGTTTAATCGCCTTTGCGGGTTCGAATATGAATTGCTGAAGTATATCAACCGAACGCAAGGCGAGGAGTCTGCTCCGATAAATTTCCAAGAAGCTGCACAATCATTAAGCGCAGGAAAGAGTGAAGTGCGCCAGGCAATAAAAAGGCTTGTAAATTCAGAGGTACTTATTGCCGAAGGCGAAAATTTCAAAATTAATTGGGAAGTATTTAAGGCACCCGAAGAGAACACCAAAAAGGATTAAGCAAAATGTCAGATGCCACGGCAAAACAATTTAATAACCGCGTTTCTTACGTTTCGCGTACGTATCTCGGAAAGCCTAACAAAAAGGACGGCTCCGAGAAATTTACCACGTCATCGGGCAAGCGGTTCACCGGCTCAAAGATTATTATGCTTGGGCTTATATGTACAGAGGCTGTAATGTTTGGCAGTTTAAACAAAATGCCTTATGATTCTTTTATGTCAGAAATCAATGCTGCACGTGGTACAATCTGCCGCAACTTGAAAGAGCTTGGTGAAGACGATATAATCGAACACCCGGCACAATCGAAGTATAAAATAAAAGCGGACTTTTCGCATAAGAATAATATACCCGTCTATCACTTTCTTTTAACCGAGCCAATCGAGCTTGATGGTGGTATTAAAAAGCGGCTATCTTATAATGCCGTTCTTTATCTTTGTGAAATGATAAACTTTTACCTTATGCCCCTTGAAGAGCGCAATTATCAAAAATGGTATATCGGCGGCTTCCACCGAGCGGCAAAAGCTATAAATGTTCCGGACAGCACTGCCTGTGGCGTAATTGATGAGCTTATCGATACAAAAGCAATTTACAGCAAAGAACTATCAAAAGACAGTGCCGGCAATGATATGGTAAAACCCGGCAAAGGCAAACACTGCAAGATTTTGACCGCGTATGAAGTCAACTCAGAAATCTTGAGCCGTTGCCGCAAGATACAAAAGGAAATGCAGGAACTGAAAGAAGTTAAAGTTCTTTATACGTATGGCAAAGTTCCTGAACCGAAAAAATCGACAGCACGCCCTGCGCCCGCTACGCATAATCAAAAGCACGATAAATACGCGCTTGCAGAGCAGAAGTTCCAAAAGCTTGAAGTTACGTTCGCTTCTGATGAAACGTATAAGAACATAAAACAACGTTATGTGCAACTTAAATCCATTTGGCTGGATAAATTTATAAAGGAAAATGACCTTGACCGCGCTGACGAACTCGAAGACGAAATGAACGATGTCTTGCACGAGCTTAAAACTTATATCCTGAGCCGCGGTTCGCCGCCTGAGAATATACCCGCCGACATTGGTAAATACATAAAATAAAAGAGCGTAGACGACCTCTACGCTTTTAGTCGTTCCGATAATGCAAAAAATGCCCATTCCGGGGCTTAAATTAAGATATTTTAAAGGGCAAAAACCCGCTCGATTTTGAAAAAAATCGGGTGGGTTTTCTCTTGCTCTCTATACCGGTCGATATATAGATTAACTCGGTATAATATCCGAATAAAAAAATTCAGTTGCCGAATAAAAAAATGCAATTTTCGGGGACATATACTAAATATTACCGCATTTCCCTCTTACGAGGTAAATGTATATATAAATACACGCCGCGCCAATCTTCCCCGGCAACGTATGCGGCGGGAATTATCCGCGTTAACGCGGTACGTTTAAAGCGGTATGCACGCGGCTGTTCGTTGCGTTTTTGGCGTTCGCGCTCGTTCAGAGCTTTGCGCATTATCAGAGCCGCGGGCGGATCGTTTTATGGCTGGTCGAAATGGTCGTTGTTTTTTCTGACCATTTCCCGTAATGCGGCGAGAATTTAATATTTACTAATAAGCGGTTGCTTATTAGTAAGCCCCGGCTCGGTCGCATTGATAAATGGTTATCAATATTGTAGACTATTTTTCAGGTTGTTAGGGATTGCCACAGTATACAGAAGGCAGAGGAGTTGCTCGATCGGTTTATCCGACGTCCAAAGTTCCGCCGCGCCACCTTAAATTACATTTCTTGCCGCCCGCCGCGCTCGGTTGGCTATTTTTGCACATACTGACGATATGGCACAGTATGAAAAAGTGTACGTAATAGTTTTCTTGCGGGTTGACCGCGACGGTTATTCCAAACCCGTAATGATAGAGTGGGAAGACGGCACGCAATACCAAATTTCAAAAATCATTGAAAAGCGGCAAGCCCCGCCGCGGCACGTCGGCGGCACTCCAACAATTCGCTACACCGTGCAGGTGCAGGGGCGAATCCGCGAAATTTATCAAGAAACATTTTATAATAAATGGTTTGTGGAAAAACTTACTTGCCCCATTTAGCTTTCAAACGCTGTGATCAAGGTTTGTAATTGCATTTATTTGCAAATCGAATCATCAAAAACTATGTTTTTATATCAATTATGCATGTCATTATTGACATTACATTAGTAGTTAATTATAATATTTAAAGATTGTCCAACGGATGTTAGCAATTGCTAAATGCTTTGTGCAACCAGCAATCTAGCCAAAAGCAATAAATAATTTATATTTGAGAAAAAAATTTGAGTAAAAGTCCAACAAATAGAATTAATTTGATTTCTGACATAGAAGTTCGTAATACAATTGACAAGGCTGAACTAAGCCTAATCAAATGTTACGATATCCTTAAATACTTCAAATCTCCAAATGAAACTGACCTAAAGGCGTTAATATTTGATTTTCAACCTAAGTTAGCTGAGTGCTTATATTCTCTAATGGTGTTTTATCAAAAACTTCATCAGGAAGAAAAAAATTTAATTTCTAATAAGCATTCTTTTGTAGATACAGATTTTCGGCAGCATATGAAAACAAATGCTGCTTACAAACGCGCTATAAGTGAAGTTATCAAAATGGGTAAAGCATTAGGTGATGCTTTCGCTTGGTTTTTCTTTTGCGATAATAGAGAAGAACTTGAAAAACATATACAACATAAAAGCACTGGTTTGTTTACAAATGGAATTGGTGGACTTGGTGAAGTTGAGTTTATCAAAAACCATCAAGTAATTAATGGTTTATTGGTCATATATCACGGTATTACCAATATGCTTAAAATCGGGGATTTTTCTTTATATGCCTATAATAAGGGGATTGTAGGAAATGGAGAATTGAAAACCAAAAAAGAAAATGATACTTTAGTTATTAATGCGAGCATTCTAACTAAAATACCACCCATTAATTTATCACAATCTAAAGGGATAACATCTCAAGAAATAGAGCGGGAGTTCCCGAGGTTGAAAAAACAATTACAACAGCAAACTGCTTTATTAAAAACTCAAAAAAATCCGAACACCTTAAATGGACTATCTGACTATGAATACTCAATAGTAAATAAACTGTGCGGAGAACAAATATTAGTCTTTAATGAAGATTATACATTGGCTTTAGTCGCAATACGTAATCAAGGATGTTCGCTATCAGACCGTATGCTGTGCAATCAAGATACAACCGTTGACTTTAATACGGAAATTAAAGAAATTTTTAATAGGTTACTTGATTCTCAAAGCGAAAATAATTGTATGATTACAGGCTATTTGGATACAGTACCATCGAATGTAAGAATCCCAATTTTTTGGTGGGATATTGATGATGACTTATGTAAATCTTTATATTTTAATGCGATTGTGATATTGACTGTTTTTAATCCTGCTCGACTTCTTTCCCTTTTTGAGAAGGACGGGTATACCGTTAACAATGGTACAATTCCAGCAGAAACGCATTTGACAAAGGTAGAAGATAAAACCAAACTCGAATTGCATAATATGGAAATGATTTACAATTTGATTTCTCAAAACTTAATGAAAACAAGCGATGCTTTTGAATTTATAAGAAACTTCTTAGAACTAAGGAAAACTGGGGAAATACCACTAAATTCTCAAGTTGAAATGTATATAAGCTTACATAATTTTGGTACGCCGCCTACGAATAACAACAAAAAGTGATATTTCAAAACAAATAGCGAATTAAAAAGAACAGGAACTTAAATTTAAGTTCCTGACGGTATTTGATGAGAATTAATAGCGTTATTTTTATGAGGGATATAATATATGGTAAATATTTTAATTGAAGAAATCAATAGGTGTTTAGATAATAATTGTCATATGGCAGCGCTCATAACTGCGTTAACATTGCCTGATATTTGTGGTAAAGCTGAATATCCAAATAAAAAACCTTCAGATAGATATATAAGCTGGTATGATGAAAATATTGGACGTTATCAAATACCTGAAGAGCATAAGAAAAAAAATATGCCGTATTTAAGCGGACAAGTAGTTTATAGTTTGCGGAATTCATTGTTACATCAGGGGACGCCTAACATCGACAATCATAAATATGATATTCAATATTTTGAGCTCATAAAACAAAGTACAACTTGTGGCTCACTTTTTTGTGGTTCATATGGTATTACGACACATTATTCAGGTAAAGACATTATTGGCAAAAGTAGAGAATTAAGTATTAGCATAATTGATTTATGCACGAACCTGTGTGATTGTGTAAGTAATTATTATTTAAATAATAAAGAAAAATTCAATTTCTTTAATTACAATATTTACGATTGCGATAAAAAAACAAGGGAAGTTTTCCAAATAAAAAAATAGTAGCATTATGTGTTAAATTAATTTTTTTAATAGAAAATATAAGCTCGCGGTTAGGCGAGCTTTTTATAAGAATGACAGGCATTAGATAATTGGGTTTAATTGGGTTTTTTTAATTTGCAATAAATGTTGCAAATCGTGTAGTATAAATCAAAAAAACAAAAATGCAGCATTTTAAGCCGTTTTTGTGCTTATTTTGCCGCATTTTTGCATATTTTTGTTTGGTGCCGGTGATCGGGGTCGAACCGATACGGTATCACTACCACGGGATTTTGAGTCCCGCGCGTCTGCCAATTCCACCACACCGGCAAATCACTTTATTATTATATAATAACGTACTTTAAAAATCAAGTGATTTAGTAGTTTTTTGAAATTAAATTGATTTTGTCGGGTAAAAGTGTTAAAATAAATATATATGGAAAAACTAGTACTTATTGACGGAAACAGTTTACTTAATAGGGCGTATTATGCAACTCCTATTTTTACTACGCGCAGCGGTATGCCTACCAATGCAATTTTTGGTTTTGTTAAATTATTGTTCAAAATTTTGAATGACGTCAAACCGGAATATATCGTAGTCGCCTTTGATTTGAAAGCGCCGACTTTCAGACATAAAATGTATAATGAGTATAAGGCGACGCGTAAGGGGATGCCGGATGATTTGGCGGCTCAGGTTAAACCGTTAAAAGATTTGCTTACCGCAATGAAAGTTGCAACCTGTTCAAAAGAAGGACTTGAAGCAGACGATATTATAGGGACGCTTTCCGCCAAATTTAACGTACACAGTTATATTTACACCGGTGATAGGGATAGCTTTCAGCTTGTAGACGATAAAACAGACGTGTATTATACAAAGCGCGGCGTTTCCGATTTACAGAAACTGAATTTAAACAACTTCAAAAGCGAGACAGGATTAAATCCTTCGCAGGTGGTTGATTTAAAGGCGTTGATGGGGGACAAGTCTGATAACATCCCCGGTGTGGCAGGAATAGGTGAGAAAACTGCGCGCGAGCTTTTGGCGCGTTATTCAACGCTTGACGGGGTTTATAGTAATATTGAAAACTGTAAAGGAGCGGTTAAGGAAAAGCTGGAACGTAATAAAGAGACGGCTTATCTTTCATATAAACTTGCAACAATAGACAGGAGTTGTGAGTTGGATCTGAATATCGAAGACTGCGCGGCTCCCGTCAAATACGGGGCGGACGTTAAGAAAATGTTCGCTGAATTTGAATTCAGGAGTTTTTTGGGGCTTGACATTTTTCAGGGTGACGAACAGGTAGCGCAAGAAAGTAAAAGTTATCCCGAAAAGGTAGTCTGTAAAACATTTAATGAAACTATTGCCGCATTCGATGGCGAACAGGAATTTTCCGCAGTTGTTGATGACAAGTGCGCAAGTTTCTATGTGAACGGTAAACTAATTGAAGTAAAACTTTCCGAAAATCTTTTTTTTGACAACGGTGTAAGTTATAACGAGTTTATTGATATTTTAAAATATGTTTTTTCCGATTCAAAGCATAAGGTAGTATTATTCGGTTGTAAGAACGTTATGCATTTATTGGACGGTTTAGGCGTTCAATTTAACTGTGCTTTTGAAGACGTGCAGCTTGCTAAATATTTGTGCGATTTTTCTGCTTCGGGTTTTGATTTGAAAAATCTTTGCGATTATTATTTATACGATATTGAATTTGCCGCTTATGCAGTCTATGAATTGTTTGCAAAATATTTCGTTATGCTTGAAGAAAACGGTATGCTTAATTTGTACAGTGATATTGAAAAGCCGCTTTTGAATATCTTGTACGATATGGAAATTGAAGGCGTGAGAGTAAGCTGTGAAATGCTTGATGAAATGTCAAAAAGGTATGAGCAGCTTGTTAATGAATATAAGCAAAAAATTTATGAGCAATGCGGGTGCGAGTTTAATATCAATTCGCCTGCGCAATTGGGGCAAGTGCTATATGAAAAACTTGGATTGACCGCGGTGAAGAAAAAGAAAACAGGCAAATTTGCAACCGGTGCCGAAGTTCTTGAAAAGTTGGAAAGCGAGTCGCCCGTGGTAGGGGATATATTAAAATACAGGCTCTATCAAAAATTGCATTCCACTTATCTTGAAGGATTTAAACCGCTGATAGATAAAAAGACGGGGATAGTTCATACAACGTATAATCAGACTACAACAGCGACTGGCAGGCTTTCAAGTGCGAACCCCAATTTGCAGAATATACCTATACGCGAAAACGAAGGCAGGGAGTTAAGAAAACTTTTTGTGCCGCGTGAAGGTAATGTTTTCATAGATGCCGATTATTCGCAAATTGAACTCAGATTGCTCGCGCATTTTTCAGGTTGCAAAGAGTTGATAGAAGCATATGAAAAGGGAACAGATATTCATACCGTTACGGCTTCTCAGGTATTTGACGTGCCAATTGAAGAAGTGACGCCGAAAATGCGGCGCGAAGCTAAGGCTGTAAATTTTGGAATAATATACGGTATAAGCGATTTCGGGCTTTCACGCAATCTTGGTATTTCGCTTGAAACTGCGCGCGGATATATTGAAAAATATTTTGCCACTTACAGCGCCGTAAAAGAGTATATGAATTCAAGCGTTGCATTTGCAAAGGAAAACGGCTACGTTTCGACTTTGACAGGAAGAAAACGCGTAATTGCCGAAATAAATTCTTCAAATTACAATTTGCGGCAGTTCGGCGAACGCGCTGCTATGAATATGCCGTTGCAGGGTTCAAGTGCAGACATAATTAAAATTGCAATGATAAACGTTGACCGCGCACTAAAAAAACGCGGTTTAAAAGCCAGACTAATTTTACAGGTGCATGACGAGCTTGTTCTTGATTGTCCCGAAGGGGAATCGCAGGAAGCCGCTGAAATACTCAAATACGAAATGGAAAATGCTGTTGATTTGAAAGTTCCGCTCACTGTAGACGTTCATTCTGGGAAAAACTGGTATGACGCAAAATAATTTAAAAATTGCCATAACGGGCGGAATAGGCAGCGGCAAATCAACAGTAGGTTCTATAATAGCGGAGCAGGGACATACTGTAGTATCGTGCGATAAAATTTATTATCAGCTTTTAAAAGAAGATTGCTTCATAGAGATTTTAGTAAAAGAATTTGGCGATATATTAAGTTGTGGGAACTTGGACCGAAAGAAACTTGCCGATATGGTCTTCTGTGATAGAAAAAAATTGCAAAGATTAAACGATATAACCCATCCGATTATTATGAAACATGTTTTAGAGTTGATGGATAAAGAAAGGGTTGCTTTTTGCGAAGTTCCGCTTTTGTTTGAAAGCGGATACGAAAAAAATTTTGATAAAGTTATTATCGTGTTAAGAGAAAAAAATGAAAGAGTCAAATCAATAACGGAAAGGGATAATATTTCTGAAAAGTCCGTTCTGTTGCGAATGAATAGTCAATTTGATTACGCAAATGCTGATTTAAGCGGGTATTATGTCATACATAATACTTCAGATATTTCTGAATTGCGCAATAAAACAATAAAAATCTTAAATAAAGTCTTGTTATAGAGCTATCGCAAGCAAGAAAAGAGTAACCGCTAATTTCGAATAAGCATTTATTGTCAAAACAATAAATTAAGAGATAAGAAAGACTTGATCGGGATTGTAATATCTGGACAAACAAAGAATTTTTGGCCATAAGGAGGACTATGAAAGACAAGAACGGAAATAAAAGAAAATTATCTATTAGGTATATTTGTTGGGCTGTTGGATCAGTTATTGTATTTACTGCATTTTTTTAGTGCTTGTGTTATATTACGATATTTTTGAAGATATTGAAACAGCAGAAATAATTAGAATTAATACTGATAATGACGGACTACAAGAGATAATCTTTTTGGTGGATGGCGAAGAATTTACAGCTTATTACCAAATGCCAACGACAAGTGCATTAAAAGTTTATCTTGAAGTAGGAGATAAAATTCAATATTTGGTAGAAGATCCAAGTGTAATATATCTTAGACGGCCCCTTGGGATTATAATTTTGTCGTGTGCTGAAACATTGCTTATAGTTCTATTTATAGGAACAACTATTTACGAAATAAAAAAAGGTATGTGAAATTTAATTAGCAAGTAATATAAACTTGAAGATTTTTTTGTGATTCTTTTTTGTAAAATTAGTGGTAAAAATCCTTTTTATTGTGTCTGACTCAAAAATTGGGAAATAGTAATCTAATCTAATTTAATCGAGTCAAGCGTTATTTGCACAAAAAGCATAACTAACGCAAAAACGCCCTTTAAGGGCGTTTTTGTATAGAAAAAGACACACGTAGCGGGGCTATAACAGCTCCTTTTGCGTGTGCCTTTGTGTCAATGATGAATGATAAGTAGCGTATTGAAATACTGGAAAGGGTGGTGTACATACGCGGGGGGGGGTGAAATCAAAATTGTTGATTTATGTCAAAAAATTTGTTATATTATAAATATGGTAGATTGTCTTTTGAAGCAAGGAGAAAAATAATGACAAAAATAATGGCAAAAATCATAAGTGAGACAAAAACTGAAAATATATTTCGTGATTATTATGGAACGAAGACTTTTATAGAAAAATCGGCAATTCCAGTTGAATATGGGTTTAAAAGTAAGAAAGGTACAGACTATAAAGGATATCCGGATTTTTTCTTGGATCGTGGATTATACGCAATAATCGTTGAGGCTAAGGCATTATTGCAAGATAAAGCAATAGAAGAAGTGAAATATTATTTACTTAACAATAAATTAAGGGATAAGAAAGACTTGATTGGGATTGCAATATCTGGACAAACAAAAGGTTGCATAAAAATAAATTATTTTTGTTTGTTCAAAGGCTTAAAAGAAATTATTGAAATTCAGGGTAATAAGTTAATGTCGATTGAAAATATTGAAAAAACATATTTAAATGTAAGGAATGGAGACCAAATAACTGACGCTGAATTAAACACGATACTTTTAGGATTAAATCAAATTTTTCATGATAATAATGTTCGTGATACTGAGAGAAGTTTGTTTTTTTCAGGTATAATGATTGCTTTGAAGAATACAAATTTTAGAAGCACATATAAAGGAATTCAAGCGCCTTCTGATGAGGAACGGGCCAGTGTCGGGATTAATCTTCTAGACGCACATTATATGAATGAAGCCATATTGAATGCTGTGGATATTGAATTAAAAGGTAAAATCAACAATTTGTCAAAAGAATTCTCATGGAAAGATAGATTTTCTTTTATTAAAACCATAGATATCCCTTTAATTAATTATATAGAAATCATTGAAACAGTAGAAAAGAAAATATATATGCCTTTTCGTAGCGATGAGAAATTAGATATTTTGGGTAGAGCATACAAAACATTTTTAAAACGGGCAGGAAAAGTTGATAATAAAAATATTATATTAACGCCAGATCATATTAAAAATCTAATGGTGAAATTGGCTCAACTTTCAGCATATGATGTTGTTTTAGATACCTGTACTGGATCAGGCGGCTTTTTGATGCAAGCCATGGAGACAATGCTACAACAATGCAAGGGGGATGAAGAGAGAATAAAAAGTATAACAGAAAAGCAATTAATAGGATTTGAAATTGATCCGGTGTTGTTCTCTTTAGCTTGTTCAAATATGTTTCTCCATGGAGATGGAAGAACAAATATGTTATATAGGAATAGTTTATTGGATTTGTCTGTTAAGCAAGACAAGATTGTATTTGATGAAATTAAAAAATTAAAACCGACAAAAGTAATTATCAACCCCCCTTATGAAAAAGGAAATCCTATTAAATTTACAAAACAAGCTCTTGATTTTTTAGAACCGAATGGCACATTAATTTGTATTATGCCAAACCCTACTTTATTATCTAATGTTGGAAAAATGTCAGATGAGATATTAAAAATTGCTAAACTTGATTTTGTAATAAAGATGCCAGTATCAATTTTTAAAGAGCAAGATAGAACGGTATATACTTCTATTTTTGGATTTACGAAAACACCCCATAAACAAATTGATGAAGTTGTTTTTTATGAATTAAAAGAGGACGGCTTAGTTTCCGTTCAACATAAAGGACGAGTTGATAAAAACAATAAATGGGATTTAATTGAATCAGAGATACTGGATTGCGTTTTAAATAAAAAAGAAAAAGATGGAGTATGTGAAAAAAGAAGGATTTATGTGGGCGAAAAACTGGTGTTAGCTGGAGTAAAAGAACATACATTGAGTTTGCCTAATTTAGTAAAATTTTCTGATCTATTTGACACATCAGAGTATGGTTCTTTGCAAAGTGAAGACAACAACCCTGAAGGAGACTTTGATCTTATTACAGCTGCTGAGAGTTGGAAAAAGCATGATACTTATTCTCACGATAAAGAAGCTATAATATATGCGGTTGGAGCAGAAGGCTCATTAGGAAGAGCGCATTATGTAAATGGGAAATTTATTGCAAGTACTCTATGTTTGATTCTTACTCCCAAAAATCCAGAAAAATATCCAATAGATCTTGAATTTTATTCGCATTATTTAATGGCTATACGTGAGAAAATAGTGGTTGCTTTAAGAAATGGAACTTCAAAGTTGACAATAAAGCCAGATGAATTAAATGAATATCCTATAGAATATTTTAGCATAGATGAACAATTGGAAAAAAAGAAAGAGATTCTTGAAAGACAGAATAAATTGCAAAATATGGAAGAGCGGATAAAACAAGCAAAAGCAGAAATTTATAAAAATATATCAATGATGTGAGGAAAGTAAAATTGATAGTAATCAAATCTAATCGAGTCAAGCGTTATTTGCACAAAAAGCATAACTAACGCAAAACGCCCTTTAAGGGCGTTTTTGTATAGAAAAAGACACACGTTGCGGGGCTAAAGCAAGCTCCTTTTGCGTGTGCCTTCGTGGCGCAGAGAGAGGGATTCGAACCCCCGTACAGTTGCCCGTAACACGATTTCGAGTCGTGCGCGTTCGACCACTCCGCCATCTCTGCAACAGTTTGATAAATTGTTTAACAGAGATATAATATAAAATTCAACGAAAAAAAGCAAGTGTTTTTTGCCGTGATAAGTTAGTTGATTTAAAATTTTTTTATTGACATTTAAACCGCCATAAATTATACTAACAAGCGGGGGTTACGCAAATGAAAATTATTGACGCGCACGCGCATGTGGCGCAGTTTATTTCAGGTTTTACTTCGCGCGGTGAATTGCGTCCTGTCGGGGAAGGTAAAGCCCAATATTCGACCGGTGAAATTTTTCAGATGTTTCCGCCTGAATTGGGCGATTTGGGTGTATCGCCAGAAGCGTTAATAGAGGTAATGGATAAAAACGGCGTTGATAGAGCTGTTCTGTTACAGGGCAATTGGCTTGGGTTTCATAACGAATATACTTATGCGGCAATACAAAAATACCCCGAACGCTTTACGGGTGCGGCAACATATGACCCTTTTTGTGTTAAAGATGAAGAAATATGCAGACATCTTTTTGACGAACTGAATTTTAAGGCGGTAAAATTTGAGCTATCAACAGGTTCAGGGCTTATGGCTAACCGTGAATTTTATCTTGACGGTAAAGTTATGAATGATTGCTTTGCGCACGCGAGTAAAAAGGGCTTGACCGTTGTGCTTGATATTGGAAGACCGCGCAATTCCTGCTGGCAGGTAGAAGCGCTTGGAAATGCAGTGAAAAAATTTCCCGATGTAACTTTTGTTGTTTGTCATTTGCTTTCGCCACAGCAAGGCGACGGCGAATTACTGAAAACGGCGCTTGCAAAGCTGTTGTATGATAATATCTATTTTGATATAGCTGCGCTTGCGGCAAACCAGAAGCCTGAAACTTATCCGTATCCTACGGCATTGGAACATTTAAAAACCGCTAAGTCGATTGTGGGATTTGACAGACTTATGTTTGGAACTGATATGCCGAGTACGCTCGCAAGAGACAGTTATGCGCATTTAACCGATTATATTATAAATTCGGACGTTTTCACAAAAAAGGAATTGGAATACGTATTTTACAAAACTGCCGATAAAGTGTACTTTAATAATAACTGAGAATTCTGCTTAATGGCAGAAAAGGAGAAATATATGAATTATGTATCTCAGGTGCTTGAAAATTTAAAAAATAATAATCCGAACGAACCGGAATTTCATCAGGCGGCAACTGAAATTTTGATGACTCTTGCGCCCGTAATGGAAAAACATCCCGAGTATGAGCAAGCAGCTTTATTGGAGAGATTTGTAGAACCTGAAAGAGTTGTTATGTTCCGCGTTCCCTGGGTGGACGACAGCGGTAAAGTCCGCGTTAATAAGGGCTATCGCGTACAATTTAACAGCGCAATAGGTCCTTATAAAGGCGGGCTGCGTTTTCATCCTTCGGTGAATCTTTCAATAATAAAATTTTTGGGATTGGAACAGATATTGAAAAATAGCCTGACAGGGTTGCCTATCGGCGGCGGTAAGGGCGGTTCGGACTTTAATCCCAAAGGTAAATCCGATAGGGAAATTATGAATTTCTGTCAAAGTTTTATGACGGAACTTTATCGCCATATCGGAGCAGATACAGACGTTCCGGCGGGCGACATAGGCGTTGGCGGTAGAGAGATAGGATATTTATTCGGACAATATAAGAGATTGCGTAACGAACATGTCGGAGTTTTGACTGGCAGAGGGCTTTCGTACGGCGGCAGTCTTGTCAGAACGGAAGCTACAGGTTACGGATTGGTATATATCACCGAAGAAGCGTTGAAAGCGCGCGGTGACAGTTTTAAAGGCAAAACTGTGATTATATCGGGTGCCGGTAACGTCGCAATTTATGCTTGTGAAAAGGCGCAGAGTCTGGGTGCAAAAGTTGTTGCTATGTACGATTCCGACGGTTATATTTATGAACCCGACGGCATAAAATTGGAAGTCGTAAAAAATATTAAAGAAGTCAAGCGCGGAAGAATAAAAGATTATGTAAATGAAGTAAAGACGGCGAAATATTTTGAAGGTTGTCGCGGCATCTGGACTATTCCCTGTGATATTGCGTTGCCTTGTGCGACACAAAATGAAATTGACGCAGCAAGCGCGGAAAAACTTGTTAAAAACGGCGTTAAGTATGTAGCGGAAGGAGCAAATATGCCTTCAACGCTTGAAGCTATTGAAATTTTCCAAAAGAGCGGAGTTGTGTTTCTACCCGCAAAAGCTGCAAATGCCGGCGGCGTGGCGACGTCTGCGCTTGAAATGGCACAGTCGTCCGGCAGAATGTTCTGGACGTTTGAAGAAGTTGATGCAAAACTTAAAAATATTATGATAAATATTTATCGCAATATGGAAAGTGCGGCAAAAGAATACGGATATGAAGGTAATTATGTGATGGGTGCAAATATTGCAGGATTCATAAAGGTTGCAAACGCTATGATGGCGCACGGAGTGGTTTAATTTAATAATTACTATTAGTACAGCCGCCGCAGTTTCTACTGCGGCGGCTGAATTTTTTCAAATCTTTAATAATCTTAATTTTTTTGATTGTCTTACAATACCGAATATGCATAACCCCAATACAACAGATGAAATTGAAATTATCATAATATAGATGCCAAAAGTTGTAGGTTTTAATAATGATTCTTTATAGACGGATAAACAGCACAAACCATTATCGGCAACCAACATTTTCATTGTCGTACCATCAGACACTATTTGTTTAATATACTGCTCCCGTGCACGCAGTTCATCTCTACTTCTGCATATAACAGTATCCAAATATTCATCTGTAAACGTGTTGCCATTGTCGTCAACATATTCATACACTATGTGAAAACGCCCTTTATATATTCTCGCGGGGTCGCCACGTGAGCCTACTAGTCCATAATCATCATAGTAACCTTTTATATATGCATCAACTTCAACGCCGTTTTCGTATAAATACTTCGTTTCTTGTCGGTATTCTAATGCTTGCGGAACACCATATATTGAAACAATAATCAAGAAACTTGCGATAACAGCAAACACACAAGAGACAATCAAAACCACTTTTATTTTCAACTTTATTCTGTTTTGCTGTTTTAATATATTACTCCACAATTTTGTTTTGCTAAATGCAAAATTTGTTCATAAGGATTTGTGATATCAATACTTGTTTGATCGTCTATTAACGATCTTAATAGTATTGAGTTATCGCTTAAAATTTTATCATTTTTTTTACTTAATTGTAAAGTATATAGGTTCATTTTTAGCCACGTTTTCTATTTGCATTGAACGGAGAATATTGGCATTTTTCTTGACTTATATAAATTAATATGCTATATTTTCATTGAGTAGTTACTCAACGAAAATATATTTTATTTAATACAGGGTATTATATGAACAGATCGGAACAAAAAGAAAAAAGGCGGCAAGATATACTTAACGCCGGTTTGGACTTATTTATACGTAAAGGATATTCGGCTACAAGAACGTCTGATATTGCAAACGCTGTGGGTATGAGCGAAGGATTGCTTTTTCATTACTTTGAAACCAAAGAAAAGTTATATTTGGCATTGTTACAAATTGCCGTCCACGGTAAAGATAATGTTTTTAAAATGAAAGATATAAAACCGTTAGCTTTTTTTGAAAATGCCGCAAAAACAATATTAGATTACATTTTAATTAATCCGTTTGCTGCAAAATTATTTGTCCTAATGAACAGGGCTCAATATGATGGAATACTTTCCGAGAATACACGAAATTATTCGATGAGACAGAAGGATATAGATATTGCGGTAAAAATTGTATTACAAGGGCAAAAGGAAGGGAGTATACGCGACGGAGATCCGCTTGCTTTGGCAACAGCGTTTTTTATGTCAATTCAGGGAATAGCTGAAAACATAGAAAGAAATCCCGAAATGCCTGTGCCGAAGCCGGAATGGCTTGTTGATATTGTAAGGAGAAAATAATGGGGAATAAAAAATTTTTCCGTACTTATTGCCGGTCAGGTGCGTATTATTTTTAATTGCGTTTTTATTAATATCGTTAATTTCAAAACAACCGTATACGGCAATCAGTAAATGGTGGACTTTGATTGCTGTATTGGGCAATATTTTTACAATTGCAATTTTGTATTTGTTTTGCAGCAGAAAATGTATTACTTATAAAAAATTAATCAATTATGAAAAGAGTAAAACAAAAATCGGCGCGGCAATTTTGATTGTTTTTTAATTATAGCGGTCGGAATGTGCGGGTTGTATCTTGCCGGTTTGATTTGTTACGGCGCTTTTCCGTATCTCGACAAAACAATGGTGGAACCGGTTCCGCTGTGGCTTGCGATATTTGCATTGTTGTTTTTGCCGCTGACTACAACGATTGCGGAAGACGGGCTGTATTTGGGATACGGTATAAATATCGCTACAGGCAATAAATGGGTAAATGTTTCACTGTCTGCATTTTTTTATGCGTTTCAACACAGTTTCATTCCTTTTTTACCTGACGGCATATTTATTCTGTATAGATTTTTATCCTTTTTGCCGCTTACAGTTCTGATTTGTTTCTGGTATCAAAAGAGCAGAAATCCGTTGCCGTTTATCATAGGTCATTTTATTTTGAATATTGCTACGGCAGTGCAAATATTGATTATGACTGTCTGCCCAAACCTTTACAATGCATTATAAAACAAGAATATTTAAAATATGAAATAATCCGAACTTTATTGCTCGGCGGCTAAAAGTTCGGATTAATAAAATGGTACTCCCGCTGGGAATCGAACCCGGAACGACCCCTTAGGAGGGGGCTGTTATATCCATTTAACTACGGAAGCATTATTAGAAAAGCGAGCGTAACAAACGCTCGCTTTTAATTGTTACAAAATTTACGCCATAGCGTTAAGTTTTTTTGCAAGTCCCGATTTTTTGTTAGCGGCGGTGTTCTTTTTTAAAACGCCCTTTGATACCGCACCGTCGATTATAGAACAGGTGTGGGGGAACTTTTCGGTAGCGGCAACCTTATCGCCCGCAGTTACAAGAGCAAGAAATTTTTTAACTTCGGTCTTTACTTCCGATTTTATTGCCTTATTTCTTTCCGTTTTCTTCTCGATAACAAGAACACGCTTTTTAGCTGACTTTATATTAGGCATTTACTATCTCCTTGGAAACATAATACTTAAATTACTGTGTAATTTTATCATAAAAAATATGGATTGTAAACTGTTTTTAGCTGTTTTTTATAAGAATTTTAATATATTTGTTATTTAAGTAATATTAATAATACAGTATGGTAAATAACGTTCAGAATCCTTCTGTTTGTGTGTTTGACAGCGGTATAGGCGGCATAAGTCTTTTATTTGAATGTGTGCGCAGATTACCGCGCGTTGATTTTACTTACTTTGCAGATAACTATCGCGTGCCTTACGGAAATCTTCCGCGCGCCGAACTTATAAAGCGCATTGATGAAATTTTTGAAGAAATTTCAAAATCAAATCCTTCTGCGGCCGTGTTGGCTTGCAATACGGCAACTGCGCAAAGTATTGATTTTTTGCGAAATAAATATGATTTTCCCATATTGGGAATACAGCCGGCAATAAAACCTGCGGTTGAATCCGGCGGTAAGTGCCTTGTGCTGGCAACACCGTCAACAGTAAAAAGCGAGTCGTTCAAAAATCTTTTAGAGAGATACGGTAACAGCAATACCTGTGTGGTTGCGTGCGATAAGTTGGCGCCCTACATAGAGCAAAACCTGTTGAATTTGTCTGCTACGGGCGTTGAAAATTTATTGCCGCAATGTAAGGCGGATTCTGTTGTTTTAGGGTGCACGCACTATGTTTTAGCAAAAAAAATTATTCAATCTTTTTATGATTGCCCGGTATATGACGGAATTGTTGGGACGGCTGACCACCTTAAAAATATTTTGGGGATTTGTGACCACAACGTTCAAAGAGCGCAGAAAATAGCCTTTTCAGGTGGCGATAGTTACAAAAATCGTAAAGTCTTTAACTATATATTAATGCAAGAAGAGGTACTTAGTCCCTAAAAATCCATTTTTTTATAATAAAAAATTAAAAAATTCCAATAATTTTACTCAAAGTGGTTGACAGTGGTCATTTAGTGTGTTATTATGATTACACCGTTACAAAAGGGCAAAGTGTATGTTTTTTCTTACAGGCGAATATGATCATCAGATCGACGCGAAAAACAGAATAAGAATTCCGTCAAAGCTCAAAGGAAATGAAGACAGGCTTTATTTTTCCAAGGGTACAAACGGTTGCATATTTGTTTTTTATGACGCGGCAATTAAGGAAAAACTTGAAAAACTTGAAACGGATATTAAAATCAGCGACGTTGAAAAACAAAAGGGATTGCGTGCCTTCACAAAATCTTTGAAGCTGGTTGAAATGGATCCGCAGGGCAGATTAGTGATTCCGCCCGAACTTATAAATTACGGCAAAATCAGGAAAGACATAAAAATCTGCGGAACAGGTTCGAGAATCGAAATTTGGTCCAAAGAAGTTTATGACGAGTATTTTGCAGGCGTTGACGAGAATTTTGACGATAACTTCAGCGTCCTTGACATATAATGAAAAGTTTTGAACATATACCCGTAATGAAAGAGCAGTGTATAGACGGCTTGAACATAAAAAAGGGCGGTGTATATTTTGACGGCACGGTGGGCGGCGCAGGACATTCATACGAAATTTTGAAACTTTGTACGCCCGGCGGCAGATTAATTGCGACAGATTTGGACGATGATGCGATTGCGGCGGCAAATCAAAGACTTGCTCCTTTTGCGGGGTCGTTCGACATTTATAAATCTGACTATAAGAATTACGTCGATGTTTTGAAGCTGGCAAAGGTTGACGAACTGGACGGCGTAATACTTGATTTCGGCGTTTCAAGCTATCAGCTTGATAATGCGGAAAGGGGATTTTCGTATATGAAACCCCAAGCTCCTTTGGATATGAGAATGGACAGGACGTCTGATCTCACAGCCGAAAAAATTGTAAACAGCTACTCGCAGAAAGATTTAACAAAAATTTTGAGAGAGTACGGCGAAGAAAGATTTGCATCTGAAATTGCCGCAAACATCGTTAAGGTCAGAACCCGAAAAAATATAGCGACCTGCGGTGAATTGGCGAAAATTATCGAAGACAGCATACCTGCGAAATTCAAGCAGAACGGACCTTGCGCACGTAAGAGTTTTCAGGCAATAAGAATAGCCGTGAACGGCGAACTCGAAGGTTTGTATGATTGCGTTCTGGGGCTTACGAGAAGGCTTAAAAAGGGCGGAAGAATTGCGGTTTTAACTTTCCATTCGCTTGAGGACAGAATAGTCAAGCAGGCGTTCAGAATGTTGGAATGCGATTGTATTTGCGATAAGAGCTTGCCTGTGTGCGTATGCGGCAAAAAGAAAGAAATTGAAATAATAACGAAAAAGCCTATGACGGCTAGCGAAGAAGAGATGCGTGTAAATTCGCGCTCTAAGTGCGCTAAACTGAGAATAGCTGAAAAAATAATTTAAAATAAATGCGATAAGGAGAAGGAAATGGCAGTCGCACCGGTTTTAGAAAGAAAAATCAATTTTGAAAGAGAAAGCGAATACGAAGAAGATATGCGCGTTTCGGTTATGACCGACGACGAGCGTCATAATTCAAAGATAAGCGCAAACTATGCGAAACTTATCAATCCTTCGTGTACGCTTAACGATATAATCGAAAAAAACAGCGAAAGCGTTGCGCCCAAGCAGGAGCTTGATTTTACTCCCGCGCGAGTACATGCCCAGAAGCCTTATCTTGTTGAAAACGCGCGTGCAGACGCGGAAATTTTCCGTGCAGATAGCGCCGTGAACAGAAGGCTGACAAATAAACCCGTCGTCGAAGACGTTGCCGACGAAGAAGAGAACGAGGATCTCCGTCCCACGTCTACAACGATACAGTACAAGACTATGGGCGTTAAAAAGGGCGAAGAGATAGGTAAAATAGAAAATACCGGCTCTACAAAAAAAGTCCTTTCCAGAAAGAACAAAATTATAATCGCGGCTATTATAAGCGTAGTTGTTGCGTTGTTTGTACTTATAATTGTTAACTCGGCAATTATTTCAAGCGTCAGTAATGATTTGAACTCGCTTCAGTCTTCGCTTGCAACCGCAACCGAAACATACAATTCGTTAAGCGGTGATATGAATGATTACATTGCAAACTTTTCCGAAACGTTGACCGAGTTTGCGCAAAACAACGGTATGATTCTCAAATAAGGAGATTGTAACAATTAAAAAAATATTTAAATCGGGATTTTCAATTACGGTTTTACAAAAGAGGTTATTGTCAATGGGATTGGCAATAGCCTTTATTTTTTGCATAATTTTAGGCAGGTTGTTTTATGTGCAGGTTGTCTGGGGCAAGGAACTTACCCAAAAAGCAACCGATCAGTGGAACAGGGAAATTCCCGTTATAGCAAGCCGCGGTGTTATCAGTGACAGAAACGGTGAAATTCTTGCGGGTAATAAAACGTCTTACAGCGTATTTTTGCGCCCTAATGCCGTTGAAAACGCGGAATATACCGCAACGGTTTTAAGCGGTTTGTTTGAGCTTGATCCGCAAGTTGTCCTTGAAAAAATTAAAAGCGGGAAGGTTTCAGAAATAACTTTGGCAAGACAGGTTTCCAAGGAGAGCGTTGAAAAACTTGTGCCCTATGATTTACCGGGCGTTTACTATTCCCGTGACAATACAAGACAGTATACTTACAATGAAGCGCTTTGTCAGGTGCTGGGTTTTACGGCAAACGACGGCACGGGGCTTTCGGGCGTTGAAAAATATTATAATGAAATTTTAAGCGGTACCAACGGTGAGATAATGTATTCTACCGATATAGTCGGTATTGAAACGGAAAAATCCGTTGTAATTTACAGCGAAGCAAAGGACGGAGATGAGTTAAGGCTTACAATAGATATAGACATTCAGCTTGCCGTAGAAGAGGCCTTAAAACGGACGTACGTTTCAAGTAATGCAAAAGCCGCGTCTTGCGTGGTTTTGAATCCGCAGAATTTTGAAATACTTGCTATGGCAAATTTCCCTTCGTACGATTTAAATAACGTGCCGCGGGACGATAAGGATACTTTAAACGCACAGTCAAGAAACAGTGTAGTCTGCGATATTTACGAGCCCGGTTCAACTTTTAAAGTGGTTACCGCTGCGGCAAATATAGAAGAGTATTTGAAGGGCAATAAAAAGGCTTTTTCAAACTCCTACATATTCAATTCGAGCAGGACAAGAACGGTAGACGGCACTAAAATCAAATGTTGGTCGGACCATTCGAACGGTAAACATTCAAACCAGACTCTTGCGGAAGCGTTGAATAACAGTTGTAACCCTTGCTTTACTGACATGGCTTTATCTCTCGGTACGGAGACTTTTTACAATTACCTTACTTCGTTTGGTTTCGGTAACGTAACGGGGCTTGATTTTAACGGAGAAGCTCTCGGAATGTTGGTTCCGCAGTCGCTTGTAAGGGACTGCGATCTGGCGCGAATCGGTTTCGGACAGACGGTAGCGGTAACGGGAATACAGCTTGCCTGTGCGGTTGCCGCGTCCGTAAACGGCGGATATTATTATCTGCCAAGGCTTTTAAAATCGGTTATAACTTCCGGCGGGAAAGCGGAAAGTAACAAACCGGTTGTTTTGAACAGACCTATAAGCTCCGAAGCGTCGTCGATACTGGCGTCAATGCTTGAAGGCGTTGTTTCGGAAGGCAGTGGTTCGAAAGCGTATATCGAAGGTTACAGAGTAGGCGGCAAAACAGGCACGGCGCAAAAATACGAAAACGGTCACGTTGCCGTAGGTAAGTACGTTTCGTCGTTCTGCGGCTTTTTCCCTGCGGACAATCCGCAATATCTTGCGCTTATTATTGTTGACGAACCCGAAGGGGTATACTACGGCAGTACGGTTGCCGCGCCTGTCGCAAAAGAAATTTTCAGCGATATTATCGGTATAAAAAACATTCAGCCTTACGCATAACGGAGGAAAATATGAATCTTTTACAACTTTTACAAACGGTCGGATACAAAGAAATTTTCGGTAACGCCGACGTGGAAATTTCAGGGTTGTGTGCGGATAGTCGCAAAGTTACCGACGGCGACCTGTTTTTTTGTTATGCCGGCGGACAAAATGATTCTCATCTGTTCATAGACGAAGCGGTTAAAGCGGGGGCAGCCGCAGTGGTGTGCGAGCGCAAATTGAATTGCAAAATTCCGCAGATTATCGTGGGCGACGGCAGGGGTGCGGTTGCCTTATTTGCCCGCGCTTTTTACGGCTATGCCGATAAAAAACTTAAAATCGTGGCAATCACCGGAACTAACGGCAAAACGACTACTACATATATGCTTGAAAGCATTTTTAAAGCGGCGGGCAAAAGTTGCGGCGTTATAGGTACGTTGGGCATAAGTTATGCCGATAAATTTGTCGCGCCGGAGCTGACGACTCCCGACCCTGTGTTTTTACACGGGATATTTGCGGATATGGTGCGCTGTGGCGTACAGTTCGTTTTTATGGAAGTTTCGGCACACGCCATATATTTTGATAAAATAAGCGGGTTAAATTTCGAAGTGGGCATCTTTACCAACTGTACTCAGGACCATCTTGATTTTTTCGGGAATATGCGCGATTATGCAGAGTGTAAACATAAACTGTTTGCCGATAAAAAATGTAAATATTCGGTTGTCAATTCGGACGACGGTTTGGGGCAAAAATTGTTGTTGGAACTTGACGACTGTATAAGTTACGGTTTGCAAAATCCTGCCGACGTTTTTGCCGTGGATATAGTGGAACGCATTGACGGGACAACTTTTGTTATAAATCTTTTTGACGAGTTGTATGAAATTAATCTCAATATTCCCGCGCGACACAATGTTTATAACGCTATGGCGGCGGCAATGTGTGCAAAACTTCTCGGGATAAAAACGGAGTACGTTGCAAACGGTTTAAGCAATCTCAAAAAGGTGGCGGGCAGGCTCGAACACGTAGCTAAGTATAACGGCGCCGATATTTTTGTGGATTTTGCTCATACGCCGGACGGATTGGAAAAATCTTTGCAAGCATTAAAAAAACTGTGTGAAGGCAGAATGTATTGCCTGTTCGGGTGCGGCGGCAACAGGGACAGTTCAAAACGTCCTTTAATGGGTAAAATTGCGGCGAAATACGCAGATTTTTGCATTATTACGTCTGACAATCCGCGATTCGAAGACCCTTACGACATTATAACGCAGATAGAAGAAGGTATAAAACCTACGGGTAAATCTTACGTAACTGTCACCGAAAGAGAGACCGCCACAGAGTACGCCATTAAACTCTTGGAAAAGGGCGATATCCTTCTCGTTGCGGGGAAGGGTGGTGAATACTATCAGGAAATTATGGGAATAAAACATAGCTATAACGACAATACGGTTATTAAAAAAATTATCGGTTGAATTAATGAAACTTTATATTTGGGGAATGTTGGCGGCGTTTTTGGCGTCGCTTACGCTGATGATGATTATACTGCCGATATTGAAAAGGCTTAAAGCCGGGCAGTATATCCTTGGATACGTTAAAGAACATAAAAATAAAAGCGGTACGCCGACAATGGGCGGACTTGCTTTTATTGTTGCTATTATAGTTGTCGGATTTTGTTTTTTCGGGTTTAAAGACATCAGGGTAAATTTGACTTTGTCTGTAACGGCGGGGTTTACAGTCGTAGGTTTTTTGGATGATTTTTTAAAGATTTACCGTAAGGACAACGGCGGGTTAAAGCCTTATCAGAAAATTATTTTTCAGGTGGCGATTGCAACGGTTGCCGCAGTGTTCTGCTATTTAAATGATTTGTGTTATGTTTATCTTCCTTTTGCAGGCGGCAAATCGGTGTTTTTGGGCTGGGGAATAATTCCGCTTGTAATTTTGATTTTTACCGCTACGGTAAATTGCGTAAACCTTACGGACGGGCTTGACGGATTGGCGGGAGGAACGTCAACGGCTTATCTTTTTATAATGGGGCTAATATTGATCGTTCAGTCGGACAAGTCGTCTCTCTTATGCTTTATCTCCGTTGGCGCGATTGCAGCGTTTTTGCTGTTTAATGCAAACCGAGCTTCGGTATTTATGGGCGACACGGGTTCGTTGGCTCTCGGCGGATTTATCTCGTGCATTTCCGTATTTTCGGGAAATTCTCTTTATATTCCGCTGCTCGGAATAATGTTCGTGGTTTCAGGAATATCGGTAATAGTACAGGTAATATATTATAAACGGACAAGGCGTCGAGTGTTTTTAATGGCACCCCTGCATCATCACTTTCAGATGAAGGGATATACAGAGTGTAAAATTACTTACGCTTACGTATTGATTACCGCTCTTGTCGGAATATTATCATTATTATTTGTGTGAGGAACAAATGTATTTCAAAAATCAAAAATTTATGGTAGCAGGAATGTCGAAGTCGGGGGAAAGCAGCGCGCGGTTTTTGCTCGACAGGGGGGCGGAAGTATTTGTTTACGACGACGTTATCAACGACAATATTATCGCCGTAATGAACGGTCTGGCAACGGACGGGGCGCATATAGTTACGGCTGAAACTTATGCCGACGCGATAGGCGCGTGTGATATTCTTGTTGTAAGTCCGGGGATTCCCATAGACAACCCTTTGCCCGTTGCGTTCAGAAAACAGGGTAAACCTATTATAGGCGAAGAAGAATTGGGGGCGCTGTATCTCCGCGCGACATCTATAGCCGTAACGGGAACGAACGGCAAAACCACTACCGTCTCTATGATGAATTCGGTTTTGGAAAATGCGGGTAAAAATTCGGTAGCCTGCGGAAATATTGGCAATCCGCTTGTAGGTGTGGTTGAAAAACTGGATTTTGACGATTATGCGGTAATTGAAATTTCGTCATTCCAGCTGGAGACTCTTTCAAGTCTTCGTCCACATATTGCGGTTATTACCAACATATCGGAAGACCATTTGAACCGCCATTACAATATGGAAAATTACATATTTTTGAAAAACAAAATTCTCCGCAATCTGAGAGAGAGCGAGTACGCCGTTTTAAATTACGACGACGAGACGGTAAGGGGCTTTTCTCAGACCACTAAGGCGAAGGTGGTATATTTTTCAATAAAAGGACGCATTGACGGAGCTTATTATGAAAACGGCGCAATTTATTTCAACGGCGAAAAATATTTTGACGTTGAAGATATGATGATAAGCGGTGAACACAATATAAAAAATGCGCTTGCCTGCGTTGCTTGCGCTCATATATTGGGACTTGACAAGTCAAAGGTTGCCGAAGCGCTTTGCGGGTTTAAAGGCATTAAGCACCGCATTGAACAGATACGCAAGGTAAACGGAGTAACTTATATTGACGATAGTAAGGGGACCAATGTTGACGCGACTTTAAAGGCGGCGGCGGCAATGGGTGAACCTACCATAATTCTGCTCGGCGGTCAGGACAAAGGCTATGATTACGAACCTTTATTTGAATCTCTTAAAACCGGCAGAATTATTCATGCGGTTCTTTACGGCGAAAACAGATTTAAACTTTTGAATGCGGCTATAAAGTCGGGGTTCGTAAGTTTTTCGCTTTGCGCCGAATTTAACGCAGCTGTAAATCTTGCGCAGTTTATCGCGAAGTCTGGACAGACCGTTTTGTTAAGTCCCGCAAGTTCCAGCTTTGACAGTTTTGCGAATTATGAAGAACGCGGCGACGCTTTCAAAAAAATAGTGGACGGAATAAATGAAGTTTCATAAACGCGTAAAAGCGTCGGCTACAAATAAATCTGCTCCTGCGGCGGTAAAGCCGGAAAAGCTGTTTGCTTCCGCGGGATTGGCGGGTAAAAAACTCACAAAAGCGGGAGATATCCCGCTTTTAATTTGTGTTTTTGTTATGGCATGCTTCGGTTGTCTGATGATATATTCCGCCAGCTCTTATACAGCCGAAGTCCTTTATAACGACAGTCTTTATTTTGTTAAAAAACAACTCTTGGGCGTGGGGCTCGGTACTGCGGCTATGGTGGGGATGTGTTTTTTGCCTTATCGCAAACTTATGAAGTTCAGGTATGCCGCAATAATAATTGCCGCAATTTTACTGTGTCTTGTATTCGTTCCTGTAATAGGTATTACAAATTACGGTGCAACAAGGTGGATAGGTTTCGGCGGGATAACGCTTCAGCCTTCCGAAATAGCAAAATACGCCTTTGCGCTTTTCGCCGCCGCTTACTTTGCAAAAAACCACGAAAAAGTTAAAACGGTAAAGGGCATTTTGCCTGTGCTCGGCGTTGGCTTGGGCTTTTGCGGGCTGATAATAATAGAGCCGAATATGTCCATTACAATGTGCGTCGGATTATTGATGCTCAGCCTGATTTTTTTAAGCGGAACAAATCTCAAAACTTTTTTGATTATTTTAATTCCGTTTGCCGTTGCAATTCCCGTGCTGATAATATTAGAGCCGTACAGATTGCAAAGACTTAGCGCGTTTATCGACCCTTGGGCTTCGCCAAAAGACGAAGGATATCAGTTAATCCAGTCGCTTTACGCGCTTGGAAACGGCGGAATGTTCGGTACGGGGCTTTTTAATTCCACCCAAAAGTACAGATTTTTACCTTTTGCGGAAAGCGATTTCATTTTGGCGATTATGGGCGAAGAACTTGGGTTTTTCGGTCTGGCGATATTCTTTTTATGTTGCGGATTTATTGTATATAGGGGATTTAAAATTGCAAGGCGCTGCCGGAACAGGTTCGGCTATCTTTTGGCTATGGGCTTTACGTTGGTTTACGGAATACAGGTCGTTATAAACGCGCTTGTCGTCAGCGGCGCTATACCGCCTACGGGGTTGCCTTTGCCGCTTATAAGCAGCGGAAACACTTCACTGATTATAACAATGGCTTCAGTCGGCGTATTATTCAATATATCCCGCAACAATTAACATTAAGCTCTCATTTTTCCATATAATGGAGTATATTTTACATACTCGGAGTTAATATGGAAAAATACATTATAAACGGAGGAAACAAGCTATACGGAAGCGTGAAAATTCAAGCAGCAAAAAATTCAGTGCTTCCTATACTTGCCGCAACGGTTTTAACCGACGGAGAAGTTAAAATTTTAAACGTACCGCAAATATCCGACGTAAAGAATATGATAAATATTCTTACCTGTCTGGGTTGTAAAGCCGTGTACGAAAATGACAGTATAAAAATAGACAGTTCGTCTGCGGATTGTTTTGAGATACCAAGCGCGCTTGCTCACGAGTTGCGCTCTTCGGTTTTTTTATTGGGATCTGTAATATCCCGTTTTCATAGAGCAAAAATAGCGTACCCGGGCGGTTGCGATATTGGTTTGAGACCTGTGGATTTGCATCTTACGGGTCTTAAAAGGCTGGGTGTGGAAATTACCGAAAAAAACGGCTATATTATGTGCAAGTGTGACAAGCTGTGCGGAAACGAGATTATGCTTGACTGTCCCAGCGTCGGCGCAACAGAAAATATTATACTTGCCGCGGTAAAAGCGGAAGGCACAACTGTTATTAAAAACGCGGCACGCGAACCCGAAATTGAAGATTTACAAAGATTTCTAAATTGTATAGGAGCGAAAGTTTCCGGCGCGGGTAGCGGTACGGTAATAGTAGAAGGTGTAAAGTTACTCGGCGGCTGTGAGTTTTTGCCCATTCCGGACAGGATTGAAGCGGGTACTTTTTTGATTGCGGCGGCAATGTGCGGCGGCAGAGTCGCGGTTGAAGGCGCCTGTCCAGAAAATATAAGTTCGCTTTTACATAAATTGCGGGAAAACGGTTGCAAAATCAATATAAACAATGATAAAATAATATTGGAAAATGACAGAAGGCTGTCTTCGGTAAAAACAATCGAAACCCAACCTTATCCCGGTTTTCCGACCGATTTGCAAGCGCAGATGACTGCGCTTTGCGGTTTGTGCGGCGGACATTCCATTGTAACCGAAAATCTTTTTGAAACAAGGTTCAAGTATGTCCCCGAACTCAGAAAAATGGGCGCGGATATTACGGTGATAGACAGGAACGCTTTTGTACGCGGAGTAGAGAAGTATAAGGGTGCTGCGGTTGTTGCGTGCGATTTGCGCGGCGGCGCGGCTCTGGTTCTTGCAGGGCTTGCTGCGGAAGGGAGAAGCGAAGTTCTGGATATTTCCCATATCGACAGGGGCTACGGCTCTTTCGAATACAAACTGAGAAATCTTGGAGCAGATATAGTAAGAGTATCCGTTTAAACTTATGAAGTTCTTAAGAAAAATTATCGCGCTGGTTATAGGGGTGGCTTTTGTCGCCGCAATCGTTATCAGCATAGGCTTGATATTTGCCGTAAAAAATATAAACGTTACAGTTCTTTCTTACAGTGAAGACAGTTCCAAAAATTATGCCGACGCAAAAAAATCGTTGTCGGCTATCAAGGGTGAAAGTATTCTTTTCGTGGATTCGAAAAATATAAGCAGAGCAATTGACGGCTGTAATTATTCGCTGGTTTCCTATGAAAAGGTTTACCCTTGTACGGTCAACGTTACCGTAAAAGAAAGGCTTGAAACATTTGCCGTTTCCGTCGGTGGGCAGTATTCTTTTTATGACGCCGACGGGGTATATCTCAGAAAAGGTACTGAAAATATAAACAGTCTCGACGGTTCGCCAAATATAGAAGTTACGGGCGTCGCAATAGAAGAAATGGGTGGCGTGGCAAAAGTTGCGGGAGCATTTAAAGAAAAATTCAATGCTTTGCGTTCGCTCGTTTCAAGTATCGGATACGACGGCAATTCACAGATTGAAGATTATACGGAAAAACTGTTTTTCAATTTCAAGTGCGGTCTTGTGATTGAGTTTGATAATTATAAAGAACTTACGGAAGAAAAGATAGAAGCGGCTTGCAATCTTTTTGCAAAACTTTCAGACAGGCAAAAACTCGGCGGGGTTTTGCGTTGCTATCAGGTTGAAGACGGTAGCGTGAAAACCGTCTATTTCAAACGCTGATTGCCAAAAAATTCCAGTTATATTTTCATTAAAAAAGCGGTCTGAGCAGACCGCTTTTTTGCTTGTTTTAGTTGACTTTATATAAGGGTTTATTATATAATACTGTATGTGACTGCAATCAGACGTTGTCATATAAATTTATTAAGGCGGCAGCAGTATATGCGCAATAACAGCGTGGCCGTGTTGGATATACGTTCTTCAGAAATTACCGCAGTTGTCGGTGAAAGGGGCGTAAACAATACTTTCATTATAAAAAGTAAATTTTCCTGCGATTACGACGGTTATGCAGAAGGCGAACTTTTGGATGCCGAAGGCTTTTCCGAAGCTGTTGCCGACGTTTTGAGTAGTACCGTCGCTTCGTTAAGGGGAGTGCGTTCCGTATACGTCGGAGTTCCTGGCGAGTTTGTGCGCGTTATAAATACGGACAAAGTGGTAAGTTTTCCTTCGGTGAAAAAGATAACGCCGCGCGATTGCGAATGCCTTGCCGAAATGTCGGCGCCTTACGAGTCGGACGAGTATCAGACTATACGTCACAGCTGTCTTTATTACGTCTTGTCGGACAAGCGTAAAGTTATTGACCCCGTCGGGGAGTTGAGCGATAGTTTACAGGGTAAATTCAGTTTTTATCAGTGTAAAAACGACTTTATAGATATACTTTCGGAAGTTTTTAAAAAGTTCGGAAGTATTACACATATAAATTTAATACCGGCTATTCATGCCGAAGGGGTTTATCTCATAGACCCTGAAAAGCGCGACGAGTATGCCGTGCTTGTAGATCTCGGGTATATATCTTCGACTTACAGTGTCGTATGCGGAAACGGACTTGCTTTCAGCGAATCGTTTTCGGTGGGCATAGGACATATCGCTGTTTATTTAATGAACGAACTTGATATTCCTTTTGAAGTTGCAACTGCGTTTTTGACTATGGTAAATCTTAACGCCAAGGAAAAGTTGCAAAGCCGTGAAGATTATCTTTACGAAGGAAAAGTTTACAGTTTTCCTACAGTGCTTTTGCGTGATAAAATACGCGAAGGGCTTGACGGAATTTGCGAGACGCTTGAAGAATGCCGTTACAGTTTTAAAGAAAAAAATCTTGAAACCAAGCCTTTGAATATTACGGGCGAAGGGGTAAGAGTAATAAGGGGAACAGCGGAACATTTTTCAAACAGGCTCGTCAAAAACGTTGAAATTATTTCGCCGAAAGTTCCTTATTATGACAAGCCGCATTTCAGTTCGCTTTTAAGCCTTTTGGACACGGCAATCAACGATAAAAAATCAACTACTTACAGGAAATTATTCAATTAACGGAGGGTTATACATATGTTTAACGATTTAGCCGGCAATATGGGGAGCGGCAACATTTCGGGCAATGCCAGAATTAAAGTTATAGGCGTGGGCGGCGCGGGTAATAACGCTGTAAACAGGATGCTTGAAGCGGGGATAAACTGCGCTGATTACTACGTTGTCAATACTGACAGTCAGATTCTTGCGCTTTCGCCTTGCAATAAAAAAATACAGATTGGCAGTTCGCTTACCAAAGGACTCGGCGCGGGTGCAGACCCCGATATCGGCAGGGCGGCGGCTGAAGAAAGCAAGGAAGCGTTGACCGAAGCTATTAAAGATACAGACCTTCTGTTTATCACCGCCGGTATGGGTGGCGGCACCGGTACGGGTGCGGCTCCCGTTATTGCAAAAATAGCGCGTGATATGAAAATTCTTACCGTAGCGGTCGTTACCGAGCCTTTTGGTTTTGAAGGCAAAAAGCGTATGGAAAACACAGCGAAAGGTCTTGAAAATTTAAAGAAATATGTAGACACTCTCATTATAATTCCCAACGATAAAATTAAGACCGTTGTTTCTGAAAAAACTCCTATGAAAGAAGCGTTACGTATTGCGGACGAAATTCTTAAACAGGGAATAAAGGGCATAGCTGAACTTATTGTAAATCCTTCGCTTATAAATCTTGACTTCGCCGACGTTAAGACTATTCTCAAAGATAAGGGCATAGCTCATTTGGGTGTAGGCGTAGCTAAGGGCGAAAACAGAATTATCGAAGCGGTCAGGGTCGCGGTTAACTGTCCCCTGCTTGAAACTACCATTGAAGGCGCCCGCGGCGTGATTTTGAACGTAGTCGGCGGGGAAGATCTTACTTATTCGGAAGTTGAAGACGCTGCCGAGCTTGTCAAGAGCGTGGTAGACGCCTCGGCAAATATTATTTTCGGTGCAAGAATAGACCCGAACGTTCAGGATGAAGTTGAAATTACTGTTATTGCAACAGGTTTCCCCGGTTATGATTACAAGGGAATGGAAGATAATACCCAAAGGGGTTACCAGAGCGGAAGAATTTACGACCAGCCTCGTTACAAAGACGATCTTTCTTCGTCGGGCAGAATGTCTGTAAGCGAACCGTACTACCGCCAGCAGCCTGTTCAGCCTATTCAGCCGCAGTATCAGCAACCTGTGCAGCCTGTAATCCGTCCTTTACAGCGTGAAGACGACGTGATTGAGCGTCCCAACGACAAAAACGTGCCTAAGTTTGCGCAGATGATGAGAAATCTCAATAAAAGGCGCAACAACGAATGATTTTATAAAAAACATTAAGCACACCGTAGCGGTGTGCTTTTTTTGAACTGATTTTTGTTTTTAATGCGGTTTTCGTGCTATTTTTACAAAATTTTTAATAGAATGTATTATGCGCATTAAATTTTTGGATGCATACGAAAGTTTTTACTTTATAGGTATAGGCGGGGTAAGTATGAGCGGACTCGCCAAATATTTGTTGTCACTCGGTAAAAAGGTTTGCGGCTGCGACGCTGTTTCAAATGAGTATACCGAAGAGCTGAGAAGTTGCGGCGCGGAAATATTTATAGGCGAACCGTCCGACAGCGTTGCGGAATACGACTTGATTGTTTATACGGACGCTATTAACGACAGTGACGTACGGCTTACGGAAGCGCGTAAACTTTCAAAAAACATTGTTTCGCGCGGTCAGCTTTTGTATGAAATCAGCCGTGATTTTAAAAAAGTAATTGCTGTTTCTGGCTGTCACGGAAAAACAACGTGCTGTGCAATGCTGGCACATATTTTTTCAGCCGCAGGAAAAAAGTTTGCGGCGCACATCGGCGGAAAAGATTTAACTTTCACAAATTTTTATTACTGCGGAAACGATTTTCTTATTACGGAAGCGTGCGAATACAAAAAGAATTTTCTTTTGCTTAAACCGAACATATCGGTAGTTCTTAACAGCGAACCCGATCATTTGGAATGTTATGGCAGCGAAGAAGAATTGAAAAGATCTTATATTCAATTTGCGGACTGCGCGGATATTTCGGTATCTTTGTACTGCGATTTGCCAACAGGCGGTATAACTTTCGGGTTTGATAAATCGGCGGATTTTTATGCTAAAAATATTAGAAGCGGCGGCGGAGTTTTTTCGTTTACGGTATTTGAAAGCGGCGGCGAGCTTGGAACGGTAAACCTTAACGTGTACGGCAAGCATAACGTTTTAAACGCTTTGGCAGCGACTGCGGTCGCAAGAAGCGCGGGTATTCCTTTTGAATTTATTCGCGATGGTCTTTCATCTTTTTCTGGGGTGGAACGCCGTTTTGAAAATATAGGAAGCGTAAACGGCGCGGAGTGTATTGCGGATTATGCCCATCATCCCGCGGAACTGCGCGCTACAATCCGCACGGCAAAAAAAATGACGGAAGGTAAAGTTTTTGTGGTTTTTCAACCGCACACTTATTCGCGCACAAAAAATCTTTTTAAACAATTTGTTAAGGTTTTGGCGCCTTTGAATAATTTGTTTATTTATAAGACTTTCGCCGCCCGCGAATATTTTGACGACTCGGGTAGCGCGTTGACTCTTTCGCAAAGCCTGAAAAAGTCAAAGTACGGCGACAGCTCAAACGACATTGCCGATTTCATTTCAAAAGCGCAAAGCGGAGACATCGTTCTGTTTCTCGGGGCGGGAGATATATACGGAATTGCAAAGGAAGTATTGAAAAATCAATTTTCACACAAATAAATTTTAAAAATAAGCGCGCCTGTAGCGGGCGCGCTTTTTCATACCTTATTATATAAAAAAAATAAAAAACGCCGTCATTTTGTTGTTATTTTGTTTAACTAATGTTATAATAAAATTGATTTGTTATCGGCAAAGATAACACGGTGGAGAATACCAGTGAACAACAAAAACAAAAATAATAAAACTTCATATATTTTCACAAAGGAAACTTTGGGAATGACGCTGATGCTGTTCAGCGCAATAGTATTTTTAATGCTTTTGACGGGCAAAGCTGTTTTTGGTCCTGTAGGAACTGCGATTTGTACGTTTATGTACGGAACATTCGGTTACGGTTCTTATCTTGTTATCGGACTTCTTGCGTATTTGGGTGAAGTACTTGTTTTTGAAAAGAAGATAAAAGTTCCTTTTAAACTTGCGTTGGCGATATCTTTGACTGTACTTATGGCTTTCTTTTTGTTCCACGCAGCGTCAAGCAGAAATTTGTCCGTTGACAGCTACGGCAACTACATAAAAGACTGTTATATCAGTGCTTCGAAAGGATATGCCGGTTACACTTTCGGCGGCGTGATTTCTGCGCTTATAGTTTATCCTTTTGCTAAGTTTACAACCTTTATAGGCGCATACGTTATATTTTCTCTGCTTACCGTTCTCGGCGGATATTTTATTTACTTTGTCGTACGTCGTCCCAGATTCCGCAGGAAAGAAGCGATAAACGTTGTAACAGACGAAGTTGCGGAAACGGAAGTTGCGGCAAGCCGTTCTTTGCGCACGTCAGAAGTTCCGCTTGAACAGATGTACGAACAAAGTGAAATAAGGCAACCCCGTGAAATTAAACGGGAAACAGTAAGTCGTTACGAGCCTGTTCAGGATGATGAAAAGTATTCAAGGAAAAATCTTAACAGAAAAATTTTGTTTGAAAAGGGCGAGTTTGCTGCGGAAAGCTATCGCCGGAATCTTATTTTTAACGAAAACTCATATTTCAACCGTCCGATAAACGTAAAAGATACATATTTGAATAATTTTACAGACGGTAAGGCAACGTCTGTACCGCAGGATAAAAGTTATTCGGAAAGTTATCAGGAAGACGTTTTAAACCAACCCGTAACTTCCGCGCCTACAAATTATGTGTATGGCGATAAGCCTGTTGAAAATATCAATGACTTCGAGCAGGTTTCAAGCGGCGTATATCAAATCCCGCAGGAAGCCGTAGAAGAAGATTATCTTTCAGAACCCGTTTCCGAACCTGTTGAAGAAGTTTCTTCTTCCGACAGTGAAGAAATTTATTCGGTCGAGCAGCCTGTTGAAGAGGAAGTAGAAACTGAACAGTTTACACCGCCTGTCCGTCAGGAAAGCAGTTTTTCAATGCCTGTACGCGAAGCCGTTGAAAAGCGTGAAGAAGTAGTTGCGGAAGAAAAGACGGAACCGCTGGTTAAGGAAGAAAAACCGGTGGACAAGGCGGCAATTAATCTTGCAAATCTTTTCAGTGCTTCAAATCCTGCTTTGAGCGATAATGCAATTGAACCCGATACGTCGCGTATGTCTTCAAGAATGACAAGCTCAAGCAAGGCGGACTTGTTTGATTATAGCGATGACGACGATGACGATATGGACGGGACGGGATTTTCCGCGTTCGGCATAACTCCCGGGTCTTCATCGGCAACAAGGGAAGTAAAGGAAGTTAAAATTGAAAGACCTGCAGTTCAGCCCGCAGTTGTTGAAGAGACTAAGCAGGAAGAAAAACCTAAACACGTTTGGAAAAAGTACGTAAGACCTACTTTGGATTTGCTTGACGATTATCCCGAAAGCAATAACGTAAACACAGGTGAGATAGACGACAATAAGCGGACTATCGTTGAAACACTTACGCGATTCAAAATTAGCAGCGAAGTTTCAAACGTTATTATAGGTCCCGCAGTAACACGTTACGACGTGATTATTGAAGATAAAACCAAGATAAAGCAGTCGTTGAATTACCGCGAAGCTATTGCTATGGCGTTAATGAAAGAAAACGTAACAGCTTATCTTAACTTTTCAAAGGGTGCGCTGTCAATCGAAGTACCGAATAACAGGCGCGCCATCGTAGGATTGAAGAGTATGCTTGCAAGTCCTGCGTTTATTAACAGTAAATCGAACACAATTACTTTTGCTCTCGGCAAAAATGTTGAAGGCGACGTTATGTGTCCCGATATTACTAAAATGCCCCACTTGCTCGTTGCTGGTACTACTGGTAGCGGTAAGTCCATTTGTTTAAGTTCGCTTCTTATCAGCTTATTATATAAATACGGTCCGGAAGAGCTTAGACTCATTCTTGTCGACCCCAAGCAGGTTGAATTTATTTCCTATGATAAATTGCCCCATCTTATGATTAATGAAATTATTTCCGACGTGGATAAGGCAATTAAGGCGTTGAACTGGGCAATAAAGGAAATGGAACGCAGATATTCGTTATTCAAAGATATGACTGAAAATGGTATTGCAACAAAGAATCTTGACGAATATAACGCGCACATAGCCGAAGGCGAAGAAAAACTTCCTAAGATAGTAATTATTTTGGACGAGTTCGGCGATTTGATGTTGCAGGCTAAAAAAGACATTGAAAGCAGAATAATAAAGTTAGTTCAAAAAGCACGCGCGTGCGGTATCCACCTGATTCTTGCAACACAGCGTCCTTCGGTTGACTGTATTACCGGTCTGATTAAGTCGAACCTGCCTACGCGCATAGGCTTTAAGGTAAACTCGTTTGACGACGCGCGTACGATATTTGATGTCGGCGGCGCGGAAAAACTTTTGGGCAAAGGCGACCTGTATTTCCGTTCGGCGGAAAAGCCCGAACTTTCACGTATTCAGGGCTGCTTTGTGGACACTCACGAAGTACAGAAAGTCACCGACTTTGTTAAATCACACAATGAAACTTACTTTGACCAGAGTGTTTCCGACTTTATTAATACGGTAGAAGTTGAAGAGAGTCCTTCGTCAATGAGTGAAGACGGCGGAGCGGAAAGCGAAGCAAAGATTGATGAGACGTTTATTAAGGCTTTGAAATATTGTATAAATTCCAATCAGGCTTCCGTATCGATGATACAGCGGCGGTTCCCCGTCGGATATATAAAGGCCTGTAAGATAATCGACTGGATGGAAAATATGAACTATATTACCCATTCTGAAGGTTCTAAGCCCAGAAAGATTTTACTTACGAGAGAAGATTTTATAAAGACTTACGGAGATATTGATGATTGATTTTTCGCAGAAGTCATTCGGAATTATTTCTTTAGGTTGCGACAAAAACAGGGTTGATTCCGAAAAACTTTTGTCAATAATTAAAGAGCGCGGCGCCGTTATTACCGATGATATAGGCGCGGCGCAAATTTTGATAGTGAATACTTGTGCTTTTTTAAATGAAGCCCGTAAAGAAGCCATAGAAACTGCGCTTGACTGCGCTACCTATAAAAACGGTAATCTTGAAAAACTGGTTATTACAGGTTGCTTGCCGCAAAAATATATCGGCGAAACTTTTGACAGTCTTATCGAAGCCGATTTGTTTTTGGGCACAAACGATTACGATAAACTTTTTGAAGGTTTAGAGCGCGCCTATCTCGGCGACAGGGTTAATTTGGTAGGTTACGGAAAAGAAACTTATTACTCGGGCAGAGTGATAACAACGCCGTTGCACTATGCTTATCTCAAAATAGCCGACGGTTGCAATAACCGTTGCACGTATTGCCTTATTCCTAAAATCCGCGGCAAGTACGAAAGTTATCCTATGGAGCGGCTTTTGGAAGAAGCGGAAAACCTTGGCGAAGTTTCCGAACTTATTCTTGTTGCGCAGGACGTGACGAGATACGGCATAGATTTGTACGGTCAAAAAAAATTAAGAGAGATTTTACAAAAGTTGACAGCACTTGTCAACATTAATAATGTAAGATTACTTTACTGTTATCCCGATATGATTGACGAAGGGTTGATTGAAGAGATAAAAACCAATAACAAAATTGTAAAATATCTTGATATTCCGTTACAGCATAGCGAAGACAGGATTTTAAAATTGATGAACAGAAAGGGAAGCAGAGCGGAATATCTTAAACTTTTTAATGTGTTGCGCAGTAGCATTCCCGAAATAGCCATACGGTCAACGTTTATAACGGGATTTCCTACCGAGACAGATGAAGAAGTAGAAAGTCTTTGTGATTTTTTGCGTGAAGCTCAGCTTGACAATTGCGGTTTTTTTGCTTATTCCAGAGAACCTGATACTGCGGCGTTTAATCTTAAAGGGCAGATTAGCTATGCCGAAAAACTCAGACGCGTCAAAAAATTATATTCGGTGCAGCGGCAAATTTCCGCGGATAAACTTAAAAAGCGGGTCGGCACAACTTTAAGGGTGCTTTGCGACGGGATTGATTATGATAAAAACTGCTTTTTCGGGAGAGCGTATTTCAATGCGCCCGATATTGACGGTAAGGTATATTTCAATGCCAATAGCGCCGTGCAAGGTGAGTATTACAACGTCGTGATAGAAAAAAGCGATAGCTACGATTTGTACGGTAAAACGGAGGATTTTGAATAATGAACGAGCAACAAGATAATAACGGTAAATTTTATAAATTTGCGGCAGGCAAAGGCGTAATGAATTTGCCTAATAAACTTACAATCAGCCGCGTTGTTTTAATTCCCATATTCATTTTGTTTTTTTATCTCAATTTTACCGCGCATTATTTTGTTGCATTGGGTGTTTTTTGTATCGCAGGATTAACCGACGCGCTTGACGGAATTATCGCCCGCAAGTATAACCTTGTTACAAATCTCGGGAAGTTTTTAGACCCGATTGCAGATAAAGTTCTTGTGCTTTCCGGTTTCGTTGTTTTTTTGACCGTTCCTACGATTTTCACTGCAAATCTGGATAACTGGGCGTTAATAGTAGCGGGATGCGGAGTTGCTTTAATTCTTGCCCGCGAAATTATTGTGAGCGGATTCAGAATGGTTGCGGCAAGCGCTCATATTGTTATAGCTGCGGATAAGATAGGAAAGTATAAGACGGTGACTCAAGATATTTGTATAATCGTTCTCTTAATCGGCGTCGGTATAGCCGAATTTACGGACCATTTGGCAGGGCAAATTGTAAATTATATCGGACTTGTGCTGTTTATGTTGTCCGTTTTATTAACGGTGATTTCAGGCATAAATTATATAGCTAAAAATATAGCAGTGTTAAAGCAATGAAGACGCAACTTTCAAACGTAAATGCCGCTAAGTTATGTCTGCTTGTATTCAGAAATAAAAAGTTAAACTGTGTTGAAAACGTTAATCCTATTCTTGACGTTATGGCTGGATACGGTTACTATTTCGATAAAATATCTTTCGTGAATTTCAGCGATTCAAAAGAGATAATCCGTGCGGTTGAAGACGGTAAAAATAATTATGAAAATATTATTATTTACTGTCCTAATGAAATGGAAAATACTTTGCAAAGTTATATAGGCAAAATTTACGGCGCAAAGTTTGACGCAATCGGAATTTTGCATTCGGGTAATTCGGAAGTATTTATGTTTTATTCCGACAGCGGAAACAGGCTTCGGTTCAGTGACGTAAAGAAAGTTCTTGATAATAAGTACTGCACTAAGTTTGATAAATTGTATGTAAAAACAGTTGGCGCACCTTCAGAAAAAATCAGCGAAGCGATAGAAAAGGCGAAAAGAATTTGCACCGATTTGGATTTTAACGTGTACGATAAGTACGGTGAATGCTGTATTGAAATCGTTTACTCGGCAAATACGTCGAAAATGGTTCTGGATGACGTTACGCGCGAAGTTACAAAGACTTTAAATAATTATATTTATGCAATGGAAAACATTTCCCTTGCAAAGCGGCTGTTTCAGATTTTGCAGCTACGCAGGTTAAAAATCAGCGTTGCCGAATCTTTTACTGGCGGCGGATTAGGAAATAAATTAGTTAACGAACCCGGAATAAGCGAAGTTTATTTTGAAGGTCTTAACACTTATTCAAACGAAGCGAAAACGGAACGGTTGGGTGTAAACGAATTAACTTTAAAGCAGTACGGCGCGGTTTCGGAACAGACTGCTTACGAAATGGCGGAAGGACTTTTAAGGGGCGGAAATTGCGATATTTGTATTGCCACGACGGGAATTGCCGGTCCAAAATCTGATAATACCTTAAAGCCTGTTGGTCTAATCTATATTGCCGTCGGGTTGCACGACACCGTGTCGGTATATAAATACAATTTAAAAGGCGACAGGGACAACGTTACAAATACTGCCATTAATCTTGCGTTGTTCCTTGCATATAAAACGTTAAAATAATTCAGGAGAAAAATATGAACGAAGAAAAACTTAAAGCACTTAACTCTACCGTTGCCATGATTGAAAAGCAGTACGGCAAGGGCGCAATTATGAAGTTGGGGGAGTATAAGGTAAACAGCGATTTAGAATACATTCCGACAGGCTGTCTTTCGCTTGACTTGGCTCTCGGAGTAGGCGGTGTTCCGCGCGGCAGGATTTTGGAGATTTACGGTCCCGAATCTTCCGGTAAAACAACCGTAGCTCTTCACATAATTGCGGAATGTCAGAAAATGGGCGGCGTAGCGGCTTTTATAGACGCGGAACACGCGCTTGACGCTCAGTATGCTCACGCGCTGGGTGTTGATACTAACGAGTTGTATTTATCCCAGCCGGATACAGGCGAACAGGCGTTGGATATCTGCGAATCTCTTGTCCGTTCAAGTGCGGTTGACGTTATCGTAATTGACTCTGTTGCCGCTTTAACTCCGAAAGCGGAAATAGAAGGCGATATGGGCGACGCTCACGTAGGACTGCTTGCAAGGCTTATGTCGCAGGCTTTAAGAAAGCTGACGGCAATTACAAACCGCTCTAAAACCTGCGTAATTTTCATCAACCAGTTACGTGAAAAAGTCGGAGTTATGTTCGGCAATCCCGAAACGACTCCCGGCGGTAAAGCGCTCAAATATTTTGCCACCGTGCGTCTGGATATAAGAAAAGCCGATGCGATAAAGGGCGACGGTGATATTATAGGTAACCGTACCAAGTGTAAAGTTGTTAAAAACAAGGTTGCTCCGCCTTTTAAGGTTGCGGAATTCGATATTATATACGGTGAAGGAATTTCGCAGGAAGGTTGTTTAATTGACCTTGGTGTTGAGTATAACATAATTACCAAGAGCGGCGCTTTCTATTATTATAATGAAGAAAAAGTTGCCCAAGGGCGTGAGAAGATGCGGGATTATATAAAAGCCAATCCCGAAATCAAAGCTGAAATAGACGCTAAAATAAGGGAAGCGCACAAAGTCGCCATTTCCAAGAAGGACTAAATGCAATTCGGTTTTATAAAAGTCTGCGCCGCAACTCCTGAAATGAGAGTTGCGGATGTTGAATTCAACACTAAAAAAATCATAGAAGCGATAAAAATCAGCGCGGACAACGGCAGTCAGGTTACTGTTTTTCCGGAACTTTGCGTATGCGGTTATACTTGCGGCGATTTGTTCGGTCAGTCTGCTCTTATCCGTGCCTGCGAAAATGCAGTTAAAGCAATCTGTGAAGCAACAGCAGGAATAAAGACGCTGGTATTTGTAGGTGCGCCGATAGCTTACGGCTGCAAACTTTATAACTGCGCGGTTGCTATTTCCGACGGGAAAATTTTGGGTATAATTCCAAAAACGAATTTGCCGAATTACGGCGAATTTTATGAAAAAAGAAATTTTGCAACGCCTTCCGACGATAATGGGCAGATTCAATATGCGGCGCGCGGCGCTTGCTTTGGCAAAAATATTATTTTTAGCGCTGTAAATTGCAATAATTTCACTGTCGCCGCAGAAATATGCGAAGACTTGTGGGCGTCGCAATCCCCGTCTTTAAGCCATGCGCAAGCAGGGGCGAATATAATCGTCAATTTATCGTGCAGTGACGAAACAGTTGGCAAAGCCGAGTACAGACGTAATTTGGTTAAAATGCAGTCCGCAAAATTGGTTTGCGGTTATGTATATTGCGATGCGGGCGACGGCGAAAGCTCGACCGATATGACTTTTGCTGGGCACAATATAATAGCCGAAAACGGCGTAATTCTCGCAGAAAGCAAACTGTTTGAAAACGGGCTCATTTATAGTGAAATAGACGTGGACAGCCTTGCAAGCGAACGCAGAAAAATGGGTGATTCGTTTGGCGAAAAAAGCGGAGAGTACGCTGTTGTCGGATTTGAAACCTTTCAAAAGGAAGGTGAATTAACTCGCAGCTTTTCACAAACGCCGTTTGTTCCCAATGAAGGGCTTTCAGAGAGAAGTGAATTAATTCTATCAATTCAGCAGAAAGGACTTGAAAAGCGTTTAAAACACACAAATTCAAAAACTGTTTTAATAGGAGTTTCCGGCGGTCTGGATTCCGCTCTTGCATTGCTTGTAGTGTGCAGGGCTTTTAGTTCTTTGAAAAAAGATAAAAAAGATATTATTGCAGTAACAATGCCCGGTTTTGGCACGACTGACAGAACAAAGGGGAATTCATTAAAATTAATTGAAGCGTTGGGCGCAACGGCTAAAACTATTCCTATTTCCGACAGTGTGTTAAGACATTTTAAGGACATCGGACATGAACCGGATAACCGAAACGTGACTTACGAAAATGCGCAGGCGCGTATGCGTACAATGGTTTTAATGGATTTGGCAAACGACTTAAACGGTATAGTGCTCGGTACTGGAGATTTAAGCGAGTTTGCCTTGGGTTGGGCGACGTATGCGGGCGATCATATTTCAATGTACGGTGTAAATTGCTCGGTCCCCAAAACGCTGGTTAAGCATCTGATTCGTTATGAAGCGGAAAAACTGGGCGGTCGGGTGGATAAGATATTGCAAAGCATACTTGATACCGAAATAAGTCCTGAACTATTGCCGCCTGATAAAAACGGGGATATTGCTCAGAAAACAGAAGATATTGTAGGACCGTATATTTTACACGACTTTTTTCTGTATTATATTTTGCGTTGGGGTTATGAACCCGAAAAGTTGCTTTATATAGCAAATAAGACGTTCAAAGGTATGTTTGATAAAGGCACGGTAAAAAAATGGTTAAAAAGTTTTTACGAAAGATTTTTTAAGCATCAGTTTAAGCGCTCATGTATTCCAGACGGTGTCAAAGTAGGTTCGGTTTCACTGTCGCCGCGCGGCGATTGGCGAATGCCGTCTGATGCAATTGCAAAAGTCTGGCTTGACAGACTTAAATAAGATATATTAAAGGCGTGACTTGTTTTAGTCACGCCTTTAAATTTTTGACTTAATTTTATAATCTTCACCCCAGACACACATAACGTCAAGAATAGGTTTAAGAGTTTTGCCGAGTTCGGTTAACGAATATACAACACGCGGCGGAACTTCTGCAAAAACTTCTCTGTTTACAATTCCGTCGTTTTCCAAAGCTCTCAGATTATCCGTCAGGACCTTTTTGCTGATTGCGGGAATTGTTTTGAAAAATTCGCTGAATCTTTGCGGAGATAATAACAGGTTTCTGATAATAAGCAATTTCCATTTGTTGCCTATAAGTTGAACTGTGGTAGCAACCGGACAGTCGGGTAATTCGTCTTTTGTAAGCATTTTACAACCTTTATTTTTATAAAGAGTATAACAGGGTTTTGAAATAAAGTCAATAGTTCAAAAATCGTACTTGGTAACGAATTTATTTTCAAGTAATAAAAAAGTAACTCTATTGCAATGCCTTTTTGTTTTTGCTATCCTTGTGTCGAACCGACAAGGTAAAAAAATTTAAGGAGTTTTTATTATGAACAATTTCAACAAGGTTACTGTAACAGATGGGACGCGTACGGAACTTCATGATTTATTGAATCTTACGGGAGCAGAGATAAGCGTTAACACGTTGCCCGCGGGGATAAGCGTACCGTTTATTCATTCTCATAAAAAGAATGAAGAGATTTACGCAATTATTGAAGGCGAAGGAACGGCAGTGATAGACTCAGAAAAAGTCGGTTTAAACAAGGGCGACTGGATTCGTATTTCTCCGTCTGCAAAAAGACAGCTCTTTGCTTCAAATGACAATAACTTAAAATATATTTGTATACAGGTAAAAGAAAATTCGTTGGAAAATTATACAGTAGGCGATGCCGTAATTTAATTAATTATAATGCGCAGTTGTGATTCAATTGCGTTTTACGATAAAAAATTCCAGCGGCATAAATTGCTTATTTTTTACATTATATGAAAAGTATTTATTCTATTAAATTGACATTTCATTAAGTCTGTTGTACAATGTATAAGGATATAAACTTACCCGAAAGGGGTTCGTATATATTTAAATATTAACATCAGGAGGCATTAATGAACGCAAATTTATTAGGCAGCCTGTTTCTTGCAAGTAATGAGCTTATCGGAGTAGCCGCAGGGCTTTCGGCAGGTATTTTGCTTGCGCTTGGTATTGGAATTTTCGTTGGAATTCTCATTTACAGAAAGCAGACGGAAAAGAGATTGGGTGAAGTACAGAAAAGAACTAAAAAGATGATTGACGACGCTTCACTTGAGTGTAAAGCCTTGAAAAAGGAAGCAATATTAGAAGCAAAGGAACAGGAACTGCAATTAAGAAACGAATTCGAAAGAGAGAGCAGAGAAAAGAAAGCGGAACTGCAAAAACAGGAACAGCGCCTTTTACAAAAAGAAGATTCTATTGATAAAAAGGAAGAAGCTCTCACCAAGAAGAATGAAGAACTTGACAGACAGATTAAAGAGCTCGCAAATAAAGAGCTTGAAGTAAAAAAGACTCAGGATAAAATTAATCACCAGCACGAACTCATGGTGCAGGAGCTTGAAAAGGTTGCGCAACTTACAAAGGACGAAGCTAAACAAATTCTTGCTAACGAAATTCTGGATGAAACCAGACATGACGTTGCGTTGCAAGTAAGAAATATCGAGCAGACTGCCAAAGAAGAAGCAAGCAACGAAGCGAAAAAAATCATATCTCTGGCAATACAGCGCTGTGCCGCCGACCATGCGTCGGAGATTACCGTATCGGTAGTACAACTTCCCAGCGACGATATGAAAGCAAGATTGATAGGTAGGGAAGGAAGAAATATTCGCGCAATCGAAAACGCGACAGGAATAGAGCTTATAATCGACGATACTCCCGAAGTTGTAATTTTGTCTGGATTTGACCCCGTAAGGCGCGAAATTGCAAGACTTTCATTAGAGAAATTGATTGCCGACGGCAGAATTCATCCCGCAAGGATTGAAGAAACTGTTGAAAAGGTGAAGAAGGAAATGGATGCCGAAATTAAGGCGGCGGGCGAAAGCGCTATGTTTGACGTCGGTATATTCGGACTTCACCCTGAGATAATAAAACTTATCGGCAGACTTAAATACAGGACAAGCTACGGTCAGAACGTTTATAAGCACTCTATTGAAGTTGCGCAGCTAGCGGGGCTTATGGCTTCAGAGTTGGGAATGGACGTAACGCTTGCAAAACGCGCGGGACTTTTACACGACATAGGCAAAGCCGTAGATCACGAGCAGGAAGGCACTCATATTCAGATAGGCGCCGATCTTGCAAAGAAGTACAGGGAAAGCAACAATGTAATCAACGCTATTGCTGCACACCACGGCGACGTAGAGCCTAAGACTATAGAAGCTGTGCTTGTAGCGGCGGCCGACGCAATTTCAGGCGCACGACCCGGAGCAAGGAGAGAAACCGGTACAAATTACGTTAAACGTCTTGAAAAACTTGAAGCTATTGCAAGCGATTTTAAGGGCGTAGATAAGTGTTATGCAATTCAGGCAGGAAGAGAAGTGCGTGTAATTGTTAAACCCGAACAGATTGACGATTCACAGACTATGTTTCTGGCAAAGGATATTGCAAAGAAGATTGAGAAAGAACTTGAGTATCCCGGTCAGATTAAAGTGAACGTAATAAGAGAATTCAGAGCAAGTGAATTTGCAAAATAATTGATTAAATCCCCTGCGGGTCTGCAGGGGATGTTTTTGTCCAATTTTTAATTTAATTTAAAAACATAGCACGCTTTACAGTGTGCTATGTTTTAATTGGTTTTGGGCGGTTTGTTTGTATTTTTCTAAAATATCCATTATAAAGTTTTGTGCTGCTTCAAAATCATTAATATCAGGATGCGATTTATTTATACCGCCACACACAGCGAAGATAAAGTATTTGTCAAAACCAAGACACCCGAAAGAACCGAGTACAATTTTGTTTTTGCTTTTTAAAATTTTTATAATGTGTCTGTTATTCCTTTCAAAATTTTTAGAACCGCTTGTTGAAAACACAAAACAGTATGACTTTTCACCGTCATTATTTTTAATAAATTTCAAAAGCTCTCTATCGTGTTTACCGAAATATATACCGCTACCGTAGCCGATAATGTCGTATTCATTTAAATTGTAATGTTTTACATCATCAAGTGTGGTTACGGTGACAGGGGCAACTTCTGACATTGCTTCGGCAATTTTTAAAGTATTGTCTTTATGTTTTGATTTTACTATTATCAAAATTTTCATATTATTTGCTTAATGCGTAAAAGCACAACCCAAACAGGGGAATATTAATGGCAATTATGCAGGGAATGACTAATTTTGCAAATATGTTGCCGACAGATGAAAAATTAATGCCGGTAAGAAGTGATACCAAGAAAATAATAAATATAATTATTACTGTAATAACTATGCATGCCGTCATATAAAGCGCTGATGAAGGTTTTCTTGAATTTTTACCGAGATCGGTATAATAAAGCACGGCAAAAACCAAAAGCTGAGCCCCTGCAATTGCAAAAATAGCAAAAGGATAAGCCAAATTTACACCCAGTTCCTTTTTGAACAGCAAGCAAAGAGTAAATTCTAAAAGCATTACAATTGCTATTATGAGCGAGCTTTTAAATAATGCTCCGCCGCGGTTGTAACTCTTTTTATTGGAACTTGAAATTACAAAGTCGGAAGAATTTATTTTTAATCCGTCGCTTGCGGCTTTTGCTTCTAAATCCTCAGACTTGTTTGACGTAACAACTTTTTTATTATAAGTTTGTTCCTGTGGGGGGCGTTTGACCGTTTTTATATATAACTTGTTTATAAGATTACGGTAATCGCGCTCCGTTTCGGGCTTATTATTATAAATAAGTTTGTCTGTGTCAATTTCTTCTGCAACAGGAACAGGTTCAACTTCTCTGGGCGGAGCTTTCACGGGTTCGGAAATCAGTCTTAAATAATTTTCATGAACTCTTCTGCGCTGTTCTTCGTCCATAAGCGGAACTTCTTCATGGCGCTCTTGTTCAATTGTTTCTTCAAGTTCTTCTTCCAGTTCGTCGTCATCTTCAAAATCTTCTTGTTGTGTTGTATCCACCGATTGTTGTTCAGGTTCAGTTGAAAGATTCAATTGGTCGGGAGTAGTAGCAGGGGGATTTGAAGGGACGGCTTCGTAATAGACTACTTCGTCCTTAACTGCCACAATTTCGGAATCAACTTTAACTTCGGGCAATTCTTCGGTTAATTCAGATTCGTTGTTTTTGTTGGTTTCCGGTTCGCTTTCTTTTTCTGGGTCGTCATTTTTAACAACTACGACTTCGTGAATGATTTTAATATCGCGCAAACCGTCGGAAGATTCCGGTTCCTTACCGGATTTATCTTCTGCATTATATTTCTCTTCGTTTTTTACTTCGAATCTATCTTCATATGCGTACTTATCATTGAGTTTGTTATCTTCATATTTTTCGTCTTCTGATTTGACAATCGGCACCCGTGAAGTTGTTTTTTTAAGAATATGAAAATCAACAGGGGTGGGGGCGGGTCTTGAAAAATCAAACGACCTGTCTGAAATAAGGTTATCAATAACCGTTCGCGAATATTCCCATTCAGCTTGGTTGCGTTCGGTAATTTCTCTGCCGCTGTCGGTTAAAGTATAATACTTTCTTCTTCCGCCAAGCGATACTTCGTCAGTCTTCCAATAGGCTGTAATATATCCTTGCGTTTCAAGCCTTTTAAGAGCGCTGTAAAGAGTGGGCTGTTTTAAAGTATATTGCCCGCGGCTTTTACTTTCAATTTCTTCTATTATCTCATATCCGTACTTATCGCGTTCATACAAAGTGCGCAGGATAATAGTATTAATATGTCCCCTGATTAAGTCCGCACTTATCGCATTTTTATTGCTTGCAGGAGAGATGTCGTCTTTTTCGGATTTATCGGAATATTCGGATAAAAAATGATTTTTATCTTCCATAGTTTTGCCTCCGTAATATTTAACTTATTTTACCATATTTCGACACAATATGTCAACATTTTTAACAAAAATAGACAGTACTATGTCTGACATAAATAGGCTTTTTGTTTAAAATATTGGACTTTTTATTATAAAAATGGTAAAATTTAAAAAACTTTATAGGAGACTGAACAGGTGTACAGAAATATTAAAAATTATGAATTAAGATATACCGATGTGGATGCATTCGACAATTTAAAACTTTCTTCATTATTTTCATTTATGGAAGAGTCTGCGTGTCTGTCCGCTGATGAATTGGGATTTGGCTATAAAGATGTTTCTCCGCGTAACATAGGATTTATTTTAGTTAATTGCTATATTGAATTAGATAGAAGCATAAAGTTGGGCGATAATCTTTCAATACATACTTGGCCTATGCGTCCTAAGCATATGATTTTTTTAAGGGAATATGAATTTTTTTGCAGAGATGAAAAAATCGGCGCGGCGACTGCCCGCTGGGTTATGATAGATACAAAAAATTTTGCGATGTTGCCATATACGGAATTTTTCAAAGACAGTGATTTTGAAAGCTATAATACTCAAAGGGCTATAAATTTTAACGGGTGGAAATTGCCCAATGTAAGTAACGGCAATATCGTATATTCTAAGCGGATTTCTTATTCTGATTACGACCATTATTTTCATGCGAACAATACCAAGTACGCAGATTTCTTAATGGACGCATTTTCCGTTGATGAGTTACGCGGTAAAGAATTAAAAAGTATGCAGATAACCTATGTTAAACAGTGCAAAGAAGGCGATATTATTGATATGGTGCGCGAAAAAAGCGATGGTGTATGGCTTATAGAAGGCAGAGTTGAAGGGGAAGTACGCGTTCAGATGAGAGTGAAATTTGACTGCTTTTAATTATACCGTCATAAAGTCGCGTCGGCGTTCCCTTTCCGTTGCGGTTTCGGCAGAAAATAAGATTACGGTGCGCTGTCCGTTGAATTTTCCCGATTACAAAATAGAATATTTTTTAAATACCAAAAAGGACTGGCTTGACAAGGTAATTAAAAAGAATGCTGAAAAACTTTCCGCTAATGATGGTTTAATAAATCACCGTGAAATATATGTTGGCGGAAACAAATTTCCTTTGGTTTTTTCAAATAAAAACGCCGTTACTATTCAAGGCGTCTATGTTAAGAACTTGAAAGCCATAAAAAAAATTTTCATTTCTGCTTTCGGAGACGGTTTTTTGGATATAGTCGAAGATTTATCACAGCAGTTGGGTTTACGGGCGAACGGTTTTTTTATTAAATCGTATAAGAGCAGATGGGGTTGTTGTGATAAAAGCGGCAATCTGTATTTTAACTGGATGCTTTTTATGCTGTCTCCCGAAATACAGAGATATGTTATAATACACGAGTTGGCGCATTTGGTTTATTTTAACCATTCGGAAAAATTTTGGCGGCTTGTAGAAAAATATGAACCTGATTATAAGGCTATAAGAAAGCATTTGAAAACTTTTGATTTTTTAACGCGCTTGTATTAAATTCTGTTACTCTTTTGCTTGACTTAACAAAAACCTTGTTATATAATTTATAAGGTTAAGGAAATATGAAAAGCATTTTTAAGACAAATTTGGCATCGGATCATAATTTATTTGCTTTTAACGGCGGTTATTGTACCGACGAAAAATTCCGTTTTAATAATTTCGTTTTATTTGACTGATTTATTTTTTAAATCAGTCTTTCTTTTAATTACAGAAAAATTTTTAAGGACTACGTTAATGAAAAAAGTTTATTTGACTTTGCAAAACGGTAAACAGTTTCAAGGGTTCGGCTTTGGAGCGGAAAGCGAAATAACCGGCGAATTGGTGTTTACTACCGGTATGACCGGTTATATAGAGACTTTGACTGACCCAAGTTATTTCGGGCAGATTGTAGTGCAGACGTTCCCGCTCATAGGTAATTACGGCATAATTCCGCAGGATTTTGAAAGTAAAAAGCCTTGGGTTTCGGCATATATCGTAAGAGAAAAATGCGATTTTCCTTCAAACTTCAGATGTGAGCATACGCTTGATAAATATCTGGCGGATAACGGCATTATCGGTTTATACGGAGTTGATACGCGCGAGCTTACGAAAATAGTACGTGAAGCAGGCGTAATGAATGCAGCAATTACTTCAAAACCCGTCAGGAATTTTGAAGAAATAGGCAAATATAGCATAAAACGCGCGGTTGAAAATGTTACCGCACAGGATATCGAGTATTACGGTAATAGTGAAGGATTGAAAATTGTAGTCTGGGATTTCGGTGCCAAGGAAAACATTGTACGCGAACTTGTAAAGCGCGGATGTTATTGCGTAAAAGTTCCTGCATATTATACCGCTGAACAAATTCTTGCTTTAAATCCTGACGGACTTATGTTGACTAACGGTCCCGGTGACCCTGCTGAAAACGTGCGATTAATAGAAAATATTAAAAAACTCGCGGGGAAACTTCCTGTTTTCGGCATTTGTCTGGGTCACCAGCTTTTTGCGCTGGCTATGGGGGGCAAGACCAAAAAGATGAAGTACGGTCACCGCGGCGCAAACCAGCCGGTTAAAAATCTTGAAACGGGACGGGTTTATATATCAAGCCAGAACCATGGATACGAAGTGGTTTCATCAAGTTTAAAGTGCGGAAAGCTGTCTTATATAAATGCGAACGACGGTACGTGCGAAGGATTTGACTATCCCGAGTTGAACGCTTTTACCGTACAGTTTCATCCCGAAGCATGCGGCGGACCGCACGACGCGTCGTTTTTGTTTGATAAATTTATAACAAACGTTAAGGAAGGTAAATACAATGCCTAAGAGAAAAGATATAAAGAAGGTACTGGTAATAGGTTCCGGTCCTATAGTAATAGGACAGGCTGCCGAATTTGACTATGCCGGCGCGCAGGCTTGCAGAGTACTCAAAGATGCAGGCGTAAACGTCGTTCTTTGCAATTCCAACCCGGCAACTATTATGACTGACCGCGCGCTTGCAGATGAAATTTATCTTGAACCGCTGACTGTAGATACGTTAAAGCGAATAATAATTAAAGAGCGCCCCGACAGTCTTTTGGCATCATTGGGCGGTCAGACGGGACTCACTTTGGGTTGTCAACTCGCAAAATCGGGTTTTTTGGAAGAATATGGTGTAAAATTAATAGGCGTAAAGCTTGATTCGATAGACAGGGCGGAAGACAGGGAACTTTTCAAACAGACTATGCAGAAAATAAATCAGCCCATAGTTCCGTCCGATATAGCGTATACGGTTGAAGAATGTATTGCGGTCGTAAAGGCGATAGGCGGATATCCCGTCATTGTGCGCCCCGCATATACGCTTGGCGGCGCAGGCGGCGGAGTTGCATACAATGAAGAAGAGCTTAAACTTATTGCGCATAACGGGCTTATGCTGTCGCCTATTACACAGGTTTTAATAGAAAAATATATCGGCGGTTGGAAAGAAATAGAGTTTGAAGTTCTGCGAGACGGCGCGGGGAACGTTTTGACCGTTTGTTCTATGGAAAACTTTGACCCCGTCGGACTTCATACGGGCGATTCTATCGTAATTGCGCCCGCTGTGACGTTGTCCGATAAAGAATACCAGATGCTCAGAACGGCGTCGCTGGATATCATTTCGGAACTCGGGATAGAAGGCGGATGTAACTGTCAGTTTGCTTTGAACCCCGATTCGTTTGAATACTCTGTAATAGAAGTGAATCCCAGAGTTTCGCGCTCTTCGGCGCTCGCTTCAAAAGCTACCGGTTACCCTATAGCAAAGGTAACTACGCAAATAGCCCTTGGGTACACGCTTGACGAAATAAAAAACGACGTAACGGGGAAAACGTTTGCTTGCTTTGAGCCTACTTTGGACTACGTGGTCGTAAAGTTGCCTAAATGGCCTTTTGATAAGTTTTTGTATGCAAAACGCAGTTTGGGTACAAGAATGAAGGCAACGGGCGAAGTTATGGCTATCGGCACCAATTTTGAAACTGCTATAATGAAGGCAGTGCGCGGCGCCGAAATTTCGGTTTCATCTTTAAATCTGCCTAAAATGGCGCAGTTCTCTGACGGCGAAATAAGAGAAAAACTTTCAGAACTCACCGACGAAAGATTGTTTGTGGTATTTGAGGCGCTTAAACGCGGAATTTCAATAGAAGATATTTATTCTATAACAAAAATAGACGAATGGTTCTTATTTAAACTCAAAAATTTAGTTGATTATGAAAAAGAGATAGCGGGCAAAACATTAGATAATCAGCAGTATCTGCGCGGAAAACAGCTCGGTTATCCCGACAAAGAACTTGAAAAAATATCACGCAATTCCCTGCCAATACATAGAAATTCCGTGTTTAAAATGGTCGATACGTGCGGAGCGGAATTTTCAGCGCAAACACCGTATTTTTATTCTACTTATGACGATAAAGCGCATGACGAAGCAAAGCCTTTTGTAAAAAACAGTACCAAAAAACGGATAATCGTAATAGGTTCGGGACCTATCAGGATAGGTCAGGGCATTGAGTTTGATTATTCGTCGGTACACTGCGTATGGGCGTTGAAGAAACTTGGTTATGAAGTGATTATTATAAATAATAATCCTGAAACGGTTTCAACAGACTTCGATACGGCGGACAGGCTTTATTTTGAAGCTCTCACGCCCGAAGACGTGCAGAACGTAATCGATATTGAAAAACCTTACGGCGTAGTAATAACTTTCGGCGGACAGACGGCAATAAAACTTTGCGGTTATCTTGAAAAACGCGGGGTTCGTATTTTAGGTACGCCTGCGGACAGCGTTGACCTTGCGGAAGACAGAGAACGTTTTGACGCGTTGTTGGAGCGTTTTGGGATTGCGCGTCCCAAGGGGCTTACCGTAATGACGGGAGAAGAAGCGGTTGCCGCCGCAGAAAAATTGGGTTATCCCGTGCTTTTGCGTCCTTCATATGTAATCGGCGGACAAAATATGACCATTGCCTTTACACAGAACGATATTGAAAGGTATATGGATGTAATTCTCGCCCAAAAAATCGAAAACCCCGTACTTTGCGATAAGTATTTAATGGGTACCGAACTTGAAGTTGACGCGATTTCTGACGGTGTAGACGTGCTTATTCCCGGTATAATGCAGCATATTGAAAGGGCGGGAGTACACAGCGGCGACTCTATTGCGGTTTATCCGCCGTACAATTTAAGCGACGCTATGCTTAAAAAAGTTGTGGACATTTCTACGAAACTTGCAATTTCGTTAAAAACAAAGGGATTGATAAATATTCAGTACCTTATTTACCATAATGAACTGTACGTCATAGAAGTAAATCCCAGAGCTTCGCGTACAATACCTTACATTTCCAAGGTTACGGGTGTGCCTATGGTGGATCTTGCAACGCAAATTCTTGTTGGTGCAAAACTCAAGGATTTGGGGTACGGTACGGGGCTTTATCCTAATTCTCCGTACGTTGCCGTTAAAGTTCCGGTATTTTCATTTGAAAAACTGAACGACGTAAACTCGCAACTCGGACCCGAAATGAAGTCAACCGGTGAAGTACTCGGAATAGGGAAGACCATAGAAGAAGCGCTTTTCAAGGGGCTGGTTTCTGCCGGATTCAATATGAAGCATCCGACTAAAAACAATCCGTCGGGAATTTATTTTACTATTAACGATCAGGACAAGCCGGAAATAATAAATATTGTCAAGAAGTTTGCGGACCTTGGTCTTACGCTTTATGCTACAAAGGGAACGGCTGAAGTTATAAGAAGTTTGGGACTTGAATGTACCGACGTTGCAAGACTTTCGTCAAATGAAGAAATTTTTAAACTTATGGACGAAGGTAAGGTTGATTACGTGGTCTATACGGGTAAAACCGACGTTGAATCGATTTCAAACTATATCAGCTTGCATCACCACGCGATACTGTTGGGTATTACCGTGCTTACCTCGCTTGATACGGCTAACGCTTTGGCGGATGTAATTGCAGGAAGGTATAATCAGTTTAATACCGAACTTGTCGATATAAATAATTTGCGGAAAGAAAAGTTAAAACTTGATTTTTGCAAAATGCAAAGTTGCGGAAATGATTATATTATTTTTAACAATATGGATAACAAAATCACCTGTCCCGAATCGCTTGCAATAAATTTTTCCGACAGGCATTATGCGATCGGCGCCGACGGTGTGGTAATGATTGAAAAGTCCGAAGTGGCTGTTGCAAAGATGCGCGTGTTCAATAGTGACGGCAGTAACGGCGGTATGGCAGCAAATCCGCTTCGCTGTGTTGCAAAATACTTGTTTGATAACCGTTTGGTGGATGAAAATATGGAAATCGAAACTGTTAACGGAATAAAGTATTTAGCGGTAAACAGTTTTAACGGAAAGGCAAGTTCGGTAACCGTAAATCTCGGTAAACCGATATTTGACGCCGAAATTTTACCGTCAACTTTAAAGGGTAGATTTGTTGAAAAGCAATTAAAGTTTGGCGATAACGATTACACAGTGACCCTTGTCAACGTAGGTAATCCGCATTGCGTTATTTTCTGTGACAAAATCGAAGGGGTTGATTTGGAGTCGCTTGGACAATTAATCACCGAATCCGGCTATTTCCCGCGCGGGGTTTTTGTTGAATGCGTGCGCGTGGTGAATAACGTAACCGTAAAAATGCGTTTGTGGGAAAAAAGTAACGGAGAAACTTTATCCTGCGGTACGGCGGCGGTTGCCGCGGCGGTTGCCGCAATTGAAAGCGGTTTATGCAAAAATAATGAAATAATAACTGTAAAGCAACAGGGCGGCGACTTGTTTGTTAAGTTTAATGAACGGGGAGAAATAGAACTGGACGGAACAGTAAGACAGTCTTTTGAAGGATTGATTGAAATTTAATGATTTATCTTGACAATGCGGCAACTACCAAGCCGAGTGAAAGAGCATTAAAAGCGGCTGAAAAGTATTTGACCGAAAAATATTTTAATCCGTCTTCGCTCTATAGGGCGGGTCACGAATTGAATTTGCAGTTAAAAGAAGCGCGGAAAAATATTGTTTCATTAATAGGAGATGAAAACAAGTTTTCCTGTGTGTTTACTTCGGGTGGTACCGAAGCGGATAACCAGGCGATTCTTTGCGGCGGAAAGCGCGGAAACATTGTAACAACTTTGGGCGAACACTCCGCAGTTTATGAAGCGGTAAATGAAGCCAAAAAGCGCGGAATAGAAGTGCGTTTTGCTGAACTTAATGCTGACGGCAGCGTCAACCGCGAACATCTTTTAAGTTTGATAGATGACAAAACTTCGCTTGTTTCTGTTGTGCACGTTAATAACGAAACGGGTGCGATAAATGACGTGGCGGCTATTGCTAAAATGGTAAAAACTGAAAATGAGTTTACTCTATTTCATTCGGACGGCGTTCAGGCATTCGGAAAAATAAGTTTCAGATTGACTAAAGATATAGACTTGTATTCGGTAAGCGCCCATAAAATCGGTGGAATTAAAGGGGTTGGCGCTTTGATAAAGCGTAAAGATTTAATATTGAAGCCGTTAATTTTCGGCGGTGGGCAGGAAGAAAATATTCGTAGCGGAACGGAAAATGTGTTCGGAATTAAATGTTTTGAATTTGCGGCAATTGAAAAACTTGAAGCTATAAATCAGTATTATGATAAGATTTTTGTGCTAAAAAAATTGTTTTGCTCGCTTTTAGATAGTACTATGTTTAACATATTAAGTTCGGACAATGCTTCACCCTATATAATTTCATTGATTGTGAAGGGGGTTCGCGGTGAAACTATTTTGCATGAAGTTGATGACAAGGGGCTTATAATAGGAACGGGTTCCGCTTGTTCGTCAAACGGAAATAAAAGGCATTCGAGAGTGATTCTTGCTTGCGGTGTTGATAAGCAGACTGCCGACGGCATATTAAGAATAAGTTTGTCGTCTGAAACGTGCGAGCAGGAAATTCGTACTGCTGCAAAAATTTTAAATGAAACCGTTGCAAACAGGCTTCGGTTGATGGCGTGAAATTATGGATAGAGTTATTATCGTAAGATATTCCGAATTACATTTAAAGGGTAAAAACAGGGGCTGGTTTGAGCGTGTTTTTGCCGTAAATATGGAAAAGAGTTTAAAGGGTATAAAGCACGAAATCCACAGGCACAGCGGAAGATATTTAATTGAAAATTTTTGTGAAAGCGATATCGATATTATTTTGGACAGATTGGGGAAAGTTTTCGGTATTCATTCGTTCAGCGTCGCTTTAAAAGTCGGCGCAGATATGGCGGAAATTTTCGAAGCCGCAAAACAGGTTTGTTTTGGTAAGGGGAAATTTAAAGTTGAAACCCATAGAGCGGATAAAACTTTCTGCCTTAACTCAATGCAGGTGAGTTCCGAAATAGGCGGCAGGCTTTTGGATGAAAATCCTTTAATCAAGGTTGACGTTCATAATCCTGAATTTATTGTTAACATTGATATACGTGAAAACGGCACGGCGTTGGTATTTAACGAATTTTTTAAAGGTGCAGGCGGTATGCCTGTCGGAACTTCCGGCAAGGGAATGCTATTAATATCGGGCGGTATAGACAGCCCGGTAGCGGGGCATATGATTGCAAAACGCGGAATGACTATTGATTGTATTCATTTTCACAGCTATCCCTATACAAATTTGCAGGCGCGTGAAAAGGTTATCGGGCTTGCAAAACAGTTGTCGACTTATACTTGCGGAACAACTTTAAACATAGTTTCCGTAACCAAAATACAGGAACAAATTCATAGTAAGTGCAACGGCGATTATATGATAACCATTTTAAGGCGTTTTATGATGCGGATTGCTGAAAGAATTGCGTTGGATTGCGGTGCGCAATGTTTAATTACGGGAGAAAGTATTGCGCAGGTTGCAAGCCAAACTGTTGAAGGTATTACGTCTTCAAACAGTGTTGTGAAAGTCCTTCCTGTTTTAAGACCATTGTGCGGTTTTGATAAGGATGAAATAATAGAGCGAAGCAGAGCTATAGGTACCTATCAAACTTCAATAGAGCCGTATGAAGATTGTTGTACTGTCTTTTTGCCTAAGCATCCTGTTACCCGTCCTAAACTTTGCGACGTGCTTGTCGAAGAAGAAAAACTTGATGTTCAAGGGTTGGTTGACGAAGCTGTTTCAACGCTTGAAATAATTAGCCTATAAATATTGCGGAGCCTAAAGTTGGGCTCCGCGTATTTTATTGGTTATACCAATCTTCGTGTGCTATATCGGGGATTTTTATCTGGGGCGGACTACCGGTCTTGTTCAAACTGATAGGGGTAAGAACTATTTCTTTTCCGGAATAAATGGTTTTACCGTCATTAAAATAAGGAATTACAGAGTAGACATAAGATCCTTCTTCCGGACAGTCGGAGATAATTTCTTTCCATTTTCCGTCGTAAATAATGGTGCTTTTGTTGTTTTTTGTGCGTTTTATTATAAATGAATAGTACTTTGTGTGACATAATTTAATGTTTACTGTGTTATTTGCTACTGAAATTTCAGGCGCAGTTATAGTAGGAACTGAAAATCTGTCCGATTGAATTTTGGGTTCATTGTCTTTTAAAGTTTTTACAGTTAAAGTGTTTAAAATGGGACAAGCGGGGTCTGCCAACATTACTCTATTGTTTTCGGAATACTCTTCAAAATCGATATTAACCGTGCTTGTTCCGCTTTCGGTATCAAGCATTTCGGGGGTGTGATTTGAATAAAGTGATTCAAGGGCGGCGTGCATTATTTTACAACAATCGTTTCCGCCTGTAATATCGGTGCGTCTGTTATCTTTATTTCCAAGCCATACAGCAATACAGTTTTCGCTTGTATAACTTATTGCATAGGCGTCGGTATTGCCGTCTGCATTTCCGCAAGTTCCTGTTTTTGACGCAATATTAAAATTAAAATCTTTCAGCCTTTTTGCCGTACCGCTTTCGGTTGTTTCAAGCAATATATTATTCATGAGCGAGCATGTGCCTTCCGAAAATACATTATTTTTTGCGGAACTGTTTTTGTATAAAACTTTACCGTTTTTTGAAACAATTTCTTTTATAAAGTGTGAAGGCGCGTAACTGCCGCCGTTGGGGAAGACGGTGTAGCAGTCTGCAATTTCTTTTAATGTCAGACCGTATTTCATTCCGCCGAGCGCCAATGACATATTTTTTTCATCTTCGTCCAGCTTTAAGTTCATTGCGGCAAGATATTTTTCTGCGCGGTCCACGGTCAAAGCGTTCAAAGTTTTTACTGCCGGTACATTATAGCTATATTTTAAACTGTCAGTCACGGAAACATAGCCGTGATATTTTTTGTCAAAGTTTTCGGGAGAGTATCCGTTATAATTTATTTTTTCATCTAAAATTTTTGTGAAAGGACTTAGCTGTCTTTCTTCGATTGCCGGAGCGTAGACAAATAGGGGTTTAACGGTTGAACCGGGTTGGCGTTTGGCTTTTCCGATAGTAGTTTTGTATACCTTTACACCGCCGCTTAAATTGTCGGTAACAATTGCAGCGTTGTCGCAAGGATAATGCATCTCTTCAAACAGAGTTTGCATTTTACTGTCCAAATAAGTTTTGATTATACAGCCGTCGGTTAAAGCATAATGATTGAGTTCAATATCTTCCAGTTCGTCGAAAACCGCGTTTATATAATCTCCGTATTTGGAATTGTCAGAAATCTGTACGGCGTTAAGCGGTTCTTTTATTGCCGATTCGTAAGCGGTTTTGTCTATATATTCGCAGTCAAGCATATTTTTAAGGACGAGATTGCGTTTGGAAATGCTTTTTTCGGGATTTTTAAACGGTGAATAGTTGTTGGGAGACGATAAAAGCCCTACAATCGTCGCGCTTTCCGTCAAGGAAAGATTTTCGGCCTTTTTGTTAAAATAAAATTCGGCTGCGCTTTGAAGTCCGTAGCATTTGTGCCCGAAATAAATTGTATTGAGATACATTTCAAGTATTTCGTTCTTTTCGTACCGCTTTTCCAGTTTTTTTGTTAACTTAATTTCTTTAAGTTTGCGCTTTATTGTTTTGTCGTTGGAAAGATGCGTGTTTTTGATAAGCTGTTGGCTGATAGTTGACGCGCCCTGCTTAAACGAACCTGCTTTCAAATTGGTGAAAAAGGCTTTAATCATTCTCTTATAATTCAGTCCGTTATGCGAGAAGAAAGTGCGGTCTTCCGAAGCAACAAAGGCATTGATTGTGTGTTGTCGCAAATCTTTTACCGATACGCTTTTAACTTGCGCGTCCAATGAAGCGCTCGTTATTTCATTTCCTTCATCATCGCATATGATTACGTTTTGTCCGGCTCCGACAAGTTTTTTCGGGTCGAGAACTGCATCTTTAGTGATAATTCCGTAAACTAAAAACATAGAGCCAACAAGTATAATAAAACTTAAAATTATAATTGCAGAAATTTTCAAAAATTTAGTCATTAAAATTAGTATTTATAAAATTAAATATTTGTTGCAAATCTATTGAAAAAAATCTGTGAAAATAGTATAATTGTTTTATATGTCAAATCAGAAATTTTACAAAATCGTAACGTACGGCTGTCAGATGAACGTTCACGAATCGGAAAAAATTGCGGGTGCGCTGACTGAACTGGGTTATATTTCTTGTGAAGATATGGAGCAGGCGGATATCATTGTCTTTAATACCTGCTGTATCAGAGAGAATGCCGAAAACCACGCGTTCGGAAATATCGGTATGCTAAAAAAGTTGAAAGCAGCAAACAGGGATTTAATAATTGCCGTGGGTGGATGCCTTACTCAGCAGGCAGGAAAGGCGGAGAACCTGCATGAAAAATTTCCTTACGTTGACATTATTTTCGGTACACATAATCTTCATAGATTAAAAGATTATATTTTATTAAAACAAAACCGGAAAAAGGCGGTTATTGAAATAGAAGATGATGAGGGTTATGTTTTTGAAGGGGAAAATCCTGTAAGAACAAGCTATCCCAATGCATGGGTAAATATTACTTACGGATGCAACAACTTTTGCAGCTATTGCATTGTTCCGTTTGTTCGCGGCAGAGAAAGAAGCAGACGTTCGGAAAATATAATTGCCGAAGTAAAAGGGCTGCTTGACGCGGGTTATAAAGAAATTACTCTTTTGGGACAAAACGTAAATTCTTACGGAAACGGTTCCGACGATTTAACTTTTCCGCAGCTACTTGAAAGAATTGCAAATTTGGACGGTAAGTTCAGGCTCAGGTTTATGACGAGTCATCCGAAAGATTTTTCAGAAAATCTGGCAAAAGTTATCTCCGAAAACGAAAAAATATGTCATTGCGTTCATCTTCCCGTGCAGAGCGGTTCTGATGCGGTGTTAAAGGCAATGAACAGAAAATATACCGCAGGTGATTATTTGGAAAAAATTTCCTGCTTAAAAAAATACGTTCCGGATTGTGCTGTTACAACTGATTTGATAGTAGGTTTTCCGGGCGAAACAGAAGAAGATTTTGAAGCTACTTTAAATCTTGTAAAACTGGTAAATTATTCGTCGGCATTTACTTTTGTATATTCAAAACGTGAAGGCACGGTCGCGGCTAAAATGCCGGGACAGATTCCCGAAGAAGTAAGCAAGCAGAGAATTATGCGCATTGTTGAATTGGTAAATTCACTGACGAGGGAACACACCAAGGATTATGTTGGCAAAACGGTTGAAATTCTTTGCGAAGGTTACGACGATAAGAAAGGAATGTATTTGGGGCGTGATTGTTACGGCAGAATGGGCTATTTTAAGAGCGAAACAAATATGATTGGCGAGTTTGTAAATATTAAAGTAAATAAAGCGAACGGCGTTTCTTTGATAGGCGAACGCATTTAAGGATAAAATTATGGCACTTTCACTAATGATGCAGCATTACTTTACCGTAAAGGAAAAGTACAAAGATTGTATAATATTTTACAGACTCGGCGATTTTTACGAAATGTTTTTTGACGACGCGGTAAAAGGTGCTGAGCTTTTGGGGCTGACGCTTACGGGCAGGGACTGCGGACTTGAACAGCGTGCGCCTATGTGCGGCATACCTTTTCATGCTGCAGACGAATATATCGCAAAATTAGTGTCTCTCGGTCAAAAGGTTGCAATCTGCGAACAGCTTGAAGACGCTTCCGCGGCAAAAGGCATAGTGGAACGTGGCGTTGTTCGCGTTGTTACCGCGGGAACTATTACGGATGATGAGCATCTGAACGAAAAGTCAAACAACTATGTTTGCTGCGCGTTCAAAAACGGAGAAAATGTTGCGCTTGCCTGGGCGGATATCACAACCGGCGAATTGTGCGCCACGGAATTTGCAGGAGCAAATTGTATTTCGCATAGTACTTCGCATATGTCCAAACTCGGAGTTAAAGAAGTAATATGCAATGATAATTACCTTTTTGAAACAAAAAACGAGCCTATGGTGACGCGCGGAATTTTACCGCACTTTTCAAGTTATCTTGAATGGGCGTTCGGTTTTTCTGCGGCAGAGCGGTGCCTTTTAGAGCAGTTTAATACAAAAACTCTTTCGGCTTTTACCGTTTCTGAAAGTAAAAATGCGGTATGTGCGACCGGCGCGCTTATAGAGTATCTTAAAGAAACCCAGATGCATGCGCTTAAAAATATCGACGGCGTTAAATATCTTGCAAACGAAAAGTTTTTGCAGCTTGACGGTACGGCGGTCAGAAATCTTGAACTTGTTAAAACTTTGGGCGAAGGTAAAGATTACGGCTCGCTTTTGTGGTTAATGGATAAAACGCAGACGGGGATGGGTTCTCGCTTAATTAAAAACTGTATAGTTTATCCGTTTGCGAGAAAAGAAGATATTAATTACAGGCTTGACGGTGTAGAAGAATTGTATAAAGCTACCGTTGTCAGGTTGGGGCTTATAGATTTATTAAAGGGCATAAAAGATATTGAAAGACTTACCGGCAAGATAAGCAATAATAAAATGATGCCCAGAGACTGTATCGCTCTCGCAAAATCGTTGGCGGCAATACCCAATATTAAAATGCAGCTTTCGGGCTTTGATTCGAATATTTTAAAAGAAGTATCAAAAAATTTGATTGATTTGTCTGCGGTAACCGAACTTATTGAAAAAGCGATAAACGAAGACGCACCTATCCAGATTAAAGACGGCGGATACATTAAAGACGGTTACAGTAAGCAGCTTGACGAATTGCGCGCTGTTAAAAATAACGGCAATAAACTTATTATGGATATGGAAGCGCGGGAAAGAGACGAAACGGGCATAAGAACGTTGCGCATAAGTTATAACCGCGTATTCGGTTACTATATAGAAGTAACCAAATCTTTCAAGGATAAAGTTCCGTTAAGTTATCAGCGCCGCCAGACTTTAGCTAATGCGGAAAGATATTCAACGGATGAACTTAAAGAACTGGAAGAAAAGATTTTGGGTAGTGAAGACGCGGCTTTAAAACTTGAAATCAGACTTTACGATTACGTAAAAAGCGTACTGACCGAAAATATCAATAAATTAAAAACCATATCTTCTGCGGTCGCACTTCTGGATTTGTTGGTAGGTTTTGCCGAAATTGCAAAAACAAACAATTATGTTCGCCCCGAAATTGTTGACAGCGGAAAACCGCTTATAATCAAATCAGGAAGACATCCTGTTGTTGAAGCAATTTCAAAAAACAAATTTATTCCTAACGATACGTTGCTGGATGAAGATGAAAACCGTACAATGATATTGACCGGACCGAATATGGCGGGTAAAAGTACGTATATGCGCCAAACCGCGATAATTGCCATAATGGCACATATAGGCAGTTTTGTACCCGCAAGTTCCGCTCAGATTCCTTTGATTGACAGGGTGTTCACAAGAGTCGGGGCAAGCGATAATTTAATTTCCGACCAAAGTACGTTTATGGTTGAAATGATTGAGGTTGCGGCTATTTTGCAGAATGCCACTAAAAACAGTCTTTTGATTCTGGACGAAGTCGGCAGGGGAACGAGCACGTACGACGGTTTAAGTATCGCCTGGGCTGTTATTGAAACGCTTACGCAAAAAATAGGGGCAAAAACCCTGTTTGCAACGCATTACCACGAATTGACCGATCTGGAATATAGGCTTTCAGGGGTTAAGAATTACAAAATTTCTGTAAAAGAAGTGAACGGCAGCATAGTGTTTTTAAGGAAAATTATGCGCGGCGGAGCAAACAGGAGCTTCGGTATAGAAGTTGCGTCTCTTGCCGGCGTTCCCGATGAAGTTACAGAAAGGGCAAAAACGATTTTAAAACATATTGAAAGCGGTGACAGGGAGTTTGATAAGCCTTTGCCCGAAACTATTGACGAAGAAAAACAGTTGACCGAAGTTGAAAAGATTTTGAGCGAAATCAACCTTGAAAACGTAACGCCTATGCAGGCGTTCCTGATTTTGAGCGACTTGGTCGATAAGGTTAAAGTATGAAAAAAATAAATATTCTTTCCAAAACAGTTTATAACAGAATTGCCGCCGGCGAAGTTATCGACCGCCCTTATTCGGCAGTCAAAGAATTGGTTGAAAACAGTCTTGACGCAGGTGCGACACAGATAGAAATATATATTGAGCGTGGCGGCAAACAACTTGTTAAAGTAATCGATAACGGTTGCGGAATAGAGCGTGAAGATATGTCCGCCGCATTTATGCCGCACGCGACGAGTAAAATTTTAAACGCCGAAGATTTGGACAAAATAACTACCTTGGGTTTCAGGGGAGAAGCTCTTGCGAGTATAGCGGCAATCGCGCGCGTTGATTTAGTTTCGGTAACGGAAGGGAATATAGCGTATAAAACATCTTGCGCCGACGGGGTTATGAGTGAAATAGAACCTGCTGCGTTGGAAAAGGGTACGGTAATCAGCGTTCATAATTTATTTTACAATACACCTGTAAGAGCTAAATTCTTAAAAAACGACAAGAAGGAAGAGAGCGATATAACTAATATAGTTTCTCGCTATATACTCGGCAATCCTTCGGTGTCGTTTAAATATTTTGTGGACGGAAGACTTGAACTGCAATCTGACGGCGGCGGTCTTGACGAAGCAATGGCGCGTGTTTACGGTGCAAAAACCGTTCCGCAATGTTTCAAGATTAATGCGGAAAAAGACGGAATAAAAATTCAGGGGTTTATCGGCAATCAGAATTTCTTTAAACCCAACAGAACTTACCAAAGTTTGTTTTTGAACGGCAGATACATTGTTAATTCAACTATATCAACGGCAATAACAAACGCTTATGCAAGTTATATGATGAAAAGGCAATATCCTTTTTATGTGCTTAACATTAAAGTTCCGTTGGATATGGTCGATGTGAACGTTCATCCCAATAAAGCTGACGTGAGATTTGTTGATAACCGAGTGGTTTTTTCTGCGGTGTATTCTGTGGTTTCGTCCGTATTGGACGGAACGGCTTCCGCGGCACAGTTTGTCGTTGACAGTATAAGGTTACCGGAAATAAAGTCTACAATAGACGGCGATAAAAATAAAGTTTACAAAAACGACGAAAAACAAACGCGGATTCCGCTTCAAAGTGCAGATCCTATTAGTTTCAGTTTCGGCGAGAGCAGTTTTAAACCAGAAAAAGATACTGACACAGTTAAGGAATACCGCGATCCGCTGTTGGATGAAGAAAATCAAACTACAATTCTTCCGCTCCCTAAACAGAGCAGACATACTATGCGGGTTACTAACGATACTTTATCGCCTGCAAATTTCAACGGCGATAACCGTGTCAGTCTTGCCTACGAAATGCGTAAACAGGAACAGCAGAAAATTATTTATGAAAGCTGTAAGTTTAAGGGCAATCTTTTCAATACCTATTTGATATACGAAATGTGTGACACTGTATATTTGATTGACCAACATGCCGCGCACGAAAGACTTATATACGACAGACTGCGTGAAAAAATTGCAAACCGAAAAGTGGACACGCAGGGGCTGCTAATTCCTTATCTTTTAGACGTGAATCCACAGGAAGCAGAGTTTATTAAATCAAATGAACGCTTAATACGAAATTTAGGTTTCGGGATAAGCGAGTTCGGCATAAATTCTTTCAGAATAGACGATATACCTGTTGATTTGCAAAATATTAATCTTAAAGATTTTTTTGACGATCTTTTATCCGATTTAAAGGGTTTAAAAGAAATTAAACTGGAAGATATTTTAAAGGACAAAATTGCGACTACCGCATGTAAACACGCCATAAAGGGTGGTATGCAACTCGCCAAGGAAGAAGTTGACGCGCTCTTTAAAATGATGGAAGGAGACGTGGGATTGAAATGTCCGCACGGCAGACCTATATGCGTAACGCTCGATAAAAAAGATATAGAAAAAATGTTCAAGAGGATTGTCTGACTTGAACAAATTGCTTGTAATATGCGGCGCCACGGCAACAGGTAAAACCGAACTTGCGGTAAATTGCGCTAAAAAACTTAAAAGTGAAGTTGTTTCGGCGGACTCACAACTGGTTTATAAAGGTTTAAATATAGGAACGGCAAAACCAACGCTTGAAGAGATGTTTGGGATAACTCATCATATGATTGATATTATAGAGCCGAAATATAGTTTCAGCGTATCCGATTATGCTGCAATTGCCGAGCCGATAGTAGACGGACTTCTTCAAAATGGTAAGACGCCTGTAATTTGCGGCGGTACCGGATTTTATATTAACTCGTTACTGTTTGATTTCAGTTACGGAAATGCTGCGGCGGATTGTGCGGTGAGATTGAAATATCAGACTGTGCTTGAAGAGCATGGAAAAGAATATTTGTATAACTTACTCAGATCTATCGACCCGCAGTCGGCTTCTGTTTTACACGTGAACGATACTAAACGTATTATCAGGGCGTTGGAAATTTACGAAGTAAGCGGAAAAAGAAAGTCTGAGTTGCAAGATGGTCTTAAATGCAAGAGAGAGTATTTTGCGGTTGCAATCGATTATCCGCGGGATATTTTGTATGAAAGAATAAACGCTCGCGTTGATAGAATGTTTGATAGCGGTCTTATTGACGAGATAGCGGGATTGCTTGCGGAAGGTATAGATGAAAGCTACCAGTGTATGCAAGCTATAGGCTACAAAGAAGTGCTTGAATGTTTAAAAAACAACAAAAACGAGAGTATTATGCGTGAAATAATAAAACAAAACACGCGCCATTATGCAAAAAGACAGATTACGTTTTTTAAGAAATTGAAAAATATAGTTTGGTTAAAACCTGAAAATGCGTCGGCGGATATTATTTTGGAGTTGTTAAATGGATAATACGCAATTCATTGATAAATGCGAAATTAAATTAAAAGAGAAGTTTAAAGCGGTCGACGATAATGCTTATTTCAATCAAGTAAAAGTCAGCCAAGCCTTTAAGAATAATCAAGTTGCCGTCCGTCATTTCAACGGTTCAACAGGGTACGGTTACGGCGACGAAGGCAGAGACTGTCTGGGAAAACTTTACGCTGAAATTTTCGGCGCAGAGAGCGGTATAGTTTCTTCGCATATTGTTTCGGGGACGCATGCTCTGACGGTCGCATTATTTGGTCTTTTACGTCCCGGCGATACTTTGTTATGCATAAGCGGAATGCCTTACGATACAATCCGCGGTGTAATTTACGGTACGGATAACGGCTCTTTAAAAGATTTCGGAGTGGCTTTTGAATGCTGTGATTTGAATAATGGCAAATTTGATTTTGACGAAATAAAAAATAAATTTACAGAATCCGTTAAAGTGGTTTATATACAACGTTCTCGTGGATACGAATTGAGAGACGCATTTTCCTGCGCGGAAATTGAAAATGTTTGCCAATTCGTGCGCGGACTTGGTTTCAAAGGATGTATATTTGTAGATAATTGCTACGGCGAATTTGTAGAAAAGCGCGAACCTTGCGAAGTCGGGGCGGATATAATTGTCGGCTCTCTTATAAAAAATGCGGGCGGCGGGCTTGCGCCTACGGGCGGGTATATTTGCGGTAAAGAACGTTATATTGATTTAATCGGCAAGCGTCTTACTGCACCGTCAATCGGGTTGGAAGTCGGTTCGCATTCTGCCGGATATCAGTATTACTATCAAGGTTTATTTATGGCGCCGCATACGGTTGCGCAAGCTCTTAAAACAAGTTTTTTAATAGGGCTGGCAATGGACGAACTCGGTTATAAGAATTATCCGTCTATCGATAAAATGCCGTCAGATATTACGCGGGCTATTCAGTTTGATAGCGCTGAAAAAATGATTGATTTTATAAGGGAAGTCCAGTATGCTTCGCCGGTGGACGGTTACGTTACGTGCGAACCTTGGGATATGCCGGGTTACGACGATAAAATAATAATGGCGGCGGGTACTTTTGTTTCTGGGGCGAGTATAGAGCTTTCCGCCGACGGTCCTGTAAAACCGCCGTATATAGCATATTTTCAAGGCGGTTTGACTTATGAACACGGCAAATTTGCTCTTTCGAAAATTCTTGATAAATTGAGGTGTTAAAATGGACTGCGTTTTACGGCAATGGAAAAAAGAAGACGCTAAGGGATTAGCTAATCTTTTAAACAATAAGAAAATTTTGGATAATCTTTGCGACGGTTTGCCGTATCCGTATACGGAAAAAGACGCACAAAATTATATTGGTGATATGCTCAAGGCGGACAAAAATTCAATATTTGCATTTTGTATAGTATTTAAAGGTAAAGTTGCCGGGTGTATCAGCGGGTTCAGACAAAACAATATTTTTTCGCAAAGCGCAGAAATCGGATACTATGTTGACGAATTTTACTGGAACAAAGGTGTTGCGACGTCTGCGGTAAAAACGATATGTAAGTATATTTTTGAAAATTCAGATATAATTAGAATCTTTGCAACACCGTTTGCGCGGAACTTACCTTCGTGCAAAGTGTTGGAAAAAGCAGGTTTTATTTGTGAAGGAACGTTGCGGTCCGGTGCAGTCAAAAACGGTAAAACAGAAGACATTAGAATATATGCAAAAATTAAAAGCTCTTGAATTATTCAAGAGCTTTTTAAAATAGTTGGTGAATTATACTATCAAGTGCAACAGGTGATAAAAAAAGTAGTTCATATAAA
>CAJTQF010000007.1 GCA_910578565.1 uncultured Christensenella sp.
GAAATTCCCGCGCTATTTCGACGGGATAGAGCTGTCTTCCGACTTCGGCAGGAAAAAGCCGTGCAGGCAGTTTTTCGAGTACGCGGTTGAAAAATACTCGATGGATAAAAGCGAAACCGTATATATCGGCAACGACTTCCGCGCCGACGTTCTCGGCGCAAAGAGTGCGGGGCTTGGCACGGCGTATATAAAAAGCAACCGTTCGCCCGCGGGCGACAGTCTTGAATTGGCGCAAAATACCGCGGACTTTGCAACCGATAACTTTAAACAACTTTCGGAATATTTGCTTTCATTGGTATAAAAAATTTTTAAAATGAAAAATTGCGATATATCAAATCTTTAAAATGAAAAACCGCCCCCGCCGCAATTGCGGCGGGGGCGGTTCGGTTTTTATCAGTTAATAGTTTTTACCGTTCCGCGTTCTATAAGTTTACAGTCCAGCATTACCTGTTGCGAAGTTCTGCCTTCAAGCATATCTTCAATCTGCCTGAACGCCTGCTCTCCGAGACGGTTAAAATCCTGTTTCATAGTGGTCAGCTCGTAGGACGTGAATTTAAGCAGATTCAGGTCGTCAAACCCTATTACCGAAATGTCGTCCGGCACCTTCTTTTCGCAAGCCTTAAACCCGTCTATAAGCCCCATAGCCATTATATCCGAACAGCTTATGACCGCGGTTACGTCGGTTTCGGCAAAAAACGTTGCCGCTTCTTCGCCGGAAGATTTCGTAAAGTCGCCGTGGTAAATATAGTCGTGGTTGTATTCTATCCCGGTGCGCGCAAGCCCGAATATGTAGCCCGCAAGCCTGTCCGCCGACACCTGAGAATCGTTTTCGCCCATTAAAAAGCCTATTTTTCTGTGTCCGCGCTTTGTAAGGTATTTTATCGCTTGCACAATCGCGTTGGTGTTTTCGCTTGAAACGGACGAAATTAAAGGCACGTCCGAAATTCTGTTGTCCAGAAGCACAAGGGGAACGGTGGTGTTTTTAACCTGCTTGAAGATTCTGCTTTTGTAGTTCATTCCCACTATAAACGCCGCGCAGAAATTGTTTTGCAAAAGGTAGTCGTTAAGAGAAAAGTCTTCGGGCTTGGAAACTACGTAATCAATCATAACTTCGTAATTGTTTGCAATCGCAATATCCGTGAACGATGAAATTACGTGGCTCAAAACGTTGTTGCGCGTGTCGGAGTCAACTCTCTCGTACATCGCGCAAATGCGCCGCGGCTTCTTTTTCGTTTTTAAATGATAGCCTGCTTCGGTTGCGTATTCTATTATTCTGTTTTTGGTTTCGTCCGCTATGTCTGAAGCGTCGTTCAGCGCCTTTGATACCGCGCTTATGGAAACGTTCAACGCTTCGGCAATTTCCTTAATGGTCATTTATCATACCTCGTACTTATAATTATACCTTTTTGCGGCGTGCAAGTCAAGTTTACTGCGCGGCGGTCAACCGCCTTTTTGGCGTCACATTTGAAAAATATATACATTTTTTTAGATTTATTAACATTTTCTATTGACTTTTGCGAAAATTATGATATAATATTTTCGAAAATACAATTAAAATTTTCGAACATAGGTGTTCGGTAAGTAAAATCGGTTATGGCGAAAGGCAGAAATTTCGGAATACTGTTGCCTGTATCTTCATTGCCGTCGGGCGAGGGGATAGGTACACTCGGTACAGAAGCATACAACTTTATTGATTTTTTGTCGGAATCGGGCGGAAAGATATGGCAGGTTTTGCCCCTTAACCCCACTAATTACGGCGACAGCCCCTATCAGTCGTGTTCGTCCGACGCGTTGAACTATTATTTTATAGACTTGCAGCAGCTTGTATGCGACGGACTTCTGAAAAAGGGCGAAATAGTCCTTGAAGAACTTTCTGACAGTCCTTTGAAAGTCAATTACGGCAAACAGTTCACGCAAAAGATTGCGCTTCTGAAAAAGGCGTTTTCAAGGTTTGACGGCGGCAGTGAATTCGAAGATTTTGTAAATAGGGGCGAGTACTCCGATTTTGCCGTGTTTATGGCAATCAAGCAGAAGTTCAACCACGTTGCCTGGACCGAGTGGGAGCAGCCTTTCGGCGTTTACGACGAAGATACGGTTGCAAAGTTTGTCGAAGAAAACAAAACAGAGTATCTTTTCTGGCAGTTTACACAATTTATTTTTCTGAAACAGTGGAACGCGCTTAAAAGTTACGCCAACTCGAAAGGCGTTTCGATAATGGGCGATATTCCCCTTTACGTCGCATACGACAGCGTGGAAGTGTGGAAGTACGGCGAAAAACTTTTCAAAGTGAACGCAAACCGCAAACTGAAATGCGTTGCCGGCTGCCCGCCCGACGGATTTACCGAAGACGGTCAGCTCTGGGGCAATCCCGTGTACAACTGGGAAGAAATGCGCAACGACGGCTACGCCTGGTGGAAAGCGAGAATCGAAAAGTGCTTTAAACTGTTCGACGTTTTAAGGATAGACCACTTCCGCGGTTTTGACAGATACTGGGAAGTACCCGCAGGCGACAGTACGGCAAGATACGGACTTTGGGAAGACGGTCCCAAGGAAGAGCTGTTCAAAGACATACTCGGCTACAAAATTGTGGCGGAAGATCTGGGGGTCATAGACGACGGGGTTCGCCGCCTTATGAAAAACGTGGGATACCCCGGTATGAAGGTTCTGGAATTCGCTTTTGACGGAAAGGCGGACAACGAGCATAAACCTTCAAACCATACCGAAAATTTTGTGTGTTACACAGGCACGCACGACAATATGCCGCTTAAACAGTATATAGACGATTTAAGCGAAGAGCAAAGGGCGGTCTTTGCCGAAGACGTGGTAAAAGAGAGCGGGCTGTTAAATATTACCGCGAAAACCGCAACTTCGGAAGAGCTTTGCCGCAGCGTTGTAGAACTTGCTTTTGCAAGCAAATCGGACACGGCGATAGTCCCTGTCTGGGATTTGCTGGCGCTTGGCGGGGAAGCAAGGATAAACGAACCTTCCACCGTGTCGGACAAAAATTGGAGCAGAAGGTTTTTAAAGGAAGATTTTTCAAAAGAACTTTCCGATTATCTTAAAAAAGTTTCAAAAAGGTCGAAAAGAGCGTAAACGTTCTTTTAAATAAAAATTAAAGTTTTATTTTCTTAATAATGAGGAGGAATTTATGAAGAAAAAAGGCATTATTTCACTTATTGCCTGCGGCGCAATCGCCGTTGGCGCAACGCTTGGCATGACGGCTTGCAAATCGAACAAGGGTATAACGGTATGGGCGTCGCAGGACGAACAGGAAACCCTTAAAAAGATGATCGCGCAGTTCCAGGAAGCGAACCCCGATTTCGACACCCCCATCAATACGGGCGTTGTCGGCGCGGGCGACGCAGTTTCAAAACTGTCCACCGACGCAACTGTAGGCGCGGACGTTTACTGCTATGCGAACGACCAGCTTGTAGAACTTATCAACTATTCGGCTCTCGCTCCCATACCCGATACTACGGTAGCAAAACTTAAAGAAGAAAACGATGCAAATTCCGTAGAAGCGGGACTTTTCAACGGCAAATATTACGGCTATCCGTACGCTGCGGATAACGGCTATTTCCTTTATTACAACAAGAGTATAATGACCGAAGAAGATGCGGGTTCGCTTGACACTCTTCTTGCTAAGTGCGAAGCGGAAGGTAAATATTTCATTTACAATATGCCCGAAGCATGGTACACGGGCGCGTTCTTCCTTGGCACGGGTGAAAACTGCGTGGGCGGAACTTATACCGTAGAGTACGAAGGCAAGGTTGTTTCCAAGTCGTACACCAATTTCGGCGAAAAAGTAAGCGGCAGCGACTATACCATAGCGCAGGTCGGCACGCAGGCAATGATAGAATTGAATAAAAATTCTTACTTCGTCAGCGGCGACGACAAAATAATTTCCGACTATCTCAACGGTAACGGCAAAGTAACCAAATTCGGCGCGTGCATTTCCGGTACCTGGAATGCCGAAACCATCCAGAAAAAGCTGGGCGACGGCTATGCCGCTACAAAGCTGCCCAAGTTCCACAGCACGCTCACCAATAAAGATTATCAGATGGGTTCGCTCACCGGTTACAAACTTTTCGGTGTAAACCCCAACTCCAAGTATCTTGCCGAAGCGCACCAGCTTGCCGCTTTCCTTTCCGGCGAGCAAATGCAGGAATTGAGATTCAACGATTTGCAGACGGGACCTTCGAACAAGAAAGTCGCGCAGCTTGACGCAGTAAAGCAGAACGTTGCTCTCTCCGCGCTGGTTGCACAGGCTCCCTATGCTACCATGCAGGGCGCGTTCCCCGGCTCTTACTGGGACGCAATGAAAGGTCTCGGCGGAAACGTACAGGGATTGAAACCCACCATTACGACCGTAACCGTAAGCGATACCGATTTAAGTATGACCGACGCGCTTAAAAAGTTCATAAAAGATTTCGAAACAGGAATGGACGAATAATTTAATTAACACAATATACCGCGGGGCAAAGTTTACTTTGCCCCATTGCGGTAAAACAGGGGTGAAAAATAATGACTCAGAACGTCACGGAACTGGATTACCTTAAAATGTCGGCGTGGCAGAAATTCTGCTATAAATTCGTATCGTTTTTTAAGGCTATCCCGTTGTTGTTTTTAAACTTTTTCAAAGTCAGAATCCCCGCCGCGGCAAAACGCGTGGGGCTGTGGTTTAAAAACTTCGGTCTTACAATTTATTCGGCGGCAAAGTACGGCGACTGGAAAACGAGATTTTCATTCGTATTATTCGGCTTTTCGCAGCTCGCCAGAAAGCAGTGGTTAAGGGGACTTCTGTTTTTAGCTTTCGAGACAATGTTCATACTGTATATGGCGTTGTTCGGCTGGCAGTACCTTGGAATGATGGGTACGCTGGGTACGGTTGAAAGCCAGTGGGTTGAAAATCCCTGGACGGGGCTTGAAGAACTTGTCCCCGGCGACAACAGCCTTTTAATACTGCTGTACGGACTTTTGACCATTATATTTATGCTGGCGTTTGTTTACGCCTGGTATCACAGTATCAGGTCGGCTTACAACACCCAGCAGATAGAAGAAGCAAGGCAGAGCCTTGCAACCGCGAAGGACGACGTTAAATCGTTCGTGGACGACCAGTATCACAAAACTCTTCTGGCGGTGCCTTTGGCGGGACTTACCATATTCACCATATTGCCCATAATCTTTATGATTTTTGTGGCGTTCACAAACTACGATAAAGCACATACGCCCCCGGGAAGTTTGTTCACCTGGGTAGGATTTCAGAACTTTATCAAGGTGTTCGGCGGCGGTATGGCAGGCGGCACGTTCGGGCGTACATTCGGCAGAGTGTTGCTGTGGACGGTAGTCTGGGCGTTTTTTGCGACTTTTTCGAACTATATCTTAGGTATTATAGTTGCGTTGATGATAAATAAAAAGGGCATACGGTTTAAAAAGCTGTGGCGTACTGTTCTCGTTATGACGATAGCCGTTCCGCAGTTTGTGTCCTTATTGCTGATGGGGCAGATGCTCGGCGACCACGGTATTATAAACAATATGTTGAAATCGTGGGGGCTGGTCAAAGATTATATACCGTTCCTGTCCGACGGCTTGCTTGCAAAGGTCACTATTATAGTAGTAAACATCTGGGTAGGTATTCCGTATACGATGCTGATTTCAACGGGAATACTTATGAACATTCCCGAAGATTTGTACGAGTCGGCAAGAATAGACGGCGCGGGTCCCGTAAAAGCCTTTTTCAAGATTACGCTGCCCTATATGCTGCACGTCACGGCGCCCTATCTTATAACCCAGTTTATAGGCAACCTTAACAATTTCAACGTTATATTCCTTCTGACTTACGGCGGTGGTCCGTCGTTGCCGTTACTGGGTTACGACGTCACGGCGACGGATACCGATTTGCTGATAACCTGGCTGTATAAGCTGATTTTCCGCAACAACGACTACGGCGTAGCTTCGGTTATAAGCATTATGATGTTCTTAATGACGGCAGTTGTTTCGCTGGTGGTTTACAACCGTTCAAGCGCAGTAAAGAACGAGGAGGATTTCATGTGATGACAAAGAAATTCCGCAGTAAAAAAGCAGCAGAGCGCGGCGCAAACGCGGCGATATATATAATTCTCGTAATTATAAGCGTAATCTGGCTGTTCCCGTTCTTCTTTCTGGTAATACAGTCGCTTCGCGGCGAAGAAGGCGCTTCAACAATGTATTTCTGGCCGCAGCAGTGGACGTTCGACAACTATATCGGGTTGTTCACCGATACCGACAAGTTCAACTTCCCGCGCTGGTACGGAATTACCCTTGCAATTTCGGTAGTGGTAACGCTTATACAGACCACGATAGTGCTTATAACCAGTTACGCGCTTTCGCGTCTGCGTTTCAAAATGAGAAAGCCCTTAATGAACCTTATGCTTGTTTTGGGCATGTTCCCCGGCTTTATGTCAATGACGGCAGTGTACTTCATTTTGAAACTTGTGGGACTTACGCAGAATATGGGACTTGTGGGTCTGATTCTTGTGTACGTGGCAAGCTCTTGTATGGGTTACTATATATGCAAAGGCTTCTTTGACACGATCCCCAAATCGCTGGACGAAGCGGCAAGAATAGACGGCGCAAACAGGCAGACGGTATTTTTCAAAATCATTCTGCCGCTTGCAAAGCCCATAATCATATACACAATACTGACCGCGTTTATGGCGCCTTGGGGCGAGTATATGTTCGCGTCGCTTATAGTTAACGGCGACCCCGACAACTTCAACATTGCGGTAGGTCTGTGGGAGATGCTTAACAGGGAAACCATAAACGAATACTTCACGCGTTTCTGCGCGGCTTCGGTTGTCGTTTCCATTCCTATCACAATACTGTTCTTCTGCCTGCAAAGGTACTACGTTCAGGGCGTTACGGGCGGTTCCGTAAAGGGGTAAACTATGAAGAAAAAATTAACGGCTATAATATGCACGGTGGTTGCGGCTTTAACATGTTTTTGCGCGGTAATAGGTTTTTCCGCGTGTAAAAAAGACGGCGGGTCGGTGACCCTTCTCGAAGAGAACATAATAGACGACAACTACGACAACTATTACGAAATTTTCGTATATTCGTACTGCGATTCGGACGGGGACGGCTACGGCGATTTGAACGGTATAACCCAGAAGCTGGACTATATACGCGATATGGGTTACACGGGAATCTGGCTTATGCCCATAATGCCCGCCGCAAGCTATCACGGTTACGATGTCACCGACTACTACTCGATAAATAAAAAATACGGTACGTTGCAGGATTATTCAAACCTTATAACCGCGGCGCACGAAAAGGGCATTAAGGTCATTATCGACCTTGTGGTAAACCACACGTCTTCGCAGCACCCCTGGTTCACGTCGGCAGTCAATTATAAAAACGGCAACGGCGGAAACGGCGCGTATGCGGACTGGTACAACTTCTCCGAAACCCAGTTGCCCAATTACTATAAAAACGGCAATATCTGGTACGAAGGTCAGTTTGACTACGGTATGCCCGACCTGAATCTGTCGAGCGCAGCAGTCAGGGCGGAAATCGATAAAATTATCAAATTCTGGCTTGAAAAGGGTACCGACGGATTCCGTCTCGACGGCTGTCTGTACTACTGCGACGGCAGGGAAGCAAGCGTTGAAGTTTGCAAATTCATCAAAGATACTGCTTCCAAATACAATAAAGACGCTTATATCGTAGGCGAAGCGTGGGAAGGAAAATCCACGATAGAGCAGTTTTACGAAAGCGGCGCGGACAGCTTTTTCTACTTCCCCGCGGCGGGTAAGGGCGAAATTGTTTCAGCCGTAAACGCCAACTCGGCTCTTTACGCTTACAGAGCGATGAACAACTGCGCGAAAGCCGCAGGCGACTATATTCCCGCGCCCTTCCTTTCAAACCATGACAACGGCGTTGCAAGAATTATGGGAAGAATGGCAAGGAACGAAGAAAAGGCGAAATTCGCTTACGGACTTTTGTCAATGTTCTCGGGCAATACGTTTACCTACTACGGCGACGAGATAGGAATGATTGCGCAGAACCCCGCCAGCGACCCCGATTTAAGAGTGGGTATGCTGTGGGACAACAAGCAGACCAATATGACGACGTTGCCTATGGGCGCTGGTTCGCAGTACATTTACGACGGCGTTGCAGAGCAGCTCAAAGACAAAAATTCGATACTTAACTATTACAAAGTTTGCAACAACGCAAGAAACGCCTTCCCCGCACTTATGCGCGGCTCTACGGAAAGAACCTTGTTGGAAGACAGCGAAGTTTTGTATATAACGAAAACGTATCAAGAACAGAGCCTTAAAATAGTAATCAATCTCGGCGCGGAAAGCAAAAAGGTTGAAGACATACAAGGTACGCTTGCGCAGACCATCTGCGTCACCGGCGGCGTAAAAATGAGCGGAACGACTCTTTCTATGCCCAGATACTCAATAGCAATTTTAACTTAAAAGGAAGGGGAAAATATGGCAGGATTAAGTCTTAAACATATTTACAAAGTATATCCTAACGGCACCAAGGCGGTAAACGATTTCAATATGGAAATCGCCGACAAAGAATTTATAGTTTTCGTCGGACCGTCGGGTTGCGGAAAGTCTACGACGCTCAGAATGATTGCGGGACTTGAAGACATAAGCGCGGGCGAACTCATGATAGGCGAAAACGTGGTAAACGATATGGAACCCAAGGACAGGGACATTGCAATGGTTTTCCAGAACTATGCGCTCTATCCCCATATGACCGTGTTCGAGAATATCGCGTTCGGACTCAGGCTCAGAAAAATGCCCAAGGACGAAATAAACAGACGCGTAACGGAAGCGGCTGAAATTCTTGGCATAACCGAATATCTCGGTAAAAAGCCCAAAGAAATGTCGGGCGGACAGAGACAGAGAGTTTCGCTCGGACGCGCGATTGTGCGCGAACCCAAGGTAATGCTTCTGGACGAACCGCTGTCAAACCTTGACGCTAAACTCAGAACGCAGATGCGTAGCGAAATCGCTAAACTTCACGCAAAGTTGCAAACGACTTTTATCTACGTAACTCACGACCAGATTGAAGCAATGACCATGGGTACGAGAATAGTCGTAATGAAAAACGGCTTTGTACAGCAGATAGACTCTCCTAAAAACCTGTACAACTACCCCGGCAATAAGTTCGTTGCGGGCTTCATAGGCACGCCGCAGATGAACTTTTTCGAAGGCACGCTTTTGAAAAAGGGTGACGAAGTTGAAATTAATTTCGAGTATTCGGAAGCAAAAATTACCGTACCTTATTCGATGATGTACAAGGCGAAGCCGTCCTATCTCGACGGCAAGTCAAGGGTATATATAGGGCTGCGCGCCGAAAGCATTTCAATCAATCCCGAAGTCGTCAAGGCGAGCAAATCGAAAATCAAAGTCAGGGTTTCGCACAAGGAAGAGCTTGGAAACCAGACCCTTGTATACGGCGATATAAATATGCAGGGCGACGGCTATACCGAAAGTTCTACCAGAATTATAATCAATATGGACGCGGTCTGCGACTTTAAAGCGGGCGACATAATCGACGCGGCTCTCGATATTACAAAGGTACATCTTTTCGACAAAGAGACGGAAGTCAGCATTCTTCCCAGAATACCAGAATACAATTATCTTGACTGCGAAGTAACCAACGGCAAAATTATTTTCCTTGGTACGGAGCTTAAACTTCCGCCCGCAATTCAGTGCGAAAGCGGCAAGTACGAACTTTTAATCCCCACCGACGCAATCACAATGCACGGCTCCGCCGCGGCGGTAACCGTGAGCGAATGCGAAGAAATCAACGGAAAATACGTTGTCGCGTTCGGGCTTGGCGACAGAAGAATGTACGCCGTTGCGGACGAAGCGGTTAAATGCGGAAAGGCAAAAATCGGTATCGATTTAAAGAAGATTTCACTCTTAAAAGACGGGGAGACGGTCGTTTCAGCTATGCCCGAAATTATCAAGCTGGAAGGTAAGCTGGTTAAAGAAAAAGTTGCAGAAACGGTGGAAGTAAACGGAAAGGAAAAGAAGAAGAAAGTTATAAAATTCTTCTATGACATTGAAGGCTTTAAACTTCCCTGCCCCGATACCGCCGCAACCAAACTCATTACGGCGATGGGCGTTAAAAGAGCGTTTACCGAAAAACTTTACTACGAATGCACGCCGTACGATTTATCGTTTGCCGAAGACGGAATTCCCGCGGGCGTTCTCAATGTGCTTGATTACGGCAAGGAGAAATTCGCCGTGTGCGAAGCGGGAGGAAAGACCGCTTACGTGCTGTGCGAAGGCGCTGTCGCGGACGGGGCAAAACTCGTGCCGGACGTCGAAAAACTTTCCGTAATAGAAGCGGCGCACAATATCAGAATTATTTAACTCATTATTTTTTCCGGTTTGCATTTCCGGAGAGAACCTCCTTATTACTATCTGAAAAGCGGGGAAGTATTTCCCCGCTTTTCGGTTTTTTATTTACAATATGTGCGGCTGGTGGTATAATAGTTTCGTAAATTTTAATTCGGGTGTTGCAAAAAACAGGATAAATTTATAGTGTAAGGGTCAATGAGAAATAAATATCACCCCGCCCGAAAGCGTTTTCGGGCGGGGTTTTGTATGTGTAATATTTAAGGATTTGTTAAAGATTTATACCTGTGAAAGCGGTATAATAATTTCGGGAGAAAAATTATGAAATACAGTTGCCTTATAGTCGACGACGAAAAAGTGCTTGCGGACAGCACTGCGGAGTACTTCAATCTCTTCGGCGTGAAAACGGCGGTAACCTACGGCGCGGACGGGTGCCGCAACTTTTTTAAGGAAAACTCCGCCGAACTTATTCTGCTTGATATAAATTTGGGCGACGGAAGCGGCTTCGATTTATGCAGACAGCTAAGGGCGGATACGGATATTCCCATTCTATTTATTTCGGCGCGCACAAGCGACGACGATAAAATTATAGCGTTGAATATCGGGGGCGACGATTACGTTCAAAAACCCTATTCGCTGGGCGTGTTGCTTGCAAAGGTCAGGGCGGTGTTAAAACGCTTTTGCAAAAATAAAGTAAAGCAGTATTCGGACGGGTATCTGACCGTAGATTTTGAAACCAAGCAGGTTTACGCCGGCGGCTCCGCAGTAAAACTTACTTCCCTTGAATTCAGACTTTTGCGCTATCTTATAGAGAATGCGGACAAAGTTATTTCCAAGCGCGAACTGTTTGAAAAAGTCTGGCAGGACAAATTTACGGGCGACGGGACTTTGAACGTGCATATAAGAAGGCTGCGCGAAGCGGTTGAAGTTAACCCCAACGAGCCCGGATATATTATCACCGTCTGGGGCGACGGTTACAAGTTCAGTCCGCAAGGAGAGCGCAGATGAAAAAACAGTTTTTTTTAACGGGTTTTATAGCCGTGCTGGTTGCCGAAATAATAGCGCTCATCATATTCGCCGTAAAGACGCCCGATTTTTCGCAGGACGCCGTTGCCGTGAACGAAGCGGTACAGTCTGTAACACACGACTTTGACAATCTGCAAGAACATAAAAATTCAACCGTACTCGACTACGTCGTGCTGGATAACGGCGGCAATTTGCTTTACAAAACAAAGGCGGGGCTTTCCGAAAGCGTGAATGAAGCAATTACGCATAGAGATACGATACTCGACATTACTACCGACAGCTGTATAGTCGGCAAGGTCATTATTTACAACGACGGCGCGCAAACCCTGCAATCGCAAAAACAAACGGCAATTATCGTTTTATCGGTTGCAACCGTCGTTCAGGGCGCAATCTGCATCGGGTACGCCGTTTATATGTACCGCGCCGTAGTCAGACCGTTCGGCAAACTGAAAGGCTTTGCCAGCCGCGTTGCGGGCGGTAATTTGGATATTCCGCTTGAAATGGACAGGCGAAATCTTTTCGGCGCGTTTACCGAAAGTTTCGACATTATGCGTTCCGAACTGAAAAAAGCCCGCCTTGCCGAAGCGCGTGCACAGCAGAGCAAAAAGGAACTGGTTGCAAAACTTTCCCACGATATAAAGACGCCGGTAGCAAGCATAAAAGCGGTGGCGGAAGTGGGGCTTGCCGTGTCGGAAAACAAAAAGGACAAGGACAGTTACAGCCGTATAATAGGCAAGGCGGACCAGATAAACACGCTGATAACAAACCTGTTCACGGCAACGCTTGAAGAGTTGCAGCAGCTGTCGGTTGCGCCCGTAAACGTAGATAGCGGGCAAATTAAGCCGTTGCTTGAAAACGCCGACTATCTCAACCGCGCGGACGTTCCCGATATTCCCGCCTGTCTGGTTTATGCCGATATCTTACGGTTGCAGCAGGTGTTCGATAATATTTTTGCGAACTCTTACAAGTACGCGAAAACGGATATTTCGTTAGTTGCGGAAAAGAATGAAAAGTACTTGCGCATTATAATAGAAGACTTCGGCGGCGGCGTTAAATACGAAGAGCTGTCCTGTCTGAAAGAAAAATTCAGGCGCGGGAGCAATGCAAAAAATACCGAAGGCGCGGGACTGGGACTTTATATTTCCGACTATTTTATGAAAGAGATGCAGGGCGGTTTAGATGTCGAAAACGGCGAACACGGGCTGAAAGTTACCGTTACTCTTTCGTTAAGTGGAAAATGAACCAGCCCTTTATTCTGAGCGTAGCGAAGAATCTATACATTTAAGAAATATTTAATAATTACGTAAAGACATTTAATAATTGTAAAAGCTAAAATGGACGTGTTAAAAGGAGATTAAAAATGCAACGGCAAATTTTATTGAAAACCGAAAAACTATGCAAGACTTTCTCTAACGGAGGTCAGCAACAGCACGTTCTTAAAAACATTGATTTGGAACTTTATCAAGGTGATTTTACCGTCATTATGGGCGCGAGCGGCGCGGGGAAGTCCACGCTTTTGTACGCCCTTTCGGGAATGGATACTCCGTCGCTCGGTACTATTACGTTCGGCGATAAAGTAATATCCGATTTATCGCAGGACGGACTTGCGGTATTCCGCCGCGACCATTGCGGGTTTGTATTTCAGCAAATTTATCTTATTGACGGAATGTCGGTTATGGATAACGTGCTTTCCGCAGGGTTGCTTGTAAACAAAGACAAAAAAGCGCTTGTCGCAAGGGCGAAGGAGTTGTTCGCGGCTGTAGATATACCGGAAGAAACGCAAAAGAAATTCCCTGCGCAAATATCTGGCGGCGAAGCGCAGAGAGTCGGTATCGTCCGTGCGCTTATAAACAGTCCCGAAATACTGTTTGCAGACGAGCCCACAGGCGCGCTGAACAGTAAAACGGGACTGGACGTTCTGGATACTCTTACCAAATTCAACGAGCAGGGGCAAAGCGTGGTTATGGTAACGCACGATATGCGTTCGGCGCGCCGCGGAAACCGTATTCTCTACTTGAAAGACGGCGTAATCTTGGGCGAATGTAATTTGGGGAAATACTCGCACGGCGATACCGAAAGGCACCAAAAGCTCGCGGCGTTTTTAAGCAAAATGGGGTGGTAAAATGAGAAAATTATTTCTTATAGCCCGCTCCAATATGCGGAAAGCCAAAGGGCAGACGACGGCAATCGTCGTACTTATTTTGCTTGCGTCCATGTTGTTGAATTTGTGGCTCATGCTGTCTATGGACTATAAAGCCAACTTTGACAGATACCACGATAAACTCAACGCCGAACACGTTACTCTTGCGGTAGACGATGCCGACGGGATTGTTTATGAATTTTTATCGCAGACGCTACCAGATGACACGGAAGTCAAAGAATACTGTTTGGATAGCTGTATGCTTATGATTTGTACGTTCCCCTATAACGGCGGAACGATGAACACCGATGTTGCTTTTATGGATAAACAAACGGCTTTATCGCGCACAATAGGAAAACCTGAAATCGTTGAAGACAGCGATTTAACAAGCGGAATTTATTTACCTATGCTTTATAAGTCGGCGGATTGTTCAGTAGGTAAAACGATTGAAATATCTATCGGCAGTCATCCCGTAACCTACACGATATGCGGCTTCTTCAACAGTGTAATGTTGGGTTCGCATAACTGCGCTTTAATGCAAACCATACTTACGGCAGACAAATACGCCGAGCTTGAAAATTTGAATTACGCACCACAGGCAACTTTGTGTTCGGTACGTTTGAATGATATATCGAACAATCTCAATTATAGAGCAACATTAAAATCAACCGTTTCGGAGAATTTTCCTAATACTCGTATGATAGGAAGTTGTTATGACGTGGTTGTGCAGGCAAGATACATTTCGCAAATGATTTGTTCGGGAATAATAAGCGTAATGGCTTTTATCGTGCTGTTGATTGCACTTGTGGTAATTATATCGAATATTATCAATTATATTCAGGTCAACGTTAAAAATCTCGGTGCGTTCAAAGCCACAGGTTATACGTCAAGACAACTTGTTTGTTCACTATTATTGCAGTTTTTGGGGCTGACTTTAATTGCGGCAATCGTTGGTGCAGGGCTTTCTTACTGTATCTTCCCATTACTCAACACAATGATGATAGCACAAACGGGAATACCTTACGCAGTACATTTTTTACCATTGCCTGCGCTTATTGCACTTTTGATTTTGGGTGGCGCAGTTGCTCTTTCCACTTGGCTTTCGGCCCGCAGAATAAAGAAAATAGAGCCTATCGTAGCATTGCGTTCGGGTGTTCAGACGCATAACTTTAAGCGCAACCATGTTCCGCTTGAAAAGACCAAAGCCCCGCTCAATCTCGCACTTGCTCTGAAAACTACTCTATCGGGTGTAAAGCATAATATAACAATTTGTATTACTATGCTTGTGCTTTCCCTTGTGGTCGTTTTTTCAGGACTTATGACAGAAAATGTAGTTGTCGATATGACGCCGTTTTTAGATTTGATAGTAGGTGAAACAGCGGACAGCGGAATTAACGTGCAAATTGAAGTTGAAGACGATTTTCTTGATGCACTAAATTCCGATAGTCGTGTTGAAAAGGCGTATCTTTATAACTCCGTGACAATATCGCACGTCGGCGGTGCGGAACTTTTGGCGAATATGTGTGATGATTTTTCCGTGCTTAATAATCAAAGCATAGTTTTTAAGGGCAGATTTCCCAAATACGATAATGAAATCGCTATCGGCGCAAAATATGCAAAAGAAAAAGGCTTTGAAATCGGCAACGAAATAGAAATAGCTATAAACGGCAACACTCAAAAATATCTTATAAGCGGTTTTACACAAATCTCAAACAATCTTGGCAGGGATTGCCTTCTGACAAGAAATGGTTTCGAGCGGTTGGGAACATTGCAGAGCGTTACTTATTATATCAAGCTCGCGGAAGGTACGGATATAGACGCTTTCAACGAAGAAATGAAAGGGAACTTTGCGGGAAATGTAAATACCATTATAAATATACAAGCGACGCTTGACGCTATGGCGGGCGTTTATGTTTCGCTTATAATGATAATTGTAATAGCAATTCTTATTCTTTCGGCGGTAATAATTGCATTCGTTTTGTATCTGCTTGTCCGCACGATGCTGAACAACAAAAAGCGGGACTACGGAATACTCAAATCGCTTGGATTTACAACGAAGCAACTCATTTTGCAGACTGCGCTTTCGTTTATGCCTACGATTATTATTTCAACCGTTATAGGAATTATTTTAAGTTGCCTTGCAATCAACCCGCTAATGTCGTTGTTTTTAAGTTCATTAGGCATTGTAAAGTGTACGTTTAATATTCCTATCCTGTTCGTCACGGTAGCGGGAATCGCGCTTATACTTCTGTCGTTTGGCATTTCTTGTTTGCTGTCGCTTAAAATCAAAAAGATAGCGCCCCGCACATTGCTGTCCGGGGAGTAAAAAATTTCTTATAAAATTATTTTGCGATGGAGCCGAAATACGGCTCCGTCGCTACATTTTAACAGCAAAATAAAATGAGTCGAACCTATGTGTTCGACTCATTCCCAAATGGCTGGGGTGGCTGGATTTGAACCAACGAATGACGGAGTCAGAGTCCGTTGCCTTACCGCTTGGCGACACCCCAATAAATTCAATTGCTTAATTATTATATAAGTAAACCCCGAAAATTTCAAGCGTTTTTAAGGGGTTTTTTATTTTTTATTTACAGCAGTCCATTGAATATTACGTAGGTTTACGGTGAACGCTTATTTAATGCCGCGGACAGATTGGAAAGAAGGGCTTCGGCGGCGTAAAAAATATTTGCGTTGAAGCGCAAAAAAGTGTACAATAACGGCTGAGGATATTTATATGAAAATTATACACTGTGCGGACATACACCTTGGTTCTAAAATAGACAGTTCGTTCCCAAAAGAAATTTCCGCAAAGCGCAAAGAAACGGTGCGAAACACGTTTAAGCGCCTTGTTGCCTATGCGGCGGAAAACGGCGTTGAAATAATTCTTTTATCCGGCGACGTATTTGACGTGGACAATCCGTTCAAAAAAGATAAAGAGTTTTTCTTCAGCGTGGTTGCAAACAACCCGGCGATAGATTTTTATTATCTCCGCGGCAACCACGATATTAACGGCGAAAGCGCAGGGTATGAAAATTTGAAAACTTTTTCCGACTGCTGGACCAAGTATGAATACGACGGAGTGACCGTTTGCGGCATTGAAATGACGGGCGAAAACTGCACGTCGTTTTATTCCACGCTTGACCTTGAAAAGCAAAATCTTAATATAGTTATGTTGCACGGACAGGTTTCGTCTTCGGCGGGAATGGGCAGGATTAACCTTTCGAAACTGAAAGAAAAAAATATAGACTATCTTGCGCTGGGACACGTTCACGAATACAGGAGCGGACAACTGGACGGGCGCGGGGTATGGGCGTACAGCGGCTGTCCCGAAGGCAGGGGATTTGACGAAACGGGCGAAAAGGGTTTTGTCGAAATAGAGCTGCGCGACGGCAAACTTTCGCACAGGTTTGTGCCTTTTTCCGAAAACGCGATTATTGAAAAATCCGTGGATATAACGGGAGTGCGAGACGCGTACGCGGCTTCGTTGAAAGTGAAAGAAGAAGCCGCGCTGTGCAACAGAAACATTTACAGAATACTTTTGACGGGCGAAGTGGATTATACGGTGGACGATTTGGTTGCGGACGTTGAAAAGTATCTTTCGGGCGATTGCCTGTTTGTGCGCGTTAAGGACAGAACGCGCAAAAAAATAGACGTGCGGGCATACGACGGCGACACGTCTTTAAAGGGCGAGTTTGTGCGCACGGTGTACGCCGCGGACTACCCCGAAGAAGATAAAGCCAGAATAATTTCTTACGGACTTAAAGCCCTTTCGGGCAGGGGGATAGAATAATGAAACTTTTATCCTGCTATATCGAAAACTACGGCAAAATTAAAAAACGTGAATTCGATTTCAATACAGACCTGACTTCTTTTTGCGAAGAAAACGGTTTCGGAAAGAGTACTCTGGCTTCGTTTATAAAAGCTATGTTTTACGGGCTTGAACCCTACCGCAGCAATACCAAAGATTTTTGCGAACGAATGCATTTCTGTCCCTTTGACGGCGGAAAGTTCGGCGGAAACCTTACGTTTGAAGCGGGCGGGAAGGTCTATAAAATAGAGCGGTTTTTCGGCGAAAAGAGCGACACCCTTGACGAGTGCGCCGTATATACCGGCGGTAAGCGCACTTCGGAATTCGGCGGCGAGATAGGCAGGGCGGTTTTCGGTATTGACGCGAAGTCTTTCGAACGCACGGCGTTTATAGGCAGCGACGAAATCGAAATTTCGTCTACGACGAGTATAAACGCAAAACTCAACAACTTTATAGAAGGCGACGAAGGGCTTGACAACGCGCTTAAAATTTTGGACGGCAAGCGGAAAGAATACAAAAAATCGCGCGCAGGTAACGACGCCGTTACGCAGGTTAAGGGCGAGATAGAAAACCTTAATTACGCCATAACCAACGCCGGCAACATAAAGGCGGCGCTCTCCGCCAAATACGAAAAGCACAGGGAAATCCGCGAAGAAATTTCTTCGCTTGAAAAGCAGGCGGAAAAAGCCCAGACGGCGAACGCAGTTTTGAAAGACTGGGAGCGGTACGACGGATTTATACAGGATATACACAGCGACGAAGCGAAAGTAAAAGAGATTGAAAACGGTTACCCTTTCGGACTGCCCGAACTTGAAAAAACCGAAAGAGTTACGGTTTTGCTTGAAAGGGAAGCGGAATTAAAGGCGAAGCTGTCGCAACGCATTTTCGACGAAACGGACGAAGCTGAACTTGCGCGGCTGAGCGAGAGATTTTCGGGCGGGGCGCCTTCGGAAGAGCGGCTTAAAGAAACGGAAAGGGATATAGGGGCGCACTCTGCGCTGGAAACGGAAATAAACCTTATTAAAGAGACACCCCTTTCCGAAAAAGAGCTGAAACTGCGCCGCGCTTTTGCCGCAGGGGCGCCGTCCGAAAAAGAGACGGACGCGGTGAGAAAAAAAGCGGAACGGTTAAAAGAAGCGGAAAGGGAGTTCAACCTGATTCCCGCATCGGTTGCGCCGCAGGCGGAAAGGGTGAAAAAGCACGGGCTGTTTTTGATTTTTGCGATACTTTCCGCGCTGGCTGTCGCTGCGGGAATAGGCGTAGCGTTCGTCCAAATTACGGCGGGTATCGTAATTGCCGCCGTTGGTGCGGCGTGCCTTCTTACGGACGGCTTTTTGTACCTGAACAAAAAATTTACCAAAGTAAGCTATATGACCGACAGCCCGGAGCGCAGCGCGCTTGCGCAAAAGATTGCGGAGCTTTCGGACGGAATAAAGGCGTTTTTAATGCCTTACGGATATTTTTCGGGCAACGGCGTCGCGTTCGATTTTCTGACCTTTGAAGAAGATTTGAAAATTTTCAACGAAAGTATGGCGGCAAAAAAAGCGGAGAGTGAAAAACTTGCCGCAAAGTGCGCGGAACGTGACGGACTGGAAGAACGGCTGAATGACTTTTTCGGCGGGTACGGCTACCGCGACGGGTTTTTGGCAAATCTTGCGCGGTTGCGCGGCGACGTTGCGGAGTATAGCGCTCTTCTCGAAAGAAAGCGCAAGTCCGCTTTAAATTCCGACGAAATAGAAAACAGGATAAGGGAAAACGGCGCGGCGGTCACCGCGTTTTGCAGGACCTACCGTATGGAACGGGAAGGTTTGCGCGAAAAAATAAAAACCTGCGCGGAAGACGTTAAAACCCTTGCCGCGTTGCGCGAAAAAATAGCGCAGACCAAAGCCCGCGCGGAATTGTTTAAAACCGAGCGCAATTTAACCGAGCGTCCGTATGGCGGTCAGACGGGACTTGAAGAGATTAATTCGCGCCTTAACGCGTTGCGCGACGAAGCCAACAGGCTTTACAGGGAGATATGCGACGACGAAGCGCAGGCGGAAAAACTGGACGGCTATATTGCCGACAAGAGCGTCGCTGAAGAAAGACTTGACGGATACAACAAAAAATACGGGCTTTTGTCCGCTTGCATAGATTGCCTTAAAAGCGCGGAAGAAAACCTGAAAGAAAAATACGTAAAGCCCGTGCGCGACAAGTTTATAGACTACTCAGAACTGCTTGAAAAGACTCTTGGCGAAAAAATAACAATGAACCGCGATTTTGAAATTTCGTTTGAACGCAGCGGCAAAGAGCGTAGCGAAAAGCATTTAAGCACGGGGCAAAGAACTATTTGCGCGTTCTGTTTCAGGCTTGCGCTCATATGGAATATGTACAACGGGGAAAAACCGTTCCTGATTTTGGACGACCCGTTTGTGAGCCTTGACGGACAGCATCTTGAAAAGGTGAAAACGCTTTTGAAAGAGCTTTCGAAAAAAATGCAGATAGTTTATTTTTCCTGCCACGAAAGCAGGGCGGTTTGATTTATTTGATTTTCAAATTGAACAGAAAACAGTAGCGGCTTTTTTAAAAAGCCGCTACTGTTTTTATTCCTGACAAAGTATATAGTTTGCGTCAATATCCAAAATTTTGCAAAGATTTGCAAGCGTGTCAAGCGCGGGCATTTTTTTGCCGCTTTTGTAACATGATACGGTTTGCTGGCTCACGTTTAAAGCCTTTGCCAATTCGGTTTGCGTCATTCCGCATTGCCGTATGCTTTCGGTTAATCTGAGTTGTATCTGAGTGAGAGTAATCAAAATCCGGTTCTCCTTAAAAAAAATTATACACCATATGGGCGTAAAAATGGTTGACGTACGCCCATAGGGTGTAGTAGAATGATATTGCGCTATTGATGACAATACAATGCGCTTCTGTTGTGAGCAAACAAAAAATAAAGTCCCTTAGGGGACTTTATTTTTTTAATAAGGGAACTGTCGTGTTTTATTTGAATTTGAATATAACGGTAATAAAATGCGCGGTTAAACTGTATGTTTATTTGTGAATGTCAGTATCTGGTCTTTGTTGCCGAACACGAGCATTAAATCGCCGTCTTCAAACGTGTAAGTGGGCGCGGGCGACGGAACTATGTTTTTGCCCTTTTTAATGAGCAGAATATTCAGCCCGAACTTTGCGCGCGGGTTGGTTTCGATAAGATTCTTCCCGTGCCATTTTGCGGGTACCGCAATTTCGAATATAGCGTGCTGGGAGTCAATTTCTATATAGTCGTACACGTTGCCGCTGTTCAGTTTTACGGCAAGTTTTTCGGCAATGTCCTTGTTGGGGTAAACCACTTCGTCCGCGCCTACGCGGAAAAGAAACTTTCTCTGGATTTCGGTGTCGGCGCGGGACACGACGTACTTCGCGCCCAAATCTTTTAAAATGGATGTTATTTCCAACGATGACTGAAAATCGTCGCCGATTGCCACAACGCACACGTTGAAGGAAGGAATGTCCATAGCCTGCAAGTTGTCGGCGTTCATACAGTTGGCGATTATCGCGTTGGTGTACTTGGAAGCAAGCGAATTTATGACGTCTTCGTCCTTGTCTACAATCATAACTTCGTTGCCCATTCCAAGCAGTCTTTCGCCGAGATTCTGCCCGAATCTTCCCATACCTATAAGTAATACTGATTTCATAATAAACTCCGTAAAGCGGCGCGCCGCTTTTATTTTTAACCTATTAAAATATTTTCAACCGGCCGCCTTATTTCGGCAGCCGTTTTCTTTTCGCCGAGAGCAAGGGCAAAGGTAAGAATGCCCACCCTGCCCGCAAACATTAAAATAATGAGAACTATCTTTGACAGCCAATGCATTGCGCCAACGTTGCATACGCCAAGCCCAACGGTGCTCAGCGCGGAAACGCTCTGGAAAAGCACGTCTTCAAAAGTAAAAGGGTCCACCGCGCAGATTATCATTGTGGAAAGCACAACCGTCATAAGGCAGGCGGTAAGGATTGCGAGTGAGCGCGAAACAAGCGAATACTCTATGCGGCGCTTGCCTATATTAATGTCTTTCTTGCCGCGGAACACGCCTATCATACCCATTATAATTACGGCGAAAGTTCCTATTTTCAGACCGCCCGCTGTGGAACCCGAGCTGCCGCCTATAAACATTAAAACTATAGTTAAAAGGTACCCGCTTTCGGACATGGTGTCAAGGGGGGTGGTTGAAAAGCCCGCCGTTCGCGCCGTGGTTGAGTTGAATACGGAAGCCAGCAGCTTTTCACCGAAGTTATAATCTTCGTAGGCGGGGTTGTCTCTTTCAAACAAAAGAAACAGCAGCGCGCCGCCTATTAAAAGTATTGCGTTTACTATTAAAATTACTTTCGTGTTCAGGTTTGTTTTTTTAAGGTTGAATTTGCGGTCCATTACGTCGCCCCAGACGCAGAATCCCAGTCCGCCGAAAATAATCAACACGCATATGGTTAAAGAAACAAGGGGGTCGGTCGCATAGCCCGTCAGCGAGACCGAAGCGCCCGTGCTGTCAGTACCCATTAAATCGAACCCCGCGTTGCAGAAAGCCGAAACCGAGTGCCAGATTGAAAAGTATATGCCGTTCAGCGCGCCGAACTGCGGAATGAACCTTATGCATAAAAGCAACGCGCCCGCCGCTTCGATTATCAGCGAGCCTGCCACAATACGTATAACCAGTTTTTTTACGCCCGTTAAAACGGTGCTGCCGCCGCCTGCGTCCATCATCATAACGCGGCGTTCGTGCAGACCCATACCGTGTCCGAACATAACGAAAATAATCGAAACCACCGTCATAAAACCCAGCCCGCCGAGCTGTATCAGAAACAGTATTACCAACTGCCCGAACAGCGTCCAGTGTTCGTAGGTGTCGTAGGGGGCAAGCCCCGTTATGAAAGTGGCGGACGCGGAAGTGAACAGCGCGTCTATATACGAAGTGGACTGCCCCGCTTTTGTGGCGAAGGGCAGTATTAAAAGCACGCTTCCCAGAACCATAGTAATAAGATAGCCGAGAGCGAGTATACGCCATATTGAAAGTCTGAATTTGCCTTTTTTCTTCATAGCTTGCGGCGCGCCCGAATTTGATTGAAGAGAGTGGGCGCCCTGCATTAATTATAAGTATTTGCAAAATAAAAGTCAATTTTTTATTGCAGTAACCTTTTCGGCGGTATTTTGCATAAATTGTATATGCGTAGTATGCCTGTTTTACTGTTTCGGGCATATGGGCGGCGGCGCATATTACGGTTGCGCGCATATGTCTGCGCGTACAGGTAAGGGCGGCGTGCCGCCAAAACACATATGCGTTTTAACGCATTGAAAAAAATTGCCGCAGGAGGTGCATTATAGGTAAATATTTCGGAACGGACGGCTTCCGCGGCGAAGCCGGAGTGACCGTTACCGCCGAACACGCTTACAAGGTCGGAAGAATTCTGGGTCATATGTATGCGGCTAAAAACGGCGGCAGGTGCCGCGCGGTCATCGGAAAGGATACGCGGCTGTCTTCGTATATGCTTGAATATTCGCTTGCCGCAGGGCTTACGGCTTCGGGTGCGGACGCGTATATTTTGCACGTCACCACCACCCCTTCGGTATCGTACATAACCCGTTGCGACGGATTCGACTGCGGCATTATGATTTCCGCAAGCCACAACCCGTACTTTGACAACGGCATTAAAATTATGAACTCCGCCGGCGAAAAGCTGGAAGAGAGCGCGATAGCACAAATAGAAAATTATCTCGACGGCAAAAGCGGAGAAATCCCCTTTGCTTCGGGCGGGGCTATCGGGCGCACGGTCGACTACGTTTCGGGGCGCAACAGATATATAGGTCATCTTATATCCCTTTCAACCTGTTCGTACAAGGGACTGCGCGTGGGGCTGGACGCGGCGAACGGAAGCGCCTGGCAGATTGCGCGCAGCGTGTTCGACGCATTGGGAGCAAAAACTTTCGTCGTCGGCGTGTCGCCGAACGGCACGAACGTAAACGACGGCGTAGGCTCTACCCATATAGAAAGACTTGTCGAACTTGTAAAAAGCAATTCGCTGGATATAGGTTTCGCATTCGACGGCGACGCGGACAGATGTATATGCGTGGACGCGCGGGGCGAAGTCGTGACCGGCGACGAAATTCTTTTTATCTGCGCCGACTATCTCAAAAAGCGGGGCGAACTTTCGGGCAATAAAGTCGTCTGTACCGTGCTGAGCAACGGCGGACTTATAAAAAGTCTGGGTTTGCGCGGAATAGAGTGCGCGGTGTGCGACGTGGGCGACAAAAACGTGTGTGACGAAATGTCGCGCTCGGGCGCGGTGCTGGGCGGCGAGCGCAGCGGTCACGTCGTTTTTTCGAAATACGAGTCAACGGGCGACGGGCTTGTTACCGCCATTATGATAATGGAAGCGCTTGTGGAACAGAAAAAGACGGTTGACCTTCTTTTAAAAGATTACAAAAGTTTGCCGCAGGTGACCGTAAACGTTGCGGTTGAAGATAAAGTTTTTGCGGCGGAAATTCTCTTGAAGGACGCGGAAGCGCTTTCGAAAAGTCTGGGCGTAAGGCTGGTCGTCCGCCCTTCTGGTACGGAAGATGTCGTTAGAATTATGGCGGAAGGCGAAAATTATGAAAACTGTCTTGCCGCCTGCGCAAAGCTGCGCGAAAAACTGAACGGTTGAATATACCGTATTTCGGGGTGAATATATGTGCGGAATAGTCGGCTGCGCGCTTAAACGCAGGGCTTCGGATATAATTTACGGCGGATTAAAACAACTTGAATACAGGGGCTACGATTCTGCGGGGATAGCCACTTTGTCAAAGGGTCGGATTTCAATAGTAAAGCGGCAGGGCAAGGTTGAAAAACTTGAAAACTGCATTGGCGAACTCTGCGGCAATATCGGCATAGGTCATACCCGCTGGGCTACGCACGGCAAACCTTCGGACGTGAACGCCCACCCCCACGCGGCGGGGAAGTTTGCCATCGTACATAACGGCATAATAGAAAATTGCAGCGAGCTGAAAGAAAAATATTTCCCCGACGCGGATTTTTTGTCCGATACCGACAGCGAAGTTATCGTAAGACTTCTGGACAAATTTTACGACGGCGATTTATTGAACGCTTTAAAAAAAGTTGCGGACCTTTTGACGGGTTCGTATGCGATAGTGGTCATATGTACCGACTATGCGGGTATCGCCGCGGTCAAGTATAAGAGTCCCGTTATCGTCGGCAGCGGCGCGGACGGGAATTATGCCGCCAGCGACGCCCCCGCCCTTGCGGGGCTGTGCAGGGAAATAAGCGTTCTCGAAGACAACGACCTTGCTTTGGTTACGCAGGACGATGTGCGCGTTTTCGACGGAAATTTAAACGAAGTTTCCCGCGCGGTGCGCCCCAATCTTGCAACGCCAGCAAATCTGGATTTGGGCGGCTGCCCCCACTATATGCTTAAAGAGATACGCGAGTCGCCGTATGCAATAGCGAACACTTGCGCAGTTTTTCATACCGCGGAGCGGGAGCTTGAAAAAATATGTTCGGGCGCGGACCGCGTTATTATAACGGGTTGCGGCACGGCTTACAACAGCGGGCTGGTTGCAAAAAGATATATAGAACAGTTCGCCCGTATTCCCTGCGAAGCGGAAATTGCGGGCGAGTTCCGCTATAAAAATCCTATCGTCGGCGAAAATACGCTTGTGGTTGCGATAAGCCAGAGCGGCGAAACCGCGGACACGGTTGAAGCCGCCCGCCTTGCCAAACGCGCCAACGCACGGGTCGTTGCGGTGACTAACGCGCCCTACTCGCAACTGACCGGAATTGCGGACGTGGTAGTACCCGTCGCCGCGGGACCTGAAATCTGCGTTGCCGCGACAAAATCTTACGCGGGGCAGATTGCCGCGCTCTACCTGCTTGCAAACGTGCTTTCCGGACGGGCAACCGATTTTGAAGAAATGCAGAAAATTTCGCGGCTGTGCAAAGAAACGGTTGAAAACACGGACATATCGGCAATTGCGGATATGTGCGCACGTTCGGGCGGGGTTTACTTTCTGGGGCGCGACATAGACTATGCCGTGGCGTTGGAAGGCAGCCTGAAACTGAAAGAAGTTTCCTATATCCCCAGCGAAGGCTATCCCGCGGGCGAGTTGAAGCACGGCACCCTTGCGCTTATAGACGAAAACGCGGTTGCGGTAGTGGTTATCACAAGCGAAAGGCTTGCTGGCAAGACGGAAAACGCGGTGGAACAGGTTTTGTCGCGCAAGGGCAAGGTTGCGGTTGTGACCGGACTTGAAAGCGTAGCCAAAAAACTTAAAGACCGCGCGGAAATTGTAAAGATATGCGACTGCGGCGAATACCTGTCTCCCCTGATATCTTCGGTTGCGCTGCAACTTATAGCTTACAAAACCGCCGTTATGCTGGGGCGCGACCCCGACAAGCCCAGAAATCTGGCAAAGTCCGTAACGGTGGAATAAAGCGTACGCTTGACAAAACGCCTTTGTTTTATATATAATAGGGCTATGAAAAATATTTTGGTAACGGGCGGCGCGGGCTATATCGGCAGCCACACCGTATTGGAACTTCTTAACTCGGGTTACGGCGTAACCGTCGTTGACAACCTTTCGAATTCGTCCGAAGAGAGTTTGAAAAGGGTTGAAAAATTAACGGGCAAAAAACTTAAATTTTACGAAGGCGACATTCGCGACAAAGCCTTGCTTGACAAAATTTTGGGCGAAAACGAAATCGAAGGCACAATTCATTTCGCGGGGCTTAAAGCCGTTGGCGAAAGTTGCGAAATACCTTTGGACTATTACGAGAACAACGTTTACGGCACGCTGGTCCTTCTGGACTGTATGAAAAGGGCGGGTGTTAAAAAGATAATTTTTTCTTCTTCGGCTACGGTCTACGGCGTTCCCGAACGCCTGCCACTGACTGAAGACTGCCGCCTTTCGGCGACCAATCCATACGGCGCGACCAAACTTATGATAGAGCGCATTTTACAGGATTTGTATGCTTCGGACGACGGCTGGAACGTTATGCTGTTGAGATACTTCAACCCCGTGGGTGCGCACGAGAGCGGAATTATCGGCGAAGACCCCAAGGGCATTCCCAACAACCTTATGCCTTTTATTTCGCAGGTGGCAAGCGGAAAGCGCGAAAAGCTGAAAGTTTTCGGAAACGACTATCCCACGCGCGACGGCACGGGCGTAAGGGACTATATCCACGTTGTCGACCTTGCAAAGGGTCACGTTGCCGCGCTTGCGGGCTATAAATCAAAGGGTGTGCATATTTGCAACCTTGGCACGGGAACGGGTTACAGCGTGCTTGAAATGGTACACGCGTTCGAAAAGGCGTGCGGCAAAAAGATTCCTTACGAAATTGTCGAAAGGCGCGCAGGCGACATTGCGGAGTGCTACGCTTCCGCAGATAAAGCCAAAAAGGACTTGGGCTGGTCCGCAAAACTGGGCATAGACGAGATGTGCGCAGACACCTGGCGGTGGCAGAAAAACAACCCCGACGGCTATAAAATTTAATTATTGCCGCGCCGAAACTCTTCGGCGCGGCTGTTTTTTAAACGCTTTGCATCGAAAACCACAATATATTGTGGTTGGGGGCAGGGACGACCACTATTTTAAAAAAAATGTCAAAAAGTATTGAAAAAATAAATTTGCCGTGCTATAATTTTTGTACCTAAAAATATAAATAAACAAGCAGGAGATACGAAATGATAAAGAAAAGAGCGGACGTAACCCGTATAGGGGGGGGGGTACACACTTTCTGAAATAAGCCGTGGCAAGCGCCTTTGGCTGTCTTTAATACTGTCTTTTGTGTGCGCAGCATTGGTATGCTGTGCTTTTATAATGCCCAAAACGGACAAAATCAACGCGGACGCGGCAGGCACCTTAGATATTCAGCCGGCGTTTGTTTATGACAATTCAAAAACAAAAACGCATAGCATATTAGGCGGTAGCACGGGGAACACCCCTGTAGATATTGCGTATGCAAGTATGGGCGGAAGTTCAAACGTGACTGTTAACGCCAACAATCAAAACGGTTCATGCTTTTATTCAATATATGAAAATAAATCCACATTGAACGCAGATATAGGCTTTATAGTATTTTCAGCTAACGTAACGGTACCTGCGGGCGGAGTGATAACAGTTCAATATAAGTTTGATCTGGCGGCGGGAAAAGCAGCGTGCTCATCTGATGCCGGTTCGCATTTTGCTGCGGAGCTGTATCATTTCGGGTCAAGCGATCCGATTAACGATTCTAATAATTCCAATCCCGTTGATGTTTCCACATTAACTTTTGCGACAGGTTCAACGAGCGCTGCTTATTCGGCAATCAGACTTGACGGTACTTTTCCCACCACAATATTTAATTGCCCGATAGGACCGACAAGCGATAACGATAATCCTGCAATCCACCAAAATACTGCTTCATACGGAAATTTGGGTACTACCTTGCCTGGCGGCGCCGGTAACGGCGGAACCGCCACCGTTGAAGCGGGGACATTTACAACTTCGGAGATTACTTATACAAATACGGCAAGCACCAGCAAAACATTTAAAGAATATTTCGGTTATGCATGCTTAATTTCTTCGGCTACAAGTTCATGCCATATAGGTTGGTCTGAATTGAGCATAAATACAGAAAAAGCAGAATTTACAAAGATAAGCAAACCTACTACAAGCGTTGTTTCAAAAAATTATAGCGGTTCGGCGCAGTCGTTTGTTATATCGGGCTTAACAGCCAAAACGGAACTGGTTAAAGTTACGAAGACCGCGCTCAACGGTACGGATACAACGGTTTACAGCCACAATTTCTATTCCGACATAACGACCGCGGATACGGGCGCAAATCCCCTGTCGGGCAATACCTGCCAGTTTACGGATGCGGGTAAATATAAGCTGAGTTTCCGCCCCAACGGCGCGGTGTGGTCTGACACAAAGGATTCCGCCGCGCACGAAATTACGTTTTATATTCTGCCGAAGGTCATAACAAAACCCACGGTGGCGACAGCCGACGTAAACGGAAAAGAGTACAGCGGCGCGGAGCAGACTTTCACGCTTTCTATGAGCGGCGGTCTTACAGGCGCGAACTGGTCTGACTACATCGATATAGACAGCGCAAAGGGCGGCGATTTGCCGACGGGCGTAACGGACAATTCAAACGGCGGCTTCGGCATTACGGACGCGGGCGATTACGAAGTTTATCTTACGCTTAAAGACGAAGTAAACACCTGTTGGAGCGGAAGCTCGTTCAACACCACTACGTGGGATGCTTCTGGCGCGGGCGGTACGGCGCATGTTGCTTTGAAAGTAAAGCCGTTTGAGCTGACCGTGGACCAGCTTACCTGCGATAAACTTGACGCCAGCAACAACTGGGCGTGGAACATGGGCGACACCGCCACGGTTACGCTGAAAATTTCGGGCTTTAAACTGCCCGTCCACACGACGCAGGGCGACGCCGACAGCGTGACGTTGAGTTACTATTACAGCATTAACGGCGCAGACAACCCCGTTTCGGCAAAGACGGAAACGTACGATAGCGCGACAAACTCCATTTCGGCGGTTATCGAATTGCCTTCAACCCTTGCGCAGGGCGAGTACAAGTTCGGCGTAAAACCCGACGACAGCGTTGGCGCGGGCAAAAACTATACGGTGAAAACCAGCCTTGCAACCAAGTCCTTTAAAATTTCGGCAAAGGGGTTCGACCCGTCGGTATTGGAATGGACGTACACCGTGGACGGCGTTGCGGACGCGACAAAGAGAATTGCGGACGGCGACAAGCTGAAATATGCGTTGAAACAGGACGGCACAGCCACCGTTTACAACCCGCTGATTATGCTTCTTACCGACACGTACGACCACACCGACAAGGTGCAGATAGATACTTCTAAGGGGACCGCGGGATATACGGGTTCAATAGAAGTTTCGGCGGTGGGCGCAAGCTACGCAACCGTGGTTACACTTAAAATAACCGACAACGATTTGAAGTTTGTAAACACGGGCAACAATGCAAATATCACCGTTTCTGCGGACGGAAAGAGCGCGACAGTAAAACTCAACTGGGAAATAGAGAAGGCGGACTTCGATTTGTCAGGTCTTAAATGGGAGTACTGGTACAAGGACGGCGACGGAACGGTAAAGACCGGCGAGTATACGCAGGCGATTGAATACAACGATAACCGTTGGATTTACGTGCGTATTAAACAGGATTCGTTGCCCGCGGGGCTTACTTTTAACACAGACTACACTTCGGTTATGCCCGGATACGATACGTACGGCGACAGGCAGAAGAACGTAAACACGGACTCTAATCCCAAGTATACGACTACTTTCGACGCGGCGAACGACTTTGTATACGATACGGCTTCGTTTAACCCGCCCGACGCTACGGCTACAACCCTTAAACTTGAATGGGAAATTGCGCCCAAGTCGGTTGTGGCGAAATTCAAACTTACGAAGCATAATTTTTCAAACGGCAATTACACAGGTTCGTACTATATCAGGGAACTAGATTTAGCCGCTATGGGCTTGCCAGCAAGTTACGACAATTATTTCAAACTGAAATATTACGACTCGAATAATAACGAAGTAACGCTTGCGGATATTGACGCGGCGGTAGATCTCACCGTTGAAAAGACCTATACCGTTAAAGCGGTTATAAACGACGCGGTTGCGGCGGCAAAGAACTATAAAATAGTGGACGCTTCTGGCAACGAGCCTAAGACTACTTTCAAGACGGGCAGCAGCAACACCCCCGCGAAGTTTACGATTGACGGACAGGACGGTTCGCAGCCCGTTAAGACGACTTACAACGGCAATCCGCAGTTCACTGCAAATATTACGATAACCGACGAAAACGGTACGGTTGTACCCGCGACAGACTTCGACGTGATTTATTACAGGGGCGCAACGCCCGTTGCCGGCAACGAGTTAAGCGGCGCGCCCACGGATGCGGGCGAGTACTGCGTTGAAATAGTCCTTAAAAACGGCGCGGAAAATATTTATATTCTCGAAAACGAATACATATCCGTAACCGTAGAAAAAATCAAAATTGCTTTGCCGACCGTTGATGAAATAATTTTCTGCAACAATTTTGTGGACTTGGCGGAGCACCTGCACGGAAGCTACGACGAATATAAGGACATAATAACGCTGGGCGGCGACGTAAACGGTATAAAGTTTGCAGGCACGTACCACGCCACGTTGACAATAACCAACCCCAACTACTGCTGGGATTACGGCGCGGACGCGTCTGCGGCAAAGGGGCTTGCGAAGTATGATCTTGCAAGGGACTGGACGGGCGACGAAACGGTAGCCGAAACGGATTGGTCGATAAAGCCTTACGTTCTTAAAACGTCGGGCTGGAACCTGAAAGGCAAGGACGGCGCGGTGTATGCAATACCTTCCGAACTTATAGAAAACCTTGATGTGGCGTTACAGCTCTGGTACTTTACGGACAAGGCGGGCGAACATCTGGGCGAAGAAGACGTTCTTAAAGCGGGCGCGACATATTTTGTAAAAGCGGAATTGCTGGGCGCGGACGCGAACAACTTTGTGTTTGAAGACAGTAACGCAACGGTATCTGATTTTGTGACGTATAAAATCCAGCCCAACGGCGCGGCGGCGTTTGTGAATAATATAAAGGACTTTGTGACTAAGACCTGGCTCGGGCTTCCTATCTGGGCGTGGCTGGCGATAGGGCTTGCGGCGCTGATACTGTTGATAATAATAATCGCGGTGGCGTGCAAACGCAGGAAGAGCAAGGAACAGCGCGCGGAAGAAAAGGCGCGCAAGGAAGAAGAGAAAGCGCGCCGCGAAGAAGAGCGCAGGCTACAACAGGAGAGAATAGAAGCGGAACGCGAGCTTGCGAGGGCGAAGCAGGAAGCGGAGCTTGAAAAGATACGCGCACAGGCAAATATGGCAAACGCGGGAATGGCGGCAACGGCAATGCAACAGTCAACGCCTACGCCTGCCACTGCGCCCGCACAGGCGGACAACGGCGCAATGCGCAAACTCGAAGCCGAGCTTGCGGAAATGCGTTTAAGACTTGCTTCCGTACAGCAGCCCGCGCAACTGCCTGCTGCACAACAACAGTTGCCCGTATACCAGCAGGGCGTACAGCCTGCTATGCCTTCGGGCGGTTCGCTTGAAGAAATAAAAATGCAGATTGCGCTCATACGCGCCGAGCAACAGGCGAACAAGGAGCTTGCGGCAATGAAGACCGAGCTTGAAATGGCAAGGCTGGCGGCGCAACAGGGTTACGGACGGTACGACGGAAGACAGCCTTCCGCCCAGCCCGCAAACGTGAACGCGGAACTTTTGGGCGACGCTCTCATTTCGGCGTTTACAAAACTGATGGGGCAAAGGACGGTGATTCCCGACCGGAACGCACTGCCCGACACGGTGGAAGAAAACGTTTCGCAACCCGTTCTTACGCAGTACCCGTCCGACGCGGTGATAACCACGACGACTACCGTAGACACGACCCAAAAACCGCAGACCCGCAGGGGTGAACGCGACAGGGAAGATTTTTCCGACGTTGACGGATTTTACGACAACATAGACTATTAAAATCCGCCGTTATAAAACTTAAAAACTCCCCCGTACAAATATTGTGCGGGGGCTGTTTTTATGTTTGCTATTATTTGCGCAGTAAAAATATGCGTTGTTTTTAAAATAAAACTTGTTGATTTGTCAACTATTTTTGTTGACATTGCCAGCGGAATAGTTTATTATACAACCGTTGACAAATCAACATTCAAGGATTTTTATGGAAAAAATATTCGAAACGTTTACCGTAACCATTTTAAAAATCAATAAACTGGTGCAAAAAATCAAACACCGCGAAATGCGGAAGTACGGTTTGCAGTGCATACACGTTATGTGCGTTTATTACCTTAAAGAAAACGAAGAAGGTCTTACGGCGAGCGAGCTTATGCGTCTTTCGTTCGAGGACAAGGCGGCAATTTCGCGCGCGCTGAAAGTGTTAAAGCAGAAGGGATATATAGAGTACGACCCCAAGACTTACAACGCACCCGTAACCCTTACGCCTTCGGGCTATCGGGTGGCGGACGAGATATACGAAAAAGCCGAAAGAGCGGTAAAGGGCGGAAGCGCGGTTATGTCGGAAGAAGAGCGGACGTTTTTTTACAGGTCGCTGCAAACCATAGCGGAAAACTTGAAAAATTATTATGAGACATTGGAGTAAATTATGATTAAACTTGTTGTCGACTCGGCTACGGACATAAATCAGGACGAAGCGGAAAAACTGGGCGTGATATGTATGCCTATACAAGTGCGCATAGGCGACGAAGAGTTTTTGGACGGCGTAAATTTGCAGCACAGGCAGTTTTACGAAAAACTTATAGAGAGCGCGTCCCTTCCCCAGACCAGCCAGATAAACGAGTACCGCTGGGAAGAAAAATTTGCCGAAGAGGTGGAGAGCGGCGCGACGGTCATTGCCATAACTCTTTCGTCAAAACTTTCGGGAACTTACGGCTGCGCTGTCAAAGCGGCAAAAAAATTCGGCGGCAAAGTGTTTGTCGTGGACAGTCTCAACGCGTGCATAGGCGAAAGAATTTTGTGCGATTACGCACTAAGGCTTATAAGCGGCGGCAAACTTACGGCGGAAGAGATAGTAAAGGAACTTAACGCGGCAAAGGGCAAAATCCAGCTTATCGCCGTTCTGGACACCCTTAAATATTTAAAAAAGGGCGGGCGAATTTCTTCCGTGGCGGCGTTTACGGGCGAATTACTTTCGATAAAGCCCGTGGTTTCGGTCGTGGGCGGCGAAGTAAAGTGCGTGGGTAAGGCAATGGGTTCGAAAAAGGGCAACAACCTTTTAATGCAGTTAACCGAAGAATGCGGCGGCATAAATTTCGATATGCCTTACGCGGTGGGCTATTCGGGGCTCAGCGACGAGTGCCTTAAAAAATACCTGCGCGACAGCGAAGTGCTGTGGAAGGGCAAGACCGAAAACGTACCCGCATATCCCGTGGGCTGTACCATAGGGACGCATATAGGACCGAACGGCGTTGCGGTTGCGTTTTTCGCAAAATAATATAAAAACTTTTCAAGGAGTAAAAAAATGACAAAACTTAAAGAACTCTGGAGCAAACTCTGGTTCAGGGCGGTAAGCATTACACTTGCGGTAATAATAGTTATCGCGGCAGTGCTGGGCATTACGGTGGGCTGTCTTTGGGGCGACGTTATTTCGTCCGTTTCGAGCATAACTCATTTGCAAGCCCGCAACGACGAAAACAAGGAAGGTTCGGTTTACAGTATGCGGGTCAAGGGCGGATTTTATCTCGATAAATTTGTGGACCGCGGCGGCGCTTCGTCCGACAGCGAACTTATAAATTTTATCACAAGCAACATAACAAAGGGACTTATGAAAGTGGATATAGGCGAGTCTGACGTGAACTGTTCGGCGTTTACCGCGCTTACGCCCGACAACGACGTGTTGTTTGCGCGCAACTACGACTTTGACAAGACAAACGTCTGCATTACCATATGCAACAGCCCAGGCAAGGGCAGATACAAATCTTTTTCAACCGTGGATATGAACTACATAGGCATTGATACGGAAAAAGATTTATCGGGACTTATGGACAAAATTACCTGCTTTGCCGCGCCCTATGCGCCCCTTGACGGTATGAACGAAAAGGGTCTGAGCTGTGCGATTTTTATGTCCTATCAGGGTGAAGATTATTCGAACAACGACAGCGGAACGGTGGCGACCGACCAGCGCGACGACAGCAAACCAAACTTTACTTCTACCACAATGCAGAGACTGATTCTGGACTACTGCGCGACGGTTGACGAAGCGGTGGAACTCATTCAGGGCTATAATCTGCACGATTCGGCTAAATCTTCGTTCCACTATATGATTGCCGACGCAACGGGCAAGAGCGCGATTTTGGAGTGGCTTCCCGCGGAGAACGCCACGGATAAAACCGACAACGACGGCAGCAAGCGCGTTCTGAAAGTTTTGTACAACGACGACGATATGTACACGGGACTGAGAGACGCGGACGGTTTCAAATATCAGTGGATAACAAACTTTATAGTAAACGGTCACGAAACATATTACGAAAACAACGAAGATAAAGCGGGCTGGGACAGATATCAGCATATCTACGGTAAACTTCACGACGCAGATGGCAGGCTTGCGGACGAAAGCGCGGCTATGGACATTCTTGAAGACGTGGGCAGGAGAACCTGGAACGGCGGCGGTGGCGTTACCGTACACAGCGTGGTGTTCAACCTTACGGAAAAGACGGTGCGCTGGGTGGCAAACGAAAATTATGACAAAGCGGGCGCGACGTATACATACTCGTTCAAGACGGGCAAACTTACAGCAGTTTAAAGGAACGTTATGCAAACCGAAATTGCGGAAACAGTGAAAAGGCAGAAAGAATTTTTCAAAAGCGGCAAAACGCTGAACGTTAAGACGAGATTGCTGTATCTTAAAAAACTTTATAAGGCAATCAAAGACAATCTTGAAGAAATTCACGCCGCACTGAAAAAGGACCTTGGCAAGAGCGCGAGCGAAAGTTATATGTGCGAGACGGGGCTTGTTTTAAGCGAGCTTTCGCATATGATAAAGCGCGCCGTAAAATACGCCGCGCCGCAAAAGGTAAAAACGCCGCTTGCGCAGTTTGCTTCAAAGAGTTACCGCCTGCCTTCGCCCTACGGCGCAGTGCTTGTAATAGCTCCGTGGAACTATCCGTTTTTACTTGCAATGGACCCCCTGACAGCCGCGGTGGCGGCGGGGAACACCGTAGTCTTAAAGACCAGCGCATACTCGCCGGCGACAAGCGAAGCGGTAAAAAAAGTCATTTCGGACGTTTTTCCGGAAGAGTACGTCTGCGTGCTCTTCGGCGGCGCGCAGGTCAATGCGGCACTGTTAGAGACAAGGTTCGATTACATATTTTTCACCGGCAGCAAAAGGGTGGGCAAAACGGTGTATGAAAAAGCCGCCGCAACCCTTACGCCCGTAACGCTGGAACTGGGCGGAAAAAGCCCTTGCATAGTGGACGAAACCGCAAATATTCCGCTTGCGGCAAAGCGCATTGTATGGGGCAAATTTTTAAATGTGGGGCAGACCTGCGTCGCGCCCGACTACGTTTTATGCAGCGCGAAAATTCACAGCGAACTGGTTTTTGAAATAAAAAAGCAGATTGAAAAACAGTTCGGCAAACAGCCGCTTAAAAATCCCGATTACGGCAAAATCATAAACGAAAAACATTTTAACCGCCTTTTGGGGCTTATAGACAGTGAAAAGGTAGCGTGCGGCGGAAATTACGACGGCGCGGAGCTGAAAATAGAGCCCACCGTTCTGGACGGCGCGGGCGTTGACGACGCCGTAATGCAGGAAGAAATTTTCGGACCGGTTTTGCCCGTTATAACTTACGGTACGGTTGACGAAGCCGTAAGCTACGTTGAAAGTTGCGACACGCCCCTTGCGGCATATGTGTTTTCCACTGACAGAAAGCGAATTAAAATGCTGACTTCAAAGCTGGATTTCGGCGGCGGCTGCGTGAACGACGTTGTTATTCACCTTGCAACTCCGTATATGCCCTTCGGCGGATTTAAGGAGAGCGGAACAGGCGCATATCACGGCAAGGCGGGGTTCGATACCTTTACGCATTACAAAAGCATAGTAGGCAAAAGCAATTTGATAGATTTGCCTATGCGTTACCAGCCGTATAAAAAGCGCAACGATAAATTAATTAAATACTTTTTAAGGTAGTAAAAACCGCGCAGGCGCAATGCTTGCGCGGTTTTCGGGTATTGACGGATTTCAAATGCCATGTTATAATATTTACAGAGAGGTAATATTATGAAAAAATTAAAAACAGAGTATCGTTTCTATTTGCATCTTTTTTTATAGTTCTAATTTTATTAAACGTTTTATTATTGCTTAATAAAAGTATTACAGTAAATGCATATACTGAACAGAATTATCAAAATGCTGGTATGAATTTTTTACAAAATCAATATAATTCTAAAGAAATTATTTATAGCGATTTAAGTGTTAAAGATACTGTAAATTTGTACGATTTTGATGATGTAGTTACTGCAAAATTAATGATAGTAAATCGTGACAATGAATTAGACTATGTGATTTTGGATTTTTTGGCGGATGATATAATTGCATATGGGTTTAACAGTAAAGATTATGTGCAAAAGTTTTATGGAAAAGGAAAAATTTATTATGCAGGTAAAATGACGTTTGCATATATTGATAATGACCAATATTTTGATATCGACGGAAATAAAATTGATGTTGACACTTTTGTGGATGTTTTGTTTGATTACAGGTCGGTTTATCCAAAAACTGTAACAAGTCCTTATGGTGGAATTTTAAGTTGGGAAGATGTTCGTAAAGATGTTAATGTATCAGATAGCAGTATCAGTGAAGCAGGTTGTGATTATATTCCTGGATTTAGTTGGTATGGGTTGACGGGAAACTCTTATGGAAGACCTGGAAACTATTTCAGCCAAAGTGAATTTAACAATAATTATAATTTAACGCATACAACACGAATTACTGATACTTGCGGACCTACCGCTATGACCAATATGGCAGTTTATTTTAATTGGTTAGGTTATAATAATGCACTAATTAACGGTTCGGCTCAAAGTACTTTTGAATGGTTTATTGAAGATTCAAATTGGCATAAATGGCAATATAGCAGTTGGTGGACAAATACAAAGAACTCTTTTGTCAATTATGCAAAAAATAGAGGTTATAGCTATGACATTACAAATTATGATAGCCCAAGCATTGATAATTTTATAGATCAAATTAGAAACGACAGACCAATTTATACATACATAAATGTAAAAGTAGAAGACACGACTAAGCCTGAAGGCTATAGAACATGGGCGCATGCTGTTGTTACTGTAGGTTTTGAAAAATTTACTCACACCTATAAAGTAAATGAAAAATGGTGGCTTTTTGGGTGGCATGATAAATGGGTAACAAAAAAGGAAGATTACTTTTATTTGCGTTGTATTGATGGTTGGGATTCATCTAATTCGGCTCAATATATAAAGTATAATTTCTATGATACTTATTTGGCGTCTGCGTTTAAATTAAAATAACAAGGAGTAAAGCTATATGAAAAAAGGTTTTAAATACGTTATTGTTTCAATGGCGCTGTGCGTTGCGGGAATTGTTTCAATGTTGTGCGCCTGCCAAAAAGAGAGCCCGTTGAAATCTTTTAAGCTGGGCGAAGTTTATGGGCAGTTTAACGGCGAACCATTGTATATAGAAGTGACAATGGCTGACGAATACACGGGAAGTTTTACGATAGACGACAAGGCTACTGTGGACGAAATTTATTCTGTTGTGGCAAATCAGGTATGGTATCTGACCGAAGAACCCGTGCCGCCCGGAAGCAATAAAGACGTTAAATTTGTGTTCGGCGGAAATTCGTACGTTTTAATAGGCACGGCAAATTTAATTTACCGCGGCGAAACGTATGTGACAGGTTCGGCGGGGCTGGATATAAGACTTAACGAAATAGGGCTGGAAAAGGGCGCTATAAGTCGGAAATAGAATTGACCCGAAGTTTAAGTAAAGCGGCTGCATTTTGCAGCCGCAATTTTATTAATTTGACTTATTTCAAAATTTGAAATACAATATATTTAAAGTTTTATGAAAAGACAGTGACAGTGAAAAACTCAAAGGATAAAAAGGAGTAGTAAGATGAAAAAAGTGATAGTAGTAACAAGTTCGCCGAGAAAAGACGGCAATTCCGAAATTCTTGCCGAAAAGTTTGCCGAAGGCGCGCGGGTTGCCGGCAACGACGTTAAATTTATCGCCGTGCGCGACCTTGATCTGAAATTCTGCACGGGCTGTATGTATTGCCATTCGCACGACAAATGCGCTCTGCCCGACGGAATGAACGGACTTTACGAAACGGTTCAGAACGCCGACGTCATCGCGTTTGCAACGCCTGTTTACTATTACGCCGTATGCGGACAGCTTAAAACGTTTTTAGACAGGCTTAATCCGCTGTATCCGCGTAAAAACAAGTTCAGGCAAGTGTATCTTCTTGCAACGGCGGCGGAAAACGACGTTGCGGCAATGGACGGCTGCGTGAAAGACATTCAGGGCTGGATTGACTGCTTCGAAGGGGTGGAATTAAAAGGCGTTGTCCGCGGGGTGGGCGTGACCGAAAAGGGTGAAATAAACGGTACAGCATTCCCTGCCGAAGCCTTTGACATGGGCAAATCGGTTTTCTAAGGAAAAAGTTGTATGAATTACATAGAAGGAAAAACTTATCAGGAAGAGCGCGCTCTGTACAATATTAAGGATACTGTCGTTGAAAATTGCCGTTTTGCAGGCGAAGAAGACGGCGAATCTTTTCTCAAAGAGTGCCGCAATATAACCGTAAAAAACTGTTATATGGACCTGCGCTACCCTATGTGGCACGTTGACGGCATTTCCGTCATAAATTGCGAAATGACCGGAAACTGCCGCGCGGCGCTGTGGTACGATAACGGCGTTTATATTGAAAATTGCCGTATGAACGGAATAAAGGCTTTGCGCGAGTGCAACGGAGTAACCCTTAAAGGGGCGGTTGCAAATTCGCCCGAGTTCGGTTGGCGGTGCCGTGATATTAAAATACGCGGCGGGAAAATTGTTTCGGAATACGCCTTTTTCGGAAGCGCGGACGCGGATATAGACGGGCTGGAGTTTTCGGGTAAGTATTCGTTTCAGTATACAAAAAATCTTAAAATTGCAAATTGCGCGTTTAAAACCAAAGACGCGTTCTGGCATGCGGAAAACGTCACCGTTACGGACAGCGTGCTTGACGGGGAATATCTGGGCTGGTATTCGGATGGGCTTACGCTTGTGCGTTGCCGTATCAGCGGAACACAGCCGCTGTGCTATTGCAAAAATCTTAAACTTATTGAATGCACAATGGAAAACTGCGATTTGTCGTTTGAGTACAGCGACGTGGACGCGGACATAAATGGAGCCGTGTTTTCGGTTAAAAACCCCAAAAGCGGTAAAATCGTTGCCGACAGCTACGGTGAGATTATACTTTCCGATAGCAAATACAAATGCGAAGCGGAAATCGAAGAGCGCAATAAAAATTTAAGGAGAGCGCAGTAATGGGTAAAAGCCTTTCGGAAATGTCTCTTGAAGAGCTTTGGCAACTGTTTCCCATATTTTTGACCGAGCCTAAACCTTACTGGGCTTACTGGTACGCGGCGGAAGAGAACAGGCTTAAATGCTTGCTGCCGCCGCAGACGGAGTTTCACCATATAGGAAGTACGGCAATAAAGGGTATAATGGCTAAGCCCATAATAGATATTCTTGTTGTGGTAAATTCAGACGCCAAATTGAAAAAGGCGGCTGAAATTTTGCAGAATAACGGCTGCATACTTATGTCCGAAAGCGATAACCGTATTTCTCTTAACAGGGGTTACACCGAAAAAGGTTTTGACGAAAAGGTTTTTCATTATCATATAAGGCTTACGGGCGACACGGACGAGATATTTTTCAGGGATTATTTAAACGCAAATCCCGCCGTAGCCAAAGAGTATGAAGAGTTAAAACTGCGTCTTTGGAAGCAGTACGAGCATAACAGGGACGCCTATACAAACGCAAAAACCGAGTTTGTGCAAAAATTTACGTGTATCGCAAAAAAGTCATAACTTTACAAGTTGTAAAAAGTCAGTCGGATTTATTTGTCAATTCAAGTAAGTTACGGCTGAATTTTTTTAAAATTAATTGCTTGTACATTGTTATATATCTCAATCAAATAAACAAAGTTTTGTACCAAGTCCAAAACTCGTTAAAATAATTTGATATGTTATCCCCTTGCAGCGCATATAGGTAGTAAATTTCCACTAAGGTTAACGCAATATAAATGGAAATGCCGACTAATATAATAGTTAATTTTTTTCTTTTCATTTATCACCATTATATAGGTTTATAACTTCGATAATTTTATTTGTTTTTTTAGCGTAGTTAACGGTGTACCAGGTTCCGCCCTTTTCAATGCCGTTAAAAACCGCTATTACAATATCGCTTTTATCTACCATATGGCGGTTGCGTTTTAACATACATTCTGGCGTGTACCGCTCTGAAACAAGGTATATTTCGTTTGCGCGTTTCAAAATGCTTTTATAACGCAATTTGTCCGTGTTGTTCCATATTAAAGTTTGGTTAGGGCAGGGGATAGCGCACTCTAACGTAACGGGGTAATGTTTGCGCAGTTTTAAAACTAATTCCGCAAAATCCAAATCTGCGCCTAATGCCATACCGGAAATAGAGTTTGTGATACCAAAAAGGTAATTACAAACTTTATTTTTTCTCTAAGCGTATTCAAATATGCTTTATGCTTTTTTTTATCTATTCCATATTTAAACGGAAAGCCTTTCGGGCGGTGTCCTGTGAAACAACAATATTTTTTCATAATTAATCTTGAAATGTTAAAACTAAAAATAGTTTACAACAGTAAACTATTTTTAGTCAAATGTTTCCCACTGGAAACTACAATTTTGTTCTTATTCTTTAAACTTATAGTAGGTGTTTACTGTTGGAAACGCTTGGAGATAATTATGAAGCTAATTGAAGCAATAGGGATTAGGTTAGATAATCTAATTAACGAAAATAAAATTACAATATATGAATTAGCAAAGCGAGCAGGTGTTCCGCGTTCAACTGTATGGAAAATTATACACCCTGATTTAACAAGAGTTAAAACGGTTAAAATTGATACGATTTATCAACTGGCTGATTCTTTCGGGATAAAATTAAAAGAATTTTTTGATAATCCTATTTTTGATGAAGTAAATGATTAGAAGTTTTTAACTATCAAACAAAAAATAAAACGGAGCTTAATGCTCCGTTTTATTAATAAAATAACCTTACCCGACAGTATTCGGATAAGGTCGTGTTTGGTGCACCATTTAAAACCTAAGTCGAACACCTATTGTTCGGGTTAGGTTTTTTATTATACTTTGCAATCTTTCAAACGGCTACTTTATGCCGCAAAAGCCGCTAAGAAATACTTGACAAACATTTTTCCCGACAGTATAATAATTTACGAAAATCGTTGTGGATTTTTCCTGATGAGTCATCTTTTCGCCACAGAGCATTTAAGCTGTGTGGCGTTTTTTTATGCTATGGAGGTAATTTTTATGGAAAACGAAGTTTTGCAGGCAATTAAGACAAGAAGAAGCATTCGCTCGTTCAGCGAAAATGGTGTTCCAGACGGACTGCTTGAAGCTGTGTTGGAAGCTGGAACATACGCCCCTACGGGAGGCGGCAAGCAATCGCCCATTATTATTGCTATCAAAGATCCTGTCTACCGCAAAGAAATAGCTTGCCTCAATGCCGAAGTCATGGGAAAAGATACCGATCCGTATTACGGGGCACCGATTGTAATTCTCGTGCTTGCGGACGGGAAAGCAAGTACTTTTGTGGAAGACGGGAGTTGCGTGCTGGAAAATATGATGCTCGCCGCGCACGCTTTGGGACTCGGTTCCGTATGGGTACACCGCGAACGTGAAATTTTTGACGGCGAAAAAGGTAAGGCGCTTCTCCGCAAATGGGGGTTGCCCGAAACATTGCGCGGCGTTGGGGCGCTTGCATTCGGATACTCCAACCCTACAGTCAAACTTCCTGCGACTGTCGCGAGGAAATCCGATTATATCGTAAAAATCTGACCGTAGGAGGGTTTACTCGTGGATCAGACTTTTATGAAAGAAAAACCTATATTGCCGTTGGTACTGAAAATGGCGCTACCGATGGTCATATCTATGCTTGTCAATTCGCTCTATAATATCATTGACAGCTTCTTTGTTTCGCAATTCAGTGAAAACGCTATGACCGCTATTTCTATCGTCTATCCGCTGCAAAATCTTGCAAATGCGGTGGGTGTCGGATTCGGTATCGGGGTCAATGCCACAGTCGCCTACTATCTCGGAGCAAATAACGGACGTGCGGCAAACCGTTCGGCAACGCTTGGCATTCTTCTCAGTGCGCTACACGGGATTGTGCTTGCCGGCATCTGTGTGCTCTGCACACGCCCATTCATCTTCCTTTTTACCGATAGCGAAGAGATTGCTACATACGGTATTAAATATTTCTATGTCGTTATCGCATTCGCACCCGTACTTACACTTGGTATGATGTTTGAAAAGTTATTGCAGGCAACGGGCAGAATGAAAACGACAATGTTCTGTATGGCAATTGGCGCAATCGCCAACATATTCCTAGACCCGCTCTTTATTTTTGGGGCAGGGGTTATCCCTGAGATGGGTGTGTTCGGGGCGGCGTTCGCAACAGGAATAGGGCAAACACTCTCATTAATCGGTTATATTGTCGTGTTCTTAATTGCAAAGATACCCATTCGGCTACGGATGGAACATCGTGGCGAGGAAAAAATTTGCCGTAAACTGTATCTTTTGGGTATCCCAGCTTCTCTCAATATGGCATTGCCTTCTTTTATGATAATGTTCCTAAATATGATTTTGTCTGCATTCGCTGAAGTCTATGTCTTGATTTTGGGGATCTACTATAAATTGCAGACGTTTCTCTATTTTACCATCAACGGCATCGTTCAAGGGATACGCCCGTTGGTGAGTTACAACCTTGGGGCGGAACGAAATGACAGGGTTATAGGAATATTCAAAGTTACGCTACTTTTAAGTTTCATTGTTATGGTCATTGGCACAATCCTATGTCTTGTATGCCCTGTGCAATTGATGGGAATATTTACAAACACGCCGCAAACGGCGGAACAAGGCGCTATTGCCCTTCGTGTTATAAGCGCAGGCTTTATCGTCTCTGCCGTTTCCGTCGTTATCAGCGGAACATTTGAGGGATTGGGGAAAGGGCTGCCTTCCTTGGTCATATCACTGTTAAGATATATTGCAATTCTTCCGATTGCATTTCTTATGTCTTATCTGTTTCAAGCTGTTGGCGTATGGAATTCGTTTTGGGTTACGGAATTGATTTCTGCTATCGTATCGTGTGTACTATTTTGGTTTTGTTTTGTGAAGAAGTCGCTAAACAAAGCTAAATGATGTGCAAACTTTTCCTAATCCGCTATGTTAAAATCATGTAAGGTATTGATTTTACATAAAGCAACATGATATTAAATAAAACAGGCTTGGTGTAAGAAAGTAATTTTATATAGCAAAAAGAGGAGCTTCTGCTCCTCTTTTTATTATGTGATTTAGAAATAAAAAGTAAATCCGAACCACTCACTTGTAACAAGTAAACAATTCGGATTATACTCTTTTGGTGCACCTTCAGGGACTCGAACCCTGGGCCCACTGATTAAGAGTCAGTTGCTCTACCAACTGAGCTAAAGGTGCAACGTTTATATTTAAAACGCCAAGGCGTTTTATTTTGTTGTTCCCAAAATGCGTTTGACGGATTTTGGGTAAAAGGGAGCGGCATACGGTCGCCTGTCAGTTAAACAAATTTAACCGAAAGCGGAGCCTGCCGCGTAGGTGGTGATCCATCCGAGATTCGAACCCGGGACACCGTGATTAAAAGTCACGTGCTCTGCCAACTGAGCTAATGGACCGAAAAAATGTGGCTGACGGGGCGGTGGATTGGCGCCGCTTTGCCGTTTTAAAATTAATTGGCTGGGGTGGCAGGATTTGAACCTACGAATGCGGGAATCAAAATCCCGTGCCTTACCGCTTGGCGACACCCCAACGCTGGCGTATTGCCTTGTTTTTTTATGGGGCGGGCGACAAGTTTCGAACTTGCTGCCTCCAGAGCCACAATCTGGCGCTCTACCGATTGAGCTACGCCCGCCATAAATATTCAATTGGTGCGCCTGGAGAGATTCGAACCCCCGACACACGGCTTAGAAGGCCGTTGCTCTATCCTACTGAGCTACAGGCGCGTAAACGTTTGTGTTTTGCGCGTTTCCTTGTTAAGCGTTTGGAGCGGGTGATGGGAATCGGACCCACGCAACCAGCTTGGAAGGCTAGTGTTCTACCATTGAACTACACCCGCATTGTTTGCACCGGACAAACGCACGGGCGTTCAGCTTTGTGCACAAAACTCAATGCTAAAAAATTATATCAAATCAATTTTTGACTGTCAACTTATTTTCAAACCATTTAACAATTATTTTTGCCGCCTTAAACGCCTTTGTTTTAGTATGCCGTAAAGTAATGAAAACGCCGCCGCGCTTTACAAAGCGCGGCGGCGTAATTTAATTTATAAATTATTTATCGCCGTCCTGTTTTTTGTTCTTTCTTTTTAACCGCTTGTCCGAAAGGCAAATCCAGGTGAGATAGCTTATTGCAATGAGTACCAGAATAACAACCATCAATACCAGCAATACCGTCTGGATATTGTTTTTCTCGCTGTAATTTTCGTCGGGCTTTTCTTCGGGGCGGGCGTTGTCGTTGACGTTGTCGCCCGTTAAAAGTCCCGCTATCACGTAGCCCTTGACGGTGACGTCCTGTCCGTTATTCTGGTAAGTGTATTCGACCTGATAGAAGTCGGACTCTAAAACGTCGTTGTGAAGTTTGCCCGTGACCTTGACTATTGCGCCCGTTGCGGGGTAAATTGCGTAAACGCACTCCATAACGAAGGGGGAAGCGTATATCGCGTCGCCGAGAAGCTGAGCTTTGGTAAATTCTGCCTGTGTAAAGTATTCGCTGCCGTCGCCGTTTTCGGTTACGTTGGTTTTAAGGGTTATGTAACTCTTTTTGCCTATCGATATTATCGCCGCGTTGCCCGTATAGCCAAGGAGCAGGGCGGAGGCGTCTTCCGTTGTCTGTTGTGTTTCGCCCGCGTCGAAGTAACCCGTAAGGGGGGCGGACAGGTTGATTTCCGTCATAAACGAGTCTTGCGCGACCGTTACGAATTTAAGGGTGTAGTCTTTCAGCGCCTGCTGCGCGTTTCCCACCGAAACGGTTTTTGACGGCGAAAAGTCTACGTACTGCATTTCGGTTATTTCCATTTCCGCGTCTGTAAATTTGCAAAGCCGGTTGCCGTTTATCGCGTATACGTGCGTGCCGTACTGTTTAAGGACCGAAAAATCTCCTTCTATTTCCACAGCCATATCTTCGGAATTTTCGGCTTTGGGGTCGATTATTCTGATTCGCCCGTCAAGCAACGCGTACATAAATCCGTTGTCCTTGCAGAGCAGGGTATCCTGCGGGGGAGCGATCGAAATTCCTTCCGCTTCGGCTTTGTCCGAAAGGGAGTAGACCGTGCCGTTTCCGTCGGCGTAGTAGAATTCGCCGTTCTGAAAATCTATTGAAGATATCGTCACGTCGAAGCCGCTGTATTCGGTAAGCGAGCCGTTTTTATATGCCGATTTTGCGCTGTCGCCGGGTTTTTCCGTTTCGTAGACCTTTACGGTGTTTCCGTCGACAAAAGCCAGAGCGCCGTCGGATACGGCGTAATCTTTTAAATCCGAAAAAGACAGCGAAAATACGAAGTCGCTGTTCTGCGGGTAGACGGTTTCAGCCGCCGCATTTGCGGAAATCCCGCCGCCGATTGCCAATGAAAGCAATATTGCAGTTGAAATTAATGCTAAACGTTTCACGGAATAATTATACCACACTCATTTATTATTGTAAACTGTTTTTTATTTTTAAGTCCGCAGTGCGTTCCGTGTTGCGGGCGTTTGCCGCCCGTCCGCGAAAAAAGGCACGCTTTTTTTTAATAAAAATTTTTAAATTATTTTTAATTTGTACGTTTGGTGTCATATTTGGCGGTTATAATAAAACCGAACATATCCGAACAAATGTTTGTATTGTGTTCGGTCTGAGAGAGGTTACGCGTTTGAAGGTAAAGAAAATTTTGCGCTTCTATTACTGTGCGGCAAGTTTAGAGCGCGCGTTTGACAATTTGATAATGAAAATTGCCGCATCGTCGTTCGATAAAAGCTGTATTGCGGGCGCGGATAAACTTTGCCGCATTATAAACGAAAAGAGCGGGCTTGCGCAGCTGTGGGAATATCTTGACGGAATAATAGAAAAATTGACGGAAGAAGAGCGGGCGGCTCTCGAAGAGTACGCCTGTATGCGCTGCGGCATAAAGCGGCTGGGCGCGGAAGACGTAAAGCGCATACGCCGCGCCGTTATAAAATTCAAGCGCAGGGCGCGCAGACTGGGCAGCTTTTCTAAGGGCGCGGAGCTGGTTGCAAAATATTACTGTCTTATCCGCGTTTGAATTTTGCGGTTTTGCCCGTGAAGTACAGTATTAAAAGGGCGATTACCGCCACGGCAATCAGGACGATTACGATTATAAGTTTTACATTGGCGCCGTTTGAAGGTTGGGGGTCGGGTTCGGGGGCGGCGGGGATTTCGTTTAAAGGATAGTCGTCGTTAGCGCCGTTCACGTATGCGAACTCGTCGTTGTACAAAACGTACGAATAGGCGGATTCACCCCAGTACAGCGTACCGTAAAAAGCGGTTTTGACGTTGAGTTCTCCTAAGGACGGCAGGTAGTCGTTGCCTAAGTCCTGTTTGAACGTAACGGTTACCGTCTTGTTAAGGTAGATATTTTCGGGCGGCCGGTCAACCGGAGTAAGACCGGATTTGCGGCAGTAACCCGTAAGGGACTTGTAAAATCCGTTGTCTTCCGCGTATCTGACTTTGTACCAGTCGCCCACGGTTTCAAGAACCTGCACGCAATACGTGTACGGAATTGCAAAAAGCGACCTGCCGTCTATTTCGTCATAAAAATAGACGGTGCGCGAGTCGGCGCGGGCATAGCGCACGGAAGAGTCTCCCGTCCCGATAAGCGCGGCGGGGCGGGAGGAAATTGCAAAACTAATTGCCGCCAGAAGGCAGCATAAGGCAAACTTTGCGGCTTTCATATCCCAAAAGTATAAAGCGCGCAAAGCTGAAAAAACATAATTATTTTGTCAGAAAGGGTCTAATGTTAAAGGAAGATATTTTAAAACGGCTTGCGGAAATAGACTGCGAGCTGAAAAAGAGAAAAAACAGCGAGCTTTCGCGCTATAACGCAGTCAAACGCCATAAAAAGCAGATAGCCTTCCATAAGTGCAAAAAACGCAACCGCTGGGTTTTCGGCGGCAACCGTTCGGGGAAAACCGAGTGCGGCGCGGTGGAGTGCCTGTGGATATTAAGGGGGATACACCCCTACCGCAAAAACAGGAAGGATGCGTTCGGCTGGGCGGTTTCGCTTTCCACGCAGGTTCAGCGCGACGTCGCGCAGGCGAAAATTCTGAAGTATCTGCCAAGGAGCTGGATAGCGGACATAACAATGCTTGCGGGCAGGCGCGACAGCCCTGCGGGCGGGGTCATAGACCAGATTAAAATCAAAAACGTCTTCGGCGGAATTTCCACTCTCGGATTTAAGAGCTGCGACCAGGGCAGGGAAAAATTTCAGGGTTCTTCGCTGGATTTCGTGTGGTTTGACGAAGAACCGCCGAGAGATATCTACGAAGAGTGCCTTATGCGCGTTATGGACAAAAGGGGGGACATATTCGGCACAATGACCCCGCTTAAAGGCAAAACGTTTATATATAACGAAATTTATCTTAACCGTAAGAGCAACCCCGAAATATGGCACGAGTTTATGACCTGGGAAGACAATCCTTACTTATCTAAAAAGGAAATGAAACTTCTTGAAACCGCGCTGGACGGCTCGGCGCTGGACGCGCGTAAGTTCGGAAAATTTTCGGGCGGGGCGGGGCTTGTTTATCCCGAGTTTGACGAGAGCGTTCACGTTATTCCGCCCTTCGACGTTCCGCCCGAATGGCAGGACTGTATTTCCATAGACCCCGGACTGAACAATCCCCTTTCCGCGCACTGGTACTGCGTGGACTGGGACGGAAATATTTACGTCGTGGCGGAGCATTTCGCAAGCGGCAAAGACGTAGATTTTCACGCGCAGGCGATAAAGAGCGTAAGCGAAAGCATAGGCTGGAAGACGGACGCGCGCGGAAGGGTGTGCGCGCTCATTGACAGCGCGGCGAACCAGAAAACGCTGTCTTCGCCCAAAAGCGTTTCGGAACTTTTTTACGAGCGCGGCATTTTAGTGAACGCAAACGTGAACAAGGACGTGTTTTCGGGCATAGCAAGGGTGAAAAGTTTTTTGAAAAAGGGCAACGGCGAAGGGGATATTTACATATTTTCCACCTGCGTAAATATGATTGAAGAATTTAAAACTTATTGCTGGGCGGACGGCGATACGCCCGTAAAGCGCGACGACCACTGTATGGACGAGCTCAGATATTACGTTATGACGCGCCCGCGCCCAGCGGAGCGGGCGGAAGAACTTTCGCCCATAGCGCAGGATAAGCGCAGGCGCATAAAGGGCAGACGCAGACGGTTTGAAAGTTAAAACGCCGTAAAGGGAGAGTTATGGAAGAAGACGTTAAAAACGCGTTGAAAAAATGCGCGGTGGGCTTTGGCACAAGCGAAGTAGTCGAAGAATTTTCGGTTGAAGACGGGGAGTTGAAGCTCGTCAAAAAAAAGGTGACGAGAAGGGACGTTCCGCCCGACATAAAGGCGGTAAAACTTTTGATGGACGACGGAAACGTGGGGGAAATGACCGACGAACAGCTTGAAGAAGAAAAACAAAATTTAAAAAAATTATTGGAGGACAAAAATTTTGGCTGAAAATTTTACTGAAAAAACCGCGGAAGAAAAACTTGTCGAAGAAGTGCAGGCCGACTTTTTGCGCAGACAGCAGGAGCGGCGGGCGATAGAGCGGGGCTGGCAGCTGAATATGAATTTTTTAAGCGGCAACCAGTACTGCGACATCAATTCGGCGGGAGAGATATTCGAAGAAGACGGAAGATATTTCTGGCAGGCGCGCAGGGTGTTCAATCACATTGCGCCCACTATGGACATACGCTGTTCGAAGCTGGGCAGAATACGCCCTTCGCTCGCCGTAAGGGCGGCTTCGGAAGAAGAGACTGACGTTTACTCTGCCGCGCTTGCTTCGGCAATACTTTCTTCGGTGTGCGAAAACGCCGATCTGGACGGAATAATTTCGGACGCGACCATATGGTCGGAAACATGCGGCACGGCGTTTTACAAAGTTATGTGGGACGGCTTTTCGGGCAGTGCGGTTGGCGCGGCGGAAGACGGAAAAAAACTTCGGCAGGGAGACGTTAAAATTGCGGCGGTTTCGCCATTTGAAATTTACCCGTACTCGTTGTCGGAAGAAAAGTTGGATAAGCAGCCTTCTCTTATACACGCAAAGGCTATGCCTGTGCAGGATATATATCTGGTATACGGCGTCAGGCTTGCGGGCAGGGACATTGAAGAATTTTCACTTGCGCCCTTTTCCGCGTCTGCGCACGCAAAGCAGGTTGAACCCGAATCGAAGGCGGTCCGCCGCGGCTACGAGCTTGTTATGGAGCGGTACGAAAAACCTACCGAAGATATGCCGGAAGGCAGGCTTACGGTTGTCGCGGGCGGCAAGCTGCTTTACGACGGAATACTGCCTTATGTGAACGGCGAAAACGGCGCAAGGGAATATCCGTTTGTAAAACAGACTTCCGTACAGCTTGCGGGCAGTTTTTTCGGCGCGAGCATTGTGGACAGGCTCATTCCGTTACAGCGCGCTTACAACGCGGTAAAAAACCGCAAGCACGAATTTTTGAACAGGATTTCAATGGGTACGGTCGCGGTTGAAGACGGCTCCGTAGACGTGGACGAACTTTGCGAAGACGGGCTGACCCCCGGCAAGGTAATAGTTTACCGCCAGGGCGGTAAGCCGCCCGAGATGCTTACCTTCGGTACTATCCCGTCGGGTTTTGCGGAAGAAGAAAAAAATCTTTTGGACGAATTTGCGAAAATTTCGGGTACGGGCGAGCTTACGCAGAACGCGGACAGTTTTTCGGGCGTGACGTCGGCGACGGGACTGCAACTTATTATAGAGCAGGACGAAGAAAAACTTGAAAGCGCATACCAGCAGATAAAGCGCGCTGTTAAAGCCATAGGCAAGCACGTTTTGCGCCTTTACCGCCAGTTTGCTTCGGATGTGCGCCTTTTGAAATTCACGGGAGAAAACAATGCGCTGAATTTGTATTACTTCAAAGGCAGCGACATATCTTCCGACGACGTTGTTCTCGAGGCGGACAGCGAAGCAAATCTTACCCCGGCGCAAAGGCGTACGGTGATTTACGAAATGCTGGACAGGGGACTTTTTTCCGACGAAAACGGAAACATTGCCGTCGGCACCAAGAATAAGATACTCGAACTTCTGGGCTATAAAGGCATTGCGGGTGAAAGGGATTTGGGCGCGCTAAACCGCGCGAGAGCGGGCGACGAAAATCTTATAATGAAGAGCGGAAACGCAGAAGTAAAGGATTACGACGGACACGCCGTTCATATCGCCGAACACACCGCGTTTTTGCTCACGGAAAAACTTTCCGCCGAAGTTGAAAGCAGGATATGCGCACATATCGATATGCACAGACAAAAACTTAACAAGGAGAAAAACGGTAATGAAAACCAATAGGACAGGCGGCGCAAGGCGCTTAAAAATAATTAACGACATAAAGGAGACCGGATATGGACAATCTTACGCAAACTGAACAGGGTACGGCGGACACCGCAGGGGCGGAAAAGGAAAACGCCGCGGCAGTACTCGGCAAATTCAAGGACGTAGAGACCCTTATGAAGGCTTACTCCGACCTGCAAGCCGAATTCACCCGACGCAGTCAGCGGCTCAGCGAGTTGGAGAAAGGGAACAAGGCGCAATCTCTTTCAGACGTGGAAGGGAAAGAGCCCTCCCGTATGGACGAAGAACAACTTTTAAGCGCGGCGCTTGAAAACGACCGCGTTAAGGACGCGGTGATAGCGGACTATCTGAAAAGCGTTTCCGCGCCCAAGAGCGTGCCGTTGCTGTCTGGCGGCGGCGGAGTCGCCGCCCCGCGCGTTGCGCCCAAATCTGTAAAGGAAGCGGGCAGGCTGGCGCAGGAATTTCTTAAAAAATAACAAGGAGAATATGAATTGATTACATTACAGAACGCCGACGCGGCGTTAAAAGACTACTATCTTGAAGCCGTTACAGCTCAGTTGAACGACAACGTATCGCCCTTTTTCTCGGCGATAGAAAAAAACTCGGCAAACGTCACGGGTAAGGACGTAAAACTTACAGTACTCCGCGGCTATGCGGGCGGTATAGTTTCGGGCGAAGAAGACGACGATTTGCCCGCGCCTTTCAAAAACAGGTACGCTACGATTTCGATGCCCCTTAAAAATTTGTACGGCACAATCGAAATAAGCGACAAAGCCATACGCGCTTCAAGGGAAAGCACGGGCGCGTTCGTAAACCTTCTGAACGCGGAAATGGAAGGGCTTGTGCTTTCGGCAAAGTCAAGTTTCCAGCGTATGTTGCTGGGCGACGGTTCGGGCAAGCTGTGCGGCATAGTACATAAAAATTCCAATACGGAAGTGCAGGTCGACGAAGTTAAAGACTACTTTGTGGGAATGATGGTGGATTGCACCAGCCCGCTCGGAGTTATTCCCGACCCCGCAAAGGGCGTTATGATAAGCGCAGTTGACAAGGCGAAATCTACTGTCACGTTCGCGTCCCCCGTATCGTCTTCCCTTGACGGCGGAAGTATGTACGTACACGGCTCGAAAGACCGCGAACTTACGGGGCTTGCCGCCATATTCGACGGCGAATCTGTCTACGGATACGACAAGAGCGAAGACGCGTATTTCGCGCCCTATAAAGCGGACTGCAAAAACAACCTTACCGAGAGCGCGCTCAGCGACGTTCTGGATTATATGGAAGAGAGACATAACAGCAAAATAAACTTTATTCTCTGCTCTTACAAAACGCGCAAGCTCATTGCTTCTTTGCTGGACGCGAACAGACGCGTAGTTAATACCATTGACGCGCGCGCGGGCTACGGCACGGTAACCGTGAACGACGTCCCCGTATATGCGGACAAATTCTGCCCCGACGACAGAATTCTGTTTCTGAACACGGACGACTTCGCGCTGTACCAGCTTTGCGACTGGGAGTGGATTGAAGACGAAGACGGCAAAATTTTAAAACAGATGTCGGGCAAAGCGGCGTATTCGGCAACCCTTGTCAAGTATGCGGAACTGATTTGCAGAAAGCCCTGCGGTCAGGCAATGCTCTACAACGTGCACCCCGCGGACGGCGAATAACGTTGAGACGGGGTGGGCGGGTGGAAAGGAGTATGAATGAAAGTTAAAGACATTGTTGTTACCGCACTTAAAATACTCGGCCGCAATACCGCGGCGGAAAAACTTGCCGAAGGCGTAGCGCTGGACGCGGAAGAAAGGGATACGGTAAACACTCTGGTTCATTGCTTTAACGCGGTCGAAGACGAAGTGGCGCGCAGTTATATCCCCCTTTGCGCGTCGCAGACCCTGCGCAGTTACGACGGCGAGTTTCCCTTTGCGCTGTTCGACCATACGCCGGTAAGAATTACGTCTGTCTCGGAGAACGGGACGGAAATAGCGTATAAGGTGTATCCCGCATATCTGAAAGCGGACGCGGAACGCATTTCGGTAGAGTACGATTATGCGCCGCCAGTCAAGGACGTAGACGGCGAAAGCGAATACAACTGCGCGGTTGGCGGTTATCTGTTTGCCTGCGGCGCGGCGGCGGAGTACTGCCTTATTAACGGCGAAGTGCAGGCGGCGGAAAAGTGGGAAAAAAAGTACAGGCAGGAGATTGAAAGCGTGCAAAGAAAAAATCTCGCGGCGGGCGGATATATTCCGCCAAGGAGATGGGTATGACTGAAAAAACCGTTAAACTTGCGGACCTTTCTCTTCTGCCCGTGAGTTGCCGCGTGAGCGGCGGCAGAGTTTTGCCCGCGCTTTCGGCGGCGTACAGGGGCGAAGGCAGGCGCGGTATAAAAAAAGCCGCTTACAGCAAGGGGACGAAACTTTATCTGCTGTTTGCGGACGGCGTAACGTATTTTTCGGGCGACGGGCTTGGTTTTGTGCCGTTGCTTGAAAATCAGGTGTCGGAGAATCTGTTTGTGCTGGACGTTTTAAAGGACGGCAAACCTTACGCCGCGCTGGTTATGGGCAGGAGCGCCACAATGCTGACGGCTGAAGGCTTCGGCGGGGTGGAGTTGGGTGAAAACATTGTTTCGGGCGTTATGCACTGCGGCAGGCTGTTCGGCGTTACGCAGGACGGGCTGCGCGTTTGCTGGTCTAGGTGCGGCGTGGAAGACTGGACGCAGGAGCTCAACGGCGGCGGCAGTATTTATCTGGGGCTTGACCGCGGCGAAATTACGGGCATAATGGAGTTCGGCGAAAATCTGGTCGCAGTCAGAAAGTTCGGTCTTTCGCTTCTGGCTATGTACGGCTCGCCCGAAAATTTTTCGGTAAAACTGACCGACACCGACACGGACGAAATTATACCGTCGACCGCCAAGGTGGTGGGCGGCAAGCTGTATTTTTGCACTAAGACGGGCGTATGCGTGTTTGACGGCGAGTTTGTCACAAAATTTACGCACAGGTTCGAAAGCCTGCTTGAAGAATGCTATTTCGCCGAAAGCTATGCCGGCGCATATTATTTAAGCTGTAAAACGACAGGTTTCGGCAAGGCTGTTTTGTGCATTGAACAAAACGGCGAAAGTTACCTTATAGACGTTAAGGCGGACGCTATGTGCGTTTCGGACAAACTTTATATCTACGGCGAAGAAGGCGTTTATACCCTTGAAAGCGGCGGGGAATTTTCGGTTGTCGCGGACGGTATCGACTTCGGGACGGGAGTGAACAAGACGGTTACGCTGTTGTATGCCGACAGTGAAAATTGCAGCGTTGAAATAGACAACGGGCAGTTTGCGCGCGTCTTTGTCGGAGTTAACGGGGCGGTAAAACCGCGTTTGCGCGGAAAAAAATTCACCGTTAAAATTTCGGGGCGCGAGCCGCTGGAAAGCCTTACTTTGACGGCGGAGGTGGGAATTGGAATTTGATATAATAACTCTCACGCCCGAAGAGTTGAAAGCGCTCAGCGCCGTACAGATGAAAATGCTGCGCACCGCGCAACAGAAAAAGAACGCGCTGCGCCGCACAGCCGACAGGGAATACGCTACCTTTAAAAATATAGTTATGACTAACGGTATGCTGGAATCTACTCTTCTTGCGGAAAAGCGCGCCGAACTCGACGGCGAAATCGAATACCAAAGCTCTGTTCTGGCGGACAATCTTATTTACAATATGAGCCTGAACGAGCCTTTGCCTGACGGCGGTGACGACGGCGGGGATGAAAGTTCGGGCTACATAGTGGATTACAGTCTGCCATATACCGACAGGTACATTATAGTGCGCGACTTTTATTTCGCGATTGAAGACAGGGAAGAGCGTATGGAGCTTTATAAAGCCGACGACGTGGCGCGTGCGTATCTGGGGGCGTACTACTCAACCCTTTACAACGTGCTTGAAGTGTATTCCAAATAATACGGAGTCACGTTATAATACGGTGTCACGTTATGTGGAAGGCGCCCGCGCAAATTTGCGCGGGCGCCGTTAGTTTTGCGCCGTAATCGAAAGGGCGTGTTTTAGTGCGCGGCGGCAGAAAAAACGCTTTACAATTTTTTGCGGTTAGGTTATAATTTTTTTATGAAAATTGCTGACGGATGGCAGGATTACCGAATAATATCTACGGGCGGCGGAATGAAACTGGAAAGGTGGAAGGACGTTGTGCTTTTGCGCCCCGACCCGCAGGTCATATGGAAGGGCGGCGACCTTTACGGCGCGGAAGGCATTCACGCCGTTTACCGCCGCAGCGAAAAGGGCGGCGGTAACTGGGAAGTGAGAAAAAACTTTCCGCAGGAGTGGACGGTGTCTTACGGGGATTTGACTTTTAAGGTCAAGCCCATGGGCTTCAAGCATACCGGACTTTTCCCCGAGCAGGCTGTAAACTGGGACGCCATGCGTTCTTTGATAAGCAGGGCGAAAGCGGACGGGCGCGAAGTAAAGGTGTTAAACCTGTTCGCGTACACGGGCGGGGCTTCCGTCGCGTGCGCAAAGGAAGGGGCGCTCGTTACCCACGTTGACGCTGCCAAAGGCATGGTGGAGCGCGCGGGCGAAAACGCAAGGCTTTCGGGCGTGGACAGCGGTATAAGATACATTGTCGACGACTGTATGAAATTTGTGGCGCGCGAAATCCGCCGCGGAAACAGGTACGACGCGATAATTATGGACCCGCCCAGCTACGGCAGGGGTCCAAACGGCGAAATGTGGAAGATAGAAGAGTGCCTTTTCGACTTCGTTAAAAACTGCGCGCAACTGCTGACGGAAAAGCCGCTTTTCTTCCTTATAAACAGTTACACCACGGGTTTACAGCCCGCCGTCTTAAAAAACATTTTAACCATAACCTTAAAAGATTTTAAGGGAGAGATAGAAGCGTACGAAGTCGGTATTCCCACCGACGACGGAATCGCGTTGCCTTGCGGCGCGAGCGGATTATTTACCGGAGAAGATTATGCAGGATAACGAGCTTATAATTTTACACGAAGACAACCATATAATAGTGGTATTAAAGCCGCAGAACGTGGCGTGCTGTCCGGACGAAAGCGGGGACGACAACCTTTTGGACTGCGTAAAAAGATATATAAAAAACACTTATGAGAAGCCGGGTAACGTCTTCGTCGGGCTTGTGCACAGGCTGGACAGACCTACGGGCGGCGTAATGGTGTTTGCAAAAACTTCAAAGGCGGCGGCAAGGCTTTCGGCGGCGATGAAGGAAGGCGGTTTTGAAAAACGTTATCTCGCCGTGCTGTGCGGAATTCTGTCAAAAAAGAAGGCTAACCTTGAAAATTATCTCAGAAAAAATTCGGTAAACAACACCGTTTACGTCTGCACCCGTACGGAAGAAGGCGCAAAACTTGCTTCGTTGGACTACGAAATAAAACAGGAAGTCGAAGGGTTGAGCCTTGCGGAGATAAATCTGCACACCGGCAGGACCCACCAGATACGCGTGCAGACCGCGGCGATAAACGCGCCCGTCTACGGCGATATGCGCTACGGCGGCGAAAAGGCGGTTAAGGGTAAACTCGCGCTCTGGGCGTACTGCCTTAAATTCACCCATCCGACCACGGGCGAAAGGCTGTGTTTTATGGCGGAACCGCCCGTCGAGGGCTCGCCCTGGAACAAGTTCGACGTAAATATTAAGTAAAAGCAAAACAAAACTGTTTGACAACGGCTGTGCGATATAGTAAAATATCATGTGAGCCGTTGCAAATTTTTACGGTTTGCGGCAGTTTATTATATGGAAATATTGTGTGGCGGGCGGAGTTTTTGCGCCCGTCGGAGAAAAATTATGACCGGTAAAACAATTAAAATTTCAATAATAGCGCTTTTGGCGGCGTTGATAATCTGCCTTTCGGCTGCGTTCGGCATTTTTATAAGCGCAAAGGCTTCGGGAAGCGTCACAGTCAGCGGCACCAACGTTTTCACGTCTTCGGGCGAAGCGACCGTCCTTGCGGACAGGCAGAAAAACCCCGAATATAAAGAAGGGGAAGACGAGTACGTTTACTATTCTATGTTTGCGTTCGCATACGACGACGACGCTGTGTCTTACAGGAGAAATCTCGCCTATAACTGGTTTGCGCGCGAAAGCAAGGAAGTTCCCGTCGAAGGGGAAGACGGCAAGACCGAAACGGTTTACGGCGACGTGTACGAAGGCTTTTTCAATATGGAACTGGGCTTTAAAAATACGGCGTTCGAAAAATTTATTGTAAGGTTCGAGTCGCAGCAGTACAACAAGACCAAGGATTCCAAAACGCGCAACTACGTCGTGTTCTATCCCCACGCGGACGCCGGCAAAGTTTACGCAATGATTACCGCGGAAGAAGACGCCGAGCTTGACGCCGACAAGGCGGGCGTTATGGATATAGACCATATAACTATAAAGTTTACCGAAAAATATAAAAAAGACTTTACGGGCGGTTACGGCGTTTACGTCGGCAACGGCAGCGAAACGGAAAACTACGTGACAGGCGAATTTGTAAACGTGGGCGGCAACTACGCCAAGGCTTCTACTTCTTCGACTTCGCCCGTATATCCCCTTACTTTCAGCGCTGAATTCGACGGCGAAAATAAAGAAGACAGGGAAGCGGCTAAAATGGTTTTGTACTCGCTCAACGGACAGGAGTTCAGGTTAAACGACACTTCCTACAATTCCACAGACGACTACTATTACGGCGGAACTGTAAAGGACAACTGTCCCCCCGTGCTTTGCCTTGAAGAACAGCTCAACTTCTTCACTCTCGGCGAAAATATCGACGTCGATTACGCGGTAATAGACGTTTTGCGTACTTCGCCCAGAGCAACCGTAAATTATTACGTTTTAACTTACGACCAGTATAAATCGACCGATACGGACTACAACGACAGGGAACTGTTCAAAGAAATTACTTCCACTGACAGCTATTATCTCGAACCCGATAAGGACAAGTACTATCCCGCGGACGAGATTGCAAACACCGTATTTGCGGACGAGCATCTTAAAGCGGATATGGCGGTAAAAGTCTACTTTACCCTTACCGATATAACTTCCAATTCCGAAACCGACTACGTATACCTTGACTGGTATCTTGCGGACGACTACAAACTTGCAATAAAGGATACAGACTTTATTGCTGTAGCCGAAGATACGCTTGGCGCGAAGTACAACGACGGCGACAAGGAACAGTGGAAGAAGATTGTGGAAGAATACCAGGCAAAGGTTAACGAACTTGCGGCAAATCTTTCGGCGGGGTCGTCAAGCTATCTTTACCTGCCTTCGGCGGAGAGTCTGTTTGCCGAAAGCGGCACGGCTTACACCGATATGAAGTTCAGCGTATATTACTACGGCGCAAGCCAGCTTTCGAATACCAACCTTTCGTATAACAATTTATCCATAAACGTAACCCGCGACGGTTATTACCAGTTTACTATTTACGCCACCGATAAGGCGGGCAATAATATGTACTACCTTAACGACGACGGGGAAGTGGAAGAGTTTGCCGCAAGCGAAATCTGGACCATGTTCGAAGACAAGGACGAAGAAGGTCTTGCCGAGAAGTTGCCCTGGTTCCACTTTACCGCAAGTTACAGGGGTGTTCAGTTTGAAGAAAAACCCGGTATGCAGGCGACCGCGTACGTGGGAACTACTTACAGTTCCGCATCGTTTAAAATCAACGGTATTTCGGGCTACAAAACGGAGTACAGGCTCTTCCTTTTCGACAGGGCGGCGTACTATGCGGACAACGGTAAAACTCTGACCTATTCCGAATTTCTTGATCAGATGGACGGTATGTTTGCCAGCGCGTCAACCCGCGGATATTTTACCGAAATTCTTTCGGTTGCCGATATGGAAGAAACTGACCCCGATTACGAAAAGTTTGCCGATTACGAATGGAACAACACGTCTTTGAGCTTTGTTCCGCAGGACAGCAATGCGTTTTATATGATCAGGGCTGAAGTTTCCGACAGCGGCGACCGCGTCAACGAAAAGACCGCCTGCAATCTCGGTATAGTGGCTTCCGTCAAGGCAAAGGCTTTGAAGGGCGAAAGCGACTGGCTTAAAAACAACGTTGCTTCGGTAGTGTTGCTGTGCGTAGCGGGACTTGCGCTTGTGGGCATAGTTCTGTTGCTGGTGATCAAACCAAAGGACAAGGGCGACCTTGACGAGCAGTATGAAGTTGTAAGAAGCAAAAAACGTTTAAGAAACAAATAAATACATTTTAAGCCGCGCGGCGAAAAGCCGCGCGGCTTTTACTTTTAATGCCGCCGTATTAATGCCGCAGAACGGCGCGCTGACGGAAAAAAGACGGGCAATTTTACGGAAAGCATACATTTGACATTTTTTGTTAAATATGGTAGAATATTATTTGGAAAAAAATTTGCAAAGGTGTACAAACCTTTCGGTTTGGCAAAAACTAACCGAAAAAAAGGGATAATTTATGGCGGATAAAAGCTATAACGCAAACGATTTAAAAATACTCGAAGGGCTTGAAGCGGTGCGTATGCGTCCGGGTATGTATATCGGTTCAACCGGTATAAAGGGCTTGCATCACGTCCTTTGGGAAATTGTGGATAACGCCGTCGACGAAGCGGCAAACGGCTACGCCGACGAAATTACTGTAAAATTATGGAAAGACGGCTCTGCGTCGGTAGAAGACAACGGACGAGGTATGCCTACGGACGAAAACGCGAAAGCGAAAATGAGCGGCGTTGAAGTCATATTCACCAAACTCCATGCGGGCGGCAAGTTCGATACGGCAAACTACGCTTTTTCGGGCGGCTTGCACGGCGTCGGCGCTTCGGTTACTAACGCCCTTTCCGCCTGGCTGAACGTAGAAGTTTACCGCGACACCGTTTATAAAATGAGTTTTAAAAGCTCTTATGACGACGAGCGCGGGAAATGGCTTTGCGGCGTACCCGTAGGTCCGCTTGTGAATACGGGCGAGTATACAGAAAAGAAGGGTACTTTCGTAAGATTTATGCCCGACAAAGAAGTGTTTGAAACTGTGGACTGGAGCTACGACATCGTTTCAAAACGCCTTAAAGAACTTGCGTTTTTGAACAAGGGACTTAAAATAAATTTAATAGACGAGCGCGATTTATACAGTATCGCCGAACCCGAAGAGAGCGAAGACGGCGACGAAGCGGGCGAACCGGTGAAAGAACTTCTTCCGCCCAGACCGCCCGTAAGTTTCAGGTTTGACGGCGGACTTATCGACTTCGTGCAGTATCTGAACGGCGACAGGGTTCCGCTGTACAATATCCCGCTTTACTGTTCCACGGTAAAGGACATTCATTTAAAAGGCGCGCCTGCGGGCAAGATAAAAATAGAGTTCGCGCTCTGCCATACGCGCGACGACACGGAAAGCCTTTTTTCTTTCGTAAACAATATTTCAACCGTAGAAGGCGGTTATCACGAAACGGGCTTTCATAACGGACTTTTAAAAGTAATAAACGACTACGCCAAGAGCAACGGTTTTCTGAAAGCGAAGGAAACGCCCTTTATCGGCGACGATATCAAGGAAGGTCTGACGGCGGTTTTGACCGTCAAAATGACGGGCGTGGAGTTCGAAGGACAGACCAAGACCAAACTCGGCAACCCCGAAGTAAAAGCCCCTGTGGAAGCGGCGGTTGTAGAAGGGCTTTCCGAACTTGTTGCCGACAAGACCTATAAAAACATTTTCGACGAAATTACCAAAAAGGCAAAGTTTGCCGCCGACGACAGAATAAAGCACCGCGCCGAAAGGGACGTGGCAAAAGCGGCTTCTGAAAACGACGGGCTTAATCTGGTCGGCAAACTCGCTTCCTGTTCGGGCAGAAACCCCGATATGAACGAGCTGTTCATAGTGGAAGGCGACAGTGCGGGCGGCACGGCAAAACAGGCGAGAGTCAGGCAGTATCAGTCCATTCTGCCCCTTCGCGGCAAGCCGCTCAACGTGCAGAAAAAGACTGCCTTGCAGGCTTTGCAAAACGAAGAAATCAAGACTATGATTTCAGCAATAGGCGCGGGATTTAACCGCTCGTTCGACGTGGAAAAGACGAAATACAAAAAAGTAATTATCCTTTCCGATGCCGACCAGGACGGACTTCATATAAGGTGCATACTCTTAACTTTCTTTTTCAAGTATATGCGCGACCTTGTCAACGCGGGTTACGTATATATCGGTATGCCACCCTTATATAAGGTGTACAAAAAAGATATAGTCGAATACGCTTACGACGATAAAGAACTGGACGAAAAAATCAAAAAAGTCGGCAAGGGCTACCAGATACAGCGCTATAAAGGACTGGGCGAAATGTCAGCCGACCAGCTGTGGGAAACCACTATGGACCCCGCGACGAGAAACCTTATTCAGGTAACCATTGAAGACGTGACCGAAGCCGCCGCCATGATTGAAATGCTTATGGGCGACAAGGTTGAAGGCAGAAAGGAATTTTTGGCGACAAACGCAAACTTCAACAAGGTGGACGGTTTTATAGACAGGGTGCGCTTTAAACCCGAAAGCGATTCGGAGGTATACTGATAATGGCGCGGAAGAGTGATAACGGTAGCGTACAGACTACGATACCTGCGGGAAATTTATACGTTACGCCTCTGGAAGAAGTGCTTCCCCAGTCGATGCTGCCCTATGCGGAATTCGTTATTCTGGACAGGGCTTTGCCCAGAGTGGAAGACGGCTTAAAACCCGTGCAGAGACGTATACTTTACACAATGTACGAAATGGGCTTGACGCCCGACAAACCCCATAAAAAATCGGCGCGTATCGTCGGTGACTGTATGGGTAAATACCACCCCCACGGCGACAGCTCGGTTTACGACGCTATGGTAAGGCTTGCGCAGGACTTCAATATGCGCATGACCCTTGTAAACGGACACGGCAACTTCGGTTCCGTCGACGGCGACCCCGCCGCGGCAATGCGTTATACCGAAGCGAGACTGGAACCGCTGGCATTGGAACTTTTAAAGGACCTTGACAAGGAAACAGTTCCTTTTTCGTTCAACTTTGACGATTCGCTTTTAGAACCGGACATTCTCCCCGGCAGGTTCCCCAACCTTCTGGTCAACGGCGCAAACGGTATCGCCGTCGGTCTTGCTACAAATATCCCCACCCATAATCTGGGCGAAGTAATTGACGGCTGTTGCGCTTATATTGACAATCACCGCATCTCTTTGGACGAGATGATGAAGATTATTCCCGGTCCCGACTTTTCGACGGGCGGGTTCATAATCGCTAACGAACTCAAACACGCGTACGAAATGGGCAGGGGCAAAATCACTCTGCGCGCAAGATACACGGTCGAACAGGGCGACTACGGCAAAAAGATGATTGTTATTACCGAACTGCCCTACCAGACCAACAAAGCCGACCTTCTGCGCAAAATTATGCTTTTGCGCGAAGACAGGAAGGACCAGCTTTCGGGCATTTCGGATATCGTGGACGAGTCGGACCGTTCGGGTATGCGCGCGGTAATTTACTGCAAAAAGGACGCGGATGTAGACGAAATTTTAAAATTGCTTTTCAAACATACCGATTTAGAGTGCACTTTCGGTATTAATATGGTTGCCATAGCCGGCGGCAAGCCCAGACAGCTCGGGCTACTGGACATAATAAAGTACTACACTCAGTACCAGCGCCACGTGGTTTTAAGGCGCACCAAATTCGAGCTTAAAGAAGCGCTTGCACGTTGCCATATTCTGGAAGGTCTTATTATCGGCGTGCATAACGTGGACGAAGTGGTCAAAATAATCAAAAATGCCGACTCCACTCCCGACGCAAGGCGCAAACTTATGGAAAGGTTCGCCCTTTCGGAAAGGCAGGCGCAGGCTATTCTTGATTTAAGACTCGCCCGTCTTGCCAAGCTGGAAGTAACCAAACTTGAAAACGAACTTGCGGCGTTGAAGATAAGAATAGAAGAGTTGCGCGCGATAATTGCCGATAAGGACAGACAGTGGGCTATAGTCAAATCGGAAATGCGCGAAGTCAAACGCAAGTTCAAGAGCGAAAGAAAGACGAGAATTGTGGGCGGCGCGGACAAAATAGCAGTAAAACGCGCCGACGTGCAGAAACCCGTTTCGGAGTGGGCTGTCTGCATTACCGCAACAAACCAGGTCAAGTTTATGGAAAAGGAAGAGTTCCTTTTTGCGGCTAAACGCAAACTGGCGGCTTCAACAAACGTTGCGCACCTGCATAAGCAGTACGTGTTCTGCAAGGCTGACGACGACTTGTTTGTGTTCACAAATCTTGGCAATTGCGTAAAACTCAACGCAAAATACGCGGAGCTGTCAGAGTTCAAATCGTCCGGTCAGAAACTGGAAAAACTGGTTGAAGGCGTGCAGAAAGACGAATATCCAGTAAAGATGTTTGCGTCTTCAAAGGGTACGGTTCCGGAAGGTCAGCTGCTGTTCTTCACAACGCAGGGCGCGGTCAAGCGTTCGGATTGGTCTGAATACAACCAGAGCAAGGTGGCGTTCCAGGCTATTAAATTGAAGCCCGAAGACACGCTTTTAAACGTTGAAAAGTACGAAGACGACGATTATTCGACAATGCTGTTCATTTCCAAAAAAGGACTGTGTCTGAACGCCGCAAAGGACGACGTTCCCGCGCAGGGGCGCGTTGCGGGCGGCGTAAAGGGTATGCAGCTTTCGGGCGACGACAGCGTTATATTCGCAACACAGCACACGGGCGAAGGCGAAATTATAATAGTCACTACGCTCGGCGGGTTCAAACGCGTGGTTTCGTCCACGGTAGACCCCATTTCCCGTGCGTGCAAGGGCGTAATGATTGCCGACATTAAGGGTAAGGGCGAAATTCTGTTTGCGAACTACGTAACCGTGCCCTACGCGCTGGCGGTGGTCAACGACGATAAATCGGTGGCGGAAGTCAACACTGAAGAAATCCCCATAGAGTCGCGCGTGTTCCGCGGCAAACCCCTTTCCAAGGGCAACGTAAAAAATCCCGTTGCGGTCTACGCTTTAAAACACCGTTCGGAATATCCCGACGGCAGACAGCAGATTAAATTCTGATAAAAGGTAAATAATAATAAAAGGAGAATAGTAATGGCAAAGATAACTAAGGACACGCTGATTGCGGACTGTCTTAAAATAAACCCCAACAGCGCCCAAATTTTACAGGCGGTGGGTATGCACTGTCTCGGCTGCGCAATGGCGCACGGCGAAACAATCGAACAGGCTGTTTTTGTTCACGGCAACGATTTGGACGCCCTGCTCAAAAAACTTAACGAAGGCGTTGAATAATTAACTTAATATTAACCCCGCCCCGCGTATAAACGCGGGGCGGGGTTTTTTGGTAAAGGTTGCCTTTTCTGGAAAAATCTTTGCATTGAACGCAAATTACGTTTCTGGTATAATTGCGTTAAGGAGAGGTAATTATGAATAAATTTAAAAACATTGCTGCAATCGGTCTTGCTTCGGCGTTGACTTTGACGTCGGCGGCTATGCTTGCCGGTTGCACAGACAAGAACAGTGAAACCGACAGGGAAGAATCAGAAGTAATTCAACCCCTTCCCGAACCCGAAAATCCCGGGCATACCACGCCGGAAATTCCACCCGAACTTCCGCCTGAAACCAACGACCCCGAACCCGGCGGACCCGTTGAGCCTGAACCCGACCCCGTTCCCGTGGTTACAACCGTATCGTACATAAAACTAATCTCGGGCGGAGTAAATATCCGCGCGGGCGCAGGTACGCAGTACGCAGTGAAGGGCGCGGCGCAAAAATCAACTATGTATGCAATGAACGGCAAGTCCGGCAGTTGGTACAAGACGGAATACAAAAACGGCAACGCTTATCTTTCGGCACAGTATTGCGAAGTCGTCCAAATGAAGAAGAGCGACGACACGCGCGTAGAATCGGTAATTTCTGAAGGTACAAAACTTTTGGGTACGACTTACGTCTACGGCGCAGAAAGGTACCATAACGGCAAAGGCGTGCTTTCAACCAAATTCAGTATCACCGCATTCGACTGTTCGTCGCTTATGCAGTACATATTCTATAAGGGCGCGGACGTCAATTTGCAGGTGACAAGCCGTACGCAGTCCGTGCAGGGCAAGACGGTTACGAAATCGGGTCTCAAAAGGGGCGATTTGATGTTCTTTACAAACTCGACCCGTTACAACTATTCGGGCGTAGAACGCATAGGTCACGTCGGCTTGTATCTCGGTGAAAACTGGATACTTCACACAGCGTCAGACTATGCAAAAATAGAACAGATTTCTTCGGTTCGTTGGAGCTACTTTATAAAAGCTCAAAGAGTTATTTAAATTTACAAAATTATAAGCGGAGCGGCTGAAAGCCGCTCCGCTGTTTTATTGTTTATCTGTTTCGTTGTCGCCGTTTTCAACTTTGCCGGTTATAAAGTCTCCCTTGGGGGCCGGGGGATTTTCTTTTTTCTCTTTCTTTTCCTGCAACTGTTTGAAAAGAACCATCAACGCGCCGAAAACAATCGCGGCGCCCACGGCGGCAAGTCCCCACTGCCAGCCGAAATAAATAAATACGAATATCGCAACTGCCGCAAGCAGCACGGCAACCGCACAGCAAGTTATCCTTAAAATCTTATACATAATTATATAATATATTATTTTCACCGTAAAGGCAAGCGAAAAGGCGTGGCGCGCGGAATAACGCCGCCGTCATTTAATTGCACGGCAAAATTTACCAAATTATGGAAAAAATGAATAAAATTATCATCTGACGATAAAAAATAACCAATGAAAGAATTTATTACAAAAAAATATTTTCTCTTGACAGGACGGGTACGGATATGGTATTCTGTAACAGCTTGAGCCAAGCAGATGCTAAATACACAGCCTTTGGCGACAAAAAAACAGTTAAAACCGTAAAAAAACTTTGAAATTTTATGAAAAAAGTTTGAAAATTCGGTTGACAACTGTATTTTTATGTGTTATTATAGACAAGCTCGCTGGTCGGGCACTCGGTTTTTTATCGGGTTTATGTAGCTTAAAAATTGAATAGAAGGAAACGAATTTAAAAAATAGTTTCTGTCAATTAAACTTTGAAGTACATTAGTACCACAAAGCAAAGTCAGCAAAGATAATGACTATAAAGTCGAGATAGAGCCACGGACGCGCAAGCGTTCGGTTTTATACAAATTAAACTTAAGAGTTTGATTCTGGCTCAGGATGAACGCTGGCGGCGTGCTTAACACATGCAAGTCGAATGTAGCAATACATGGCGGACGGGTGAGTAATGCGTGAGCAACCTGCCCATATCTGGGGGATAACAGTTGGAAACGACTGATAATACCGCATAATATCGTATGAAGGCATCTTCTAACGATCAAAGATTTATCGGATATGGATGGGCTCGCGTCTGATTAGGCAGTTGGTGAGGTAACGGCTCACCAAACCTACGATCAGTAGCCGACCTGAGAGGGTGATCGGCCACATTGGAACTGAGACACGGTCCAAACTCCTACGGGAGGCAGCAGTGGGGAATATTGGGCAATGGAGGAAACTCTGACCCAGCAACGCCGCGTGAATGATGAAGGTCTTCGGATTGTAAAGTTCTTTTCTAAGGGAAGAAGAAAGTGACGGTACCTTAGGAATAAGCCTCGGCTAACTACGTGCCAGCAGCCGCGGTAATACGTAGGAGGCAAGCGTTATCCGGAATGACTGGGCGTAAAGGGTGCGTAGGTGGTTCAGCAAGTTAGTAGCGTAACTCCGGGGCTCAACTCCGGCACTACTACTAAAACTGTTGGACTTGAGTGCAGGAGGGGCAACTGGAATTCCTAGTGTAGCGGTGGAATGCGTAGATATTAGGAAGAACACCGGTGGCGAAGGCGAGTTGCTGGACTGTAACTGACACTGAGGCACGAAAGCGTGGGGAGCAAACAGGATTAGATACCCTGGTAGTCCACGCCGTAAACGATGAATACTAGGTGTAGGGGGTATCGACTCCCTCTGTGCCGCCGCTAACGCATTAAGTATTCCGCCTGGGGACTACGGCCGCAAGGTTGAAACTCAAAGAAATTGACGGGGACCCGCACAAGCAGCGGAGCATGTGGTTTAATTCGACGCAACGCGAAAAACCTTACCAGGCCTTGACATTGAGTGAAAGTCCAAGAGATTGGACCCTCCTTCGGGACACGAAAACAGGTGCTGCATGGTTGTCGTCAGCTCGTGTCGTGAGATGTTAGGTTAAGTCCTGCAACGAGCGCAACCCTCATATACAGTTGCCAATATTAAGTTAGGAACTCTGTATAGACTGCCGTGGTTAACACGGAGGAAGGTGGGGATGACGTCAAATCATCACGGCCCTTACGGCCTGGGCTACACACGTGCTACAATGGCTATTACAAAGAGTTGCAATACAGCAATGTGGAGCGAATCTCAAAAAGATAGTCTCAGTTCGGACTGTGGGCTGCAACCCGCCCA
>CAJTQF010000008.1 GCA_910578565.1 uncultured Christensenella sp.
CGGCAATGGCAATGCAACAGCCCGCGCAACAGGTTCAACAGCCTATGCCCGTTCCCGTACAACAACCGCAGACGCCTGTACAGCAACCTATGCAGGCAATGCAACAGCCCGTTCAGACAATCGCGCCCCAGCAGTCTGCCGGCGGTATGGGTATGACTGAAATGATGGCTATGATGTTCGCGCAGTTTGCGGGAATGAAAGCCGAAAACGCCGATAAGGAAATCGCGGCGTTGAAGTCGGAAAAGGAAATTACCGCGCTGAAAACCGAGCTTGAAATTATGAAGCTGAAAATGGAACAGCTTAAAGACGCAAGAACTGCGTCTACGGGTGAAAAATTGCACGAGCTTTCCCCCGAGTTTATAGGCGCGGTGATAGCTTCGGCGGTGCGTGGCAACGGTGTTTTGCCCCAGTCCGCGCCCGTTGCGGAACTGCCCGCCCCCGAGCCCGAAACGGCGAATATGCACGCGGTTTACCCGCCCGACGCGGTTGTGACCACGACAACGACCGTCGATACAACCCAGAAACAGCCGAAGCGCATAGAGCGCGACAGCAGAAACGATTTTGCCGACGTCGACGGGTTTTACGACAGTATAGATTAACGTAAAGGTTTAAATTGAATTGCGGCGCGGACACAATGTCCGCGCCGCTTTTTTGTCGATATTGCCCGAACGGCTCGGCTTGATATTATCGGAAATTAGTATTATAATAGCGGTATGGAGCATAAACTTAATTTCGAGCTTGTCCCCGACAGTTGTTGGTACAGCAATTTAAGAAGTATTTTATCGCCCGCGCAGTGGGACGTGGTGCGCAGGGAAGCGTATGCCCGCGCGGACGGCAAATGTATGATTTGCGGCGCGCCCGTAAAACGGCTTGAAGCGCACGAAAGGTGGACTTACGACGAAGAGAACGAGATACAGCGGTTATCCGACGTGGTTGCGGTATGCAAAGCCTGCCACGAAGTCATACATATCGGCAGAACTACCCTTATGGGCGGCGAAGAGCGGGCTTCGGAACACTTTATGAAGGTGAACGGCTGCAATTATGCGGAGTACAGAAAGGCTCTCGGCGAAGCGACTGCGGACCACCGCCGCCGCAACGGCGTCAGGGAGTGGAAGATAGACCTTAAGTTTCTTGAAAAGTTTACAAAATGAAAATGTTATAATGAGAATAATTATCATAAAAGTCTCAAAAAATGGCTTTTAAAATTTTCATAAAAAAATTTTCGCCGCAGGTCTTGACAAACGCCCGCGGGGTAGTCTATACTTGATTGCACTGCCCCCTGAAAGAGGCAAAAACCACAATATATTGTGGTCTGGGCATTGACAACCCACAAAATATGTGGTATTATCAACACCGAACCGTTTTTACGGCAGGCGCAGAAGGAGAATGACATGAAAGTAATAAAACGCGACGGCTCTACCGCCGAATTCGACAAGAACAAGATTCTCGTCGCCATCAGCAAGGCGAACGAGGCGGTTGACTTTGAAGACAGGGTTACCGAAACTCAGATTGCCGAAATCGTGGAAGATATTGCTTCCCGTCACAGGACCCGTATGCTCGTAGAGCAGATACAGGACCTTGTGGAAGAGCATTTAATGGAGCTTCGTAAGTATCCGCTTATGAAGGCTTACATTCTTTACCGCTACGAGCGCGCGCTTGTCCGCAAAGCCAATACCACGGACGACAGCATACTTTCGCTCATCAAAAACGACAATAAAGACGTTATGGAGGAAAACTCCAACAAAAACGCGCGCACTGCGTCCACGCAGCGCGACCTTATCGCGGGCGAAGTTTCAAAGGATCTGACAAACCGTATCCTGTTGCCCGAACATATTTCGAAAGCCCACAAGGAAGGCGCGATACATTTCCACGACGCGGACTATTTCATACAGCCCATTTTCAACTGCTGCCTTATAAATATTAAGGACATGCTGGACAACGGCACCGTTATGAACGGCAAAATGATTGAAAGTCCCAAGTCTTTCCAGACCGCCTGCACGGTGACCACGCAGATTATAGCTTCTGTCGCATCGTCGCAGTACGGCGGGCAGTCGGTCAACGTTGCGCATCTTGGCAAGTATTTAAGACGGTCGAAAGAGAAGTATATAGAACAGTGCAACGTAACTTTCGGCGACACGCTTGACGACGCGACAAAGGCGCGTTTTGTGGAAATGCGTTTAAAGGAAGCGCTTAAAGCGGGCGTTCAGACTATACAGTACCAGATTAATACGCTTATGACCACCAATGGTCAGTCGCCCTTCGTAACCCTGTTTTTGTATCTTGACGAAAACGACGAGTATATAGAAGAGAACGCTATGATTGTGGAAGAAATTCTGAAACAGCGTTACCAGGGCATCAAAAACGAAAAGGGCGTTTACGTAACTCCTGCGTTCCCCAAACTTATTTACGTCTTAGACGAAAACAACTGCCTTAAAGGCGGAAAGTACGACTATCTTACCCGCCTTGCGGTGAAATGCTCTTCAAAGCGCCTTTACCCCGACTATATTTCGGCGAAGAAAATGCGCGAAAATTACGAAGGCAACGTATTCTCGCCCATGGGCTGCCGCTCGTTCCTGTCCCCCTGGAAGGACGAAAACGGCAACTATAAGTTCGAAGGCAGGTTCAACCAGGGCGTCGTTTCAATAAATCTTCCCCAGTGCGGTATTCTTGCCCACGGCGACGAAAGCAAGTTCTGGGAAATTCTTGAAGAAAGGTTGCAGCTCTGCTATGACGCATTGATGTGCCGCCATAACGCGCTTGTCGGCGTCACCAGCGACGTGTCTCCCGTTCACTGGCAGTACGGCGCGATTGCAAGGCTTGAAAGCGGCGAAAAAATAGATAAATATTTGATGGACGGCTATTCCACCATATCTCTGGGATATATAGGTCTTTACGAGCTTACGAAACTTGTCAAGGGCGTCTCACACACCAAGCCCGAGGGCACGGAATTTGCGCTTAAAGTTATGAACTGTCTCAGGGAACACTGCGAAAAGTGGAAGAAGGAAACGGGTCTGGGCTTCGGACTTTACGGCACGCCCGCAGAGTCGCTCTGTTACCGCTTTGCAAGGATAGACCAGGCGAAGTACGGCGACATTCCCGACGTGACCGACAAGGGCTATTATACAAACAGCTATCACGTTGACGTGCGCGAAGACATAGACGCTTTCTCAAAATTCACGTTTGAAAGCCAGTTCCAGCAGATTTCTTCGGGCGGAGCTATTTCCTACGTTGAAATACCCAATATGCGCCACAACCTTACGGCTATGGAAGACGTGGTTAAATTCATTTACGACAATATACAGTACGCGGAATTCAACACCAAGAGCGATTACTGCCACCTGTGCGGCTTCGACGGCGAAATAGTAATTAACGAAGACAACGAGTGGGAGTGTCCCGTGTGCCACAACAAGGACCAGCGCAAGATGAACGTTACCCGCCGTACCTGCGGATATCTGGGTGAAAATTTCTGGAACGTCGGCAAGACGAAGGAAATAAAGGCGCGCGTACTTCACTTATAATTTCACGTTAAAAAATTAAAGATACGTGACTAAACGGGGCGTTTACGCTTATGAATTATGCAAAAATAAAATGGTATGACGTGTCCAACGGACCGGGGGTCAGGGTATCGCTCTATGTGAGCGGTTGCCGCAACCGTTGCAAAAACTGTTTCAACCCCGAAACCTGGGACTTTTCGTACGGCAAATCTTTTACGAAAAAAGTTGAAAATCAGATAATAGAAGGGCTTGCCCCCGACTATATAAAGGGTTTTACCCTGCTCGGCGGCGACCCGTTCGAACCCGAAAATGCGGAAGCTCTTGCGCCGTTTTTGGAGCGTTTGCGCGGGAAGTATCCCGATAAGTCGTTCTGGTGCTACACCGGCTACGATTACGAGCGGGATTTGCTCACGGGCAAAAAGGGCGATATGGACACCGTTCTGCGCATTCTTAACTGCCTTGACGTTCTGGTGGACGGCAGGTTCGTGGAAGAGAAAAAGGATTTGAATCTCTTGTTCCGCGGCTCTTCGAACCAGCGCGTGATACTTGTGAAACCTTCGCTGGAAACGGACGAAGTTGTTTTGTGGGACGAGAAGACGGTAGTCTGAAAAAATAAACACATAGGATAAAATTATGGAAGTCGGAATAAAAAAACTGAGCAGCAACGCAAACCTGCCTTCTTACGGCAGCGAATACGCCGCAGGCGCAGACCTGTACGCCTGCCTTGAAGGCGATATGGAAATTAAGCCGCATACAACGGTTTTAATACCTACGGGTATTGCACTGGAACTGCCTCTGGGTTATGCGGGGCTGATATATGCAAGGAGCGGACTTGCAACCAAAAAGGGACTCGCCCCAGCAAACAAGGTTGGCGTTGTCGACTGCGACTACCGCGGCGAAGTAAAAGTTGCCCTTCACAACCATTCGGAAATTCCCCAGACGGTTGCCGCGGGCGAAAGGGTTGCGCAGCTTGTGATAACTCCGTACGTTACCGCGCAGTTTATTGAAAAGGACGAGCTGTCCGACACCGTGCGCGGCGCGGGCGGGTTCGGCTCTACCGGAATTAAATAAATTTAACGCTCAGGCGCGCCCTTAGGGGCGCGCCGTTATTATACGGAAATTAAATATTGACATAAGCTGTGAAAAAGTGTATACTGTAACAAAAGAAAACTACGGAGAAAAATATGGCTTTATATATCGGAATCGACGTTGGCGGAACTACCGTAAAGGGTGCATTGATTGACGGGAACGGCGCGCTTCTTGCCGAAGACAGCGTCCCCACCGTTTGCGGTGACGTTGCGCAGAGCGTCGTTTTGATTGTAGGCAACCTGACTGCCCGTGCGGACGGCGCGGAAATTGCGGGCATAGGCATAGGTTGCGCGGGTATGATTGACTCGGACGCGGGTAAAGTCGTGTTTGCAGGCAACCTTGATTTGAAAGATTATCCCCTTGCGGAGCGCGTCAGGCGCGAGACGGGACTGCCCGTTAAAATCACCAACGACGCAAACGCCGCGGCTTTGGGAGAAGCGAAGTTCGGCGCGGGAAAACATTTTAAAAACAGTATTCTGGTCACGCTCGGCACGGGCGTGGGCGGCGGAATAGTGATAGACGGAAAACTGTACGAAGGTTATAAATCGGCGGGCGCGGAGATAGGGCATATGGTCATAGAGCGCGGCGGCGATTTATGTACCTGCGGACGGCGCGGCTGTTTCGAAGCCTATTCGTCGGCTACCGCGCTTATACGCCGCACCAAATGGGCAATGGAAGAAGACGCCGGTTCGCAGATGTGGACAAGTTGCACGTCGGATACCGTTTCGGGTAAAACGGCGTTCGATTTTGCCGACTGCGACCTTTCCGCAAAACAGGTTGTGGACTGGTATATAGAACGCCTTGCGTGCGGGCTCGTAAATCTTGCAAACATATTCCGCCCGCAGGTCATTATGCTGGGCGGCGGCGTTTCAAACCAAGGGGAAAAACTTCTGACCCCGTTGAAACATATATTCGAAAAACAACTTTTCGGCGGCACGGCATACGCTCCCGTAGCTCTGAAAATAGCTTCGCTGGGCAACAGGGCGGGCGTTTACGGCGCGGCGGCGCTGCTGTTTGAGGACTGATATGAACAAGGATATTCCCGTAATTTCATTACAAAGACTTCCCGTATATCTGAACTATCTTAAAGGCTTGCCCGAGCAGGAAAAATTCGTTTCTTCCAAATCCATTGCCGACGCTCTGGATATGGGCGAAGTTCTGGTAAGAAAGGATCTGGCTTTCACTTCGGCTGTGGGTAAGCCGAGAGTGGGCTACGTCACGCGCGAGCTTATCGAAGCGCTGGAAGACTATCTCTGCTGCAACGGAAAGCGTTGCGCCGTACTCGTCGGCGTGGGCGCGCTTGGCAGGGCGGTGTTGAGTTACGGCGGTTTTGCAAACTACGGCATAGAGATAGAAGGCGCGTTTGACAGCGACCCCGCAAAAGCGGGCGTTGAAGTGGCGGGCAGAAAAATTTGCGGTATGCAGGATATGGCGGACGAAATTAAAAGGCTGGGCGCGGAACTTGCAATCATATGCGTGCCTGCTTCCCGTGCGCAGGAAGTTGCGGACGCGCTTTGCGACTGCGGAATTAAAGCTGTGCTTAACTTTGCGCCCGTGCTTATAAAAGTCAAAAACGGCGTAGTCGTGCGCCATATAGACGTGGCGGCAAACCTTGCCGTTCTGTCAAGTATGATTTAAAGGTGAAACTATGGACGAAAAAGAGCAATACGCCAAAAAACTTACAAAGCGCGCCGAAATGGGGTTGCTTGCAATTAAAATTCAGTTTATCATAGGGCTGGTTGTCGCCGCGGGTCTGGTTATTTTCGCAATAACCGCGTTTACCGTTCTGGATGACGCGCAGGCAAAACTTATAGGTTTTTCGGTGTTCATTTCGCTGATTGCCGCGCTTTTGGTTTCGGTATGCGTAAGTTTCGGCGTGGCGAAATACAGCCTTATAAAACTTAAAAGATTGGAATAAAACAGCAGGGAGACTGAAATATGAATAAAAAATTTGAAAAACTTGCACATTCGGTCAATAAAGCGGCGCAAAGAATTTTGCCGCTTTTTATCGTCTTGGGGGGCGGTACAACGTTTGCAGCTTGCGGTGTTGACAGCGGAAACGAAACTCCGCCTAACTCAGACCCGCCGCCTGTTATCAATCCCGTAGACCCCGAACCTACGCCTACGCCCGACCCCGTTATCCCGACAGCCGACTACGACCAATTTGTCGCAAAGTTGGAACAAAGCAGAAATTATACTTATATCGTTGACGACAAAAAGGGACTTGCTACTTATGAAATCGACGGCAACAAAGTCTGCTTGGAAGATTTCAGCATAGACGTAAACAGGGTCTATCTTTTAAACGAAGGGGATTATACTTACAGATTTGTTTATAACGCGATGGAAGAAAAGTTTTTCAAAACGCGGGACGAAGTTAAAACAAATTTTGACGCTTACATTTTAAACCGGCTTAAACTTGCCGAAATAACTGCGTACGATAAAGACAAAGAGTTGTACTCGGTTACAATAGACGGCAAAAATTACACGGCAAAGCTCGATACGGAAAGTCTTGTGCTCGACGACGGAAAAGTTAAATATTATATCGAAGACGTAAACGCTACAAGTTTTACGTTGCCGTGCGGGGACATTGTTGTTGACAAAACCGAAGAAGAGCAAGAACCCGAAAAGCCAGAACCGGGCGAACCTGTTGTAAAAGATTCGGTTTATACCGTAGACGCGCAGGGCGCGCGGGTATACGACAAGGCTGTGCTCACCCGAACTGTTGTTGAAGCGTTGAATACCGAAAGACCGACGGGCGAAACTTTATATTCTTCAATCACTTCAAATGTCGGAAAATCGGTAGACGAAGTTTTGTTTGTTTCGACTTCGGGCGAAAATATCCGCGTCGGCGCGCTTTGTACGTCTGTCGCAGACAAAAAAACAGTTGATATATTCGATATTTTTAATAGCAAAACAGAAAACATTTCGGCAGATAAACAGGACTGGATTGACTCCCTTCTTTTAAATAACATTTATACAAACGAAATTATTTTCCGAAGTTTTGCACAACTGATAAATACCGAATGTTTTAACGAAGAGCATCAAGGAGTATTGCAAAAAACTTATAAAGCCGTTATGAACAAGTTTGCGGAATGCGGCGAACAGACGAACAGTTATAATATACTTGGCACGCCTGTGCCGCGGTTTGAAAACGCTTCCGCAGTCGGCTATGTTTTCGAAGCAAAAGACGATGCGGACGGGCTTGTAGGTTTTGGCTTGGGAATAACAAGAAGAACGCAACTGTTTGCCCTTACCGTTGATAAAAACGGCGAATACGTTTTTGTAAACATAAACGTTGCTTCCACAAGTTTTAGAGATAATATTTATGACACAATTCTCGGCGGCGGAATTAACGACAAGTTCATTGTTTACAGAGTAAATGATTTAATCGACGTTGAAACAGTTAATTAAAAATTTAAAGCGGCGGCGACCGAAAGGTCGCCGCCGCTTGTTTTTTTATCGGAAAATTAATACTTGTCGCGTTTGCTGTACGAAGTATGCAAAAGCTCGTGCGCTTTGTGTGAATTGGGGGATATAAAGTATTCCTTATACAGTGTTTCAACGGCGGGAGTGGTGTGCGAAGTGCGCACTTTTCTCGTCTTGTCGTAGTCGTACAAAGCCTTTGAGCGCAGGGTTTTAAGGTCGGTGTTGTTTCTCACTTCGTCGTGGATATAGGGCTGACCGCCGCCGTTTATACAGCCGCCGGGGCAAGCCATAATTTCGACAAAGGTATAATCCTTTTTGCCGCTCTTTATATCTTCAATAACCTTTCTCGCGTTGCCCAGTCCGCTTGCAACCGCAACTTTGACCGTGGTTTTGCCGACTGTGTATTCTGCTTCTTTAACGCCGTCCGTTCCGCGCACTTCTTTAAATTCAATCGGTGCGCCGCTGCCGCCCAGCTTATACGCCGCCGTACGCAGCGCGGCTTCCATAACTCCGCCTGTTGCGCCGAAAATTGCGCCCGCGCCGCTCGCTTCGCCGAAAGGTAAATCGTATTCCCCGTCGGGCAGGTTGGCAAAGTCTATGCCCGCTTCGTTAATCATTTTCGCAAGTTCGCGCGTGGTCAGCGCCGCGTCGGTGTATTCGCCCAGTTCCTTTCTGGATACTTCGAATTTTTTCGCCGTGCAGGGTATTACCGAAACAACGTAAAGATTTTCGGGGTCGATGCCGTTCTTTTCGCAGTAATAGGTTTTGAGTACGGCGGAGAACATTTCCTGCGGCGATTTACAGGTTGAAAGATTGGGCAGGAGTTCGGGGTAGTAATGCTCTGCAAACTTTATCCAGCCGGGGCAGCAACTCGTGAACATAGGCACGGGCTTTCCGTTTTTTAACCTGTCTAAAAGCTCGTTCGCTTCTTCCATAATGGTAAGGTCGGCGGTGATATCCATATTAAAGCACTTTACGTCGCCCAGCTGTTTTATCGCCGTAATCATTTTGCCTTCTACGTTTGTGCCTACGGGCAGTCCGAACGATTCGCCCAAAGTTGCCCTGATAGACGGCGCGGTGTAAAACACAACCTGTTTTTCGGGGTTGACTATCGCGCCCCATACGTCGGCTACCGCGCTCTTTTCGTACAGCGCGCCCACGGGACACGCCACTATGCACTGTCCGCAGTTGACGCAGGGGGTAAAGGCGAGAGATACGTCGTAGGGCGAGCCTATTTCCTTTGCATAGCCGCGGTTTTTGGGACCTATCGCGCCTATGGTCTGGTTGTTGCACGCCGCAACGCATCGCGTACACATTACGCACTTGGAATTGTCGCGCACGACGGACGCCGAAAAATCGTCCACGGGTTTTACATCGTGGTCGGTTCCGAACCTGTCTTCTTCCGCGTTGTATTCAAGCGCGAGTTTTTGCAGTTCGCAGTTCATCGAACGGGGGCAACTTAAACATTTCTTTTTATGGGTTGAAAGTATAAGTTCAATGGTCGTCTTTCTCGATTTTCTTACGCGGGGCGTGTTGGTCTTTACGTCCATACCTTCCGATACGGGGTATACGCACGCCGCCACGAGTCCGCGCGCGCCGCTCGCTTCCACAAGACACATACGGCAGGACCCCACGCACTGCACATCTTTAAGGTAGCAAAGGGTGGGTATTCTCACGTTGGCAAGTTTAGCCGCCTGCAATATGGTAGAGCCTTCGGGCACGCTTACGGGTATGCCGTTTATAGTTAAATTAATCATATTCTCGCACCTCACTTTTTCACTATTGCGCCGAACTTACAGTGCGCAATACACTGCCCGCATTTTATGCAGGCTTTCAGGTCTATTTCGTGCGCGCTTTTTACCGTACCCGAAATTGCGTTTGCGGGGCAGTTGCGTTTGCACAGCGTACAGCCGCGGCATTTTTCGGGGTCTATGTAGTATGAAAGCATTGACTTGCACACGCCTGCGGGGCATTTCTTCTCGTTTATGTGCGCTTCGTACTCGCCGCCGAAGTGCTCCATTGCCGAAAGAACGGGGTTGGGCGCCGACTGTCCCAGCGCGCACAGTGAAGAAGACTTCATATGCTCCGCAATTTCCTTTATCTTTTCAAGGTCTTCTTTTTCGCCCTTGCCTTCTGTAATTTTGGTCAGAATTTCCAAAAGCCGCTTTGTGCCTATGCGGCAGGGTACGCATTTGCCGCAGCTTTCGTCCGCGGTAAATTCAAGATAGAATTTTGCGATGTCTACCATACAGGTGTCTTCGTCCATTACGATAAGTCCGCCGCTGCCCATCATAGAGCCTATCGCCACAAGGTTGTCAAAGTCCATTTCTATATCTATGTGCTTCGCTGGGATACATCCTCCCGAAGGTCCGCCAGTCTGCGCGGCTTTAAACGCTTTTCCGTCGGGTATGCCTCCGCCAATGTCGTATACAATGGTTTTAAGGGGAGTACCCATAGGAACTTCTACAAGTCCCACGTTGTTTATCTTTCCGCCGACTGCGAAAACTTTGGTTCCCTTTGATTTTTCGGTTCCTATGGAAGAGAACCAGTGATAGCCGTTTAAAATAATGGGGGCAATGTTCGCCCAGGTTTCAACGTTGTTGAGTACGGTGGGTTTTTTAAACAGACCGCACTGTGCCGAAAAGGGCGGTCTGGGTCTGGGTTCGCCGCGGTGACCTTCTATAGAAGCCATAAGCGCGGTCTCTTCGCCGCAGACGAACGCGCCCGCGCCCAGCCTGATATGTATGTCGAAGTCAAATCCGCTGCCCAGAATATTTTTGCCCAGAAGTCCGTATTTGCGCGCCTGCGCAATGGCAATGTTCAGCCTTTCAACGGCAATGGGGTACTCTGCGCGCACGTAAATATATCCTTCGTCAGCGCCCACGGCATAGCCCGCAATAGCCATAGCTTCAAGAACGGTGTGCGGGTCGCCTTCCAGAACGGAGCGGTCCATAAACGCGCCGGGGTCGCCTTCGTCCGCGTTACAGCAGACGTATTTTTTATCGCCCTGCGCAATCCGCGTCAGGTGCCACTTGATGCCGGTGGGGAAACCCGCGCCGCCCCTGCCGCGCAGACCCGATTTTTTGATTTCTTCGATAACGCTTTCGGGCGTCATTTCAAACAGCGCCTTGCAAAGCGCGGCATAGTCGCCCGCGCCTATCGCTTCGTCAATGCTTTCGGCGGCAATAACGCCGCAGTTGCGCAAAGCGATTCTCATCTGGTGTTTGTAAAAAGGTATTTCGGAAAAGGGGATAATGCTTCCGTCTTCGTGTACCGTTTCCGCATATAAAAGCCCGGTCACGGGCTTTCCGCCGTAAATAAGATGGTTTTCCGCAACCGTTTTTGCGTGTTCGGGGGTCATATGGGGGTAAAACGCGCCTTCGGGATAGACTATCATAATAGGTCCCAGCGCGCACAGTCCGAAACAGCCGGTCTTTACTATCAGCACGTCGTTTATTTTAAGTTCTTTGAAAGACTGCTCAAGCTGTTCTATGACTTTTAATGAATGGGACGAAGTACAGCCCGTACCGCCGCAAACTAAAATCTGTTTTCTGTACGCGGTATTCTTTGCAAGTTTTTCAGCCTGCTCGCGCACTATTTTTCTTACGTTGATTAAATCCGCTTTTTCGGCGGCAAGTTTTTTAAGTTGTTCTCTTGTCATTTTTTTCCGCCCTTTAATCCTTTATGTATTTGTCCAATATACCCGCAACGTCGCGCTCGGTAAGTTTTCCGTAAACCTCGCCGTCGATTATGACTACGGGCGCAAGCCCGCACGCGCCTACGCAGCGGCAGTTTTCAATTGAAAACTTTTTGTCGGGTGTGCATTCGCCGCAACGTATGCCCAGCTCCCTTTCAATCGCCGCAAGAACTTTGTCGCTTCCCTTTACGTAGCAGGCGGTGCCCAAGCATACGCTGATCTTGTGTTTGCCCTTGGGGTTTAAAGAGAATTGCGAGTAAAAAGTCGCAACCCCGTAAACTTCGGCAAGGGGGATAGACAGCTCTTCGGCAATCACGGTCTGAACTTCGGCGGGAAGGTATCCGTAAATATCCTGCGCTTCGTGCAGGACGGGCATCAGCGCGCCCGCTTCGCCGCGGTGTTCCGCAATACACGCCAAAAGCCTGTTCATCTGTTCGGGCGTGCCTTCAAAAACGTTTTGTGACATCCTGTTCTCCTGTTAAAATTTATTAAATAAATATTTTAATACTGATTAATTATACCAATATTTATGACAAATTACAAATATATATCCGTTGTTTTGACAAAAAAAATTACAGGCAACTCCCGCCGATATTTCACGGTTGACTATTCATACGGTATTTATTATAATTTATAAAAAGGAGAAAATTATGGATTTTGTTTACACCGCGCCGACCAAGGTATATTTCGGCGACAAGCTGGACCTTTTGGGGGAAGAACTTAAAAAACACGGCAAAAAGGTGCTGTTGACTTACGGCGGCGGCTCGGTTAAAAAGAGCGGGCTTTACGGCAGGATTGTAAAAATTATTGAGGCGGCGGGTCTTGAGCTTTACGAACTTTCGGGCATAGCCCCCAATCCCAGAATAGAGAGCGTAAGGGCGGGCGCTGATATCTGCAAACAAAAAGGGGTGGACGTTATACTCGCCGTGGGCGGCGGCTCTACGCTGGACGCTTCAAAATATATGGCGGCGGGCGCGAAGGTGAATTTCGACCCGTGGCTGTTTTTCAGCGAAAAGGCGCCCATAAACGACGCGCTTCCCGTGGTGACCGTTTTAACTCTTGCGGCAACCGGTTCTGAAATGAACGGCGGCGGCGTTATCACCAACCTTGAAACAAACGAAAAACTGGGAAGAATGAACGATATCCTGCGCCCCAGAGCTTCGTTTTTAGATCCAGCGCTGACCTATACGGTAAGCGAATACCAGACGGCTTGCGGCTCTGCGGATATCCTTTCGCACATAATGGAAACTTATTTTACCGTAAACCCAGACCTTGAAATGCTGGACGGGATTATGGAAAGCCTTATGCGCACGGTTATAAAATACGCGCCCGCGGCAATGCGCGAACCCGAAAATTACGAAGCGCGCGCAAATTTAATGTGGGCTTCGAGCTGGGCGATAAACGGCTTTATCACGGGCGGCAAAACCCATGCCTGGAGCGTTCATCCTATGGAACACGAGCTTTCGGCTTTTTACGATATAACCCACGGGCTGGGGCTTGCGATACTTACGCCGCGCTGGCTTAGCTACTGCCTTGACGGTACCACCGCGGAAAGGTGTAAAAAGTTTGCGGTAAACGTATTCGGCGTGGATAAAAACCTGCCTGCGACAGAAGCGGCGAAAGCGGGTATAGAAGAGCTGGATAAATTCCTTTTCGGCACGCTGAAACTCGGTAAAACGTTAACGGACGCGGGCATAGATAAAAAGCACTTTAAAGAGATGGCGAAAAAAGCCTGCGGCGGAAAGAGTATAAACGGCTTTAAAACCCTTACCCCGCAGGACGTTGAAAATATATTTAATATGTGCCTTTAAAAAATAATCGGCTGAAAAACAGACGGCGGCGGGCTTTTGCTCGCCGCCGTTTAAAATTTTAACATTAAAAAAAATTTTATAGACAATGTTTGAAATTTATGACTTGCAGTTATTGCATAAAATAAAATTTTTTATAGGCAATACCTATACTTCGTGATTTGCTGATGTTAATATGTTAAAATCATTTTAGAACGACAATATGGCGGTGGATTATGACAAATGAAAATAAAGACTCGCGGTCTTGCACAAATTGTAAATATTTTATAAAGCATTACGTTAAAAACAAAACTTATTTTTACGCAATAGATTGCGGACATTGCGGTAACTTTAAATTGCCGCGCAATAAAAGGAGTAACTGTCCTTTTGTAAACGATTGCGTGCGTTGGGAGCAGACGGAAGAAATTGACAGCGCGGACGAGATAGGGCAGATTAAAACCGCAATTGTAAATATGCAGAAACATCTGGAAGATATTACTTCTATTTTAACTATTATGAAATCCGATTGAATTTTGGCGGCGGGCTTTTGCCCGCCGCCTTTAAATATTTAATTTCACAAAAATGTCAGGGTAAAACATTGAAAAGCGTTTTTAAAAGTGGTAAAATTACTGTGTATAAACAGTTGCCTGCGGTAACCTTGCGTTTTCCCGTGGCGACGTATATACAAAACTTTGGGAGAAAGATTATGAGATACGAAAATCCCGTTATACAAAGCGATTATTCCGACCCCGACGTAATACGCGTGGGCAGCGATTATTTTATGGTCGCTTCAAGTTTCAACTACATTCCCGGCGTGCCCGTGCTGCACTCTAAAAATTTAGTCGAGTGGCGGCTTATCAACTACGTTATAGATAAAATCCCCTTTGACGGGTATGACAAAGTTTTGCACGGCAACGGCGCGTGGGCGCCTTCGCTAAGGTGCCATATGGGCAGGTTTTACTGCCTTATACCCTTCCCCGACGAAGGTATTTACGTTTCCACTGCCGACAATCCTTACGGCAAGTGGTCGCCTCTGCGCCCGCTGATAAGGCGCAAGGGACTTATAGACCCCTGCCCCATATGGACGGACGGCGGCGCGTATGTAGTGTGCGCGTTCGCAAAGAGCCGCATAGGCTTCAATTCAAAACTCGCATTGTTCGAAGCGGACGAACAGCTGTGTTCCGCAGACGAAAATTATACTGTTATATACGACGGTGAAAATCTTGCCCCCACGGTAGAAGGACCCAAAATTTACAGACAGGGCAAATACTTTCATATACTCGCTCCCTGCGGCGGCGTAAAAAGCGGCTGGCAGGTTGATTTGCGGTCGGAAAATATTTACGGTCCCTATGAGACAAAAGTTGTGTTAATGCAGGGCGAAACGGATATAAACGGTCCCCACCAGGGTGCGCTTATAGACCTTGACGACTCAGGTCAACGCTGGGCGTTTATGCACTTTCAGGATAAGGGCGCGTACGGCAGGGTGGTTCATCTGCAACCCGCGCAGTGGCGCGGCGACTGGCTTATCTGCGGCGAAAGCGAAGGAAACATTGCTGGCACTCCCGTTTCGGGCGGGGAATATCCCGTGGATATAAAGACCGGCTACGAAATCGACCCCGAAGACGGTTTTAAGGAAAAACTGTCGCCAGTGTGGCAAAACCCCGCCAACCCCGTACAAGGCTGGTACGAAATGAAGGGCGGGCTGAAACTTTACTGCGTGCCGCACGGCGGAAATCTCGGCAGCGCGCCGCAGTTGTTTTTGCAGAAAATAACCTATCTCAATTTTTCCGCCAAAACAAAGTGCAGGCTGAACTTTTCAAACGACGGCGACGAAGCGGGTTTTGTTATGTTCGGCAGAGAGTACGGTTACGTATGCGTGGTAAGGCGGGACGGCAGGAACTATTTTGAAATAAGAAAGGGCAGCATAGACGGTAAGGACGAAACCATTGCCCGCAGCCAGCCCTACGACGACGAATATATAACGTTCAGCGTATCTGCAAAATTCGAAGAGCGCAACAAGCTGACTTATAAACTCAGCGCGGGCGGTAACGCGTTCACCCATAAATTTTACGCTTCGGGCGGGGTGTGGACGGGCGCGAGAATGGGCGTTTACGCCCGTTCGGAAAGCGAGAGCGGCGGCTTTGCTACTTTCAAATTTTTCAGGGTTGCCTGCACCGACAACAGGGTGGGCAATATAAAGGGATAAATTGTCGTAAAACCCTTTACTTTCGGGTATTAAAGTATTACAATGTATTGACTCAAAGCGGTCGTGGAAGGCGAAAAATGCAAAAAGTAAAAGTAAAAGAAAAGTACACGTTATTTACGGCAAAAGCGCTTGCGTTTCTGATTATACCGATAGTGGTGGAGTCCGCCCTTTCAATGTCGCTTGGAATGATAGACGGGCTTATGGCTTCGTACGCTAAATCGGGCGCGGGCGACAACGTCCTTACCGCGATAACCGCCGTGGACCAGATTGCAAGTTTAATCACCCAGCTGTTCAGCGCGTTCGGCGTGGGCGGCGCGATAATAACGTCGCAGTTTTTAGGCGCGGGAAAGACGGAAGACGCGAACAAGAGCGCGAAGCAGCTTATGGTTTTAATGCTTATTTTCGCTTTCGCCGTGACTGCAATAAGTCTGGGACTGAATAACCAGATTATAAATTTACTGTTCGGTTCGGCGGGGGACGAAACCCTTTCAAACGCATACGTATATTTTTACATAATTTCTGCTTCGTTCCCGTTCATTGCGCTGTTCAACTGTTGCGCCGCCGTTTTAAGGGCGCAGCGCAAGAGTATGAACACAATGCTTTCGGGCATAATAAGTTTTTTCCTGAATATCGGTTTTAACGCAATTTTTATATACGCGTGCAATATGGGCATAGCGGGCGTTGCGCTCGGCACTCTGCTCGCAAGAATTTTCCCCGCGTTCTTTACGCTGTTCTTACTGTCGCGCAAGAACAACGCGGTGAGAATTAAAGTATTTGAAAAATTCCGCTTTGACGGCGGGCTTATAAAGAGAGTGTTAAAACTTGCCATACCCAGCGGCATAGAAAACAGTCTTTTCCAGCTCGGTAAAATTCTCGTAATTTCTTTTATTACCATAAGCATTTATAAGGTCGGCGAGCTTAATATCCAGTCGGCGGCTAACTCTGTCGCGTACAATGTGAACACGGTAAGCTCTATCGTCGGCAACGGTATAAACACGGCTACCCTTACGGTAATAGGTCAGGCGGTCGGCACGGGAAATATAGGGCAGGTCAGGTTTTATATCAGGCGTATGTTGCTTATAAACTATATAGGCAATGCGTGTTGCGTTGCACTGACTTTCGGGCTTTCGCCGCTGCTTCTGAACTTCTACAACATCTCGGGCGAAGCGCGCGCCGTTGCCTGGAACTGCCTGCTGCTGTGCCTGCCGGTACAGATAGTAACTTATCCGCTGTCGTTCGGTATGCCTGCGGTGCTTAAAGCCAATACGGACGTAAAATACGTAATGGGCGCGGCGTTGGCGTCAATGATTGTAATGCGCGTGGGGCTGTGTTATATATTAACCTGCGAGTGGGCGGGGATACATCTCGGCGCAATGGGGCTTTGGATAGGAATGGTGTCCGACTGGGTAACGCGCAGCGTGCTGTTCGGCGGAAGATTTCTGTCCGGCAAATGGAAAACATCGTCCGGACTTATAAAGCCCGCCGAAGTGTACGGCGAAAGCGAAAGGGTTGCGGAAGAGCAGCTTGAAAAAGTATTTTCCGACAGGGGGAACAAATGAGTTTCAGACAGATGTACGAAGAAAAGTATATGCGCTTTCCGTGCGGCAAAGCAAAGGCGCTGTCGTTCAGTTACGACGACGGCGTGGCGGCGGATAAAAAACTTGTAAAAATTTTTGACCGGCACGGTCTCAAAGCTACCTTCAATTTAAACAATCTTTTATTCGACTGCGAAAACTGGCACGGCAGAATGGACGAGCGCGAAACCTTTGAAACTTTCAACGGCGGCTCTCATGAGATAGCCGTACACGGCGCGCGGCACATATTTCTTGACAAAGTTCCGCTTGCGGAAGCGGTGAACGAAGTTTTGCAGAACAGGCTTTACCTTGAAAACAAGTTTAAAAAGATAGTGCGCGGTATGGCTTACGCATACAACGGCTACAACGACGCAATAATTTCAATGTTGAAGGGCTTGGGCATAGATTATTCGCGCACGACCGAAAGTTCGCATACTTTCGCAATTCCCGGCGACTGGCTGAAATTGAAACCCACCTGCCACCACGCGGACGCGGAGCTTGGCAATCTTTCGGATAAATTTTTCGGCGGTTCGCCCGAAAAAGATTTTAAACACCGCGAACCCTGGTTTTTTCTTATATGGGGACACAGTTACGAGTTTGACGACCATAACAACTGGCACGTAATCGAAGAGTTTGCGCGGCGCGCGGCAAAGGCGGAAGACGTGTGGTTTGCAACCTGCGGCGAAGTTTACCGCTATTGCGCGGCGTACAACAGTCTGGTATTTTCGCTGGACGGCGAAAGGGTATACAATCCGTCGTGCATTCCCGTATGGCTGGAAATACGCGGAACAGTTTATGAAATTCCAGCGGGCGGCGAAAGGGTTTTTGAAAAAAATTAAAAGAATTTACAATATTTCAAATTAATATTAAGGGGCAGAAAAATGATTTTAGACAAATTCGGTTTAAAGGACAAGGTTGCAATAGTCACGGGCAGCAACACGGGGCTGGGTCAGGGCATATGCAGGGCGTACGTTGAAGCGGGCGCGAAAGTTGTGGGCGTATCCCGCAGACCTTCGGACGAAACCGCGGCGCAGTGCGGCAAAAATTTTCACAACGTAATCGCCGACCTTTTCTCGCTGGACGTTATTCCCACGGTGATCGGGGAAACGCTTGAAAAGTTCGGCAGAATAGACGTTCTTGTAAACAACGCGGGAATTATAAAAAGACAGGAATCGATAGAGTTTTCCGAAGAAGACTGGGACAGCGTTTTAAACGTGAATTTAAAGACGGTTTTCTTTCTGACACAGGCGGTTGCAAAACAGTTCATTAAACAGAATTCGGGCGGAAAAGTCATAAACATAGCTTCAATGCTATCCTATCAGGGCGGGATACGCGCTCCGTCGTACACCGCTTCCAAGTCTGCAATAAAAGGCGTGACTATGACCCTTGCCAACGAGTGGGCTAAATACGGCATAAACGTGAACGGTATTGCGCCCGGCTATATGGCGACGAACAATACGCAAAATTTAAGGCAGGATGAAGAGCGCAGTTCTGATATTCTTGCGCGCATTCCCGCGGGGCGCTGGGGCACGCCCGAAGATTTGCAGGGCGCGGCGGTGTTCCTTGCTTCGTCCGCTTCGGACTACGTCAACGGCTTTACGCTCGCCGTGGACGGCGGCTGGCTGGGCAGATAAAAACATTTGTACGTTAAACGGTATATCTTACTTAATTATGCTTAGTTAAAAGCTCTCCGGCAAATCGTCAGAGAGCTTTCCGTATCGTTTAAAGGAGCGGTTTTCAAAGTTTGGTTTTAATTTCCTATGTGAAGCGGGCTTTATCCCGTCGTTTTTTGATTATTATTTCTTGTTCAGTCTGTCGCTAAATTCGTTTAAACCTTGTTCTACGAAAGCCTTTTGATAAGGCGCCAAATAATATAACAGTCCCAAAAGCTCGCCTACGTGCGTTATCTCTTCATTTCTGATATTTTCCAATGTAGCTTTTGCTATTTCGTTATTTGTACTATGTAAATGGTCGTCATACTCGATAATCGCCTGTAATTCGCCAACTAAATCTTTTCGCGCGTTCTGTAAAGTTTCAAAATCATTTGCACTGTTCTGATTATTGTTTCTCATATTTCCGTTGTTGCCCATGTAATTGTTGGGTTGATTATTATAATTAAACATATAAAACCTCCGCTTAATTATATTCAAGCGATAAGAGTAATGTTAAATGAAAGTTACGGATACCGACAGGCATTTCAAAGCCGAATATGTTTGAAAACTTAAAAATTTAAGTATCGGAGAATACGGGAACAGGGAAAAGCAATTAAGTTTAAGGTTTAAAAATATCAATTTATCTTTGTAAATAATGTGTATTTAATAAGCTCGCGAACAATTTGTTAATGGCTTTTTAAAACCGTATGTCTGGTTGCTATGGTAAGTACACTTCGGCGCGGGAGATTGTTTTGTTAAAAAATAAAATGTTTTGTAAATTTGTTTCATTTATGATTGTCTTTCTGCGTAGATAGGAGTATAATGTAATTGCAATTAGTCGGCTCCGCACATAAGATGCGGATAATCTAAGGGGGAAAAATGAGTAAAAATTTGAAACGCGTTATTGCCGCGCTGTTGGCAAGCCTGGGCATATTTGCCTTTGCGGGTTGCAACACAACGGACGGTGGCAACGGCGACAGTCATGGTGAAAACAACGGCGCTACGAACGGCGGCAGTAACGGCGGCGGCAACGAAGAAGAAAGCAACGGTAACGGCGGAAGCGTAATTCCGTCCGTTCCCGAAGGAAGCGTGAACATAACAAAAGCGGCGGGCGATCTGGAGTCGGCTTACGTTGAATGGGATAAAGTTCAGGGCGCAACAGGTTATAACGTTTACTGCAAAGCAGACGGCGGCGTGTACGAAAAACTCGACGCTCCGCTGGTTCGCGAATATAAAGATTATTTCCGCGCGGACGCGGTGGGGCTTAAAGCGGGGAACTACTCGTTCAAGGTCGTTCCCTGCGGCGGTGCGGATATGTCCGAAGACGAAAGCAAGTCCGCGCCCGCGGAAAACATAAAGGTAGTACCGCACGACCGTTCGGGTTATGCGTTTGTCAACGGTACGTCTTCGGGCGCGTACAGTGATGACGGAACTCTGAAGACGGGCGCAAACGTGCTTTACGTCACCAATGAAAACAAGCATACGGTATCTTTGACCGTCGCGGGCGTAAACTGCGTGGGATTGCAGGCGATTTTGACAGCGTATAAAAAGGAAACGAAGCCGCTTTCCGTCCGTATGATTGGCAACGTTGGCGTTCTGGATACAGCCAATTCGGACGCGGGTAACTTTCTTATAAAAGAAATAAAAGCGGGCGTGACTTTCGAAGGGATAGGTTGCGACGCAACCGCGAACGGGTGGGGGCTTCGCGTTGTCAGAAGTTCCAACGTTGAAATACGCAATATCGGGTTTATGAACACGGTCGGCAGCGGTATCGACAATATCGGCATAGAGAACGAAAACGACCATATCTGGGTGCATAACTGCGATATGTTTTACGGCGGCGCGGGCGGCGACAACGACCAGACAAAGGGCGACGGCGCGCTGGATACCAAGCTGTCCACTTACGTTACCCATTCTTACAACCATTTCTGGGATAGCGGCAAGTGCAATCTGCAGGGAATGAAAGATGAAAAGACCACAAACTACATAACTTACCACCACAACTGGTACGACCATTCCGACTCTCGTCACCCCAGAATAAGAACGTGTACCGTCCACGTTTACAACAACTATTTCGACGGCAACGCAAAATACGGCGTGGGCGTAACCTACGGCGCGAGCGCGTTTGTGGAAAACAACTATTTCCGTTCCACTGCGCCTATGCGCCCTATGCTCTCTTCAATGCAGGGTACGGACGCTCTGGGGGAAGGCACTTTTTCGGGCGAAGACGGCGGAATTATCAAGGCGTTCGGCAACACGTTCGACTGTTCGAAGTCAAACCTTAAACTGATTACCCAGCAAGATACCGCCGACAAGACAAATATAGACTGCTATGTTGCAACTTCGCGGAACGAGCAGGTTTCCGCCGAGTACACGACAAAACAGGGCGGCACTGTTTACAGCAACTTCGATACAGCCGCAGATTTTTATGAGTACGAAGCGGACAGTCCGGAATTTGCAAAGGAAAAAGTGGAAAAATACGCGGGGCGTATCGGCGGCGGCGATTTCAAATGGGAATTCGACAACGCCAAGGAAGATGCGAATTACGGCATAATAACCGCGCTTAAATCCGCTCTTACTGCCTATACGTCGGACCTTGTCAAGGTGGGCGGCATAGAAGTCTCGGGCGGAAATGCCGGTCCGGGCGACGGCTCGGGCAACGGCGACGGCGGAAACCAAGGGGGAGAAGTAACAGGTCCCGTTGAAGGCGAAGTGACGTTTATTCCCAACAAGTCCGGTAACGGTTTTACGGTTGCGGGCAATACCAAGTCGCATGCGGAAACGGTAATAGCGGGCATTACGATACCCAAAAACTCCGCGTTGAAACTCGACAGCGCGGGCAAGGTTACGTTTACCGTTGCGGATAATATGAAAATGTATATTTACCTTCTGAATAACAAGACGGTATCGGTAGACGGGGTGAATAAAACGCCTTCGGCGGAAGGGAACTGTTTTGTTATAACCGTTGACCTTGCCGCGGGTGCGCATACCGTATCAAAGGGCGGCGGCGAAAACGCGCTGTTTCTTATAAAACTCGTGCCTGCCGCATAAATATTTCAAATAATAAACGCCGCGCTTTCTGCGCGGCGTTTATTGTGTGTATCAGTTATAGTATCTTATGTAATTTACACTGCTTAGCAGTTGCGAGCTGGTTACATTCGCTTTTGCCTGCAATGCGTTGCCTAAGTTTACGCTGTCGGTAAGTTCGGAAAGTTGCGAGCTTATGCCTGCAAGCTGAACGTTCATCACCGCAAGCTGTGCGCAAATTGCTTCGCAACAGCGGACAATGGTCGCTTCAAGCCTTGCAAAGCCGCGGCGTATTTCGTAACAAATCTGCTCGGTAGCCTGTACAATGGTCTGCTGAATTCTCTCGGTCTGCAGCTCGCGGTCTACAAGTTGCAACGCTTCCTTCACGGTGTCGGCGCGGCGGGTTTCAAGCTCGAATATGACAAGGTCCAAGTGTGCCCAGTCCCTTTCGTCAAGCAGGGGGTTAAACCTTTTGGCAAGCGCCATATAAAATTCGTTGCAGCTTTCTTTTATGGGCGCAATTTTGTTGTCCTTTTCTTTCAGAATTGCGCGAACCCTTTCCTTGTTTTGCGGCAGGTTGTCCACAAGCCATTGCGCCGTCGTAAGCAATCCCTTGGCTTCTTCTACTTCCCGTTTATACGCCGCTTTGTCGCTTTTAGATTTGCAAATAAAAACTATACCTAAAACGGTAAACACTACAAACGGCAAAATTAAATAAATTGTAATTGCAATTATGTTTCTGCAATCTCCCGCAAACATTGCCGCTATAGCTATTGCGAAGACTACGGCAATCGAAAAGAAGACTATTGAAAGAATTTTCCCCTTTTTTGCACTCCTTTTTTCTTCACAGTAATTTATAGTGCTGTCTTGTTTGTTTTGTCTGTCCTGTAAAATGCGGTTAAAATATGCGTCGCATTCGTCGTCGGCAAGCCAGCGGTTGAAAGCCTTTCTGCCTTTTGCATAATTTTCATCTATTTTGTGTTCCCAGCTGCTTGCAGCTTTAACTGTTTCGTCTTTTTCGATTTCGCCCGCTCCTATTTTATCTTCATAGTTCTCTACATACCCGTAACGGTCTTGCAATTTTTCAAGTTTCAGAAAATAATGTTCAGTGTCGTATTCCCACGGGCGGCGTTCGTACCAGACAAGGTCGCCGCTGAAATCTTTTGCATTTTCGGCAAGTTTTCCGTCGCAGTCGTCTTCGATGGACAGTGCCTTGTCATACTGCTGCGAAATTACGGAAAGCCCTGCGCGCAACGCGTACAGCTCGTTTAAAACTTCTTGTTTTTCCATAAGTTTCTCCTTTGATTTTGTTTTTTAAAATAAAAAAATGCGTCCCAATTAAGAGACGCACCCCTATTCCAAGCAAATCTCCTAATTGCCGCTAAACAAAATCATTGGGTGTTTTCCGCTTTGTGCTATTTTACAACCAAAACTATGGAGAATTGCCGACAGGCTATTCTTAGTTTGGCTGTATATAAAAAAATAATTAAAAAATTTGCATACGCAACACTTTTCCGCATAAAAAAATGCGGAAACCTTTTCACCCGTTATTAAGATTTTGTTTAGCCTGTTCATTATAACACAGCGGCAAATTAATTGCAAGCGGTAAACACGGTTTTTTAAGCCGCAAACCGCCGCAACGGTGTTTATCCGTAAAGTGTATAAACATATCCGTTTTGTATATTTACTAAATTCTGGAAATGCCTTATAATCAATACGTTAGAATACTACGCGGTCAGCGTAGACAAGGGGTATTTTATGGCTGTAAAAGCAAAAGCAAAAACCAAGACAAAAAACAATGTAAAAGAAAAACTGGACGCGCTTGTATCCCAGCTTGAAAACGTGGGCATTGTCCCCGTAATCAAACTGGATAAGGTGGAAAACGCGGAAAAACTCGCAAAAGCTCTCCGCGACGGCGGCATTAACTGCGCGGAAGTGACTTTCCGTGCAAAGGGCGCGGACGAAGTGATTAAAAGAATGGTAAAAGCCTATCCCGATATGCTTGTGGGCGCGGGTACCGTTTTAACCTGCGAGCAGGCGGACGCGGCGGCAAAAGCGGGCGCAAAATTTTGCGTGGCTCCCGGGCTCAACCCGCAGGTTGTGCAACACTGCCTTGACAAGGGCATACCTTTCGCGCCCGGCGTATCGTCTGCAAGCGAAATAGAGCAGGCGATGGAACTGGGGCTTGATTTTGTAAAATTTTTCCCTGCGGAACAGGCGGGCGGACTTTCTTACATAAAGGCAATTTCCGCGCCCTATTCTTCAATGCGCTTTATGCCCACAGGCGGCGTTTCGGCAGACAACCTGAATACATATCTCGCTTATAATAAAATAGTCTGCTGCGGCGGAAGCTGGATAGTTCCCAATAAACTTCTGGACGAAGAAAACTGGGAAGGCATTACAAAACTCTGCCGTGAAGCAATTGACAAAATGCTGGGCTTTACTATGGTTCACGTGGGGCTCAACTGCGCAAACCCCGAAGAAGCGGAAGCCGTCGCGGACGAATTCGACAATGCGTTCGGCTTTACAAAAAAAGTGGGCAACAGCTCGGTATTCGCTTCCACCTATATGGAAATGATGAAAGCGCCCTTCCGCGGCACGCACGGGCACATAGCGGTTGCAACCAACTCTGTTAAAAGGGCGGTTTACCAGCTAAACCTGCGCGGATACGACGTTGACGAAAGTTCGGTAAAATACAATGCCGACGGCGTTATGAACGTTGCATATCTCAAAAACGAATTCGGCGGCTTTGCCGTACACCTTGTATTGAAAAAGTAAAAAATAAAAAAATATATATAACGATTAAGGAGAAATAAAATGAAGAAAATTGTAACCATGGGCGAAATTATGCTCCGTCTCTCAACCCCCGACAACGAAAAGTTTATTCAGGCAGACGAGTTTGACGTCAACTACGGCGGCGGCGAAGCCAACGTTGCAGTGTCCTGCGCAAACTACGGACACAGCGCCGAATTCGTTACCGCCGTTCCCGATAACGAGCTGGGCGAGTGCGCGCTTGCCGCTTTGAAAAAGTACGGCGTAAAAACCTGCCACGTTGCAAAGTGCGGCGAAAGACTTGGTATTTACTACCTTGAAACGGGCGCGGCAATGAGACCTTCGAAAGTCGTTTACGACAGAGCTCATTCTTCAATCACCACCGCAACCGCAAAAGATTTCGATTTTGACGCAATTTTCAAGGACTGCGACTGGTTCCACTTCACGGGAATTACCCCCGCCGTATCGGACAGCGCGGCGGACTTGACCGAAGCCGCTTTGAAAGCCGCAAAAAAACACGGCGTAACCGTTTCGTGCGACCTGAATTTCCGCAAAAAGCTGTGGACGAGCGAAAAGGCGCAAAAAGTTATGACCAAACTTATGAAATATGTTGACGTATGTATCGGCAACGAAGAAGACGCCGAACTCGTATTAGGTTTCAAACCCGGCAACACCGACGTTACCAGCGGCGAACTGGAACTTGCCGGATACAAGTCCATTTTCGAGCAGATGGTTAAAAAATTCAAATTCAAGTATGCAATTTCTTCGTTGCGCGTAAGCCACTCGGCTTCCGACAACGGCTGGTCCGCATGCATTTATAACGGCGAAACGAAAGAGTTCTACCATTCGAGAGAGTACCGCATTTCTCCCATAGTCGACAGGGTCGGCGGCGGCGACAGCTTTGCGGGCGGCGTAATATGCGGCTTCCTGGACGGAAAGGACTTTAAGACCGCGCTTGAATTCGGCGTGGCGGCTTCGGCTCTGAAGCATACCATTCCCGGCGACTTCAACCTTGTTTCGAGAAAGGAAGTCGAAGCGCTTGCCGGCGGCGACGGTTCGGGCAGAGTCCAGAGATAAAAATTATAAATTTGCAGGTAAGTTGCGCCGCAAAATTTAACACGGTTTTTGTAATATAAGTTTTAAGGCGCGCTTCAATTTAAAAATATAAATGCTTACGCCGAAAATTTTCAAGGGCGGATTCGTTCCGCCCGATAGAGAATTTACGACCAAAGCAATCTCACGGAAAATTTGCGAAGGCAAATTCACGTGAAGGAGATTTTTATGAAAATTGCTTTCAGAACGCATGATTTGGGCGTTAAAGGACTGGACAACGCGATACAAAAGGCAAAGGATTGCGGTATTTCCGCAGTGCAGCTTGTGGCGTATAAGTTTATGGACGAAATACCCTACGAAGCGGGCGCGTTGAATGAAGAAAACACCTTGGCTATCGGCAATGCGCTGAATAAGGCTGAAATCGAAGTGCCGCTCATAGGCGCGTATTTCAATCCCGTGCATTCGGATAAGGAAAAGGTTGTAAAGTGCAAGAGAGTATTTAAAGAGTACTTAAAATATTCGGCTAATCTGGGCTGTAACATAGTCGGGTCCGAAACGGGCAGTTTCAACGACGACAAGTGGACTTACAACCCCATGAACCGCACGGACGACGCGCTTTGGGACGTTGTGGAGACCTTTAAAGAACTGAGCGCATACGCAAAGAGCGTGGGCGCGTACGTCGGAATGGAAGGCGCGGCGGGTCACGTGTGCTGGAACGTTCAGACTCTTAAAAGGGCTATAGACGAAATAGGCGCGGACAATATTAAGGTCATATTCGACCTTTACAACTATCTGGACGCTGCAAACTATAAAAAGTATCTTGAAATTCTGGACGAAGGATTAAGGACTTTTTACGGCAAAATCGTTGTGTTCCATATCAAGGACTGCGTATTCAAAGACGGTCAGTTAAAACAGGTTGCGCCCGGCAAAGGTATGTTTGATTTTGAAAAAATCTTTGCAAAAATCAAAGCGTACGACAAACACGCGACGCTTGTTCTGGAAGGAACTACCGGCGAAGATATAGTACCCTGTATTAATTTTATCCGCGATACGTGGGATAAAGCCGGAACTTAATTTAAATCAAATACGAAACATTGTCGCCTAAAAACGCGTTGGCGGATAAATTCCGCCAAGCAGGCGTTTTACGGTAAACATTAATCTCACGGCATATGTTTAATGCGTGAAAGGAGTTATTTATGAAATTCGATATCCGCTATGCTAATCATCCCGACGATTCGAAAAAGTACGACACGGAAACGTTAAGGGAAAAATATCTGATTGAAAAACTGTTTGAAGGGGATGAAATTCTTCTGACCTATTCCCATCAGGACAGAATTATCGCGGGCGGCGCAATGCCCGTTAAAAAGACCTTGTCTCTCGGCACTTTCAAAGAGCTTGCTACCGCATACTTTCTGGAACGCAGGGAAATGGGCGTAATTAATATCGGCGGCGCGGGCGTAATCACCCTTGACGGCAAGAAATACGATATAGGCAATAAGGAAGGCATTTATATCGGTATGGGAACGAAACAGGTTGAGTTTGCTTCTGCAGACGGCAAAAACCCCGCCAAATTTTACATAAATTCGAGCCCCGCCCACAAGACCTATCCCACGGTAAAAATAGTTAAACCCGTGGAAGGCAAAAACCCGCCCGAAGGCGTGAAGTACTGCGTGCAGAGACATCTCGGCACGGTTGAAGGGATAAACAAACGCACAATCAACCAGTTCATTATAGGCGACGTGTGCGAAAGCTGCCAGCTTGCAATGGGTATGACCGAACTTGCGGAAGGCTCCGCCTGGAACACCCTGCCCAGCCACACGCACGAAAGAAGAATGGAAGTTTATATGTACTTCGAAGTACCCGAAGACCAGGCTGTCATTCATCTTATGGGCAAACCCGACGAAACCCGTCACATCATTATGCACAACGAGCAGGCGGTAATTTCGCCCAGCTGGTCAATACACAGCGGCGTAGGCACCCACAACTATACCTTTATTTGGGGTATGTGCGGCGAAAACCAGACCTACGACGATATGGACAATATCAAAACACAGGATCTGAGATAATCGGCAAAAATCCGTTTGCGTAAATTCCGGCGGGAAGGGCGGTACACCGTTATACTGTAAAATCAAATAGCCACGTTCCTGCGGGAAATAACGTAAACAATTACAATAAAAATTATTATTAGGGGAAAAACAAAATGGCACAACTTAAATTTGTAGACGTAAATAAAGTATATCCCAACGGATATCACGCCGTACACGATTTTAATATGGAAATCAAAGACGGTGAATTTATATGTCTGGTAGGCGATTCGGGTTGCGGTAAGTCAACCACTCTGAGAATGATTGCGGGACTCGAAGACATAACTTCTGGCGAGTTTTATATCGACGGCGTGCTGTCAAACCAAAAGTCTTCAAGGGACAGGGGTATTGCAATGGTGTTCCAGTCCTACGCGCTTTATCCGCATCTGACGGTATATGAAAATCTTGCGTTCGGTCTTACTCTCGAAGGTATCGACGCGGACGTTATAGAAGAAAAGGTTCAGGCAACGGCAAAAATTCTGGGACTTACGGACTACCTTGAAAGGTTCCCCCGCCAGCTGTCGGGCGGACAGTGCCAGCGTGTAGCCGTGGGTCGCGCGCTGATAAGAAAGGTTAATATCTTCCTTATGGACGAACCGCTTTCAAACCTTGACGCAAAACAGCGCGTTACCATGCGTTCCGAAATCAAGCAGATTCACCGTTCGGTCGGCGCGACGACTATTTACGTCACTCACGACCAGACGGAAGCTATGACCATGTCGGACAGAATAGTGGTTATGAAATCGGGCGGATACGTACAGCAGATAGGTACACCGTTCGAACTGTATTTTTATCCGCAGAACCTGTTCGTCGCGGGCTTTATAGGCGAGCCGCCCATGAACTTTATAAGGGGAGTTGTCGAAGACGGCAAACTGAAAGGCTACGGCTACGACCTTAAACCCATTGTTAAAAACGTAAAGGCGATTGAAGGCAAGGAAGTGGTGTTTGCGTTCAGACCCGAAGCGGTAAAACTCGGCAAATCCAAGACCGCATACACCTTGAACTCGGTTGTGGAACTTACCGAACTTCTGGGCGACACCACCAACGTATACGCCACCGTCGAAAACGAAGACGGCGCAAAGACCAACGTTATTTTAAAGGTAAACCCGCACGATACGCCCAAAATGGGTTCTAACTTCAGATTTATAGTTCCCTATAAATCCGCATATCTCTTCGACTCGGAAACCGAACAGATTATCGAAAACGACATTGTGAGAAAGTAATAAGGGGTACGATAATGGAATTATTAAGTAAAAATTTACACAAAAAGCCCGTAAGACCCGTAAAAATCATGCAGTTCGGCGAAGGCAACTTTCTCAGGGCGTTCGTTGAATGGATTATACAGGACTTAAACGACAAGGGCGCAATCAACGCGGACGTCGCGGTAGTGCAGCCTATGCCCTTCGGCAGGGTGAAAGAACTTGCCGACCAAAACGGACTTTACACTCTCCGTCTGGAAGGAATAGATAACGGCAAACAGGTAAAAACCAGCCGCGTAATAGACGTAATAGGCGATTGCATAAATCCCTTTACCGAGTACGAAAAATTTCTGAAATACGGCGAGAGCGAAGAGCTTGAAGTAATTATTTCGAACACTACCGAAGCGGGTATTGCCGTCGACCCGACCGATACCGATTTTTCCGTCTGCCCCAAGAGCTATCCGGGTAAACTTCTCGCGCTCTTAAAAAGGCGTTACGACAAATTCAACGGCGACGCGGGCAAGGGGCTTGCAATTGTTCCCTGCGAGCTTATAGACAACAACGGCAACGAACTTTACCGCTGCCTTACCGAGCTTGCGGTAATAAACAAGATGGATGAAAAATTCATTAAGTGGATGCAGACAGCAAACCACTTTACGTCCACGCTGGTAGACAGAATCGTCCCCGGCTATCCCGCTGCGGAAATAGAAGATATCCGCAAGGAAACGGGATATCTTGACAACAACGTTGTCAAGGGCGAAATTTTCCACCTTTGGGTTCTTAAAAAGGAAGCGCACGTGCAGAAAGTTCTGCCCGCGGATAAGACGGGACTCAACGTTATTTTTGCGGACGACATTAAGCCTTACAAACAGAGAAAGGTTAAAATTTTAAACGGCTCGCACACGGCTATGGTTCCCGTGGCGTACCTTTGCGGAATCGATACCGTCGGCGAAGCGGTGAACGACCCGGTAATAGGCAAGTTTGTGCGCGACTTCGTTTTTGAAGAAGTAAATCCCACAATCGCGCTGCCGCAGGACCAGATGGTCGCGTTTGCAAACAGCGTAATAGAAAGATATCAAAATCCTTTCATCCGCCACGAGCTTATGTCGATAGCTCTCAATTCCACAACCAAGTTCAGGACAAGGCTTTTGCCCACGCTTGAAGATTACGTTAAAATAAACAAATCTCTTCCCCATCATTTGCTGTTTGCGTTTGCGGCTCTTGTTGAATTCCACAAGGGAGTAAGGGGCAGTGAGAAAATAGCGCTCAAAGACGACCCCGCATATCTTGCGCACTGGTCTGAACTGTGGGCGGGTTTTAACGGTGATTACGAAAAACTCGCAAAAGCCGCACTGGGCTGGAAAGAAGCGTGGGAAACCGATATGAACGCTATCCACCCCGAAATCTGCGCGACCGTGGCAAGGTATCTTAAAGCTATGGATACCAAGGGTATGAGAGCGGCTTTGGAGTGTTTTGTAAGCGGCTGCAAAAACAATTGCAAATAAACCTGACGCCTTAAATTACAAAGGGGTAACAATGACAAAAAAAACAATTATAATAAACGGGCTTGACAACGTAGCCGTTGCCCTGACCGACTTGAAAAAGGGCGAAACCCATGAAGGCGTAACCCTTACGGAAGACGTGACAAAGGGTCATAAATTCGCACTTAAAAATATTGAAAAGGGCGGACAGGTAATAAAGTACGGCAACCCCATAGCTTACGCCACCGCCGATATCGGCAAGGGCGCGCACGTACATACCCACAACATCAAGACAAATCTTTCGGAAAATCTTGAATATACCTACAATAAAATTCCTACCGGACTGCCTGCGGTAAAGAGCAGAAAGGTAAACGTTTACAAGCGCGCAAACGGTGAAGCCGGCATACGTAACGAGCTGTGGATTATCCCCACCGTGGGCTGCGTAAACGGGCAGGCGAAACTGATACTCGAAACTTTCATAAAGAAGTACGGCACGGACGGTTTTGACGGAGCGTTTACTTACACGCATCCTTACGGCTGTTCGCAGCTGGGCGACGACCACGAAAGGACCAAACTTATTTTGCAGAAAATGGTCCGCCACCCCAACGCGGGCGGCGTGCTGGTGCTCGGACTGGGCTGTGAAAACAACCAGATGTCCGCCTTCCGCGAAACGCTTGGCAAAGTGGACGAAAGCCGCGTAAAGTTTCTTGTCTGCCAGGACGAAGAAGACGAAATCGAAAGCGGCGTAAAATTGTTGAAAGAAATTGCCGACGTAATAAAAAAGGACAGGCGTGAAGAAGCCGATATATCCTGCCTTAAAGTCGGGCTTAAATGCGGCGGCAGCGACGGGCTTTCGGGCATCACCGCAAACCCTTTGGTCGGCAGATTTTCCGACTATATAGTGGCAGCGGGCGGCACGACGGTTCTTACCGAAGTACCCGAAATGTTCGGGGCGGAACAGCTTTTAATGAACAGGGCAAAGGATAAAAAGACCTTTGAAAAGGTGGTGAACCTTATCAACGGATTTAAGGACTACTTCCGCCGCAACGGTCAGGAAGTGTATGAAAATCCTTCCCCCGGCAACAAGGCGGGCGGCATAACCACGCTTGAAGACAAGTCGCTGGGCTGTACGCAGAAGTCGGGCGCGGGTCCCGTGCAGGATGTGGTTCTGGACGACGGATATATAACCGAAAAGGGACTCAACCTTCTGAACGGACCGGGCAACGATATGTGCGCCGTGACCAATTTGGGCGCGGCAGGGTGTCATCTGGTACTCTTCACCACGGGCAGGGGCACGCCTTTCGGTGGCTTTGTCCCCACGGTTAAAATTGCCACCAATTCCGAACTTGCGGCAAAAAAATCAAACTGGATAGACTTTAACGCGGGCGCTGTTCTGGACACCGACTTCGACGTTCAGCTTGAAAATTTAATTAATCTTGTCGTCGATGTGGCAAACGGCAGACAGACCAAAAACGAAATTAACCAAACCAAAGAAATTGCAATATTCAAAACGGGGGTGACCTTATAATGGCAACAGAAAAAACAACAGCAAAAACTGCGGCTAAAAAGCCCGCGGCTAAAAAAGCCGCCGCGCCCAAAAAGACTGCGGTAAAAACCGAAAGCAACGTGAAAGCGTTTATGGACGCCGACTTTTTACTCGATACGGAAACAGCTAAAATTTTATATCACGAACACGCCGAAAAGATGCCTATAATAGACTATCACTGTCACTTGCAGCCCAAGGAAATTTACGAAGATAAAAAATTCAGAAACCTTGCCGAAGTATGGCTGGGCGCGGGCGACAGATACGGCGACCACTACAAGTGGCGCGCACTGCGTGCAAGGGGCTATGAAGAAGACAGTATTTCGGGACCGGACGACGACTACAAAAAATATTCGCAGTTCGTTGAAAGTATGCCCTATTTTGTGGGCAATCCGCTTTACCACTGGTCGCATCTCGAAATGAGAAGATACTTCGGCATAGAAGAAGTTATCAATCCCGCAAACGCCCAAATCATATGGGACAAAGCAAACAAAGTTCTTGAAACTCTGACCGCGCGCGAGATGATGTACAAATTCAACGTAAAGACGGTCTGCACAACGGACGACCCCGTCGACAGCCTTGAATGGCACAAAAAAATGAACGAAGACGAAACTTTAAAAGTAAATGTTCGCCCCGCGTTCAGACCCGACAAAGCTATAAACGTAGAGTTGAGCTGGTTTGCAAGCTGGGTAAAACAGCTTTCGGGCGTGGTTAAAAGACCCATAAAATGTTTACAGGATTTATGTAACGCGCTTGCGGACAGGATAGCTTATTTCGATAAAATGGGTTCGCGCCTTTCCGACCACGCGCTTGACGTGGTTCATTACGCGCCCGCAACCTATAAGGAAGCGAACGCTGTTTTCCTTAAAGGTTTAAAGGGCAAGCCCGTAACCGAAGAAGAGCAGGACAAGTACAAGGGTTATATTCTCGTATTCCTTGGCAAAGAGTATGCTAAACGCGGCTGGGTACAGCAGTACCATATCGGCGCGTTGAGAAACAACTCCAAGAGTATGCTTCAGAAGATAGGTCCCGACACCGGTTACGACGCAATCGAAGACAGCGTGTATATGTCAAAACTTTCCGCGCTTTTGGGCGAGCTGGACAAGGACGGAAATTTGCCCAAGACCATACTGTACTGCCTTAACCCGCGCGATAACTATGCTTTGACCGTGCTTGCGGGCTGCTTCCAGAAGGAAGGCGTAAAGGGTAGGGTGCAGGTAGGAACAGCCTGGTGGTTCCTTGACCAGCAGGACGGTATGCGCCAAAACCTTGAAACGCTTATGCAGGTAGGTCTTGTGGCGCAGTCTGTCGGAATGCTTACCGACAGCCGTTCTTTCCTGGCATATCCGCGCCACGAATATTACAGGCGTCTGCTCTGCCAGATGCTCGGAAGACTTGTCGAAAGCGGACAGTACCCTGCGTCTGAAATGGAGACTTTGGGCAAAATAGTTGAAGACGTCTGCTACAACAACGCCGCCGAATATTTCGGTTTTTAAACGGCGAGCCTTTAAAGCAACGTAAGTAACTCGCAAAATAAATTTATATAACCGCCCGCGGCAACGCCGCAGGCGGTTATTTTTTATAGGGATTTCCGAAAGTAAAGACAAAGCATAATTTATTTGACAAATATGCTTTTGTTTTGATACAATTTTCGTACCAACTCATTTTAATATTTTTGTCCGCGTATAGTTCTATTGGTAGGGCTATACTTGTATTCGTATTTAAAATACGCGGACAGCATATTCTAAATGAGTTGGTAACTTTAACGAAACGGTATACTCTATATGCCGTTTTCGCAAGAAGGCGGCATTTATTATGGGTAGAATCAGGGTATGCTTTACGGGTTACAGTGACATCAGGATAGAAGATTACGGCGAACTTGCGCACGCATTGGGGCAAATTATAAGCCGTACTTTAAGAAGTTACAATCTTTCGCAGTTTTATTTTACGGGTCAGGGCGAATTTGACAATTTGGCAAATCTGACTGTTAAGGCGTTTGATTTTGTTGCCGCCCATAACCGCCGCGAAAGAGTTTTTTATTGCGTTGACGATGTTGCTTTTGAAAATTATAATAAACTAAAAAAGCAGTATGATAAAGTTTTGCTGCGTCCTATGGAAATTTTGCGCCTGTGCGACGTGCTGGTGTCTTACGGCAGCGCGTTCAACCAAAAATCCGCGCAAATGGTTATAGAAGCGAAAAAATTGTATAAACCTATAATATATATCTGATTTGCGGCGCGCCGTTTAATAAGGTTTAACCGTGCGTTAATTGACAAACGGTAGAATTTTTGTTAATATATGTTCAGGAGAAAGATTGTATGGAATGTAAATTTTGCGGAAGAGAGATGGTAGATGACGCGGTTTATTGTTTCTATTGCGGCAAGCGGCTTGACGGAAAAAAGCCCTGCCCCTCCTGTAAAGCGCTTGTTCCCGACGACGCGGTATTTTGCGGACGATGCGGCACGCGCATAGAACCCGAAGTTCTTAAAGACGAACCTTTGGCGCAGGAAGCCGCCGGAGAAACGCCGCCCGACGACGCGGCTGAACAGACCGGACAGTCCGCTCCGCCCGAAGAAGAGACGGAAAGCGGAGAGCAGTCGGGACAATCCGAAGACGGCTCTGCGCAGGAAGACGCGCAGGACGGAGATCTGAACGAAGAGACCGAAAGTCCGCCGGAAGAAAAAACCGTGCGCACGCCCAAGTGGAAAAAGGCGGTTGAAATTACGCAACTGAGTCTTGCCGGTTTTGCGGCTTTAGTGGGTTTTGTATTCACTTTCTGCATAGGCTTAACCGTGAGCGCGGGCGTAAAGGGCGATTTGTTCATTTACGACTACTTCGGCAAAGTGTACGAAAATCTTGACAGGATAATCGTAATCAACAACATCGGCGACACCCAGTCTTTTGCGCTGTATATGCCGTTTGTCTTCGGCACGCTGGTTGCGATAGCCGCGCTTATCTGTAACTTTGTGTTCACTATAATGACGGTTGTCGCATTAGTGAGGCAGTACGCTTACAAGAGAGAAGGGGTTTGTTTCGTAAAACCCGCGTTAAGGACGTTTATATCCTACTCTGTTTTTGCGACTGTTTTTTATGCGCTGAACGCGGAAAAAGTACACTCGGTCGGCGGAATCGATTCAAGCATTTATTTTAACGGCGCAACGCTTGCCGCGCTGATACTCGGCGGCGTGGCGTTCGGCGGGTACTTTGTCTGCCGCGCGGTTCTGCGCCTTAACGATTTCACGGACAAAAAGGAAATTATAAGCAGCTCTGTCGCGCTTGGTACCGGCGCCGTAGGGGTGGTCACCGCAATTCTGCTTTCTATGGCGGTTTGCAGATTTTCAACCGCAGAAGAAAGTTATTCGCTCGGGTTTATGCCTATGATTTACAATGCGGGATTTAACCTGTCCGACAGTACAAACTGCGGCGGCGTAATGTGTTTCGGTATTCCTTCGTTCGCGGTGCAGATTGCTTTGCTTGTCCTGACCGTCTGCGTAATTGCGGAAGTCGCGGTACGCGTAGGCACGGGGTCGGGGTTCGGCAAAAAACCGCTGGGCATGGCAATTGCCGCGGCAGTGCTGACTGTGCTGTATTTTCTTGGCGCGTTTGCCGCGGCGAATATGCTTAACGCGGAAGTTTCCGCCGACAGCGTTTCGCGCAGTTACGGCGTGCCTATAACGGTAATCGTGCTCGGTTTTATTATGCTTGGCGGAGTTATCGCCACAATCGTGCTGGATAAAAAATTCAGACGCGCCGCTTAAACGGAATTTAATCCGACTTGAGATATGAGCCGCCCCGCGCTTAATGCGCGGGGCGGCATAATTTTGCCGCCGTACTAATATATTTAAAACTATGGCGCAGGAAAAATTCAAATCGCGTAGCGGGTTCATACTGGCAAGCGTGGGCGCGGCGGTCGGGCTCGGCAACGCGCTGCGTTTCCCGGGGCTGTGCGCAAAGTACGGCGGCGGAACTTTTTTACTTATCTATTTTGTGGCGCTGGTCGTTATGGGCGTGCCTATATTGAACGCCGAAATTGCGCTGGGCAGAAAAATACGCGGCGGCGCGCCCAAGTGCATGGCAAGCCTTAATAAGAGAGCCGAACCTATCGGCTGGGCGTCCTGCTTCAATTCTATGATAGTCGCAATTATCTATGCCGGACTTCTGGGCTGGATAATTTCAATGGTTATAAAAATAGTCCCCCTTTGCGCGCAGTCGCAAATGATGGGAAAGGAAGAAATAGGCGGTTATTTCTTTGAACAGGTTATGGGCAAAGGAATTTCGCCGCTGGTAGCCGTAAGCATAATCGCCGCCTGGATAATTATGTTTTTCTGCCTGCGCGGCGGGGCGGATACTCTTTCAAAGACGGCAAAGTTCACCGTAATTATCCCCATAATATTATTGATGTTTATGGCGGGGCGGGGAATAATGTATTCCAACAGCGGCGAAGCGTTGAAAAAACTGTTCGTCCCCGACTTTACCGCGCTCGGCAATGCCGAACTGTGGCTCAATGCGCTGGGGCAGGTGTTTTTTTCGCTTTCCATTCTCGTGGGGATTATGCCCGCTTACGGCGGTTACCTGCCTGACGGCACAAACGTTTTTCGCGACAGTCTTATAATAGCCGCCGCCGATTTCTTTGTTTCAGTGCTGTCTTCCGTGGTGCTGTTTACCACGCTGTACGGTTGCGGGCTTCAAAACGATTTGTCGCAGTCGGGAATAGTGACGGCGTTCGTGGTTTATCCAGTGGCAATCACTCTGGCGTTCGGCGGAAACACCGTTCTCAATTCCGCAGTGGGGCTGTTGTTCTATTTTTCGCTTGCGATGATGGCGGCGCAGTCGTCCGTTTCGATGCTCGAAGCCGCCGCCAATCCCCTGTCGGAAAAGCTGAAAATCCCCAAAAAGAAACTGGCGGCGATAATTTCGTGCATAGGCGCGGCGGCGTGTCTTGTGTTCGCCACGCCCGTGGCGGCAACCGTGCTGGATGTTTGCGACCATTTTGCAAATTACTTCAATATCTTAATTCTGGGTATCGCCGAGTGTATAATTTTGAGCAGGGGTGCAAAGGGCGCGCGACTTGTGGAAGAAATTAACCGCTTCACCAAAAAAATCAGAATGCCCGCCAGATTTTTTAACCTTTCGGTTAAGTTTCTGTGCCCAGCGGTACTCGTTTTTTTGACGGGCTGGGGAATTTATCACCTTATATTTATCGAAGGCGGCAGATACGCGGGTTATCCTTTCTGGGCGCAGGCTCTGGGCTGGCTTGTCAGCCTGACCGTATTTTCGTCGGGCTTTTTGGTCAGGATTAAACTTCCCAAATTCAGAAAACCGCATCATATTAAATCCTGAAAGTAATCTTATATTTTACGCTGCCTGCGTTTTGCCGCGGGCGGCTTTTATTTTTGGAAAAATTTTCAAATTGCTATTGAATAATAATAAAGGCTGTGGTATAATAAGCGGGTAAAAATTTTTTTGGGGGAACAATATGAAAGACTGTAACTGCGGTTATTGCGTAGGCGGAGAACCGCTTGCAAAATTCGGTATCGGAATATGCGATTTAAAGGTGAGCCGTCTGATACTTTTTAAAGAGCAGTCCAAGCGCGGCAGATGTATTGTCGCATACAAAGACCACGTCGGCGAAATTGTGGATATCACGGACGAACAGAGAAATCTGTTTTTCGAAGACGTGAACCGCGCGGCGAAAGCGATACATAAAGTGTTTGCCCCCGATAAGCTAAATTACGGCGCGTACGGCGATACGGGCTGTCACCTGCACGTTCACCTTTGCCCCAAATACAGGGGCGGCGACGAATGGGGCGGCACGTTCACAATGAATCCGGACAAGGTTTATCTTACCGACGCCGAATATGCAAAAATGATTGAAGATATTAAAAACGCGCTTTAACCGTGCGGCAAAAATTTGCGTGAATTATTAAGGAGTAAATATGGCACATAACGTAATAGCCGAAGCAAAAAGATGTTTAAACTGTAAAAAGCCGCTGTGCAGACAGGGTTGTCCGATAAACACGCCCATACCCGACTTTATATCGGCGTTTTTAAACGGCGAAATGAAAAAGGCGGGCAAAATGCTTTTTGAAAACAATCCGCTGTCGGCGGTCTGTTCTATAGTATGCAACCACGGCAATCAGTGCCAGGGTCACTGTATACGCGGTCTTAAGGGCGAGCCCGTGGAAATAAGCACAATCGAAAACTTTATTTCTTCCGCATATCTTGACAGTCTCGAACTTGACAAAGCCGAACCTAACGGAATTAAAGTGGCGGTTGTGGGCGCGGGTCCCGCGGGCATAACCATTTCTATAAAAATGGCGCAACTCGGTTACGACGTTACCGTGTTTGAGTCCAAGTCTGAAATAGGCGGCGTTCTGAGATACGGCATACCCGAATTCCGTCTGCCCAAAACGATAGTGGACAGGTATGAAGTTTTAATGCGCAAACTGGGCGTTAAAATAAAATTCAACGTCACCATAGGTAAGGCGTTCGGCATAGAAGAACTGTTCCGCGACGGGTTTAAGGCAATTTCTATAGGCACGGGCGTGACCTGGCCTATCGCGTTGAATATCAAGGGCGAAACGCTCGGTCACGTACATTACGGCGTACACTTTTTAGAGCGCCCCGACGTATATAAACTCGGCGACAGCGTTTTGGTCATAGGCGCGGGCAACGTTGCAATGGACGTAGCGCGCACAGCGTTGAGACGGGGCGTAAAGGACGTTAAAATAGTTGTCAGAAGCGACAGATACACCGCAAGCGAAGAAGAAAAGGAATACGCCGAAATAGAGGGGGCGGAATTCATTTTCAACAAAGCTCCCGTTGAAATTACGGACGAAGGCGTTATGTTTGCCGATACCGTATGCGACGAAAACCACAGGGTAATTTCCACTTCGGACAAGCCCGAACTTATGAAAGCCGACACGGTTATGATTTGCGTTTCGCAGCGCCCTTCCAATCTTATACTGACCCAGACCGAAGGGCTGGAAACAAATTCGCGCGGGCTTGCGATAATTTCCGAAGACGGGCAGACTACGAGAGCGGGTCTCTTTGCTTCGGGCGACGTGGTGCGCGGGGCAAAGACGGTTGTGGAAGCCGCCGAGACTTCTAAGCGCGTGGCGTACGCTATGGACGCTTACCTTAAATCACTCCCCAAAGACTGATGAAATACGGTTTTTTATTGCCGTCCGCGGTAAATACCGCGGACGGATTTTTTTTGGTTAATTTTACCTTTTGTATTGCTATTTTTTTTTATGTGTGATATTATTGTAACGGAATTTTAAAAAGGGGGGAGAATTTAATGAACACTAATCTGCTTTTGATTATCGTCGGCGTTGCGGTGATTCTTGCCGTTTCTTACGCGGTTTTCAACTATTTCTGCGTGAAGAAAATGGAAGAAGGGACGGAGCGCATGGGCGAAATTGCAGGAGCGATACGTATAGGCGCAAACGCATTTATCCGCTACGAGTATAAACTTGTTTCGATAATTGGCGCGGTAATTGCCGTGGTCGTATTTATCGTAATAAGCTGGCAGGCGGCGATAGCGTTTGTCATAGGCGCGGTTTTAAGCGCGGCGGCAGGCTGGGTCGGTATGAAAATTGCCACCTATGCAAACGTCCGCGTAACCAACAAGGCGCGCGAATCGGGCGATTTGGGCAAGACGCTCAAAGTTGCTTTTAAAGGCGGCTCTGTAATGGGGCTGTGCGTTGCGGGCTTTGCGCTTCTGGGCGTTATCATAGTTTACTGCGTGTTCGGCTTGGCTGCCGGTCAGATAAACGACATCGCTACCGACGCCATAGGCAAAAACTTTATCACGGGGCTTGAATCGTCCTTCACAATGACCCTTTCCGGTTATGCGCTGGGTTGCTCTATAATAGCGATGTTTAACCGCGTGGGCGGTGGCATTTACACAAAAGCCGCGGATATGGGCGCGGACCTTGTCGGAAAGACCGAAGCGCACATTCCCGAAGACGACCCCAGAAACCCCGCTACCATAGCGGACAACGTGGGGGACAACGTCGGCGACGTTGCGGGATTGGGCAGCGACCTTCTGGAAAGCTATGTGGGCGCTATACTTTCGGCGGTGATGCTGGCGTGCGAGCTGTTTATGCACAACGTTTATGCGGATAACGCGATGTTGAACAGAATGCTTTTGTTTCCCGTAATTTTTGCGGGTTGCGGACTCGTTTCCTGCATAATAGGCATTTCATACATAATGATAAAGCCCAGACTTTCCAAAAACGTGCATATGGAACTCAACATTGCAACCTGGATTTCCGCGGCGGTGACTATCGGCGCGGGCGTGGTTCTCAGTTACTTTATGTTCAGGGACGTAGACAAAGATATCCTTCCCGCAGTGGGCTTTAAGGTGGGCGCGTTCAGCCCCTGGCTTGCGGCGGTGTGCGGCATTGCGGCGGGTATACTTATAGGAATTATTTCGGAGTATTACACCAGTTACGACTATAAGCCCACTAAAAAAATATCGCAGGCATCAAAGGAAGGACCGGCTCTGACCGTTACGCAGGGACTTGCAAACGGTATGATAAGCTGTATGCTTCCGGTAGTGGTGCTTGCGGTTGCGATATTCGGCTCTTACGCCATTGCGGGTATGTACGGAATTGCGTGCGCGGCGTTCGGTATGCTGTCGTTCGTTGCGGCTACCGTTTCGGTTGATACGTACGGTCCCATTTCTGACAACGCTGGCGGCATAGCCGAAATGAGCGGTCTGGAACACGGCGTAAGGGAAATTACCGACAAACTTGACAGCGTGGGCAACACCACGGCGGCGATAGGCAAGGGATTTGCAATCGGTTCGGCTGCTTTTGCGGCACTGTCGCTTATGACTTCGTATCTGTACGCTTTTTCGGGCGAAAATCTTTTACTGGATTTAATCGACCCGCTGACCCTTTGCGGCGCGCTTTGCGGCGCGGCGTTGCCCTTCCTGTTTTCGGGAATGCTTATCGAAGCGGTTGCAAAAGCGGCAAGAAAAATGGTTGAAGAAGTCCGCCGCCAGTTCCGCGAGATAAAGGGGCTGCTTGAAGGCGAAACTTTGCCCGACTACAAGACTTGTATAGAAATTTCTTCGCAGGGAGCGCTTAAAGAGATGAGATTGCCCTGCATAATGTGTATACTCGTACCTCTTGTTTCGGGATTTATATTCGGACCGATGTTTGTCGCGGGGCTTCTGATAGGCGCGACAATCACGGCGATAATGCTTGCACTGTTTTGCGGCAATGCGGGCGGCGCGTGGGATAACGCGAAAAAGTATATCGAAGCAGGCGGAGTTGAAGGCGAAAGTAAGGGTTCTGCCGCGCATGACGCATCGGTAGTCGGCGACACTGTGGGCGATCCTTTAAAGGACACTGTAGGTCCTTCGCTGGATATTCTTATCAAAATTATGTCAACGGTTTCATTGGTTGCGGTAGTCGTTTTCAGCCAATACAACCTGTTTGACGTGCTACACATCAATTTTTAAATAATTTTAATCGCCCTTTTGACGTTTTATTGCGTGGGAAGACGAAAGAGAGAGGCAAATGAAAAAAAACTTAATAATTTTTTTGGTCACAATTTTTGTTGTTGCGCTTTGTGCATTATGCGTGACCGCATGCCGCGGTGAAAAAGGCAATAACGGAGCTGACGGAGCCGACGGCGTAAACATTACGGGAGCGTTCGTCGAAGACGGCGACCTGTATCTGGTTTTGTCCAACGGCGAATACGTCAATTGCGGAACGGTAGTCGGTTCGGACGGCGAAGACGGTGAAGACGGTATCGACGGCATAGGCATAGTCGATATCACCTACAACAAGGACGGCGAGTTGCTTATAAAGTTTGCGAACGGCGAAGTGCGCAATATAGGCATATCGCCCAAAGTCTGCGCCCATAAATACCCCGACGAGTGGGTTGTCGAAACTGTGGCAAGCTGCGTTTCGCAGGGATACAGGTATAAAACCTGTTCCGAATGCGGTTTCATCAAATCTGAAATTACGCCCGCTACGGGACACGACTGGGATGAAGAAAACGCTCAGACAGTAATCAAGCGCGAAACCTGCACGGATTGCGGCTGGCAGACGGTCATATGTAAAACCTGTCAGGATTCGAAAATGGTGGAGCTTAAACCTACCACCCATTTTTACCAGAGTGTTCACATTGCTTCGGAAGGCAGGTACGTAAAAGAGTGCCGCAACTGCCAGATGCGCAAACCTTCCGAAGGACTGGAATACAAATTGGTAAACGACAGTTACCAGCTCACGGGGTTAGGCACCTGTACGGATACGGATATCGTCATATCGGACGTCGTTGAAACGGAAAGCGGTCCTGTACCCGTTACAAAAATAACGTCGGGTGTTTTCACAGGTCTGGATATAACGTCTGTATATCTTTCCAAATACATCAGTAATATAGACGTGTCTACCGGCAGCCTTTTCGGCGGTGAAGATTGTAAAGCTATTAATAATGTCACAGTTCATTCCAAAAACAAGACCTACCGCAGCGACGGCAACTGCATAATCGATATACAAAACAAATCGGTTGTGGCGGGTTGCGGCGCAAGCGCAATACCTTCGGACGGCTCGGTAACCACGGTAGGACAAAATGCCTTTAACGGTGTTAAAAATCTTGTAAAAATAGTAATTCCCGATAAAGTGGTAACTCTGGGATCTATGGCTTTTGCATACTGTGAAAACCTTATACAGCTCACTCTCGGCGGGTCATTGACTACCATAGGTTCGGACTGTTTCATATATTGTAATAATCTTGAATCGGTTCAGATAAACAATGTGCCCAATATAGGCAAAAGGGCTTTTGCATTCTGCCCTGAACTTAAAGAAGTCAGACTTAACAACGGTTGTTACAGGGTGGGAGAACAGGCATTCTCTTGCTGTGTATCTTTGAGAACCGTGTATATTTCCGACACTGTTGAAGGTATAGCAAAATATGCGTTCGGTGGATGCATGGCATTAACCAACTTGTATTTCGGCGGTACGAAAACCGAGTGGTGGAACGCTTCTTTGGGTGTCGGAGTAGCTCATGAAGGCTGGAATAAATTACCTCCTATTCTTGAAGGTGTTTATAATGATACGCCTATCGACAACGATACCATAAAATTTTATTAAAAAATTCGATACTTGGGGAATTTTTGTATGAGTAACAGGAAGGGTGAAATTAAATTTATCACCATGGGCGAACTTTTGTTGAGACTTTCGCCCCCTAATTACGAAAAAATCCGCACCGCGTGTGATTTTAAAGTTTCGTACGGCGGCGCGGAAGCAAACGTTGCGGCTTCGCTTGCCAATTTGGGCATAAGTTCCACTTACTTTACAGTAGTGCCCGACAGCTCTATAGGCAAGGCGGCGATACGGTATCTGCGCAGTAACGACGTGCACTGTTCGCCCTGCATATATTCGCAGGAAGGCAGAATGGGTATTTACTTTCTGGAAGAAGGCTTCGGAGTGCGTTCTTCAAAAGTAACTTACGACAGACAAGGCTCGTCTTTTGCGACTTTCGACTTCACACAGCTCGACTTTAAAGAAATTTTAAAAAGTTTCAACTGGTTGCATCTTAGCGGAATAACTCCCGCGCTTTCGGAAAACTGCCGTCAGCTTATTATGCTTGCGTTAAAGGCGGCGAAGGAACTGGATATTACGGTCAGCTTCGACTGCAATTTCAGGAGCGCGCTTTGGGAATGGCAGACCGCGCGCGACTGTATTACCCAATACCTGCCTTACGTAGACGTGCTTTTCGGCATAGAGCCTATCAATCTTCCCGATGAAAACGGCAAAGATCTGAAAGACGGTATGTCAATGAACCCTACCTATAAAGAGCAGGACAGAATTTTCCGCGAACTGCACAGGCGTTATAATTTCAAGGCTATAGGCAGGCACGTGAGATACGTCCATTCCGGCAGCGAAAATTCGCTTAAAGCATTCCTTTGGTACGACGGCGAAACTTACGAAAGTAAAACTTTCCGCTTTAATATCCTTGACAGGGTGGGCGGCGGCGACGCGTTTGCCAGCGGCGCGATTTACGCGATTATGCGGCAGATGAAGCCCGACGACATAGTTAATTTTGCGGTAGCAACTTCCGTATTAAAGCACACTATGCACGGCGACTTTAATATTACGGACGACGAAGAGTCCATACGCAAACTTATGAACCAGGAATTTGAAATAAGACGTTAAATAAATTTTAAAAACGCCCCGCGGCACGCGGGGCGTTTAAGTTGAATTTATTAATTATAAATTTTTTGATGTGCGTCCTGTCAATCAAGCGGTAATGCTATAAAGATACGGGATTAAACGGAACGTTCATTTTGATGTGTGGTTTGTCAATCAAACGGTAATGCAATAAAGATACGGGATTAAACGGAACGTTTAGCTTGATGTGTGGTTTGTCAATCAAACGGTAACGCTATAAAGATACGAGATTAAACGGTACGTTTATTTGCCGTTCCAGATTGTGCTTTCAACTTCTTTCAACGAGCAATTCAACGTTCCCAGGCCGAAAGGCAGGGGGATTGAAAGTTTAAGCATGGTGCAGCGCGCGGTGTTGTTGTCCGCGTCTTTCAAAGCCGCATACCATACCGTCTGGGGTGCGCCGGACATTTCTCCGCCGTCATATGATATGGAAATTGCCACGGTCTGAATTCCCTTGTCTTCTATATCGTTGCCTTCTTCGTCCTTGGTCACTGGCGTGTAAAGCTGCTTGTCCGCAAGCGCGGCGGAAATTTTTGCAAGTTCTTCCTTTCCGATAGCCGTGCCGTTGCCCGCAAGTTTAATAGTGGAAATTCCGCCCGACTGCGCGTTGAACAGATTGATTGTCTGCGCAAGGTTGTCCGCAAGTTTCATACTGCGTATAGCCGCGTACAGAGACGAGTTGTCAAACAGCGTGTTTGAAGTTTTGTTCAGCTTTCCGTAAGTCTTTGTTTCGGTTGCGCCGTTTTCGGTTTTGACGGAAGTAACTTCCGAACAGGCGTAATCGTAATGGTTTTCGTAAGTCACTTCGTAACGCTTGTACGCCGCTTCGAGAGTGGCGGGATTATGCATGGCGGGGGAAGTAATTTTCATTTCCTGCTTGCTGTAAACGGGTTGCAATCCGTAGTACGCCGCGCGGAACAGGCTGACTGTTTTTATACTGTCTTCAAACCATTGGGTTTCGCTTTCGCCCTTGATATACTTTACCGAAATTGTGTATTCGGTTTCGTAGCTGTAAACTATATCCTTTTTCTCTGCGCGGTATTTTTCGGGTATGCTTTCGCTGTTCCAGTCGTATTCGCGCGCGTAGAATTCTGTTTTATATGCGCCGTTATCGTACTCCGCTTTATAAAAACCGTTGTTCTTTGTTTCGCTCGTTACGTCGTAAATTACGGTTTCTTTTGCAAAGTGTTCGTTGCCTTCTATAAAATAGGGCTGTATTCCCTTATAGCCCGTCTGGGTGTACCAGTTTGAGTTTGTCAAAGCGCTGTTGGTGACTTTCGCGCCGCCGCAACCCGCACAGCCGCCGGTACAGCCGGCAAGGGTTACTGTTGCCAGCGCCGCCGCTATCAATGTAGTTATTTTGGGGAATTTTTTCATAAGAACTCCTTAAATCCCGTTCATTATACCATATAAATTTATAATTGTAAAAACTTTTATGGCACAAAATGATTAAAAATTGCCCGCGGTGTGGTATAATGGGGGTATGATAAAAGCAAGCGTTTGCCCCGTTTTACGCGCGGCGCTGGAAAAACTTAAAAGCATAATTTCCGCCAACGCAAAATCAGGAAGAAAAACGTTGATTTTTTGCGAAGACAGGCTTACCCTTGCGGCGGAGCGTATGGTGTGCGAAGCGGTGGGCGGCACTTTTTCCGTGTCGGTTTATACGTTTGCGCGTTTTCTTGCGGCGGAAAGGGGTAAGCGCGCGGATATACTCACCGCGCAGGGCTCTGCAATGGCTATACGCAAAATAATAGAAGAACGTCGCGAAAGTTTAAAACTTTTCGGCAAATTTTCCGCCGCCGCGGCGGCGGGCGCGGTATACGATACTATCGCGCTTTTGTATTCGTCGAAAATTTCCGCGGCGGATTTAATGCAGGCGGACGCGGACGGACTGCTTGAAAGCAAGCTGCACGACGTTGCCGCAATTTATTCAGAGTACGAAAAGTACCTTGAAAACAGCGGTAAAACAGACCGCAACGCCTACCTTTCCGAGTTGCCGCAGGTCATAGAAAAGAGTGAAAACGTTGCGGCAAGCGACGTGGTTTTCTTGGGTTTTCAGTCGTTTACGCGTTCGTCGCTGGACTGCGCAAGGGCGGCGTTTAAATGCGCGCAAAACGTGTACGGTCTGTTTATCGGCGGCGCGGAAGAAATTTACGTAAACGAAGCGTTATCGGCTTTCGAAGGCGCGGCGGAAGAGTTCGGCGGCGCGGTTGCAGAACGCGTTGAAAGCGGCTTGTGCAGGGAAGCGGAAGCGCTGAGATGCGGACTTTTCAACCCCGAAATTTTTTATACCGCACAGCCTTTCAAAACCGATAAGGTGCATATTTTCGAAGCGTCCGACGAAGAAGACGAGCTTGAATTTATTGCGGCAAGCATTAAAAAATTCGTTCTCGAAGGCAACGTGCGTTACGCGGATATCTCTGTTATGCTGCCTGACGTAGCCGCTTCGGAAAGGGCGTTAAGGCGGGTGTTTGCGCAGTATCGCATACCCTACTATGCGGACAGGCGTCATACCCTTTCGGAACACGCCGCCGCCAAATTTATTCTGGATTATTTAAGCTGCTTTGCGCAGGGCTGTCCTTTTAAAGAGTGCGACGCGGTGATTTCTTCGCCGCTGTTCCCCGCGGACAGGGCGGACAAGGATATTTACAGAAATTACGCGCTACGGCTTGCAAACTTCCGCGGGGGCGTAAGGCGGGAACCCAACCCCGAAATTTTAGATAAAATGAACTTCGATTTCAACGCGGTGCAACGCGTGCGCAAACTGTTTTCAGACGGGCTTGCCTGCCTTAAAACGGGTACCGCGGCGGAAGTATGCGCGGGGCTTTTACACCTTCTTGAAAAGCTGGAAGTGAAGGCTTCGCTTGAAAAACTGACCGAAAAATTCAAAAACGATTACCCTGCCGAGAGCGAGTTCAGCGGTATGGTTTTTGACGCGGTATCGGGCGTTATCGCGGAAGCGGAAGTTATTGCGGGCGGCGGTAAAATGCCCGTGAGCGAATTTATAAAAATATTGAAGAGCGGTTTCGGCGCGCTTGAAATATCGTTGATTCCACCCAAGGCGGACGCGGTTTTCGTGGGCGACATTGCGGCTACGGCGAATACCGGCAGCGGCGTTGTGTTCGCGGCGCAACTCACGGATGAAGTGCCCGCTTCCAGTTCGGACACCGCGCTTCTTACCGACGGCGAAATATCGGAGCTTGAGTCTGCGGGGCTTGCCATATCGCCGAAAATAATGCAGGTAAATATGCGCAGGCGCGAGCAGACCGCGCTGAACGTGTGCGCTTTTAAAAACAGTTTATATCTTTCTTACCCCGTTCGCCTTGCGGGCGAAGAGAGCGGCGTAAGCGAAATAGTCTCTTACGCAAAACAAATTTTTTTAACGCCCAACGGCGGCGCAATGAAAGCGGTGAATATAAAGCGGCTTGAAAAATCGGACGCCGCGCTGGTGTATTACTGCTCGGAGAAGATACCCGCGCTGAAAAGGCTGACTACTTCGCCGCGCGCGGAAACTCTTTCCGCTGTGTACGCCTGTCTTAAAGACTGCGGATTCGAAAGGGAAGCGGACGCGGCTTTGGCGGCGCCCCGCCGCAAAGTTCTGGGCGACGGCAGGGCGCTTTTCGTGAGCTACAATTCCATAACCCCGACCATGCTTGAAACGTATTTTGCCTGCCCTTACAGGAATTTCGTGCAGAACGGTCTGAAATTGCAGGAAAGGGAAGAAGGTTCGCTCCGCCCGATAGATACGGGCAACTTCATTCATACCGTTCTCCAGCGCATTGCTCCAGAAATGGGAAACCTGTCCGCGGAAACGGCGCAATCCCGCGCGGAAGAAATTGCGGACGGGCTTTTGAAAGACGCTCCCTATTCGTCGCTCACCGACAGCAAGAGCGGCGGCTTTACCGCGAAAGCGCTTGTTAGGGAAGCTGGGATAATAGCCGCGGGAATGTACGAGCAACTTGAAAATTCGTCCTTTAAAGTCGAGAGCGCGGAATACAAGTGCGAAGTTCCGCTTTTCGACGGGATAAAAGTTTTCGGCAGGATAGACCGCGTTGACGCAAGCGGCGATTTGGTGAGAATTATAGATTACAAGACGGGTTCGGTGGACCCTTCGCCCGCAAAATATTATATGGGTCTCAAATTGCAGTTGCCGCTGTATCTCACTTCCGCGGCAAAGGGCAGAAGGGCGGCGGGAGCGTATTATTTTCCCGCTTCGGTAGAATACAAAGACAAGGCGGACGGAGTGTTCAGGTTGCAGGGCTATATGGACGGCAGCGACGAAGTTGTCGCAAGCTCGGATACTACTCTGAAGCCCAAGGAAAAGAGCAGATATTTTGACGCGTATCTCGGCGGCGGCAGAAGCGACAAGGCTATGCCGGCGGAAATTTTTGAAGACTTTCTGGAGTATTCGCAGGCGGTGGCGCGGCAGGGCGCAAGCGAAATGCTGGACGGAAATATTACCCCTTCGCCCGCGGAAGACGCCTGTTCGTTTTGCAAGGCGGGCGGCAGCTGCTCTTTTGCGGTGGGTACGGACGGCGAAAGCCGTTCTTCACGGTCGCTGAAGTGCGGTGAAATTGCCGAAGTGGTAAAACGCTTAAAGGGGGAAGAATAATGGGCGTAACCTGCGAACAGCAAGCTGCAATAGACAGCCGCGGAAAGGTTATAGTTTCGGCTTCGGCGGGCAGCGGCAAGACATTCGTAATGATTAAAAAACTGGTCGAAGCCATTGCCGGCGGCGCGGATCTGGACAACGTTTTAGCGGTAACTTTTACGAAAAAGGCGGCGGCACAGATAAAAGATAAATTGCGCGCCGCGCTGGTTGAAAAAATGAACGGCAGCGACGAAGCTACCCGTGCGCATTTAAAGCGCCAGCTTTCGAAAATTCCGTCCGCGGCTATTTCAACCATTCATGCGTTCTGCGCAAAACTTTTGCGCACCTACTTTTATGCGCTGGATATAGACGGCACTTTCGATATAATTTCCGCGGACGACTCCGCCGCAAAGGAGTACAAACGGCGCGCATTGGACAGCGTTTTCGAAAAATTGTACGACGCGGAAGACGCGGACTTTTTGCACCTTTTACAGTGTTACCGCAAAAAACGCAGCGACGCGTATCTACGCGCGCTCATTCTTGAAGGCTATGAAAAACTGCGTATCACCGCAAGGTATCTGTCCCTTTTAGACGGCGTGGGAAATGTATATACCGAAGACGGGTTTAAGGAAGTCTGTTCACAGTTTTCGGGCGATATAAAAGAGAAGTGCGCGCATCTGAAAGACGCGGTGACAGAGTTTGCCGCGGGTTTTAAAAGTTCAAACCGTGTCTACGAAACTATTTTCGGCGAAATGCTTGAAAGTCTTGAATATATGTCGCACGCGGGACTTTTCGATCCCGCGCCGCCTTTGACGAGAACGCGCAAACCCGCCGACAAAGAAGACAGGGAAGAAGGCGAAAGATTTAAAGTTTTCAAGGAAAGCCTTTTAAAAAGATATAACGCCCTGCGCGGCGACCTGTCGGACGAAGAGACGGAAAGGCAGGCGTTTTTCGAAAGCGGAAAGACCGCGGCGGCGTTTTGCAAAGCGCTGAAAGAGTTTGACGCCGCTTATACGGCGGTTAAGCGCGACGAAAACAAACTTGACTACAACGATTTGGAACACTTTACGTTGTCCCTTTTGGAAAACGAACAGGTGCGCGGCGAAATAAACAAACGGTTTACCCTTGTCTTTGTGGACGAGTATCAGGACGTAAACCCCGTACAGGAAGAACTGCTTTCAAAAACGGGCGCGGAAAATATCTTTTTAGTGGGCGACGTAAAGCAGGCTATTTACGGCTTCCGCGGCAGCCGTTCTCTGTTCTTTGCGGAAAAGTACAACCGCTTCGAAGGGGGCGGCGGCAGCGCGTTGCGCCTGAGCCACAACTTCCGCTCTTCCGACGGCGTGCTTGATTTCGTAAACGAGCTTTTTTCACAGGTTATGACTATGCAGACCTGCGGGTTCGACTACTCCGCGGGAAGTAAAATGATTTCCGGCGGCGGCTATCCCGCGGGTTACGGCGGCAGTGAAATTCATCTTTTCGGCAAGGACGAAGAAGACGCGGCTTTGCCAGGGGTTTACTCGGTTAAGTCGGGTGCGAAAAAAGTAAAGCACAGCCGCGAAGGGCTTGCCGTTTTATCGGTTGTCGAGCGCGAGCTGAAAGGCAAGCATTACGATTTGTCTTCGGGCGGCTACGTTGACACGCAGGCGGGGGATATCTGCATACTTACGCGCAAGCGCAACGCCGCGGCGAACGGCATTGTCCGCGCGCTGTCGGACGCGGGCTATTCTGTCGCCGGCAGTAAGGAACAGAATATCTGTGCCCTGCCCGAAGTTAAACAGATGACGGATATACTCTCGTATGTGGACAATTCCGAACAGGACGTGCCGCTTGTGTCCGCGCTTCTTTCGCCGTTGGGCGGACTTGACTGCGACGAACTTGCAGCAATACGTATTGCGTACAAGGGCGAAAAACGGTTGCCCTTCCGTACCTGTTGCCAAAGATATTTAAAGGATAACGGCGACGATACGGCGCGCAAACTGCACAGGTTTTACAGGCTTGCGGAAAGGCTTAAAGAACTTTCCGCCGTATTGTCCGCTGCTGAGATTATAGATAAAATATTGCAGGGTACGTCTCTGGAAGCGGCGTATTCTTCGGGCGGCGGCGAAAAACTTAAAAATCTGCGCCGCCTTGCAAAGGAAGGCGAAAATTTATCCGTACCGGAATTTCTGGCAAAACTCAAAGACTCGGGTTACAATATCCCCGCGTCGCCGTCGGCTTCGTCGGACAGCATAAAAGTTATGACTATGCACGCGAGCAAGGGGCTTGAATTTCCCGTGGTAATCATTGCAGATGTGTGCGCAACCTTTAAGGGCAGGGATAGCGCGGAGATGCCGTTCGACGAAAAATTCGGTTTCGCCCCCAAATACCACGACGTCGGAAATATGCTTGTGCGCACTACGGTGTTAAGGCGGTTGACTCTTGCCCGCGCTGAAGCGGAAGAGAGAAAAAACGAGCTGAACCTGTTTTACGTGGCGTGTACAAGGGCTATGTGCCGCCTGCACGTCATGGCTGAAGAGTGCATGGAATATTCCGCGCTGGAAGCGGGGGACGCAAAGTGCTATGCAAAACTTTTCGATATGGCGGCGTTCTCGCCGGAAGTTCTGCCCCCGCGCGAAGATTTTGTCTGCGGCGAAAAGGTGGGCGTGCAGATTGCTGAGCCGGACGCGCAACTTCTCGAAAGCCTGAAAAAAAGGTTTATGCGACCCTACCCCTTTGAAAATAGCGTTAACCTGCCCGTGAAAAGTTCCGCTTCGAAAATTTTACAGCTTTCGGAACAGGACTATTTTAAAACCTGCGAACTGTTTCCCGAAAACGGCGGAGAGACGGACGCGGCGCGCGGCACGGCGTATCACGCGTTTTTGGAACTGTGCGACTTCGGCATAAAGGACGGGGCGGCGATTTCAAAAGAAATAGAAAGTTTTGTGAATAGCGGCAAAATGAGCGCGGAAGACGCCGCGCTTCTGGACGCGGACGAACTCAGCGGAATTCTGGATATGCCCGTGTTTGCAAGTTTAAAAGGCGCGACTCTTTTAAGGGAACAGGAATTTTTATGTAACCTTCCCGCAAGGGACGTTCTGCCTGCAACAACGGCGGGCGACGGTGTGCTTGTGCAGGGCGCGATAGACCTGCTTGCCGTTCAGAAGGATAAGGTCTTCATAATCGATTACAAATACTCGAAAAAGGACGAAGAACAGCTTGCGGAAACCTATTCGCCGCAACTTGCGCTTTATAAAAAGGCGGTAGCCGTAATCACGGGAAAGGCGGAAAAAGACATTTTTTGCGTAATCGTAAACATATATAAGCGCAAACAGATAAACCTTTAATAAAATAGTATTTAATAAGCTAAAATACGACAAAATATCCGTCTTTCCGTAATGAAAAGACGGATATAATTTATACGCTTATGTTCTCTGAATTTATTAACGGTATTTATTCGAAAATCGCAGGTATTCCCTTTGATACCCTGCTGTGGATTGTATGGGGTTCGTTCGCGGCGGTATTTGTGGCAACGCTGTTTTTATCGCTTTGCGTACCCAAAATAAAAGCGGCTTCCAAAAAGCCCTTTTTCTATCTCGTCAACGCGTTTGCGGCGCTGACGTTCGGCGCGTTCCTGACCGAAGAAGGTTTGCCGCAGTCCGTGCTTGCCGCGGTAATTTTCTGGTGCGCGGGATATCTGCTGTACGGTCTTTTATGCGTTACGACCAAAAGCAAAAAGCGCGCGGCGATACAGAGCCAGGTTGCAATTTCGTCCTTGCCGCAAGCGCCCGCGCCCGCAAAGCCGCCTGTTATGCGGGCGGAAGTTCCCGCGGCAAAATCCACTGTGCGGCTGGAACACGCCATATCGGTTACAGACAGGCTTTTGCAAAAAAATCTGGGCAAGGGTGACAGGCAAGAGCTTGAAAAACTGAAAAACACCCTTGCCGTGCTTCAGATGAAGGGGGCGCTGACTCCGTCGGAATCCGATATTTTAAACGATAATTTCAACGCGCTTTTAAAACTTATGGCAAAGTACAACGTTTAAAGGGATTTCAGATTTGCCTGAACGTACTCGCCCTCGCGCCTGGCAATTTGCAACGCTTCGTCGTTGAGCGGCGTGCCCCGCTTCAATATTACTTTGCCGTCCTTTTTAACGTCGCTTTTTAAAACGCGTTCACGGTCCTTCACTATAACGGCGTCTCCGCAGACAATTTCGTTTGCGGGGAACTTTTTTTTGCCCACGTGGGCGGCGGTAAGGGTATCGCAGTCCACCGAAAAGTCCGTAAGGTTGCCGAGATAAATGCCGTTGCAGTCAAATACGGGCTTTCCGAGCCGCATAGGAACGCTGTCCCGGATGGCGGCTTCCCTGTCTTCGAAAATAATTTTGTCTTCGCAGTATTTTACAATGTTCTGCGCGTCGATTAAAAATTCGTTTTCGTTGCCGTCCGCGCATTTAAGACATTCCAGTCTGTCTCCCCTGACATTTACGCCTATGACGTAGCCGTTTTTTCCCGCAGTGCTTTCAACTTTCATACCGTAAAAAAATGAAATATTCATAAACCACCTCTGATCCGCTTGTTTTCTATCATTATAATATTTGAACGGCGCCGCCGAAAAGCACGCGGTAAAAGGTATATTTTTGTCGATTGTTTAAAATTTATAAAAACTTTACATATGCCTTGACAGGTGTAAAGTTTTAGTGTAGACTTTTGATAGTTATGAAAAATTACGACGTAATAATCGCGGGCGCGGGGGTGGCGGGTCTTAACTGCGCCCTGCATCTGCCGCAGGATAAGCGGGTTTTGGTTATCTGTAAGGACGAACCCGAAAAAAGCGACAGTTATCTTGCACAGGGCGGGATAAGCCGCCTTAAAAACGAAAGCGATTACGAAAGCTATTTCGGCGATACTATGCGCGCGGGACACGGCGAAAATAACCCCGACGCCGTGGAGTGTATGATACGTTCTTCGCAGGCGGTGGTGGAAGCGCTTGTAAATCTTGGCGTAGGGTTTGCAAGGGAAAAGGACGGAAGCCTTGCCTGCACGCGCGAAGGGGGACACTCTACCAACAGAATATGTTTCCACAAGGACTGCACGGGCAGGGAAATCACTTCCCGCCTTATGCAAAAAGTACGCGCCCTTAAAAACGTTACGGTAAAGTCACATACCGTGCTGTTGGACATAATTGAAAACGGCAAGTGTTCGGGCGCGGTCGTGTGGGACAAAGCAAGCGGCGAAGTGCGGAAAATATTTTCAGACTATACCGTGCTTGCAACCGGCGGCATAGGCGGGGTATTTAAAAAAAGCACCAATTTCAGGATACTCACGGGCGACGGGGTTGCAATTTGCCTTAACAGGGGAATTGCGGTGGACAACATAAACTATGTCCAGATTCACCCAACCACCCTTTACAGCGAAAGGGAAGGCAGAAGTTTTTTAATTTCAGAATCGGTCCGCGGGGAAGGCGCGGTACTGCTGGATAAAAATTTTAACCGTTTTACGGACGAACTTCAGCCGCGCGACGTAGTTACAAAAGCCATTTACGCGCAGATGCAAAAGGACGGCACGCCATACGTATGGCTGGATATGCGCCCCATAGCGGTAAACGAAATCCGTTCGCACTTCCCGGGCATAGTGGAAAGGTGCGCGGAAGAAGGGATTGACGTATTCAAAAGTCCCGTTCCCGTAGTGCCTGCCCAGCACTATTTTATGGGCGGGATAAGAAGCGGGCTTGAAGGCAGAACGGAACTGCCCCGTCTGTACGCCGTGGGTGAAACCTGTTGCAACGGCGTACACGGCGCGAACAGACTGGCTTCGAACTCCCTTCTGGAAAGCCTGCTGTTTGCAAAACGGGCGGCGGAAGACATAGCGGCGAATTACGAAAGCGCAAAATCTTTTGCGGACGCGGATTTGAAACTTTATGAAAATCCGCGGCAAATTCTTGAAAATTATAAATCGGTTATACTCAACGCGATAAGGGAGGCTGAAAATGTTAGACCGCGTAACAATTAAAACCAATGCCGACGGGCTTATAAAGTCGGCTTTGAAAGAAGATATTTCAAGCGAAGACGTGACGACCAACGCGGTGATACGCGGAAAGGTTACAGGCGAAGCGGAGCTGATTTGCAAGCAGGACGGAATAATATGCGGACTGCCTGTTTTTGAGCGCACGTTCAAAATTCTGGACGACGGCGTGTGTATTGAATTTTTCAAAGCGGAAGGCGAAAGGGTGAAAAGGGGCGAAACCGTCGCAAAAATCCGCGGCGATATGCGCGTAATTCTTTCGGGCGAGCGCACGGCGCTGAACTTTTTGCAGCGTATGAGCGGAATTGCCACTTATACGGCGCAGACAGTGAAACTGCTTGAAGGCGGCAAAACGAAACTTCTGGACACACGTAAGACCACGCCCAATATGCGAATATTCGAAAAGTACGCGGTTAAAACGGGCGGCGGTTGCAACCACCGCTACAACCTTTCGGACGGAATACTGTTAAAGGACAACCACATAGGCGCGGCGGGCGGCATAGAAAAAGCCGTGCGGATGGCAAAGGAGTACGCGCCCTTTGTAAGGAAGATTGAAGTCGAAGTTGAAAATCTTGAAATGTGCAGGCAGGCGGTTGAAGCGGGCGCGGACATAATAATGCTTGACAATATGTCCGTGGAAGAGATGAAAAAGGCTGTCGCGCTGATAGACGGCAGGGCGCAGACCGAGTGCAGCGGCAACGTCACAAAGGAAAATATCATGGATATCAAGGCGGCGGGGGTAGACTTCATTTCAAGCGGCGCGCTCACCCACTCCGCGCCCATACTTGATTTATCCCTTAAAAATCTGCACCCTGTGGAGTCGGAATGAAATCGGATAAGCGCCGGCAGGAAATTTTAAGCCTCTTGGGCAATACCGAAAACGCGATACCCGCCAACGTGTTGAGTGAAAAATTCGGCGTGTCCCGACAGGTAATAGTGCAGGATATCGCAATTCTGCGCGCCAACGGCTACGACATAACTTCAACCAACCGCGGCTATCTGTTGAACTCAGGCATAGGCGCGTCACGGGTTTTTAAGTGCCGCCACTCTTTTGAAGAAATCGCGGACGAAGGGAATACGGTCATAAATCTGGGCGGAAAGATAGAAGACGTTTTCGTAAACCACCGCGTTTACGGCAGAATTTCCGCAAGGCTGGACCTGAACAGCCGCATACACGTTGAAGAACTTTACCGCTCGCTTGTTTCGGGCGCGTCAAAGCCGCTTATGAGCGTGACGGACGGATATCACTATCACACCGTTTCCGCCGCGGACGAAAGCACGCTTGACGAAATAGAAAGCGCGCTGAGAGACGCAGGTTTTCTTATAGAAATATAATACATTAATATATACAATGCCCCCGCAGGCACTGCGGGGGCGTTATTTTGTGTAAAAAAAGATGAAAAGTTTAGTAATTAACATTTTTTGAAAAATATACTCATAAAAGTCTTGACAGATTTCGAAAATATGATATAATAATTTTCGAAAACTTTTAATATCAATTAAAATTTTTCGTATTACAAATAATATCAGGGGGCTTTATGAAGAAAAGATTTCTGGCAATTTTGTGTATGATTTTGTCGGCAGTGTTCGTCTTTGCTACGGCTTGCAACAAGAATAGCGGTGGCGGCGACTCCGACGGGGACTACAATGTTGAAAAAGAAGAAGGTTGTAACCTGCTTACTATTTATTATAAAAGCGATTCGGGTTACGACGATAAAGACGTCTGGCTTTGGTACGGCAGCGTGAACGGCACGGGATATAAATTCCACAGCTGTGAATACGGCGGCAAAGCTATGTTCAATATTCCCGAAGAAATAGAAGAGGTGGGCTTTATCATAAGAAAGAACTGCGTTCCCGGCAGCTCGTCTTGGGGCAATGCGCAAAAAGACGGTACCGACGCGGACCGTAAAATTAATATGAAGGGCAAGGGCGACGTTGAAATTTACACCAAATCGGGCGACGGCAAAAATTACAGCAGTACCGACGGCGGCGTAACGCTGGAAGAAATGAAGTTCCTTGCTTTGGCGGATATGACAGACCTTACCCATATCAAAATTACCGCCAGCAATAACGAAAATATAACCAAAGACCGCGTAAAGGTAACCACCGCTTCCGAAACGGGCGCTGCGGCGGAAGTTGGGGTGGCTTCGGTTTCAAACAATATCGTAACTATGGCTTCACCGTTGGAGCTGTCCAAGGCGTACACTCTCGAAGTGGAAGGATTCGACGACCCCGTGGGCGTTGTTCCCGCAACTTACTTCCAGAGCAAAGAGTTTGAACAGGCTTATACCTATGACGGCGAACTGGGCGTAGAACTTCAGGAAAACAAGACTATCTTCCGTCTCTGGGCGCCCACAGCAAGCAGCGTTGATCTGAACCTTTACGGCGACGGCAGTTTCGGTAAAGCGAAAGTTTATCCTATGGAACGCGGCGAAAAGGGCGTATGGACCTACACCGCAGACAGCAATCTTAACGGAAAATACTACACTTATACCGTTGCGACTTCCGCAGGCGTCAACGAAACGGTAGACCCCTACGCGCGTTCGGCGGGGCTTAACGGCAAGCGCGGTATGATACTCGACCTTGACAAGACCGACCCCGAAAACTGGGCGGACGAAACTTTTGTAAACAACGGCGTAGACAACTATACCGACGCGCAGATATGGGAAGTACACATCCGCGACTTCTCAAACAAGATTTCTTCCCTTAAAGAAGAATACAGGGGAAAATATCTCGGCTTTACGGTAGACGGGCTTAAAAACAAGGACGGTATTTCCGTAGGTCTCGCTTATCTTAAAGAACTGGGCATTACCCACGTTCACCTGTTGCCTTCGTACGACTATTCTTCGGTTGACGAAAGCGCGATAGACGAAAGTTTTAACTGGGGTTACGATCCCGAAAACTACAACGTTCCCGAAGGCAGCTATTCAACCGACCCTTACGACGGCGCTGTCCGCGTGAACGAATACAAACAGATGGTTCAGGCTCTGCATAACGCGGGCATCGGCGTAATTATGGACGTCGTTTACAACCATACTTATTCAATAGACTCTAACCTTAACAAAGTAGTTCCTTACTACTATTACCGTTACGGCTCTGACGGCAACCCTTCGAACGGCTCCGGTTGCGGCAACGAAACCGCTTCCGAGCGCTCTATGGTCCGTAAGTATATTGTTGATTCGGTAAGCTACTGGCAGAACGAATACAAACTTGACGGTTTCAGGTTCGACCTCATGGGCGTTCACGATATCACCACTATGCAGGAAATCGAAAAGACCGTTCACGCCGCAAACGAAAAAGCAATCATTTACGGCGAAGGCTGGACGGGCGGCGGCGTTGCGCTCGACTCTAAGGAGCAGGCTACGCTTGCAAACCTGCAAAAACTCAATACCGGCGCGGGCGTCAACAAAGACGGTTTGAACGGCGTTGCAATGTTCAACGACGTAATCCGCGACGGCATAAAGGGTTCCACTTTCAATCTTGACGACAGGGGTTATGCTACGGGCGGCGGCGCTACCTATATCGAAAACGTGTTGTTCGGCGTAACCGGCAGCACCTACGGCGGCGGACGCGACAAGTTCACCAACTACACGGGCAACTGGTCGGCGGCAAATCCCACGCAGGTAATAAACTATGTTTCCGCGCACGACAACAACACCCTTTGGGACAGAATTTGCCATATCTACGGCGAAGGCAACGAAACTCTGGGCAAGCGTCTTGCGATGAACAGGCTGTCTGCCGCGATAGTGCAGACTTCGCTCGGCATTCCCTTTATGCAGGCTGGTGAAGAAATGCTCCGCGCTAAAAAGAACGAAGACGGCAGCTATAACGAAAACAGTTACAACGCGCCCGACTCGGTAAACAATATCGACTGGGATTTACTGACGACCGAAAGCGAGCAGTACAAGATGATGCAGTACTACAAGGGGCTTATCCAGTTCCGTAAAGCTAACGAAATTCTCCGTCAGACCACTGTGGGCGACTATGAAACGGGCAATGTTTGCAAACTTGTTAAAAAGGAAGGCGCGTTTGTTGCGTTCACAATGACGCATACCGTTTCGGGTGAGAAGTTGCTTGTGATTTACAACCCGACCGAAAGCGAGAAAGATTTCAAACTTCCCAAAGGAAACTGGGATTTGTATATCAACGGCACGACCGCGGGCGTTACTAAACTTGCAAGCGCGGCGGGCGAAAGCACCGTAAAAATTGCAGGCATAAGCTGCTACGTCTATAAACAGGCGTGAAATTAAGGAACTAATACCCGAAAGGGCAGGTTTAAATAAATTTTATTAAATAATATTATGGAGGAAATTATGAAATCAAAGAAGATTGTTGCACTGGTTCTGTCAGCGGCAATGGTAGTCGGCGCGGCGTCAATGTTTGCGGCGTGCAAACCCGAAGAAGACGGTCCCGGCGGTACTACCGGTCCTGAATTCCAAGTAGACAACGAAGTATACCACTGTGCCGGATCCAGCAAGGGTCCCGAAGGCTCTCTGTATGAACAGGGCTGGAACGAAAAGGCTGAAGGCGCGACCGAAAAGGTTACTTTTGTCAAGGACGCCGCAGTCACAAATGAAAACGTATTCAAACTCGAAATGAAGCTGTATGCAGGCGACGAATTCAAAATCGTCAAAGCAACCACAGGCTGGACCTGGGAACTTACTACCGCGGCGTTTGTAGACGCGCAGGAAGACGACACTTATAACTGGGTTGTTAAAAACGACGACGACCAGATAGTTTTCAGAAGCGTAAGCAGCTCTAACAGCAACATTACCTTAAACGAAGGTATGGACGGTATTTACGAGTTCACTCTTAAAACCAATCCCGCAGCGACAGAGCATGCGGACCAATACAAAATTTCTTACAAACTTGTTGAAAAAATCGACAAACTCAGGATTCCTTACAATATGGAAGTTTGGGGCGATCTGAACGGCTTCGGCTTCGGTTCGAACAAGATTGCAATGACCAATAAGGACGGCATCTGGTCGACCGTAATCGATATCACCGAAAAAGACCTTGTAAGAAAAGAAGACGGTACTAAGATTACTACCGGCGAAGAATACACCGGCACGAAGTACTCGGCGGTTTACGTATCCAACGTTGGCGACGGCGAAACCGACGAAGACGTCAAAGTATTCGTTGACGCAAACGCTAAGAAAGCTACCGTAAGGGTTGACGGCGAAGACGTTGAAGCTAACCTTCTTACCGCAGGCAAGTGGAACGTAACCTTCGACCAGAATACCAAGACAGTTACGTTTGCTGAAATCAAAGACGACTGGAACATCGTTGCAGGCGCAAAAGAAGTAAAACTCGAAGCTCAGACGGACGGCACATGGCAGGGTACTCTTGAACTTACCGAAGCTGCTACGGGCGTTAAACTTGTAAACAAGGGCGGCGAAGACGCAGATGTTACAATCGGCGATCTTGCGGCTGGTACCTGGCTTGTTCAGTACAATCCCGAAACAGGTAAAGTAAGATACGATACAAACCACAACTTCTATTTAACCGGAAGTCTTTATGGCTGGGGCGACGGTCCCAAGGGTGATGCACCCAAACTTACTGAAAGCGAAACCGAAGGCATTTGGGAAGTTATTGTAGATTGGAGCACCGAAACCGACAATATTCTGTTCAAGGTAGTTGAAGGTAACTTTATTGAAGGCGCTACTGCGTGGCACGGTCACTGGGCAGAAAACCAGCATCCTGACGGAAATATGGACGATCACAGTGAAGGCGGTAACTTCAAAGTTGCTCCGGGCAAATATCGTATAACTTTCGATGCATCAACCAAAAAGATCGGATATGAATTAATTACTGATGCCGAGTAATCGGCTCAGACC
>CAJTQF010000009.1 GCA_910578565.1 uncultured Christensenella sp.
ACGGCTTCTACGACCCCCTCGACTGATTGACAATACCAAAACGAACAAAGCCGCCGTGTGCAAACATACACGGCGGCTTTCCTTTTGAAATAAAGATTATTTTAATGTAAAACAGTAAAATACCGTTCGCAAAAAGAAATTCCGCGGGCGGTAAAAATTTTTCAAAAAAATGCCAAAAAGCGGGATTAAACCGTTGACATAATCAATTTATTTGTTTATAATCATTAGGTGTCTTAAAATAGGTGTGTATTGGGACGAGGCGTAAAGTTACTGAAAATTCCGTAAAAAGCTGACGGAACAGATAATTTGCGCTGACAAATGTAAGGGCGCGACCCTTGCGACTAACCGCGGCTTTCCCCTGCGCCAAACGTTTGGTGTTTTTTTATGGGCGAAGGCGCGATACACACGGATAAGTTGACACAAATGCAGAATTTATTGTTAGGATAAAAAGGAGTTATTGAAATGGCAGGACAGAAAATCAGAATTAAACTTGCAGCTTACGACCACGAGCTTGTGGACCTTGCGGCTTCGCGCATTGTCGAAACGATGAAAAAGAGCGGCGCGAAAATTTCGGGACCCGTTCCCCTTCCTACGGAGAGAGAAATAGTTACTATTTTGCGTTCTCCCCACAAATACAAGGACAGCCGCGAACAGTTTGAACAGCGCACTTACAAACGCATTATTGATATATACACCCCCAACGCGAAACTTCTGGACACCGTTCATCTTCCTGCGGGCGTAGATATCAAAATCAAGCTGTAAATGCATATATGCGTTGCAATACGGCGTTAAGCTCCGCTTTTCTCGGGTTGCTTACGACTAAGTAAACTCCCTTTCGAAAACGCCCGCTTGCCTTGTCTTGCTCGCATCTCTGCATTTACATATACCACTTATATAAATATATTATGACAATTCAGATACTTTAATGTATCCGCAGACGACGATAAAACAGGTTATTCAAATAAATTACTTGCGCCGAAAAACGCAAGGGCGGATTGATTTTGCCCGTTAAGCATTTTGCGACAACAGTAATCTCACGGCAAAGCTTTGCTTGCAAAAGATTTGCGTGAAACCTGTCAGGCGGCGGAACGGCGGGACGCGGTATCTCAAAATATAAAAAACGGAGGAACTTTATCAATGAATAAAGCAATCATCGGGCGTAAGGCTGGCATGACGCAGATATTTACGCCGGAAGGGAAAGTGATTCCCGTAACCGTAATCGAGGCGGGTCCCTGCCCCGTGGTGCAAATCAAAACTGTTGAAAAGGACGGCTACGGCGCCCTGAAGCTCGGTTTTGACGAAGCAAAGGAAAAAGCACTTTCAAAACCCGAACTGGGTCAGTTCAAAAAAGCGGGCGTTAAACCCTGCAAAGTAATGAAGGAATTCAGGCTTGACGACCTTTCCGCTTACACCGTAGGCGGCGAAGTGAAGGCGGACGTCTTTGCGGCGGGCGACAAGGTTGACGTTCACGGCGTTACCAAGGGACACGGCTATTCGGGCGTTATTAAAAGATGGAACCAGCACAGATTGAAAGAAACGCACGGCGTGGGTCCCGTACACAGGGAACCCGGTTCAATGGGTGCAAACAGCTCGCCTTCAAGGGTGTTCAAGAATAAGCGTCTTGCAGGACAGTACGGCGTTGAAAACGTAACCGTTCAGAACCTTGAAATCGTCAGGGTGGACGTTGAAAGAAACTGCCTGCTTATCAGGGGCTCCGTGCCCGGAGCGAACGGCAGCGTCGTTACGATAAACGACACCGTTAAATAAGGAGTACGCATATGCCTAAAATTAAAGTATACAAGATGGACGGCACTGAAGCCGGCACTATGAATTTAAGCGATAAGGTTTTCGGCGCCGAATATAACGAACCGTTAATTCACCAGGCGGTCGTAACGCGCCTTGCCAACGAAAGACAGGGTACGAAATCGACCCTGACCCGCACCGAAGTAAGGGGCGGCGGCAGAAAACCCTGGAGACAGAAAGGTACGGGCAACGCGCGTCAGGGCTCTATCCGTGCTCCGCAGTGGATAAAGGGCGGCGTGGTATTCGCTCCCAAGAGCCGCGACTTTTCAAAGGATATGAACAAAAAGGCAAAAGTTGCCGCTTTGATTTCAGCCCTTTCCAAAAAGGTTGCGGACGGCGAACTCGTAGTTATTGACAGTCTGGCGGTTAAAGAAGGCAAGACCAAAGAAATGGTAGCTTTCCAGAAAGCGTTGAATCTGGACAAGACCGCGGTTGTGGTTATGGACAACGACGACGTAAACGTAATCCGCGCGGCTCAGAACATACAAAAACTTTCAACCCTGCCCGTGGCGCAGATTTCCACCTATGAAGTGGTTTCAAACGCAAAAGTCGTTTTGACAAAGGCTGCGGTTAAGAAAATAGAGGAGGTCTACGGAGAATAATGGTAGCCGAAGATATTATCATAAAACCTCTCCTCACGGAAAAGGGATACGACGGAATAGCCGACAAAAAATACACTTTTGTTGTGGCAAAGTCGGCAAACAAGACGCAGATTAAACTTGCTGTTGAAAAACTTTTCAACGTCAGCGTTGACAGCGTAAACACCGTCAACTGCAAGGGCAAGTTAAAGAGAATGGGAAGAAGCTCGGGCTACACCCCCGACTACAAGAAGGCGATCGTCCAGCTTACGGCTGACTCGAAGGCGATCGAGTACTTCAACTCGTTATCGTAAGGAGAAAAGGAAATGGCAGTAAAAAGGTATAAACCGACTTCGCCCGCCCGCCGTTTTATGACGGTGAACGCGTACGCGGAGCTTTCAGGCGACAAACCCGAAAGAAGTTTACTTCACGATAAGCGCAAGTCGGGCGGTAGAAACAATCAGGGCAAAATAACCGTACGTCACATCGGCGGCGGCAACAGAACAAAATACAGAATAATAGATTTCAAGCGTAACAAGGACGGCATTCCCGCAACGGTTAAGTCCATTCAGTACGACCCCAACCGTTCGGCGCACATCGCGCTGCTCGCTTACGCGGACGGCGAAAAGAGATACATTCTCGCGCCCATGGGTCTTAACATCGGCGACAAAGTAGAGTCGGGCGTAAAAGCGGACATCAAGGCGGGCAACTGCCTTCCTATATCCGAAATTCCCGTAGGTACCGTCGTTCACGCAATTGAAATGCAGCCCGGACGCGGCGCGCAGATTGCAAGATCTGCCGGCATCTCTGCTCAGATAATGGCAAAAGAAGGCGCGTACGCGACTTTGAAAATGCCTTCGGGCGAAATGAGATTCGTTCCCGTAAAATGCAAAGCGACGATCGGTCAGGTCGGCAACGCCGAACACGAAATCATCCGTATCGGCAAAGCGGGTAAAACCAGACATCTCGGCACTAAACCCACCGTCCGCGGCTCGGTCATGAACCCCAACGACCACCCTCACGGCGGCGGCGAAGGCAAGAGCCCTGTCGGACACGCAGGTCCTATGACCCCTTGGGGCAAGCCTGCTCTCGGTTATAAGACGAGAAAGAAGAAGAACCCTACTTCAAAATTCATTTTGAAGAGAATTAATTAAAGGAGGAATAGAAAATGTCAAGAAGCGTTAAAAAAGGACCTTATGCCGAAGAAAGGCTGATGTCGAGAATAGAAGCAATGAACGCTGCCGGCGAGAAGAAAGTCGTAAAGACCTGGTCGCGCGCGACAACGATATTCCCCCAGATGGTAGGACACACGATAGCCGTATACGACGGAAGAAAACACGTTCCCGTATACGTTACCGAAGATATGGTAGGTTGCAAGCTCGGCGAGTTTGCTCCCACCAGAACGTTCAAGGGACACGCGGCGAAGACCGCCAAGAAGTAAGGAGTGAACTATGGCAAGCAATATGAATAAAAAGCAGGAAAGAATTGCCGCCAATAAGGATAAGCGTCCTTACGCAACGGCGAAATATCTCAGGCTTTCCCCCTACAAGGTAAGAACCGTGCTTGCGCTCATCCGCGGCAAATCCGTAGAAGAAGCGGAAGCAATACTGAGTTTCTGCAACAAGGGCGGCAGTGAAGAAGTCAAAAAAGTGCTTCTTTCCGCGGCGGCTAACGCAGAGCATAACAACGGAATGGACAGAGGCGATCTGATAGTTGCCGAAGCGTTTGCGGACGGCGGACCCCATTTAAAGAGAATGCAGCCCGTATCCAAGGGACGCGGACACGCGATTTTGAAGAGAACGAGCCACGTCACCGTAATACTCGACGCGAAGAAGGTTTAAGGAGATAAAGTATGGGACAAAAAGTTAATCCTCACGGTTTGAGAGTGGGTATAATAAAGCCTTGGGACACCCAGTGGTATGCCGACAAAAAGAACTTTGCATCGCATATCAAGGAAGACCACGAAATCCGCACCTTCATTAAAAAGAAGTATTATGACGCGGCTATAAGCAAGATTACCATTGTCAGGGCGGCAAACAAGGTTGAAGTAGGCATCTACACCGGACGCCCCGGCGTACTTATCGGTAAAGCCGGTGCGGAAATAGAAGTTATTAAAAAAGATTTGGCAAAGCTTACGGGCGGCAAAGCGATTATCATCAACGTCCGCAAGGTGGAAAAAATCGATCAGGACGCGCAGCTTGTCGCAGAATCGGTTGCGGCACAGCTTGAAAAGCGCGTATCTTACAGAAGGGCTGTAAAACAGCAGATTTCAAAGGTCGCAAAGACCGGCGTCAAGGGCGTCAAAATCACCGTTGGCGGCAGACTTGACGGCAGAGAAATCGCAGGCAGCGAAAGCTATCACGACGGTTCTATCCCCCTTCAGACGATACGTGCTGACATAGATTACGGCTTTGCGGAAGCTCACACCACTTTCGGTGTGCTGGGCATCAAGTGCTGGATTTACAAGGGCGAAGTTCTTGCCGGCAGCAAAAAGCTGATAATCTCGGACGGAGGCGAAGAATAATATGTTAATCCCCAAGAGAGTAAAGAGAAGAAGACAGCACCGCGGCAGAATGAAGGGTACCGCGCAAAAGGGCAACAAGATAGCGTACGGCGAATACGGACTGGTTTCCGAAGAGTGCGCGTGGATAACTTCTAACCAGATAGAAGCAGCCCGTATCGCAATGACCAGATTCATCAAGCGCGGCGGTAAGGTCTGGATAGATATATTCCCCCACAAGCCTATCACCAAAAAGCCCGCCGAAACCCGTATGGGTTCGGGTAAAGGCTCGGTTGAATACTGGGTGGCAGTGGTAAAACCCGGCAGAGTTATGTTTGAAATGTCGGGCGTATCGGAAGAAATAGCAAGGGAAGCTATGCGTCTTGCAAGTCACAAACTGCCAGTTAAGTGCAAGTTTGTGAAAAAAGAACAAGAAGGCGGTGAGGCTAATGAAGGCTAAAGACATAAAGAATTTGAACGAAGAAGAACTCGACAAAAAACTTAAAGAGTTAAAGAGCGAGCTTTTCAATCTCCGTTTCCGCCATGCAAGCGGACAGCTTGAAAACCCGCTGTCCATCAACCTGGTAAAAAAGGACATTGCAAGGGTCAACACCGAAATCCGTGCAAGACAGTTAAAGGCGTAAGGAGTGAAAATAATGGAAGAGAGAAATCTTCGTAAAGAGAGAGTGGGTATAGTCGTATCCGACAAAATGGACAAAACGGTGGTTGTAGCCGTGACCGAAAAGTCCAAGCACCCCCTTTATAAAAAGACAATAACCAAGACAACCCGCTTTAAGGCTCACGACGAAAAGAACGAGTGCGGCGAAGGCGACAAGGTAAGAATAGTCGAAACCCGCAAGCTGTCAAAGGATAAAAACTGGCGCGTGGCGGAAATAGTCGAAAAAGCTAAGTAATTTCCGCGGAAATTTAAACGCGGGCGCTGTCAAGTAAAACGCTTATCGGGCAAATCAAATCCCCGCCTGCGTTTTACGGCACAGCCGACAAATTTATGAATAGATACGATTGCGTTTTCTGTTTCCAATGGAGGGCGGGGCGCTCTCCCCGCTTATGTGGATGCGGCGCAATCCTCTGTCAAAGTTGTAAGTAAAAACATAATAGGAGAGATATTATATGATACAACCCCAGAGCAGGCTTAAAGCTGCCGACAACAGCGGCGCGAAAGAGCTTATGTGTATTAAGGTGTTGGGCGGCTCTTTCAGAAAGACCGCAAACATCGGCGACGTTATCGTATGCTCCGTCAAAACCGCAACCCCCGGCGGCGCGGTTAAAAAAGGCGAAGTTGTAAAGGCGGTAATCGTGCGCACCAGTAAGGGTATCAGGCGCGAAGACGGAACTTATATTTCGTTCGACGACAACGCCGCAGTTATAATCGGAAACAACAAGGAACCGCGCGGCACGCGTATCTTCGGACCGATTGCAAGAGAATTGAGAGAGAAAAACTATATGAAGATAATCTCTCTCGCCCCCGAGGTACTTTAAGGAGAGAACTATGAACGTAAAAGTTAACGATAATGTATTGGTTATCACCGGTAAGTATGCGGGCAAGCAGGGCAAGGTAATTGCCGCTTCTCCCAAGAACGGTACGGTAACCGTGGAAGGCGTAAATATCCACAAAAAATCAAAGAAGGCAAGAAAGGGCAACGAAGTTTCGCAGATTGTCGATATCGAAGCTCCCGTAAACGTTTCAAACGTAATGGTAGTATGCCCTGCATGCGCAAAGCCCGTACGCGTTAAGTACAACGTGGAAGGTGATAAAAAGCAGAGAGTCTGCCCCAAGTGCGGCGCGGGACTCGACAAGGCTTACAGCGGCAAGGCTGTCAAGGCAAGCAAAACCGAGGCTGCACCCAAGCGTGTAAGAAAGCGTGCCAAGAAGGAAGAAGGCGAAGCTAAGGCAGACCCCGAAACCGGAGATAAGGCAGAGTAAGGAGAGGGCATATGAAAAACAACGAAAAAGTTTACAAATCGAGAGTAGTTGAAAATTACGAAAAGAACGTAGTCCCCGCCCTTACCAAAAAGTTCGGATACAAAAATCCGATGCAGGTACCCAAACTCGTAAAAATAGTTCTGAGTTCGGGTCTCGGCGACATAAAGGACAACGCAAAGTCCATTCAGATTGCGCAAAACGAAATGAAGCAGATTACCGGACAGCAGCCCGTACTCTGCAAGGCTAAAAAATCCGTCGCAAACTTCAAAGTGCGCGAAGGTATGCCTATCGGACTCAAAGTAACCCTGCGCGGTCAGATGATGTGCGACTTCTACGACAAGTTCGTTTCAATAGCATTGCCCCGCGTGCGCGACTTCCGCGGCGTTCCCGCAGACAGTTTCGACGGCAAGGGCAACTACTGTATGGGTATCAAAGAACAGCTTATCTTCCCCGAAATCCAGTACGATCAGGTTGAAAAGATAAGAGGTATGGACATATGCTTCGTAACAACCGCCAAAACGGATGAAGAAGCAAGAGAGCTTTTAAGGGCGATGGGAATGCCCTTCAAGAAGTAAGGAGAGAAATTATGGCAAAGAAAGCAATGATAAACAAGCAGCAAAAACCTGCCAAATACTCCACGAGAGCTTACACGAGATGTTCCATTTGCGGACGTCCGCACGCAGTTCTCCGCAAGTACGGAGTATGCCGTATCTGTTTCAGAAACCTTGCTTACAAGGGACAAATCCCCGGCGTCAAGAAATCAAGTTGGTAAGAGGTAAGAAGATATGACAGATCCTATAGCAGATATGCTCACCCGCATCAGAAATGCGATTATGGTAAATAAAGACACGGTTGAGGTTCCCTCATCCAATATGAAAAAAGCTATTGCAAAAATTATGCTTGACGAAGGCTATATCGCCGACTACAAGCTGGTTGAAGACGACCACAACGGCATTATAAAAATCACCCTCAAATACGCAGACAAGGGCAATTCGGTTATCAACGGACTCAAAAGAGTTTCAAAACCCGGTCTGCGCTCGTATGCGGGCGTTGAAAATATGCCCAAGGTTTTAAACGGTCTCGGTATTGCGATAGTTTCGACAAACAAAGGAATCATGACAGACAGGCAGGCAAAAGCCGCAAACGTTGGCGGCGAAGTGCTTTGCTACATCTGGTAAGGAGGTAATTTAAGTATGTCAAGAATAGGTAAATTACCCGTGACCCTTCCCGCCGGCGTTTCGGTCAACTTTGAAAACGGACTTCTGACCGTTAAAGGTTCAAAGGGAACGCTCACCCAGAAGGTAGTCGGAAAAATCGATATAAAGGTAGAAGGCGCTGAGGCTCTCGTCGTAAAGACGGGCGAAGGAGACGGCGCCGAAGCGAAACACGGTCTTTACCGCGCGCTTCTTCAGAATATGGTAACGGGCGTAACGGAAGGTTACACCAAAACCCTTACCGTTCACGGCGTCGGCTGGAAAGTCGCAAAACAGGGCGGCAAAATCGTCCTTAACGTCGGCTTTTCACACCCCGTAGACTTCACCGAACCCGCAGGCATCAAAATCGACTGCCCCACCCCCAACGAAATCGTTGTTTCGGGCATAGATAAGACTCTGGTCGGTCAGGTTGCGGCGGACTTACGTAAAATAAGAGTTCCCGAACCCTACCACGGTTACGGCATCGCCTACAAGGACGAAGTAATCGAGCGCAAGGAAGGCAAGACGGGAGGCAAGGGCAAGAAGTAATTTCTCTTATAGTGAGAGAAGGAATTTGCCGCAGCTTTGCGGCTGATTGCTCGGAGGTTTATTATGATTAATAAGATAGACAAAAATAAAGAAAGGCAGCGCCGCCATATCAGGGTAAGAAAAAAGGTGGCAGGTACCGCCGATATTCCCCGTCTCAGCGTATACAGAAGTCTTAACCACATTTACGTGCAGGTTATCGACGATACGAAAGGCGTAACCCTTTGCTCGGCTTCTACCCTTGAAAAGGACGTGAAGACCGCTATCGCAAAATTGAACAAAACCGATGCCGCTAAGACGGTCGGCAAAAAACTTGCCGAAAAAGCGCTGAAAAAGGGCATCAAGAACGTAGTATTCGACAGAGGCGGTTATCTCTATACGGGACGCGTTCAGGCATTAGCGGACGGCGCAAGAGAAGCCGGACTGAATTTCTAAGGAGCTTAGTATGGAAGAAAAGAATCAAAGACCTGCAAGAAGAAACAACGACAGACGCAGGCAGGAAGACGACGGACTTATCAAAAAGCTCATACAGGTAAACCGCGTAACCAAGACCGTTAAAGGCGGCAGAAATATGCGTTTTGCGGCGCTGGTTGTGGTCGGCGACGGCAACGGTTCGGTAGGATACGGAATGGGTAAATCCAAAGAAGTTCCCGAAGCTATCGAAAAAGCTACCACACAAGCTAAAAAGAATATGCGCAAGGTAAACTTGCTGGGTACTTCGATACCCCACACCGTTCAGGGCGTGTTCGGCAGAGGCTTCGTACTTATGATGCCCGCAGCCGAAGGTACCGGCGTTATTGCCGGCGGTCCCGTGCGTGCGGTAATGGAAGCTGCGGGTGTTAAGGACGTAAGAACCAAGTCCCACGGCACTTCAAACCCTATAAACTGCGTAAAGGCTGCCATTTGCGGTTTGTTCGGGCTTATGTCACCCGAAGAAGTAGCGAAAGCTCGCGGTAAGAGCCTTGAAGAGTTATCACTTTAACGGAGGGCTGAAAAATGATTAAGGTAACGTTAGTTAAAAGCGCTTCCAACGAAACCAAGACGGTAAAAGACACCGTTGCGGCGTTGGGACTGAAAAAAATAGGAAGCACCAAAACCTTTGAAGAAAATCCCGCCGTTATGGGTCAGATTAAAAAGGTAGGCTACCTTTTAAAAGTAGAACAGGTAGGAGCATAATTATGAGAATAGATACTTTATCGCCCGCAGAGGGCGCTACCTCGCCCGTAAAAAGACTGGGCAGGGGCATAGGCTCGGGTCACGGCAAAACGTCGTGTAAGGGACATAAAGGTCAGTGGGCGCGTTCGGGCGGCGGGGTCCGTCCCGGCTTCGAAGGCGGTCAGATGCCCCTTTCAAGGCGCGTTCCCAAGCGCGGTTTCCACAACAAGTGGGCTACAAACTACACTATTATAAATTTAAGCCAGCTTGAAAAACTTCCCGCAGGCACGGTTGTTGATTTCGAATACGTTTCAAAAAACAATCTTGCAAAGCAGGTAAAAAATTCTGCCGGACTTAAAGTTCTGGGCAAGGGCGAGTTGAAAGTTGCCCTGACCGTAAAAGCTGCCGGATTCTCCGGAACGGCGAAGCAGGCTATTGAAAAAGCCGGCGGCACTTGTGAACAAGTCAAGTAAAACAACTCCCGCACGGTAGCGTGCGATTGAGAGGCAAACAATGTTTGAAACAATAAAAAATTGTTTTAAAGTCAAGGAAATAAGAAAGAAGATATGGATGACCCTGCTTCTGCTCCTTATTTTCAGACTTGGGTGCTATATCCCCGTACCCGGAATCGACGTTTCTACGTTCAAAGCAGAAATAGAGGGCAACAGCTTTCTCGGCATTTTATCGAGCATTACGGGCGGTTCGCTTGCAAACGCGACCCTGTTTGCGCTGGGTATAAGCCCCTATATCAATGCGTCGATTATTATTCAGCTTCTGACCGTAGGTATTCCCGCGCTTGAAAGGCTTTCCAAGCAGGGCGAAGAAGGCAGAAAAAAGATTGCGCAGATTACCCGTTTTGTTACGATTGCGCTTGCAATTGCTCAGGCGGTAGGTATAGTCGTTAACTTCGGCGTCCAGAGCGGAGCTTTCAAGCTCAATCTCTTCGGCGGCGGCGCAATAGGCGCGATAAGCGACACGGGCGCAACATGGATTGCGGGCATATTCCTTACGGTTGTCTATACGGCGGGCGCAATGCTCGTTATGTGGATAGGCGAAAGAATTACCGAACACGGCATTTCAAACGGTATATCGCTTATAATCTTTATAGGCATTCTGTCTACGGCGGGTCTTATTATCGTTGATAAATTCAAGACCGCTTTCACCGGACAGCCCGAAGTACTGTGGGAAATTTTAGGTTTCGTAATACTTACCGTACTTGAATTTGTAGCTATCGTCGCGGTGGATTTGTCCGAAAGGCGCATCCCCGTGCAGTATGCGAAGCAGGTAAAGGGCAGAAGAATGTACGGCGGTCAGTCGTCGGTCATTCCCATCAGAATCGCGGGTTCGGGCGTTATGCCTTTGATCTTCGCGTTCGCGCTCATTTCCTTCCCCCAGATGATAATAAGTTTATTCTGGCCGGGTTCTTCGGCTGAAACGGGCATAACCAACTGGTTCTCCGGTTCGTCGCCCTACTGGTACGGACAGCTTATTTACATGGTTGTTCTCTGCGCACTGATATTCGCGTTTGCGTTCTTCTATGCGTCAATGCAGTTCAATCCCGAAGACGTTTCAAAGACTATCCAGCAGAATGGCGGATTTATCCAGGGCATTAGACCCGGTAAACCTACCGCCCTGTATTTAAAGAAAATATCAAACAGAATTACCCTGTTCGGCGCAATTTATCTGTCGCTGGTAGCGTTTATTCCTTCCATTTTGTCAATGGTTGTAACCAGTCTCAATCTCGGAACGGATACGGCTCTTCTGTCGGTATTCTCCACAACGGGTATTCTGATTGTAGTTTCGGTTGCTCTCGAACTCGATAAACAGCTTGAGTCGCAGCTTATGATGAAGAACTACAAAGGTTTCCTGAAATAAAATAAAAACGCATATATACTTCGCAATACGGCGTTAAGCTCCGCTTTTTTCGGGTCATTCACGCAAAGTAAACTCCCCTTCAAAAATGCTCGCTTGCCTTGTCTTGCTTGTATCTCTGCATTTTTATATAAAGTAATCTTGGGGGAAAGGTATGAATATAGTTCTGTTGGGTGCGCCGGGCGCGGGCAAAGGCACGCAGGCGGCGCGTATACAGGAAAAATATCACCTGACGCATATATCCACGGGCGATATGTTCCGCGCCAACATAAAGGGAGGCACGGAAATAGGCAAACTTGCAAAAAGCTATATTGACGCAGGCAAGCTGGTGCCCGACGGGGTGACGTGCGAAATCGTTAAAGACAGTCTTAAAAAGACCGACGGCGGATACATTCTGGACGGTTTCCCGCGCAACCTGTTTCAGGCGCAGGAACTTGACAAATTCGCAGACATAGATTTGTGTTTGAATTTAGAAGTGGACGAAGCTCTTTTACTGGACAGGATTTGCGGCAGACGTATGTGCGTCTGCGGGGCAAGCTATCACGTATCTACCCTTAATGGCAAAGACGTCTGCGAAAAATGCGGCAAGCCTCTTTACCAAAGGGACGACGACAATCCCCAAACAGTCAAAGCAAGGCTGACAACTTACGAAAACCAGACCGCGCCGCTCAAAGATTTTTATCTCGCGGCAGGGAAACTTTTAACCGTGGACTGCGGCACGAAGAATCCCGACGAAGTTTTTGAAAGCGTTTGCGCGGAGCTTGGAAAATTCAATAAATGATAAACGTTAAAAACGAAAAAGAAATAGAGCTGATACGCGAAAGTTGCAGAATCGTAAAGGAAACCCTTGATTTTGTAGGAAAGAATATCCGCGCGGGAATGACCACCAAACAGGTTGACGAACTCGTTTACAGATATATAATTTCCTGCGGCGCGTACCCTTCCTGCTTAGGCTACGAAGGCTACCCCGCAAGCGCGTGCGTATCGGTGAACGAAGTGGTCGTCCACGGCATTCCTTCCGACAGGGTGATTATGGACGGCGACATCGTAAGCGTGGACATCACCGCGCAGAAAAACGGCTTTCACGGCGACGCTTGCAGAACTTTTTTAATAGGCAACGTTTCCGAAGAAAAGCGTAAACTTGTCAAAGTAACCGAAGAATGCTTTTTCAAGGCAATCGAAGGTTTGCAGGAAGGCACTCCGCTTTACGACATAGGCTACGCCGTACAGACCCACGCCGAAGCAAACGGCTACGGAGTTGTGCGCGCGCTGGTCGGTCACGGAATCGGGCGCGAAATGCACGAAGACCCTTCCGTTCCCAACTACGGCAAAAAGGGTACGGGTATGCGCCTTAAAGCCGGAATGACTATTTGTATAGAACCGATGATAAATATGGGGACTTACAAAGTCAACATTGACAGGAACGACGGTTGGACGGTGACCACTGCGGACGGAAAGCCCGCAGCCCACTACGAAAACACGGTGCTTATAAAGCCGGACGGCGTGGAGATTTTGACTCTCTGAGATAAGGAAAATTTATGAAAGTAAAGGAACCTGTCATCGGCGGCATCTGCCAAAGTTTACGGGGCAGAGACAAGGACAGATATTATCTGATAAGATATATATACGACGACGGCAGCGTCGGCGTGGTGGACGGCAATTTCAAGAAACTCAACGCCCCCAAAAAGAAGAATCTTAAACACGTGCGGCTTTTGCCAGAGCTGGCTGAAAGCATCGCCGCTAAATTCGAAAACGGTAGCAAGGTTTACGACTCTGAAGTGTATTCGGCGTTGAAAATCTACAACAATCCCCCGCAGGCGGAAAACGGAGATTAACCGCGTAAAAGACGGCGCAACGGCTTGCGCACAGACGCTTTTCAGGGTATAATCCGGTTACGGCAAATATTTAAATCGGCGGCGTATTAAAACGGAAAGATTGAATTTTCAAAGTTACCGTATTGCGCCTGACTTGCGGCGAAAGCCGCGCAAAAACAAATCACGGCAAAAATTTTGCTTGGCAATAGATTTGCGTGAACAGGAGATTTATGTCAAAGAATGACAATATCGAAGCCGAGGGCAAGGTAATAGAGTGCCTGCCCAACGCCAACTTTAAAGTTAAACTTTCTAACGGCCACGTAATTACGGCTTACATTTCAGGCAAACTTCGTATGAACTATATAAGGATTATCGAAGGCGACAACGTAAAACTTGAAATGAGCCCGTATGATCTGACAAAGGGCAGAATTACCTGGCGCAGCAAGAACTGACTAATCTTTAACATTAAAAATAATAACTATTTAAGAGGATAACACCATGAAAGTAAGACCTTCAGTAAAGCCCATGTGCGACAAGTGCAAAGTTATTAAAAGAAACGGCAAAGTAATGATAATTTGCTCTAAAAATAAAAGCCATAAGCAACGTCAGGGCTAAAAGCAGCGCATACGTAAAAACGTATACGCGCTTCGGCTTGTTCAAACTGCTTGTTTTTTAAGCAGTTTATAGTCTTGCGTTGCCAAAAGTTTAAAAATAATTCCGCTTGCGCGCGCAGCCACCCATTCCAAATTCAGGCGGCGGCGCAATACGGTTCACATACAAATAAAAAAACACCAAAATTTAACGGAGGAAATAAATCGTATGGCACGTATTGCCGGTGTAGATTTACCCAGAGAAAAGAGAATAGAAATAGGCTTGACCTACATCTACGGTATCGGTTTGAAGACGTCCCAGAAAATTCTTGCCGAAACGGGCGTTGACCCCGACACGAGAGTCAAGGATCTGGACGAGCAGACCGTATCCAAACTGAGAGAATATATCGACCACAATTTAAGAGTGGAAGGCGAACTCAGAAGCGAAGTTTCGCTCAACATCAAAAGACTTATGGAAATAGGATGCTATCGCGGCATCCGTCACAGAAAGGGCTTACCCGTACGCGGTCAGTCCACTAAGACCAACGCGAGAACCCGTAAGGGTCCCCGCCGTACGGTCGCGAAGAAAAAGGGAGCGAAGTAAGGAGGTAATTTATGGCATCGACTAATAAAAAGCAGACCGTTACAAGAAAACGCAGAGAGCTTAAAAAAGTTGATAAGGGTCAGGTTCATATCCAGTCCACTTTCAACAACACCCTTGTTACAGTTACCGACCTTAAAGGCAACGTAATTTCCTGGTCGTCGGCGGGCAGCCTTAATTTCAAAGGCTCGCGTAAAGGCACACCCTTTGCAGCGCAGATGGCAACCGAAACAGCGGTTAAGGCAGCCAAAGAACACGGCTTGCGCTCGGTAGAAGTTTACGTGAAAGGTCCCGGCGCAGGCAGAGAATCGGCTATAAGAGCAATCGGCGCGTGCGAACTTGAAATCACTCTTATTTCAGACGTTTCGCCCGTACCGCACAACGGATGCAGGCCGCCCAAGCGCCGCAGAGTATAATCGGAGGTAATTTAAAGAATGGCAACTTACAGAGAAGCAAAATGCCGCCTTTGCAGAAGAGAAGGCGCAAAGTTGTTTTTAAAGGGCGACAAATGCTACAACGGCAAATGCCCGTTTGAAAAAAGACCCATAGCGCCCGGCGCGCACGGTTTGGCTGCGGCAAGGAAAAAGGTTTCCGAATACGGCAAGCAGCTGCGCGAAAAGCAGAAGGTTAAGCGTATTTACGGCGTGCAGGAAGGTCAGTTCCACGCATATTACGAAAAAGCAGACAGAATGAAGGGTATCACCGGTGAAAATATGCTGTCGCTTCTGGAACGCAGACTCGATAACGTCATTTACCGTATGGGCATAGGCGCAAGCCGCTCGCAGGCGAGACAGCTTGTAAACCACGGTCATTTTCTCGTAAACGGCAGAAAGGTAAACATTCCTTCCTACGTTATCAAAGCGGGCGACATTATCACCGTTAAGGAAAACAAGACTTCGAACAAGTATTTCGAAGGTATTAAAGCCATGAAAGTGGGCGTTATGCCCAAGTGGCTTGAATTTAACCCCGAAAAGTTGGAAGGCAAAATTTTGGCGCTTCCGACGAGAGAGGATATCGACAGCCAGATTTCCGAACATATGATTGTCGAATTGTACTCCAAGTAATATAAGTTAAAAAGGAGGAAACAACATGATCGAAATGGATATGCCCAAAATCGAAGTCGAAGAAAACGAGGACCAGTCGTACGCAAAGGTCGTAGTTGAACCTCTCGAAAAGGGTTTCGGTCTTACAATAGGCAACTGCCTGAGAAGAATACTGCTTTCCGCACTCCCCGGAGCGGCGGCGCAGGGAATAAGATTTCTTGACGGCAGCGTAAAACACGAATTTTCTGCTGTCGCGGGCGTTAAAGAAGATGTAACCGAAATTATTTTGAATTTAAAGACGCTTGCAATAAAAACGAAAATTACGGACAAAGATTACGTCAAAGTTTTGCACCTTTATAAAGAAGGTCCCTGCGACGTAAAGGCAAGCGATATTTCCGAAGACGCCGAAATTGAAATAATCAACGGCGACCAGCACATCTGCACCGTAGACGCAGGCGGCAAAATTGATATGGAAATTACGATAGGCAGGGGACGCGGCTACAAGGGCGCGGACCATACCAGAACGGAGCTTATCGACTATATCCCCATAGACTCTATTTACACGCCCGTTAAAAAGGTAAACTATTCGGTAGAAAACACGCGCGTAGGTCAGAACACAGACTACGACAAGCTCACTTTGGAAGTTTGGACAAACGGAGCTTTCAGCGCAAAAGAAATAGTTTCGCTTGCGGCAAAAATAATGCAGGACCATATTTCGCTGTTTGTAAACCTTTCAGATTCAATTAAGGAAATGGACATTCTCGTCAAAAACGAAGACGACAAACAGCAGAAAATTTTGGCAATGGCAATTGAAGAAATGGATTTGTCGGTCCGTTCGTACAACTGCTTAAAACGCGCAAACATTCACACCGTGGAAGACCTGACCAGAAAGACGGAAGACGAAATGTTGAAAGTAAGAAATCTTGGCAGAAAGTCTTTGGACGAGGTCATCATAAAACTTAATTCCTACGGTTTAACACTTTCAAACAAGGAGGACTAAAAAATGCCCGGTAAATTAGGAAGAACGGCAGAGCAAAGACAGGCAATGCTTCGCAATCAGGCGTCCGAACTTCTGTGGTACGGCAAAATTACCACCACCGAAGCGAGAGCTAAGGCGCTTCAGCCCTATGTTGAAAAAATTATAACCAAGGCTATGAAAGTTTACGACGACAACGTAGAAACAGAAGTGGTCAAGGCGGATAAAAAGGGTAAAGAAATAAAAGTAAAATCAATAAAGGACAGCCCCAAAAAACTTGCGGTACGCCGTAATATTATGGCGAAACTCCGCGATTTGCAGGAAATTAAGGGCTTTAATGAAAAGAAATCCGAGTTCAAAAAAAGAACGGCGGACATTCAGCACCCTTTAATGGAAAAACTTTTCAACGAAATCGCGCCCAAATACGCACAGCGTAAAGAAGAATTGGGTCAGGGCGGCGGCTATACAAGAATCTATCTCTTGGGTCAGCGTCGCGGCGACGGCGCCGAAGAAGCTATAATTGAGCTTGTTTAATTAGCGCCCTGCAACCGAATTTAATTTAAAATTAAAACAGCAGCTATACTGGCTGCTGTTTTTTTGTTTGTGTATTGACAATTTGGAATTATATGGTAATATGAAAAAAAGGAGAGAAGTATGAAGAAATTGTTTTTAGGTTCGATAGCAACAGTTCTGTTAGCGGTGTTTTTATGCAGTTGTGGCGGTGCAAGTGTATATCAAGGCGAGTTTTACACATTGCAACACGCATATGACGCGGGTTGGCTTACGCAGGAAGATTTAAAGAGCATAGCCTATTACCACAACGGCGGGATAAATGGCAACGAAGAGATAATGAGCGAAGATTATCAGCCGCAACCGAAAACACCCGAAGTTTTAGATAAATTTACAGAGCGTTCTATAAAACAATCATACATTGATAACTTTTTAACTGATAAAAACGCGAAAATCAGCGGCATTAATATTGAAGATTATTACGGCGGCTACGACAATTATATTACTATTATGATATCCGATACTTATAGCGGAACCACAGGAGATATAAATTGGCAGACGATAGACGGTGTTAAATTTTACTATAATAGCGGAAATCAAATTAAAATCTGGAGAAAAAATAAGATATAGAAATATTTACTGTTTTTATTATCTTTAGTGTTTTAATTTTTAGCAACTGCTTTTTGTTTGTGTATTGACAAATTGGCATTATAAGGTAATATGAAAAAAAGGAGATAAGTATGAAGAAATTGTTTTTAGGTTCGATAGCAACAGTTCTGTTAGCGGTATTTTTATGCGGTTGCAACGCCGGAGCTAACTTGCAAAAGAGAGTTGACGCGCTTGAAGAGAGCAACAGCCTGCTTGAAGAACGGGTTGACGAATTGGAAAGAGAAAACGACCTGCTCTGGGATATGATGAGCGAAATGGGACTGAAAGACGGCGAGTTTTACACATTGCAACAGGCATACGACGCGGGTTGGCTTACACAGGAAGATTTAAAGAGCATAGCCTATTACCATAACGGCGGCAGGGAAGGCAACGAAGAAATAATGGGCGAAGATTATCAGCCGCAACCGAAAACGCCCGAAGTTATCGATAAAATGACGGAGTTGTCAATCAAGCAAACCTATTGCGAAAATTTACGAAAACAAGATAACGCAAAACCTTCGGGGGTAACAATTGAAAGATATTACGGCGCGTATAACGGTTGCTATGCGGTGGTTTTAAGTAGCATATATATTGGTAGTTACGAAAATATTATAAACGAATGGAAGAAAATAGGCGGAGTTAATATTCATTACACGGACCACTTTTTTATGACTATGTGGCGATACAAGGAGAGTAAATAATGAATAAATTAATTAAAAAAGGTATATTATTGGCATTTTGAATGTTTTAAATTTTTAGCAACTATTTTTTGTTTGTGTATTGACAAATTGGCATTATATGGTGATATGAAAAAAAGGAGAGAAGTATGAAGAAATTGTTTTTAGGTTCGATAGCAACAGTTCTGTTAGCGGTATTCTTATGCGGTTGCAACGCCGGAGCGGACTTGCAAAAGAGAGTTGACACGCTTGAAGAGAGCAACAGCCGGCTTGAAGAAAGGGTTGACGAATTGGAAAGAGAAAACGACCTGCTCTGGGATATGATGAGCGAAATGGGACTGAAAGAAGGCGAGTTTTATACTTTGCAAGAGGCATATGACGCGGGTTGGCTTACGCAGGAAGATTTAAAAAGTATAGCCTATTACCATAACGGCGGCACAGAAGGCAACGAAGAGATAATGGGCGAAGATTATCAGCCGCAACCGAAAACACCCGAAGTTATAGATAAAATGACGGAGTTGTCAATCAAGCAAACCTATTGCGACAATTTACGAAAACAAGATAACGCAAAACCTTCGGGAGTAACAATTGAAAGATATTACGGCGCGTATAATGACAGTTATGCGGTGGTTTTAGACAGTATATATGTAGTATATCCTGCAGATGTTATTAACGAATGGGAAATAATAGGCGGCGTTAATATTAATTATTATGATTATTTGAGTTTTCGTATTTGGAAAGCAAAAGGAGTTTAAAATATGAAAAAATTTTTAAGTAAAAAAAGTTTATTAATTGTAGCGTTATTATTATCATTTTTGATTGTTTTAAGTGCAGTATCTTCTTTATCGGCGTCTGCCGATACTACGGAAAGAATTGAAACGATAGAATCATCACAACCTGTTTCTAATGTTGAAGAAAAAAATAAAAAAATTTATTGTAATGCAACGTCAGAAGACGATTTTGACGAAAGCAGCGTTTTGGTTGTTCTTGATGAGCAGGTAAGTCAATATTCGGGAATCAAAAACGATATAAAACAAATTTTATATAATGTCGGAGCAAAAACGATAACTGATTTATCCGCCTTGTCAAAAGATTATTTAAATTCGGACGGAAGCATTAACGAAGAAAAAGCGCCGGCGCTTGCAGAACATTACAAAGAAAGTCCTTTCAGACAAATTTTAAAAATTCAGCTGAAAATTTCGGACAAGCAACATGTCCTTAACGTTATTAAAATATTAGAAAAATCAGATTATGTTATAAGTGCAAGCCCAAATTATAATGTTAAGGCTCAATCAGTTCCAGATGATCCTTTTTTAAAATACCAATGGGCATTAGAAGCCGAAACTGGAATTAACGTACATGATGCTTGGGACGTAACTACCGGTTCTAAAAATGTACGTGTGGGGGTTATTGATAGCGGAATAGCTTATCATAATGATTTAAATAAGAATGTAGTAGAGGGGTATGACTTTTATTATAACAATTCTAAAACAACTGATGATGTTTTGGGACATGGTACAAAAGTTGCCGGTATAATCGCTGCGGAAGCAAATAATGGTAGAGGAGTTTCTGGTATTGCCCCTAATGTTACGCTTGTGCCTTTACAAAATTATAATGACGGATATAATGAACCAGATACAGGTGCTTCGGTTGCAGCTATAAACTATGCAATAAATTTATGGGGGACAGATAAACAAATATCTATTTTGAATTATAGCGTTAGTGGCTTTGGATGGGGCGATGCAATTATGTTTGCCGTAAAAAATTTCCCGGGTTTATTCGTGTGGGCTGCAGGTAATGATGGTAGAAATGTTGAAACTTATAAATTTGCAAATGAATATAATTTAGATAATTTAATTTCTGTAGGGGCAATTGATAAATCAGGGCAACGTTCTGTTTGGTCTGCGACAGGCAGCTCGTGCTTTGGCAAATATGTCAACATTTTTGCTCCAGGCGGGAAAGGTAGTGAAATATATGTGGATGGCGATACTATTGCTACAACAGGTTTAGAACATACATATGTTGGTTTTAATGGCACATCCGCTGCTGCGCCGCACGTCACGGGGGTTGCGGCATTGATGCTATCGGCTAATCCTAATTTAACGGCAAAGCAACTTAAAAGTTTAATTTTAAAATATTCAAACGAAATAACTATAAATACGCCTTATGGAAAACAAAATGTCAAAAAATTAAATGCAGGGGCTATTTTTAATGCTAAAAGTATTAAAAATTATAATTTTGTAATCGATCAAGCTCATTGGATGGAGCTTACCCCTAAATTGCTGGCTGAAAAAACGCTTGGATACAATCAAACCTGTTCATATACCGCGCCTGAAAGCATGGTTATCAGAGAATCTTCCGGGGCAATTGACGAAAGAAAATTCACCGCATGGAGAATGAACATCAACGGCACGGATGGGTATAATAAAGAAACTAATCCTTGGATCGAAATTTCAACAAGCAGAGAATTAAATGTTTCAGTGAAAGATTTAATTGATCAGCATTATCCTTTACTTCACGATTCCGATAAAATTTACATAAGAGCGGTTTATAATGATTATGTATCTCAAGGCTCTTGTATAGCGGAAGGCAGTCTTATAACGCTTGCGGACGGCAGCCAAAAAGCCGTGCAGGAGCTGACGGGGAACGAAATGCTGCTTGTATGGAATATGTTTACGGGAACGTTCGATACCGCGCCCATACTCTGCATTGACAGCGACCCCGCGGATTGGTACGAAGTTATAAAACTTTATTTTTCGGACGGAACGCAAGTTGACGTTATTTCGGAACACGGCTTCTGGGATTTTGACCTTAACGAATACGTATATCTTGATAACAGTGCCGAAGATTACATAGGGCATTGGTTCAATAAACAGACGTCGGACAGCGGCGGGGCGGGTTGGACTAAGGTACAGCTGACGGACGTATCAATCACGCAGGAATATACAACCGCCTGGAGCCCCGTAACGTACGGACATCTTTGTTATTACGTGAACGGTATGCTGACAATGCCCGGCGGTATTGCGGGACTTTTCAATATCTTCGAAGCAGATAGCGAAAATATGCGCTATGACGAAGATTTATTTTACCGCGATATCGAAATTTACGGTACTTATACGTACGAAGAATTTGCCGGACTTCTGCCTGTTACGGAAGAGTTATTTAACGCGGTAAACGGTCAGTATCTTAAAGTTGCAATAGGTAAAGGACTTATAGATATTCAAACGCTTTCGGAATATACCGAACGCTATTCGGGGCTGTTTGCATAGACGGCAAACAAATAAAATATGTTATATTTGTTGACATAATTTATTAATGTGCTATAATATAAATATAGAAAAATCTTTTTTAAAGGAGTTTTAAACATGGCAGGTAAAGGTAGAGGTTATCTCGGAATCAACAACTGGTTTGTAACAATTATTTTTGCTATCATTCCTTTCACAAGCTGGCTTTTCGGCGCTATCACACGTATTATGAGAGGACACGTAATTGCCGGTATTCTTCAGTTAATACCTCCTATCACGCTTTTCTTCTGGATCACCGACATTATCGGCGCATTTGCGAAGAAAGATTTGTTGCTTTTCGCAGACTAATTAAATTGACAAAGTTTACGGGCGTAACGCATATGCGTTACGCCCGTATCTTTTTAAATTATATTCAAGAGCCGCGTTTTTGCGGAACGGTTGCCTTATCGTAAACCTTGCCGTCAAGCGTTTTAAAGTAAAACGTTCTGCCGTCGTAAAGTATGTAGCCGTGCGCGCTGTCTTCCTTGGGCAGCGATACCGAGCCGGGGTTGAGATGCAGATAACCCGTGTACTCGTTTAAAGGAACGTGCGTGTGACCTGTAATGTATACGTCGTTCTCAGAAAGGGGCGGAACTTCGCGGTGCCCGTGCGAAAGGTACATAGTCAGCCCGTCAGCAAACACCGCCGCATAGTCGGAGATGATAGGGAAAGGCAAAACCATCCGGTCTACTTCGCTGTCGCAGTTGCCGCGCACGCATATAATTTTCTCTTTGATTGCACCCAGCATTTCCGCAACTTCTTTGGGCGCATAGCCCGCGGGGAGCGGGTTTCTGGGACCGTGGTAAAGTATGTCGCCGAGCAGTAAAAGTTTGTCCGCCTTTTCAAGACGGAACGCGTCTAAAAGTTGTTTGCAGTACCCGGCGGAGCCGTGTATATCGGAAGCTATTAAAAATTTACTCATACGCCTATTATAGCCGCCCCGTTCCACTTTGTCAATTGCACGGTATCAAATGAGCGGCGCAACCAGTTTAAGAAAGAATCTGTAAACCGAGCGCATACGCGAGACTTTGCAGTTCAGCGGCGACGAAAGGCGCAGGCATTCCCAAAAATCCCGCTCCGCGTCGGCGGCGGGCTTGCCGTCTATCATAACGCCGCACTCGTAATTCAGCCGCATAGAGCGGAAGTCGAAGTTATACGAGCCTATATAGAGACTGTCGTCGCACAGCATTATTTTGGAGTGCATAAAACCGGGGGTAAACTCGTAAAATCTGACCCCGTACTTTTCAAGGAATCCGGCGTTCGCTTTCGATAGCTCGAAGGCGTATTTTTTGTCGGGTATATGCGGAATTATAACCCTTACGTCCACACCGCGCGCCGCGGCGAAACAGAGCGCGGTCCGCAGTTTTTCACTCACGCACAAGTAGGGCGTGGTTATATGCACGCGCTGTTTTGCGTTTGCTATTGCGTAAGCGTAAAGACTTTCGCAAAAGCCCGAACTGTGCGGTGGGCAGTCGCCGTAGGCGATACAGCGCGCGTTTCCGCCGCCGGGGCAGTCCATAACATACTTTTTGCGCAGCACCGAAAAAAACATACCTTCTAATATTTCCGCCGCGCCGCCGTAAATTGCAATGCCGCAATCCTTCCAGTATCCGTGCGGACTGTGGATATTGGCGTATTCGTCCGCAATGTTTATTCCGCCGGTGAACGCAACTTTTCCGTCTACGGTGGCTATTTTTCTGTGGTCGCGGAAATTGAGCCGCGAGTAGGGCAGGGGCGCGAGCTTATGAAAAATTTTAACTTCGCCCACCGATTTAAGTTTTTTCAGCTCTTTTCGTCCGCACCTGAACGCCGAGCCCACGCCGTCGATAATTATAAAAATTTCCGCGCCGTTTTTGCGCGCGCGTTGCAGGGCGGAAAAAAGTTCGGCAAAAATTCTGCCGCGGCTTATTATAAAATATTCAAGACATACGCGCTTTTTTGCGTTTTCTATTTCGCGGAAAAGTGCGTTGAAATAATCTTCTCCGTTTTTAAAGTACACAGCCTTTTCATATCCCGCGCCGCAACCGCCGCCGTGGGACAGGGCTGCGCGTTCCAAACCCGACTGCGGTTTTGCGTTTTTTATTTCCAGTCTGATTTTTCTGCGTTTTCCGCTTGCCGCAAAAAAGTAAACGACCGCGCCCGCCACTGGCAGAGCGGTCACAAACAGGGCAAGGGCGCAATTTATTTCGGGCGAGCCGCGCCTTGCCGAAATCAGCGCTATTGCCACAAGGTTCAAAACCCATATCCCCGTCAGCGCCGCGGCAACGGGTAGGGCGTATGGCAGATACAGGCATAAAAAAACGATTGCGGCCGTTTCAGCCGCAATCATTAAAACGTATAAAAAATTCAATGAAAATAAAAACGGTATTTTGCGCATAACGGAATTAAGCGCGTCAGAGAATCATTTTCAGTATAGTCATTTTGCCCCTGTTAGACGACGACAGATTTTCACTGCGGTCCTTTAATATGGCGACGGGATCATATTCTGAAATTACTTCTTTATCGAAATAGTCCAGATTGACCGCTCCGTGCAAAAGCATATTTATGACTGCGTCGGAATATCCGTATGCGTCCGATACGCTGAAATAAGTCAGATCCTTATCCAGAATATCGCGCGCCTTCAAAGTGGTGAGTTGCGACGGAATACCCGTTAAAACCACCGTCTTTTTCTTGCCCACAAGGCGGGGCGGAAGGGAAATGGGCAGTTTTGAAGCGGACGAATAAATTGCCGCCGCGCACATTTCTCCGCTTGTCGCGTCCATTACGTTTGAAACAAGGTCGTCGTCCGCGGTGAAAGAATAATATATGCCGCACTTTTTGGCTTTTTCAAGATTTCCGGGGTTGTTGTCTATTACTATGGGTATTACCTTGTGGTACTGTAAAACCTGCGCGATAATATTTCCGGTGAAATCCGAACCTACTACGGCGACTCTCTGACCCGCGGACAGATTAAGTTTATCGTAAATATTTTCGGCAATTCCCGCAGTTTCTATGCACAGGGCGTGCAGATTGTCGACCGCGTCGGGCAGAACTGCGACGTCGTTATAATTGCATACGACGAAATCGCGCAAAAACCCGTCAAAGTCTTTTCCGGCAATTTTGATTTCTTCACAGTTGTCGCTCTTGCCGCTTTTGCAGGCAAGGCATTTTCCACAACTTCTTGTGGATTTAAGGTAAACTCTTGCGCCTTTTTCCAGACCGTAGCAGTCTTCGCCCACTTCGGTAATCATGCCCACGGCAAACCTGCCAATCGTTTTGGGGTACTCCGCGGGGACGCCGCCGCTGAACAGCATTGCGTCAAAGTCGGAAATAAGCAGATGCGTAACTTTAACCTTGACCTGACCTGCTTCGACCGGAGCCGAGACGGTGTCTTCCTTAACAAGATTTTCTACGCTTGTCAATATCCAGTTTTCCATACTACCGATATTATACGCTTTTCGGGGGCGATTGGCAACTAAAATAAGATAAAAATATATTTTGCGTAAATTTAGCGGCGGACGAATATTTTTAAGTTACAGTCAATAAAATCAATTGACTAACCTTTTTGTTTGGTATATAATAGACGGGTATCAGAGAAATTTAGCGAGGTGAAAAGTATGAAGCCCGAAATACATCCCGACTATCACGAAGTGACGGTTGTATGCGCATGCGGAGCGACGTTTAAGACCGGTACTACTAAAAACGTTGAAACGTTGAAGGTGGACATCTGCGACAAGTGCCACCCTTTCTTTACCGGTAAGCAGAAGCTTGTTGATACAGGCGGCCGTGTAGACAAGTTTAAGAAAAGATACAATATCTGAAAATGTGGCTCCAAAACAGTTGGAGCCATATTTCGTATGACTGAATAATTATGGCAAAATTGAAAGATAAAGAAAACAAAACAAAAAATAAAAAGACCTGTACCTACATCGGCGGGCAAGCCGTTCTGGAAGGCGTTATGATGATGGGCAAAACCTGTATGGCGACCGCGGTGCGCGACCCCGACGGCGAAATACAGGTTGAAGCCAAGCGCATTTCACGCGGCAAGCACGTAAAACGGGCAAGCAAAATACCCTTTGTGCGCGGCGTGGTCAACCTTGTGCTGTCGCTTGTGCGCGGTATGAAAACTTTGATGCGTTCTGCCAAAGTTTACGGCGAAGACGAAGAAGAAGCGGGCAGGCTGCAAAAGTGGATGGCGGAAAAGCTGAAAATGAACCTTATGGACGTAATTTCGTTCATTTCGGCGATATTGGGCGTCATTCTTGCGGTGGGCATTTTTATCGTGCTTCCGCGCGTGCTTGTGCCGTTGATCCCCGGTGTCGTGGCGACTGCGTGGGAGTACGTTCTTCTCGGCGTGTTCAAACTGGTGATTTTTATAGCGTATCTCGCGCTCATACTTTTATTGAAGGATATACGCAGGCTTTACAGGTACCACGGCGCCGAACACAAGACCATTAACGCATACGAACACGGCGTTGAACTCACGCCCGAAAACGTGCAGAAATGCTCCCGCATACACGACAGGTGCGGTACTTCGTTCCTGTTCATAGTGCTGTTTATAAATATAGTGGTTATAGCTCTTGTCAGCTGGGCTTTCGGCAAATACGTTTGTCCCGACATTTATTTCAGCAAACAGACGAGCGACAGAGTAGCGCGGCTTTTCATCAACCTTGGCTTAGAGCTTGTTTTACTGCCCCTGATTGCGGGAGTATCCTACGAAATTTTAAAGTTTTTGGCTAAGTTCGACAACAAGTTTGTTGAAATTTTCAAAGCCCCCGGAAAACTTATACAGAAAACCCTGACCACGCGCGAGCCTGACGGCGAAATGCTTGAAGTGGCTATTGCCGCGTTTAAAAAGGTACTTGAAATGGACGCAGACCCTGACGTGCCCGAAACCGAATTCGTAACCGGCGGGTTGCTCTCGCAAATGCTTGCGGACACCAAAAAGAAATTCGCCGAAAGCAATATCGACGAAAGCGACGCAGAGTGGATTTATTCTGTGGTGCTTGAAGTAAAACGCAGCGAACTTTCTGGCGAGCGGGTTGTGACTTCGGCGGAAAGCAAAGAGATAAACGAGATTGTGCAAAAGCGTCTTGCGGGCAGACCGCTGTGGTATATCATAGGCGATACCGAATTTTACGGTTGCAGAATAAAGGTGGATGAACGCGCTCTCATTCCCAGACCCGAAACCGAGCTTCTGGCGGAAGCGGTTGTTAAAACTGTGGAAGACGGCGACAAGGTGCTCGATATGTGCACAGGGTCGGGCTGTATCGCGGTTGCGGTTGCAAAGCACTGCGCGAACAGGGGGGTAAGCGTTACTGCGGCGGACCTTTCGGACGCGGCTATTATGCTCGCAAAAGAGAACGCCCGCGCCAACGGCGTTGAAGTCAACTTTGTACAAAGCGACCTTTTTGCTTCGGTGCGCGGCAGGTTTAACGTGATTGTCTGCAATCCGCCCTATATAAAGAGCGGAGATATTCCCTTTATACAGAAAGAAGTGCGCGAGTACGAACCGCGCATAGCCCTTGACGGCGGCGCTGACGGGCTGGACTTTTACAGGCGGCTTGCGCGCGTGGTTCGCAGCTATCTTGCAAAGGACGGTATGCTTATTCTTGAATGCGGTGAAGGTCAGACCGAAGAAATTCTTAAAATATTCGGCAAGCGCGACTATGCTATGGTTATGAAAGATTTAAGCGGCGTGGACCGTTTTCTTAAAATTGCATTTTAAGTAAGTTATAAAAGTTTCGGGTTTGAAGTATGCAGGACAAGATGATTGAAAAACTTGAAGATATTTACAAACGTTACTGCGGGTTGTCGGAAAAGCTGAGCGACCCCGCAGTAATTTCCGATACGGCGGAATGGACAAAGACCGCAAAGGACGCGGCGGAACTTTCGGAAACGGCGCAAAAGTATGAAGAGTACGTAAAAACAGTAAAGCAACTTGACGACGCGCGAGAAGCGTTGAAGACCGAAACGGACGGCGAAATGAAGGCGCTTTTACAGGAAGAAACGGAAGAGTGCGCAAAACGCAGGGAAGAGATTTTGGGCGAGCTGAAAATTTTGCTGTTGCCCAAAGACAAAAACGACGACAGAAACTGCATCGTGGAAATACGCGGCGGCGCGGGCGGTGAAGAAGCCGCGCTGTTCGCCTACGAGCTGTACCGTATGTACCTGAACTACTGCGAACACCACCGCCTTAAAGCCGAGCTTGTGGATATAAGCGAAACCGAGCTGGGCGGCATTAAAGAAGTTGTTTTTAACGTTTCCGGCAAAGACGCGTACAAACAGCTTAAATTCGAAAGCGGCGTACACCGCGTGCAGCGCGTACCCGAAACCGAGTCGCAGGGCAGGGTTCACACGTCAACCGCTACGGTAGCTGTTCTGCCCGAAGCCGAAGACGTGGAAGTTGAAATCAAGGACGAAGATATCCGCCTTGACGTTTACCGTTCGTCGGGCGCAGGCGGACAAAAAGTCAACAAGACCGAAACGGCGATACGAATAACCCACTTCCCCACGGGCATAGTTGTCACCTGTCAGGACGAAAGAAGCCAGCTTAAAAACAAAGACAAGGCGTTTAAAGTTCTGCGTTCGCGGCTGTACGATTATTATCAGTCGCAAAACCGCTCCGCATACGACGAACACAGAAAATCGCTTGTGGGCCGCGGTGACAGAAGCGAGCGTATCCGCACCTATAACTTCCCGCAGGGCAGGGTCACAGATCACCGCATAGGGCTGTCGTTGTATTCGCTGGACACGTTTATTATGGGCGATATAGAAAGTATGGTAGAAGCGCTTGCCGTTGCCGAGCGCGAAAGCCTTTTAGCAGGCGAATAAAGCCTTAGGCTTTGCGGCGTATCTTAATTGCATTGCCGAAGCAACAAACGTAAATTTTGCCCCGCGCCGACAGGCGCGGAGCTTTAATTATCTTAAAAGAAGCGGAATTTCAATAATATCGACAGTAAAAAAATATGTCGCCCTGAGCGAAGTCTAAGGGTCTTTTGGGAGAAAAAAATATGAGATTCTTCGGCTACGCCCGAAATGACAGAAAAATAAGGCAGAATTAAATGCGGGATTTTTATGACTCTTGTCGTATTATAATTAAAAGGTCGTCCAGTCGCTTCTTCATTTGAAGAATTATATTTTGCAGTTTGTCACGGCTTACAGGCGGTTCGTTTTCAGCCTGTTCAAAGTATTCGCAGGGCAGTTTGTTTTTTACGATTTTGCGGGCGGTGTTTGCATTTATTTCGCAGTTTTTGCAATTTCCGCAGTTTGCATACATCAAACGTTCTTTGAATATTGAATAAAATCTATTATAAAATTTACAGTTTTCGCAGTTATTTAAAGTTTCCATAATTAAATTATAACACCAACTAAAATATATTGTTATAAACTAACCGTTAGTTAGCAACTAATTTAATGATACATTAAGTCTATAAGATAGTGCTGTAAACTGCGTTTAAGCGGGTGTTGACAGGCGGCGGGATTTGGGATATAATGGCAATATGAAAAACAATAAATCTACCGAAGATTATCTTGAATGTATCCTTTTACTGTCGCGCGAAAGCGAGTATGTTCATAGGGTTGACGTTGCCCGCCGCATAGGCGTATCCCAGCCCGCAGTACAAAAGGCGATAAAAATTTTGCAGGAAAACGGCTGGGTAGAGTGCGACGGTTTGCACATTTATCTTACGAAAAAGGGAGAAGATTATGCCGCGGAAGTGTTTGAGCGGCACTGTACCATAAAAAAGTTTTTGCAGCTTCACGGAGTGAACGAAACGGACGCCGACGCGGACGCCTGCGAAATGGAACACGCCCTTTCACCTGCGACTTACGCTATGATGAAAAATTACGTTGAAAACAATGAATAGTACCGCCTAATAATAGTATCGGTTAAATAATATCCGCCCCGCGCACTTTTGTGCGCGGGGGTTTTAAGTTTGAAGTGCGCAACAGGTCGGACAGGATTTAAAGCAGTTAAGACACGCCGCCAAACGTAAGGTTTGCGGTGGATCGGCTCAAAAAAATTTTAAAAAAAAGTTAAACACGGTTAATTTTTTGTTGACAAACGCAAAAAGGCTGATTATAATAAAACCGTAAAGTTAAATACGGTGTCCTGCAAGGCGCTTTAATTTTTATCAAAAAACTTAACCGTGGTTAAATTTATTTGCCGCGCGACGGTGCGGCTATAAGGAGATATATGCAAAAACTTTTATGCGATTTCGCAATAGGCGAAAGCGGCGTAATTAAATGCGTGACGGGCGAAGGGAAAATCCGCCGCAGGCTGTTCGATATGGGGCTGACCCCCGGCGCACAGCTTACAATGAAAAAGAAAGCCCCTTTCGGCGACCCTATCGAGATAACCGTCCGCGGGTACGAGCTGACTTTGCGCAAAGCGGAGGCGGCGTACGTGGAGGTGGAGTTATTATGAAAACGTTTGCTTTGGCGGGCAATCCCAACTGTGGCAAGACCACTCTTTTCAATGCGCTGACGGGCGCGACGGCGCACGTGGGCAACTGGCCCGGCGTAACCGTAGACAGGCGCGAAGGCGTTTACAAAGGCGGCGGAAAAAATATTGCTATCGTAGATTTACCGGGCATATATTCGCTGTCGCCGTACACGCCCGAAGAAGTTATTTCACGCAACTATATATTGGACGAACACCCCGACGGAATAATAAACATAGTCGACGCTACAAATTTAGAGCGCAACCTTTACCTTACGACCCAGCTTCTGGAAATGGACGTTCCTGTTATCGTTGCGCTTAATATGATGGACGAAGTTTCAAAGTCGGGCGACAAAATAGACGCCGCCGCGCTTGAAAAAGAGCTTGGCGTTCCCGTAGTTGAAGTTTGCGCGCTTAAAGGAGGCGGCATAAAACAGCTTATGGATAAGGCTGCCGCGCTTCCGCCCGCGAGAAAGGGCGCAACCGTTTTAAGGGGTTTGCTCAATAAACGGCTTGAAGCCGCCTGCGCGTTTTATGAAAGCGAAGCGGTGCTTTCGCCCTTGTTCCACGCGGTAAAACTTCTGGAAAGCGACGAGCTTGAACTCAGCCGCAGGGGCGCGGCGGAAGTGTTTAAAAACGCTGCGGACGGAGCGGATCTCGAAGCGGAAATCGCCGACGGCAGATACAAATACATATGCGAAAAACTTTCCGTCGCTAAGGTTAAAGCCGACAGGGACGTAATGACAAAGTCTGATAAACGGGATAAACTTCTGACCCACAGGGTGTGGGCTATCCCGGTGTTTATTGTAATTCTGTTCGCAATTTTCCACGTTACGTTTTCGGAAGATTTTCTGTATATGGGCGCGTGGTCGCGCATCGGCGGCGGGGAAGGTCTTCCCGCGGTTGACAGTCTCAATCTTTCGGACGGGCTTGCAACCTTTGTGGGCATTTTTTACGACGGCGCGCTATTTTCGCCGGGCGTGATTCTGTTCAACGCATTCGATACGGTTTTCGGGCTTATAACGGACGCGGTCGGCGGGGCTATTTCGGTTGAGTGGCTTTCGGGACTGGTTGCGGACGGAATACTCGGCGGTATCTTCGCCGTGCTGGGCTTTCTTCCGCAGATACTTTTTCTCTTCCTTTGGTTTTCGATTTTGGAAGACACGGGATATATGGCGCGCATTGCGTTTGTGCTGGACAGGGTTTTCCGCCGCTTCGGGCTTTCGGGCAGGGCGTTTATGCCTATGATTATGGGCTTCGGCTGTTCCGTTCCCGCGGCAGTAAACACGCGCACCCTTGCAGACGAAAAGGAAAGGACGGCGACAATCCGCGTAATACCTTTCTTTTCGTGCGGGGCAAAGCTGCCCATTTTAGTTGCAATTTCGGGCGCGATAGTTACGTCTTTCGGCGTGGCTAACGCGGACCTTATAACCTACGGAATGTATATTCTGGGCATATGCTCCGCAATAGTTTGCGTGCTGTTAATGCGCAATACAACGTTAAAAGGCGAAACCCCGCCCTTTATTATGGAGTTGCCCGCATACCACTGGCCGCGGTTCAGAAATTTAATGCTGCATCTTTGGGATAAGGCAAAACACTTCGTTAAAAAAGCGTTTACCGTAATTTTTGCTTCAACGGTGGTTATATGGCTGTTTTCGCATCTCAACTGGCGTTGGAACTACATCCCCGACGAAAAGATGAACGAGTCGATTATAGCTTCGGTAGGTATGCTTGTTCAGCCCGTGTTTACGCCGCTTGGCTTCGGCTCGCAGTTGGGCGAATTCGGCTGGGTGTTCGCGGTAGCGGCTATTACCGGGCTTATCGCCAAAGAAAACGTGGTCGCAACTTTCGGCACGCTTGCCGCCTGTATCGCAAGCATAAGTTCGTCGCAGTTGGGCGGGGTTGATATCTCGCAGATTCTCGGCGACGAAGAAGGGGTTACCGCCGCGGCGGCTATGATTGCGGCGACAGGCATTACTATCCCCGGGCTGATTGCGTTTATCGCGTTCAATATGACGACTATCCCCTGTTTTGCGGCTTGCGCAACGGCGAAAGCCGAACTCCCCAAAGGGAAATTCAGATGGACGCTGCTGTTCTGGATTGCGGCAAGTTATATTATAAGTTCCGCCGTATATACTATTGGTAGTTGGTGGTGGACCCTTGCAATCTGGATTGCGGTTGCCGCGGCGATAACGGTATTTATAGTACTCAGAAATTTGGGCAAGTTTGATATAACTTCCATTTTCAGGCGCAAAAAAAAGGACGGTAAAGATAAATGAACGGATGGGACATAGCGGTTTTGGTAATAGTTTGCGTTGCGGTTGCCGCCGTTGCGGGCTGGCTTATTTACCGCAAGGTAAAGCATAAGGGCGGCTGTTGCGACTGCGGTTGCGGCGGATGTTCTTCCTGCGATAAATGCAAACCCAAAAAACCTTAGTCTGTTAACTTACGCAGGCGTATCCGCCGTGTTATAACAGAAAAATTTAAATACACCGATCTCCGATTTTTTAATACGTTTTATCTTACGCGCCCTGCAAATACAGCAGGGCGCGTAAACCGTGTGTATAAGCGGGACTTAAAAATTTAATTTCAGGTGTTATGCAATATCGGCAAGGGTTTAAAGAATTTAATTGAGTTGAAAACGAAAGATAAAAATGTTAAAATAAAAACAGGCTGGATGGTACATCCTTTGGGGTTAATAACCTGCGCAACACCGTATACGGGAGAGATAAAATGAATTTAAAAATATACGATAACGTAGAACTGAATACCGAACTTGAAGAGCTGGCGGCAAAGGGAATACACAAAGGTTGCACTGGGTTGATATTTGATATACAAGCTGATACCTGCTTTGTATATTTCAGGAACAGAAAGAATAGGGGCGATTATGCGTTCGCATATGCCGATAAAAAATATCTTGATTATTATCATCACGAGCCTGAAGAAAATATTGTCAATTGGGAGCGGTTTAAAGCGGGAAACAAATTTAAAACGGAATTTAAAGTTAACCCGTTTAATGAGTTCGACTGGGTTGAAATATTGGTTGAAAAAGAAGAGTACGCAGAAAAAGGTCTGCATAAAGGAATGTTGGCAAACGTATTATTTGACTATGCGATTGACGGCAGATTACCGGTAATGTATCCCGACGACAACTGCTGCGACGTTGAAGTATCCGTACTGATTGACGATATAAAGCTGCACAAGCGGATAAAAAAGGACTGAACGTTTTTTTGTCTATAAAATAAATTCAGTAAAAATGCATATAAAACAGGGGCGGGCGAACCATTCGGTTCGCCCGCCCCCGTTTGATTGGCACCTTGCCCTTGCGTGTTCGTTGTACTTGACATATTTATTATAACAAATCAAAACGGATTTTGTATCGTTAACCCGAAATAGGGCTGAAATTTTTAATTCAAAAATGAATTAGCGATTTATTTTTGTAAGATTGTGATAAAATTTGATTATGACTTTCGCAATAAGGTTAAAAGAATTAAGAGAAAATAATTTATTCAGCCAAAAAAGACTTGCAGAAGAAACGGGAATAAGTAGTTCGGCAATAGCGCGTTGGGAGTTAAATCAGGCTCAACCCAACATTTCGGCTATAATAACGTTGGCAAACTTTTTCGGCGTAACGGTGGACTATCTGCTTGGCATAAGCGAATATTAAACGCGTTTAGTTGCAAAAAGCATATAAGTATTGTATAATATTATGGTAATTTAACGGACGGAGAAAAGTATGATTAAGGTATCGGACAGAATTTCGGCAATTGCGCCTTCGATGACCCTTGCCATTTCGGCAAAGGCAAACGAATTGAAAGCGGCGGGCGAAAAGGTCATCAATTTCGGCGTTGGCGAACCGGATTTCAACACCCCCACGCACATAGTTCAGGCGGCAAAGGACGCGCTTGACAAGGGGCGCACAAAATACGTCGCGGCGGCAGGCTTGCCCGCGCTTAAAAAACTGATTTGCAAAAAGCTGAAAGAAGAAAACAATTTAGATTATCAGCCGTCGCAGATAATAATTTCAAACGGCGCAAAGCACTCTATTTTCAACGCGCTGTTTGCAACGCTTAACCCCGGCGACGAAGTTCTCATTCCCAAGCCCTACTGGCTCACTTATCCCGAAGTGGTGAAATCCTGCGGCGGCATACCCAGCTACATATATTCCACGCCGAGACACGGCTACAAGATAACCGCCGCCCAGCTTGAAGCGGCAATAACCCCGCGCACTACAATGCTTATTTTCAACTCGCCCAGCAACCCTACGGGCGCGGTCTATTCCGAAAAGGAAATACGCGCGATTGCGGAAGTCTGTTTAAAACACGGACTTATTGTAATTTCCGACGAAATTTACGAAAAACTGATTTACGGCGGGCAGGCACATTTTTCCATCGCGGAAGTATCGCCCGAGATGAAGGAGCAGACAATTGTAATAAACGGCGTTTCGAAGTCGTTTGCAATGACGGGCTGGCGACTGGGCTATCTCGCCTGTCCCGAAAACGTGGCAAAGGCGATTGCTTCGTTCCAGAGTCACTCTACTTCCAACGTGAACACAATGACCCAGTACGCTACCGTCGCGGCGTTCGAAGGGGATATGAAACCCGTGCAGGATATGGTAAAAGCGTTCGGCGAAAGACGCAGGAAGATGCTTGAAATTCTGGACGGTATGAAAGAGCTGGGGCTTGACTACGTTAAGCCGGACGGCGCGTTTTATGTAATGCTGCTGTGCGACAACCTGTACGGCAAAACGTTCAAGGGCAAAAAGATAGGCGGAAGTATGGACGTTGCCGATATGCTTCTGGAATATAAAAAGGTGGCTATAACTCCGGGCATATGTTTCGGCGACGACGACGCGGTTCGTCTTTCGTACGCGCTTTCAACCGAAGATATGGTTGCGGGGCTTGAAAAGATTGCCGAATTTGCGCGCGAGTGCGAATAAACGTTAAAAAAATTTGTAAAATTTTAAAAAATGGTCTTGTATTTCACCGCGATAGCTGGTAAAATATAATTGATCAGGAGGACTATTCAATGATTAAAATTATCTACGGACCTAAGGGCGAAGGCAAAACCAAACAGCTTATAGACGGGGCAAACAGACACGCCGAAAAGGCAAAGGGTCTCAGCGTATTTATCACCGATACAAAGAGATATATGTACGACCTGTCCCGCGGCGTCAGATTTATCGACGTAACGGATTGGGCGGTTGCCGGCGAAGACGCTCTCTGCGGATTTGTAAAGGGAATTGCTGCAAGCGACGGCGATTACGAATATATGTACATAGACGGTCTTGCGCGCATTGCGGGCAAGGAACTTAAAGACTTGGCGGGCATATTCTATATGCTTGACAAAATTTCAAACGAAAACAAAATAGTTATAACCATAACATGCAGTTGCACTAAGGAAGAACTTCCCGAATTTGTTGCAAAATACGCTTAACCGGCAAATGTTCTACGGACGGCGTTAAAGCCGTCCGTAGTTGATTTTTAAGGCAGGACAATTATGAAATTTATAAGTACGCGGGGCGGAGAAAGCGTTTCGGGCGCGCAGGCAATAGTAAAGGGGCTGTCGGACAACGGCGGTCTTTTCGTGCCGGAAAAATTTCCGCGGGTAAGTTTGCAGGAAATTGAAAATATGTGCGGTCAGAGCTATCCCGAACGCGCGGCTACGGTGCTTTGCAAACTTTTGGACGACTACGGCGAGAGCGAACTCAAAGCCGCGTGCGAGCAGGCTTACGCCAAATTTGAAGGCGACCCCGCGCCCCTTGTGAAGCTGGACGACGGCGTTTACATGCTCGAACTTTTTCACGGACCCACCTGCGCGTTCAAGGATATGGCGCTTACGCTGTTGCCGTACCTTTTGCGCAAGGGCTGCGATATGTGCGGCATCAAGGACGAAATTCTGGTGTTAACCGCAACTTCCGGCGATACGGGCAAAGCCGCGCTTGAAGGGTTTAAAGACGTGAAGGGCGTTAAAATTGCGGTGTTCTATCCCGCGGAAGGCGTTTCGGGTATGCAGAAGCTGCAAATGTGCACGCAGGACGGCGGCAACGTGAACGTGGTGGCGGTAAAGGGAAACTTCGACGACTGCCAGACCGCGGTTAAAGAAATTTTTTCAAACGCGGAATACGCCAAAATTTTAGCCAAGAAAAAGGTGCGCCTGTCGTCGGCAAATTCAATAAACTTCGGAAGACTCGCGCCGCAGATAGCTTATTATTTTTCGGCGTATGCGGACCTGCTGTCTTCCGACCAGATAACGCCGGGAGAGCAGATAGATTTCACCGTTCCCACGGGCAACTTCGGCAATATACTTGCGGGCTACTATGCAAAACTTATGGGACTGCCCGTAAGAAGGTTGCACTGCGCTTCCAATAAAAACAACGTTTTATGCGACTTTTTCAATAAGGGTGAATACGATATAAACCGTGAATTTTACAAGACCACTTCGCCGTCTATGGATATTCTGGTATCTTCCAATCTGGAACGGCTGTTGTTTGAAATTTCGGGCAGGGACGCGAAACTTACCGCCGCAAGAATGTCCGCATTGAAAACCGAAGGGAAGTATACCGTCACGGACGCGGAAAGGGAAAAACTTGCCGCAACGTTTGACGGCGGCTGCGCGGACGATGACGAGTGCGTCGAAGCGATGTACGACGTATTCATAGATACGGGCTATACTATGGACACGCACACGGGTTGCGCCATGAAAGTTGCCGTAGACTGGTTTGAAAAAAATAAAAAGGACGAAACCAGGATGGTTATCGTTTCAACGGCTAACCCCTACAAGTTCCCGCAGGACGTGCTTTACGCCATTACGGGCAACGATGCAAAGGACAGTTTCAAGTGCATTAAACGTCTGCACGCCGCAACCGCTATGGCAGTGCCCAAACAGCTTTCGTCCCTGCGCGACAAGCCCGTCCGTTTTAATACGACGGCGGACGCGGGTAAACTGTTTGACGAAGTTTTAAAATTTTTGGGTTAAGATATTTTCTTAAAATCCCGCCGCGCAAAATGCGCGGCGGGATTAATTTTATTGGTATATAAAGATTCTTCGGCTCCGCTCGGAATGACAATGCGGGCAAGATTATTAAACAGACTCAGAATGACAGTGATATATGTTAAAAATTTTCATTAAAATTTTTAATTCAGTTAAACTGAATAATCAACAATTTCATATAAAGGTATGTTAAACTGATAATGCACTTCTTTTTGACAACATAGCGTTCGGAAATGTCAAGTTCCAAAAAAACAGCTAACCTTACCGTAATTCCCACAGGGAATTTAATAAAACGCAAATAAAAAGGTTTAGGCATAGCGTTAAGCTGTGCCTTTTCTGTACTTTTTTTCGTGGACGAATTATGCTACTCGTAGCCTAGTGAGATATAGATATGTTTTATATTTCCCGCAAAATTCAATCGGTTGTGTTCTTTCATTTTTCGTGATATAATGATTGTGCGATAAACAGTAATTTAGCGGAGATTATATGAAAATAACAGTGATAAACGGCACAGAGAAACACGGCGTTACATATCACTTAAAGAAGGTTTTTCTGAAAAACCTTCAAAGCGCAGACGTAGTTGAGTTTTATTTGCCGAAAGATTGCCCGTCTTTTTGTATGGGCTGTACAAGCTGCTTTATGAAAGGCGAACAATACTGCAAGGATTTTGCTTACATAAATGAAATCGAAAAATCGTTTCTCGAATCCGATTTGATTGTCCTGACATCTCCTGCATACGTTATGCACGCAACAGGCGCAATGAAAGCATTATTAGATCATTTCGGTTATCGTTGGATGCCGCATAGACCCGCGCCCGAAATGTTCGGTAAGCGTGCAGTCATTATTACTCAATGTCTGGGCGCAGGTGCAAAGTCAACGGCGAAAGATATAAAACACAGTTTGTCTTGGTGGGGTATATCGAAAATCGGTATGTTTCACGGCGCTCTTATGAATGACATTGTTTGGGATAATCTTTCCGAAAAGAAGCATAAAAAGTTAACCGAAAAGATAAATAAACTTTCCGGTCGATTCGCTAAAATCAATTATGCCAAACCCGCACACACTAAACTTATTATAAAAATCAAATTTATGTTGAGTCGTCTTATTCAGAAAAAAGTGCGAAAAAGCGGCGGGGCGGGACTTGACTGTGATTATTGGCATAAAAACGGCTGGCTTGGTAAAAGTCGTCCGTGGAAACATTGATACCGTCGTTTTTATCGGTTAAATTTCAATTTATCTTTCTAAAAGGTTTGTAGTAAAAAGCTCTCGAACATATCGTTCGAGAGCTTTTGTCCTTGCTTGAAAGTATAACTCTTAATAATTTAGTTTTTTAATTCCCTATGGGAAGTGCGCTTTACGGGAAAGCTGTTTTTTTTCGCTAAATAAAATTTTGTGTAAAACGGTTAAACAAAATTGCGCGTGAAACCGTTAAATAATTTTTACCGGGTTTTCGGGCAGGGAAAAATCTTCGTCGCCCTTGCAGCGGAGATAAATCTGCTCGTTTGAAAATGATTTGTGCGGCACGGCGTAAACGGTCAGGTTTTTACTGCGCGATTTTATATCGGCGGTAATTTCCGCGCGGTCGCAAAGCCTGTTCAGTATTTCCGCGCTTACGTCCAGCCGTATTACCTTTTTCCCTTCGGCGGCAAGTTTCAGAATTTTCGCACGGATACAAAAAATTATGTAGTCCGCCGTCTTTCCGTATCCCGCGCCAGAGCAGGCGCGGCAGGGACGGACAAGCGCGGAAAGGGGGTTGGCCCCCGAACGCTTGCGCGTAAATTCAACAAGTCCCAGCCTTGACATGGGCGATACGCGGCACTTGACTTTGTCGTCCGCCAGCGCGCGTTCAAGCTCCTGAACGATTGCTTTCGAGTGCGCCGCTTTTTGCATATCGATAAAATCCACTACGATTATGCCGCCTATGTTTCTCAGGCGCACCTGCCGCGCAATTTCCCGCGCCGCAAGCACGTTTGTATAATAGACGGTCTGTTCAAGGCTGTCTTCGCCCGTGAAACTGCCGGTGTTTACGTCAATTACGGTCAGAGCTTCGGTCTTTTCGATGACGATGTACCCGCCGTTTTCAAGCGCGGCGCGGGGGGAAGTCAGTTCTTCAATCTGCTGCGATATCCCCAGTTCTTCCAGCATATCCCCGTCGCTCCCGTGTAAAATCACGGGTCTGCGGCTGTCCGCGGGGAACAAGTCCATAAGCCCCGTAACCGCCTGCCTTAACGGCGCCGTGCCGACAACTATTTTTTCAATGTCAGCGGCAAGCACGTCGCGCATAACCCTTATCGGCAGGGCGGCGTCAGTGTATAACAAGTCGCCGACTTCGGCGTTTTCAAAACTCTGCACAACCCCCGCGTGAAGTTTGCGCAGGTAGTTCAGTTCGTTGACAATCTGTTCTCTTTTCTGGTAGGGCGCGGCTGTGCGGATAATCGCGCCTTCGCCGTCGCCTATAAGTTTTTTGACCGAGTACACAAGGCTTCCGCGCAGTTCCTTGTCGTCTATTTTTCGCGATACGCCCACAAAATGCAGGTCGGGCATATAGATAAGGCTGTTGCCCACGTAAGACACGTGCGCCGTGACCCGCGCCCCCTTTTTGCCCACGGGGGGCTTTATTATCTGGACCATAATTTCGTCCCCTTCTTTAAGTTCGGGGAAAGCCGCCTGCACGCCATCCGCGTCAAGTCCCGCCGCGTCGGGCATAACGTCTTCGGCGGAAAAGTAGCAGTTGCGTTCAAGCCCGCAGTTTACGAAAGCCGCCTGCATACCGGGCAGAACGTTTTCAACCCTGCCCTTGTACACGTTGCCCACGACCGCGCCGTTGCCGCGTTTTTCGAATGCAAACTCTATGAGCTTGCCGTTTTCCGTCACAGCCGACTGGTCGAATCCGCAATAGTTGTTGAAATATATGGTCCTTTTAGACATAAGTCACCTTTTAAAAAGTGTAGTCGCCGTCGGCGCTTACTTTAATAAGTCCGCGCGTCGCGCCGCCGAATTCGCTTTCGAGAAATTCGCAGAATAGGTCGGGGCGCAGGTTGTTTTCGCCGCAGCCCAGCGTGAACGCGGTCTTGCCGCCGTCCTGACTTAAAGAGAGTACCCGCCGCCGTATATCCACTTCGCGCCCGCGTTTGTCGGTAATCACAATTTGCGCGCGGCTGAAAAATTTATCGGGGTCGAACCCGTCTATGCCTTCTGCCGTGTAGCTGCAACTTTTTACCGTATAGGCGTAGTTGGGGTTAAAGTCAAAAATTTTATAGGCGGTACATTTTATACCGTCGGGCGAGCAGGCGTTGAACGCGGCTGAAAAATCGCCGCCGAATTCGCAGTCCGCCGCGCAGTATTCCGCAACCGATTTAATGCCCAGCCCCAGCGGGTTGTTCATGTAAATTCTTGGGTGGGGGTTAAAACCTTCGCTGTGCTTTAACTCTATCCCCGCGCGCTTGAACGTGCGGCAGATGTGCCTTAAAAGGTCAAGGTGGGAAAGGTATTCCGCCCCGTCTGTTTTTGTGTATCTGAAAGCAATCATAATTATCCGTTAGCTTGTTTATAACGTTTGTTTTGTGGCGGCGGGGCAACTCTTCTGCATACCGCAACCCTTGCAGGAGTCAAGGCAACTGCCCGTAACTTCGCCGGCATACGCGCGCTTTTTTTCTGACAGTAAAAACTTTTTCGTCACGCCTATATCTATAAAGTCCCAAGGCAGAATTTCGTCTTCGCCGCGGCTGCGCGTGTAATCGCGCGGGGTTATGCCCGCCTGTCCGAACGCTTTTTCCCAGCCGTCTTTGTTTAATCGGTTGTCCCAGCCGTCGAATATGCAGCCGTTCAGGTAGGCGAAAAGTATCGCCTTGCCGAGTTTTCTGTCGCCGCGCGCAAGCACCGCTTCGAGCTCGGCGGTAAAGTCGTCGCTCCAGTTCAGAATAACGCCCTTGGCTTTCATTCCGTCGATAAGCGCGCGCCGCCTTTGTTCCATTTGCTCTTTTGAAATCTGCTCTTCCCACTGGAATGGGGTAAAGGGCTTGGGTATAAATGTGGAGCAGGACACTGAAATTCTGAGCTGTTTTTTGCGCGGCTTTTTTCTGTACGCGCCCTTTATGTATGCGCATATTTTACCTATCTCTTTCAGGTCTTCGTCCCGTTCGGTGGGCAGTCCCATCATAAAGTACAGCTTGACCGCAGAATAGCCTTGGTCAAACGCGCTTTCCGCCGCGCGTAAAATTTCTTCTTCGGTGATATCTTTGTTTATAACGTTTCTCAGTCTCTGGCTGCCCGCTTCGGGCGCGAAGGTAAGGGATACCCGCCGCGAGTCCTGTGCAAAGTCGCCTTCGAAGCTGTCCACTCTCAAAGACGGCAACGCCAGCCGCGTACCGTTCGGCAAATTTTCTTTAAGGCTCTTTAACAGTCCGCGCAAGTCAGGGTAGTCGCCCGTGGAAAGGGAGTTAAGGCTGACTTCGTTATATCCCGTGGAATTTATAAGCGAGCAAGCCTGCCCTGTCAGTTTTTCAACGCTGCGCGGGCGGACCGGGCGGTAAATAAATCCCGCCTGGCAAAACCGGCAACCGCGGTAACAGCCGCGCATAACTTCTATCACCGCCCTGTCGTGCACGCTTTCGCAGTTGGGTACGGCAAAAGTTTCCGGAAAAACTTCTTCGTCCAGATTTTGAACCTGCGCCTTTTTTACTTTCGCAATTCCGTCAAAGCGGATTATTTTTCCGTTTTCGTAAACGGGCTTTGTGAGCGCGGGGATATACACTCCGTCCAGTTTCGAAGCGGCTGCGTAAAACTCAGCCGTTTTGCCGCCGTGCTTTAAATAAAGTCGGGCAACGTCCGCGTCAACCCTTTCGCCGTCGCCTATAAAAACCAAATCCACAAAATCGGCAAGCGGTTCGGGGTTTACGGCGCAAGGTCCGCCAATGGTAATAAGCGGGTAATTTCCGTTTTTGCGGTCCTTGCTTAAAAGCGGTATGCCCGCAAGGTCCAGCATGTACAAAAGATTGGTATACGACAGTTCGAACTGCATTGAAAAACCGAGTATGTCGAATTCGGCAAGCGGTTTTTTAAGCCCGAGCGAGTAAAGTGGCACGCCCCGCTTTTTAAGCCCCTGACCGAAATCTTCGGCGGGCGCAAAACAAAAATCTGCGCAAAAGCCGCTTTTGAGCAGGCTTTCCGCAACAATTTTAATGCCTAAATTGCTCATCCCCACTTCGTATAAATCGGGGAAACACAGGCAAAAATCAAGTTCGCTCTCTTTGAGCGCGGGCGAGCCGAATTCGCCGCCCGTGTAGCGCGACGGTTTTTCGACCGAAAGCAAAAGGGGGCGCAGGCTGTCAATATCTACCTTCATATTGTCAATTATATAATACCTTAAAAATATAATCAATAAAATTAGGTTTAATTTAAGGGTTTAATTGACAAGCAAACGGTTTATCAATATAATAGAAGTATATTTCTTAGGAGAAACCAAAACAATGAAAATCGATTTCAAAGGTATAACGGCTGAAGAGCTGTCTTTCAAATTAAACCGCGTAAAACTCAACCCCGAAGACAAGCTGGACATTAAACCCCAGTTTTCAAGACAGGTAAGAAAAGTCAACGGCAACGAAAAGCTGAACTTTATCGCTCTTTCGGTCAAAATCGAATCCACCGAAAAAGAACCTAAGCCTTTCGATATAAACGCAACGCTTGTGGGCGTTTTCGAAGTGACGGAATTAAGGAACGAAAAAGAAGAGAGAAACTTCGTAATCGAAGGTACGAAAATAATTTATCCCTACCTGCGTTCGGCGGTTACAAACCTTACGGCAAACGCGTTTATCGCGCCTTTGAATCTTCCCGTAATTTCAGGTCCCATCTTCCCCGAAGACAGAGACCAGTTTGCATTCACTACCGGCGGCGGCAATCTCAACTGATTTGCCCGTACGGTGAACTTTAAAATTTAACCGTAAAGCCGCCCGCGGATAATCCGCGGGCGGCTTTTTAAACGGCGTAAAGTATGGCTTTTGCCGCTTGTAGCCGCCAAAAGAAAGCCGCAGATTAACGGGAACCACAACATATTGTGGTTGTAAAAATTGGCAACCACAAGTTTTTATTTTTTCATAAAAAGGGTTGAAAATGTCGAATTTGCGTGTTATAATTTTAATACTTAAAGTGTCAGTGTTATCCTGAGCGAATGTAAAGCGTCGTTTCCGGCGAAGACGGGAAATCCCGTGGGGAAGAGACATTCTTCGCTACGCTTTGCGCCGTATTAATATTTTTTAAATTAAGGGGCGCAAACCGTCGCTCAGCTCGGGCAGAATGACAAAGTAATACTCAGAATGACAGTTTAATAACATTAAATATATTTGATATTTAAGGAGATACGAAATGATAAAAAATAGAGTAAAAGGTACCCGTATAGGGGGGGGGGTCACACTTTCTGAAATAAGCCGCGGCAAGCGCCTATGGCTGTCTTTAATACTGTCTTTTGTATGCGCAGCATTGGTATGCTGTGCTTTTATACTGCCCAAAAATACCTATAAGAGTGCAAGCGCTGCCACTATAAGCGGCGATATTTACGACTCTGCAAACAAGCAGTTTAATACTGAAAATTGCAACGCTTTATTTAAGGCTATTACAAAAAATACTTCGGCATCGTTCGGGGATGTAATGAAGTTTGCCGAAAAACCGCAAACTTATGCTTCTATGAATAACACAACCGTTAAATTCGGCGGATTTGACTGGTATGCAACCTATCTCACAAAAGTGGGCGGAGAAGTTATTTTAACTTTGTGGTACGCAAACAGCAATCCGAATATTAATGAATACTGGAATATGGGATATAGTAATACGGAAGGCGATTATCCTTCCAGTATGTACGGTACAAGTTATGTCCGTGCAAGTATTAACAGTGGTGACGGTAAAACACGGCAATACTATTCTAATCCTACAAATTTACAAGCAATGTCGTCGTCTACAGCCATTGGTAAGCAATTTTCACTGTTTACAAATACAGAACTTAAAGAATATATTGCTACGCCTGCGCAAGTACAATATCAGGCACATCAAAATCATAAAGGCATTGTATTCGAATATACTTTAAATAATGAAGATTTTGCCGGTCCCGACGGTGAAACAAATTACGGCAGCGTAAACAGTTTTGTAAATAAAACCGGTTATGACGCGTGGAAAGACGATTTGCTGTGGTTGCCCAGCCTTACAGAAACAGGCGCGCCCGGTAATTCTCGTCTGGGAATGTGGAAAATGGATATTACAAGTGCATTGTCGCTTACCAGTTGGATGTGGTTGAGATCTGCAGGTTTCGGAGACAATTGCAGAGTGTTAACATTAACAAACACAGCGCAAGAATATATTTTTGGTACTGATACTGTTCACTATACGACTACAATACGACCTGCATTGCATTTGAATTTATCGAAAGCATTCGGTTTGTCAGACCCTACTGACGTAGAAGTAAATTACAACGGTTCAAATCAGACAATGGATGATGTCGCCACTACGGATAAAACTTGGTATGACAGCAATTTAATGGACTTGACTTATCCTGACAGCATGATGAATGTTGGCACTTATTCCGTGAAAGTGGAGTTAAATGCAAAAACAATAGAAAGCGGTATAAAGTTTTTAAGCGAACCCGATACAAGCAAAGGTGAAAGCGAAACTGTCAGATATTTCAATTTTATAATTAAGCCACAACTTGTTACTTTGCCGGAGATAATAGACAGCGAGCAAGTATATAAAGGGTCGGAATATACGTTTGACATAGACAGCAATTATAATTCCGTAATAATGGACGTAGAAGTTCCGACAGACTTGACGTGGGACTCTGGCGACAAGCAGTTCAAAGCGACGTACGCGGGGACGTATAACGTAATCTTCAAGCTGAAAGACACAAAGAATTATGCGTGGGATATCGGCGGCGGCACGTCGTCGGACCAGACGGTACCCATAGTCATAAACAAAAAAGAACTGACGGCGATAGTGGACTCTACGTCAGAGGCGACAATGGAGTGGTCGTTGGGCGACAGCGGCACGGTAACAATAAAACCCGTAGCGTGCGGCAGCGACGCGGTAAGTCTTGCGCTGTACTACGTAAGCACAACGGGCGCGGAGCGCTCTAACGCGGTTAACGGACATACGATAGACGTGTCCAAGATATCGTCCATAGGCACGTACACGTTGCGCGTGAAAATAATCACTGACAAGAACGACGCGCGATATAACGAAATAAACGAAAACTATATAATCAGCGGCACGGACGGTAAGTACGACCT
>CAJTQF010000010.1 GCA_910578565.1 uncultured Christensenella sp.
CGACCCCCTCGACTGATTGACAATACCAAAACGAACAAAGCCGCCGTGTGCAAACGTACACGGCGGCTTTCCTTTTGAAATAAATGTCGGTTTAAATGTTGATTTTTGAAAGGGTATCTGTTATAATATTGTGGATAAATTGTAATTTAATAATAAAGGAGTTTTTATGTCGCCTAAATACAAAAGGGTACTTATAAAACTTTCGGGCGAAGCTCTTGCGGGACCGCAGGGTCACGGCTTAGACGAAAGCGTAATTTCCGGTGTGGTGGAACAGATTAAAAGAGTTCACGATATGGGCGTGGAAATAGCCCTTGTCATAGGCGGCGGCAATTTCTGGCGCGGACGGCAGGGCAAACAGATGGACAGGGCTACCGCCGACCATATGGGTATGCTTGCAACGGTTATGAACTCGCTTGCAATGATGGACGCGCTTGAACAGCGCGGAATGCCCACCCGCGTCCAGACCGCTTTAATAATGACTTCGGTTGCAGAGCCGTACATTCTCAGAAAGGCGTTGCACCACTTTGAAAAGGGCAGGATAGTAATTATGGCTTGCGGAACGGGCAACCCTTATTGCTCTACCGATACCGCCGCGGCGCAGCGTGCCTGCGAAATTCAGGCTAACGTGCTGCTTATGGCAAAAAATATAGACGGCATTTACGATTGCGACCCGCATACCAACAAAGCCGCAAAAAAATACGACCATATAAATTATATAGACGTAATTAAAAACGGAATAAAGGCTATGGACTACACCGCGGCGACAATGTGTATGGAAAACGACATCCCCGTGCTTGCCTTCGGGCTGGATGAAAAGGATTGTCTGATAAAAGCAGTCTGCGGTGAAAAAATAGGCACGATAATAGACAATAAAAAAATATAATAAGGGGAATAAAATGAATAAACGAAAAGTTCTTACGATAATTCAGATTATTGCGTTGGTTTTAGCTACCGTTGGCGCCGTGTCTCTGTTTGTTAACTCGATACATTTCTTTGTTTACGAGATGGAAAATCAGTATTTCTATAAGAATTTTCAAATACCCCAAGGAATAATTGTACTTTTTGCCGCAATCGCTTCGTTTGCCGGAATAGGCGCCTGTACGGCGGGTTTGTTCGTTGAAGAGAAGCGCAGTAAAAAGAAGTGTTTTATAATAAGCGTAACAGCTCTCGCCGCTTTGGCGGTATTATTCGTTGCATTCGATTGCGTCTGGTGGATAGGTGATAACGTTGGTGACGGCTTGCCTTATAATCCAAGTACTTTGCGTTTTGCCGTATATTCAAGTATACTATCGTTGTACGTACAGCAATTGGTGTTCAACGCGTTATTCACCGCGCCGTTGATAGTAAATTACATAATAGATTTAAAGAGCGCGAAGAAAGCTCAGCAAATACAATCCGCGGAAGTTACCGCGCAGACAGAAAAGGAGAATTACTGATTATGATAGAGAACGAGCAGGCGGAAGAGATACTTCTAATTCTTGACGACAAACTTTCAAAGACGGTAAGCGTATTGAAGGAAGAATTTTCTTCGGTACGCGCGGGCAGGGCAAATCCGCATATTCTGGATAAAGTAACGGTTGACTACTACGGCGCAATGACCCCCGTTTCGCAGACGGCGGCAATTTCCGTGCAGGAAGGCAGATGTCTTGTTATTTCCCCCTGGGACGCGTCGATTTTAAAGGGTATCGAAAAGGCTATACAGCTTTCGAACATAGGCATAACCCCCACCAACGACGGCAAGGTTATCCGTCTTGTGTTCCCCGATCTTACCGAAGAGAGAAGAAAGGAACTTACAAAACAGATAAAAAAGACGGGCGAAGATTCAAAGGTTGCCGCGCGTAACTGCCGCCGCGACGCCATGGACGGTTTGAAAAAACTTAAAAACGACAAGGTTTTGTCCGAAGACGAAACCGCCGCCGTTGAAAAAGAAGTTGAAAAGGCGGTGTCCGAAGCAATAGCGCAGATAGATAACGCGGTTGCGGCGAAAGAAAAGGAGATAATGACCGTATAACGGGATTATGGATATCGACAAATTACCACTGCACGTAGGCGTCATTATGGACGGCAACGGCAGGTGGGCAAAGAAACGGCTTCTGCCCAGAAAGTTGGGGCACAAGTCGGGCATGGAGAGAATGATAGGGCTTTCGGAACACGCTAAAAAGTCGGGCGTAAAATACCTGACCGTATATGTGATGTCAACCGAAAATCTCGTCCGCCGCCCCGAAGACGAAATCGAAGGGCTGTTCGGACTTATAAGAAAGTATTTTACCGCGCAGGCGGAAAAGCTGTACGCGCGCGGTTCGGGCATAAAGATAATAGGCGATATTTCCGCCCTGCCCGAAGATGTCGTGAAAATTTTAACCGACGCGGAAAACGCGTCGCCCGCAAACCCCGTTTTTACCCTTGTGTTTGCAATCAACTACGGCGGCAGGCGCGAAATTATAAGCGCGGTGAACAGGGCTGTGGAAAGGGGCGAAAAGGTTACCGAAGAAAATTTTGCCCGTCTTTTATATACGGCGGAAATCCCCGACCCCGACCTTATCATAAGAACGGGCGGCGAGTCGCGGCTTTCAAACTTTTTAACTTATCAGTCGGCTTATGCCGAACTGTATTTTACAGACGTTCTGTTTCCCGATTTTTCGGACGCGGAATTCGACAGGGCTATTGCGGCGTATGCGGCAAGGGACAGAAGGTTCGGCAGGGCTTAAATATAAGGAGAATTATGCGCAAGAGAGTAATGACAAGCGTAATATACGTGTTGGTGTGGATAGTGCTGTGCGCTTTGAAGTGGCTTGTCCCCGTCTGGGGCGGGCTTGGGTTTGACGCACTGTTTTGCGCCATTTCGGTGATAGGCAGCCTGGAGTTGCTGCGCGCCGTAAAGGGCGTAAGCTATTCGCAGAAAGTTTTAACGGTCGCGTTCTGCGCGGTGGCGGTGCCTCTGTACGTTGCAACCCAGATGAGTATGGGGGGCGGGTTCATTGCCCTTGCGATATGTTTTGTCGTTTATGCAATGGCGCTTGCGGCGTTCAACGTATTCAATTACGGCGCCTGTACTTTAAAGGGAACGGCGGTCAGCATTCTGACTATGATATACTGCGGTGTGTTGAGCTGCGTGCTTTCCGCGGTCAACCACGTTGAAAACAATTCCGTTGCAGCGGTTATAACTCTGTTTCTGACCACTGTGTTTACAGACAGCGGCGCGTTCATATTCGGTTCGCTGTTCGGAAAATACGCGCCCCGCAAACTCGCGCCCCGTGTCAGCCCCAAAAAGACGCTTATAGGCGGTCTGGGCGGAATTATCGGCGGTATGCTGGGCGGAATAGCGGCTTACGGTCTCAGTGTGGGGCTTGACGCGTTGAACGGCGCAATAAACTCCGACGTGATAGGCACGGCAATAAGTTTTTCAACGGGTATTCCCGCAATCGTCGTATTTATGCTGGCGGGACTTGTGATTTCGCTGTTCGCGCAGATGGGCGATTTGTTCGAAAGCGCGGTAAAACGTGAGTGCGACGTAAAGGATACGGGTAAAATTCTGCCCGGTCACGGCGGCGTTCTGGACAGGTTTGACAGTATGCTTTTCTGCGGGATTATAGTTCTGCTGGCGTTCTGGGTTGTAATAATTTAAAAAAACCGAAAGCTCCGCAAGGAGCTTTTGTCATTAAATAAAAATTTTCGGGTATAATAATATATGAAAAAAGTTGCTTTGATAGGAAGCTGCGGCAGCATAGGCTTGCAGGTCCTTGAAATTGTAAGACGTCATCCTGAAGAGTTTGAAATCGTCGGGCTTGCAACCCGCTCCGAAAATCTGATTTTCGAAAGTCAGATTGCAGAGTTCAGACCCAAACTTGCCGCGGCTTTTGTGACCGACAGGTATCGGGCGATGGAAGTTGCGGCTCTCTCGGGCGCGGATATAGTTTTCAACGCAGCCAGCGGTTTCGAAGGGCTGGAATATTCGCTTACAGCGGTAAGGGCGGGGAAAACGCTCGCGCTTGCGAATAAGGAAAGCATTGTGTGCGGCGGTGAAATTCTTTTACCGCTTGCGAGAAAACGCGGCGTGCAGATAATTCCCGTGGACAGCGAACATTCGGCGATATGGCAGTGTCTCGATTTCGGTCAGAAACCCGTAAGGCGGCTTATAATAACCGCAAGCGGCGGACCTTTCAGGGGTTGTACCCGCGATAAACTGGACAGGGTCACGCCCGAAGAAGCGCTTAGACACCCCACCTGGAATATGGGCAAAAAAATAACCGTCGACAGCGCGACCTTAATGAACAAGGGATTCGAGATTATCGAAGCTCACGGTCTGTTCGGCGTGCCTTACGAAAATATCGACGCTGTCATACAGCCGCAGAGCGTAGTGCATTCGCTGGTGGAGTATACCGACGGTTCGACTGTGGCGCAGCTCAGTTTTCCGACAATGCGGGTGCCTATACAGCTTGCGCTCAGCTATCCTTCGCGCCTTGACCTTGCGGTTACGCCGCTGGACTATACAAAGCCTTTTTCTCTTGAATTTCAACCCCTTGTGAAGGAAGACTATCCCTGTTATGCCCTGGCGGTGGAGTGCGGTCAGGCGGGCGGTGTATTGCCCTGCGCGCTTAACGCCGCGGACGAAGTTGCGGTTTCAGCCTTTCTGGAAGGCAGAATTGCGTTCACCGACATTTTCAGGGTAACGGAAGGGGTTGTAAGCAAAACGCGGCAGACGGGAGTAAGAAGTTTTTCACAGCTTGAAGAAACCGACGTGATAGCGCGCACGCTTGCCAAAAAAATAATAGACGGGTTATAATGATTTTTCTTTCGGTGTCATCGGTAATGAATACGGTTCTTGCGGTTTTACTTGCAATTTTGATATTGCTGGTTATGATTACCGTCCACGAATTCGGTCATTACGTCGCCGGAAAGATACTTAAATTCAAAATTAACGAATTCGCCATCGGCTTCGGACCCAAACTCTTCAGACGCACTTCAAAAAAGACGGGTGAAGCGTTTTCGGTAAGACTGTTCCCGCTTGGCGGATTTTGCGCTTTCGACGGCGAAGACGCCGAAGGACTTAACCCCGGCAGTTTCAACAACAAAGCCCCCTGGAAGAGAATAATAGTATTAATTTCGGGACCGTTGATGAATTATCTTCTGGCGATGCTGCTGATTATAATTTCTTTTTTCGCGTTCGGGCAAATGCTTTTCAAGGTCGGTTCGGTCGTTCCCGAAATCAACGAAAGTTACGCGGAATACAGCCTTAAAGAAGGGGATATGATATGCGACGTGGAAGGCAGGGGTATTTATCTTACCGCCGACCTCATGACCGCACTCAACGGTAAGGCGGAAGGCGACGTGGTGGAAATGGTAGTTCTGCGCGACGGCAACCGCGAAGAAGTGGAAATTATGCTGCGCGGCGACTGCAATTTTAAAAACTCGGAAGAAATGAGTAAGATGTGGCGCGCGCTGGGCATTGGCACTTATGAAGGGGAAGACGGCAACAACTACTGGGACGTCGGTGTGGCGACGCACCGTTTCGGCTTTTTTGAAACTATAGGAAGGTCGTTTATGTACTCGTTCAGGATTGCGGGTACGATATTCAAAGTATTGGGCGAACTTCTGACGGGGCGTTTAGGGCTTTCCGCAATGGGCGGACCCGTCACAACAATCAAGCTCACTTCTCAAATCGCTTCGCAAAGCGTGCAGAGCTTTTTTGAAATTGCGTCTTATATAGGCGTAAACCTTGCGGTTTTCAACCTGTTGCCAATACCCGCGCTGGACGGCAGCAAGGTGGTGTTCTGCCTGATTGAAGCTATTTTCCGAAAGCCCGTGCCGCGGAAGATTGAAGCGGTAATTCACGCCGTGGGATTTGTGCTTATTCTCGGTTTCGCCGTTCTTGCGGATATTTTACAGTTTATATAAAAACAGCCGCCGCGCTTTACCGTAGTTCCCATAGGGAATTTATTAAAACGCAAATAAAAAGATTTAGGCATAGCGTTAAGCTGTGCTTTTTTCGTGGATGAATTAGGCTACGCGTAGCATAGTGAGATATAGATATGTTTTATATTTCCCGCAAAATTCAATCGGTTGCGCTCTTTCATTTTTCGTGATATAATAATTGCACGATAAACAGTAATTTATCTTTCTAAATGTGTTGGCAAAAAGTCGAGATTCCGAAAGGAGTCCCGACTTTTTGCTTTACATTGATTTTTAATTTCAAAACCTTTCCTTGTGGGAATAATGCCGCTCTGGTGTTATTTTTATTTTAGTCCATAACTATGTACCACCGCTGTATCGCAGCTTTATTTGATATTTGCGAACAGAACAGTAGTGTCCGGATTATAAAAGGGAACAGTGAAAAATATGCGCTATATTCATTTAATTCGGCTTACATATATCTTTTGAATTTTCTTTTTTTCAATTTCTTTATTGCATCTTCATTGCCTTCCGTGGCGGCGGCTTTATAGTATTTCACGGCTTCGTCAAGATCTTCTTCGACGCCAATACCGTTTTCGTAAAATTCGCCGAGCGAATACATTGCGTCGTCGTTGCCTTGTTTTGCGGCACGAGTCAGATATTCGATAGCCTTGTCGGCATCTTCTTCAACGCCGTCGCCGCAACCGTAACAAACGCCTATTCTGAATTGGCATCTGTCGCAGCCTGCGTTTGCTCCGGCGAGAAAATATTTCGCGGCTTCCTCGTCGCTTTGTTTAACGCCGTAGCCGTAAGAGTAGCAGATACCGAGATTATAAAGCGCGTCCGTACTGCCGAGTTGGGCGCCCGCACGATACATCATAATTGCCGCATCTATATTCTCTTCTACGCCTTCGCCGTACTGATAGCAATAGCCCATATTGGTGAAAGCCTGAAAATATTTTTGTTCCATAGAAGCCTGATACCACTTAACGGCTTCTTGAAGATTGCGCTCCACACCGTCGCCGTACTGATAGCAATAGCCGACGTAACACATGGCTTTGCCGTGATTTTTTTCGGCGGCTTTTTTATACCAGTTGAACGATTCTTTAGCGTCGCGTCTGACGCCGTAACCGTATTCGTAAAACTTTCCGATCTCAAACAAAGCGTCGGCATTCCCTTGCTCGGCGGACAGCTTCATCCATTTGAGAGCTTCCGAGAAATCTCGTTTTACGGAAATTCCATCCTTATAGCAATTACCCACGTTCAGTTGCCCGATATCATTGCCTTGGTCTGCCGATTTTTTATACCACTCGAAGGCGGCGTTTTCGTCTTTTTCAACTCCTATCCCATTTTCGTAAAAGGTGCCAATATTATTTTGCGCGGAAGCATAATTCTTTTTTGCGGCGGATAGGGTATGCTTGAATGCTTCCGTTTTATCTTCGTCAACTCCGCGCCCGTAAAGATAGCACAAGCCCAAATTGGACTCGGCTTCAGCATTGCCTTGCTTTGCCGCGCTTTTAAGCAGTCTGACGCCTTCGTCTGCGTTTTCGTCTATCTCCGTACCATCGTAATCGATACGCAATAAGATTTTACCTAACGCACACTGTGCTTCCGCGTTGCCGTTTTCGGCGTCGGTTTTTAATTTTTCGATATCCATTTTTGACTCCTTTTTAATTATTTTTCTAAATTATAGCACTGAGAATAATAAAAAGCAAATAACCTGCACACCCGATTAATAACGTCTATTTTGATTTGACGTGAACGTTCAGGCGGGTAAATTATTATACTCTCGACTGTTCGATACGCACAATAAACCGCCCAGATAATCCAGGTATATTGCCATTTCAAAGTTATAAGACTAATCGTTATGTATAACGCGGACACAATGACAGCGATAATCCGGTTCATAATTTTTCTGTGTTTCGCTATTACCGAATCGCTTTTTGTCAGCGCGGATTTGATATTTTGTTCGGAAATATCTTTATAGTTTCCGTAGTTTTTGCACACCGAAGACGTTGCTCCTTATTTATGATATTTTAATTATACCATAAAATCATCAGAAACGATTACCCATAAACAGCGAATTTGCAAGCAGTAAAGCACAAGTTTAAGATTTGACGAATAATGTTTTTCGCTTACAGTGCAGAGCCATAAGAGTATCTGTTTTTGTTTCTATAATTCTTGCAATGCGATGAACAAAGTGTTATAATTTATACGGTATCATACGAACCAAAATACGGTTGCATCCTCAATGAATTTACGCAAATAAGAGATATAAGCGAATGATTGAAAGGCAAAATAAACAGGCGACGGCTTTTGCAAGAAAAGTTACCGGAAAATATTTGAAAGCGATAAAATGCGACACGGACCGTGACAGGGAAGTTTATTGCAAGTCTTCGACCGATTACTTTAATGCGTCGGAAGAAGAACTGATGACACTTTTGCTTAACGGCGACGATAACGCTTGTGCGCATTATGTTTTACGTCGCTTGCGGAATAATGCGATTACGGACAGTGATTTGACGTATCTTGACAATGCGTTGGATAACATAAACTGCGATTGTGCGCTTATCGGGTGTTTTATTTACGGCGATAAAAAAAGTCCGTATTATGACGAGAAAAAAGCCTATTATTGCTATGCAATCACGGAGCAGTACGGCTTTGCAAAAGCGCACCGAATATTGAAAAATTATGGTAAACGCGCAAAACTGATTGACGAAACCGATGACTTGGTTTTGTTTAATAAGCTAAAAATGTGGGTATCGCAACTTAAACACAAATATTCCGCATTCAGCGTGGACGTTGTTCCTGCGGGATACTTTGACGTCGTCGATTACAAAAACGCTTACTTTGTTACCGTGCGTTTGGAGCAGACCAACGGCTATCAGACAGATAAGGAAATCGTTTATTGCGCGTTTGTGCGCGGCAGAGATAACGGCGCATATTTCGACAGATTGACCGATAATTTAATTGAAGCGTTTGAGATTATTGCGAAAAAAACCAATATACCGCAGGGCGAAATTTATGTTAAAGGAGAGCGCAAATACAATTACGGTGATGCAAAGCCGATGGTCAAAGCAAAGAGCGATTCCGTCGATATACTTTCCGACGCGGAAATAAAAATTAAAATTTCGGACGGCGAGCGGCTGGAAAGCAATATTTGTCCCGCTTGCGGCGGAGCGCTTGACGAAAACGGAGCGTGTCTGTCTTGCGGCAATATTTGCGGCAAAACAGACGGAATAGAAATTCAGCGTGCAAACGAACTCGAAGCTCTTATATGCACGCAATGCGGTAGCCCCATTGTGCTTGACGAAAACGGAAAGACCGCGTATTGCTCGGCGTGCGGGACGACTTTCATCGTAAAAGGTAACGCGCTTGATTGTAGCGTGGGAGGCATAAACTACGAAAATATTCGCGCTGATATGCCGCAGGGATTCGAACTGCCCGATGTAAAGTTCGTGCGGGCGCGTATAGCGGACGGTAAAATCACCGCCGTAATGCCCGAAAGTTTTGAAGTGATGCCGGACGAATTGCGCCGTATAAAGTATCCCGTAAATGCGCCGCGTTACATATATACTACGCCCGACGCAACGGTGAATCTGAACGTGAATTTCGGCGGTTCGCTCAATAGCAAAGACGTTGCGGCTTTCGGTAAGCAAATGCTCGCTATGCTGAAAAACTCGCTTCCTTCGGCGAAATTCGGGGAAGCGAAAATCATCGCGTCAAGCGGCAATATTTTCTTTGTCGATTTTATTTCCGTTGCCGTTGACCAGCCTATATATAACGCAATGTTTTTCTTCTCGTTGGACGGGAAACAAGGTATCGGCAGTTGGAACTGTCTCGGTAAAGACAGATGGTATTGGGCGCCGATTTTCGAACACGCAATAAAAACTATGGAGTTTAACTAATAAAAGGAAATTCAGATATGGGAATGCTTAAAATAATAGAGTTGCACGCATTTGACGATGAAACGTTGGTGCAAAAGTTCGATATGAAAGACAACGTAATAAAAAAAGGGTCTTCGCTTACCGTGCGCGAAAGTCAAGTGGCTGTATTTTGCGACAAAGGTAAAACGGCGGATGTCTTTGGGGCGGGAACATATAAACTCAACACCGACAGTTTGCCTGTTATAAGTAAGTTGCTTGCCTGGAAATACGGATTTGAAACACCGTTCAAATCCGAGATTTATTTTGTTAACGTAAAGGAGATTACGGGAATACGGTGGGGAACGTCGAATCCCGTTCCCGTACAAACAGAATACGGAATTATAAGAATCAGAGGAAACGGAGCATATTCGTTCAAAATTACAGTTCCCGAATTGTTTCTTACGTCGGTTGCGGGTATGGCGGAACGCTACGAAACGAACAAGTTGAATAAAGCATTGCGGACTTTGCTGGTGGGAAGCATTTCGTCTGCGTTTGCGACTTGTAACGTAAGCCTTTCGGATATGACGTCCAAATATGCCGAATTGAGTGAGGAGGTGAAAAAATCCGTTGCGGCACGTTGCGGCGAACTCGGCGTCACACTGACCGCATTCGACATAGAGAATCTTTCCGTTCCGCCCGAGTTGGAAAAAGCCGTAGACGAAAACGCAAGACTTGGGCTTATGCGAAACAACGTGGACGTGTATGCTAAAATAGCGCAGGCAGACGCCTTAAAAGCGGCGGCAGGAAACGGGACTGCGGGGACGATTTTGGGCGTTGCTGTCGGTAGTGTGCTTGGCAAAGAAGTAACTTCGGCAAATACCGTGTCGCCTTCGGATATTTGTTCCGTATGCCGGAAACCAATTCAACCCGACAGCAAATTCTGCTCCGGATGCGGCAATCCCATTCCCCGATTTTGCTCTAAGTGCGGAAAACCGATTGCCGCAGGTGCAAACTTTTGTCCCGAATGCGGTCAAAAGCTAAATTGATGATTTGGTATTATAAGCTATGTAATGGCTGTAAGACAAACAGAAATTTATCTTTGAAAATAATGTATATTTAAAAAGCTCTCGAACATATCGTTCGAGAGCTTTTGTCCTCGTTTGAAAGTACAACTCTTAAAAATTAAGTATTTAATTCCCTATGAGAGTGCGCATTGTGCGCGGCGGCTTTGTGTTAATCTGCAGGGGTTTCGTCCTGAACGGGTTGTTTGGGTTGCGCGGCGGGTTGCTTGTTCTTTCTGTCCATTATGTTTAAAAGTTTATCAAGCGCTTTGGTTTTTGCAAGCGTTATAAGCACGCACACGGCGATTACACAGTCCGCGGGCAGGTATACGCACTGGTAAACGAAAGAGTAAACAAACATATTCGTCATGGGAAGGTCCGCCCATACCGAATCCATCTGAAAGAAGATAAATCCGGAAAAGAGATGAAACATAAATCTCGCCGCATATACCAACACCGTTCCTACGGAAACTTTTGCCGTCGCGGGGAGTTTGCCCATTTTCGGGGCGAAGCCCATAAGCCCGATTGAAGCAAACGCCAGCAGGTAGTCAAGCACAAAGGTGAGCGGCGTCAGAATGTAGGGGTCGGAAATGAAGTTGAACAGTCCCAGTATCAATCCCGCAAGCGTTCCCTTTACCGGTCCGAATTTATACGCATAAATCAGCAGGGGTACGAAACTTGCAAGGGTAATAGAGCCGCCGTACTGCACGGGCGAAACCTTGATAAAGGACAGCGCGAACGACGCGGCAAGGCATACGCCCGCATAGGCAATTTCGGAAGTTGAAAACTTTTTGCCCTTTATACAGGTCGCGGCGAGTATCACTATTAAAAGCGCCACCGCGCCCAGCGATACCCATTTTACGATGTCGGTCGTTTTTTCGGAAACGGCTGCAAGTTGTGAAAAGTGTAACATAAAACTCCTTTTACCGCCGTGATCCGCCTTAAAAAAACCGTTCCCCGAAAAAACGGGGAACGCGGAAAATCTCTTTGTGCTATCGCTCAACCATTACGTTGCCGATTCAAAGGGTATAATCTCAGCTCGCGCATGTGCCCCGCGCCAATTCTGACGCACAGGTTATGCCGGCACCCCCGACGGTATATTAAATTATTTCGCTGTAAAACCAGCGTAATTAAATTATAAATAAAATTCTGCACGAAGTCAATTGAAATTTTGCGCAAATTGTTTTATAATGGACGATATACTGCGTAATTTGCGAAGGAGATTTTAATGGGATACGATTTTTACGCTTTTCTTGACAGAATGAAATATATAAAACGCTGGCAGCTTATGCGTTCCGTCAGGGACGAAAACATAATGGAACACTCCCAGCAGGTGACATTTTTCGCGCACGCGCTGGCGGTTATTACAAATAATGTTTTCCACGGCAACGTAGACGTTGAAAGGGCGGTGCTGTACGCCGTTTATCACGAGTGCAGCGAAGTTATGACGGGCGATATGCCCACGCCCATAAAATATTTCAACAACTCTATACGCGGCGCGTATAAATCCATTGAAGAGCGCGCGGGTGAAAAACTGCTTTCCACACTGCCAGAAGAGCTGCGCGGTGAAATTTCAAGCAGTCTGCGCCCGGACGAAAACAGCGCGGAGTACACAATTATGAAGGCGGCGGACAGGCTTGCGGCTTACGTCAAATGCCTTGAAGAGTTGCGTTGCGGCAATACCGAATTCGAAAAAGCCAAAAAGAGTATTGAAAAAGATTTGCTCTCGCGCAAGATGCCCGCGGTGGAATACTTTATGAAAAACTTTATACAGAGTTTCAGCCTGACTTTGGACGAGCTGGACGGTATAGATTAAAAACCAAGCCAAAAAACGACCCTGCGGCGTGACCGCAGGGTTAAAATTTTTATATTCAGTTTTAGGCTTTCGGGATCGCCTTCCGACGGGCTGCCTTGCAGCTTAACCGAGTTTTCTCACGCAGTGATTTTTTCCGGATTCAAATACACTGCTAAAATTTTCCGTCTCTGAAATCAGACCCCGCATGTAAACTTGTACATTGGAGTTTACCTTCCTTTTACTTCGTTAGTTCTTGCAAAGCAGAGTTTCATACTCTTACCTCCTTGAACTTTTTCCCTTATCGTATAGAAGCGGTGGAAACATTTTTTTAAATTCGAACATTGACCCGCTTTCGCGGCTACTTATATTTCATATAGCTTACCTCATAGATTAATGTTGACGTCTAACATTTTTTGTAAGTTATTTTCCTTTTGTATCTTCATTATAACACGGATTTTCGGTTTGTCAATACTTTTTTTAAAAAATTTTTTTCGCTTAACTTTTTGGCGGAATGAGATTATAATACATAGAGCGCAAAAGATTATAATTAATAGGTGGTATTATGTTTGACGGAAATTCGGCAATAGGATTTTGCATGGTGCTTGCGGTAATTCTTTTCGCCACAAAACTTTTGGGTCTTGTGTTCAGAAAAATAGGACTTCCGCAGGTACTCGGTTATATTATCGCGGGTATTTTAATAGGTCCCGCGCTGTTCGGCGATCTGATAGGCAAGCACGGGTTTGCCCTTATCGGCTTCGAAGGCGGAGAGTATTGGAGTTTTCTCGTTTTGCCCGAAGGCAGCACGGTGCTTTCCATTTTCTCGAAAATAGGCGTGCTGTTTCTTATGTTTTCAACGGGGCTTGAAACAAATATCAAGGAACTCAAATCGGCGGGGCTTGCTTCAACCCTTATAGCTTGCGCTGGCGTTGCCGTGCCTATGATTTTCGGTATTTTAATCGCCTTGCCTTTCAGCGAACTGGGTTTGGGCGTAACCAATATTTACAACTGCGTATTTATCGGCGCGATACTTACAGCAACTTCGGTTGCCATAACCGTATCCGTTTTAAAGGAACTCGGTAAAATTAACACAAAACTCGGCACAACCATAGTTTCGGCGGCTATAATAGACGACGTCATAGGCATAATAGTTCTGTCGGTAATCACGGGTATAGCCCAGTCCGGCGGCGCGGAAAACCTGACGGGGTTTGCCTGGTTCAAAGCGCAATGGTGGGGCACACTGATAATGATTATCGCGTTTTTCGCGGTGGGCATCGGTCTGGGGTTCGGAATATCCAAACTTTTCCGCTGGCTTGAAAAGAAATGGCCAAATACGCACAGACTTCCCGTATTTTCTATCGTGGTCTGCTTTTTGTACAGCTGGGCTGCGGAAGAAATTTTCGGCGTTGCGGACATCACGGGCGCGTTCCTTGCGGGCATAATTCTGTCCACGGCGCACCGCTCAAGCACTTATACGGATAAAAAGGTGGAAGTTAACACTTACACGATTTTCGCCCCCGTGTTCTTTGCCAATATAGGCATTTCAAGCATACATTTTACGGGTATGAGCGGTATGCTGATACTGTTCGCCGTATGCACTGTGCTGTTGGGGCTTATAGGTAAAATTATCGGTTGCGGCGCAGTCGCAAAGTGCTTTAAATACAGCTGGCGCGAAAGTACGATAGCCGGCGTGGGCATGATGGCGCGCGGCGAAGTTGCGCTGATAGTCACGGGCAAAGCGGTTGAAGCCGGTATGCCGCAGGAATTCGTTATAATGACCGTGCTTCTCATTCTGATATCCTCTATTCTCACGCCCATACTTTTAAAAGTTTTATACGGCAAAAATAAAAACGGCTTGCCCCCCGCCGGCGGTGGCGGTACAACGGAAGAACCCTTTGAAGAAACCGCAACCGCAACCGCGGAAACGCAACCCCCGCAACCTACCGAATAAATAATAAAATACCGCCCGCACCAAATCAGGTGCGGGCGGTCAATATTTATTATCGGTTTGTCAGTGCGACATCATCCAGCTTTTAACGTCTTCGCGCGCGATGGGCGTTATGTTTTCAACGGGATACTTTGACTGTGCGCCGCCGTAAGTATATATGAAATATCTTCCGTCGCCCGTTATGTACAAGGTTTCTTCATATCCGCAGGGGTCGCCGGGCACGCCGTATGTGAACTTTTTGTCCGCGGTTGAATTTGCCGTGTCGTAAGTTATTCCGTTTATCTCTTTGCTCATAATTATCCCTGACCTTTTACGGTTATGGCGGTATTTTATCATTCGCCGTATTTTATGTCAATTTAAAAGCCGCCCGCCGCCGCCCGCTGCCGTTTATTATAAAAAACTAAATTTTTATGTTAGTATTTAACACCTCCGCGGCAAGTAAAATTGCTTGACAAGCTCTGCGCGGAATGGTATTATGTTGTAAAGTAAAAGGGCTTGACGGAATGGATAAACTATCTTTCATATCGCTGTGGGACGCGTACGGCGGACTTCTTACCGCCGTTCAGCGTGAGATTACGGATTTATATTTTAACAAAGATCTGACCGTTTCGGAAATAGCCGAACAAAAAGGTATTTCGCGGCAAGCCGTATCGGACTGTCTCAAAATCTGCAAAAACCAGCTCGAAGAGTACGAAGAAAAACTGCACGTCGTAAAAAGGTTGCGCGAAGTTTCGCATGAGATTTCTTTTATGGTTTCGGACGCGGCGGTCTGGGCGGAAAATTTTAAATCCGCGCACCCCGAATACGGCAAAGAGATTTCCGAATTACAGAATATATTTATAAAATAACAGGTGAGTTATGGGCGCGTTTGCATCTTTATCCGAAAGATTAAACCATATATTTTCAAAACTTACAAAGCGCGGCAGGCTTACCGAGCTTGAAATAAAGACCGCCATGCGCGAAGTGCGCGTAGCGTTGCTGGAAGCGGACGTAAATATTCAGGTCGCAAAAAAATTCTGTTCCGACGTTTCGGAAAAAGCCGTGGGACAGGAAATTCTGAAGAGCCTTAACCCTGCCCAGCAGGTCATTAAAATCGTCAACGAAGAGCTTATAACCCTTATGGGTTCGGGCAACCAGAAACTGAACATATCTCCCAAGCCGCCCACGGTGATTATGATGTGCGGTTTACAGGGCGCGGGCAAGACTACTATGTGCGGCAAACTTGCCGTCAACTTGAAAAAGAACGGCAAAAAGCCCCTTTTGGTGGCGGGCGATATTTACCGCCCCGCGGCAATAAACCAGCTCAAAATAGTGGGCAAAAACGCGGGCGCCGAAGTGTTTGAAAAAGGCACGCAGGACCCCGTTAAAACCGCGAAGCAGGCTGTGGATTACGCCAAATCAATGGGCTTTGACACAGTCATTATAGACACGGCGGGCAGGCTTGAAATCGACGAAGCCCTTATGCAGGAGCTTGAAAGCATTGTCAAAGCTGTGGACGTGACCGAAATTCTTCTGACCGTCGACAGTATGATGGGACAGGTTGCGGTAAACGTTGCAAAAACTTTTAACGAGCGGCTTGAAATAACGGGCATAATTTTAACCAAGCTGGACGGCGACACCCGCGGCGGCGCGTGCCTTTCGATAAAGGCGGTGACCGGCAAACCCGTAAAATTTATCGGCGTGGGCGAAAAACTGACCGATCTGGAACCCTTTTATCCTGACAGAATGGCTTCGAGAATTCTCGGAATGGGCGACGTTCTTACACTGATTGAAAAGGCGCAGGAAGCCGTCACCGAAGAGCAAGCCAAAGTAATGCAGAAGAAAATGCTTGAAAACACTTTCACTCTCGAAGACTATCTTACCCAGTTTGAAAGTATGAAAAAGATGGGCGGCGCGCAGGCGTTGCTTGCGATGATGCCGGGAATGGGCGGCAAGGTAAAGGCGGAAGACATTGACGAAAACAGGATAGAGCGTACCAAGGCGATTATCCTGTCGATGACAAGACGCGAACGAGCGGAACCCGCAATTATAAACAGTTCGAGAAAGAAGCGCATAGCTGCGGGCAGCGGAACGTCCGTGCAGGAAATAAACCAGCTTTTGAAACAGTTCGAGCAGACTAAACAGCTGATGAAGCAGTTGAAGAGCGGCAAGCGCAGGTTACCTTTCTAAAATTTTCCGTGAGTTGCTGCGGACGCAAATATTAAACAAGAAAAAATAAAATTTTTATATAAATAGGAGAAAACCAAAATGGCAGTTAAAATGAGACTTACAAGAATGGGCGACAAAAAGAGCCCTTTCTACCGCGTAGTTGTTATCGATTCGCGCAAAGCGCAGTCGGGCGAGTACATCGATAAAATCGGTTATGTAGACCCCCTTAAAACCCCCGCGGAAATCAATATCGACGTTGAAAAGGCGAAGGCATGGCTTGCAAAGGGCGTTCAGCCTACCGAAACGGTAAAGAGCTATCTCGTAAAAGCGGGCGCGCTTGAACAGAGCAAAAAACTTTCCGCTCCCAAGACCAACGACAAGAAAAAGAAGGAATAATCTGTAATGGAAAAGATAGAAAAACTGGTTAAATTCGTGGTCGAACAGTTTGCCGAGCATAAGGACAAAATAGAGTATAAGACCAACGAAACCGAAAACGCGGTTGAGCTTACCGTGCTTCTTGAAGAAGCGGATATGGGCAAGGTAATCGGCAAGCAGGGCAAAATAGCCAAGGCTTTGAGAACGCTTGTCAAGGCTTCTACCCCGCGCGACAGCAAGAAGTATCTTATCGAAATAAAAGAAAAGGCTTAAATGAAAGCACCGCTTACAATCGCCACGGTTTTAAAACCGCAGGGCATCCGCGGCGAAATAAAGGTCAGGGCGCTGACCGATTCCGCCGAAAATTTAAAGGCGTTTAAAACCGTGTATATTGACGGGGCGGAATACTCCGTGTTTTCCGTGCGGGCGCAGGGCGATATCGGCTATCTCGCTTTAAAGGGCGTAGCCGACAGAAACGCCGCAGAACTTCTGCGCGGAAAGGAAATAACCGCCAACCGCGAAGACGCACCCGACCTTCCCGAAGGCAGATACTACATAGTAGATCTGATAGGCTGCCGCGTGGAAAACGAAAACGGCGCATATATAGGCGAAGTGACGGCGGTCACGCCCGCAAAGACGGACGTATACACCCTTTCAAAGGACGGCAAAGAAATTACGTTTGCCGCCGCCGACGGGGTGATTAAGGATATAGACGTAGACGGCGCGAAAATCGTGGTAAACGGTAAGAGATTTAAGGAAGTTTCCATTTGAAAATAACCGTTTTAACCCTGTTCCCCGAAATGTTTTCCCCCCTGTATGAAAGTATAATAGGGCGGGCGGTGGACTCGGGCAAACTCGATATACAGGTTGTGGATATCCGCGGGTATGCGGATAACAAGCATAAAAAGTGCGACGATTATCCTTTCGGCGGCGGCGCGGGTATGGTAATGATGCCCCAGCCGATAGGTTCGGCAATAAACGCGGTAGACCCCGAACACAGGGCGCACCGCGTGTATATGTCGCCCAAGGGTGCAACCTTTACGCAGGACAAGGCGTTCGGACTCTTGAAGTACGGACACCTTATTTTGCTTTGCGGTCATTACGAAGGGGTTGACCAGCGCGCTATCGATATGTATATCGACGAAGAAATTTCGATAGGCGATTACGTGCTGACGGGCGGCGAACTGCCCGCAATGGTCGTGTGCGACTGCGTGGCGCGTTATGTGGACGGCGTAATTTCGGACGGTTCGCTGGCGGACGAAACTTTCGGCGAAAACGGTCTTGAATATCCCCAGTACACACGCCCCGCGGTCTACGAAGGTGTTTCCGTGCCGGAAGTGCTGCTGTCGGGCGACCACGCGAAAATAGATAAATGGCGCAAGGAGCAGAGCGAAAAGCTGACCCTTGAACGCCGTCCCGATTTGAAAGGGGGCGTAAAATGAAGACGATACAGTGGTTCCCGGGGCATATGACCAAGGCAATGCGCATGATGGAAGAAGCGTTGCCCGCCGCGGACGGAATAATTTACGTTCTGGACGCGCGCTGTCCCGCGGCTTCGTTCAATCCGAAACTCTTGAAAATTGCAAAGTCAAAACCCGTTTTATACGTTCTGAACAAGGGCGACCTTGCTGACGGGCGTGCGGACAACCTTGCAAAAATAATATCGGGCGGCGGCGGAAAGGCGGTAAAAATCAACGCGGCGCACGCTTCGTCCAAAAAAATAATACTTTCCGCGCTGGACGGTCTGGTTGCGGAAAAGCGTGAAAAAAACGCGCAGAAAGGTTACAACAAAACTTTCCGTTTTATGGTCGTCGGCGTGCCCAACACGGGTAAATCTACGGTTATAAATTTGCTTGCGGGCGCAAAACGCGCGGTTACGGGCGATAAGGCGGGGGTTACGCGCGGCAAGCAGTGGATAAGGCTTGACGGGTTCGAACTTCTAGATACACCCGGCACAATGCCGCCCGCGTTCGAAAACCAGCGGCTTGCACTGCATCTTGCATACGTAGGCAGTATCAACGACGATATTCTCGATACGGACGATATCGCTCTCGCGCTGCTGGAAGAACTGTATGAAAAGTATCCCGCAAATCTTGGCGCGCGTTACGGTATTTCGGGCGGAACGCCCTTGGAAATGCTTGAACAGGTGGCAAAAAAGCGCGGCTTTATGCTGCGCGGCGGCGAATACGATTACGAACGCGCCGAGCGCGCCGTGATAGACGATTTCAGAAAGGGGCGTCTGGGCGCTGTCACTCTGGATACCGCGGAAGATATGCAGGCGTTCGGTTTTTAAATAAAGTTAAAGAATGCGATCCCGCAAATTACGGCAGTCGGAAATTTGCGAAAGGAATTCGATGGATAAACTGGAATACGAAAAAAAACTACGCGCCCAAGGCTATAAATACATATGCGGCGTGGACGAAGTGGGAAGGGGTCCGCTTGCGGGACCTGTGGTTTGCGCGGCGGTGATTATGCCGCTTGACGACCTAATAGACGGCATAGACGACAGTAAAAAACTTTCCGCAAAAAAGCGTGAGCAGCTTTCAAAGCTGATTGCGGAAAAAGCAGTCTGTTGCAATATCTGCCGTATAGAGCCTTCGCAGATTGACGAGATGAACATTCTCGAAGCCACTAAGCTGTGTATGAAAACGGCGGTGGAAGGGCTTGAAATCGCGCCCGATTTCGTTATTACGGACGGCAATATGACGCTGGATATCTGTATCCCGCAACAAAGCATAGTAAAGGGCGACGGGCTGAGTTATTCGATAGGCGCGGCGTCTGTTGCGGCAAAGGTATTCAGGGACGCGCTTATGGACGGATACGACGCTGTTTACCCTGAGTACGGCTTTGCAAAACACAAGGGTTACGGTACAGCCGCGCACATTCAGGCTATCAAAGAGTTCGGGCTTACCCCCATTCACCGCAGGAGTTTTACAAAAAAATGGCAGTAAACGGCGGGCGGGCGCAGGACGCAAAAAATAAAAAACTGGGCAAACTCGGCGAAAAAAAGGCGCGTTCTTATCTCAGGAAAAACGGCTGGAAGACGGTAGAAAAAAATTACGTGAATCCTTTCGGTGAAGTGGATATTATCGCGCGTAAGGGCGACGTGCTTGCCTTTATAGAAGTTAAGACAAGACTTTCGGACGAATTCGGCGCGCCGTCGGAAGCGGTGACGGCTTCAAGGCGAAGAAAGTATATTCTCGCGGCAAAGTACTATTTTGCGGGGCGCGAGACGGACTGTACCGTCCGGTTTGATATTATCGAAGTTTTCCGCGGTCGTATAAATTGTATAGAAAACGCTTTTTACGACGGCGGGTACTGATTGAAAAATAAAACGACAGGGGAAAAATTATGGAAAAGAGAGCATACGAAGTACGGGCGAAACTAAACCGCGAGATATCGGTGAATATCATACCCGGACATTTTGCCACAAAACATTCGCACGTCAGCCACTGCATAGATATGACGGGCGTAAAATCGCAGTTGGGCGCGGCGAAAGCGGCGGCAAAACTGTTGGCGGACGCGTTTTCGTCAACGCCCGTGGACACTATTATAAGTCTCGAACGTATGAAGATGATAGGCGCGTTTATGGCGGACAGTCTTTCGCATTCGGGCATAAATTTAAGGCATGAAATAGCGGTGATAACTCCCGAGCTTTCGGGGGATAAGATACTGCTGCGCGATAACTTCATTCCTTACGTAAAAAACAAAAACGTTCTGCTTTTAACGGCTTCCGCCACCACCGGTCAGACGGTGCAGAGCGGCGTGCACGGCATAAGCTATTACGGCGGAACGCCCGTTGGCGCGGCGGCTGTATTCGGCGGCGAGTTTGACTGCGAAGTGCCGTTTGTAAGCCTGTTCGGCGTGGGCGACGTTGAAAACTATCTTTCGTTTGCGCCCGTTGACTGCCCGCTTTGCAAAAGCGGCGTAAAGGTGGACGCGGTGGTAAATTCGTACGGGTACAGCAAACTCGTTTAAGTTTTTCGTGTAAGCGAAGACAGTACCCTATAATCGGGGCGCGGATAGGTTTTCATACAGGGAGATAAAGATACGGATAAGCAAAAGGCTTTTTTGTGAAAATTGCGACACACCCCCTTAAATGAGTTGATTTTTATATTTTTATCTGTTATTATTATAACACTTCGGGCGGTCCGCTGCCGTATGCGCGTGTTGCAATTGCAACCGTTTGCACGGTCAAGAACGTCTTAATTTGGAGGTTGATATGAAAAATCTTGTAGAAGCTATCGAAAAAGAAGAGATGAAAAAGGAAGTCCCTGCGTTCAACGTGGGCGACACCGTTAAAGTAGGCTTCAAGGTTATCGAAGGAACAAAGGAAAGAATTCAGAACTTCGAAGGCGTCGTAATCGCTAAAAGACACGGCGGCATAAGAGAAACTTTCACCGTACGCAGACTTTCGTTCGGCGTAGGCGTTGAAAGAACTTTCCCCCTTCATTCACCCAAGATTGCGTCTATTACCGTAGTAAGAAAGGGCAAGGTAAGAAGGGCTAAACTTTATTACCTGCGCGGACTTACCGGCAAGGCTGCAAAAATTGCGGAAGTAAAATAAGTTAAAAAAGCTCCTGCCACGTCGGCAGGAGCTTTTGAATTTCAAAAGCATAAAAATTTTTACTTTATACAAAAGGTGTAAAATGTTATCAAAGGTCACAAGTTTTGCCCTGAACGGTCTTGACGGGGTTGCCGTGGAAATCGAAACGGATATAAATAAAGGTATGGTTTCGTACGATCTGGTGGGTCTGCCGGACGCGGCTGTGAAAGAGAGCAAGGAGAGAGTTCGCTCCGCCATAAAAAACAGCGTGCTGCACTTCCCCGTAAATAAAATTACGATAAACCTTGCGCCCGCCGATATTAAAAAAGAAGGCTCGCATTACGATTTACCGCTGGCGGTTTCAATACTTAAAGCGAGTTCGCAACTTGACTGCGACACGGACGGCACGGTATTTCTGGGCGAGCTTGCGCTGGACGGCGCATTGCGCGCGGTGACGGGAATACTGCCCATACTTATTTCGGCTAAATCAAAGGGATATAAAAAGTTTATTATCCCGTACGGCAACGCAAACGAAGCGAGCTATATCGAAGGCACGGAAGTTTACGCAATGAAATCGCTACGCGACGCGGTAGACCTTTTGACGGGGGAGCGCAGTTTCGCGCCCGTGCGGCTTAAAAGTTTCGAATCTGCCAAAAACGCGCGTACTTACGACTACGATATGTCCCTTGTAAAGGGGCAGAAAATCGCAAAACGCGCTCTTGAAATAGCGGTGGCGGGCGGTCACAACATTCTGCTTTACGGTCCGCCGGGCACGGGTAAGACTTTGCTTGCAAGGTGCATACCCACCATTATGCCCGATATGACTTTTGACGAAGCTCTCGAAGTTACTAAAATCCACTCCGTTTCGGGCGAGCTGTCGGAAGACGGAATCGTTTCGTTGCGCCCCTTCCGCACGCCCCACCACACCGCGACCACCGTTTCGCTCTGCGGCGGAGGCAACAGCAAAATTTACGCGGGTGAAATTTCAAAGGCGCATAAGGGCGTTCTGTTTCTGGACGAACTTCCCGAATACTCGCGCCATACGCTTGAAAGTCTGCGCCAGCCCTTGGAAGACAGGGTTATTACCGTGACGCGCGCGGGCGGCGCGGTAACTTATCCCGCGGACTTTATCCTGTGCGCAAGCATGAACCCCTGCCCGTGCGGCAACTACGGTTCTACAACCCTTACCTGCACTTGTACGCCCGCGCAGATACATAAGTACAGAAGCAAGGTCTCCGGTCCACTTCTGGACAGAATAGATTTGCAGGTGGAAGTGGACGGCATAAATTATAAAGACTTTAACAGGGAAGAAGTTTCGGAAACGAGCGCCGCCGTAAAGAAAAGGGTTGAGCTTGCCCGCGCCATACAGCGGGAAAGATTTGCGGACGAAAAAATAAAGGTAAACTCAAATATGGGCGAAAAGCAGATTAAAAAATATTGCCGCCTGTCCCCCGAGTGCGACGAAATTCTGGAGAGCGCGTACGAAGCGCTGCACCTTTCCGCACGCGGCAGGGCAAGAATTATAAAGGTCGCAAGGACTATTGCGGACCTTGCCGCGGCTTCCGAAATTGCGCCCGACCATATACTTGAAGCGGCTTCGTACAGAAGTTACGATACGGGTTCGGTTTAAAATATGTACAGTGAAAGAGAAGTCAACTTAATAACTTTTTCCGCGCTGGGCGGTATACCCGCCGCCTGCAAATATGCTGTTCTCATAGAGCTGAAAGAAGACAAACCCGACTATAAAAAGATTGAAAATCTTCTGATTAAGAGTCTGCCGCCGGACGTATATAATAAATTGAAGACGCAATACAACGACCCGCGTTTCCGCAAATCGGTACTGGACTGTCTGGACGGAAAGGGAATTGTCTGCGTGACGAAGTATTCGGAATATTATCCGCCGCTTTTAAAAGAAATTGCCGACCCGCCGCCGGTGTTATACTGCAAGGGCAGGGTCGGACTTTTAAAGACCAGGTGTTTTGCAATAGTGGGTTCGCGCAAATGTCCCCTGAAAACGGTTGCGGAAACCAAGAAAATTGCGGGCGAAGCCGCGCAGGTATTCACCGTTGTTTCGGGCATAGCCGAAGGCGGCGATACCGCCGCCGTGGAAGGTGCGTTGAAGACGGGCAACGTAATTTGCGTGCTTGCGTACGGGTTCGATTACGTATATCCGTCGGTAAACGCCCAACTTCTTAAAAGCGTTGAAAAATCGGGATTGGTAATAACGGAATATCCGCCCGACGTTTCGCCCAAAAGTTTTCAGTTTCCCGTCCGCAACAGGATAATAGCGGGCATAAGCTGCGGCACGCTGGTGGTTTCCGCCGCTAAAAGAAGCGGCGCACTTATTACCGCGGACCTTGCGCACCAGTACGACAGGGAAGTTTTTGCTTTCCCCTATTCGTTAGGAGCGCCCGCGGGCGAAGGTTGCAACGCGCTTATAAAAGACGGCGCGCACCTTACGGAAAATATACTTGACATTTTAAATGCGTTTGGGTTAGACTTAACTCTGCCGAAAAAACCCGCTCTCAGCGGCGATGAACTGGAAGTCTATAACCTTTTGTGCGAAGAAGGGGAAATGTTTTTACCCCATTTAGCCGACAGGCTTGGCAAACAGGTCAGCCGGATTCTGATTGTTATATCCGGACTGGAATTAAAGGGCAAGGTAGTAAGACTGGGCGGAAACGTGTTTTCGGCAATCAAATAAGCAATAGATTTTTTTAAGGATAGGCATATGGATCTTATCATAGTAGAATCGCCGTCTAAGGCAAAAACAATTACAAAGTATTTAAAGGGCAAGTACAAGGTGGACGCTTCAAGCGGACACGTGCGCGATTTGCCCGAAAAGACGATAGGGGTGAGCATTACCAACAATTTCGAACCGAAGTACGTTGTAAGCCCCGGCAAAAAGGAGACAATAGAGCGGCTTGCCGAACAGGCGAAAAAAGCCGACAGGGTATACCTTGCAACCGACCCCGACCGTGAAGGCGAAGCGATAAGCTGGCACTTGCAGACCGTTTTGGGGCTTGACAAGGATAAAGAAAACCGCATAGAATTCAACGAAATTTCGCCCGCCGCGGTCGAGAGCGCTTTAAGCCATCCCAGAAAAATAAACTACAATCTCGTGGACGCGCAGCAGGCGCGCAGGGTTCTGGACAGACTTGTGGGTTACAAACTTTCCCCCCTGCTGAACAACCGTATACAAAACGGTCTTTCGGCGGGCAGGGTACAGTCCGTAGCTCTGCGTCTTATCGTGGACAGGGAGCGCGAAATTACCGCGTTCGTTCCCGAAGAGTACTGGACTTTCGGCGCAATGTTGCAGGACGTAAAAAAGGAATACGCGCCGTTTAAGGCAACTTATCAGCTTAAAAAGAACGGCGAAAGCGTAGGGAAAGAGCTTGCCGACGAAGTGGAAAAGAAGTTAAAAGACGCTTCGTTTACAGTTACAAAGGTCAAAAAGGGCGTTGCGAAACAGCACGCACCCGCGCCCTTTACCACGTCGGGTTTGCAACAGGACGCTTCAAACAAGTTCGGTATGACTTCGCCCGAAACAATGCTGATAGCCCAGCACCTTTACGAAGGTATGGATTTGGGCGGCGACCATATCGCGCTTATAACCTACATCAGAACGGACTCGGTCAGGGTTTCGCAGGACGCGCAGAAAGCCGCGCTCGACCATATCGAAAAGCATTACGGCAAGGAATATCTGCCTGCCAAACCCAACGTCTACGCAACCAAAAAGGGCGCGCAGGACGCGCACGAAGCCATCCGTCCCATAAATTTAGCGGTTACGCCGTCAAGTTTAAAGGGGAAACTGGATAAAAAGCACTTCAATATTTACAAACTGATTTACGACAGATTTGTGGCTTCGCAGATGGCGGAAGCCCAGTACAATACAATGCAGATAGAGTGTACCGCCGCGGACTACGTGTTCAAGGCGAGCGGCAGGGCGCTGCTGTTTGCGGGCTATACCAAGGCATATCAGGATACCGCCAAGGAAAAGGACGACGAAGAAGAGAGCGCGGGACTGTTCCCCCCGCTGAACGAAGGCGACCCGCTGTTGCTCAACTCGCTTTCAAAGGAGCAGAAATTCACCCGCCCGCCCGCAAGATATACCGACGCTTCGCTGGTAAAGACTATGGAAGAAAAGGGTATCGGCAGACCTTCTACTTACGCGTCTATAATTTCCGTCCTGACGAAAAGGCGTTACGTGGTAAAGGACGGCAAGTATATGGTTCCCACCGACGTGGCGTATAAAATAACCGACATGCTTGTGCAGTATTTTACCGATATAATGGACGTCGGTTTTACCGCGCATATGGAAGACGAGCTTGACAAGATTGAAGACGGCGGCGTCGACTGGCACAAGATTATAGCGGACTTTTATCCCGGGTTTGCCGAAAAGTTGAAGACCGCGCAGACCGACGGCGACGAAATTACGGATATAAAGTGCGAAAAGTGCGGGAATAATATGATAAGAAGGCTGGGCAAGTACGGCAAGTATCTGGCTTGTTCAAACTATCCTGCCTGTTCGAATATAGTCAGCGAAAGCGTGAACGAAATTTCGGAAATGCGCTGTCCCAAATGCGGCGCGAATATGCTTGTGAAAAGCGGCAAATTCGGCAAGTTCCTTGCCTGCCCCAACTATCCCGAGTGTTCTGCAATTCTTCCCGTGGACGCGAAAGTTACAGACGAAAAGTGCCTTGAATGCGGCGCGGAAAATATGATTCTGAAAAAGGGCAGATACGGCTCTTTCCTTGAATGTTTCAAGTGCGGGGCGCGCCGTCCCACGGCGAGCGCGGAAGACGCCGCCGCAAGGTTTGACGGAATATGTCCCGAGTGCGGCAAGCCTATGTTAAGACGCCGCTCCAAAACGGGTAAAATTTTCTACGGCTGTACGGGTTATCCCGAATGTAAATTTTTGAGCTGGGATATAACCACGGGTGAAAAATGCCCCAAGTGCAAGTCCTATCTTATACAGCGCGGCGAAAAAATAAAGTGTTCTTCAAAGGACTGCGACTATTCGCAAGTTCTGCAAAAGCAAGAAACCAAGCCTGCGGACGGCAATGAAAATTGACGTTGTAGGCGCGGGGCTTGCGGGTTGCGAAGCGGCGTATTGCCTTGCGGAGCGCGGCGTGCAGGTTACGCTGTACGATATTAAACCGAAGGCGTTTACTCCCGCGCACACGGACGGAAACTACGGCGAGCTGGTTTGCTCAAACTCGTTGAAGAGCAAGGATATTTACGGCAACGCGTGCGGGCTGTTGAAGCAGGAAATGCGCGTTTTGGGCTCGCTTACAATGGAAGCTGCGGCGGCGAACGAAGTGCCTGCCGGCGGCGCGCTTGCGGTTGAACGCGGCGGGTTTGCAAAGTTTATAACAGAAAAAATAAAGTCGCATAAAAACATAAAAACGGTCTGCGTGGAAATAAAAAAAGTACCCGAAGGACCGTGCATAATTGCAACCGGTCCTTTGACGGGCGGCGCGCTTGCGGAAGATATAAAGGGCATATGCGGCGGCGGACTGCATTTTTACGACGCTTCCGCCCCCATAGTTTCGCGCGAGAGTATCGATTTTGAAAAGTGTTTTTACGGCGACAGATACGGCAAGGGCGGGGACGACTACATAAACTGTCCTTTGGATAAAGAGTGTTACGAAATTTTCGTAAGAGAACTTCTGTCGGCGGAGCGCGTGATTTTGCACGACTTTGAAAAAGGCGAAATTTTTGAAAGCTGTATGCCGGTCGAAGTTATGGCTTCGCGCGGGTTTGACAGCCTGCGTTTCGCAATGCTGAAACCCGTCGGACTCAGGGACGCGGCGGGGAACAGGTTTTACGCAGTGTTGCAGCTCAGGAAAGAAAATGCCGGCGGCACCGCCTACAACCTTGTGGGTTTTCAGACCAATCTGAAATTCGGCGAGCAGAAAAGAGTGTTCTCGCTCATTCCCGCACTGGCGAAAGCCGAGTTTTTGCGTTACGGCGTTATGCATCGCAACACCTATATAAATTCGCCCGAAAACCTGAACGCGGACTTTTCTTTGAAGAGCCGTTCCGCAGTGTTTTTCGCAGGGCAGATTACGGGAGTGGAAGGCTACGTCGAGTCGGCTGCAAGCGGTATACTTGCCGCCGTTCACGCGTATAACAGACTGAGCGGCAAACCCGCTGTCATTCCGCCCGCGACCACGGTGTGCGGCGCGTTGTCAAGGCATATATCTTCGCCCAACGCCGACTTCCAGCCTATGAACGCAAACTTCGGAATTCTGCCGCCGCCCGAACAGCCCTTGCGCGACAAAAAACAGAGATACGCCCGCCTTGCTGAGCGCGCGCTTAAAGATATCGGAGAGTTTAAAAGGGAAATAAATATTTAACTGTTTTCAAACGCGGTTAAAAGTTTATATAAAAATATAAAGATTTTTAAGGAGTTAAAATGACCAACAGCGAAAAAAAATATTATAACAAAAAGTTTATGCCGCCCTATATGCAAAAGTGGAATATAGCGATGGCGGTGATGACGTTAGTCTGGTTTGTGGGATTTGTGGTTGCGTTCATTGTTTCGGCTTTCGTCGTCCCCGAACAGAACCTTACCCCGATAATCGCAATAGCGTTCCTTATCGTGTTAATCGTGCTGTGCATCGTAATTGTGGCGGTACAGGTAACTTTCAACAAAAAACTTATAAATCAGCGTAAGCAAGAACTTGAAAAAGAATATACCGAAATGAGTCTTGAAGAAGCGCAGACAGCCCTTCTGGCGCGCGGCGTAATTACGGAAAACGGAGTGGTAATTCCGTCTATGGCAGGCGGCGGCGAAGTTGTTCCCAATCTCCCCTTTAAGGATCTGACAGTATATATGTTTTCGGCAAACGTATGCACGAAAGTTCTGACGGTTGTGTCTTTCTGCGACAAGCAGGGCAACGTAATGGCGGAGTATCTTGTAGACAGAGAACTTTATAACTATGTGCAGAAAGCGGGCTTTGACATAATGTATTACGGCGGAAGCAATATGATTTTCGGCGACAAGGGAGCGTTTGTCAAAAAAGTAATAAAGACCAGAAATTCCAAAGGTACCGGATACGCGTTTATCGGCGGCGCTGTGGGCGCTATGCTTTCACAGCAAGCCAAGGACGAAACTCCCGAAATGGAAGCGGTACTCAGAGTTTTGCGCAAGGAGAATATTTAAATGCCTGTAGAATTTCATGCAACGACTATTTGCGCCGTAAAAAAGAACGGCACAACGGCTATCGCTGGCGACGGACAGGTCACCATGGGCGAGAGCGTAATATTTAAAAATTCCGCACAGAAAGTAAGGCGTATTTTCGGCGGCAAGGTGATACTCGGTTTTGCCGGCTCCGTGTCGGACGCGTTTTCTCTCAGTGAAAAGTTCGAAGGTATGCTCAATAAATTTTCGGGCAACCTTATGCGTTCCGCGGTGGAACTTGCCGAACTGTGGCGTTCGGATAAAATGGTGAGAAAACTGGAAGCGCTTATGATTGTAGCCGACAAGGATACTATGCTTATAGTTTCAGGCACGGGCGAAGTTATCGAACCCGACGACGGAATAGCGGCGATTGGCAGCGGCGGCAACTATGCGCTGGCAGCGGCGCGCGCGCTTAGCCAGAATACGAAATTTTCCGCCGAAGAAATAGCTAAAAAATCGCTTAAAATCGCAAGCGAAATATGCGTGTTCACCAACGACAATATCAAGTGCGAAACGATATAAATTACCGCAATAAGGAAATTTGAAATTATGGATTTGACACCCAAACAGATTGTACACGAGCTGAATAAATATATCATCGGGCAGAACGAAGCGAAAAAGGCGGTTGCCATAGCTTTAAGAAACCGTTACCGCAGAAGTATGCTTCCGCCCGAGCTTATGGACGAAATAACGCCCAAAAATATAATTATGAAAGGACCTACCGGCGTAGGAAAAACGGAAATTGCGAGAAGGCTTGCCAAACTCGTAAAAGCCCCCTTTTTGAAGGTGGAAGCCACAAAGTATACCGAAGTCGGTTACGTCGGCAGGGACGTAGAGTCAATGGTTCGCGATTTGGCGGAGTGCGCCATTCGCCTTGTAAAGGAAGAAAAGACGGCGGAAGTAAGCTATAAGGCGACCGCCACGGCAGAGCGCAGGATTGCCAAAGTGCTTGCCGAAATGAAAAAGGACGAGCGGGGCGAGACCGCGAAAGAAGTATTCGAACAAAAGTTGGTGGACGATATACACGCGGGCAAGTACGACAACACCGTTATAGAAATCGAAGTGGACGATATACCCAAGCCGTTGGAACTCTCTCCCGGCGCGGGCGCGGCTATTGATCTGGGTTCGGTTTTCTCCGGTCTCGGAATGCACAAGAGAAAGAAGAGAAAAATCACCGTAAAGGAAGCTAAGAATTTAATTCTTTCGGAAGAAGCCGACAAACTTATAGATAACGACGCGGTCAATGCGGAAGCTATCCGCCGCGCGGAAAACGACGGAATCATTTTTATTGACGAAATAGATAAAATTGCGGGCAAGGGCAACCAGGGCGCGGACGTTTCGCGCGAAGGCGTTCAACGCGACATTCTGCCGATTGTCGAAGGCTGTACCGTTATGACCAAGTACGGTCCCGTAAAGACCGACTATATCCTGTTTATTGCGGCGGGCGCGTTCCACGTTTCGAAGGTGGAAGATTTAATTCCCGAGTTGCAGGGCAGGTTCCCCATTCAGGTTGAACTTCAGAGCCTTACCAAGGAAGATTTCGTAAATATTCTGACCCAGCCGCAGAACGCCATAACCACACAGTATTCCGCGCTTTTGGCTGTGGACAATATAAATCTGCACTTCAATCAGGACGCAATAGAAAAGATTGCGGAAGTTTCCGCGGATATAAACGCAACTTCGGAAGATATAGGAGCAAGAAGACTGCATACCGTTATGGAATATCTTCTGGAAGATATTTCGTTTAATGCGGGCGGAAACGACTATCCCGTAATAGACGTTGAAGTAAACTGCAAATACGTTGAAGAACATCTTGAAAATATAATCAAAAACCGCGATTTGAAAAAGTACGTTCTTTAAGATTGATTATAAAATAAACAAACATATTTTAAAGAAACGCCTGAAAACGAATAAAAGAGGTAACGTAAGTGATTAATATACCAAAGGGCACAAAGGACGTATTGCCCGACCAGTCCTATAAATGGCAGTATGTGGAAAACGCCGCACGCGAAGTTTCGCGCGTGTACGCCCTGCGCGAAGTGCGCACGCCGACCTTTGAATACACCGAATTGTTTAACCGCGGCGTGGGCGAAACGACGGACGTCGTCGGCAAGGAGATGTACACCTTCGAAGACAAGGGCGGGCGCAGCATAACGTTGAAGCCCGAAGGTACTGCGGGCGTTGCAAGAACTTTTATAGAAAACGGTCTTGCTTCTTCGCCCATGCCTTTAAAGACTTTTTATATCACCCCTGCGTTCCGCTACGAAAGACCGCAGGCGGGGCGCTTGCGCGAATTTCACCAGTTCGGCATAGAAATATTCGGCTCGTCCGCGCCGCAGACCGATGCGGAAGTAATTTTTGCGGCTTCGTCTTTTCTGAAAAAGCTGGGTGTAAAGGCGCGGCTTGAAATTAATTCGATAGGCTGTAAAACCTGCCGCTCGGAGTACAATAAAACGCTTAAAAATTATTTTGCGCCCCACCTTGAACAGATGTGCGAAACCTGCAAAACCCGGTTTGAAAAAAATCCGCTCAGAATGCTGGATTGCAAGGAAGACAACTGCAAAAAAATCGCGCTTTCCGCGCCCCGCATAACGGACTGCCTTTGCGAAGAATGCTCCGCGCATTTTAAAAACGTGAAAAATCTTCTGGACGGGCAGGGGTTGCAATATACGGTAAATCCCTTTATCGTGCGCGGACTGGATTACTATACAAGAACGGTGTTCGAGTTTGTTTCCGACGAGATAGGCGCGCAGGGAACGGTGTGCGGCGGCGGAAGATACGACGGGCTTATAGAGCAGCTCGGCGGAAGTTCTTTGCCTGCGATAGGTTTTGCGGCGGGGATAGAGCGGCTTCTGATAGTTATGGAAAACACGGGCGCGCATTTCCCCGAAGCGGACAAGCCGCTTATATATATCGCCGGTATGGACGAAGAAACCCGCAGCAAAGCGTTCTCTGTTGCGGCGGAATTAAGGCAAAAGGGGATAATTGCGGAAATAGACCATATGTCGCGTTCGGTTAAGGCGCAGTTGAAATACGCGGACAAGCTGGGTGCAAAATACGTTGCCGTAATAGGCGGCGACGAGCTTGCGAACGGCGGCGTGAATCTTAAAAATATGTCGGACGGAACGCAATGCGCGGTTAAGTTCGGAGATATTTACACATACTTAACAAAAGGAGAATAACTATGTCAGAATTAAATACCACTGCTGAATTCGATGAAATTATTAAAGGTGAAAAGCCTGTTGTGTGCGACTTTTTCGCTACCTGGTGCGGACCCTGCAAAATGCTTGCGCCCGTAATGGATAAGGTTGCGGAAAGTATGGGCGACAGGGCGGTTTTCGTAAAGGTTGACGTGGACAAAAATCCCGAGCTTGCCGTACGCTACGGCGTTATGTCTATTCCGCTCGTAGCCGTATTCAAGGGCGGCGAACTTGCCGCGAAAAATCTCGGCTATGTGAACGAAACAGAATTAACCGCGTTTGTAGAAAAAAACATATAATTTTTAAGACATCATTAAGGGATGCGCGCCCGTACGGGCGTGCATCCCTTTTTCACTTAAAAAACATAAAAATGCTGTTGTTATATCAAAAAGAATGTGATATAATAAACAAAAAGCAAGGAGCAGTTATGATAGATATATCCCTTATTGAAAAGACCGACCCCGAAGTTGCCGAAGCGCTTAAACTGGAATTTGACCGCCAGCAGAACAATATAGAACTTATCGCAAGCGAAAACTTTGTATCCCCTGCGGTTATGGCGGCGGCGGGCAGCCACCTGACCAACAAGTATGCGGAAGGCTATCCCGCCAACCGTTATTACGGCGGTTGTAAATTTGTGGATATTGCCGAAGATTTGGCGCGCAACAGGCTTAAAGAAATTTTCGGATGCGAATACTGCAATGTCCAGCCCCACTCGGGCGCAAGCGCAAACCTTGCGGTATTGTTTGCAACCTGCCAGCCGGGCGACACCGTTATGGGAATGAACCTTTCCCACGGCGGACATCTTTCGCACGGTTCGCCCGTAAATATTTCGGGCAAGTACTTCAACGTGGTGCCGTACGGTGTCAGTGAAAAAGACGAACTTATCGACTACGGCGAAATGGAAAAAATTGCGCTTGAGTGCAAGCCCAAAGTAATAATTTCGGGCGCGAGCGCTTATCCCAGAATTATAGATTTCAAGCGCATACGCGAAATTTGCGATAAATGCGGGGCGTTAATGTTCGTTGACATAGCGCACATTGCCGGGCTGGTTGCGGCGGGTCTTCACCCCAATCCCGTACCCTATGCCGACTTTGTTACCACTACTACGCACAAGACCCTGCGCGGTCCGCGCGGCGGCGTAATAATGTGCAAGGAAAAGTGGGGCAAAATTATCGATAAGGCGATATTCCCCGGCATACAGGGCGGACCTTTGATGCATATAATCGCGGCAAAGGCGGTAGCGTTTAAAGAAGCGCTTTCCCCCGAATTTAAAGAGTATCAGAAACAGATTGTCAAAAACGCGGCGGCTATGGCGGACGAGTTTAAAAAGTCGGGCGTTGAAATGGTTTCGGGCGGGACGGATAACCATCTTGTCCTTTTAAAACTCGCGAATAAAAATATCACCGGTAAACAGCTTACCGAATATCTCGACGAAGTGCATATAACGGTCAACAAAAACGCAGTGCCTTTCGACAAGGAAAAACCTTTCGTCACTTCCGGCATACGCGTGGGTACGCCCGCAATTACAACGCGAGGAATGAAGGAAGGCGAAGCGCGCAAGATAGCCGGGCTTATAGCCGAAGTTATAGAAAAACGCGAAGCCTGTTTTGAAAGCGTAAACATGGAAGTTGCCGCTCTTTGCAAGCGGTTCCCTCTTTACGACGGCTTAATAAAATAAATATAACCGCCGCGCGGCGCAACGTTACTCGTTGCGCCGCGCTTTATTATTTTTTATAAAAATCGACAGCTTAAAAATTTTGTGTTAATATTTGCTTATGGAAAGCATAGGTAAAAAATATGCGCCCTCAGAAACTAAAAGGGACTTTCGCGGGAAGAGCTTGCTTCCGCGCTGTTTGTGTCCCGCCGGACCGTTTCAAAATGGGGAAGGAGGCAAAATCTTCCGGAAGCGGATACGTCGCCGTCAACCGTTTTTGAAGAAGCCGTTTACCTTACCGCCGAATGGCAGAGACGCAATTTAAAACTCGATGAAAGCGTGCGGCAGATAACCGAAGGCAAGCTGCCCGGACTTAAATGAAAATTCTGTAAAAAAACGTAAGAGATATTGAATTTGCGCTTTTGCCGTGATATAATTCGTCTATAACCCGAAAGGAGACATAAAGTGACGATTAAAATTACTGCAGATTCGACCTGCGATCTGGGAAAGGAACAAGCGGCAAGATTCGGCGTGGCAATAATGCCGCTTACCGTTGTATTGGGGGACGAAGTTTTTCATGACGGCGTGGATATTACGCCGCAGGATATTTTCGATTACGTTTCAAAAACGGGCATACTTCCCAAGACCGGCGCGCCGAGCATCGACGATTATGTTGAATTTTTCAAAGAGCAGCTTAAAACGGCGGACGCGGTTATCCACATCAATATTTCAAGGCTTGCTTCGTCTTCGCACGATAACGCCGCCGTAGCCGCAAAAAAATTCAAGGGCAAGGTGTTTGCTGTGGACTCTATGGCTCTTTCAACGGGGCAGGGGCTTCTTTGCGTAAAGGCATGCGACCTTGCCGCCGAAGACAGAAAGCCCGCCGAGATAGTCAGGATTCTGGAAGAGTTGCGGCACAGAATAAATACGTCGTTCGTGCCCGACAGGCTTGACTACCTGCACAAGGGCGGCAGGTGTTCGCTTGCGGCAATGCTGGGCGCAAAAGTTCTGAAACTGCATCCGATGATAGATATGAAGGACGGACGGCTTTACGCCAAGAAGAAGTATATGGGCGGGCTTGAAAGATGCCTTACAAACTATCTTAAAGACCTTAAAGAAAGCTATCCCGCATACGACCGCGCGCGTTGCTTTATAACCCATTCCAACTGCGAAAGAGAAACGGTTGAAAAAGTAAGGGCGCAGGTTGAAAGTATGTTTGATTTCGATGAAATTATAGAAACGGTGGCGGGCTGTGTAGTAACAGGGCACTGCGGTAAAAACACCCTTGGCGTGCTGTTTATTTACGACTGACGAACAGCGTGCAAACGCTTGACAACGGAATATTCTGAGTATTATAATAAATTTACAATTTAAAGTTATTCTTTGGGGCGGGGTGTGATTCCCCACCGGCGGTATAGTCCGCGAAGAGCGCGTTGTTTTGCGTTCCCGATCCGGTGTAATTCCGGTACCGACGGTATAGTCCGGATGATAAAAGAATTTTAAAGTTATAAACTTTTCGCGCCCCGGAATTTTCGGGGCGCGTTTTTTCAAAGAATACTTTAAAAATAATTTTTTAAGGAGTTCTTTGATATGGAACAGGAAATCACCCAAGAGTCCGCCGCAGCATGCGCGGACGCGCAGCCCGTTGACGGCGCAAACTTACAACCGTCGGAAGAGACGGCGGCTCAGTCGCCCGCTGAAAGCAAAAAAAAGCGCGCGGGCGAGTTTTTCAAAAATTATTTTACGGCTACGCGTATTGCTTACATTGCGATTTTTACCGCAATTTCTTACGCAATAGGATTGTTGGACTTTTCGCTTTTGCCCGCTTCGCCCGTTTCGTTTTTAAAACTTGATTTTTCAAACGTGTTCGTGCTTGTCGGCGGCTTTGCTCTGGGTCCCACGGCGGGCGTGATTATAGCGGTTTTAAAGGAGCTGTTGCACGCGCTTACGGTGGGGCATACCGCGTTTGTGGGCGAACTTGCAAATATTTTAATGGTGTTGCCTTACGTGCTTATCCCGTCCTTGGTTTATATGCGCCGTAAGGGCATTAAAAACGTGCTTTGGTCGGTTGCGCTGGGTTGCGTGGGGCAGTGCATTATCTCTATGCCCGTGAATTATTTCTTAACCTTCCCCGCATTTTTCAAAGCGTTCGGCGGGTCGTGGACTGCCGGACAGGAACTGTTTGTTGACGTGTGGTACTGGGCTTTGCTTTTCAATTTTATAAAAGTTCTGTGCGTTTCGGCGGTGGTTATAGCGTTGTATAAACCGCTGTCAAAGCTCATAAAAATCACCGGCGAAAAGTTTGCCAAATTAAAGAAAAAATCATAATAACTTACAAAAAAGGGGCGCGCATGCGCTCCTTATTTTTCCATTTTACGCCTTTTTATTGACATACCGTACTGCGCGTGATAAAATAATTATATTATAGAGTATTATATGCGCGCGCGTATAAAAAAACGGTTATATTAATTGATTTTACGTGTGGTTTATGGTATAGTATCCGTGCGACACAATTGAATATCGTAGTATGAAGTACCTGTATGCCAATAAGTACTTCGCTTTATCTCATACTACGGGAATTGTGTCGCAACAATGCGGAGTGTGCTTTTGGGTGCGTTCCGTAAAGGAGCGCACTTTTTTATTTTATACAAAAAACAAAGGAGACGGGCGAAATGGCGGTCTGGTCGGTTGTGCTGGCGGTTTTGGCTGCGGCGTTCATTTTAATACACGTTTTAGTTCTGCCCGGAGTATTTTTGCGCGCGGAACGCGGGCGCCTGCCCGTAACGGGACGGGGCGTGAAAAGCGTTGAAAGCGAAAGCGGACTTTCCATAGTTTACGAACCCGACCCTGAGACGGCGAAGTATATAAAACAGTACTCTCTTTCGGAGCGCGGCGGAAAAAAATTTTTGCTGTGCAAAGTGGACGAAAAACTGAAATACATAAATTTCGACGTCGCCGCGTTCAACGGGGATGGCAACGCCGTAAAAATTTTCAACGTCAAAGAAATTATCAAGAGACAGGGCTTTACGGAAGTTTGCGAACTGCCCGAAGAAACCGCGTACGCCACCCTTACGGTAATCGAAGCGGACGGCAGAAAAAAGGGCGCGGGTCTGCGCGGCGAACCGGGCGCGAAAAACCTTGCCTGGTATCTTTCGTTGAGCGCGGTAGCGGATATAATTTGCGCGGTGTTCGCCAAAATTTGCATTACCAATATTTTCGGCGGTATTTACAGCGAAAGTTTTCTTCTGTCGGGTATGGACTGGCTTTACACCATGCTAGCCGCGCTGGGCGTTGCGGCGGTCAACGTTTTAGCCGCCGTTGTCTGCATAATGTGGAAGAGCGGAAAGTTAAAGGGGGGAAAGCGCAATGGACGGTTATAAGGTCGTATCCAAGGGCGTTTACGCCTGCCCCCGGACAAAAGATTTTCCTTCCGTTACAAGTTTCATTTTTGCCCGTTGCGACGGCAAAAAATATCTTCTGTTGAAACTTGACAATCCCCGCGCCGAAGCGGTGGGGGAAGTAAATATCCGGATTTCTTTGCTGGACAGAAAGGGACGCGTTTTAAACGCGCTGCGCCTTTCTTCCGACAGGGGCGGCGAAGCCGGTTCGTCTTTCGCGTTCGGCGAAAAAATAGAAGTTCCCGAAGAGTGCTGCGATTTTTCGGTAAAGGTTGAAAGCGCGGTTTACGGCGGTTATCTTTACGTCAACGGCAAAGACGGCGTTACGACGGAGTACGAAGAATACGTTAAATTTGACCTTGACGCTGTTAAAACCGCTATGCGCGGCAGGACGAGAACGGTCACGGCAAAGCGTATAGGCGCGCCTGTTCTTGCGGGCGTTCTGACTTTTCTTATGTTGGTCTGCGTTGCGCTCGTCACCTATTTCCAGCTGAAAGATTTTATGAATAACGCCGTCGGCTTTACATATTCGGGGGTTGAATACGTCTTTGAAGACAGCGAAAAAACGCCCGGTTCGAATATTACAGTCACCGGTTACAGGGGAACGGGAACCAACGTGCGCATACCCGAAAAGATAGACGGTTACGTTGTTTCGGCAATAAGGGCGGGCGCGTTTAAAGGCAACGGAAAAATCAGGCGCCTTAAATTGGAATGCAATGCGGTAATAGGCAAAGAAGCGTTTGCCGGATGCACGGCGCTGACTTCGGTTGAAGTTACGGGCGAAGGAGAAATTACGCCCGACGTCGGCGCCTTCGGAAACTGCCCCGGATTAAAGAGCGTAAAAATATATAAGCAGATAAACTATTCGCAGTCGGTTTCTGTTTTCACGGGCGACCGCGCGATTGAAGAACTGTATCTTCACAATTACGACGGCGAAAATTGCGGAAGGATAGCCTGGCTGTTCGGCGTTGAAATGCTGTCAGACAGCGCGCTGAAAAATCTGACCGTGGGCAAAGTAAGGGAAATAGGCGAAAGTTTTTGTTATAACTTTATTAATCTCGAAAGCGTGGAGATAGCTTACGTAGACTGCGAAACTTACGGCATAGGCGACTACGCTTTCGACCGCACAAACTTAAAGACGTTTAAATTTCCGCAGGGGCTTATATCTGTCGGGGAATATGCGTTTTCTTCAACGCAGTTGTCCGACTTCAACGCCCCGCAGCTTGAAAGAATAGAAAGCTACGCTTTTGTGAGCTGTTCGGGACTTAAAAACATTACCTTGCCCGAAAGTCTTAAAGTAATAAGCCGCGGCGCGTTCAGCGGGTGCCAAAATCTGGAAAGCGCGGAGTTCGAAAGCGAAGAGAATTTAGAGTATATAGGCGATTACGCTTTTGCGTACTGTGAAAATCTGAGACAGGCGCACATTCCCGACTGCGTGGATTTTATCGGTTACCAGACGTTTATCAGCTGCATAAACATGGAGACTTTGACCGTACCCTATATCGGGCAGGATTCAGCGCACGGCGATAACCTGAATTATTTGTTCGGCAGTGAAATAAATCTCAGAAGCGTGACGGTAACAGACGCGCAGTCTCTGGCGCGGCAAGCATTTTACGGTTGCGGTACAATTAAAGAAATAAACCTGAACGAAGGGCTGGAAGAGATAGGCGACTATGCTTTTTCGGGCTGTACGGGCGTTAAGAGCATAGTAATTCCTGCGAGCGTGACAATTGCGGGATACGGGATATTCGACGGTTGTTTCCGTCTTTACGAAGTATACAATTTAAGCCGTGCGGAAATTCACTGCGACTATTCGCTTGCGGAATATTCTTCTTTGGAGCAGTCGGTTGAAAAGGCGGCTGCCTACGGCTATACCGCGGCGCTGTCGGACGGCGGATTTTCAAAACCCGCGGGCTGGTATCTGATAGACTTTCCCGAAGAGAATGATTTAACCCTGCCGCAAATCATTGACGGCGTAACGGATTATACCGTCGCGGATTATCTTTTTTACTGCGAAAACATAACTTCGGTTACTCTACCCGAAACTGTTGCGGGCATAGGCGAATGCGCGTTTTACGGCTGCGGATATCTTTCGGAAGTAAATATCTCCGATAAGGCGCCGTTGCAAGAGATAAGAAGGGCGGCTTTTTACGGGTGCGCTTCGCTTAAATCTTTTGCGATGCCCGTGATTACTGAGAAAATAGGCGATGAAGCGTTCGGCGGCTGCCTGCAGTTGAAGACCGTGGACTTTTGCAACAACGTGACGGATATAGGCGACTATGCTTTTTACGGCTGTGACGTTCTTGTGGAAATAATAATACCCAATATAAGTGCGGTAACGGTGGGCGCGGGCGCGTTTAAAGGCTGTTCGTCCGTTAAACGTGTGGATATATCGGGCGGCGTGACCGGGTTGGGCGCGGAAGCGTTCGCCGGAAATTTTTGGCTTGAACGCGTTGATATTTCTTATGTAGAAGGCGCTTTGGGCGCGGAAGCGTTTTCCGATTGTTCCAATCTCGGTGAAATAAACGTTCCCATGGGCACCGTGCGGATAGAAGGATACGCGTTTTCGGGATGTCGGAAACTCGGTAAAGTCACATTGCCTTCATCTCTTGAAGAAATAGGCGACTATGCTTTTTACGGCTGCACGAAATTGCGTGCCGTGGTGAATTACAGCAATCTGCGTATCGAAAAGGACGAGAATTACGGCGGCGTAGGGTATTTTGCCGAGTTTATAGTCACAAGTTTTACGGACGCGCAAAATCTTACATATACCCAAGCCGACGGCATAACGTTTTTGCGTTTTTATAACGAATGGGTTGCGGTGTGGTGCGACGACGGCGTAACTTCGCTGAATCTGGGCGCATCCGCGGCGGACGCGGAAACGCTGAGAGTGGGGGCGTACGCCTTTACCGAAAACGCCAAAATTACTTACGCGGATTTAAGCGGGGTTTATTCGGTGGGCAAGCAGGCGTTCTGCAATTGTACGGCTCTTGAAAAGGTTGCGTTCGACGGTAATCTTATGTCTTTGGGAGAACAGGCTTTTATGTCCTGTTACGAACTTTCGTCAATCAATTTGCAGGATACGGCGCTTTCGCATATGGGCGAAGAAACGTTTTTCAACTGTTCCGCGCTGATTTCGGCGGCATTGCCCGAAACGTTGGCGGAAATTCCCGAGCGGGCGTTTTATTACTGTTCTTCCCTTGCGGACGCGGTGCTGCCACGGTCGTTGACCGCCGTCGGGGATGACGCGTTTTACGGTTGTACTGCGCTTTTGCAGGTGCATAATTTAAGCAACCTTTCAATGCGCGCGGGGAGCATAGCCCACGGACATTGCGCTTTTTACGCGCTTCACGTTTTTACCGACAGTCAAAGCAAAATGACGTTTGCGGAAAAGAACGGTTACAAGTTTGCCAATTACGGCGGCAACTGGTATCTGTACGCGTACAGCGGTTACGAAATTTATAAAAACCTGCCCGAAAGTTTCACTTTTGAAAATTCGGAAATTTCATCTTACATACTCCGTGACGATACGTTCGCTTCGGGCAGTTATCTGATAATACCCACGTCCGTTACAGCAATAGAAAAAGACGGGATAGGTCTGCCGTCTACTATATTCTACCGCGGCACGCCTACGCAGTGGGCGACCGTACGCCCCGCAAGTCTTGGCGGCGCGACGGTGTTTTACTATTCTGAATGTATCCATTCCGAAGGCGAAAAGTTATGGTCCTTTACCGTAAACGGCTCTCCGTCCACATTGCCGACCGAACTTGTCTGGACGGAAACGTTAAAACCAACCTGTACCCAAAACGGCGAGCGCACGGGCAAGTGTGATAAATGCGGCAAAACTTCGACCGAAGTTATTGAAAAGCTGTATCATTCCTGCGGTCCCGACGGCAAGTGCGTAATTTGCGGCGAGCAGGGGGAAAGAGCAGAAGGGGCAGACGGAACGTACGGCAGTTATTCGCTGACGGTTAAAAATTTCAATTTCGACGGCAAAACTTTCAAATCGTCCAACACGAACTACGGCAGCTATGCAACCATTACGCTGACCGCGAAGGAAGATATGCAGGTATGTTTCGGTTGCCGCACAACGTCAAGCTCGTACGACGTTCTGACCGTAACCGCGGGCGGCAAAACGCTTGCGGAAGTATCTTCAGGCTATATGCAGGAATTCAAGACCGACCTTTTAAAGGGGCAGACTATTACGTTCAGCTATTACAAAAGCACTTACTCGTACTCCGGCAGCGGAGCCACGGTAGATTATCTTCTGATTTTTGTATAATCGTATACGTGCAAACACATTGCTTACGGGAGTTTTTATGATTAAAAACCGTGAAATAATTCAATCGATTCCGCCCGACAAAAAACTGGAAATGATTGCGGACGGCAATTGCCTTAACGGCGAGGGGCTTGCGTGCGGGGTGCCGCGCGTTGTTCCCGCTTCGCTCGAAGGCGTCAATGCCGCGTGCGGAGAAATTTATCCGTCCTTTCCGTTCCTTGCGGCAAGCTGGAATAAAGAGATTGTTTCTGCAGTCGCGGGCGATTTGGCTTTGCGCGCCAAGGCGCAGGGGGCAAATCTTTTGTTCACGCCCGAAGGCAAAACCAAAGGCAATCCGTATACTTCGGGCGTTTCGGAAGACCCCTTTTACACCGCGGCGTTTTTATCTGATATAGTGAAGTCCGTAAAGGGCGTGGGGGCTACCCCCTGTATTCCCGGCTGTGCGCTGACCGACTGCGACGCGGATTATATGGACATATCTCCGTCCGCGCGGGCAATTTACGAATACGTTTTCAGTCCGCTCAATATATTTTCGGGGCATTACGGCAACGTATTTATGACTTCGTTCACGCGTCTTTCGGGCGGGTATGAAAAAGCGAATTGCACGGTCGTTTCACATATGTTACATTCATTGGCGGGCGACGGCGGTTTTGTAATATGTTCGGAAGCGGAACAGGACCTTTCGGCGGAGAGCGTTACCGCGGGCAATGCCTTTGCATACAAAAGCGACCTGTCCGTACTTAAATCCGCCGCGGATTCGGGAATGCTGAGCGTGGAACAAATCGACGGCGCGGTCGATAAAATAGTGGACTTTGCGCTGTATTGCAATATGGGCGCGGAAAGGGAAAACGGCGCGGAGTACGATGCTCAAAGCCTTTCGTTACAGGCGGCGGAAGAGAGCATAGTGTTACTGAAAAACGACGGCGTGCTGCCTTTGAAAGGCGGCGAAAAACTGGGGATTGTCGGACAGCCCGCATTTATCCCTGCCGCCGCTTCACAGGAAAACTTTTCTGATATCATTGCAAAGAAACCCGTAAACATCGTCGGCGCGGCGCCGGGCTATCCGCTGTCGGAAGGACGGGACGACGCGCTTTTGAACGAAGCTAAGGAGCTTGCGAAAAAGTGCGATACCGTATTGTTGTTTCTCGGGCTTGACAGCCTTGGCGAACAAAACCTTTCTTCCGCCCGCAGGCTGAAACTTCCCGCCGACAGGCTCGCGCTTATAGCCGCGCTGAAAGATACGGGCGTTAAAATCGTTGCGGTTTTAACGACTGCGGCAAGCGTGGACGTTTCGTTCGACGCAGGCGTTTCCGCATTGCTGACAGCGCCGCTATCCTGCGCGCGCGGCAGTGAAGCGCTGATAAATATCCTGTACGGCAAAAGCCCCTGCGGAAAACTTGCAAACACTCTCTACGCGGATACGGACAAGTATTTTAATAAGATTAAAAGCGACAGGGACGCCGGCAGGCAAAAGATAGGCGTGTTTATGGGTTACAGGTACTATACGACAGCGGGCATTGCGGTTAAGTATCCTTTCGGACACGGGTTAAGTTACACGACTTTCGCCTATTCCGCTTTTTCCGTACGGGACGGGCAGGTCTTCGTCACGGTTAAAAATACGGGCGGTTGCGACGGCAGTGAAACGGTGCAACTGTACGCGGGCAAACCCGACTCGGGGATAATACGTCCCGTGAGAGAGCTTAAAAGTTTTATAAAAGTGTTTTTGCGCGCGGGCGAAGAGAAGACCCTGTGCTTCCGTATAACTCCGGAAAAGCTGGCGGTTTACAGTGAAGAGATTGGCAAAAACGTAATTGAAGGGGGAATTTACAACATGTATCTGGGCAGTTCGGTAAACGATATAAAATTTGCGGGGAAGATAAGCGTTTTCGGCGCAAATTTAAAGAGCGGCGGCAAAAAACTTTACGACTATATTCCCACCGTTTCAAACGTGGTTGAAGGCGGCTATACCCTTGCGCCGGTGCAAAAAGCCGTGCCCGAAGGCAAACAGCTTAAATTTGCGGGGCTTATACTTATGCTTGCCGCGGTACTGGGGGCGGTTATTTTTTCAATACTGCTTCTGGTGCGCGTTATGTCTTTCGCGTCGGTTGCGGCTATAGCTATTCTTACGTTAATTATTCTGGTATTTATTGCGGCGACGGTATTGTTGGTTGTCGGATTCATACAGACAAGGGCGGCTATGAGCAGTTCACCGAAGGTATACCCGCGTTGGTACGAAACGGTTAAAGCGGAAGACGATTCGCTTGACAGCCTGTTCGAGCAGGAGTTCGGCGGACAGCCCGAAACTCCGCAGAACGAAACGGACGACGGCGGGGACGGACAGGACGTTTTGAAATATATTGAAGACGGCGTTGACTTTCCGACCGCCGCGCAAAATCTTTGCACGTTTTTCTCCGAGCGCGGTCTTAACATAAAGGCAGACGCGGCGCGCAAAATACTGGCGGCGTTCGCTTCTTCGAGAGTTATACTTTTAAAGAACACAAACCCCGCGCCGAACAACCTGTTTATGAAATTGCTTTGCTCTTTCTTCGGCGTGGAATGCACGCTTGAAAAATATGAAAAGTGCGGCGGCGCGGAAGAGTTTCTCAATTTGGGCGGCGGCAACGTTTTAAAAGCAATAAAGTATGCGGCGGAAGTAAAGCAGTGCGTTTTGCCAATCTGTTTTGAAAACGCGGATATCGCGGACATAGGCGGGGCGCTTTTGCCCTTTGAAAGTTATTTTAAAAACCCCCGGGCGGAAAGCAGTATTTCTTGCGGCGACGAAATTAAACTTTCGCACAATATCCGGTTTGTCTTTGCTCTTTCGGAAAAATCCAATCTTGCGGACGCGGATATATATACGTCCGAACTTGCCTGCGTTCTGGACGTAGATCTTGCCCCTACGCAGGAGAAGGAAGAAAAAACAGAAATAGTTACGCTGAACAGTTACAGGCTTGAAAAACTTTCGCAGGACGCAAAAAGGGCGTTCAGTCTTGACGAAGAAAAGGGCTGGAAAAAAATAGATAAACTCGAAAAATTCATTTGCTCGCACACCCCTTTTGCAATAGACAATAAAACGTGGCAATCGGTTGAAAAGTTCGTTTCGGCATATATTGCGTGCGGCGGCGGAGAGTCTGACGCGCTTGACTGCGTTACGGCTGCAAAACTTATGATTATGGCGTGCGCAAACCTGAACGGAAAGCTGAAAACCGGCGAGAGTATTTTGTCCGCGGTTGAAGAGATATTCGGGGATACGCGTATGTCCGAAACCAAGAAAATTTTAAAATATCAGGGCGCGACCGCGGCAAGGAGAACGCGAAATGCGGGGATGTAACTTTTGGTCTGCGCTGACTTCGGGCTATGCCATTCTGGTGTATGCGATTATTCTTCTGCTGATTGTGGGCGCGATAATTATTTCAATAATTCTGGGCGAAACCAGACCGCCCGAAATTCTTCGCCTGAAAGGCGGCGCGGCAACCGACGACACGGGAGAAAATCGGGAAGAGAAAGGCATACGTTTTGACGGACTCAGCAAACTGGACGAGAGTAAACCGAGCCTTGCCCGTGCGGACTACGACGAGAGCGCAACGTTGCGCGATTTGTGCGACGGGTTCAGGAACTACGCGGCGCATGAGCTGAAACTGTATTACAGCGAAGCGGATATCCGCAGGTTTATATCGGGTATAGCGGTGTCGCATATTCTGATATTGCAGGGTATGTCTGGCACGGGCAAGACGTCGCTTGCGTACGCGCTCGGCGAGTATTTAGACAACCCGTCGACGGTAATTCCCGTCCAGCCGATGTGGAAAGAGCGAACCGACCTGATAGGCTACTTCAACGAATTTACCAAACGCTTCAACGAAACGGATTTACTTAAAAAGATGTACGAAGCTAATTACAGCAAGGACATATACGTGACGGTACTGGACGAAATGAACATAGCGAGAGTGG
>CAJTQF010000011.1 GCA_910578565.1 uncultured Christensenella sp.
CAGGATTACTGATCCCGCTCGCGCTTGCGTTGACTGTCATATTGCCCGCAGAGCCGAAGTCAAACGTGGGGTTGCTTGCCGACGTCGTGCTGTTTGTCGTGTTTATCGTAAGCTCTTTCTTGTTTATCGTTATCGTCTTGCTCTGGTCCGTTGTCGACTCCCCGCTGTCCGTCTTCCAGATATGGTTTTTACTGTCCATATGGAATTTCACGGTATACTCGCCGGCGTCCGTTGCTTTGAACTTCTCACCCGTCTCGTCCCAGCTGATACTGCTACCGTTGTTTGACGTGTACCCGCTCGAAGGTACGCTCATCAGGTCTTTGTCATAGCCGCTTAATCCAAACTCGTACTCTCCAGCTTTATACGTTACCGTGGAGTTCTGCACCGTTGGAATATCTATTGCCTGTCGCTTTACCGTAAATACAAGCGATTGCTCTGCTGTCGGTCCTGCACTGTCGCTCCAATCCAGTCCGTCGTCTATGGTCGATTGTTTTAATTTGAATTTTACGGTATACGTTCCCGCTAATGTAGGGTGAAATTTGCTGTTCGCCAAATCTATGTCGCTTAACGTTACGTTTATTGCACCGCCTGCAATATCCGTACCGCTCACCGAAGTTACTTCCGAACGGTTCACGTCATAGTTCATATTAAAACTTACCGCGCTTCCCGTATATGTCTGTTCGGGCGTGTCTGTTTCAGGTACGGGCACGGCTAAATTTTCCACTTCCGCCGTGCACGAACTCAATTGCACATACGAAGGACAATCAGCAAAGCCCAAACTCACTGAAACGCTTGAAGAGCCACTTATGTCATTAGCAAAAAATCCGTAATTATATGTCAAAGTTTTTTCTTCTCTACTTTCATTTGTATACTCTTCTTCTATTGTTGTTGCACCTTGCTTAGGATATCTAGCTGAGCCTGTCGCTGTCGGTTTGGTATTTACACCTTGACCAACTATAAGCACCGATTGAACATTTGTACCAGAAGTAGGACCACCCAATCCTCTACCAGACGATCTGACAAAAGTTATCGGTCCACCATCGGCGTTAGCCGCAGTATATTCAATAGGCTCAGTACAGCCAAAATATAAAAGTTCTGTTCTTGCTTCATTGCTTCCCGTATAAGTGTTTATCTTTATTATTTGCGTGTTAAAATTAAACTGCATTTTATATTTTTTCCAAGCAGGAACTTTTACGCTTACAGAAAAACCAACATATATTGCTTCAGGTCTGTTGTCGGCAGGACCGTAAATACTAATTTGATTACTATCCGCATCAATAGTATGATTACCGCCGCCAGCCTGCAAAGTCGTATATGAAACAGTTGTAAAATTTGCACCTTGACCAACTCCATACTGATAATCAAGCTGTTCAGTAATCGTCATTGTAGGATTTAATGTAATTGTTTCTGTTGCCGCTTTCACTGCCGTTTTAGGCAACATAAAACTTACGCCTATTGCAAAAGCGAGCGCGCAAAGCATTGCCAATATCATTGTTAATAAATTTCTGCTTCTTATTTTCATAATCTTCTCCTTATACCAAAAAGATTCTTCGGCTACGCTCAGAATGACCCTGTATTACTGCGTTTACCGAAAATGACTTCTTAATCTTGCCGTTTATTTTTGCGGCGGCGCGGGGTTTGCCACATTCGCCTTCCTTTTTATTCTTTTTGCGCCGCCGCGATTTATTGCACATTCCCCTTTCGCCGCGCGGCATTGCTCCGCGCGGCGTTAAAGGGTTTCTCTGCTTTTGCTACTGCAAAAACCAGATGATGTGGTCTGTTTTATCTGTCTTTCCGTGCCTGCCGAAGATTCTCTCTTTCTTTGTCGTTACACTGAGAGAGACCGTTCGGCTACGCTTTGCGCCATATTTATATTTTTTTAAATTAAGGTGCGCAAACCGTCGCTTCGCTCTGACTCCGTGACAAATTTAGTAAAGTAGAACAACCCTTTCCAAAAAACTGTTTCCATTAAAGTACACTTTTTCAGATTTTTGCTATTGACATTTTTTTTGGCATATAATATAATAAAAACACTTAAAATCGCCCTAAAATCCTGTTTTTACCGCTTATTTTACTTTTCCAAAAAGGTGTACTTTTTTGGAATTTTTTTATTTTTTATCTGCTTTTTTGGAAAAAATTTATTAAAATCAGGCAAAAAAAGCCGCCCACGCAGTCAACAACTGCGCGGGCGGCTTAAATATACGTTATTATTTAGTTTTTATATTCGGAAATCCGTTCCGAAAGGCGGGCAAACTGCACAGGGGTCAGAGTTTCGCCGCGGGCTTTTTGGTCTATGCCGCAGTCCGCCAAAATTTCCTGCGCCTGCTGCCGCGAAAGCGAAAAAGAGTTTACAAGATTATTTTCAAGAGTTTTTCTGCGCGAGCCGAAAGCCGCGTGGACGGTCTTTTTATACATAGCCGCGTCCGCAACGTCTATACCGTCGCCGAACGTGAACTTTACCACCGCGCTGTCAACTTTGGGGCGCGGGATAAACAAAGTGCGCGGCACGCGCTTTACGATACTGCACGTAGCCCTGAGAGCGACCATTGCCGTAATTGCGCCGTAGTCGGAAGTACCCGCCTTTGCGCAGAGCCGCTCGGCTACTTCTTCCTGAACCATAACGCATAAACCTTTGCACTTTTTTGAACTTTCGATAAGTTTCATAATAAGCGGGGTTGTGACGTAATACGGAAGATTTGCAACCACGGTGTAACTTTCAAGCCCCTTTTCAAATTCGGCAAGGTCCACCTTTAAAAAATCTTTAAAGATTATTTCAACGTTTCCAAGCCCATTAAGAGTTCTGTCCAGAACGGGCGCAAGGGTTTTATCCACTTCAAACGAAATTACTTTTTTCACCTTTTCCGCAAGGGCGCGCGTCAAAGTTCCCGCGCCGCAACCTATTTCAACCACGGCGCCGTACTCTTCCGCGCCCGACAGGGCGACGATTGAAGCAAGCAGATTTTTGTCCGTTATGAAGTTCTGACCGAGCTGTTTTTTAAAACCGAAACCGCATTCGGCAAGTATTGTTTTTACGTCCGTTTCCATATTTTAACTGCGCTTTGAAAGTATAGACCGATTATACCAGACCATACTAATTTTGTAAACGAAATTATTACGTTTACCTCACTTATGAGAAAAAAGCCTGCGCGGAAAAGCGCAGGCTTTAACTTTTTACTTATTATTCAGTTTTTTAAACAGCGCGTGCGCGTTCCGCCATAAAAGGGTGCAAATCTCTTCAAGTTCCGCCCCCCGTATTTCCGCTATCGTTGCGGCAACTTCGGGAATGCTTTCGGGCGTGTTGGGAAAAATACCCTGTCCGGATTTGGGCGCAAGATAGGGGCTGTCCGTTTCGGTCATAATCCTGTCCGCGTCTAACGCGGCTATCGTGCGGCGCGCCCGTTTACTGCCCGAATAAGTGCAGGTTCCGCCGAACGAAAAGCAAAAACCCAGCTTCTGTATCTGCAAAGCGATTTCGGGCGAATACGAATAGCAGTGCAACAACCCGCCCGCGCCGAACTTGCCGGCGTTGGCTTTTAAAATATCCAGAGTGTCTTCCGCGCAGTCGCGGGAGTGTATCTGAACAGGCAGACCCAGTTTATCCGCCAAATCAATCTGCTTTAAAAAAACTTCGCGCTGTAAAACTTTGTCCGTGTCGGGATAGTGATAATCCAACCCCGTTTCGCCTATCGCAACGCACTTTTTGTGCCGCGCCAACTCTGCGATACGCTCTACGTCGCCGTCCCTGTAATTTTTCAGCTCGGTCGGATGAATGCCCGCGGTGAAATACACGCAAGCGTATTTTTCGGCAAGGGCGCGGCAGTATTCCGACGACGGTAAATCGAAACCGGCGGAGATGATTTTCTGCACCCCCGCCGCCTGAATATTATTTATAAGCGCGTCTACGCCGCCGTAGTCGCTTTCGTTAATATGACAGTGTACGTCGATAAATTTCACGACAAAAGGCTCCCGTCGGGCAAATCTTTTTCGGGCGAAACTATCGAAAGGTTTCCGTCCGGTCCCTGCGCGCAGATTATCATACCTTCCGACAAAATGCCTTTCATTTCTCTGGGGGGCAGGTTGGTCACGACGATTACCCTTTTACCCACCATTTCTTCCGCGGTGTAATGCTCCGCAATGCCCGACAGCACCGAAATATTTTTGCCGCCTATGCAAACCGTCTCATGCAAAAGCCTGCTCTTTTTAACGGGTTCGCACGCTGTAACGGTACCCACGCGCATTTCCACCTTTGCAAAGTCGTCTATGGTGATAAGTTCTTTTTTGTTTTCTTCCATTTCTGTTTTCGTCTCCGTCTTTTTAAGCGACGCCACTAATTTTTCAACTTCCGCAAGTTCCTTTTTCACGTCCACGCGGGGGAACACAGGCAGCAGTTTTTCTATTTTTGCGCCTTCCTTCAGAACGCCGAATTTAAGGCTTTCGAACCCTGCGTTTTCGTCGCAGGAAAAGCTCTTTAAAATTAGCGCGGGCGCCTTCGTCAGGAAAGGTTTGAGCATAACGGCGCAAATTCTCACCGTTTCCGCAAGATTGTAAAGCACCGCGCCCAGCCGCTGTTTTTTGCTTGGATCTTTTGCAAGTATCCAGGGAGTGGTCTCGTCAATGTACTTGTTTGCGCGGGAAATAACCGCGAAAATTTCAGACAGCGCGTCGGGCGCGTTGAGTCTTTCCACCGCGTCCTTAACTTTGCCGAACAGCCCTTCCGCCATTGCGATAAGTTCGCCGTCCACACCTTCCGCCTTGCCGCGCGGCGGCACGCCGTCGAAGTTCTGCAAAATCATAGCCTGCGTGCGCGAAACAAGGTTGCCCAAATCGTTTGCAAGGTCGGCGTTTATTCTGTTTAAAAACCGTTCGTTGGTGTATTCGCCGTCGCTGCCGAAGGGAATTTCACGCAGTAAAAAGTATCTTACCGCGTCCGTGCCGTAGCGTTTAACCAGCTCGTACGGGTCGGTAAGTTCGCACTTTACCGCGTCCTGCTTACTTTTTGAAAGTTTGTCGCCGCCGATAAGCAGCCAGCCGTGACCGTAAACCTGTTTGGGAACGGGTTCGCCCAGAGCCATAAGTATAGCGGGCCAGATAATCGCGTGAAAGCGCACTATTTCCTTGCCTATCATATGCAGGTTTGCAGGCCAGTATTTTTTGTAAAGGCTGTCGTCTGCGCCCAGATAGCCCAACGCCGAAATATAGTTTGACAGCGCGTCTATCCAGACGTAAGCGTAATGGTTTTTATCGAACGGAAGCTGAACGCCCCATTTGACGGTAGTACGCGAAACGCACAAATCCTGCAAGCCCGCTTCGAGAAAGTTGTTGACCATTTCGTTCACGCGGGACTTGGGCTGTAAAAACTCGGGGTTGTCCTTATACAGCTTTAAAATTTTTGGCGCATATTTGCTGAGACGGAAAAAGTAGCTCTCTTCCTTCTGAAGAGTAACTTCCCTGCCGCAGTCGGGGCATTTGCCGCCGACAAGCTGGGCTTCCGTCCACATACTCTCGCACGGGGTGCAGTAATAACCGCTGTACTCCGCTTTGTAAATATCGCCGCTGTCGTACAGCTTCTGGTAGATTTTTTTTACGCATTCTTCGTGGTCTTTATCGGTAGTGCGTATAAAGCGGTCGTATGAAATATCCAACAGCCGCCACATATCTTTAAGTTCGGCAACAAGCGGGTCGATAAACTGCAAAGGCGTTACGCCGCGCTTTTTTGCTTCCTTTTCTATCTTCTGACCGTGTTCGTCCGTTCCCGTAAGGAAAAACACGTCTTCGCCCAGCATTTTATGAAAGCGCGCCAACGCGTCGCAAATGACCGTGGTATAGCAGTGACCTATGTGCCAGTTACCGCTGGGGTAATAAATGGGAGTTGTAATGTAATACTTTTTATTTTTCATAAACCTAATTATACCATTTGCCTTTTTAATTGTAAACAGTTTAGCGCAATTCTCTGCCAATCAACTCGTCCAAGGTTATCCCGTAAAAATCCGCCAACTGCACGCAGAAGTCTATACTCGGCATAACTTCACCCCTTTCCCATCTGTTTATATTTTGATGGGAAGTCCCTATTTTTTGTGCCAATTCTGTTTGTGAAAGCCCGTGTTCTTCTCGTTGATATTTTAAATTTTCACCGTAATTAATCATAATATTTACCTAACACAACAATTGCACATATTTGTGATATTTGCTTGACTTGCACATATTTGTGCTGTAAAATATTTATATGCACATATTTGTGCAAAAAAGGAGAACTGTTATGAGAAAAAAATGTTTATATTGCGTAAATTTTACCGAGTACTATTACAAGCAAAACAACAGATTTGCATATACGGGTTACGGGAATTGCAGAATTAAAAAAGAGCGGGTCGCACGACACAGCTGTTGCGCCGACTACAAACTTAAATCGCCCGCGCCCCTTAACTTCGGCGCACTCTGCGAAGAGCTTGCAAACACAGTAACCGTGTTAAACGGAATAAGGCTTATTTTCGACGAAAGCGGCAAACAGACCGAAATTAAGGAGCTGACAAATGAAACATAAATGCAGTATGTGTTTGTACTTTACCGCCTATTACACAAAGGCTTATTGCAGCTTTTTGCGGACGGACTGCGGACATTGCGAAAAGCAAAACCAAACGGTTAAAAAGCAAGACTGTTGCGAGTTATATAAAACAAAATACCATCCGCGCAAAATAAAGCGCGGCTATATATCAGACGAACTGGAAAAAGCGCTTACGACAATAAACGGCATTAAGCTGATTTTAGACGAGCGACGGGAAGAATTTAAAATTATAAAAGATTAGTATTTTGCGGACAAGTTTTTCATAAAAATAGTTTATGAACGCAATTTTTACGGTGGTCTTTATCGCGTCAATGATTGCCATTGCATTTATTGCGCCGGACAAGTTGCTGCCCACCCTTTTGGGCGGGGCTGAAAACGCGGCGCAGATGGCGCTTACACTTTTCTGCATTTACGCGGTGTGGATGGGACTTTCTTCCCTGGCGGAAAAGTCCGGACTGTCGCGCGGGGCGGCAAAACTTTTAAAGCCCGCAACACGGCGCATTTTTAAAACTAACAGCGATTTAGCGGGCGAAAATCTGGCAATGAACCTTTCGTGCAACCTTTTGGGGTTGGGCGGGGCAGCCACACCCTACGCCGTTAAAGCGATCGGCGAGCTGGAAAAAGAAAAAAACTATTTCGCGCAAAAGCTGCTTTTTGTAATCAACGCAACGTCCGTGCAGATTTTGCCCACTACGGTAATCGCGTTGCGGGCAAGCGCGGGCAGCCTTTCGGCGGCGGATATATTTTTGCCGTCGCTGATTTGTACTGCGGTTTCTACGTTTACGGGGGTACTGCTTTTTATAATCACGCAAAAAGCGGGCAAACGGGTAAAAAAATGGCGCTGATTATCCCCGTAATTTTTATAGCCGTGTTTATCTTTGCGGTAATCAAAAAGGTGAACGTTTACGCCGCTTTTACAGACGGGATACAGGGCGCGCTGAAATTCACCGTTTCGCTTCTGCCCTGCCTTGCCGCTATATTTATGATGTGCGCCCTGTTTGAAACTTCGGGGTTGTCGGACGGACTTACAAAACTTTTGTCGCCCGTGTTCGGGTTTCTGGGTATCCCGCCCGAGCTTACGAAACTGGTGCTGATAAAACCGTTTTCGGGCAGCGGCTCGCTTGCGTACCTTAACGACATAATTTCAAAATACGGCGCGGACAGCTACACCGCGCGGTGCGCCTGCGTTTGCTTCGGCTCGTCTGAAACGGTGTTCTATATCTCCGCCGTGTACTTTGCCGGAATGAAAGTAAAAAAACTTGCCGCGCCCATAGCGTGCGTGCTGATAGCCACCCTTTTATCAACCGTAATTGCCTGCCTTGTATGCCGCGTTATGTAGTTTGTTAAAAATTTTCAAATTTTGTTTAGCTCAAATAAATTTAATTTTCGAAAAAAATTTTTTTTAATTTTATTTACTTTTTACATAGCCGTAATTATAATTTTATATGTAAATCAAATTACTTACATAGCTCATCATTTTCCCCCTTATCATATAGAGGCGGCGCAAACTCCGGTTTGCGTCGTTTCTGTTTTTGCAATAAAAAAAGAACGGTTTTTTTACCGCTCTTTATTTTTTTAAATTACGTATTTTGTTTACGCAGGTTTTTAAAATTTGGTAAGCCTTTTCAACTTCGCTTCCGGTGTTGTATTTGCCGAACGTAAAGCGTACCGCCGACTTTGCCGCACTTTCGCTAAGACCCATAGCAGTCAGTACGTGCGACGGCGTAACCGCGCCCGCCGAACACGCCGAACCCGTTGATACGGCAACCCCTTCCAAATCCAAAAGGAACAAAAGGTTTTCTCCGTCGCAACCGTCAAACGAAATATTCGCGTGCGACGGAAGTTTTGCCCCGCCGCCGTTTACGCGCGCGCCGTCAATTCCGTTAATAACTTTTTCAACGAACACGTCGCGCAGGGCGGCAATTTTTTCACCGTTGAACTGTGCGTTTTGCACCGCTTTTTCAAGCGCCGCCGCAAGCCCCGCCGCCGCCGCCACGTTCACCGTGCCGCCGCGCTGGGCGCGCTCCTGCCTGCCGCCGGAAATCAGGCGTTGGATGTTTGCGCCTTCCTTAATATACATTGCACCGCTGCCTGCCGGTCCGTAAAACTTGTGCGCAGAAATTGCCAGGGCGTCGCAGTGCTTTACGGGCAACGGCAAAACGCCGGCAGTCTGCACGCAGTCGCAATAGTAAAAAATTCCGCGCTCACGGCAAAGCCCGCCTATCTCTTCAACGGGCTGTATTACGCCCGTCTCGTTATTCGCGTGCATTACCGCACAAAAAACGGTATCGGGGCGGATAGCCCGTTCAACCGCCTGCGGAGTGATAACCCCGTTGCCGTCCGGCAAAACAAAAGTAACTTCAAAGCCCGCCTTTTGCATATCTTTCGCGCTTTCAAGCACGGCGGGGTGTTCTATTGCGGAAACAACCAAATGCCCTTTACCGTGCGCGGCGCATACGCCTTTAACAGCCCAGTTGCCGCACTCGGTCCCGCCCGAAGTAAAGTAAACTTCTTCCGGTCTGCATTCTAAAATACGCGCCGTTTTATCGCGGGCGCACAGCAGAGCGCCTGCGGCTTTTCTTCCCGCCGAGTGCTGGGAAGAAGAGTTTCCGTAATTTTCACGTAAATACGGCAACATTGCGTTAAGCACGTCGCCGTCTGTCGGCGTTGTCGCCGCGTTGTCAAGATATATCATTTCAGTCAAGCGAATTTAAAATTCCCGTAAGCGTTTCCAGAAGTTGTTTGCTCTTCGCGTACTCGCGCCCGAGTTTTGTTGAACTGTCTTTTTCGTTCAGACGCACAACTCTCAACGCAGATATGAATTTACGCGCGGTAACGAGAGTGAAAACCAGCGCGACGAAAGCCGGAGCGGACACCGCTATCGTGGCTATTAAAAACGCACCGTTTTCCGCCGCAAACATATTGCACGCAAGCGCTATCGCACATATCAGAAGCGCGCCGAACGGCACAGCGGCGGCAATAAATAATTTTTGCGCGCGTTTCCTTTCGCTGTTGAAAAACTCCCTGCGTTCGGTCTTTTTTTCTTCGTTACTGTCAAAAAGCCCGTCGGTCAATTCTTTTACTTCGGAAATCTTTTCTTTAAGCCCCTTGCTTGCCTTTTTAAGTTCGGCTTTCTGCTCGGGCGAAGCGTATTCTCTTACGCCGTCCGCCGCCTTTTCCGCCTGTTCCAAAGCGGTAAAGTCGTGAAAGTTGCGGGTGTAGGCTTTAAGCATAACGCAATAAATTTCGCCGTTTTTCGAAAGTTCTTCCGCGCGGGAAACCGCGTATTGCGCGCCTTCCATATCGCCTACGGCAAGTTTTTCTTCCGCTTCTTTTAAAAGCAGGGCGGCTTTTTTTGCGCGGGCTTCTTCCTCTTCCCGCCTGATACGCTCGCGCTCGGCGTACTGTTCGGGGGTGAGAGTCGCCGCATCTTCGTCGTCCGTCTCTTCGTAAGGCACTTCGAAAAAGGGAATTTCAACTTCTTCGCCGTCGCCGCTGTCGTCTATAATAAGCTCTTCTTCGCCGTCGGAATTTTTGCGTATTTTGTATTTTCTGTCCTTGTCGTCGTCAATCAAACGCTCTTCTGCCATAATTTCTCCTTGATATATAAAACGGTTACTTGGGTATAACCGTTTTTAACTGTATTGCCCTGAATTTGCCGCGGTACCTGCTTTTTGCATAGGCGCAAAATTCGGGGTTTTCGAATATTGCGTAAACGCCGCTGCCCGAACCCGTCATATTCACCGCAAGCGGGTCAAACTGTTCAAGCTCGTCCAAAGCCGTGCGCACGTCGTCAGAAATTGTGACAGCGGGCGCGGTTAAATCGTTTCCTATATATTTTGCAAGCGCGTGCTTGTCGCAGTTTTCAACCGCCTGCTCGGCTTGGTCGCAGCCTTCTGAATACGGCGCGGAAAAACGCCTGTAACACTCTGCCGTGCTTACGCCCTGCGCGGGAGCAAGCAACAATATATCCAGCCTAAGTTTGCTTTCAATCGCCTTAACGATATCGCCCCTGCCGTACAGCCTTGCGTAACCGCCTGTAAGCATATAGCGCGTGTCGCTGCCCGCACCGTCGGCAAGCAGTTTCAGTTTCGCTACGTCGTCAATCTCGTAAAGTTTTGCAAGCCCGTTCAACACGCCCGCCGCGTCCGCCGACGAACCGCCAAGCCCCAGACCCATAGGTATGTTTTTATAAACCGTTATATCCGCGCCGCAGGTATCGAACGCGTTTACAAAACTTTCCGCCGCACGGACGGCGTTGTTGTTTTCAAAAGCAATGCTCTCGCTTCCGCAACCGTGCATAGTGATTGAAACCAGCTTGTCCCTGCGCTTTTTCAAAATTATCAGATCGTACAAATCGACCGAAGCGACTAAGCTGTCAAGGGTGTGATAGCCCCGCTCTTCACCGGTTACGTTTAAAGTAAGATTAATTTTTGCGTAAGACTTACAGCGCACCCTGTCCATAAAATTATTATACCATATCCGCCGTGGCATTACAATTAAATTGCGCCGCCCTTTTTAAAAGAGCGGCGCACAAATTAACGAGAAGGTTTATGCGTTTTTGGGTCTGTAAACCAGAATTCTTTCCTTACCTGTAAGGGGAAAAGTAAGCTGGGGATTTGTCGCTTCGATTTCCTCGGGGCTTTGCAAAAGCTGTTTTGCCGTGTCCCACAGAGTATCGCCAGCGGCGGGTATGTAAACGCTTATAGCGCAGTCGCTGTGTTTTCTTTCTTCGCCTTCCACAACTTCGATGACGTACTTTACAGTCACTTCTTCGCAGTCGCAAGCCGCAATTTTAAGCACTGCTTCCGCTTCGCATTCGCCTTCGGAACGCTGGCGTATATTCAGTCCGCACACCGCGGCGGTCAAATCGCCGTGGCGGCTGTTCAGTCCGTTAAGGTTAACGGTAAATGGCATATTTACTTCGGTAGAGCGTATTTCACCGTTCTGCGAATACAAAAGCGTTGCCGAAACGCTGCCTTCAATCCCGCTTTCGCTGCGGGCGAACTCTACCTTCGGAAGCGCCGCCGCAAGGAACGTGCAAGTGTAATCCAACTTAGCTTTCGTCGCGCAAAGTCCGCTAACCCGTTCGGAATACACTTTAACGTCTGTGCAAGGGGTTGCAGACTCTTCAGCATAGGCAAGATTTAATTCGCTATCGGCTGAAAAACAGTCTTCTATCACGGGCGTTTCTTCTTCGTCGAAGAAAGTACCCGCAAACGCGAGCTGTGCAACCAATTCGATGTCGCACTTTCCGCTGCCTTCGGCAACACGCGCGTTAACGCTTAAATCCCTTATCTCCGCGCGGCAGGTGGCTTTTCGTGCAAGCAACGCTTCGTCGCAGGGAATTTCCGCTTTGAAAGGAATTACCCTGTCAAGGCTTACGGGCGAAGAATCTCTCACCGCAAGAACAGAAAGATAAATTTCGCCGTGTATTTCAACCGTTCCCGCACGACAGCCGCAGTCCAGAACAAGCACTTCCGCCGACGGGATTAAAACGTCTTCGGCATTGCAGTCAAAGTCGTCTTCGACTTCGCTTTCGCCGGAAAATGTTACGGCGGTAAAAAGCCTTACGTTTTCACGCTTGGCAACCGCGCCGTCGACTGACGTAAGAACGTTGCGTTCCGCGGACGCGAAAACGGAGATTTCCGCACCGACGACTACCGCCACCATATATGAAGAGCCGTCGCGCTTAATCTGGGCGCGCTCGCATGAGAGTGAACATATAGCCCTGTTTGCGGGCGCGAGATTATCGTCGTCGGCAAAGTGCGTAAACTCCGCACCCTTCTGAACGCGGCAAAGTTTGCCGTTATCGTCAACGTAAACAAGGGTACACACAAGCCTTCCGCCGTAATTCACCCTACCGGAAGACACTTCGCAGTTGGACAGCGAAACTTGCGGGTAAACGGCGGCAGCTTCGCCTATTTCCTGACCCGAAAAGCGTATTTCAACAATTGACTGCGATTTTATTACGGCGACGCGCCGTGTGAAAGTTCCGTTTGAACTCTGCGTAGATAAAGACATAAAAACCTCCCTCGGCACCGCCGATTTTGTATACAAGGTATAATATGCCCGAAAGTTTACGGATATTCTTATTAATTTTTTAACGGGTCATTTTGCTTCGCGTTCTTCTATTTTTACCCTGCCGCACAGGATTTCGGAGTAGGAATACGCGGTTTTGCCCAAAAAATTTTTATCGTCGGGACTGACGGTAAAGAGCGACGGATATATTCCGCTCAACACGGCGGGAAAGGTTACAAACTTGTTTCTGCCCAGATTTAATTTTACCGTGACTGGTTTAAGATGCAACCCATTGACCATTTCTTTTATTGCTTTTATTGTGGTGTTCACTTTAATCATACATATATTTTTACCAAAAAAAGGCAAAAATATTCAGCTTACGGGTTGGCGCGGGTTATTGCGCGTTAAAAAAAATTTAACGCGGCGCGGGCAAAAGCCCACGCCGCGTTTTTAATACGTTTTAATATATGAATTTAAAAATCTTCGTCGTCGTCAAATTCATCGTCTTCGTCGTCGTCAAACTCGTCGTCTTCAAGGTCTGAAAGGGAATCGACGTCTTCGTCGAAAAATTCATCCGCAGAGCGGTCGTCTTCGTCTTCTTCCAGCTCGGCGTCGAGTTCTTCCTGCAAAGTCTCGTCGTCGATGGTCAAATCGGCGTCGCCGTCTTCGTCAAGATAGTTTTTCCACTCTTCGTCCTTTTCTATGTCCAGTTCTTCTTCGGCTTCGTACTCGCTCTCTTTTTTGCAGGCTTCGCACATTTTTTCACCGTAGCGCATAGAATTCACTCCGCACACGGGACAAATTTCGGTCTGGTCGCCGCCTTCTATTTCTTCGTAAACCTCTTCGTCAAGGTCGGCGAACTGCAATTTCTTGCCTTTAAGCTCGGCAAGGCAAACGTCGCAGTACTCCTGCTTTTCGCCGTCAATATAATTCAATTCGCATCTGGGACATTTAACGTATCTTACCATAGTGTTCTCCGAATTACCCGTTTATACAGCGTATGCGCCGCGGGGTAATATATGCTAAAAAAATAACCGCTTGTTTTTCGGTAACATTATATTAATATTTAATATGTTTGTAAACTGTTTTTACAAATAAATTTACGCTGATTTTGAATTTTTTTAATTTTTTTACAGTTTTATCAAAAGCGATTTAATCAAGGGTTAATATGTGCAACCCCCTTGCGCTTATGCGAAGGGGGTTGAAAAATTTTTTATTCGTTGTCGCCGCCGTGCGTTACGCCGTTTTCATCGGCATAGACGTCGATATTTTTATCGTCGGTCGTGTCCACCTTAATGCCCTTTTTGTACAGCGGCATCTTCTTTTTCTTATGGCGCTTTACAAGTATCGGGGTGACTACCGCCGCCGAGATAACTATAAGTCCGCCCAGAACAACGCCGATAATGAAGCCTGCTTTTGCGCCGGTTGAAAGGCTTTCAAACCAGCTTGCGTCTTTTTCGGGATAAGCCTGCAGGTAAAGGTTTTTCAAATTGTCGGTATAAGCCTTTACGTCGTCATCCGTCATTTTGCCGAGTACGGAGTAGTAATAATCGCGCTTGTTTGCCGCAATTTCAACGCCGTTAACTTTCTTTACGTCCGCGTAATCCGACCAGTCGCCTTCAGCCGCCATAAAGTCGTCGTATTTTTTAAGCGATTCTTCCGACCAGTAATGGTTGAAGTCATATTCCTTAATATCTACGTAAGCCTGCGAAAGTTCGTAAATATATTCCTTTTCGTTTGCAAAGAACGCGTATTTGAGCGCGGACTGCAAGTTTTCGTAAATCTTTTCGTCTATTTCGGAAATGTCTTCGAACACGCCCGAGTAAAGTTCGTTCAGTTCCTTAATCTGCGCGTTGGTCATCATTTTGCCGTCTTTGTCGTTCAAATCGCAGACCATAGCGTATTCGTACGAAGTCATATTTTCGGTCTGGGCAATGAACAGAAGCTGATTATCGTACATTTCGGGCAGATACCAGCCGCTGAGCGAGTCTACGTCCAGAATACGGATTGAAGCGTACTCCGAATTTTCGTTGCCCGTGGGAAGTCCATTGTAGTCCGAATACACGCCGTCGTAGCAGACGCGGTTTACGGTGTAGCCGTTGCCGCCAGTCAAAGAATAATATATATAGTTACTGTCCCCGTGTTTTGCAGTAAAGAGCAAAGTTGCCTGTCCGTCGGTAGTCAGATAAAACCTTGTGTCGTTGTTCACTGCGTCGGGAATTTTTCCTTCAACCAGTCCTGCTTTCTGAATACCGTCGCTTGCGAGAATCAGAACGCTTTCAAGCTCGCCGTTGTCGCCGTAAAGATAAATTTTGTTGCTTGCCGCTTCCTTTTCGGTAATATAGTCGCCGTGACCGTCTTTATCCTGCGAAGTTACGGCGTTCCAGTTATCACCGGTAAGGTCACTGTCGCTTATCGAATAGAGCGCGGTTGCGCTGTCGTTGCTGCTTGTAAGGTGCGCGTAACGCGTGAAATACAGATAACCGTTTTCGTAAGAAGAAAGCGAATATGTGTACGAAGCCCTTTCAAGGCTCTCTTCCGTCGTGCCGTTGAACTGGGTTAAGCTACCGTTGATAACTTCTATTTTACCGTAGCCGTCCAATACAAGGTCGCCGCAGTTGATATACAGGGGGTCTTTCTCCGCGTCGTAGTCGTCCACGTCAGAAAAATCGTATTCGTTGCGCTCGGTCGCGTCGGCAGTTACGGTGTAAACCTGATTGTAATACTCCGCGTAAGACGTACCGGTCACAAAATCGGTCACCGTCATAGTATAGAAAATGCGGGGATTTTCAACGTCGGAACAGTCGAAAAGATAACTGCCCACGTTGTATGCAAGCAAAGTTTTTTCACCCGTTTCGGTATTGTACGAGTAAATGTTGGTGCATTCCGTTCCGTACAGCTTTTCCTTGGTTGCAACGTACATTATATAAACCACGCCGTCAACTTCCACGTAACGGTAATCAACGGTGTTGTCCGAAAGCTGGATGAAATAGTTTTTGGTCGTGCCCGTGCCGTCAAGTTTTGTGCGGCGGAAAGCCAGATGCGAATTCTGAATTTCGCCGTCGCTGTTCTTATCGGTCGAAGGGGTGGTGTAATATACATAATCGCCGTAAATGAATAAACCCGCGTTTGCGTTGCCCGAATATGCTATAAGGGGTACGACGGTATCGACGGCGGAATAATTGCGGTTAGCAAAATCGTTTTTGGATATGCGCATAACAGCGCCCTTTTCCACTTTGCCGAAAGTGTTGTCCGCGGTGTTGTTTTCTTTACCGTTGATAAAATAGATATAGTTGCCCTTTTCCACGGCAAAACCGCCGTTTGAAACGACTTGTCCGCCGATATCGCCCGCAAGGGGGTCAGCGTTGTAATCCGGTCCGCAAGCCGAGATAAGGAATATGCCGAGCGCGACGATTACCGCGGCGGCGAAGCATATGATTTTAGTAATAAACTTACGCATACTTTACTCCGAAAGGATAATAATCCAATTTAACCTTATTAATTATATACCAAACCGTTACTTTAAGCAATAAATTTGCGCTTGATTTTGACGGAAATTTAAAAAAGGAGATTAATTATTACGGAAAAATTTGCTCTTTTAAACATATTAAAGGCGCTGGAAGGACTTTCGAATTTCCGGAGCGCGCCCGCCGCAACCGAAAAGGACCTTCCCGAACAGGAAAAGCCGCCCGCCGCCGCGACGGAAAAGTTGCAAAAACCCAACCCCATGGTTGCCGTTCTGGAACGGCACGAAAGGCTTTCAAACCGCCTGAAACAAAACGGCGCAAAATAAAAGCCGCGCCGCTGTACAACAGCGGCGCGGCAACAAAACTTTACGTCCGGTTATTTTTTAACGGTTGAATTTGCGTGCAGGCGGATATGTCTGGGCAACCCGTTTATCCACAGAGGCGCAATTTCCGCCTGTATGAGCGGGTAAATGTAGTGTACAAGCTCGGGCTTTACGTTTGCCCCGTCTTCGGTTATCCATTCAAGCGGGACTTTCTTTTCAACGTTCGCTATATAGTGAACGTCGGCAGGTTCGGTAATGCACATATACGGGTCGTCCGAAACCCTTTTTAAAGTAATCACCTGACCCGTAAGTCCTTCAAACGCCGCCTTGACCGCCGCGCCGCCCGCGTTGAACGCTTCCGTCATATCGACGCGCGCCATAATGTGGGACGCGCAGCGCTGCAACGAAGACAGCTCTATCGCCCTTGTCTTTACCCCGTACTTTTCGGCAACTTTGCCCGCCAGAAATCTTGCGGTGCCCGCAAGCTGCTTGTGCCCGAACGCGTCCACGTAATCAACGTGGTCGGAAAGTTCGCAGACGTATCTTCCGTCCGCCACTTTCACGCCTTCGGATACGGCAATGACAATAGAGCGGTTCTGCTTTAACAGTTTGCCCGTTCTCTTCAGAAATTCGTCTATGTCGAAAACTCTCTCGGGCAGATATATTTCGTCCACTCCTTCGCAGTCTTCTCCCTTTGCCAGCGCGGTAGCCGCGGTAAGCCAGCCCGCGTTACGCCCCATTACTTCTATCACGGACACAACCGGATAGTCGTAAACAAGACCGTCGCGGATAATTTCCTTGGTGGTAGCCGCTATGTATTTAGCCGCGCTGCCGTAGCCGGGGGTATGGTCGGTTATTGCAAGGTCGTTGTCTATGGTCTTGGGTACGCCTATAAAACGGATAGGGCTCTTTTTCTTCACGCCGTAATCGGACAGCTTTTTTATGGTGTCCATAGAGTCGTTGCCACCGATATAGAAAAATGCGTGAATTTCAAGTTCTTTCAGTATATCGAATATTTTATCGTAAGTTTTTTCGTTGCCTTCTATGTCGGGCAATTTGTAACGGCAGGAACCGAGAAAGGACGAAGGCGTTCTTTTTAAAAGGTCCATATCCAAATCGCTCTTAATGCGTACGGAAAGGTCAACCACGTCGCCGTCCAAAAGTCCTTTAATGCCGTGTACCATTCCATAGACTTTATCCGCCCCTCTGTCCTTTGCGGTCTTGTATACGCCGAGAAGGGAAGAGTTGATTACCGCGGTAGGTCCGCCGGATTGTCCTACGATTACGTTTTTCATTTTATTCTCCAGTTATTTTGATTACGCGGACAAGCCGCCGATATACCTGTATTATAATATAGGTCTGAAAAAAAAGCAACGGCAAAATGATAAAAATTTACTATTTTTGAAAATAATTACAATTTTTACGGTTTGCTCTTAGAACTGAATTTGCCCGTTACCGCAAAGACGATAGTCAAAGGAATAGCCACGATTACCTGCAAACCGAGTATAACCGAAAATACGGCAATTAATATAACGACAGCTATATCGGGTAAAATGCCCGATGTGCGGTAATAATGTTTTTCCTGACACATGGTAAACGTAAGCTCGCCGTCGGGCAGGCTGTCGAAGTGCAAACCGTAACCGCCTTCAACCTTTTGGAAATCTCCCAACGGACAGCCCGTAATATAGTACGGCGTATTTACCGTTATATCAAGACTGCCGAACCCGGCCCAGCATTTTGCGGGCGATAAAAGATATCTGTATTCGTATACGGCGGACGAATAATTTCCGTTTATATTCGGATAGAGCGGAGCGGTGACTTCGTTCTCGAGTCTTCCGCCTGCGGGTACGGTAAGGCGGTACTCGAACCAGCGCATAAGACTGTTTGGCATTGCAAAGTCCAGACAGCCGTATCTGTCAAGGTATTCTATAGCCGCGTTATACCAGTCCGTTTCCGAAACGCCGTAATACTCGTCGTAATAAACAAGCATAACGTCCTTGAAAGTGATATCCCGCTCCGTAACGTTGATTTTATCGGCAATATCGTCCCCGAACAGCGGCCAGGACTGATTGAACGAAAACTCCGGTTCGGCGTCTTTGCCGATAACGAACAGATAAATCACACTGCCGTTTTTCACATAAGAAACGGGGTCGGCGCCGCCTTCATAAGGCAAGAGCACGTAGGGTGTTTCGTCAAACTGGGCGCCCGCGACGCTGTAAAAAACACGGGTATTGCTTTTATCGTAATCGAGTTTAACGTACACCCCTTTTGTCCCGTCAAATCCCGAAAACCTGCAAGTGTAATAATGAACGGGCATATCGGGGGAATAAAATTCGTCTTCTTTATATCCGTCAAGAATTTTGGCAACGTCCCGTTCGGCGTTAAACTCGCCGTAACTCAGCGTGTGCCGCACAGAACTTTCAATTCTTTCGCCGCCTGCCGTTACAAGGTATTTGCCGCTTTCGTCAATGTGTTCGCCCAGATACGACGTGTATTCCCCGAAAGGAAACACAAGGGTCATATTAACTTCGTAATCCGCAGGATTGTAAAAATTGTAATGCGCGGTTACTTTTGCGTCGTAAGCGTCGAATTCTTCCTGTTCGTAATAATAATTGGCGGGGAAAGTCTGTATATCAAAGGTAAGCGTTTCGCTCTCCACAATTACGGGGCAGTTTTCGTCGGTAACAAGCATACCGGACGACGCACTGCCGTACCAGTCCTTCTGCGCCGAGTTTGCGCCCGCAGATACCGCGGGGATTGCGGCAATGCCGAAAACCAGCGCAAGCGCGGCAATAAGCGCGCCTGTTTTAAGTCTTAAACGGTTGCTCTTCATAAAAGTACTCCTTTGACTTACAATAAAACTCCGTTTTCGGTATTTTATTGTTTTGCTACTGATTATATTATACTGCAAATATTTATTTTTTTCAATAGTATTGACAAAATTTAAGCCGCAGTTTAAAATATGAAAAGAGCAATTATTCAGACGGAGTAAATTATGCAATCGCTGCGTGAGTTATACAAAATCGGCAGGGGACCTTCGAGTTCGCACACAATGGGTCCCGAAAAAGCCGCGCAAATTATGAAAGAGCGCTACCCGCAGGCGGACTTTTTTAAAGCAACCCTTTACGGTTCGCTTGCAATGACGGGCAAGGGACACCGCACGGACGAAATTATTACGCTTACCTTCGCGCCTGTAAAATGCGAAGTAATATGGGACGGTACCGCCCCCTGCCCCGTTCACCCCAACACTATGGATGTGGAAGGGTTTAAAGACAACAAAAGCATATGCAGACACCGCGTTTACAGCGTGGGCGGCGGAACCGTGGTTTTCGAAGGCGAACCCGCCGAAAAATACATACCCTTTGCGGACGGCAACATTTATCCGCTGAACACCTATAAAGAGATTAAAGCGCACTGCAAGAAAAACAATATCAGGCTTTGGCAGTACGCCGTAGAGTGCGAAGGCGAAGAAATTCTGGACTACCTTGCCGTAATCTGGGAGAGAATGAAACAGACCGTACACGAAGGACTTACCACTTCGGGTACTCTTCCCGGCTGTCTTGAAACGCAAAGGCGGGCGCAAAAACTTTTTAACCAGCGCCACATTGACGAGTCTGCCCAGACCCGCGAAAACAGGCTGGTATGCTCTTACGCGTTTGCAACGGGCGAACAGAACGCCGCCGGCGGCATTATAGTCACCGCGCCGACCTGCGGGGCGTGCGGGGTAGTGCCTTCGGTACTGAAATACATGCAGGAAACAAAGGGATTTTCCGACCGGCAAATTGTACAGGCGTTGGCGGCGGGCGGAATTATAGGTAATCTCATAAAAACGAACGCTTCTATAAGCGGCGCGGAATGCGGCTGTCAAGCGGAAATCGGTTCGGCTTGTTCTATGGCTGCCGCCGCGCTTGCGGAATTGTTCGAAATGGGTCTGGGACAAATTGAATACGCCGCAGAAGTTGCTATGGAACACCATCTCGGGCTGACATGCGACCCAATTGCGGGTTTAGTCCAGATACCCTGCATAGAACGCAACGCGGTTGCCGCCATGCGCGCGATAAACGCGCTGTCGCTTGCAAATTTTCTGACCGATTCACGCAAAATCAGCTTTGACGTTATAGTTAAAACAATGTACAACACGGGGATAGATTTGCTTAACAGCTACCGCGAAACTTCTTCGGGCGGGCTTGCAAAATATTACGCCATCCGCGACGATTCAGACTGATATGCCTTACACATTAAAACAGCCGCGCGTGCATAGCACGCGCGGCTTATTATTTATTTTAAAATTATTTTGATTTTACGAAAAGCGGAACAAGCGCGGCAACGCCTGCGAGAACGGAGAAAATTCCGCCGACTATCGCACCCGCTCCCAGTTTAAGCTGTTCTTTTATAGTGCTGATATATTCGTCCTTTAAATCGCCTTCAAGTTTGGTATAAGGCGCGCAAAGCTGAATTGTCAAGAAGTACAGAACGCCCGCCGCAATAAGCGAAGCCACCGCTATAAAAGGAAGAATTTTCCCGCCTCTACCGAAGAGCGATACAACGGCGCAAACAATACCGATTGCTATGAGTATGTAAGTCAGAATATTCGCGGACGCAGAAAAAATGCGCGTCTCCACCGTACCTACCAAAGCGTCGGTTTTGTTGACGTAACCGAAAGCAAGGTCCATGCCGGAGTAACTTTGCGTCTTTCCCAACACTTCCGCAACCGCCGCGGGTGCAAACATCATAAAGAATGCAACCAACGCGAACAAAATGCTTACGCAGGTAATAATTTTACCAAGGTTCTTTTTTACAGATTTCTTCTTCATAAATATCCTCCTGAAATCTCTTTATCAGGTAAATTATACCACAACAAATTTTACAAATCAATAGTATCGTAAAAATTTATAGTCTGACATTATTAATTTATGCTGTTACGTAAAAAAATGAAACGGCGACAAAAAAAAGCAACCCGTAAGAGTTGCTTTAATTTTTTGTTGATTATCTCTTTGAGAACTGGGGAGCGCGGCGGGCTTTTTTCAAGCCGTACTTCTTCCTTTCCTTGACTCTCGGGTCGCGGGTTAAGAAGCCTTCTTTCTTTAAAGCGGGACGGCATCCGTCTTCAGCCTGCAACAATGCGCGCGCAATACCAAGGCGGATAGCGTTTGCCTGTCCGGTATAGCCGCCGCCGTATACGTTTACCAAAACGTCGTATTTAGCTTCCACGCCCAAAAGGGTAAGGGGTTGCTTTACAACGTACTGCAAAACCGACTGGGGGAAATAATCTTCGAAAGCTCTTTCGTTAATTTCAATTACACCCGAACCTGCGGGAATAAGACGAACGCGGGCGATTGCCTTTTTTCTTCTTCCTGTTCCCCAGAATTGAAGTTTTTTCTTTAAATTAGCCTTTGCCATAATTTTTCCTCTTACCTTTTAAAATAATTTAAGCTCTTCGGGCTTCTGCGCCGCGTGGTTGTGTTCCGCACCCTTATAAACGCGCAGTTTTTTAATCATATCCCTGCCAAGCGAGTTTTTGGGCAACATTCCCTTTACCGCTTCGTATACGGCAAGGTCGCTTTTTTCGGCAAGCATCTTTTTGTAAGATATTTCTTTAAGACCGCCGATATAGCCCGTGTGGTATCTGTAAAATTTGTCGTCCAGTTTTTTACCCGTTAAAACGACTTTATCGCTGTTTAAAACGATTACGAAATCGCCCGTGTCAACGTTGGGGGTAAAAGTGGGTTTGTTTTTGCCGCGCAAAATACCCGCCACCTTTGACGCAAGTCTGCCGAGAGGGACGCCTGCCGCGTCTACAACGTACCATTTTCTTTCAACTGTCTCGGCTTTTGCCATGTAGGTTTTCATTGTTCGCTCCTTATACTTATTTCACGAAAATCCGTTAAAAAATTTTCGGCGTAAATAATAAAATTGTTATTTCATTCAAACGTAAACTTATTTTATTATTTTATAAAATTCCTGTCAAGCTGTTTTGTGTCGGGTTTTTAAAGTTTTTTATAAATTTTGAAAATTTTTTAAAGGCGGCAATTTTTACCAAAAAATTTGTTTTTCGCCAAAAACCTTTACAAAAGGCGCCCGAATGTAATATAATTATATAGTAAAGTGAAAACACCAAAAAAACGGGAAATTATGAGCAAAATTCTTATACTTTCGGTAACGGCGGGCAACGGTCACAACGCCTGCGCCGCCGGAATGAAAAACAAACTGGAAGAAAAGGGCGCCGAAGTAAGGGTAATTGATATATTAAAACGTTACTCTTCACCCATAAATATCTGGGTGGCGGACGGCGGATACTGTTTTGCCGCAAAGCGGCTGCGCAGAATTTACAACCGTTTTTATGAAAAGTACCGCCGCAAAAATCCTTTAAAACGCTATTCCTGCGCCGCGCACGGCGTCGTGCTTACTACCGTGGACGGACTTCTGAAAGATATTCTCGATTTTCAGCCCGACGTTATTTACTGCACGCACTTTTACGGCGCGATTGCCCTTACCGATTTAAAACTGGTTTACCCCCTGCCCTGCAAGACGGTGGTTTCAAACCTTGACTACGTTTACTCCCCTTTCTGGGAAGCGACCGTAGGCGTAGACGCGTTTGCAATACCCAACGAAGATTTTATAGAAGAAGGGCTTGCAAAGGGATTTACGCGCGGACAACTTTTGCCTATCGGCTTGCCCGTAGACGGGCGCACGCTTGAAAAAACGGACAAAAGCGAAGCCCGTAAAACACTCGGTTTGCGTGACGGCGTATTTACCGTAATGGTGATGTTCGGCGGCGGAAGTTTCGGCGAAGGGTATAAAATTTTCAGACAGACCGTAAAGGCGCTGGAAGGAAAGACGGCGCAGATTATAATGATTAACGGCAAAAACGAAAAGAGCCGTAAAAAAATACAAAAAATGAAGTTCCCCGCAGGGATTACGGTGCTTAACGTGGGCTTTACAAAGCAAGTCCCGCTGTACCTTTCCGCCGCGGACCTTATAATTAACAAGTACGGCGGCACAAGCGTGACCGAAATGATAAACAAAGCCTGCCCCATGCTTATAACCGAAAAACTCGTAGGACAGGAAAACCACAACCTTGCCTATATGAAGAAAAAGGGCGTCGCCCTTTCGTTTAAAAACAAAAAACAGTTAGAAGAAAAACTTTTGTACCTGTACGCCAACCCGCAGGTTTTGCGTGATATGTCTGAAAAATGCAACCCGCTGATACGCAACTCGATTGAAGATCTGGCAGACTACATTCTGGCGCAACCGAAAGCAGACTACACGCAGATTTTTGAAAACAACGCGGATTTTTGCGGAGTAAAGAAAAAAGTCAAAGCCGCGCTTAAAACCGCCGACAAAGCCGAGCGGAAAAAGAAATAAACAAGATAAAAAAACGTAATCTCTTTTATATGGATTACAGGAATAATAAGGCAAAGAAAGAATGATTAGTTTCATTTGCTTTTTTATTACCGGCTTGCTATAATAAATTAGGATAAACAGTAATTTGTTTTTTTTAAATTATTTCAGACAACAGGAGAAATTTAATTATGTACGTTTATAAAACCGAAATCCTGACGGTAAGCACAAAATGGTTTTCAGACAAAGCAAATGAAAACGACACAGCAAAATTAGACCGGTTCCTTAACGAAAAGGCTGCCGACGGTTGGGAACTTGTAACTTACGATTATATGGCAACGTCAATGCAACTCAAAGGCGCGTTTATTATTACGTTAAGAAAACAACAATAACGGTTTTACATTTAAGTATAGCCCGCTATCTTCGTAAGCGAAGATAGCGGGCTGTTTATTTGTCCACAAGAAACTCTATCACGAACACCCTTTACGGTCCCGTTTCGTTTTGCGTTTTTTCTTTCTTTTTTTGTTTTGCGCGTCTTACGATTTTGCGGATAAACTCGAAAACCGTAATACCCAATCCGATTATTATATATATGTAATAAATACCGGTACGCCAGGTAAGCATAGACCAGAACTGCACGCTGCCCGTAACGAACACCGAAAACGCAAGCGCCCCTATACCTTCCATTGCGCCCGTGTTGCCGGGAGTGGGGATTATAGAAACGGCAAGTGTTACGTAAGTGTTGAGAGACGCAACCGCAAACAGAACCGAAATTTCGTTGGAAGTAATTCCCGAAAATGCGCGCATTATGAAGTATGGCAACATATAGTTTAACATAACTTCGACAAGGCACAAAAGTACCAGAACTATGAACAGCACGGGACGGCGGGACATTATGGCGAAAGACGAGCGGAAGTCGTTGACAATATTGTAAGCCTTGTTCAGCGTTGCTTCTTTGTCCTTTACTATCTTTATCTTATGACCCGCGCCCACTATTAACGAAGCGAGTTTGCGCGTAAGTTTGGGCATAACCACAAACATAAGCACGGTCAGCGGCAAAATCATATTTACGCCCAGACCGACCCAGCCGCACACCAGTATGACGGTGCGCCAGGCGCCGTCGACGCCGTCGAGAACGCCGGTGTTGCAAGCCATTAAAAGTATGCTCACAAGCAGCCAGCTTATCATCCACACAAAGTACTTGATAAATACAACTGCGGTTGAAGTGCCGCCCGAATAACCTTTTTTGTGCAGATAATAAATCTGCATAGGCTGACCGCCCGAAGCGAGCGGCGTTATATTGTCGTAAAATTTGCCCAACAGGGCGACCTTGATGCCCGTACCCAACGCAAATTTATTGGTAGTTGCCTTAATGACCACCACGTATTCGAAGCATATACACGCAATTATTACAATTAAAACCGCAAACGAAATTACACCGAACCGCCAGTTACCCGCCGCAAACACTTCCCCGAAGGAAATGTATTCGTCCGCGTCCGCCATAACGATTTTAAGCATCATCCATACGCTTAAACCTATGACTATCAAAAGCGCGACGTAGCCGACCCAGCCGAACTTACGCTTTTTGGGGGGCGCGACCGTGCGGGTACCGAAGTGTTCAAGAGCGTCGTCCGCGTCCGTATTCACGTCCGTGCTTTCCGTGATCTCTCCGTCTGGTTGCGGGTTGTTTTCCGCACCGGAAACCGCGGCGGACTCCTGCCCGTCTTTAACCGCTTCTTCCGCCCCTTCGGTTGCGGGGTCGTTATTAAGTTTTTCGGAATCGGTTTTATTTTGCGGTTTCATAATTTAATCGGTTGAAAGCAGTATTACTGCAATACGGCTTTTATCCTTTTTACTCCTGCGGAAACGTTTTCCTGCTTTACTATTTTAAACGTTCCCAACTCCCCTGTACTTTCAGCGTGGGGTCCGCCGCAGATTTCTTTTGAAAATTCGCCTATTGAATAAGTCTTTACCTTTTCGCCGTACTTGCTTTCGAAAAGACCCGTAAATCCCTGCGCCTTTGCTTCTTCCAGAGAAAGCTCTTTCATAACGACGGGAATGTTTTCTTTTATTTTCGAATTTATCAGGTTTTCCACTTCCGCCACTTCTTCGGGAGTGAGTTTTCTTGCAAAGTTGAAGTCGAAGCGCAAACGCTCTTCCGTAATATTGCTGCCCTTTTGCGCGATATCGGGCGAACACACCGCTTTGAGCGCGGCGTGCAAAAGATGGGTCGCCGTGTGAAGATTGGTGGTCTCCCGCTTGTGGTCGGCAAGTCCGCAGGCAAATTTCTGCTCGCTGCCAGCGCGGGATTTTTCCTGATGTTCGGAATACGCTTTTTCGTACCCTTTCACGTCAACGTTAAGCCCCTTTTCGCGCGCCATTTCGCCCGTGATTTCTACGGGGAAACCGTACGTGTCGTACAGGTGGAAAGCGGTCACGCCGTCGATAGTGTCGCCTGCGTTCAACGCCGCGGCAACTTTTTCAAACTCTTTCAAGCCCTGTTGGAGGGTGCGTAAAAACTTGCCTTCTTCCTTGTCCAGTTCTTCGTAAATCTTCTGCGCGTTGTGCAAAAGCTCGGGATAAACTTCTTTATATTTATCGACGAAGGTCGCCGCGATTTTAGAGAGCGAACCCTGTTCCAGCCCCAGATTTCTTCCGAAGCGCACGGCGCGGCGGATAATTCTTCTCAAAATGTAGCCCTGGTCGGTGTTGGACGGCACTATGCCCTTTACGTCGCCAAGCATAAACGCCGCCGTCCTTACGTGGTCAAGAACAACGCGGAAAGCCTTTGTTATATCTTCGCTCTGTCCGTATTTCAAACCGGAGAGTTCTTCAATCCTTATTATGGCGTTTTCAAAAAGGTCGGTTTCATACACGTTCGCCTTGCCGTTTAAAATGCAGAGCGTGCGCTCCAAGCCCATACCCGTATCGACGTTTTTCTGCTTCAAAGGCTCGTAACCGCCTTCCGCATTTTTGTTGTACTGCATAAACACGTCGTTCCATATTTCAAGGAAAGTACCGCTTGCCGCGCCGTCAAAGTCGTAAGCGCCCAGTCTATCCGCTTCGGTATGGTTGCGGATAATGTGCATTTCCGTATCCGGACCGCAGGGTCCGGTTGTTCCGGCGGGTCCCCACCAGTTGCCGGACTTGGACAGGAAGTAAATATTTTCGGGAAGTATTCCGCACTTTTCCCACAGTGCCGCGCTCTCTTCGTCCTTGGGGCAGTCTTTATCGCCCGCAAAGCAGGTTACGGCTATATCCTTTACGGGAATACCCAGATATTTTTCGGAAGTCAGAAATTCATAAGACCAGGGAATCATCTGCTCTTTGAAATAATCGCCAAGCGACCAGTTTCCCATCATCTCGAAAAAGGTCAGATGCGAGCTGTCGCCCACTTCGTCTATATCGCCCGTACGCACGCACTTCTGCACGTCGCAAAGGCGGTTGCCCGCGGGGTGCTTTTCACCCAGAAGATAGGGAACCAAAGGGTGCATACCAGCAGTGGTAAACAGAACCGTAGGGTCGTTTTCGGGTATGAGAGAAGCCGAAGGGATTATCTTATGCCCCTTGCTTTCAAAAAATTTTAAATAGGTTTCGCGTAAAATTTCCGAAGTTATTTTTTTCATATTTTTCACCTTGTTTTTCCGGATTTACGGATTTGACCGCTTTACCGTCTGACTATCGTATATCCGTCCTTTGTATCTTTTATAACATATCCCAGCGCGTCGATTTCCCCGCGCAGCGCGTCCGCCGCCGCCCAGTCTTTTTCCTGCTTGGCGCGCCAGCGCTTATCAGCAAGAGCTTTTACTTCGTCCGGAATTTCCTGTGCGGCGCCGTCGGCAACCCGCGCGAGATATTCGCCCGCGTCCTTTTTGAACAAACCCAGAAGCGAATAGGTCTGTTTTATCTGGTAAACTTCTTCCGCGCAGGCGGGGTCGCCCTTTTCATACTTTGCCGAAACGGCTTTAAACAGCCCGAACAGCCTTGACAGCGCAAGCGCGGTATTGAAGTCGTCCGACATATCCCTGTCGAAATCGTCGTCAATCTGTTTACAGCCCTTTCCGCCCTTGCCGTACCTGTCTTCAACCTTTTTTATGACCTTATAAAAGGAAGTCAGGTGTCTTTCCGCTTCGTCGAAAATTCCGTCCACAAGATTGATATCGGCGCGGTAATTAAACTGCAACAGCGCGAATTTAACCGCTTCGTTGGAATAGTTTTTTAAAAGGTCTTCCAGAAGTATACTGTTGCCCAGACTCTTTGACATCTTTTGTCCGTTGACTTTTATGAGACCGTTATGCGTCCAGTATTTTGCGAACTGCTTGCCCGTTAGGCTTTCGCTCTGCGCTATTTCGTTTTCGTGGTGGGGGAACACAAGGTCCCTGCCGCCGCCGTGAATATCTATACTGTCGCCGAACGCCGCGCGGGTCATTGCGGAACACTCAATATGCCAGCCCGGTCTGCCCTTGCCCCAGGGCGAATCCCAGCATATTTCCCCTTCCTTTGCCGCTTTCCAGAGAGCGAAGTCGGCTGAATTTCTCTTCTCCGCGCCGTTTTCTATTCTTACGCCGTCAAGCATATCTTCCACAGACCTGCCGCTGAGACAGCCGTAGCGTTTAAAACTTGTCACGTCGAAATATACGTCGCCGCAGGAAACGGCGTAAGCGTGTCCGCTTTCTATAAGTTGTTTTATAAACGATATTACGTTGCCTATATTCTGCGTAGCTTTCAGCCAAAGGTCGGGTTCGCCTATATCCATCTCCCCCATAACCGCGTCAATCTTTTTTATCATAGCGGCGGCATACTTGTCCGCAGGTATACCCGTCTCTTTGGACTTTGCAATAATTTTATCGTCTACGTCGGTATAATTTCTGGCATAGGACACTTCAAAACCCTGCTTTTGCAGGAACTTGCGCATTATATCGTAAATTAACGCCTGATAGCCGTGCCCTATATGCGCTTCGCCAGATACGGTAATACCGCAGGCGTACATCCTGACCTTGCCTTTTTCAATAGGCACAAACTCTTCTTTGGTCCTTGTAAGCGTATTATAAATTTTCATTTATCCGTTCTCCGCCTTTTTACCGTTAATTTTAACTACCCTTGCAGGCACCCCCACCGCCGTAGCGTTTTCGGGAACGTCTTTGAGTACTACCGCGCCCGCGCCTATTTTTGCGCCGTCGCCGATATGTACGCTGCCCAGAACTTTCGCCCCTGCGGAAATTACGCAGTTTTCCCCCACCGTAGGGTGGCGTTTGCCGCTCTCTTTACCCGTTCCGCCCAGAGTCACGCCCTGATACAGCACGGTACCTTTACCCACTTCCGCCGTTTCGCCGATGACGACGCCGCTGCCGTGGTCTATGAACACCCCCGCCGCTATTTTTGCCGCGGGATGAATTTCTATACCCGTAAAAAACTTTGCCGTCTGCGAAATTATGCGGGCTATAAGTTTCAGTTTAAGCCGTAAAAACGCTTGCGCCCATCTGTGCGCGATAAGCGCATGCACGCCCGAGTAAGTCAGAAATATTTCAAATTTATTGCGCGCGGCGGGGTCGTTTGACTTTGCCGCGTTTAAATCGGCGCTAAGGCTGGAAAACAACATTTTAATTTACACCCTTACAATATATGTAAAGACTCAGCCGGACTGTTAAACCTTAACAGCCCGCCCCGCAATGCCGTTACGCCCAATTTTCTTAATTATATATTAAAGTAACCGCAATTGCAAGCAATTTGCAGTTTTTAACTTCCGCCGTTTGCCGCAATGAAAATTTACGGAAACGGTTTATGATAAATTTTAACAAACACAACGCTGTTTTGTTAAAAAATTACTTAAACCTCTTGACAAAAAGGCGTTATTGTGTTATAATTTGCTCAACGTTTAAAAAGTGAAAAAAAATCACAAAGGAGACTAAGATGAAACGTGAACGCATTGAGGAAATTGCCGATATACTTGACAGGCGCGGCAAAATGACTCTTGAACAGCTTGAAGAAGTTTTTCCCAACGTTTCTCAAATGACGTTGAGACGCGACCTTTTCCAGCTTGAAGAAGACGGCCGCATTATACGTATCCGCGGCGGCGCTATGTCCGTCAAGGAAGTGCAAAAAGTTTCCGGCGAAGAATATACCAAAAAGACGACTATAAATACCGACGCAAAAATAGTAATCGCGCAAAAAGCGGCGGGTCTTATAGACGAAAATTCAAGCATATTCATTGACGGCGGCACTACCGCCATGTACCTTTCAAAGGAAATGCCCGACTTAAAGTGCAACGTCTTTACCAACGGCATTGCTGTAGCAATGGAGCTTGCGCAGAAAAAGAACGTAAACATTACCGTCGTCGGCGGTCAGCTTATGAGAGAAAACCTTTCCACCGCGTCGCCTGCGGCAAAGGAATATTTCGACCTGACTAATTTTGAAATCGCGATTGTTTCAGCAACCGCTTTCACCCCCGAAAACGGTTTTTCGTGCAACAGCCAGATTGAAAGCGATCTTCTGAAAAACGTATTCAAAAAGGCAAGACACGTTTATATGATGCTTGACAGCTCTAAAATAGGCAAAATTAACCCCTACACCTTTGCCAAACTGGAAGATATAGACGTGCTTATTACAGACGATAATTTCCCCAAGGAATACAAGCAACTGTTCGAATCGGAAAATATCGTGGTAATGTAATTACAAATCGGTTTAATTTAAAATCACGCGCATAAGCGCGTGATTTTTTTATATACATTTTCAGTCGCTCCAACGGTGCTTATCCAAAGTCCTGTCTTTTACGTCGTCGTAATATTCGAAATATTTTTCGCGTATCTGTTCGGGCGTCATACTGTCGTCAAGTAAATTCAGAAGACCGTCCAGCTCTTCCGCGGTAAAATCAGAAAGACAAAACTCGCCGTCAAACGCCTGCGCCAGTTTCATTAAATCCCAGTTTGTAGCCTTCATATCCGCACCTTGTTACCCGACTTGCTCTTTTGCCGCTTCAAGCATATTCAAATATCCCGTCATATCGCAATCGTGGTCGGAATAGCTGTAATACACCAAAGTTGTCGACTCCGCCAAGCCTTCCGGTTTGAACGGTATATCCATCTTGCCTTCCCACCTTTCGATAATGTTGTACATTCTGAAAAGTCCGTTCGGCCACAGTGCATATATTATTCTCAGCCCCGTATCTTCGCCGAACCCTTCGTCATTGACGGTGGAAGGGTCGCCTTTCCAAAGGCAGTTTCCGCTCGTGCCGTTGGCGTTTTTAAGCATAACCATTGAAGCGTCGTCCGCATTCGCAACGTCGGTGTCGATTGTCATAAGCACGAAAATGCCGCCCGTTTCCTCGTCCACGACTATATTTGCGTATTTGACTATATTATCCGCAAGAATATTTATGTTGCCGCGGATATTTTTGTTGTCGCCGTTTGCCGAAGCCAGAATGTCCGCCTTAATATCGTCAAGGGTTTCAAGGTACGACCCCTTTACCATCTCGATATCGGCTTTTCCCCAATCGGAACCCGTGCGCCAGTTGCAGGTCAGCACGTCGCAGCTCAACGCGTCGTTATGCTCTCCGTATCTTATATCGTTGCCTTCGAACCTGTACAAAAGATTGGTTTTATCGGTCATTCTGACCCTTGCGGATTCGAATAAGCTCTTAAAGGTGTCTATTGTGCCGCTGGACTCTTTAACCTTTTTAATCGTGCGGTGATAGCGGTAGCCGCAGGTGTTTTCGCTCTCGTTAACGCGCAAAAAATACTCCTGCCTTTCCGCCGTTGCAGAACCGAATCCGCTGACGTCGGTGGTCCCCACCTGGTCGCCGAAAAATACGAACTTGTCCAGATATCTCTCGTTATAGCAGGCAAAAGCATACAGCTTTGCCGCCGCAGACGAAGCGGCTGCAACCACTTCGCTGTTGCTCGCGTCAACTTCGCCGTTCGCGTCGGTATAACGGGCGGCAACTTCCAGATACTCTTCAATCACCTGTCTTGACTGCGCTTCGTAATAAGCGTGCTGTTCGGGCGGAACTTCTATATCGCGCATAAGCTGGTTTTCGGGCGGAGGGTCAACCGCTTTACCTTTACAGCTTTTGCAACCGGCAAACAGCACACTTGCCGCAATAACGGGAACGGCTATTACAGTAAAAAACTTTGCATATTTTTTCATCGCTTATCCCTGAAAAATTCTTGTATAATAAAATTATAGCACTTTTTATCTTATTAATCAAGGAAAAGCCAACCTGTATGACAAAAATGTAATGAAATAGTGTGACAAGAATGTGAAAACCGCTTATTTCGTCAAACGGACCTGACCACGCCTGAAAACAGAGTCACGTCGTCGCGGTCTGAAATTATAAATCCGAACGACCTGTCTAAAACAAAATCCCGATAAACTTCTTCATAACCGTCAGGTCCGGGTGAGCCCGCCCCCGGAATAACGACTACCGACGCGCCTTCAATCCCCTTTCTGTCGACTTTCAACTCGGTGACGTGCCGCACTTTTCCGCAACACGCCGTATCTTGCATAATGGGACTCAAATCGCATTTATCCAAATCAAACAGAGATTTAATACCGAATTTTTTGCCCAGAGTTTCGTTTAAGTATCCGTCGTAAGAACACTTATATTCGGGGAAAAGACAGCGGGTATAATAGTGTATTTTATTATCGTGGTCGTAGTCGTTATAATCATTTAAAGCGTTGACCGCCGAAATATTTTCCGCGGTAAATACGTCGTCCGCAGTATAGCCGTCGTTAGGCAAAATAAACTTTAATTTGTAACCGTCATAGGTGGAAGTGTAAAAAGTTGAAAATGTTTCGCCCTTATACGCTCTGCCGCTTTTGTAGTATCCTGTCATCAGTTTTCTGTTCGTGACCGAGCCGTCGGCATTTTTAAAACCGTAGGCGACTGGCGCATAGGGCAGCTCGTCGCCGTAAACGTTCCACAGCGTTTTAAGATACAGCGTATTGATTAAAGTAAAAACAGTTTCCTGCGGCAAGTCAAAATTTTTGTCTATAAGCCCGCGCGTATTTTCGCTCGCAAAATAGCGCACCGCTTTATTTGCGTTTCCGTTATCGTTTGCGAAGTCTGCGGAATAGGAATGACAAAAATAATAGTCAGAAAGCGCGTCAATGCAGTCTCCGTTTACCGAAGCGCCTTCGTTAAGCCAGACCGAATTTGTCGGATAGAGTATACCTGTAATTTTCCTGCCTGTCTTTCTCTCGTAAAACAGCGAGCGGTAAAGCACGGAGAAATTGGTTCTCAGTTGCTCGTAAGAAGTTCCCAAAGCGTTTACAATTTCGTTACGGGTCGTGCCGTCCGAGCATTCCGCGGCAAGCGAAAGAGCCATATAAACCGAAACGGGCGAAACCGCAAAGTTGTTGTCTTTTCCGTAATCGGCATAAGCGTCTGCCGCAAATTGCGATGCAAAATTTTCAACAGTGGCTTTGAACCGGACATACTGCTGACTCTGTTTTTCTTCATAGCTTGCGGCAGTGACCGACGCAGGTTTGCCCAAAACCGTGCATTTGCCCTTATCTTTGCACGCTGTCAAAGGTAACACACATAATGCCGTACACGCCAACACAGCAAAAGTTTTTAATTTAATTTTCATTTCCCTGCTCCTTATTGATTATTAGCATTAAAACAGTTTATATTTGCGCTTTTTTAAATTAGAATTTAATCCGAAAACTCCAAAAGATAATCGGCAGTAACATTTAAACGCATAGCAAGATTTTTTACATAACTTGCTTTGAGTTCGTTTATATTATTTTTCCAAAAAGATATAACTGCGTTTGTAACCCCAACCATCTTTGCTGATTGCGGTTGAGTCAAACCCCTTTCTATTCTCAATTCCCGTATTCGTAATCCTAAATTGTTCATCTTAGAATAATTATATAAGAAAACTAAGATAAAAGTCCTGATTTCTTAGTAATCTGATATTACGTGGTCGCAAATTATAAATACGAATGAACTACCGATAAACTTCTTCCTATCCGCTTTATATTAAATTTTATCTGAAAATCCCAAAAGATAATCAGCGGTTACGTTAAAAAACTTAGTCAGTTTTTCTAAAGTTTCAAAATCGGGTTGTCTCGCGCCCGTTTCCCAACTGCTTATGCTTCTTTGACTGGCGCCTAACTTTTCCGCAAGATCTTTTTGTGATAAATTTTTTTCTAACCTTAATTCTTTAATTCGCTCTTTTAATAAAATCATAATTAAATTTTAGCACTAAATGCGCTAAAATACTCGACTTAGCACAGTTAGGTATATATAATTATATTATCATTAACTGAGCGGGAGTATTTATAAAAAGTGCAATAGAACAACTGATATCAGACAACTCCGACTTTATGGAAAATATCCCCGAAAGTGAAAAATACGACAGTCTTCTTGAAGAAAGCGATAAAATATACGAAGAGCTGAAAGCAATGCTTAACCCTGAACAAATCAAACTTTTAGACAAATTTATTTCCTGCAATTTGAATATTGAAATAGAGTCGTCAGAGCGTCATTTAATTCACGGTTTTAAAACAGGACTGAAACTGATTATTGAATATTTATAATGTGCCGTAAATTAAACGTCAAAAATAAAAAGCCGCATTATTTCTTTTACGCTTATTTTTGCTTTTACTTTGCGGCTTGCCACAGAAGTTAAGCTATTTCTGTCTTCGCTCTCCGTCCGCCGCAAGTACTTAATACAATAAAAGACGTAACCAAAGGTTGCGTCTTTTATAATTTGAAATCCGGCAATTACCTATCCTCCCGGTCGGTGT
>CAJTQF010000012.1 GCA_910578565.1 uncultured Christensenella sp.
GTCTTTAACTGTTCGCCGCTCTCGTCCGCAAGCGTGATAATGACTTGTCCGTAAAACTCGGAATAATCAATCTTGTTGCCCGTTTCTTTTCTCTCGGTTACGTTGCCTTCTTCGTCCGTGAAAGTTACCGCAAAGTATCCGCTTTTCTTATCTCCGCAGTTGCAAATACGCAATACGATAAGGCTCATATTCTCGCTGTCGTCCATAGTCTGAATTTCGTAAGCGTGCTTATGAATTTCGGGGATGACGGGTTCTTCGGGTTCGTTACATAGTCCGAAAGATAGCTATAATTGCAGTCAACGCAAATATGGCGCGTATAGCCAAGACTGTCGGGCGTTGCGGGTACAAGCACGTCCAAATACTTATGTCCTTTGGGCTGTACATAGTCCGTTACGAATCTGTCGCCGCAGTCATTACAAACGTGGTCGGTATAGCCGTAGGTTACGCACGTTGCCGCGTTTACCGTTTCGGTGTAGGAGTGTCCGTTCGGCTCGGTGTAGTCCGCGATATAACTGTCCGCGCAAGTTGCGCAAGTGTAGGTCGTAAAGCCACCGTCCAAACAAGTAGGCTCGGTTACTACCGCTTCGTATGTATGTCCGAGCGCGTCGATATAGTTATCGAAAAACACATCTTCGCAGACAGAACAGGTATGCTTGGTATAACCCCTTTCGGTGCAAGTAGGCGCGACTTCGACTTTTTCATAATCGTGTCCGATTTCGTCCGTATAGTTGTCCGAATACTCATAGCCGCATACGGTACAGAAATGCGTGGTATAACCTTTATGGGTGCAGGTATTGGGTACGACTACCACCTCGAACGTATGTCCCTTTGCGCTTTCGGTTTGCTCGGTGTATGTATGTCCGCAGTCCGTACACGTTTGCAGCGTATATCCCGCCGTCGTGCAAGTTGCCACTACAACCGATTCGGTGTAGTTATGCCCTTTGGCATCTACATAGTTATCTTTCTTTTCTTCGCCGCAGTCTGCGCAAGTATAAAGCGTATAGCCTTGTTCCGTACACGTTGCCGCGATTTCCGTCTGTTCGTATGCGTGGGTACAGCCCGTATCCGCGCTTGCCGTTTTTGCCGTAGTAAAACCCGTACACAAAAAAACCGTTAAAAATAACGCTACACTTGCCGCGAGCGTTACAACCGTTGATTTAATTGTTTTAGTCATTATGTCCTCCATAAATTTATTTGTTCGCTTGGTTTTGAAGTTCCAAAAGTTTGGGCAGTTCGCCATTGATGTAGTCGGCAACTTCCCGTATCTTTTTCATCTTGTGCGGCTTGTTGTTGTAGTTCTCCTCAATCATAAACAGTAAAGCGACAATACTGTTTAAGTCCGCATTTAACACCGCTTGCTTGTCGTCGGGGTTAAGCATATTTGCAAACTCTTGCAGTTTGAGTTGTATATTTTGCTCTATGCTTAACCACTTACAGTCAAGGTCGTCAAGTTTCTTCTGCCGTTCGATTTCTACGGCGTTCTCACGTTTTTCTTCTTCCACTATCGCCGTTAAAAGCCGTTCGTTCTCGTTGCCGCCGTTCTTGTTCGTTATATCGAAAACGTACTCGTTCTTATCGAACAGTATCGCTTCGCGCTTGGCAATACTCGCCTTACCCTCTTTGAAGTAAACATCTTTGAGTTCGTATGACGGTGTGAATACCGTCCATATCGGCTCGTAGCCACGCACCGATACAATCGCGTCGCCTTTCTCATTTCCGTTCAGTCGTTCAAGCATACCAACCGTTATAAGCGGCTGGTTGCTCGCGCCCGTATTGCTCGACGCAGGGTTTTCCGCATTGGTATTGACCGAGAAATTTTTGACTTTCTTTTGTCCGCATAGTTCCGAAAACTCTTTGCGCGTGTCGCTGTCGTCCGAGCCGATAAAGATTTTTACGTTACAGTTGGTCTTGATAATATCGCCTATCTCTCGCCCGTACTTTGCCGTAAGCTGTGAATACGCTTGAAGTACAAACAAGAAGCGAATACCGCGTGAACGCGCAACCGTTACCATACCCTCAATATTGTCGAACTTGGGTAAGTTCGCAAACTCGTCAAGTATGAAGTAAGCGTTACGCTTTAATACCGCCGTGTCCGTCTGCTCTCTGCGCAAGTTCAAGTTCGCTTTCTCTACAAGCTCTTTGTACATCTGCGTTATAAACAGCGTTACAAACCTATGGCGCGTAAACCTTTCGTCCGGCACGATAATAAATACCGCGCTCGGTTCTTCGTCGATATTTACAATGTCCAAATCGTTCTCGCTCGTAAGCGACATAATACCGTCATCCGACAACTGTTGCATATAGCTGTTGACTTCCGACAAATAGCTCGTGAGCGTTTTGTCGCTTGTGATGAGTACCGTATTTACAAGTCCGCGCACCTTTGAAAATTCGTCGCGCCCTTTGAATAGGTATTCCTTTAACGCCGTTGTATCTTCCGAGCAGTATTTAGTGATATTGTGGTAGATGTTGAAAAGCAAAAGCTGTTTTTCTTCCATCTTGCCCTTTATACAGTCCTCGCAAAACGCAAGCACCAATCCGAATATAAGGTTACGCGCACCTTCTTCCCAAGTCGGTTGGTCTTTGTTCTGAACGGGACACAAGGTATAAACAAGGTCTTGCGCGTTCTCGTAGATTTCGTCCTTTAACTCCTGCATCCTCGTCCGCGCGTCGCGTAACGATAAGAAAACTTCGCCTGCGCCTATGTACTTTCCGTCCTTATGCTGCAAGTGATATTCGAGTTCCTTTACCAATCGGATACGGCGTATAAGCACGTTCATAGGATTCCACCGCTCGGAGCTGTACGGCTCGCGCAAGTCGAGTACCGAGATTTTATAACCGTCTTTGATTAGGTGGTTTGCGTGTTTCTCATACAGTTCCTTTTTCGGATCGGATATGACAAGGCTCGGCTTGCCCTTACTCCGTGATAACACGGAAATGTTTTGGTCAACAAAGCCCGTCGTCTTTCCGCTACCCGTCGTACCGACGATCAGCGCGTGAAGTTGGCTCGTCGTGATAATTTCCAATTCCTTGCCTTTCTTTTCCGCGCCGATTACTATTCCGTCGTTTTTCTCTTGTGCGCCGTTCCAATTCGTTACCGTAAACTCTTTCAGTTTTTTCAACCGTTTCGCCGACAGCCACTCGGTATCTTCCAAGTCGTTCTCTTTGAGCGCGATATTTTGCGCGTCGATTCGGTAAAGCATAAGAAAGCCGACAAGCAACAGTCCGTTGACTACTCCGACCGTAAGCCAATAATTCTTGTTGCCGAATATGCCGCCGAAGTCCTTACCGAACAAAGCAAACAAAAACGCTACAAGCACGCTCACGAACACCGCGATAAAACCGCCGACCGTAGCCCAAGTTTTCCAAGACTTTTTCTTTCTGTGCTTAAATGCTTCTTTTCTATTCAATACTTGTTGTTCTCCTCCTTTTTAGATTGTTGCGTTTCCGCTTGTGCTTCCTCTCTTTCGCGTTCAATTTCCTTTTCTATGTCCTGTAAGCGGTGCGAAAAGTCGCGTTCTATAAGCTCGCTTTCTTGCCCGAAAGAGTGAAAGAATTTATCCAAACGCCGCCCCACGTTCCGTTTCGATATACAGAGTCTGCGTTTGAGCTTATTGTCGTTTGTCTTATACCGCTTGTTCGGATCACGCTCGAAGTATTCGGGCTTGATAAACTTGCAAAGGTTAAGTACAAGATTGCCCTGTCTGCGCTTGTAGTCCGCTTCGATTGTTTCGATTATCTTGATATGGCTTTCGTCAATCTTGTGATGATACTTTGGCAGTTCGCGTTCAATCGTCTGCGGCGAAGTGTTCGCGCCCGACAGTGCGTATTCCTTTCCGCAGATATTCTCAATGACGCGCCGCTTTTCGTCGAGCCGCTCGTAAAACCGCAAGTCCGCTTTCCGTGCTGTCTTGTCGTGGTCGAGTAGCATTTTTACGATTTTGTCTACGCGCGGTCTGAACGCTTCCATATCTTTGCTTCCGTAGGTCAGCCTACCCGTTTTCGGCAAGTCTTTCGCAAGCGACAAGATTTCCTGCTTGATTTCGTCCGTGCTGTACATAGCCGTTTTCACGCAAGTCATATTCCGTAGCTTTTTCAGACTGTCGTCCCTTGCCTTGTGAAGTTTGTCGCGCTCGGCGTCCGCGAACAGTCCGAGCCGTACAAACATATTGTCTATTGCCGCGCCGCTTATCTTGCCTTTCGTTCGATAGCCGAGCGTTCCGTCGTTGTTCTTGAATTTCGGCTCTTTCTCCCAAAATACAAAATGAATATGTAGATGGTGCGGTCGGTCAAGATGCAAGGCGCACATCAAGTCGATATTGTTCGGATTAAGTCCCGACTCGCGCAAGAACGTAGGAAAGATATTTTTGACAAGCTGTATGCACTTGTCGGGCGTGTCTATCTTTTCGGAATCGTGTTCGTTAAACGATATAAAGCCGTGCCAAATATTGCCCTTGTTGGCTTTCGCCCGTACTTTCATTTCGTCAACTTCTTCCTGCGGTATCATACCGTTTTGATTAAACACGCCCGTGCTTTTCTGTAAATACTCTAATGCCGTGAATTTATTGCCTACGCGCTTGCCCTCCGTAGTGATGTAGTCGTACACATTCTTCTCGCCCGACATATCGTAAAAAGCGCGTTCCGTCGCGTTCTTGTTTCTGTCATAGTCCGACGCTTTTTTCGACAGCGAATACGGTGTGTATTTCAAGTCGAATATAATCGGTTGGTTGTTTGCCATTAGTCCTCCTCGTCCATTTCGTTCAACCTGTCTATCTCGTACTTCGTCATATAGGTCGGCGTGTCGCGCATAGCACCGCTGTCAAACTTAATCGCCGACGGCGGCTTGCCTTTCAGCTCTGCGCTCTTTGCGTTAAACAGCGAACATACAAGTGATTTACTTATTGTCGTGTTCATTATGATTTCTTGTAACAGTCGCACTACTTCCGCTATGTGTTCGTCGTGGTCGTTCTCCGTACTTATCTGAACAGCCGATTTTTCCGTCGGCTGTTCGTAAGGCTCGGCGTTCAAGGTTTTCTCCCCGAACTCGTCCTCGATAAGTTTCGGCAGTCCGTATGACAGCGCGTTGTTCAGTACGCTTGCTCGATTGTTCGCATAGTGCGGCAAAGTCATAAGGCGGTCTATCATCTGCCAATTTTCCTCGTCGCGCAAACGGAAGTAGATACTCGCGTTATGCTCTGACTGTTTCAGTTTTCTGCCCATATACCCTCCCAAGAAAATCGGGTTTCCCGATTGTTCCGTGAGCCGCACGGCGAACTTCAAAATTGACTAAATCTTTGATTTTGGCTATTTTCTTTACCTGCTTGCAAAGTTTACGATTTAGCCAAAATCGGTCGAATAGTCCTACGCAAAGTCCACGCTATACAGCTTTATGGTCGTCCTTATTCTCGTTAGGGTTTTTTGCGCCGCCGTAGGCGTTTACCTTTTTGGGACGCCCGCGCTTTTTGTAAGCCTTTTTCTTTTCGGTCTGCGGCTTTTCTTCCGCCGCGCCCTGCGCGTCTGCCGATACGATAATGAGTTGCGATACGACGTTGGTTTCGCTTACCAATGCTTCTTCGGTTGCAAATCTCGCACGCAATTCTTTATACTTTTCCGCGACGATCGCGCCGCCGATTTTGCCGTTCGCTCTGTTCTGCTCTGCCGTGTCAAGCACGCTCTGAACGTAAAGGAATACGCCCTTTAAGTATTCGTCTTTGCTTTCCATAGGCTTACCGTCGAACACATAACCGCTCACGGCTTTAATAAATTCGCCCGCTTGTCTGTTAGTCATTTTCCCGACTAATGCACCAAACGATTTTTTGAACTTAAAATTTTTCTCTTTCATTTTTACTCCTTTTGATTTCAGATTTCGTTTCCCCAACAATCCCACCCGTCTGCATACTGTCTTGCAAACAATTCAATTCTCGGTCTGTTCCCGAACAGTTTTACAATTCGCTCTCGCACTTCGCTCGGCTTTTGGCTGTGTCTTTCTATGTGTGATAGCACTACCGAAGATACGCTGTGCGACTGTCTTTCCAATACTTTACCGCGCGTTGCCAAAAGACAATATTCCGCGTTTGAACGGGTGTAATAACCCATACCAATAAAGATACTGTCGCTCTTTTTATTCTGCTTTACCCAAGTGAAAGCGACCGTCTTATACTCAAACCCCCAAGCCGATACAAGCTCTATCCCCTCAATCAGACACGGCGCTGTTACCCACAAAAACAATACGCTGTCCTTTGCCGCGATTTCGTTTACGGGCAACCGCTGTATGTCCGCTTTCGCCATTGTAGGATAATGGCTTTCGGCACTTCTGCCTTTCCCCTTATCCGACCAAACCTTATAAGCCCACGGCGGATCAGCGTAAATTATTTCGTAACGCTTGTCCGTTGAAAAGATGTCGGTTTTCATTATGTTTTCGCGTTTGCGCCGACGTGCTTTTTACCTGCGCTTTCTCGTGCCGGCACAACCGCAATATTGCCCTTGAGTCTGTCAATTCGCGCTATCGACTCTCTTGCCATTTTCGCATACAAAGCGTTGGGCTTTTCGTCGCGGTACTGTCCCGAAGAACGGAATACGCGCATAAGCTGTTCTTCGTCGCCGCCCACAAACATAGCGAGCCGTGTCATCAATGCACGCTCGTCTTTTTCTTCGTCGCCGAACATTGTCTTGCCGTTGTACAGCTTTTCAAACTGTTCGCCGCCGCTTGTGCGCTTCGCGCGTTCGACCACATCAAGGTCGCTCATCCGCGTTAAGCTGTTCTCGCCGCGTTCCGCCATATTTACGGGTTTGCTTCGTGCCGTAGACCTCGCCGCAATAACGGAAGGCAGAACATACAACGGACGGTTTTCCCGTTCCGCTCGTCTGTCCTCTGCCTTTGCGCGTTTCTCGCTTATCTCCTGCAACTGTTCGTAGCTTACCTCGTAAAACTCCTTGTCTTTCCAAGTGGGCAACTCTTTGATTTTATCGAAATCCGCTAACAGCTTTTCTCTGTCTTTGTAGGCAGTCGGCAGCATAAGCGTTGTCTGACCGTAACCGCTCGCCATACGAACGCCGTAAACTTTATCGCCCAATTCGTCCGTGTCCTCGACCACCGCATACGGCTCTGCGCTTTCCATACGCTCGGCTTCCGCTTCTTTGGTTGCTATGTAGCGCGTGATTTTCTCCGCGTCGGCTATTGCCGTGAACAGCGCGTCGGGATCTTTCTTGATTTCGTCGTGCCACTCTTTTATGTAGCGGCTGTTGTTTTCGATATGCTTTTCGCTTACCGCAATACCTACGTCTTGTTCCAAGAACATAGCCGACAGCTCGGCGCGTAATTCTTCAAGCGCGTATTTCTCCGAGCCGAACGCGCCCGACAAATCACGGTCGAGCCGTGATTTGTGTCCCGTGCTGTGTCCGATTTCGTGAAAATTCGTACCGTAAAACTCGTGCAGATTTTTGAACGCTTCGCGTTTGGGCGAGTGTATCTCGTCGGTATTGAGCCTATAAAATGCGTTGTCGCCGCCGTACACGATTTTCGCTTCATAGTCGTTCCAATGCGCTAAAAGTTTCTCTGCGCGTTCCACCGTTTCGCTCGGATCGATTATGTGTTTCTTGCGTTCGGGTATGCCCTCTATAATATCGCCGTTAAAGACACGATAATATTTCCGCAACCGATATACGTTATCGTCCATATACTTCTGCCGTTCGGCTTCTGTCATACCGTCAAGAACGCTATTATCAAACGGCTTTTTCGTTTCTCGGTCGCGCAATTCGTAAAACTCAATCGTTACCCCTGCGCCCTTGCCGAGCGATTTGTTTTCCGCGTCTTTCTTAAAACTCCAACCGTTATCTTCTATCTGCTTAAAGGTCGCCCATCTGTTGTCGGTGTATCCGCGCTCAATGGCTATAAGCGATAAGAAAAGATTGTTGATGCCGTGATAACGCTTGCCCGTTGCAACGGACACGGGGATTCCCGTGTCCGCCCAACCCTGTTCCCAAATACCTTTACCGTTTTCAAGGTTTTTGAGTACCATATCGACAAGTGCTTTTCTCTGCGGGGTCAGCTTATCGTATGCGCTATTCTTTTCCCTTTTCTCGCTCAAATCTTATTTTTACCTCCTCTGTCATAATCGGCTCTCCCAAGTCGTACCCTTTATCGTCCGTGTCGATAAGGTCGAAAAGGTCGTAGCCTTTCGGCACTACGATTTCGGGAATTTCGTTTTGTTTGTGTTTCATTTCCCCTCCTTTATTTGCCGCCCTTGCCCGAATTGTTACCGCTCACGGGTTTGTTCGTGTTCGGCTTATTCGTTTTGGGCTGATACCTCGTTACCGTGTCGCGTATCGCTTTAATGACGGTACACTCGTAGTAGTTGTCCGACTTTTCGGGTCTGTACAAGCCGCTCGTTGCGAAAATACGCAACATCTGTTCCTTGTCGCCGTTGCAGTAAAAAGCAAGCATATTCATAAGGCTCATATCCGAGCGGCTATGGTCGCCCTTTATGTCCTGCCCGTTGTACAACGACTTGAATCTCTGTCCGTCCTTACCTTTCTCCGCGCGTTCAACAACATCTCTGTCGCTCATACGCGACAGTCCCTCAACGCCTGCGCCTTGTCCGTTAAGTACCGTTCTCTTGGCGCATTTGCTTTCGATAATGTTCTTCATCTGCGGCTCGTCAAAGCTCTTTAATTCCGTACCGCCGTAGTAGTCGCCCGTCATAGCGATAAAATGTGCGCCGCGATAAAATTCCATTTCGCCATCTTCCGAGAAAGTGCGCACGTCCATACCTTGCGTCTTGCCGAAAAAGTGCAAGCCATTTCCGCTTACCGATTTTTCGCAATACATACCGTCCGCCGCATTGAAAACTTTATGAGCAAACTCCGAGAAGTCGCCGTTTTCCTCTATGCAGTCGTCAAGGTCGATACAAGCAATTCCGTCTTTTCCGTCGAGCGCATAGGCAAGCGCGACACCGCCGTGATACTTTGCATATTCTCTCGCTTCGTCAAATGTCGCCCACGTTGTAGGGTCGTCGCTCTTTGCCATCTTGCCCGTATGTATGTCGATAAGGAATTTGTCAAGCCTGCCTTTTTCTTCGTTCGGTTTTGTACGGACGATAACCCAATTCGGCTTATTTTTCATTTCGTCGGGTACGCGCTCTATGAGCTTTTGTTCCACCGCCATAAACTTCTCCGACTTACTCTCGCTCGGTTTGCTGTACACCGTGTAGTCGTCGGCGGTTTTGCCTTTGACCTGTGCGATAAAATCTTCGGGGTTCATTTCGATTTTCTGCTCGACCTCGTTCTCCGCTTGCTTGTTGTGTACCGTTACAACAAAGTTTTCGGGCAAGCTCACGCGGATAGTACCTTTCTCCTCGTTTGCGCGAAGCAAGCCGTTCGGTATGTAATAGCAATACCCGTCGTAATCGCCCTGCGGCATACGAAACATAGTGCGTTCGCCATACTCGGCGATCTTTGCCTTTTCGTCCACCGAAACATAACGCCAACCGTCGTTGTTGGGCGGTGCGCTTGCCGCCGTTTGCTCGGCAGATTTCTCGGTCTTGTAGTCGCTTGCTTCCGTTCCGTCCATATACTTGAATAATTGGTAAGCGGACAGCTCGACTTTGTTTTCGCCGCTTTTGTCCTGTGCCGTGAATTTGAAGTCGTCTGGTACGCTTATCTTTACGCGCTCGCCCTCGCTCTCTTCGTCCTCTTTCACGAACACATTGGGGACGTAAAAAGCGTACCCTGCAACATCCGAAGATGTCGGCATAGCAAACAATGTGCGCTTTTCGTACTCGCCGCGAATCGCGTCGCGCGGTACGCTTACGGTCGTCCACTGCTTGTCGTTCTCGTCCGCTTTGCGAACATAGTCTTTATTGAGCGTTCTGTGTACTGCGTTCTTAAACTCGGTTGCCGTAAGTTCGATTTCGTCGTCCTCGCGGTTTTTGAGCAATACAGTGTCGTTCTCTCTGATACGAAGCGCAAGCGCAAGTTCGCGCGAATCGCTCTGCAAGTCGGCAATCTGCGTACTTCTTTTTATCTTGTCGTTATAAAAGTTATAGGTATAGCCGTTGTATTTTCCGTTCGTCGGCATACGCATAAAACTCGTCTTATTATTGACTTTGATACGCGCGTCCGCCGAGACGGTTATATCAAGCCATTTCGGTTTTTCATTTTCGGACATTTTATTCCACTCCTTGTTTTCGTAAATTTTCGGGTTGTCGCCATAGGTTTCCGCTCTGTCGCGTTCCGCCGCTTCAAGCGACTTAAAATAATAGCTCTGCGCCCACGTTCCGTCCGAAGTGTCGTAGCGCGGCGCAACGATAAAGTCTTTCACGGTCTGACGGTATATGATGGCGATATTCCGCTCGTCCACGTCTTTCGTGATGTTTACGACCTTGTACCCGTCCTTTGTTTCGCTCAAAAACTCGCCTTGCAAAGACTGTGCGGTGTTCGCTTTTTTAATATCCTTGCTTCTTCTTTTGAGTTCTTCGGGCGTGATGTACACAAGCGTATAATCTCTCGGCACGTCGGTTGCTGTGTTGACTTTTGCGATAAGCTCGTCGATTTCCTTTTCGGTATTGAACGAACGCTTGAACAGCGTTCCGATCTCTCCCGTATTCGCGTCCACATAAACGGGCGTGTATTCGTCCTTGCCGTTTACGGTGTCTTGCATAACGGAATAGTATTCTTCACGCTTATTGCCGTATAAAAGCTCTCTTTGCTTCTTACGCATACGGTCGATAAACCCGTCCAAAATCGCACGGTGGGTATTTGATGTAAACTGATAACGGTGTCCCTCGTTCTCAGTTATTTCTATCTTGTTAGCCCAAGCCTTATTGTCGCGGCTAATCCGTCCGTCGTCATAAAAATACTGTACCGTGTTCGCAAGCACATAGTTGATTTCTCCCATACCGTACTTGTCGATAAGCGCGTTTTCAAAACCGTCTTTCAAGTGCATACCGTCATAGTTTTCCGATATTGCCTTGTCTATGGCGTTCTTGCAATCCGTATGCAAGTTCAGAGCGTTGATGTATTCTTTGTGCCGAGCTTCGACCACGTTATGTACGGCGGTCTGCATACTGCCTATCGCCGTATCTTTGTTTTTGAGTTCGTCCATAGTAATGTCCCTATCGGTTTTCAAAAAGAAGATGTTGTACTTGTCCGTGATTTCGTCCGACAAATAGCTTACGGGCGCGGCGATAATGTAACTCTCCGCTTGTTCTTTGATTTCGGGTAGCGTATCGTAACTCAAACTCGGCAAGTAATAGAACGCCGCATTGCTCGTGTCCTTGCCGTAGTAGTTCGGCTTCGTCAAGTCGATAGTGTTATCTACCGCTTTCGTTTCCAAGTACGGCGCAAGTTTTTCTTCCGCAAATTCGTCATACCACTCGTCATAATCGCCCTCGCCGCTCTTATTGAAAAAGCTGTTTTCAAAGTCGGGTTTCAAGTCGTTGATAATATCGGGTATAAGCTCTTTATCGAAGCCCTCCGTTCTGCCGTTCAGCCAAACGATTTCTTCAAGCCGCTCGTCGATTTCCTCGTGCAATCTTTCCTCATACGCAAGCTCTTGTGCGTACTTGCTTATTTCTTCGTCCGGTATAAACTTGGCAAGGTCGTCGCGCACATTGCCGATTTCCCAACCGTACTCGCCGAGCGGAAAGTTGCCGAATCTTATCGTAAAATCATTAAGCAAGTTTTTAACATACGGTTTTATTTGCTCGGTGTCGGGGCGCGGCATATCTTTCAAGCATTTTTCAAGTGCGACCCGCTCTGCAAACATATTGTCCGAAAGTCCGTCCGTGTACATTGCAGGGAAGTAGTCCATTTCTTCGTTCACTTCTTTTTTCGCCGACTGACAAAACATCAGTCTTGCGGTCAAGTACGCTCTGCCTTTATCCGACGCGATAAACTCGTTCCAATCGGGTTTTTCTATTCCGAAAAGGTTTCCGCCACGTTCTACTTCGTCTGTGGACGTAACCTTTCTTTCGGTGTCGTCGCCTTTGAGCGCGACAACGGGAAGTCCAAGACCGACAAGCATTTTTGCCATACGCTTGCGAAGCGGCAACATACCGTCCCAAGTGTAACCTGCGTCGTGCATATCGTCCTGCCCGATAGTATAGTCGGGTAATACCGCCACTTCCATTGCGGCAATCTTATCTTCGTTGTCTATAAATGTGTCCTCCTTAATTTCGTCCAACGGCTCTAAAATGACCGTCTTATGTCCGTCGTCGTCAATACCGCTCACGACCTTATCGAGCGTGTCAATATCTACCGACAACACCTTTTGTTCGTTGCCCGACAGAGTGTCCGTGATGAGCGGCAAGCCGTACCTCTCGGCAAGTTCTTCTGCGCGTTCGCCGTATATCTCGTAGTTGTCGCCGTTACCGATAAATACATACGATTCGGCGTTTTCGCTTTGCTTTTTACGGTACAAGCTCGCGTTGCTCTCTCCGAGCGTTCTGCGCGACTTTTTCTTATACGTTGTCTGAACGACCTTTCGTTCCGGAATTTTCATAGCCGCTTCTTCGTCAACGTTTACTACAATGTTTTCTTCCTTGCTGTCGTCCATTATGATTTCTTCACGCTTGCCTATATCGAGTTCGGCATTGAGTTCCGCTTGTTCTTTGAGCAAGGCAGTAAGGCGGTCAGCGTGTTCAAACGGCTTCTTGATTTCTTCTTCCGCAACAGTCAAATCGTGTTTGAGTTGGTTGAGCCTATTTTCGGCGCGTTCTTCTCTCGACGGAAATTCCTTACAGAAGTTATCCAATCTCGTAAGTAAACCGCTTGCGCTCTCGCCTATGTCCATACTGTATTTACCGATTCCCGTAAGCGATACCGAGCGTTCACCCACCAAAAATACCATAGGGTTAAGACTTATTTTCAAGCCTGCATATTCAGCAACGACTGTATCGGTCTTGTTCGCGTGTAGCGCGTTCATCAACGCCAAGCCGCCCTCTTTCTTATCAGTATAGACTTTACCCATAACGCTTATTGAAAACCGTTCGGGATCTACGCTGTGCTTTGCTTTGACCGTTGCAATATCTTCGCGCAAGCGTTCCAAGTACAGCGTTTGCCGCTGTATATCTTCGGGCAAGCTCTTTCGCACTTTGTCCTGCAATGCGTACAAATTCTTCTTGTATTGCCCCTCTAACACGCGCAACCGCGCAACTTCCGTGTCCACCTCCATCTTCTGTTTTATCTTCGGATTTGCGGCGGTTATCGCCTTTATTTCGGCATACGTTAATGTCGTTTCGTCAATATCATCCGCTTCGCGCACAGTCAAATCCCCTCTATCTATCTGCGATATAAAGCGTTGCTTGTTCTCCAATATTTGATAAGAATAACTGTCGAACGTGCGCTCTTTGACATAGGTAAAAATCTTGATTTGCTTGTTCGTGTTGCCTTGCCTAATTATGCGCCCCTCGCGCTGTTGCATATCGCTCGGTCGGTACGGCGTATCAAGATGATGTAACGCGATTAACCGCTCTTGTACGTTCGTACCTGCGCCGCATTTCTCTGTCGAGCCTATAAGCACTCTGACCGTTCCTGCGTTTACCTTGTCGAACAACGCTTGCTTTTGTAAGTCGCTGTTCGCTTCGTGTATAAAAGCAATCTGTTCGGGCGGTATGCCGCGCTGTACGAGCTTGTACTTCAAGTCGTTGTACACGTCAAAGTCCTCGCCGTACACATAGTCCTCAAACGCTTTCTTCGGCGTTGACAAATCACAAAAGACGATTTGCGTTGCTTTCGTGTCGTGCGTGTCGTTCCATATCTCTGCGATATTGTCGGCGCATACATTGAGCTTACTACCCTCCTCGTCTGCCGCGCTTCTATCATAGCAGCGCGGATCAAGCGCAAGTTTTTTACCGTCGCTCGTTATCTTCAACATATTGTCGATTTCGGGCGGTATCTTATCTCGGCTTATGCGCTCGGCGCGTTCGGCTATCTCGTCCGCAAGTTCCAACACCGCGTCGCTCGGTTTAAGATTTACCACTTTACGTTCCGCGTCTGGTACGTCGAGCTTAACCATATCGCTTGTCTGCACGTCAGCAAAACTACGGTACATAGTGAGAAGTTCGGGCAAGTTCGTAAACTTACTAAACCTTGTTCGCGGCTTGTAACCTTGCCCCGAAGGTGTCATTTCAAGGCTTGTTACCGTTTCGCCGAAGTCTGCCGCCCAACCGTCGAAGTACGTTATACCGAGTTCCTGCAAAGTCCGCTGTTGCAGGTAGCTTTGCATTGTGTACATTTCCGTCATACTGTTCGATATGGGCGTACCCGTAGCAAATACCACACCTTTGTCGCCGCCTTGTAATTCGTTGATGTACTCACACTTCAATTCCAAGTCGCTGGCGCGTTGGCTTGCCGCCGTAGATATTCCCGATACGTTGTTCATTTTCGTATATAGGAATTTGTTTTTGTAGTAGTGCGCTTCGTCGATAAATAAGTAGTCCACGCCCAAGTTCTCGAAGATAAGTACGTTGTCCTTCTTGCTGTCGTCGGTCAGCTTTTTGAGTTGCGCCTCCTTGTTCCGCTTGATTTTCTCCAAGTTCTTGACCGCGCCGCTTCGTCCGCCCTGCGTGTCGCGCACAGCTTCAACCGTTTCTTCGATACGCGCGATTTCTTCGTTTATCTTCGCTATCTGCCTATCTCTTGATATGGGTATCTTCGCAAAGCTCGATTGCGCGATTATAACGGCATCCCAATCGCCCATTGCAACCTTACTCACAAACTTCTGACGGTTGTTTTTGTCCAAATCGTCTTTGCTTGCTATAAGCAGTTTAGCGTTCGGATAGAGCGTTCTAAACTCGTTCGCCCATTGCTGTACCAAGTGATTCGGTACGGCTATCATTGGCTTCTTTGCAAGCCCGTATTGGCGTAGTTTCATAATCGACGCGCAAATAGTAAAGGTCTTGCCGCTACCGACAACGTGGTGTAATAAAGTGTTACCACTCGTAATAATTCGGTGTACCGCGTTCTTTTGGTGCGGTTTCAATTCTATCGCCGGATTCATTTCGGGAAAGCGTAAATAGCTTCCGTCATAGGACGGTAGTTTTATGCGGTTGAATTTCGCATTGTATGTCCGTTCCAATTCTTCGCGCCGTTCGGGATCACGGTAAATCCAATCTTTGAACGCTTCCTTTATGGCGTTTTGCTTTTCTCGCGCGGCTATCGTTTCGCCCTTGTTCAGTTCGTAACGCGTTGTGCTTCCGTCCTTTATCGGATCGAATACGCTCGTCGCTCTCAAATTCAAACAGTCCTCTATGAGCTTGTAGGCGTTCACGCGATCCGTGCCGTAAACCTTGTTTACGTTCATATATGATTGACCGTGCATATACATTGATACATCTACACGCCAACTCGAATCGTGCGGGTTATAAAACAAACGAACCCCGTCCGTATAGCGCGGTGGCAAGTCTAACAGCTCGTATATGAATTGCTTGTAATACTTTTCGTCAACCCAACTCGCGCCGAGCCGTACCGCTATGTCGGAAGCTCTTATTTGTTCGGGCTGTACCCCTTTCAACGCTTGCACGTTCTTTTCGTAACCGCCGTCGGGATAGACTTCCGCGTACTTCTCTGCCGTTGCAAGTTTATCTACGACCTTGCCCGACAAGTATTCTTCGGCGGTTTCAAAGCCCGTATATTTGTCGTCGGGATTGACTTCATACGGATTGCGGAATACCGCGTCGCCGAGTTCAGCAAGTACGGTATCGTAGTCCTTTTTCGTGATTTCTTCGATATACGATATGTCCACGTTGCCGCGCTCGTTTTTGCAAATTTGCAATGCTTCAAAACAGTCGTCCGTGCTTGTTACCGATATATACGGTCTTATCGTGCGCTTACTGAATATGTCCGCTTTTGTCGCGGTTTTCTTATCGTCCGACAAGTTCTCGCAAGCGAATAGCAATGCACTGTCCCCGTCGTCCTTAAACAGTCTTGTGTTCGTCTGACCGTTTATAATTCCGTAACGACGCACAAATCGGTCGTAGTTCGCGTTGAGCGTTCTCTGTTCGGCTTTGAGCTTTTCGTCCGTACACCCGTCTGTTTGTATGTCCAAAACGTAGCGTAGTTCGTTGCGTAATTCTATCATTGCGCAAATGCGGTCGTAAGCATCCGCAGGGCGTGTCGGTATTTCTTGCTCTACCATACTTTCGCCCACACGCATATACAGTTTTCCGTTTTGCGCTTTGTAGCATAACGGTTTTACGTTGTAGTCCACCGCCGTGCTTTCTTCTTCCGCACTCTCCGTATATTCGGGCGTTACATAAAAGTTTTCGGGTAAACGACTTACAGCTTCTTCGAGCGCATCCGCAAGGTTGCGCCCGTCTGGTTTAACAGTTAAGTCCAACGCGCCGTACATACCGTGTTCTTGTACAAATTCGCCAAGCACCATTTCGGGGTGTCTGATGAAGTAGTTGTTTACATCATACCCTTGTTCGGTCTTACCCGTCGCAAGCCACTCGGTGTTCTCCGTGTCTACATACGCTTGCTTTTCGCGCTTTTTGAAAAACAGTATGTCCGCAACGACTTGTGTTCCTGCCGTTTGCGTAAATGCGTTATTCGGAAGTCTTATCGCCCCGATCAGATCTGCACGTTCGGCGAGATACTTTCTTACGGTCGGGTTGATTTTGTCCATAGTACCGCTACTTGTGATGACCGCCATAACGCCGTTCGGCTTTAACTTATCAATGCTCTTTGCCAAGAAATAGTCGTGAACATAAAAGTTCTGACGCGCATAATCGCTGTCGTAAACGGTGTACGCACCGAACGGTACGTTGCCGACAACTACATCAAAGTGGTTGTTTGGGAAGGTAGTTTGTTCAAAGCCTTTGATTTGGATGTTCGCTTTCGGGTACAGTTTTTGTGCGAGCTTGCCCGTTATGTTGTCAAGCTCAACTCCGTACAGCCGCGCGTTCTCCTGCATCTCTTTCGGCATAAACCCGAAAAAGTTTCCCGTTCCCATTGCCGGCTCTAATATGCGGTTATTGCCTTTAACACCGAAGCGCGCCAACGCTTTATACATACCGTCAATAACCGTCTTGCTTGTATAGTGCGCGTTCAGAACGCTACCCTTTGCTTTCTCGTAATCTTCGGAATCGAGCGTCGATATAAGTTCGCAGTATTCGCTTCGCCACTTTTCGTCGTGTTCGTCAAACGCTTTTGCCAAGCCGCCCCACCCAACGTATTTAGCAAGTGTTTTTTGCTCGTCGCGCGTCGGCTCACGCTTCTCGAAGTTAAGCCGTTTGAGTAGTCTTATGGCTTCGATATTGCTCTTAAATCTTGCCTTTGCGCCGCCGAGTTCGCTTTGGTCGAAGCCGACCGCGTTCAAGTCCGTGTTCTCGCCTATGGGTTTTACCGACTGCTCGGTTTGCTCGTGTGCTTGCCAATATTCTTTGTGCCAATAAGCCAATGACTCGTTTAGGTCTTTACTCCAACCTTTGAAAAACTCCCGTTTTTCTTCTTCTGTCAGCGTACTGAACGGTACAAATTCGCCTTTGCCATCCGCTTTATCGTTACGCACATAACAACGGGTAAAGTATTCATTTGTAGGCTTTAAGATGCCTTTATCGAACAACTCACGAAGTGCTACTTGTCTGTCGCTGTCCTCCTCATAGCAAAGATAACCGCCGTATTGCGCACCGATATTCAATGCTTCGGGCGAAAGTATATGCTGCGCAAGGTCAGCGGAAATCATAATGCCGCCGTGTCCTGCTGTCGAAACCGAGTAGATACCGTTTGCTATCGTCGTGCAACTCTGAACTTCGTCCCATATCGAATTTGTCGGCTCTCGCATATTCCGCGCTGAATATCGCTCTAAATACGCTCTATCTTCCGCCGATAGGTCTTTGAATCGGTTGAACTTCGGCTTGTCTTTTTCATAGTCGTCGTCAAGCGCGTTTACAACGAAGTCCATATAGTAATTGACATCAAGCCCGTCGGGGGTAATCATTACATCAGATACTTCTTCACGGCTTTCAAGCTCGTCGGCAATTTCGTTTTTATGTTCTTGCACAAACTGTTCGTCTGCACCGAAAGTCGAATAGTCCGAGATCCAATTCCCCTCATAGGAATTTCCCGTTCCTTCTTTGATTATCGCGTCCGCTATTGCCTTTATCTTTATCTGTTCGGGCGTAAGCTCTTTTTCGCTTGCAAAGGTTAGATATATTTGGTCGCCCTCTATCCTTGCGTTTTCAAGCTCGGCGCGTGTGTTCAACTCTTGCTCAAGCTCTCTTGCGTGGTCGTTAAGGAACTTGTAGTCGGCGTGTAGCCAACTGAAAAACATATCGCGTTCGCCGTTAGCACGATTGCGCTTTGTAAAGCGGCGTATCGCGCTGTCTGCTATTGCTTTGATTCGTTCTTCGTCGCTACCGTGTCGCTCGGCATAATAGTAGATGTATTCTTCGGCTTGCTCGTCGGTAAAGTAGTTGTTATCGTCGATTAGTTCGGCTATACCATAGGCAAGCTGTTTCCAATCAAGGCGTACAATAACGTCGTTTTCGGGATGGTCTTTGTATCTGAACGCAAAGGTTACACCTTTGCTCGAACATTGCAATTCCTTATCCCCCATATATGCGCCGTAATGACCGCCGTACTCTTTCTTAACCAATTCGATAAATTCGCTCTCGGTCGGGTTTGATTTATACGCTTCAAAAAGGCGATATTTATTATCTACCGTACCTCCGCCGTATTTTATCCCCCACTCTTTAACTTGTTCTTCGGGCGTGGCTTCCTGCGTTTTCCCGTCGAGCATATCAAACAATGACAGTTGCGGTTTTTCTTTGCGCTTTCGGCTCTGTATGGGTTTGCTTTGTTTTGGCTTTACCTGTGGACGCTTTTCCTTTTCTTGTTCGGCTTGTTCTTCTTCGTCTATGTACTCGTCAAAGTCTGCCGCGTCATCCTCATATTCAAGATCGTCCTGCTCGTCGGTTTCTTCGTCCGGCGCAAACTGTTCGTCGCTGTCGAACGGACTATCTTCGTCATCATCTGCTTCGATAAGTTCGGGCGTAGGCTTTTCTGCTCCTGCGTTTTGTTCAAGCGTTTCGGCGTAAGACTGAATATAAATCGGCTCTTTATCCTTTTCAAGCACAACAATGGAATACTGCTCTAACAGCTTCTCTATGTAATCGTCAGTTTTGTGAAAAGGCACACCGCACATTGGTACGCGGTCTGCCCCTACGATTCGCCCCGTAAGCGTTAATTCGAGTTTGTCTGCCGCTTTCCTTGCGCTGTCGCCGAACATCTCATAGAAATCGCCCAAGCGCGTCAAAACGATTGCTTTCGGGTATTTGTCCTGTGCGGTCAAATACTCTTTGTAAAACGGTGGTAATTGCGGCTCGGCTTTCGTTTCCGTTTGTACAACGGTTTCGGTCGGCTTCTCGATAATAATAGGCTCGTCAGATACGGTTTCTTCGTCCACGTCTTCAATGACTTTAACTTCGTTCTGCTTTCGTACATACGCTTCTTCGATTTCCGTGTACAGAAAATCGGCAAAGCCGCAGACATCCTTGAACAACTGTGCGTTGTCCGCAAGGTCGCCCGTCATACCGTGCATAGTAATTCCATTGCTTTTAGGAAAGCCCGTCTTGCTGTACAACGAATACGTTACGCCCTCTAATATAAGTCGGTTACGTTCTTCGTCATCCGTGAAATATCCGTTATCTTGCAAGTAGTTCGCAACACCGACGTGGATCTTACGATAATCTCCGCGCAAGTCTGTCGACATCCCCGTGCCGTTCAGCGCGTCGAGTCCGTCAAGCAAACGCTTTATAGGGTAAGCAAGCCTTTTGTATCTTTCTTCGCCGTGCGTGTCGTTCGCGTCAAACACAAACTGTTTATACCCGTCCGCGTCATAATACGGCACTCCTTTTTTGCCGCGCGTTATGCGCCGCCCCATTGCGTTCCACTCCTCGAACGAATAACAAACGCCTGCGTTCGGGCGGCTTATGATGATTTGACAAGCGTCGTGCAGACTGATGTGCGGATTCTGCGCTACGAAACGGTAAAAGTTTTGTATCTGCTCTCCGTCCGTGAGCATTTCTTGTATAGCCGCGTTACGGTTGCTCAACCTGTTCTCACTCATTTAATTCCTCCTTTTCTTTGTACTTTCCAAACACCTGCCACCACACTTTTTTGCGCTTGCGGTTAGACGGAAAGTACAAAACCTCAAAAGCGGCTTTTGCGCCCATAAGGTAAACAAGGCTCTTGATTTGCTCACGGTTGAATTTGTCGCGTTCGCGTAGTTTGCGCTTGAACTCGTCGGGCGTAAGTCCGAGAGCCTTTGCGACATAGGGTTGCGTGTGGTCGTTGTCGTATATCCATTTTTTCAGCTTGTACTTTTTAAGTGCGTACCCGTCCGTCAAAATGTTTTCCGCCGCTTTAACAGAGTTTGTTTCCGATAATGATATACTTTGCTTTGAAGCCATCTATCGTTTCCTCCTCCATATCTACAAGCGAAAGAAAAGTCCACTCGCCCAACGCATTGTACATTTCTTTTGCAAGCTCGTAACCGAGCGCACAACCGTTTTTCAAGTGTTTATACGCTAACCTGCCGCCGCCCAATTTTTGCAACATTAGTCGCGGACTAACGCCGTTACGTTTTGCGTAGTTTTCAAACTCGTCGATTTTTAATTTCATTTATGTACCTCCCAAGTGTGTTTTACAGTTTGTCGAATAAGTCAATGTTCTCTTCCCACTCGTACCTGCCGAAGTCCACGAAGCCCACCACATCTGACGCGCCTATATCCGTATACAAGCGCATTAACATTTCACGGGTAATGTTCTTACCGTCCTTGTAGTCCTCATAATCTTCTGCCGTATAACCGAGAGTTTCAAACAGTTCAGTTCCGCTCTCGTAACCTTGCTCTATCGCATAGGTTTCAAACTCGTCTATATTGAGTTTCATTTTTGCCCTTTCTCCTTGCCTTTCGGTGGTAATGTTCTTACCCCTTCACTTAACCAAGCACACTTTTTTGCAAAAGTTGACGGTCAAAATAAAAATTTTTTAGTTTTTTTCTAAAAATTTTCGTAACGCACCATAAATTCGTTCCATTGCGTGCGATATTGCGCTTTTAGTAATACCGAGATGCTCGCTCGCTTCTTCCTGCGTCATACCGTCAAAGTAAATCATTTCAACCAATTCTTTCTGACGCGGCGTGAGCTTTGCTATGGCAGCATACAACTCTCGCTTTTCTTCTTCGTCTATGTAGTTCTGTTCAACGTCCAAGCGGCGATCCTCAATGTCCACGCCCTCGTCTTTCATCCTATCTAACGACAAGCTATTGCCAAGCGCGTTATGTCCCGAAAGCGCATACGGACACTCACGGCAGTCTTTCTGACAGCGCACAAGGTTTCCCTTTTTGCCCTTAATTTTGCACCGAAATGCACGTTGTTTCCTGCGCCGTTCAGCTCTGACGGGTTGAATATAGGCGCGATAAACTTCTTCGCTTACTTCCACTTCTTGCCCTCTGATAGTGAGATAAAATCTCTTGTTCTTGTTTTCCATTTTTGAAATCCTCCGATTTTTGATTTTTGTTTTTGAAAATCGCAATCGGGTGATTTAGCCCAAATGAAAAAAGCCCGACTGCGTGGATAACTCCAAGCAATCGGGCAAAAACGGCAACAAAAAAGAAGCCTGACAAACAGAATAAACCCTATGCAGGAATTATCTGTCTGTCAGACTCCTCTTGACCTATCTCATCAAGTCCAATCTCATAACAAGACGTTAGCGGTGGCATTCAACGGAATCCCACCGCCCAAAATATTCTTATGTAGTGAATTGCACCTTTTTAGGCGCGTTGGCGTAAAGGCTTGTCCTCTATCGGCTTTTTGCTTATGTGCATACTGTCATCACTGATAATGACCGAAGCAAACTCGCCGCACTTCGGACACTCGATTTCCACTTTTGTTCCGGCTTCGCCCTTGCAAAGCCGTTTTCCGCATTTCGGACACATAACAAATCTCATAGCAATATACCTCCATTTCCCATAGGCAAGCACCCTTGAATTTAACTAACTACTTTGTTACGGGCTGGGTTTCCGATAACGTAGTAAGTCAAATGCTTGTCCGATAAAATTTATATTCAGTTGCAACGGGGCTGTGCGCAACTCAATACCGATTTAATATGTTTTGATACAACCCACTAAAACACCTTGTATTTCGCAGTTGCTGACGATTATATCTTTCATAGTCTTATTTTCGGGGTGTAATACGATTTTGCCGTTCTTATGATACAAGCGTTTCAACGTGTTGTTTCCGTTCGTCAAGGCAACGACTATATCTCCGTCCTCTGCGTGGTCTTGCTTTCGTAAGACAATCAGATCTCCGTCGTTGATTCCTGCTTCTACCATACTGCTACCGCTCGCGTGTAACATAAACAGCTTTCCGCTACCGAACAGCGAACGCGGCAATTCAAAGCTGTCCTCGATATGCTCAACCTCGAAGCTCGGCTCTCCGCAAGCAATCGCCCCGATAAGCGGTGCAATTGTTGTTTCGCCTTTATCGAATCTTGACGGAAGCTCTATATTGCCGAGCCTTGTCCGCTGTATTCTGCCCTCGCGTTCCAAAGCAAGCACATACCGCTGAACAAGGTTGAGCGAACTCATACCCATATAGTGCATAATGTTCCGATAGCTTGGCGATCTTCCGTTATCCGCTTGGTATTCCTTAATGTACTTCTCCATTTTACATAAAGTATTTGGGTTGAGTGTTCTCATCTGTATCAACTCCCTTAAATTGAACTTTGCGTTCAATTTAGCTTGTGGGCGTATTATAGCACAAAAAAACATTCGTTTCAAATTTTCATTGCCCGTTTATGGGCAGTGAACGCTCTTTTTGAAAAAAGTTGTTACTGAAAGCAAAAGAAAGACCGACAAGACGGTTAAGCCTTGTCGGTCTTTCTACGTTAATTTTGCTTAATAAACGGTAATCTCAATTATATCGCTCTTTACTTGCGGATCACGCTTATTGATAACTTGCATATAAATCAAATCACCTGACTCTGCTTTATCTGTTATCTCCAAATATTTATGGTCAAAATATGCTATTTCCTTAATCAATTCTTCATCAAGGTCATATCCATCTCTACTAATAGTTAATATACGATATTCACACTCTTTGAAAGATGTATCGTCGGGGGTAACAGTAACATCTATACGACAAGGTTTATCTTTGGATACAACATTTTCTCCATTTGCCGACCACGCCGAAACAGATATATTTTCCGCAGCAATACGATTACGAACAAAATGCAATTCGAAATTTGCTACTATATTATATATCGGGTCTTCTATCTTAACCTTCGCAGTAACATCAAACTCATATGGTTGTGTGGGTGCAACAAAACAACAACCATTGGCATTATAATCCGTCATTATCGGACTATTATCCAGTTTGATAGAATCATTACCAAAATATTCTATATTTACATTTTCACCACGCAAATCAACAACTTGTTTTGTTTCATTATTAGTCTGTAAGTTTGTGATCTTACTAATTACATAAGGACCATCCTGTCGACCTTGTTCAAAAACATAAACGTCTTTTACTTCATTCAAATAATACTCAATATGTTCATATTGTGCTTTATATATAGATTCTTTTCCTTCTTTTACAGGCTCACTCCAACCTAAAAAGCGATACCCCTCTTTACACTTGACACTTGGTTCATTCGCAGACGAATCAACCACTTCGCCATATTCTCCGGCATCATAAGTAACTTTATTGCTATTACAAGCCGTAAGCGTCATAAAAGACATTGTAATCAACATAATTACTAATAAAGCAATGCCAAAAACCTTTTTACTTTTCATTTTGTAATTCTCCTTTTAAGTTACTGTTTATTGCTCTATGTGAGCAAATATATTATAGCACTTTTGTATCCGTTTTTCAAGCACTACAAAGGGCTATTATATTTTATACTTTACGACAGTAGATAAAAAATATTTATAAATATCCTTTGCTTTTCGTTTTTGCTAAATTGAAATTTAGATTTGAATTCTTTAATTATAATGTTTTTTGCACCAATCTTTCTTTTTACAGTTAGTACATTTTAATTTTGCATATTTGGAATCACTTCCGTCGCCAAAGCTTAAAATACTACCGAAAATTCCCAAAATACCGTTCGTGAAAAAAACTTTGTAAGGGTTAACCTTGAATTTATTGCCACAATGCGGACATTCGTAAATTGTACCGTGATAATATAACGGAATTTCTATGGCACTTATAACTATTGCAACGGAAAAGTATATCGCAAACCCAATCCAATCTTGCGAAACACCGTACATAACACTTACACCAAAACATATTCCAATTAAAATAATCAAGAAAATACTGATGAATAGCTTGATTTTTTCCTTTGGGGATAATTTACGCTTTTTAGCCATAACATTCTCCGATAAATTACTGTTTATCGTAGTTACATTATATCAAAAATCTTCGATTAAATCAAGATTTCAATATGCTTCTTTGATTTTATTTATGAACGCATTGAACTGTTCGCAAACGGTCTGCGGCGCAAGTATTCGCATTTTGCCCTGCGTTCCTACCACCCACGCAAAAAAGGTTTTGCTGACTTGTATAGGTACTTTCAGTCGGTATGAATTTTCGTCCACCTTGACAATGTTCACATCCTCGCCGAACTTGTCAAACACATCATCAAGCATAGCGGAATCGAACTGCAAGTCAACCTCTTGTTCTTCGCCGCCGAACATAGAGAAAACACGCTGACGATAATTTTCAATGTCAAAGCCATCCAACTCTTTTCGATACACACGCTCGGTTGTTTCTTCTTGTGCTTCTGACATCCTATCTATACGGTAAGTTGCCGTTCCGTCGTGCTTATCATAATAGCAAACAAGATAATAATTGTCCTTGTTCCATACGACCACAAGCGGATTGACAATATATCGTTTACCGCCGTTCCGATACACCTTGTTTTTCTGATAGTCCAACGAATAATACTTAAACGATACTTTTTTATTATCCGCTATGGCTTGTTTTAACGTATCAATGGTGTAAATAATGTGCCTATTGTTCCGCTTGGGCATTGTACCGAATCGTGCGGCGGCAGTCAATTCCGTTGCTTGAAAGTCGCCCATTGTCGTCATAAGTTTATTTGTGAGCGTTTGCTTTTGCGTTGCGCTCAACTTGGAAGCCTGCACCGCGTCTGCGAGAAAAGCAATCTCGGCACTATCGAAATGACGGTTGACAACGTAGTAAAAGTGATATTTTTTCTTATATGTAAGCACCTCATAGCCGTACTCGTTCAAAAGTGCAATATCTTGTAACAGAATTTTACGCGACACCGCTATCTTCTTTTCGGCAAGCAAAGCAATAATCTCGTCCGTGTTAAGGGCGTGATCTTCGTCGGTTAGCCGACAGAGCAAGTCATACAAGACAAGCAATTTTATTTTCTGCTCGGTAGCGTGTGCCATAAAACTTCCTTATTTATGAGTTTGGTTGTTCTTCTGTATTCTCATTTTCAGCTAATGTTTTTCGATTATCAAAACAATATTTTTTGACGATTATTACAATTATTCCTATAATGCCAACAATAATGAATATCCCTCGCGGTAAAAATATCCATTGAATCAAATCAAACGTTTTATCACGCTTTGCTATGCAATGCCCATCATTATCAATAACTAACTCTATTTTTCCTTCAACTTGAGACTCGCACCAATCTTCACATTGAGCAGAAGTCCACATCTTTGAAAATGTCGTTTCAGTACGATATACTTTACCTGTTGATATATCCTTATATTCACAATATAAAGTACAGTTGAATGCAGAAAGTCTAGGGGGCTTATAAACTTTGTAGCTTACTACTGTCCCTTCCACATCGTAACCATTTGTATGAATGCGTAACCCAGAATGATTTAACAACATTCCTCCAATTCCTAACAGAATAAGAAAAATAAAAACGGCAAGCAAACTTGAATATACAATTTTTCGTTTTTTTACTTTATCAGCCATAATTCGTTCCTTGCTATTTCTTTGCCGACATTTCTTCCAAAATGCCGTAGGTGCTTTTGTAGGGTACGATATTGATAGTTTTCTTTTGCTGTAAGTATTTCGCTTCCTTGTGCGTAAACCAAGACCGCGCCCATTTCTCTCTCGCCAAGCCGTTCTCGTCTTGATACTTAACCTTAACGTAGCAAACTACCCATTTCACAACCTTTGTTACTTCGCCTTGCGTAACGGTATTCGGTAGCGGCGTGTGAATAATTCTGTCATTGTTAAATGCGCTGCCGTAAACTTTCTTCTTGATTTTCTTATTCATTACGTTGCGGTAAATACAACGGTATATAAGCAAGTACAATACAATGGGAACAGGAATACTCCAAATTATCGCAACTCTTAATGCTCGTTCATAATTAAACGACGGCAAATGTTTATCACACCAATCGCTATTGGGATCAATATATATTTTTATCTTTTCACCCACTTCAGCTTTTGCTGTACTTTCATTAGTATGAACTGCTGCTCTTCCTTTATAAACAGTTCCCCACTCACTTTCGTATTCATAAATAGTAACCCAATTTTGCTTTTCCTTATTGCTCGATGAATAATCATAGCTGTAAGAAACTATTGTAGCTTCAACTTCTATGACATTTTCGCTATAATATTTGTACTTATCTTGACTTGCATATTCCCACCACATAAAAATGAAGGTAATAATGAAAGCAAGAGCAACTAATATCAACAGCGCAGATATTAGAACTCTATTCTTTTTTATGCCTATATCTTTAACATCCATAGATACTCCGTATTATTTCGCCGCCTGCATTTCTTCCAAAATGCCGTAGGTGTTCCATTACTTAATTATAGCACCATTTTACCGTGTTTGCAAGCAACCATACCCAAACTTACTATTAAAGTAGCGCAACGGAAAATATCGTTGCGCTACTATATCAGGTCTGCACCATAAAAATTTGAGACGTGGCTGAAACTCATACGGCTTACTATCGTTAACTCGGAATTTAATCGGAGACTCTTCGACCATTGTATGCGTTGCTCACGGAAAACAATAAGGTTCTTATCACGGTGCGCCTTGATACCGAAAATTATGTAAATAAATTTACGATGCGTTTGTGCTTTTTGACCGCATACTGATATGTCTTGTATGCGCCGCTGTTTTCCCTCTGCTCTATCCAAAACAAAATCAAATCGCTTTGGTCTATCATTGCAAGGTTACGATAATAAATAGCCGTGTACCAATAGTCGAAATCTTTTGTTGGACACTCCAACGCTTCATACTCTTTTCGGATAAACCAACTCGGCGGCTTTCGCAACTGTTTATCGAGTGCAAAACAAAACACTCTCTTTATATTGAGTTGTGGATTGGCGTTTCTCTTTTCGGTTACAAGGTCATAGCACAAATCGTCAAAATCGCTTCTGCCGCCGAACAGGAAAATTCTTACGCCGTCGCCTATCGCCTTGTCGATTTCCGCTCTCGTTCTTGCTGTCAGTTCGTCCGTTATATCAACGTTAAAATGACCGAAACACGAACAAGTCTTTTCAACCGTTGCCATAAAAAAAGATGCCGCTCCCTTGCGAGAGCGACACCGTAGAATGTACCTCTCGCATAGTTGCGACACTATTGAGAGTCCACCATTTTCATAGCAAAACGAATTCTACTATTTCAACAATCAGACCGCGATACCGTACATTACTACCTAATTAGTATCGTCTGATTAAATTAAAATAATAGAATACGCCCATTAAAATTGATGGACTGTTCTATTCTCAATAATGTCGCATTGCTATTATAGCACTTTTTAGAAAGAATATCAAGGATTATCGGCATAGAAAATGAAAAAGCCGTTACATAAAGTAACGACTTTCAGTTCATCTATTTTGATAGTTATTCTACGTTAAATTGAAATTTAATAGTTCAACTTTTTCAACATTAAATATTCTTCTTCGTTTTCTTCTATAATTTGAAAACCTAACTTTTGATACATTTTTGCTGCGTAATTTTCCTTTTGTACTGATAATGACGCTTGTTTATATCCGCGTTCTTTAAGCGTGGTCAACATTTCTTTCATCAATGCTGTGCCTATCCCTTTTCCACGATATTCTTTATAAAGAGATATTGCAAACGACGGCGTGTTGTCGTCAATATGTCCATAGTCATTCATTATCCTTACCCAAACTGCGCCAACAATTTTCCCGTCTATATCTGCCACAAAAGCAATATCGTGTTTGCTTGCTCCAAAATTTGAAATATAAACTTGCAATTCAGGACGATATATTATTGATTTTGACGGTGGCTCAACCCCATTAGGAATAAATATAGCCTCGTATAGAAAATACTCCAATAAAGGGTATT
>CAJTQF010000013.1 GCA_910578565.1 uncultured Christensenella sp.
TTATTACGGAATTATAATTGCTGTCTATGTCAAACGTATATTCCGACCCTTTATACACTTGCTCGCTGTCTATTATCTCAGGCAAAGTAACAGACTGCTTTTTCATTGTAGCCGTAATTTCACAATATAAATCGGTACTGCCGCCAACCCACATAGTCGGGTCGTCCGCGCCGTCGGGACGTTTGAATTTCAGTTTATATACGCCCGATTCTTTTACGGAAAGAATATTTCCCGAAACCGCGCCCGTACCGAGCGACGTTGATTTTCCTTCAGTATCGGTAAATGTAACTTCTGTAAGTTCAACGTTTGTTCCTGCAAAATTGTTGATGGTAAAATCCTGGTTTGCACCGTTATATGTCAGTTCGGGGTTGGTAAAATTAGGTACGGCGGTCCCAAAACTCTGGACAAATGAGACTTCGCTTGACATCGTTGTAGTGCTGTTATATGTATACGAATACGTTGTGCTTGGTAAAGTTGTACCATATACACCAAAATACATTATAAAAGTTTTGTCTAAGTTGCTATCATTGGTATAATTAACAATATGCTCTATAAGTTTGGTTCCAGTATTGCCGGCATCTGTAGATTTTACCGAAAAATGAACTCGTTTTTCACAACTTCCGGAATAACCTGTTTCATCTGGATTTTCATATCCAAACACCATATTATCGGAATTATCCGTGTCCCCGTAAACGTAAAAATCCAACCAGGATGAATATCCGCCGGTAGATATTGACTTCAAACTTATTGTAGCTGAATATTTTACTTCATATTCGGTATAAGCCGGTACAGTAATTTCCGCTTTGAATTTTATATAATTTGAAACAAATTTTGAAGCCCCCGATACAGTTTTAGACGAAGTCGCCGTAGCCGTAGCATTGTCAAAGCTACAAGCGCCGTAAGTAGTCATATTTTGAGTCATCATTGACAGCCTGATAGGTTTTCCCCAACCGTTGTTTGGTGCACTGTTTTCGTAATATTGATAATTACCCAAACCTGTCCAGGTGACGGTAGGGGTTGCTGTTGCGGCGTTTGCCGAGTTTATATTTGTTTTGGGCAATGCAAAAGTTATGCCCAGCGCGACAGCCGCCGCGCAAAGCGCCGAAAGCATTACCGTAAATAAATTACGTGTTTTTATTTTCCGCATTGTAAGTACCTCTACATAACAAAAAAAGTGTGGCTCCGAAGAGACACACCTGCTATGTAGTATCTCTTACGGTTACCACACCTCTATAATTAATCTCATAGATTGTAATTACATACGAGAATTTGCTGAAAACAAACACAATGTAAAAATACAAGGTTGCATAAACATCTATTAAGAATTAAATTACCAAGAGATACACAATGCCAAAATTGTGCGTTCCTAATAAATGTTAAAATATCTTGTAATACAAAATTGTGTTTTGATATTAAGTTGTGTGTAACTACTCCTTATGAAATAATTATAGAAATGTGGTATAGGCATTATAACACGCGGTTTCGACATTTTCAACCCTTTTTTTAAAAAAATAAAAACTTGTGGTTGCCAATTTTTACAACCACAATATATTGTGTATATCCCTGCCGCGCGCCACTTTAAGCGGCGGCTTTTTTTGGCAAAACGGCAAAATTTCAAGCGGCGCGCCCTTTCGGGCGCGCCGCTTTAATTCTTTTAGCATATTAAGCCTGAAACTTTCAGTCTATACTGTCGTAAAAACCGTCAACGTCAACAAAGTCGTTTCTTGTACCGTCGCGCTCGGTTCTGCGCAGTTGCTTCTGCGTAGTGTCGACAGTCGTTGTTGTAGTCACAACGGCGTCGGGCGGGTAAACCGCGTGCGAGTTTGCCGTCGCCGTTTCCTGCTCGGTATGGGCGGGAAGTTCGGCGGGTTTTGCGCCGTTAGCCGCAAGCCGCGTGAACGCCGAAACTATCGCTTCGCCCAACAGCTCGGCTGAAATGCCCTGCTGTACGGGTCTGCCGTTAGCCTGAGGTACATTCAGGAATGCCGCGGGCGCATTGCCCGAAAGCATCTGCATTTTAAGCATTTCCATTTCCGCTTTGACGCTTGCGTCCTGCGTCGCGCGCATTTCGGTTATCTGCGCCTGCATTGCCGCCTGCGACTGCAACAGGGCAAGCATTACCGAAGAATCCATTCCCGAACCCTGCGCCTGCTGCTGGGGCATCATAGGCATCTGCATAGGCATGGGCGCGGGCATCTGCTGATACTGCGGCTGTTGCTGGGGCATTGCCTGTGGAACGGGTTGCTGTTGCTGTACGGGCTGAGCCTGCTGTTGGGGCATTGCAACCGAAGCCGCTCCCGCGCCAGCCGCCATTTGCGCCTGGGCGCGTATCTTTTCAAGCTCGGCTTCCTGTTTTGCCCTTGCAAGTTCGCGTTCCGCTTCTATCTTTTCCTGCTGTAAACGGCGTTCCTGTTCAAGGCGTTCCTGCTGGAGCCTGCGCTCTTCTTCGCGGCGCGCTCTCTCTTCTTCCTTGCGCGCTTTTTCTTCGGCGCGCTGTTCCTTGCTCTTCCTGCGTTTGCATGCAACCGCAATAATTATTATGAGCAGAATCAGAACCGCGAGACCGATAGCGAACCACGCCCAGATGGGAAGTCCAAGCCACGTCTTTGTCATAAATGCCGTTACGTTGTTCCAAGCCGCCGCCGCGCCGCTCTGCGGTACTTTGTATTTTATTGCCGCGCTTGCGCTGTTTACGGTATCGTCCGACGCGAAAGTAAAGTTTTTGCTCTCGTCGCCGCCGAGTACCGCGCCTACGAAGTATTCCCTGCCGCCTTTAAGCACAATCTCTTCGTCTGTCAGGGGGGTTGTTCCCGCCTGGTCTGCATAGTATGCCACGCCTGCGGTCAGGCTGCCTTCGGTAAGCATTGTCCTTACCCATTCGGGCAGTTTGTTGATATTGATTTTCGCGCCGTCTTTGCCGCTTACGTCTATTACGTCCGTACCGAGTTTGAAGGGCGCGATTTTCCAGCTGTACTCCGCCTGTTTCGCCGCGCCGTCAATCGTCACGTCCGAAGAAACTTCTTCATCCGCGACGCTTGCTTTAAGCAGCGCTTTTGCGGGGTCGGCGTCTTCGCCCGCGGGCAGTTTCCACATATAGTTGTCGTTGATAATTTCAATAACCGCCGCGTAATTGCCCACGTCCCTTGCGGTCGCTCTGCCGCTGACCGCGCCGATAATACCCTTTTCAAGGTACTCTTTATACTTTTCGTCCAGGAAGTCAGCAAAATTGAGCGTTTCGCCGTTGAAAGTTATTTTGCCTGTAAGGGACGGAACTTCTATTTCCTGACGGGTAATTTCAAGCGTAATACCGGTCTTTGAAAGCGCGTCGCTGTTTGCAACGCTTGCCTTAAGCTCGAACTTAATGGTGTAAGTTCCTACGTTCGCGGTAGAAAAATCGAAATCTTTTACCGCAACCGCGCCCGCGCTGTCGTTGCCCTTGTAAATTACCGCGGTGTACGAATTGGTCGAATACGCCGCCGTGCCCTTTTTAAGGGTGTAAAGCTCGTCAAGGTTGGTAACTTCCGTGCCGTAGACAAGTTTGTCTTTGACCTGCGTTACGGTTACGGCGTTCTTTTTCTGACCCAGTTTTGTGAACTGGTCCGCGCCGCCCGCGGGGATATCCAGAACGAAGTTTTCCGAACCCGATACCGTGGCGTCGATTACGGGACGGATAAATATGCCGACGGATTTTGTGGAAGAACCGTCTGTTTTGCCCGCGCCGTCAACATCGATCAAATAATCGAGCTGAGCGTTGGTCGTTGTTCCGCTGGGCGAAGTTGAAGGAACCGCCGCGCCCGCTACGGGGTTGGCAGGGTCGCTCATATCGGCGTAATAGTATTCGTACTTGATATACTGCGCAAGGTTGTCGGGGTCTGCGCCGAAATCCAAAACGTAAATCTGGTAAGGCAGACCGTTGTCGTCCAGCACGTCCTTACCCGCGCTGTCTTTTAGGGTTGAAAGGGTCCAGCTTACGGGTATCTTCTTTTTGGAAAGGGTAATACTTACCGTTTCGTTAAACCAATTTTCGTAAGTGGTTCCGTCCTTTTTGTAAACGTAGTTTTCGTCAAGGGTGAACTTCACCTTAGCCGAAACCGTGCCGGGTACGTCGCGGTCGCCGAAGTAGTCGGTTGTCTCGTTGACTATTTCCGCGTTGGTAATGCCCTTGGGATAGTTCGTGCCGCCCTTTACGCGTATGTAAACCCAGCTCTCTTTATAGACGGGCGGTTTTTTGGGGTCGTAATCGTTGTAAACCACTTCGCCCTTGTCGTCGTCATACCAGCCGTATTCCAGCTTCATGCCCGAAAGATCCACTTCCGCCCTTTCAACGGTGAACTCGGCAGACGCTTCGCCCTTCTTTGTTCCGTTGTCGAAAAGGTGGTTGTCGTCGGAAATGAGCGCGACAATTATTTTGTACGTGCCGGGTTTGGTTATCTTGCCGGTAATTTCCGTTTCGACGCCGTCCTTCACGCCGACGATTTTCATACCGTTCGTAAAGCCTTCTCTGTTGTCGTCTCGCTGGAGATATGTCACCGCGCTGAGATCGGGGAACAGTACTTCTATTTCATTGGGTGCGCCGTCGGCTTTGAGACCGTATTTCAGTTCTTCCTGCGTGCCGTCCGCCTTGAATAAATTTGTAGCGGGGTCGCCGTTAAGGCTGAACTGCCATACTATGTCAGAAGTTTCCGCTCCGCCCGCGTCTATTACGAACGCCTGCGTGTTTTTGGAGTTTGCGTCAATGGTATAATTCGCGTTGTCCGCGCTGTAACCCGCTTCCGTGCTTGCCACAAGCCTTACTTCCGCCATATACGAACCGGAAGCCAGCTTCGAAACGTCGATACTTGTTCCCGCCACTTTTTCAGACTTGCTTGAGTCTGCCGCGGGATAGTAATGATAGTAGTAAGTTAAGTTGTCGCCCGCAACGGTGGTTGTGGTCAAGGCGTAATCTATTGTACCCGTCGCGCCGTAGTCCCACTTCCAGTTGTTGCCGCCCGTTGACGTAAGAGAGAATACAAGCGGCATGGGCTTTACTTCAATCTCTAATTCCACGGGGGTCATTGTGCTGTCCGACCAGGTGTACTTGGAAGTGTCCAGCGTGAACGTGATTTTGCACTTGCCCGCCTTGGTCGCCTTTACGGTTGCCGTAGCCGCGTCCCAGACGAATTTTGTGCTGTCGGAAAGGGTTACGCCCGTAATTGCCGTCGCGTTGTAGCCCGTTATGCTGAACGTATGCTCCGTTCCGTCGTAGCCGTACTCCGCGGTGGTAATGGTGGGCTTTGCAATGCTGCCCGTGCCGACCGTAAGTTTGCCGGTTTTGTAAGTTATTTCGTAATTGTCCGCTTCCGCGCCGGCGGGGGTAATAGTGTAATCTCCCTTCGCACTCGAAGCGGTGTAATCGCAGGCAAACGTCGGCTGTTTGGTGATTACCGTCGCTTCCGTATCGCTGCCCACAAAACCCGTAAAAGTTGCGGTGTATGTAGGGGGTGCGTCGCCTACGCCTACCGTTTTATTGTCCGCGGTACAGGTAAGTTTTGCCTTTTTAATTTCATACTCGCCCGAAACGGGGTCGGTTTCCGCCAGCTTGAAACGCTTTGCGTTTGCAGACGTGCCGAGTGAAATTGAAACGTCGTCCTTGTCGTACTTGCCCGCGTTAATCAGATCTTTTCCGCAAGTTATGGTTACGTCCGAAGATGAAAGTTTAATACCCGCAAAAGAAGTGCCGTTGGGATAAACAATTTCTAAATTAGCCCACGCGGGGTTCTGTGCCGAACCGTTGTACGTGTTGCTGCCTTTCAGCTTTACGGTTATAGTTGCAACGCCTACCGAATAAGACGCCGTTTTAAAACTGAACTTATAGTTGTTTGTGTTGAACGGCGCAGAAGATTTAACCGCGCCCTTTACATTGTAACAGCCTATCTCGGACGAAGCGACCGCCTCCGTTGAAAGAGTTACAAAAGAATTGAGCGCATAAGTTGCGTCGTTGCCGACAAGCGGTGTCGCGGGGTCTACTTCCGCTTTGATTTTATCGCCCGTGGGTTGACCCGCACTGTCTAAAACGTCTTCTTCCGCGTACAGGTCCGCAACAATGTCGCCGTACTGGTGTCCCTTGTCTATAAGGTTAACCTTAATCTCTTTGGGCTTAATGTTTATACACATTGTGAGATTATTGAATACCGAACCCCAACCGTCATTATCGTCCACAAAAGCACTTGCAGTGCTATCAGCAAAAAACGTATAGAATCCTGCGTTTTTAACTTCGTTTGCAAACGTTCCTAAAACACGGTTTGTATCTGAATATTTTATTGCCAACATTGCGTTTTCGGTATTTGAAGGGTTATCTGCCGACCACAAACTTATACTAGTATTGCCTGATGAATTTGTATAAGTAGATTTTACTGACGTTACGATTTTACCATACTCTAATTCAATGCCTGCCTTTGTTGATTCCGTTATTGTAGTGCCATCGTCCAATCCAATTTCCCAATTGAGACTTTCTTGCGGAATAGTAGCACCATAAGCCGCAGCATTATAAAGTGAAACCGTTGTCCCAGATGTTAATGTTGTTACAATATTCTCTTCATTGGTAAAAAAGAAATTAGAAATATTTATGCCGGCATCATCATCAGTATCAGTAAAATTATTTACCGCTGGATACTGTGTTTTCCCAGAATAAGCGCTAGCTTTACATAAACCTATCCACGCAGACTGACCACCCATTAAAGAAGTGCCACTGACAATCGTAACAGCCGCACGGTTATACGCACCGACACACAAGTCTCTTGCTTCGCCGTTTCTACCAAAGTTGCCGTAAATTCTTACTGGTCCGCCAATTTTTATACTATTGTTTAACGTACAGGTTATTGCTCCTGTTAAACTTGTTGATTTACTGATATTCCCTGTAATTAAACCGCCATTAAGTTCAACGGCACCTGTATTAGCCAAACTGGTAGTGCCATTCCACATTAAACCTATTGCCGCATCGCATTCACTACTTTCATTATAGCAAATTTCCCCGCCGTTCATTCTAAATAAAACACCAGGACTAACAAAAACACCGCCGCCGCAATCACTGTTGACAATTTTATTATGGTGTATACTGCCGCCGTTCATTGTAACTTCTGGACACTCGCCATAAATGTATATTCCACCGCCGCCTTCGCCGTGTACACTTGTACCCGAAGCCGTGACGCCTGTTACTTGATTGTAAGAAATTTCGCCGCCGTTAATTTCGTGTCCGGAACCGCGGTCAAATTCAATACCACCGGATGCACGGTCTGCAATGTTGTTAGTAACAGAACCGCCGTTCATTATAAACTTGCCGCCTGCAACACAAATACCACCCGCGCAATCCGCGCGGTTACCCGTAACAGAGCCGCCGTTAAGGGTCAGCTCGCCGCTCTTCATTATGATGCCGCCGCCGTAGTCGTAATCTAATTCGTCGGGATGCCAATTTCGATATTCACCGGTAAAGCCGCCCGTAATTGTGCCGCCGCCCGCGCCGTCTTCGATTGTCAGTTTGCCGCCGTCAACGCACAAAACACTGCCAAGCTGGGTGTAGGTTGTAAGGCGACGGTTTATGCTGTGACCGTTTAAATCCAGCACGATATCCGCGCCTGCCGGCACGGTAATTCTTCCGTGTGAAAATCCGTCGCTGTCCGCGCCGAACGGGTTATTGCCGCCCACGGGAGCTTCCCAATCCGCGTCAAGAATAAACCAAACCTGTTTGCTCTTGGTTTTGCTGGTTGCTACCGCGCTGTTCCAGGCAGCTTCAAAGTCGCCGTTAACTATATATCTAAGCGAGTTGGTGTCAGTCGCTTCCGCCGCCGCAACGGGCGCGTCGGAAGGAGTCTTCCCCTTGTCGCCTGACTGAAAACCTACCGCACATGCCGAAAACGCAAGCGAAGCCGACAGAACCGCCGCGCATATCGCTGTGCCGAAAGCCCTTAATCTTCCCTTTAAATTTTTGTTTTTCGTGCTCTGCATATCTTATCCTCCGTCCTTTACCGCCGCGCGGTTGCGCACGGCAAATAAAGACAACAAAAAAAAGTGTGTCCCCAAAAAGACACACTCTGCTATGTAGTATATCTTTTTAGGTTACCACACCATTTACAATTCATTGCCCTTCCCGGTAAAACAGAAAGTACACAAATGTCAAAAGATACACAAAGCCTATTAAGGATAAGTGTAGCTTCTGTCCGTACCGGTGCAATAAATCATAATAGAATAGGGCAGTATTAAATTGTAAATAATGTGGTATGCGTATTGTAACATAATGCGTCAAATTTTTCAAGACTTTTTTTAAAAAAATGAAAACTTGTGGTTGGCAATTTCGCCCACCACAATATATTGTGTATGTACCGTGTTTGTCCCGCTCTCCCCCGCCCTAAATCCCCCGTTTTTGCTGTATTTCCTACATACTCCCCCCTTTTTATCCCCAGCCCCTACTATTTTTAGTGTCATCCTGCCCGAGCGAAGCGACGGTTTGCGCACCTTAATTTAAAAAATATCATTATACCGCAAAGCGTAGCCGAAAAGTCCCCGGCGTAAACCGTCACCCCGTTCGCAACCTAAGGGTCTCTCGGCGGGGCGCAATGTATTCCTTATTAATTAATAAGCCGCCCGCGCGCTTTTCAGGGCGCGGGCGGCGGTTTTTTTATCGCTTGACTAAATGCGGCGTTGGTGTTAAAATAACCGTATGGCTAACTTGGACAAGGCTGAAATAGAAAAACTTAAAAAAGGCGAGCTGGCGGGCGTTGCCGCAACGGCGTTTTGCGGCGCAGTGGTTGCCGCGTTCGTAATTTGTTACGCTGTGGCAAAAACTCAGGGCATTAAGGCGCTGGAACTTGCAAGCCTTATCGCCGCGCCGATATTGATAGTTATCGGGGCGACGGTGGCGGCGTTCTGCAATATCAGATACGGCGGCGAAATTGAAAAACTCTTAAAAAATTACGTCCGCGAAATCTGTATCGAAAATGCCGCGCTTTTCCACCCCGAAAGAAATTCGCTTTCCTTTTATATAACGGTGGAAGATACGGCGATATTTTTGCAGGTCAACGGCTATAAAGAAAAAATCGTATTCAATTTTGATAGTTTTGTAAAACTTTCGCTGTCGCGCAAAATTTCCGCGCTGACCGCGGTCGAGACCAGACTTATCTGCACTTTTTGCAGGCTGTGGGAGCGCGGCGCAAAGTATACCGAAGTATGTTTTGCCGAGCGCGAAGGCACGCGACGCAATGCGGGTAAAACCGTTTACATAATCAAAGACGGCTCGCCCGATAAAAAAGCGTTTAAGCACTATCTCAAAAACAAACGCTCCGCTTAAAATTTCATCTGCTCTTTTTGCCGTTTTGCATTTACTTGTCACTCCGGACGTTATAACGTCATTCTGTTTTTTTCGTCATTCCGAACGCTGCCGAAAAATCTTTTTGTACTTACAGGGATTTTTCGTCTTCGCCCGAAATGCCCTTCGATAATGTTTTTAATAAAAGAATGCGGCGCGATTTTTTTTAAAAAATCGCGCCGCATTCGGTTTTTACTCTTTCTCTACGTATTGTTTGCGAAATCTTTCAATTTCGTCAGTATCCAACGATACTTTCTGGTAAAGCCCCGTGCATTCGTTCGCGCACGCAACCCCGTCCATCATATCGTCGATCATACTTCTTGTTCTGCGCTTTCCCATACAGTAATTATGCCCGTCGGTTTAAATTTTATTCAACACAACCAACGTTTCGACATGTTTTGTCTGGGGGAACATATCGTACGGGGTTATGCTTTCAATCCCGTATACGCCGTCGCCGCCGCTTTTTACAAGTTCGCCGTCCCTTTCTTCAAGCGTGCCCGTCAAAAGACCCAAATCCCGCGCAAGCGTGGCGGGACTGCAAGAAATTAAAACCACTTTTTCCGCGCCCGAGTTTTTTATCGCGTACACAACACTGCGCTCCATACCCTTGCGCGGCGGGTCGCACACGATAACGCGGTTTTCGCCGTCAGTCGCCGAAATCACTTTTTCAATCTCGTCTTCCGCTTTGCCGCAGATATTGAACATTTTGCCCTGCAAACCGTTTTCGTTTTTCAGCTCGTCCGCGCAACGCGAAGCCTGTTCGACTATCTCTATGCCGTAAGCCTTTTTACACTTTTTAGCGAGCATTGCGGTAAGCATTCCGCCGCCGCTGTATAAATCTATCGCAACAGAGTTTTCGCCCGCTTCGCGCAAAACTCTGTTGTAAAGTTTGGCGCGCACGTCGTCGTTGACCTGCAAAAAAGTGTTTGCGCCGGCGGTGTAGGTAATGCCGTATTCTTCCGCTTTAAAATAACCGTTCCCGCGCAGTGTGCGCCACTCTTTGCCGAATATGGCGTTCGTTTCGCTATCGTTTATATTGATTAGAAAGGTAAATTCCTTAAAATCCTTTGCAAGGCTTTCTATAAGCGGTTGTGCGTTCACCTGCTTTTTTGCGACAAGCGCAAAAATAAATTTTCCGTCTATGCCGCGCACGACAAGGTGTCTTAAATACTTTTTATCGCCGCAAACTTTTATGTATCCGTTCAGCGCGGCGATTACTTTTTTCGCCCAGTCCTTTTGTATCGGGCAGTCGTCCGCGGGAACGATTCTGTGGCTGTGCCGCGCGTACAGCCCTGCGCCGTCTTCGCCTATCGGGATAGAAATTTTGTTTCTGTACCCGTACTCTTCCGCGCAACCCACGGCGGGGCTTACTTCCGCGGTTATCCCGCCTATTTTGTAAAGGCTGTTTTTAACCGACCCGCGTTTAAAATCGAGCTGGGCGGCATAACTTGCATGTTGCAAATCACACCCGCCGCATTTGCCGAATACGGGACAGCGCGGCTTTACCCTTTCGGGCGAAGGCTTTATCACTTCCAGAAGTTTGCCGTATGCAATTTTCCCCTTAACCTTTAAAACCCTGAACTTTATCTCTTCCCCGACAAGACAAAAAGGCACGAACACCGCCGCGCCTTCACAGTAAATTATTCCTTCGCCGTCCGTGCCGAGTGCCTGTACGACGCCTTTATAATCTTCGTTTTTTATCATTTCCGTATCCTGTAAACAAGCCTGTTCACACCTATTTGCGCTTTAAATATCAGATAGTCGTAAAGCAGAAACACCGCCGTGCCGGCTGTGAAAATTATTACGTAAAGCCGCCAGCCTTCGATAACCGCCTGCACCTGCTCGGGCAGGGCTATACCGCCCAGTTCGTATATTAAAAAATAACCCGCAACCAGCGTGCAGTCAAACCATACCGCTTTTATCGCAAACGCAAGCCACCTGTTTATTTTAAAACGCACCTGTAAAAAATTCATCAACGGATGAAGCCCGAAAAACATTGCAAACGGCACCAGATCCCAGAACTTTACCGCTGCGCCTAAAACCACGGCTAAAATGACCGTTGCCATATACGCCAGAAACCCGCCCCATAAAAACTGCTTTGAAAGGGGCAGCATAAGGGCTATGACCGCTATAAGGTATCCCGTACCCACAAGCCAGCCGCTTAAAAGCCCCAAAGCCAGCGCACCCGCCGCAACCGCGCAGGATATGGCGGAAAGCGCTATTTCAAAAGTGCGTGAATTGTTGCGCCTGCCCATTGCGCTTTAACGGCAACAGCCGTTGCAAAGACAGTTTATGCACATATTCAGGTAACAGCACTGAATGCACGAAGCGCAGAAATTTCCGCCCATCTGGTCGTCGGGGCTTCCTTCGATATTCTGCCCTTGGTAAACCGACTGGTTAGCCGCATTTGCCCCGCCGCGGCTGGCGTCGTAATTCAGCTTGTCGTTTAACTTTTTATAAGATTCTTTATATTTCTCGTTTTCGGGTTCTAACTGCAGGGCGATTTCAAGCTGTTTCTTGCTTTCGTTCATCCAGTTTTTGCGGTAAAAAATTACACTCTGCAAATAGTGCCACTGCGCGCCGCGCTCGTTAAAAGCGTCCAGCTCGCGCTGAGCCTGGTCTATGTTGCCGTTTTTTATGGTCTCTTCAACTTTTAAATACGCGCTGTCCGCGTCGAATTCGGAAGCGGTCTCGCTAAGCTCGTTTATAAGTTCGTTGTAGGCAACTTCTATTTTGGTCAGCATTTTCGCGGCGTTGTTGCCCGCGTCGCCGTCCATAAATCTTTCTTCGAGATACTTTGCGCGCAAAGATTCGTAAGAAGCCTTTATCTCTTCCCTTGTAGCGCTTTCCGAAAGCCCCAGAATTTCAAGATTTTGTTTGTTCATTTTTTTTACACCCTTTTTTGCCGCATCCGCAGTTTAAAAGACTTCTCGTCTTCAGCGGTATGCCGCGCAGAATTATATTGTCGGTCAAGTCGTGGTTGTACCTGAAATTAATATTTGCAAGCCTTTGCCGCATATCCGCAAAAAGCGAATCGAATACGTAGGTAATTTCTTCCGCGTTTTCCTTTAATGCGTCCGCCTTGCAACTTATTTTAAAGCAGTTGTAAAGTACGTTGTACCTGCCCTTTTTTACGTCCTTGTCATAGTCGTCCAGCGCGTCGGCAAGATAGACCCACTTGCCCAAATCGTAAAACAGCCAACCCGTGTCCTGCGTGGCGCGTTCGCCCAGCGCGTAAAACGAAAGTTCTTTCATCATCTGTGCAGTGGGTTCGCACGCTTCGTCTATCACCGCGCACCCCGCCCTTTCGAGTAAAGACTGCTTTTCAAGCTGGCGTTTTATTATTTCAACCGCTTCGGGGTGGCGGCGTTTTGCGCGCCTGAATCCCCTTTTGAACCAGTGTCTGAAAACGCCCCTTCTGTCGCCGTCCGCCTTGTCGTCGCAAAGTTTGTAGTAAGCGAGCGCCGTGTTTATACAGCCGAGCATTACCGTAGTGTCGTCCGCGGCGGCAATCGGTCTGCGCCTGAAAATATGCAGAACGCAACGGGATTTTTTTACGGTGACGTCCTCGTGTTTAATATTATGAATCAGCGCCGACATAAATGCCATATCGTAAGTCAAAGCCGAACGCGCCCGCTGACCGCAGCCCGCGCCTATGCTTTTGCACAGTCCGCAGTACAGCGCCTTGTATAAAGTTTCGTCCTTGATAAAAAGATACGGTCTGTCGGGATTGATATATCCGAACATTAAATCTCCCGTTCGCGCAAATTTTTGCCCATTATTTTAAATTTGATAAAATCCAATTTTTTTGTAAACTTTCGCAAGAGTCCTGTCCGCGGTGCGCGCCGCGCTTTCGGCGCCCTTTTTCAGAACTCCGTCAAGATAAGCCTTGTCCGCGAGCAGTCTTGCCTGTTCCGCCTGCAACGGCGCAAGCCTGTCCGCAACCGCTTCGCCCACGGCAAGTTTAAACTCGCCGTAGCCTACGCCCGCAAATTCCTTTTCGGCTTGTTCAACCGTCTTGCCCGCAAACACCGAATAAATAGTTAAAAGATTGCTTACGCCGGGCTTGTTTTCTGGGTCGTATTTTATCTGTGCGTCGCTGTCGGTAACCGCGCGTTTGAACTTGCGCATAACGGCGTCTTTGTCGTCGGACAAAAAGACCGAGCCGTTAGCATTTTCCGCGGACTTTGACATCTTCTTGGTCGGGTCGAGCAAATCGTTTATCTTTGCGCCCACTTTCATATACACGCCTTCGGGTACGGTGAACGTGGGTGAATACGCGTTATTGAAACGCTGCGCTATATCGCGGGCAATTTCCAGATGCTGTCTTTGGTCAAGCCCGACGGGAACAACGTCCGCCCGGTACAACAGGATATCCGCCGCCATAAGCACGGGATAGTCCATAAGACCCATATTTATATTATCGGCGTGTTTCGCGCTCTTATCCTTAAATTGGGTCATTCTTTCCATTTCTCCGACATAGGTATAAGAATTAAGCACCCAGCAAAGTTCGGCGTGCGCCGGCACGTGCGACTGCAGATACAGCGTGCATTTTTCGGGGTCTACCCCGCACGCAATATACAGCGCAAGCAACGCAAGCGTATTGCGCCTTAAATCCGCAGGGTTTTGCCTGACGGTTATCGCGTGCATATTTGCGATTGCGTAAAAACAGTTGTAGTCGTTCTGAAGATTAACCCAGTTTTTAATTGCGCCTATATAGTTGCCGATAGTAAGACTGTTTGTCGGCTGGACCGCAGAATACAGGGTTTTTTTGCTTTCTTCCATATTTTAAAATTTACTCCGTGTAAATAATACCACATAAACAAAAAAATGCAAAGTGTTTTTTTGCCCGATAAATTATAATCACCAAACTTAGCCTAAATTTACACCCAGCTATCACCCGTTAAACCAATCCGCCCCGCGCACTTATGTGCGCGGGGCAGTATTATTTAATTGACATAATCACTCGGTAACGTCGGATGGAACAAACGTGCCGCAACCTATACTTATGCTAAACTGTTCATTTGCTATTGATGATTTAATTTCTTCGTTGGCGTTTTCGTAAGAAATGTAAATAACTTTATCTCCGTTGAAATAATAGTGTCCGTTTTCGTCAAAAACTATTTCGTTTCCGTTTTCATCAGTATAGCTGAATTCGGTATCGTTATATAAGTGTTCCAAAAATTCGCCTGTAAATACAAAATAGAAGGAACAATCATAAGTTCTGTCTATATGTGTATAATAAAACTCAAAACGCATCTCACTTTCTTCATGCTCCGCTCTAATCAGGCATTGAGTAAAATCATATTCTATCCCAAAATGATAAATCGGTTGTGCGCTGCCCGGTCCGCATTGAAAGCAAGATGATAACCCTGCTAACAATAACGGTAAAACTGCTAAAATTCCGTTCTTCATACATATCTCCACAACTATGTAAATAATAGCACACAAACAAAAAAAATGCAAAGTACTTTTGGAGATTATTCATAACTGCCAAACTTAACCGAAATTTGCAATCTACTTTCACGCTTTAAATAATCCCTGCCCCGCGCACATAAGTGCGAGGGGCAGGGTTGGTTTTTAACCGCTGTCTGATTTATTACAGTTTTTCTACCGTGATTTTAAATTTGTCGTTGGTTAAAAACGTTACTGTTATATCTGTAACGCCGCATTCAATTACCCCTATAAAATAATCCTTTATTGCCACATACAAATCTTCGGTAAAATCTATCGCATTTATTTTTTCGCTCATTCGCACCACCTTATTGTTTTTGACGTGATATAGGCTTCCTTGGAACGTACGGCTATTGCCCAAGCAATCTTCATTTTTCAGGGCGGCAGAATGTGGTGAACTTTTCGCCCTGCATATTTATATTATAAGCCGCATTTATCCCAAGGAAGGCTGTATCACGCCGTTATTATAATTATAATATACTCCGCCATTGGGATTTGTCAAGCATTTAAACACCAATGGCGGAGATAATTAAACAGTAGGTATTATTATGATTAACTGGCAAACATTTACCGACAGGCTTTCACATCTTATGCTCGTAAACGGGGAGCTGAACGGAAAAACTCTCGCGCAAAAACTTGGTATCTCACCGCAGACGGTAACGCGGTATTTAAGCATGCAACGCACGCCGACCTGCGCAAATCTGATTTTAATTGCCGATTATTTTAACCGTTCAACAGACTTTTTGCTTGGTCTTGAAGAAGAGAATCCGGAGCTGGTGTTTAAAAGCTGTCCGCCTTTTTCCGAGCAAATAGTATTTTTGGCAAATTATTTTAAAAAATCGTACCGCTCGTTTTTCCGTGAAGTAAAAATTCCCGAAAGTACTTTCTTTGAATGGAAAAAGGGCGAAAGCGTTCCGACAGTGGAAAGCATTGAAAAAATTGCCGCTCATTTTGATTGCAGAATAGATTTTGTACTCGGTAGAGAAAGTTGATAGATATTTTAACAGCTTTCAGCGATACTCTATGCGAGCTTATTCTTGAAAACAATTTAACCGCCGAAACTTTATCAAAAGCGGTAAACATAGACCGTTCTGTCATATACAGATATCAACGAAAAAACAGCGTGCCTTCACTTTTAAACGCCGTTAAAATTGCCGACTATTTCAATTGTTCGCTGGAATACCTGTTCGGACGTACTGCAACTAATCCGCAAATTTTATTTAAATCTTTACCGCCGTTTTCCGAACAGTTTAAAAAATTATTGAACGAAAATAATTTGACGCGCTACAAACTTTGCATAGCCACCCAATTTGCCGAGCAAAGCGTTGACGACTGGTATCACGGTAAACGCATACCGTCAATGCAAAATATTTCCGAACTCGCTAAATTTTTCAACTGCTCGCTTGATTATATCGTAGGAAGAGAATAAAAATGAACGAACTGAAAAACTTAGCGAGAAATTTAAAAGATTTACGTAAACAGTTTGAATACACGCAAACTTTTGTTGCCGGACAAATAGGAATATCTTATCAATCATATCAAAATTACGAATGGGGAGTAACCGTGCCTACGCTGCAAAATTTTATTAAACTTGCAAAGTTGTACGGTATTTCTCTTGACGAACTTGTAGAATAAACGAAAAGCCGCCGTGTGCAAATGCACACGGCGGCTTAATTTTTAATTTGATTTGCGCGTAACTTAACTAAGTTACGCCGCAACGCCCTATACTTAAATTACTCAAGAACAGCGGTTGCGCCTGCAGCTTTAAGGTCTGCAAGAATTTTATCAGCTTCTTCTTTAGCAACGTTTTCTTTAAGCACGCCGCCCTTTTCAACTGCGGTTTTAGCTTCGACAAGACCAAGTCCGGTGAATGCGCGTACAACTTTGATAACGTCGATTTTCTTGTCGCCTGCGTCTTTAAGAACAACGTTGAATTCGCTCTTTTCTTCCGCTGCCGCTGCGGGAGCTGCGCCTGCTGCGGGAGCCGCTGCAACTGCTACGGGAGCCGCCGCGCTTACGCCGAATTCTTCTTCAAGAGCCTTAACGAGTTCGTTAAGTTCAAGTACGGTCATATTTTTTACTTCTTCGATAAATTTCTTTACGTCTGCCATTTTATTAATCTCCATTTATTTTATAATTTATATTTTTTTTGCGCTGTCAGGGCACGCGCCCGCCCGTTTGAATTTTTGACTGTTTAAGCCTTGGTTTTGGCTACCGCGCCGAGAACGCGCACGATACCCGCTTTAAGATTGTTAAGCACACCTGCAAAATTTGCCAAAGGTGCCTGCATAGAACCAAGCATTTTTGCAACGAGTTCTTCCCTTGAAGGCATATTTGCAAGAGTTTTTGCGCCTGCCTTGTCAACGTAAGCATTGTCTACAAACGCGCTCTTTAAAACGATTTTACCGTCGTAATCTTTTGCCGCCGCTACCATAAGTTTAGCCGCGCACGTTTCGTCCGCGCCGAAAGTTACAGCGGTGGGACCGTTAAGGTCCGCGTCAAAATCTTTGTAACCTAAATCGTTGAAAGCCTTTCTTACAAGGGTGTTTTTGTAAACCTTGTATTCGCAGTTAGCCTGTTTGCACTTGTTTCTCAGTTCAGAAACTTCCGCAACGGTAAGTTTGTTGTAATCAACCAGCACAACCGACTTTGCCGCTTTGATTTTTTCGGTTATTTCCTGAACGACAACTTTTTTCGCTTCAAAATTAGCCGACTTTCTTTCTTCTGACAATTTGTTCCTCCTTTCCGCTTTGCCGCGGTCGATAAAAAATAATTCCTTGTGCGCAAAGTGACACAAGGAATTTGTAATAATCGCTTATTAAAAATTGACCCGTCACCTGAGCGGGGTATTGAGCGCAAGCGCACCCGCCGTCTTCGGCACAGAAAATTTATTTACTTTTTAATTATAGTCTTAACGGTAAATTAAGTCAAATAATTTTTACTGTTTTTTAACCTTTGTTGTAAGTAACTTTAACGCCGGGACCCATTGTCGAAGTTACGGTTACGCTCTTGATGTACTGACCCTTTGAAGTTGCGGGTTTAGCCTTAACGATAGCGTCCATAAGCGCGTTGAAGTTTTCGGTAATCTTGTCGGGACCGAACGACTTTTTGCCGATGGGGCAGTGAATTATCGCGGTCTTGTCAAGACGGTATTCAACCTTACCTGCTTTAACTTCCTGAACGGCTTTCGCAACGTCCATAGTTACGGTACCCGACTTGGGGTTGGGCATCAAGCCCTTGGGTCCGAGAATACGACCGATGCGTCCTACCATACCCATCATATCGGGGGTGGTAATCATAACGTCGAAGTCAAACCAGTTCTGCGACTGAATACGCTGAATGGTTTCTTCCGCGCCGACGTAATCCGCGCCCGCAGCGGTAGCCGCGTCCGCCTTGTCGCCTTTTGCTATAACAAGCACTTTCTTCTGCTTACCCGTGCCGTTGGGGAGTACAAGAACGCCCCTGACCTGCTGGTCAGCCTGTCTGGGGTCAACGCCCAGACGAACGTGCAGTTCGATAGTTTCGTCGAATTTTGCCTTAGCGGTATCGAGAACGATTTTAACCGCTTCGCCCAAATCGTAGGACTTGGAAGGGTCGTAGGATTTAATGCTTTCAGCGTACTTTTTTGCCAACTTCATAATCTTACTCCTCCACCGTTACGCCCATAGAACGGGCTGTTCCCTTAATCATTGATTTAGCAGCTTCCAGATCGGTGCAGTTCAAATCGGGCATTTTCGTCTTGGCGATTTCTTCAACCTGCGCTTTGGTAAGTTTGCCTACCTTGTCCCTGTTGGGGCGCGCGCTTGCCGTTTCGAGTCCCAGCGCCTTTTTGATAAGAACGGGCGTAGGGGGTGTTTTCAGCTCGAAAGTGAAACTTCTGTCCTGATAGATTGTGACTACGCAGGGGATGATAAGTCCTGCCTGTGCCGCCGTTTTTGCGTTGAATTCCTTGGTAAAGCCGGGTATGTTGATACCGTGGGGACCCAGCGTAGAACCTACGGGGGGCGCGGGGGTTGCTTTACCGGCGGGAAGTTGCAGTTTGACTACCGCGGTAATCTTTTTTGCCATTTATATTTCCTCCGTGTGGTTAAAACGAATATACCCTGAAAGATTTGATACATTCTCCCACATAACAAAATCCGTGCGTTTTATTAACGCCGCGGGTTTATAACTTTGTAATTTGCCGCCTTACTCGGCAACTTTTTTAATCTGAATATATTCCACTTCGACGTCGGTGGTTCTGCCGAACATTTCGATGTTGATTTTGGCTTTCTGCGCCGCGTCGTTCAACTCGGTAATGGTGCCTTCGAATCCTTCCAAAGGACCTGCGTCCACGCTGACCCTGTCGCCTATGCCGAACTCGCCTTCAACCACTCTCTCTTCAAGGCGCATTTTGCGGATTTCGTTTTCCTTTAAAGGAATGGGTCTGCCCTGCGGACCGACGAAACCGGTTACGCCCCTTGTGTTGGTAATCAGATACCAGAGCTGGTTGGAATATATCATCTTTATAAAAACATAGCAGGGGAGCAGCTTGCGCTCTACAACCTTGCGCTTGCCGTTCTTCTCTTCTATGGTCTGCTCCATGGGTATTTTCACTTCGAAAATCATGGATTGCAGATTGTTGTTTTCTATAAGCCTTTCAAGGTTGTCCTTCACCATAGACTCGTAGCCGGCGTAGGTGTGAAGAATATACCAGCAGGGCGTAGTCGTAACGTCTACCATTATTTATTCTCCGAACCCCTTGATGTTGGTTATAACTTTCAAAAGCTCCTGAAGCCCGTAGTTTATTCCGGTTACGATGACGGTAAACACCACCACCACTACCAGAACAACGCAGGTGCCTTTAATTACTTTGGGAAAAGTAGGCCAGGTCACCCTTTTCAGTTCAGAAAAGGTTTCTTTGAGCTTTCTGCCCATTCTTACGAAAATGTTGGGCTTTTTAACTTTGTTGTCGTTTTTGGTCGCCATAAACAACTCCCTTATGGAAAATTACTTCGTTTCCTTATGCTCGGTATGTTTCTTGCAGAAGGGGCAGTATTTTGAAACGGTAAGCCTGTCGGGATCGTTACGCTTGTTTTTATAGCTGTCGTAATTCCTGTGCTTACATTCGGTACATTCAAATGTTATTTTAGCCCTTGTTGATGCTTTCATTATGGAAAACTCCGTACAAAAAAATTACACCCCCAATCCGGATGCTTTTTGAGTTTAACATACAATTAAACGCTTGTCAACCTTTTTTGGTTGATAATACGCAAAAATTTACCTGCTTTAACCGCGGATTTAAGGTAAAGCCGCCCGCGGAAATTCCGCGGGCGGCTGTAATTTACCGTCATATTTATTTTTCCGTATACGTGTCGTAGAATCCGTCAAGATCGGAAAATCCCGATACGTCGCTTTCGCCGCGCTCCCTGCGCAAAGGCTTTTGCGTTGTGTCTACCGTCGTCGTAGTGGTTATCACCGCGTCGGGCGGGTAAACCGTGGGAACGTTTGAGATCTGTGAAGACGCTTCTATCATCTGCGGCTGTTCCGCAGGCGCAATCTGTTCGGGCTGTTCGCCGCCGGCATAGTTTTTCAACGCCGCCAACACCAACGCGCCCAACGCGTCAAGCGAAACGCTGCCGTTTTCTCCGCCGCCCGCCGCCGGAATGCGGTTCATATAGGCGCTGCGCATAAGCTGCTCTTCGGCAAGTCTTGCGCGTTCTTCCGCCGCGCGTAAAGTCCGCTCTTCCGCATATCTCGCGCGTTCTTCCGCCGCCCGCGCAATGCGCTCTTCCGCATATCTCGCGCGTTCTTCCGCCGCGCGAAGCCTTTCTTCGAGAATTAAAGACTCAAACGAGCTTCCGCCGCCTGTCTGAACGGGCTGTTGCATTGCCTGCATAGGTTGCTGTACAGGCGTCTGCGGT
>CAJTQF010000014.1 GCA_910578565.1 uncultured Christensenella sp.
GGTGTACTTTTTTGGAATTTTTTTATTTTTTATCTGCTTTTTTGGAAAAAATTTACGGATACTGCTCAGGAAAGATACTTTATAAGCCATTTAATAAACCATAAATATAATAAATTGCCGTCCCGCGCTTTGGCGCGGGACGGCTTTATAAGTTTTTAAAAAGAAAAAAATTTTTTAAAATTTATGTATATTAAAATTTTCTGGTGGCAATAAATGTTGCGGGAGGGCGGTTATGCGTTTTATTAAGTTGCTGGCTGTAACGCTTTTGGCGGGCGCGGTTATTGCCGTAATTGCCATACTGCCTTCGCGGCTGTGTTTCGGCGGAGCAGAACGTTATACATTTTTCTGCGGCGATACTTCTAAAAACTGCCGCGAGATTACCACTCTCGACAATGCCGACGTATTAAAGCTGAGTCTTAAAGACGTATGCGGGGAAAGCGCCGTATACGACGTGATTGACATAGGGGCTTTTTTAAAGTCGGTGAACGGTAAAATTATTTTTACCGAAACCCTTTCCGACAGCGTAAACTACTACTGCACCGCAGACCTGCCCTACTCGGTTATGCTGTACGGGGAAGAGATAAATTTACATATCTGCGTCAAGACCGAAAAAATTACGGTTGCGTCGCCGATAATTTTCGGCGGATATTGAATAAAATCAAAATCCGTTGTCAATATCAAATTTGAAGGAGTTATATTATGAAAAACCAAGAAACAAAGAAAAGCAAAAAGAAAGTCTTACTTTACTACCTGATTCTGGCGGCTTGTCTTCTTGTTATCGCGGCGGTAACGGTCACGGTAATATTTACGGTCAAAGGTTCGAACCCTAATCTGAACATTGACTCCGGACAGAACCCGCCCGACGACGGTAACGACAAAGACCCCGACGAAGATGAAGGACCTGCGTCGGTTGACAACAGCTACTTTACCCCCATCAAGACAATTACGGTTGCAAATTTGTACGATTTCTTCCATAACGAAACGCTGGGCTGGTACTACCTGCACGAAGGTATCGACTTCGCGGGCGAAGTAGGCGAAGAAGTTTACGCAATGAAAGACGGCAAGGTGAAAGAAGTCGTTTACGATAACGACGCTTCGGCAGTGCTGTTCGGCGGATACCTTGTAATAGACCACGGCAACGGGGTTGAAGCGACCTATAAGTTTATAGATATAGCCGACGGCATCGGCAGGGGCAGCGAAATAAAGCGCGGACAGGTTATAGGCAAGCTGTCGCAGGCAACTGGTACGGAAAACTTCGTGGGGGCGCACCTGCACCTTGAAATAAGGGAAAACGGCGAACTTGCCGACCCCGAAACTTTCCTTGAACTTATTGAAAAATAATTGAATATACCCCCTCTTATATACCTTAACGCCGCCCGCAACATTTGCGGGCGGCGTTAAAACGGGGATTTTTATCCTTTTAAACACCCGCCGCGCGCCTTTTATTCATTTATGCCGTAAAAAATGATAAAAAATGTTAGTTTTTGTTAATTATGAAAATTTTTAGCAAAAATTTATTCGGTATACTGTAAATTCACAAAAATTATAATTACGAACATAAAATATTGTTATAAACTAACAAAAATAACTTTTTGAAATTTTTTACGCTTGTTATTGACTAACAAAATTTACGGTGGTATACTACTCACGAAATCAAGGTTGCGGCCTTGAAATAACGATTGCAGGAGGTTTACGGAAATGTTTATTTACGACAACCTTAACGAAATGGATGAAAATGCAAACCTTGCGGTTTCGCCTATGGCTTACGTAATTCTTGACTGTGCAAGATAAATTAAAGTTCGGACGGCACTGCTTTATATCGATTTAGGGAAAATGAGAATTGAATTCAGGAGGTGCTTGAAATGACCGTTTACGAAATGTTAGACGAACGTTACAACGAAGGAAACAATTTTGTTGTTTCACCCTTTATTTATGTAACATTGGGTTGCAACAGATAAAAATTTTAAAATGACAGCCGCCCGCGGAAATTCCGCGGGCGGTCTTTTTTCATATTCTTAATGCGTTTATTATACTTTTACCGCGGCAACGCCTTCGGGGGTTGCGCCCGCATAATTTATCACCGCCCAGCCTTCCGTTCCGTCCATCGGGGAAAGAAGGTAATCGGAAAGGCATTTAAGGTTTATCCCCCTTTGCGCCGCCTGCTCCTTTAAAATCTTGTCAGACGCGCCGTCAAACGAAACAAGCAAATGCAACCCGCTGCCTGTGTCCTTTATATCGCGTACGCACAACTGCCTTGCCTTGTCAAGTACCGCCTGCCTTACGGTACGGTAATAATTTTTCAGCCTGTTTATATGCCGCTCGAAGTAACCGCCGTCAAGCATTTTCGCAAGGGTCTTCTGTTCGAACAGCGGAACGACGTTTGCCGAATGTGAAAAAAGGCGCAAATACTTTTCGTACAGGGCGGGCGGCAAAACCATATAGCCCATTCGCATAGACGGCGCAAGACTCTTTGAAAACGTGTTCATATAAATAACCCTGTCGGGGCAGAGACTGAACATACTTTGCAAAGGCTTGCCGGAAAGTCTGAACTCGCTGTCATAGTCGTCTTCCACCACGTACCCGTCAACCGAGTCCGCCCAGCCGATAAGCCGCGCCCTTGACGAAGCGGGCGTTACCGCGCCCGTAGGAAACTGGTGCGACGGCGAAAAGTGCAAAACGTCCGCGCCGCTCTCTTCAACCGCACGGCAGTCTACCCCTGCGTCCGTTACGGGAATATAAACGCACTTTGCCCCGTTCAGGTTATAAGTCTTTGAAATTTTGCCGTAACCGGGGTTTTCCACCGCAAACAGTTTGTCCCGCCCGAGAAGTTGCACGATTACGCCGTACAGGTACTCCGCACCCGCGCCTATAACCACGCAGCGCGGGTCGGCGTCAATACCGCGCGCACGGTACAGATAGCTTGAAACCGCGTTTTTCAATTCCGCGTCGCCGTCGCAGGGCACTCTTTCAAGCAGATGTTCTCCGCAGTCGGAAAGCACCGTGCGCATAAGTTTTGCCCAAGTGGAAAACGGAAACAGCGACGATGCCGTACCCTTAACAAAATCCAACGCGAATTTCTTTTCCTGCCTGACGTCGGCGGGCGGGACGTCGCGCTTTCCGTAAAACTCCACGTTCACGTCGGACACAAAGTAACCGCTGCGCTCCTTCGAATATGCGTAACCTTCCGCCAGAAGCTGGTCGTAAGCAGACTGCACGGTTATAACGCTTACGTTAAGGCTTTCCGCAAGCGCGCGCTTTGAAGGCAGTCTTTCACCGTTTTTCAGCCTGCCTTCAAGAATATCGCCGCGCAGTTTTTTGTAAAGCGACCAATATTTGTTTTTACCGTTTAAAACATATGTCTGCATAAGCCACCGCTGGTATTATAAAATTTGTTCAAATTGATTATTTTAATAATACCACAAAAAACTTATAATAGTCAATGTTGAGGGATTGAAAATGGCAAAAAGGTTCTTTTTTACTACCAAATGGCTATGTTACACCGCGCTTTTAACCGCTATGGTGGTTGCAACGGGGTATATTCCCGGGCTTCCCGTACTGACGGGGAAAATTTACTGGTGCGATTTTGTGATATTTATGTCCGCATACATACTCGACCCGTTGGGCGCGGCAATCGTCGGCGGGATAGGCACTACTTTTTTCGACCTGTTCGGTATAAACGGCACGGCGTACAACGCTATACCTTCCCTACTCATTCACGGGGCGCAGGGCTTGACCGCTTCGGGTATTTTTATTCTGCTCCGCTACTTTTTCAACAAAAAGGGCAGTAATAAAACGGAAGCCGTGCTTGCAGTACTGTCAGGTATACTGCCCGCAATTCTGGTAATCTTCGGATATTTTTTAAAGCGCATAACCTGGGAAGGGCTTTCGCCCGCGGTTGCGGTAATGAAGATGCCCGCAAACGTGTTGCAGGAGATTATCGGACTGGCTGTCGCAATAGTGATTTTATACGTTTGTAACCTTAAACTCCGCCTGAAAGCCGCTCGTCTTTTGCCGGATTTTAAAGGGGAAATGATTATCAAGTATAATAAGACGGAAGAACGGGAAAAACCTGTCCCGCCGGAACAATAAATTAAAAGAGGTGTAAAATGTCAGATATAAGACTGTTAACAATGCAGGACCTGTCCTGCGTGGGGCAATGTTCGCTAACCGTAGCTTTACCCATATTATCCGCCAACGGAATAGAAACCTGCGTACTGCCTACCGCAATTTTGTCAAACCATACTATGTTCGAAAGCTGGAGCTACCTTGATTTGACAAACGAAACGCAAAATATTTTCAGACACTGGAAAAACAACAATTTTAAATTCGACGCCTTTCTTCTGGGCTATCTCGGAAAACCCGAGCTTATGCAGATTGCAAAAGAATGTTTTGCCGCTTTCTCTTCCGACGGGGCGCAAGTTATAATAGACCCCGTTTTCGGCGACAACGGCAAACTGTATCCGGGGTTCGACGCAAATTACGTAAACGAAATGCGCAAACTTTTAAAACACGCGGACGTTATTCTTCCGAACGTTACGGAAGCGTGCTTTCTTACGGATACGGAATACAGACCCGATTACGATATTTCTTTTGTAGAAATTCTCGGGGAAAAACTTTCGGAAATTACAAACGGCAAAATTATCATAACAGGCGCACTGTCGGAAAAGGATATTGCGGAAGTAATTTACAATAAAAACAAAAGCGAAGTAATAACGCATAAATTAATTCCGCAGAGCAAACACGGCACGGGCGATATTTTCGCTTCGGTATTTACGGCTAATTATCTGCTTGGCAAGGGAGAAAGAAACTCCTGCGAAACAGCGGCAAAATTTGTTGCGGACTGTCTTTTGAGTACGGATAAAGACCATTTTTACGGCGTAGACTTTGAACGCGTTTTAAAATCACGGTAAACAAACATAGAAGCCGCCGCGCTTTGCAAAGCGCGGCGGCTTATTTTATTTTTTACCTATTTTTGCGGCGTTTGCGGGAAGGGCGTTCAAAATACCCGTGCAAAGTACTTTTTTATCGGCGGCGCGTTGCCAGTCGTCCACCGCCTGAACTATCACCGCCTGCAACACGGGATAAAAGTCTTTAAACCCGTTGGACAGCAGATAGTAAGAAAGCGAGCCGGGGACGGTGTTTATTTCGCTTAAATAAACTTCGCCGCCGCAAAGTATGTAGTCGAAGCGGACGATTCCGCGCATATTCAGGCGCGAGTAAACGTCAGACGTAAGCCCCTTTATTTTTTCCGAAACCCCGTCCGGCAAATCGGCGGGAAGCTGCGACTTTCCGCTGCCCGCGTACTTGTCGTCATAGCTCAGAATATCGCCCTTGGTAAACGCTTCTTCGCATTCCGAAGTTATAACCCTGCCTTCCGAGTAATACGCCGCGCAGTTTATCTCGCGGCGGTCGGAAAAGTATTTTTCAACCAGAATACCGTCGTCGTAAAAGAAAGCGGCTTCAACCGCGGATAAAAGCTCTTCCCTGTCGCGCGCTTTTGTTATGCCTATGCTCGAACCGAGTTTAGAAGGTTTCACTATCACGGGATAACCCAGCTCTTCGGCGCACAGCGCGTCTTTCGGACTGCGGAAATATACGTAGGGCGCAACGTTTACGCCCAGCGAGCCGAGCACCAGTTTCGTAAAATATTTATCCATAAACGCAGCCGACTCGAACATACCAGCGCTTGCAAGCGGTATACCGCACAGTGCGAAGAGTCCGCAAACCCCGCCGCCTTCGCCTATACCGCCGTGACAGCAGTTAAGCGCCACGTCCACCTTTATAAATTTTTTGATTTTGCCGTGTTTATTGAGTTCGGTCACGCCACCGCGCACCACCGAAGCGCGCGCAGCCTTTTCATAACCGCCGTCTTTAAAGCTGTTTATATCCAGCAGCATATCGCCCGTGTACAGGTCGCCCTTTTGCGACATAAACAAAGGTACGACCTGTTCGCCCCCGCTCTTCAGAACGTTGGCTGCCATCGTACCCGTTATTACGGAAATTTCGTTTTCGTTTGAAACGCCGCCGAAAATTACGGCAATTGTTCTTTTCATAATCCACCTCCGCTTTATTTTTAAACTTTGGTGAATTTCAAATTTCTTCTTAAGCCTAAACCACATCGGGCAAATCGTTCAGAAACAGTACCGTATCGCCCTGACGTATATATTCCTTTATATGCTGTTGCGCCGCCTGAAGTGTGGGAACAGTTACGATTTTTTCCGTGTCGCCGCCATTGTCTGTATAACCGCATTTAACGGGTTCTATCAACGTATCGCCGACAAGAATCACCAAATCGAGCCCCGTAAGGTTTTTACCCAGCTCGTAATTCTCCTGCTTTTCCAGAACGCCCAGCTCCACAAGCCCGGGCGTCACGACGATTTTTCTGCCTTCGAAACCGCGCAGAACTTCCAGCGCGGCGCGCGCGCCCTTTACGTTGGAGTTGTAACCGTCGTCCAGAATATTTACGCCGTTATTCTGTATAAGCTGCAAACGGTGTTCGATATACTCTATCTGCGGAACCGCCGCCGCAATTTCGTCAAGCGTCATACCCGCAAGATATGCGGTCTGCGCCGCAATAGCAATGTTGTATGCGGAGTGTCTGCCCAAAAGCCTGCTCTCGCACACCCTGCTTTCGCCGCCGAGCGTGAGTTTGAATTTTACGCCCGCGGGCGAACACTCTATGTCCGTCACGCAGTCGCAACGCTGTTTATTGCAGGGGTATTCGGCGTAAAGGTCGTAACAGTCGTCCGCAATGACCGCGCACTGTTTCGTGCGCTCCAAAATTTCGCCCTTGGCTTTTACCACGTTTCCGAACGTGCCGAAAGTTTCGAGATGCTGCCCGCATAAACCCGTTATCACGGAAATATCGGGCGGACATATTTCGCAGAGTTCGGCGATATCCCCTACGTTTCTCGCACCCATTTCCGCAATGAAAATATCGTAATTTTCAAGCCTGTGCGAGTTGATTGCAAGCGCAATTCCTATTGGCGTATTGTGCGAGCGGGGCGTGGTTAACACGCGGTACTTTGCTGAAAGTATTGTGTTCAGTATAAATTTAGTGCTTGTTTTGCCGAAGCTGCCCGTAATGCCAATTACCCTGATATTGCCCGCCGCAAGTTTTGCCTTAGCGCTTTTTACGTATTTTCTGTTGCGCGGCACTTCGTAAATTTTTGCAACCGCGTTTGAAAGAGCTATTAAAAGAAACAGCACGGCGGGCAACACCGCCAGGGCGCAGTACCTTAAATTACGGAAAATTTCGTTGCCCCAGACGCAGTCGGCAAAGTTTAAAAGAGTTACGGCAATATACGAAAATATGAAGCATATCACAAACAGCACGACGTACAGCCTTGTAAACCTTGCCGTCTTAGTAACCGAAGAACGCAACGCGATTTTACGGTCCGCGAAAATGTACACAGTAATGAAAAGTATAAAAGGAATTAATCCTATCACCGCCGACCATTCGCCCGTAAACGAAAAACAGAGCGAAACTATGCCGCAGGACAAGAGACACAGCACAGACAAAAGAAGCAACCGCCTTTGGGCGAAATTGCTCTTTTTTGCAACCCATTTGAAAAACTTTTTACAGGAATATCCCGCCGACTGCAACACGCCCAAAGGTTTATAGGCGGCGAAGCAAAGCAACGTCGCAAAAATCAGGGCGGTTAAAACGCACTCGATTGTTTTTGGTACGGATACGAAAATTCCCATAATTAATCACCGTTTAAAAATTTATAGACCGCGCCGTTAAAAGGCACGGGGTTTTCTGAAAAGCAGAAATGTCCGCCGCGGCATATTTCCAGCCTGCTACACGGAATAAGCGAATTGAATATCTTACCCTCTTCGCCGCAGGGCGTGACGGTATCTTCATCGCCGTATAAAAGCAAAGTTTTGCACCTTATCTCTCTTGCGCAGGACTGCAAATCTTCGTTCACTATTTTTTTATAGCTCTCGCGCATGACGGGCGGCAGTGTGCGGTACTCCGCGCTGCCGAAGTGTTTTTCCGCAAATGCGGGAAAAATCTTTTTAACGAAACGGTAAGCCTTTACCCGCCGCAAATACTTTTTGCCGCGCGGCTTTACAATGCCCGCGCCGCCCGTAATTATCAATTTTTCGGCTGCACAGGGGTTTCCGGAAAGATATTTCAGCGCCACCCTTGCGCCGAACGAATGTGCTATTATGACGGGTTTTTTCAGATGCGCGGCTTTAATAAACTTATCAAGCCAAAGCGAATAATCGCCCACCGACCACGCCGAAATTATGGGCGCGCTGGCGCCGAAACCCGGAAAATCAGGTGCGGTAACCCTGTAAAAAGAAGATAAAAATTTGATCTGGTAATAAAAACTTTCCTTTTTTGAAAGGTAGCCGTGCAAAAACAAAACGTCGCGCCCGTCGCCTTCCTGCAAAAGAGAAACGTATCTGCCGTCTAAAAGAATTTTAAAGCTCCTTGACCATCACAAGACAGTCTTCGCCGTCGGGATAGTAGCGCGAACGCGCGTACACACCTTTGAACCCGCATTTGAGATACAGGCTCATGGCGGCATAGTTTGAAACGCGCACTTCCAGAAACAGCTTTTCAACGCCGCGCTGTTTCGCTTTTTTGAAAAGTTCGGAAAGCACCGCTGTGGCGACACCGCTTCCGCGGAAATCTTCCGCCACGGCGATATTGTCTATATCGGCTGTGTCCTGCGCGGCGGTAAAACCGCCGTAACCTATGATTTCACCGCCGTCTTCGGCAACCACGCCCGAAAAATTTTCGTTCCCGAAAGAAGAAGCCAACATTCCGAAAGACCAAGGCTCCCGCGGGAAACACTCTTTTTCGATTTCCGATATGCGCAGAATATCTTCATATTTCCAGGGGCGGATATTCATTTTCTGTTCTCCTCCGCCTGTGATTTTCTGACATACAGCGCGTAAAGCGCATCCGCGCTTATATCGGCGCTGTTTTTCACCGCAGTTTCCAGACACTCTCCCGCATTGAGCCTTGTATAATTTTTCAGATCCAGCTGTTCCGTGCCGAAAAGGGGATAAAGACTTTCCGCCCGTTCGCGGCTGATATACGCGGGGGGCATGGTAACCGCCCTGCCCGCGCCGTAGCCGCAGACGTAATAATAGCCGTGCGCCGCGTCTATGACGGTATAAAAATTTTCGCTGTTGACATTATATGCAATAAGGTCGAAAGCGGTTACCGCCCTGACGGGCTTGTCCACGCCTACGGCAAAACCCTTTGCGGTTGCAATGCCTATCCTTATGCCGGTAAACGACCCCGGTCCCGTTACCGCGGCGAAAAAGTCGCACTCCGCGGGAGTCAGTTTCACGGCGTCAAGCGCCCTTCCTATTTCGCCCATAAGCACGCACGAATGTTTCATGGCGCAGTCTTCTATATGGATAAGTTTTTTTGCCGCGCCCTTTTGCGCAAGTACGGTAAGATAGCGCGACGACGTGTCTATCGCAAGAAAATTACTCATACACAATCTTTCTCCCGTCAGCAGTTTTTTCAATCATAACTCTCCTGACTTTTTCCGGCAGTACCGACGAAATATTCTGCGCCCACTCTATAAGACAAATTCCGCCCGCGTAAAAGTAGTCGCAAAGCCCAAGACTTTCCGCCTGCCCGCCGCTGCTTAAACGGTAACAGTCAAAGTGGTAAAGTTTTCCGCCGTAATCGTTCATATAGGCATAGGTCGGAGACAAAATTTCATCGCTTATCCCAAGCCCCAGCGCAACGCCCTTTGCAAACACGGTTTTGCCCGCGCCCATTTCGCCGTCAAGCAAAACCACATCGCCCGCCTTTAAATTTTTTGCATACCGTTCCCCGAAGCGCATAGTCTTTTCGGGGCTGTCAGAAATAAATATTGCCATTTTTACACCGCGTCAGTCAATCACCGTCAGCGTTCCGAATTTATAAGTAACGCTGTAATTTGCGGAAACGTCGTTTCCGCGTTCATCGTAAACAACGTATTGTTCCGCTCTGTTTGCCGCAATGCCCGCGTCGGTTAACGAACCGGTCACCTGCACTTCCATTCTGTGTCCGCTTGCAAGCGCGCCGAAAGATATCCACCACTCTCCGTTTTTAAGCGGAGTTCCGTCGTACTCTTTTTCTGCGCTCTGCGTGGTCACGGTAATATTTCTGGGGCTGATATCAATGCCTTCGCCGCGGCTGCCCTGCACGCTGTCGCAGCTGAAAATTATGTTGTAATTGCCCGAAACTTCGTACCCCGCGGCGTTGTACAGCCGTAAAGGAAGCGCCTTTATAGCATCCCAGTCAAAACCGTACGCATCGGTCACTGCAACCGAAGACGGGTCAAACTCCATTCTGAACCCTGCGGGCAAACCTTCTACGAACCAGTCGCCGCTGCCCAGCGAATGTCCCAGCCCGTCGTACTCGCACGCGAGATAGTACAAATGCACCGTTATAAGCGTACCCGCTCTGACCACGGTAAGGTTGCCTTCGCCCGAAGTCCATAATACATTTTTAACGGGCTTGCCGTCGGGGTAGAACAACGTTATGTCCGTAACCCGGCTTGAACTTGTTCCCACGTCGGTACGGCTGCCGCCGAACTGCGCCCTGTAAGTATATCCTTCCTTGATAAGTTCGGCAAGTTTGCCCTGTTCAACCAGGCGGTTTGCCACGAGCGGTTTGCCGTCGTACTCCTTCGTAACGTCCGCGGGCTTGATTATACCTAAATTTATTTCTTCTTCCGGACCGTCGGACGAACCTGTTACTTCTATCTGCACCCAGCCCATGCCGTCAACGTAAATTTCAACCCAGGCGTGCGCGTTTTCGGTGGTGATTTCAACCCACTCGCCCGCGGCGGTCATACCCGTATAACCCACGGTATAGCGCGCGGGTATGCCCATCATTCTAAAAAGAAGAGTAGCCGCGCTGGCGTAGTGGCGGCAAACGCCTTCCTTATAGTCGCGTAAAAAACTTACCACTGCGTCGCTCTCTTTGTCAAGCGCTTTGTCGTAATTAAGGTTATAGGTAGCCGCGCTATGCACGTACGCCGCGATTTTAGCGGCAAGTCCGCTGTCGGAAGCATCGAAACCCTGCGCGGCGATTACCTGTTCGAGATAGTCCGCAGTACTTTTCGGAACGGCAAGGTAATTGTCGTAGACAAACTGTCTGTACCCGCGCTCCGCCGCGGTAAGATTTTGAAGATACAGTTTTACCGCGCCGTCCTGCAGATAGTTGTAGGGGTAATAATACAGCGAATAAATTTTGCGCGCGTCGCCCGAATACAGCACGTCGCTCTGCTGGATTTCATATCCGTAATCGCCCGAAGCAAGGTAGTAAGGCAGGTAGTAATAACTTCCCATAACCTGTACCTGCATATAAACGCTCTGCCGTCCCGCCCCGCCCAAAGCGAAACCTGTAAGGTAGTTCATACCGTACTTGTTTTCGATTGTGCCCGAATAGGGGTTTGCGGGATTCCAGCCTGCGCCCGTGTACGCGCCGTAGCTCTGCAAACGCATATACACTTGCCCGCTTGCTTCCGAGTAAACTTTCAATGCGGTTTGCTGCTCGCCACCGCCGACTGTGCCGTTTCCGCCGCCGATGCCGCCGCTCAGATCCAGATCGCCCACGCCGCTTTGCTCTCTGTCGTAAACAACGAGCCTGCCCAACTTAGAAACCAGCCTTAGTCCCGAAGTGACGTCCGCGCCGGACGGAGAGAATACCGTCACGTCAAAAGTGTTGTACGACGCGCCCACTTCGGTACGGCTGCCCGTCACCCTTATTTCGTAAGCGTAACCTTCCGCCAGAGTACTTTTTACTTCATAATTATTGTTGGTAAGCGGAGTTCCGTCGTAAATTTTGCCCGCGCCCGCCGTAGTTACGTACAGGCTGCCGAATTCGGTAACGTACAGATTGCCGTAATCTTCAACAAAGGTATATCCGTAGGTTACGTCGTTGCCCGCGCCGTCAAGCACTTTAAAACTGTCAACGGTGAAACTGTTGGGCTGTTCGCCTATTTGGGTGATAGAACCGGTAAAGGTAATCCCCGCTTCGGCTTCGTGCCCTTCCACTTTGGCGTCCGAAACAAAAATGTTATAAGCATAACTGCTGTTTGCTATCTCGTACCTTTCGCAGGTCAGCGGGTGCCCGTCGTAAATCTTTTCCGCGTCAGACGAGCGGATAATTATTTCGCGCTTTAATATGTTGACCTGTTTTGAAAGCAGAGTAATTTCGAAGTTAGATGATAAATCGTTGTTGTTATAATCTGTTATTTTTGCGCTGCCTTCTTCAAAATACAGGGTGGCGGCGCCAGTAGCGTACTCGTCGCAAAGCACGGTCACGGTTACCTGCGTTTCGTCCACAAGACCGTATTCCGACACGCTGCGGAAATAGTATCCCGAAGTTATAACGGTGTTTACGGGCGCGCCGGTAAAGTAAATACTGTCAAAACGGTAAGTTACGGTTACGGGGCGCTTTGTGACTTTAAGCGTGCCGCAAGTCACATGCAGGTCATAGTTAGAAGTTCTGTCCGTTTCGCCTTCGGCAACGCCTAAGGTGATTTTATTTTCCGCTTCGCCCACGGTTACGATTTCAGCCGCGTCCGAATATGTAAACCCGTGACCTTCTACCAGCCCGTAAGGACTGCCCGCGTCTACATTTGCGGAAGGATTGGAATGGGGCGTATTGTCGTACACCCATTCGCCGCCGTCGGTGGTGACGCGCACTTCGCGCTTTTTAACCGTAACCGTGCCGTAAATGTAAGTTATGCTGTAACAGTCCGTAACGTCGTCTTCGCCGCAGGATATAGTAACGGTAAGTTTGTTTTCGTAACTGCCCGCGTTTACAAATGCTTCTATTTCCTTGCGCGAAGCCTGATGTCCTTCAATAAGCCCGTCGCACCCGAAACCGTCCACATAATGGTCGCCGCCGTCGTAGACCCAACCGCCGTCCGCGGTGGTAACCGTCAGTTTTTTGCCCGTGACGGTGAGAGTTCCGTCAACAACCGCTATTGCGTAGTTGCCCGTAACATCGTCCGCCACGGAAGAAATCCGTACGCTTGCCGCAACGTTCGGACTTTCGCCTACGTCCGTCTGCGAACCGCTTATTTCCGCATTCAATTTATGGTCTTTAACCAGCGCGGGCGCGTAAGCGGAAGTCACCGCATACTCCGCGCATGTCAGCGGCGTTCCGTCATATTCCTTTTGCGCGGACCCTGCGGTAACCGTGACGGGTCTCGGCAAGACGGTCAGTTTGCCGCTTGCAGTTTCAACCGCGTAATTGGCGGTAACGTCCCTGCCGTAGGAGTCGGTAATTTTTACCGTTGACCTAACTATATAATTTACGCCTTCTCCCGCGTCCGTCTGCGAACCTGCGGTCGCGGCGGTAATTTTGTGTCCCTTGACAAGTTGGTCGGGTTCAGCCGCGCCGTAAAGTTTGCCGGTCAGGGGGTCGCCGTCGTATATCTTTTGCGCGGCGCTCGGTTTTACGGTAATTTCGCGCTGCGTGACTTTCAATATACCGCCCGCAAGAGAAATTTTATAGTTCCGCGTAACGTTGTTGCCGCTTGCGTCGCGGATTATAACGGTGTCGCCGACAATGATATTTGCGCTTTCGCCCGCGTCCGTCTGCGAACCCGACGTCTGCGCGGCAACCTTATGTCCGCCGACAATATTGTTTCCGCTGACCGTAGAACAGGTCAATGGCGCGCCGTCGTACACCTTTTGCGCACTGCCCGCCGACACTGTTACAGGTCTCGGCAAGACGGAAAGATTTCCGTACTCGTAAGTTATATCGTAGTTTCCGGTTACCACTTCGCCGTCGGCAAGTATGTTGACGGTAATTAAATTTTTCTTTTCTCCGACGTCCGTTACAGACGTATATGAAGAAAGTTCCGCGCTCTGCCCTTTGGCAAGCCCCATTCCCTTTTGGTCGGAAATATCGAACGCCGACCGCGTATGCGCCATGCCGTCGTAAGTCCATTGCCCGTCGCGAGAAATTACGGTTATCGGTCGGGGCGATACGGTGAGCGTTCCCTTTATCAGGTTTATAGCGTAATTTGCGGTTTTGTCTCCGCCGGAGGATAAAATTTTTACATCCGCGTCGTTTTTGCCTGTTCCCGCAACAACTTGCGAACCTGTGAACGTAACTTCTTCGTAATGGTCTTTGACCAGTGCGGGCGAAAGTTCGGAAGTGAGTTTATACTCGTTTGCTTCCAGCGGTTCTCCGTATACTGTGCTGCCGCTTGCCGTGGTGACCGTTATCGGTCTGGGTTTTACGGTCAGCGTGCCGTTTACGTAAGTTATATCGTAGTTTTCGGTTAAATCGGACGAGCCTGCGAAAACTTTGATTATAATTTTATTACTAACGTTGCCCGCGTCGCGGATTCCGGTATCGCTTTCAACAACGGCGCTGTGTCCCGCGACAAGCGCAACGCCCGCCGTGGAAGTAATTTTATACGTCGTGTCGCCGTGAACTTCGTCGTCGTAAATCCATTCGCCGTCTGCGGTCGTTACTGTTATAGGGCGCGGTATAATTTTAATCACGCCGTCCGCAACGGTTATTTCATAGTTTGACGAAACGGGTTTACCTTTCGCGTCGCAAATTTCAACCGTGCCGTCCGTCACCCTGTTTACGTATTCGCCCGCAACCGCGCCGCCGCCGTAAGCCTGCCCGCTTACGCTATGCCCTGCGGCGAGATTATCGGCGACAACCGCGTTATGGGTATGCGAAGCTCCGTCGTATACAATTTCGGTGCTGTCTGCGTACACCGTAACGGGACGGGGCGTGATTTTAAGCGTACCCCAGAAATATTCTATATCGTAATTGGCGGTGACTTCGCGCTCGCCCGCAAAAACTTTTACTTCTATAACGTTAGCGCATTCGCCCACGTCCCTTATGTCGGAAACCGCGGTTGCGGTTACGGTATGTATATCGCTAAGCCCTTCCTGAAAGTATCCGTTAAAGTTATGCTCCGCTCCGTCGTAAACCCAGGTGCAATTCTGCGAGTTGACGGTGAGCTTTGCCGCCGTGACGGTAAGAGTGCCGTATAGCACGGTTATATCGTAATTCGAAGTGGTTTCTTTACCGGTGCTTTTGTTGTACGCGCGTATTTCGCAGACGTTTTCGGCAGAGCCCACGTCCGTTATGTCCGAAACCTGCGTTGCCCGCAGTTCTTCGTTATCCGCGGCAAAGCCCGACGCCACGGAAAATTGCGCAAAACCGTGCGGTCTGCCGTCGTAAGTCCAGCCCATACTGTCCGTTGTAACGGTCATTTTACGGCGCGTAACGGTAAGCGTACCCGCATTCAGTTTAATTTCGTAATTGCCGCTCTTGTCTTTGCCGTCTTTACCCGTTACGGTAAAGCCCAGTCCGTTTTCACGCTCGCCCGCGTCGGTAATGCGCGCCGCCGCCGAAACCTGCAATATGTGTCCGCTCACGAGTCTGCCGTCGTCGCTGAAATCGGTGCAGAGCAGGGGCGTTCCGTCGTATTCCTTTTCCGCACTTGCGCTGTTCACGGTAATTACGCGCCTGTTTACAGTCAGCGTGCCGTAAGCGGTTGTTAAGTCGTATCTGTCGGTGACGTCAACGTTTTCGCTGTTATAAACTTTAACTTCGCCTGCAATTTGGTTCTTTGCTTCGCCCGCGTCCGTAAGGCTGCCCTTACAGCCGCCGTAACTTATCGTGTCGCCGTAAGCAAGGGTTGTTTCAAGCAACTCGTACCCGTCGGAAGTAAGCGGCGCGCCGTCGTACTCCTTTTCCGCGCTGCCCGCTGCGACAGTCAACGCGCGTTTGCCTATGGTTATTTCCGTTTTAACGGTGGTAACCGCATAGGAAGAAGTTACGTCTTCACCCCTTTCGTTCATTATTACAATACTGTCCTTATCGGGCAGAACGTCGGTATTTTCGGCATATTTGTCCCCGTAGGCGAACCCGGTGCAACTTATACTGTCGGCAAAAGACAGGTCGGCAACAAGTTCGGGGAAATCCCCGTATACCGCGGTGTCTGCGGCGCGGACTTCTATATTTTTGGGAAGAACGGTAAACGCGTGCGCCTTGCCGTATCTGGGTTTGCCCGTAATGCTTTTTGACATGGGGCGCACTTTATAACTGCCCGCGCGGACGGGGACCGTTTTACTCCATTCGCCGCCGTCTGCGGAAGAATATTCATACGTCACTCCGCCCATTACCGCTTTTGCGCGGAAGCCTAAATCTTCGCCGTAGACAATTTCCTGCGGACAAGCCGAAACTTCGTACACAATTCCGCGGATACATAAAAGCGTCGTTAAAAGCGCAACGGCTAAAACGCATGCTAAAATTATCAGCACGCGGAAACGTTTTAAAACGCTTAAAACGTTTGCAAGTTTTACCATTTTTTTGCGGTAATCAGCGTATTGCATTGCGCTCTCCTTTCAGAATTTTAATTCGGGTACACGGTAAGCAGTCCGTTTACCGTGGTAATTTTATAGTTAGCCGTAACGTCGCGACCGACCGCGTCGGACACCGATGCGCTGAGAATTTTGTTTTCCGCGCTGCCCGCCTTGCCGGGATTGGAGCCCGAAACGACAACGCGGCAGACCTGACCTTCCGCAAGAGTACCCGCGGTTATTTCATATTTATTGCATGTGAGCGGAATACCGTCGTATACCTTTTGCGCGCTGCCCGCGGTCAGGGTAATTTCACGCGCGGTAACGGCAAGCAGTCCGTAAGACGAATTTATTTTATATTTATAAGTTACGTCTTCGCCGCCGCGGTCTATTATTTTAAGCCGATAAGAATTAATGCTTACGCCCGCGTCCGTGCGAGAAGCGGTTGTGTAAAAGTATCCGAAAGAGTGACCTTCCGCAAGGTGTCCCTGTGAAATTTTGCACTCGTCCGAAGTAAGCTCTGCCCCGTCGTAAGTCTTTGACGCGCCGCCCGTCGTAACAGTAATTTCATACTGGTAAACCTGCAAAACGCCCTTCTTGAAAGTTATGGCGTACTTTGCGGTTACGTCTTCGCCCGCGGGATTGAAAATTTCGAGCGATACGATACTTACGCTGTATTTCCCGGGAGCCTTGAACGAACCCGAGATTTGCGCCCTGTAAGTAAAACCATTATTCGTAAGGTCGCTCAGCCCGCGCACCGTGCCGGAATGTCTGAACGCCGTTCTGCCGTCGTATTTATAATATTCCTTAACGGGGCTGACGGTAAAAAGTTCTTCGTGTTCACCGCCCTGACTGCCCCCGCCCGAACCGCCGCTGCCGCCGGGACCCAATATACCGCCCGCAAAATTTCCGCCCGTTACTTCAATCTGCACCCAGCCCGCGCCGTCTATATAAACTTCAACCCAGGCGTGCGCGTTTTCGGTTGTGACTTCCGTCCACTCGCCCGCAACAGTGTCGGCAACGTAGCCTATGGTATAGCGCGCGGGTATGCCCAGCTGTCTGAACATAAGGGTTGCCGCGCTTGCGTAGTGCTGGCATATTCCTTCTTTATAATCTTTTAAGAAAGCAACGACGATATCGTTTTGGGCGTCAAGAGTTCTGTCGTAATCAAGGTTGTAATTTGCCGCGTTCCGGATATAAAGCGCCACTTTTTCAATAACGTTTTTATCGTCGGGTTTCCAGTTGCGGCTGTCTATCACACTCTGCAGATAGTCCCTTGCCGAAGCGGGGACGGCAGTATAATTCGCGTGTACGAAAGCGGTGTAATCGTTTACTGCCGCTTCGTCCGAAACAACTAAATCGGGTTCGGACAAATAGTCGTAAGGGTAATATTTAAGCGAGTAGTTTTCCGAACTTCCTTTATTATAAACGTCGCTTGTCTGAATATCGTAATCATACTCGCCCGAAGCCATATAATAGGGCAGATAATACCCTGTTCCGTAAACGGATATGCTTACATTTTCGGGAACGTAGCCCGCTCTTTGAAGCGCAAAACCCGTTAAATAGTTGAAGCCGTAACCCGAATAAGTTTTTGAATATTCCCGAGCTTCAGACCACTTTGTTCCGTTGTATCCGCCGAAACTTTTAAGCCGCAGATAAACCGCGCCGCCGCTCTGAGTTTTTACCGCCAGCGCAACGGACGGTTCCTGTCCGTTGCCTGTTCCGCCGCTCACGCCGCCGCTTATGCTTCCGCTCTGGTCCAGATCGCCCGTGTTCGGACCGGTACCTTCGCCCTTGACTATAAGGAGTCCTTCGTCAACGGTAATTTCGTAGTTGCCAGTGGCGTCTTTGCCGTTGCCGTCCCAGATTATAACCTGCGCTATGGTGTTGTCGCGCTGACCGGGTTCGGTTATAGTCCCCGTAATAACCGCTTCCGCGCGGTGTCCCGCCACGGGTCCGTAGACGGAAGTAAATTTCCACTCTTTGCAGGTAAGGGGCTTGCCGTCGTAATTTTTTGTCGCACTGCCGCTTTGCACGGTCAACTGTCTGGGCAAAACCACCAGCGTGCCTATAGAGTAATTTATTTCGTAGTTTGCGGTTACGTCTTCGCCGTTTTCGTCGGAAATTACAAGTTGCGTAATTTCGTTAGGCGAAGAACCCGCGTTTGTCTGCGAAGCGGGCATAACCAGAGTCGTTATTTTATGACCCGCAATTAAAGGCGTACTTGCGTGCAGAGTCCATTCGGAATTTACAAGCGGAGTGCCGTCGTAAATTTTTTCGCTCGAAGACGTGCTTATCGTTATGCCGAAGCCGCGCACCGTGAGCGTTCCTTCGTCTGTCACCGCCTTGTAATTGTGAGAAATATCCGCGCCGTTCGCACGGGCGATTTTTATTTCGACCGCGTTTTCCACACTGCCGATTTCCGTAATTACGCCAATTACTTTCATTGACCTGACGTAGTGTCCTTTCAGCAGCGAGCCGCTCACCCAGTCATATTCTTCGGGGTCGGAATAAAGCGGTTTGCCGTCGTATGTTTTGGAAAGGGTGGGGGTTATAAAGTGCAACTCTATGGGGTTAACCTTTAACACGCCCGTGTCGTAAGTGATATCGTAATTCGAAGTCACATCCGTCCCGCAGTCGAAAATCTGCGCCGCCGCCGAATTTTCAACTTCGCCCGCGTCGGTTATAGCCGCCGACATAGTTACGGAAATTTCCTGTCCCTTTACAAGACTGCCCTTGGTTATCTCCCACTCGGGCAAAGAAAGTTCTTCCCCGTCGTAAGTCTTTTCCCGCCCCGCGGTAGTCAAGGTAACGGGACGGGCAAGCACCGTTATGGTACCCGTGCGGTAGTCTATATCGTAAGACGAAGTCACGTCCGCGCCGTCTTTGTCCACGACGGTCGCGCTTATGTAATTTAAACTGCTGCCCGCGTCTTTCTGTTTTCCCGTAACTTCTGCGATCACTTTATGCCCGTCGGCAAGTTTTCCGCTTACAAGCTGCCAGCCGCCGTCCGAACGCTCTTCGCCGTTATAGACAAACTCGCGCGAAGCGGAAGATATTACAAGTTTGTTGCCGCGTGTGTTTATAACACCGCCCAGCATAAGCCCGAAAATTATTATCAGCGCCGCTATAATGCCTATGGCGACAGAGCCGACAATGTAAATTATTTTCGATTTTTTCGTCATAGACACCTCCTTTAAAGTATTGCTCTTTTAAGCGCTGAGTTGAAGACGGGTTATTACGTTTTTGCACTGCGGCATATTTCCGTCGCCGAACAATCCGTCTATGTAGCTTATCAGCTTTTCCGCATTATTGCGCATATACACAGGGTTCTGCATACCCAGTTTGCGCATTACTTTCTTCGACAGTATGTCGTCCAAGCCTTCCAATTCACTGCCACCGCAGCTTATATACACAGGTATGTACCGCTCTATCTGGTTCATTATCCTGTTCCCGAACGTTATCTTGAACTGCTTTATCATATACCCATCCAGCTCTTTCAGTCGCCGCCTGTTCCGCTCCGTCAGGCAGTACTCGCACTGCGCCGCTTTCACCAACTCTTCAAACCTGCCGTACGTTATGTGCATCCGCTCTCTCTTTTCCGCCGCAAACGGTTCCGCCTTGGTTTCAAGGTCCATTACCATTGCCCTGTCGTACACTTTGTCAGATATCGCAAATGTTGAAT
>CAJTQF010000015.1 GCA_910578565.1 uncultured Christensenella sp.
AAAAAATCTGGCGTTAATTAACGCCAGACCGAAAAAGGTTTTGGACTTTAAAAAACCCGTTGATTTATTTAACTTTTTCTTATCTATGTGTTGCTCTTAGTTTGACAATTCAATTTATTTATATTATTTATCACGTAATTAAATTTTTACGAAATTTCTTTTATCTCAACCGAGTCAATGTCCAAATTATCAAGTTTAATTACAAACCAGCGTTGGTACGGTAAAGACGCGTCCCCTGTTCCTGATTTGGTTTCCATTTTATAATTTATGCTTAAGACACGGTTATCGGCATTTAGTCCCGAAAGATAATATTTTCTATGATAAATAGTTGTAAAAGTATATACAACCAACATTTGTTTTTCAAAGTCAATGTTTAACTCATCTATATCTGATAAAAGAATTTCATCATATTTTTCTTGTGTGTCTATTATAAATGTTCTTGATTCAGGATATGAACCGTTTGCGTTTAAACCTTTTGTTGGGTTATCGTCGGCAAACTCGTCTTTTACCCATTCCCGGGCATTGTCGGATAAAGACGCGTTATATTTATTTTCTGTACATCCGGTCAAGGTTAACAAGGCTATTAAAAAGATCGCTGTTAAAACTAAAAATTTTTTCATAAAACTCTCTTGCAAAAATATTTTATTTGCGTTGAAATTATTTTACCACGGATAATTTAACCAGTCAATATCTTTTTAAAAAATAAAAGCGTGTACGGAAAACATACACGCTTTTTTGTGCGATAAAAATTTACGCCCTTTCAACCGATTTAAGGCATCTGGTGCAAACGTAATCGTTGACGGTTTTGCCTTCTTTGACATAAGAAACTTTTTGAACGTTGGCTTTAAACGTTCTTCTGGTTCTTCTCTTTGAATGGCTGACGTTGTTACCCGTCGTTTGTCCCTTTCCGCAAACGCTGCAAACTCTTGACATATTCATACACCTCCGTGGGTTAATCGTTTTAAGGCTTGGATAAAAGCCGAAAATAAAGCCGTTTTTCAAAGCGACCTTACATAATATAACACGCGCACGGCAAAAAATCAATCAAAAACGGCGAAAAAGATTAATTTTTTTTATTTTTTCCAAAATAATTTCAGGGAAAACATTTCAATTAAAGATAAAGATATAAAATATTCTTGCAAAAAAGCGTAAAATAGTTTACAATACTGGAAAGACGGGAGATGTTATGTCAGTAAATACAAGCAACGTATACGGTAAAATTTCAATATCCGACGCAGCGATCAGCAAAGTGGCTAAAAACGCGGCGCTGGAATGTTACGGTATCGTCGATACGGTTTCCCGCAGATTTTCCGATTCTTTTTCCGAACTCAGAAAAAAGCAGACGGGAAAGGGAATAAAAGTGGTAACTTCGGGCGACAGGATTTTTATCGACGTCTACGTTATTATAAAATACGGCGTATCTATCAACGCCGTTGCGGAATCTCTTAAAGAAGGGGTAAAGTACAAAGTTGAAAAGTTCACGGGGATGATTGTTGATACCGTGAACGTGAATATCATAGGGGTAAAGCTGTAATACGGCTTTACCTTGCTTTTGTGTTTACTACTATATTTTCGGTAAAACCTACGTAAGATATTTTAACGGACTAAATTAGGAGTGTTATGCAAAAAACCATCAACAGCACCGAATTCAGAAAAATGGTTGCAAGCGGTGCGAGAATGCTTGAAATAAACAGGGCGAAAGTTGACGCGCTTAACGTATTCCCCGTACCGGACGGAGACACCGGTACGAATATGTCGCTTACTATGCAGTCTGCGATAAGGGAAATGAACTCTTGCTCGTCAAACCGTTTTCAGGAAATATGCGACGCGGTTTCAAAGGGCGCGTTAAAGGGTGCGCGCGGAAATTCCGGCGTTATATCGTCACAGATATTCAGGGGAATTTGTTCCGTATTAAAGGACACAAAGGACTCTTTCGATACAAAAACTTTTTCAAAGGCGCTTGAAGCGGGCACAAAAGTTGCCTACGCCGCGGTATCCATTCCCAAGGAAGGAACTATTTTAACCGTCGTAAGAATGATGAGCGAAGCGTCGTCGAAACTTGCGGGCAAACACAAGGACTTTGTTGAGTATTTAACCGCGCTTATAGAAGTGGGCGACGAAGCTCTCGCCCGCACGCCCGAACTTCTGCCCGTGCTGAAAAAGGCTGGCGTCGTAGACTCGGGCGGGGTCGGTCTTATGACCATAATGCGCGGATTTTTAGCGGCGATAACCGGCGAAGAAATAGACGCGGACTCCATTCCCACCGAATCGCAGGACCTTTCAAAGGGCGGCTCTGCCGATTTCGGAGATAATTCAGATATAATAAATCTCGACCTGGGCGATATCGAATTTGCCTACTGTACGGAATTTTTCATTATACATTTAAAACAGATGACCACCCTTGCCGATATAGACAGGCTGAAAGAAAAACTTATGGGCATAGGCGACTCGGTCATATGTATAGGCGATCTGGAACTTGTGAAAGTACACGTCCACACCAATACGCCCGGCGTTGCGCTGAGTTACGCGCTCGAACTGGGCGAGCTGGACAGACTCAAAATCGAAAATATGCTTGAAGAAAACCGCGCGCTCAAAGCCAAGCTGGAAGCCGAAAAGAAAGAAATGGGTATGCTTGCAATCTGCGCGGGACAGGGACTTGCGGACATCTTCAAGGATTTGCTCTGCGACAGGGTAATAGAAGGCGGTCAGACAATGAACCCTTCCGCTCAGGACATTGCGGACGCGGTGCAGAAGATAAACGCTTCAAACGTATTCGTGTTCCCCAACAACTCCAACGTAATTCTTGCGGCGGAACAGGCGAAAGACCTTGTTTCAAACCGCACAATCCACGTTATCCCCACCAAAAACGTGCCGCAGGGCTTTGCGGCGGCGCTGGCGTTCAACTCGGACGGCACAGTGCCTGAAAACAAGACGAATATGACCCACGCTATAGACAACGTGGCTTCCGGTCAGGTGACTTACGCGGTAAGAAACACCACTATGAACGGCTTCAAACTTAAAGAAGGCGACATTATCGGTCTTGACAATAAACGTATTCTTGCAAAGGGCGAGAGCATAGAAGAAACTACCCTTGCGCTCATCAAGGCGTTGAAGAACGACGAGCATGAAATTATAACCCTTTACTACGGCGAAGGCGTGAGCGAAGAAGAAGCCGCCGCGCTTACGGAAAAGGTTACCGAACAGTATCCCGACTGTGACGTGGACTGTCATTGCGGCGGTCAGCCGGTTTACTACTATATGGTATCTTTGGAGTAGTTCACGGAAATTTCAGATGTAAATATTCAAATATAACAGTTAAAGCAAAGGGAGGTTTAGCCTCCCTTAAATTTAACCGTTGAACGGAGCGGCGGTTTACCGCCGTCGCCGTATTAAGACACACGGTTAAGCGGAACGTTTATGCAGCTTACAGATTTAAAGTTCGTTTCGGAAAAGCGTGAAAAGGACTTAAACAAACTTAATATATATACTGTGGAAGACCTTGTCCGCCATTTTCCGCGCGACTATCTCGACCTTACCAAACAGTCGCTTTTAAAGGACGCTTACCACAACGACTACGTTTTGGTTGCGTGCGAAGTTCTGACGGTGGAAGTTAACCGTCACTCCCGCCGCCCTTACGTAAAAGCGGGTTGCCGTCAGGGCAACTATTTTTTCAGCGCGCTGTGGTTTAACCAGATGTACGTCGCCGAAAAACTGGGCAGGGGTGAATTTCTGTTTTACGGCAGGGTGAACAACCGCGACGGAATGGGCTGCACAATGTTCAACCCGCAGTTCGAACGCGCGGACAGAAACGCCAATTTAAAAGGCATAATTCCCGTCTATCCGCTCAGCGGCGCGCTTACGCAGGGCATAGTGCGCGTTGCGGTAAGGCAGGCGTTGCAAAGGGTGGAAATAGTAAGCAATATACCCGCAGTGCTGCAAAAAAAATACAATCTTCCGCCTTTGAAGGAAGCGTACCGCAAAGTACATAATCCGCAGAACAAAAAGGAAGCGGAGCAGGGCGCCGCGCGCATTGCGCTGGAAGAATATTTTTTGCTTATTTCGGCGTTCAAAGTAATAAAGGGCGGGCGGGACGACGCGCGTCTCAACCGCTATTTTGCAACCCGCGAAGATTTAAACGGCTTTATTTCCCGCTTCCCGTTCACGTTTACCGCGGGACAAACCGCCGCGGTTGAAGATATTTTCGAAAACCTTAACTCGCCGCACGTTATGAACAGACTTTTGCAGGGCGACGTGGGAAGCGGCAAAACCGCCGTGGCGCTTGCGGGAATTTTTATGGCTGTAAAATCGGGTTATCAGGCGGCTATGATTGCGCCCACGGAAGTGCTTGCCCGCCAGAACGCGGCTCTCATAAAAAAATATTTTCCCGATTACGAAACGTGCGCCCTGACCGGTTCTACGCCCGCCGCGGAAAAGAAAGAGATAAAAAAGAAACTTGCAAGCGGCGCAATAGGCATAGTCTGCGGTACGCACGCGGTTATTCAGCAGGACGTCGCTTTCAGAAAGCTGGCTTTCGTTGTGTGTGACGAACAGCACCGCTTCGGCGTAGCGCAACGCGCTTCGCTTTCGGGCAAAGGGGATGGATGCGACGTTTTAATTATGTCCGCAACCCCCATTCCGCGCACGCTGTCGCTGATTTTTTACGGCGATCTGGATATTACCACTATTAAGGACAAACCCGCGTCGAGACAGGAAATTACAACGTCGATAGTGTTGCCGCACAGGTACGAAGATATGTACAGGTATGTTTCGGGATGCGCAAAGCAGGGTGAGCAGACCTACTTCGTCTGTCCCAAGATAGAAGGCGACGACGAAGGCACGGTTATGTCGGTTACCGAGCTTTACGAAGAACTGCGCGCAAAAATGCCGTCGGTGAAAATTGCCCTTCTGCACGGCAAAATGAAAGACAGTGTAAAAAACGACGTGATGGCGGCGTTCAAGGCAAAGGAGTACGACTGCCTTGTTTCCACTACGGTCATCGAAGTGGGCGTGGACGTGCCCGACGCGACGACTATGATAATTTACAATGCCGAAAGGTTCGGGCTTTCACAGTTGCACCAGTTGCGCGGCAGGGTGGGCAGGGGCGATAAAAAGAGCTACTGTTTCCTGTTGCCCGGCGTCGATACCGAAGAAGCGGCGGCAAGGCTTTCGGTCATAAAAAACAGTTCGGACGGATTTGAAATTGCCGAAGCCGACCTTAAACTGCGCGGCGGCGGCGACTTTATGGGCACCCGCCAGAGCGGCAGGGTTCTCAGCGAAATCAACAAACTGCGCTTCCCCGTGTCCGTGGTATTTACCGCCAAAGCTATTTCGGACGAAGCGTTTTCCGGCATATTCGACGTAAGACAGTTGACGGCTATTGCCGCGCAGAAATACGAAAGCCTGAAAGACGTAATTTTAAATTAACGGGCGATTATAAGCGAAACCGCGATACAGTGGATAGAATATGTTGTATTCTCCGGAACGGCGTATATAATTGCTACGGTACATAGAGCGTTCAAGGCTGAGAAACCGGGATAAAGCCAACCCGAACCGCTTTTCAGTTAAACTGCCTTTGGCTTTTGTGTTCGTAGTGCTTGCGTGTTTTGTGATATTCACCGCCGTAACCGTATTTTTAAATCTTCAGATTTTTACTGAACCGTAGTCGGTCAATCTGTTTACGAAGATATTTTTAAAGATAATGATGATTGCTCTCGCCTTGACAAGTCTTCTCTGCATTTCATTTTCTGCGCAGGAAGACAGAAGTTGCCGGCGGCGAGACAAAGGTTACGCCCGCGTTCAGCGCAAAGTGATTACCGTTTACAGGAATTCCACTGTTCAGGCTTGTTTGCCGACCGGCTGGACGGGTCGGGTGCGGATTTTTTTAAAATCCGAAAGGAGTTATTAAGAAAAAGCGATTTATTCCCGCAATTTCATATTTCCTTTAAAATTCCGGCAAACCCGATAAATTGTTTGACAACAATGTAAATATTTGTTAAAATCGTTTAGCACGCTTATTATAGGCGTGCTATACCGTTTTATTTAATATTGCTTTTCCCCCTCCGCATTTAAGGGTATGCGGTGAGAGAAATATATTCCACAGACCGCCGTTTGCGGTCAAGTAAAACAAGGAGGATTACAATGCCCACAATCAACCAGCTTATAAGAAAAGGCAGGGAAAGACAGATTGACAAATCAAAGTCGCCCATTCTGGACAACTGTCCCCAGAAGCGCGGCGTTTGCCTTTCGGTTACGACCACTACGCCTAAAAAGCCCAACTCGGCTATAAGAAAGATTGCAAGAGTAAGACTGACCAACAAGCAGGAAGGTACCGTTTACATTCCCGGCGAAGGTCACAACTTGCAGGAGCACTCGTCCGTACTCATCAGGGGCGGAAGAGTTAAAGATTTGCCCGGCGTGCGTTATCATATTATCCGCGGCGCGCTGGATACGGCAGGCGTTTCGAAGAGAATGCAGTCTCGCTCTCTTTACGGCGCTAAAAAGCCTAAGTAATTAAACGCATAACTGCGTTGCCCTACTTGTTTTCGGAATATATTACCCTTACCGATAAAAGTAGGCAGTATTTGCGCATTCGCGCAGAGAAGATTTGCTACCGCGTCGTTTTATGCGGCAAGCAATAGCTTATTTAAGGTAAACCCTTAAAAACAAAAAAATAAAAAATAATTTGCGTCGGAAAACGCAGGCTTGGATTTATTTCAGGCGTTTGGCGTTTTCGCGGCAAAAGCAATTCCGCGGCGCCACCGCGTGCGGGATTGCCGCGAAATTTAAAGGAGGATTTTATGCCCAGAAGAGGCGGCGTTCCCAAGAGGGACGTATTACCCGATCCCGTGTACGGCAGCAAGGTTGTAACAAAACTTGTCAACCAGATAATGTACGACGGCAAGCGCGGTACTGCACAGAACATCGTTTACGATGCTTTTAAGATAATGAGTGAAAAATTGGGACAGGACCCCATGGAAATTTTCAACCAGGCAATGAACAACATCATGCCCGTATTGGAAGTTAAGGCAAGGCGCGTAGGCGGCGCGAACTATCAGGTTCCCATCGAAATCAGACCCGACAGGCGTCAGACCCTTGCAATCCGTTGGCTGGTCATCTCTACCCGCAAGAGAAGCGAGCGCGAAATGGCGCAAAAACTTGCGGCTGAACTTATGGACGCGTACAACAACACCGGCGGTGCGGTCAAGAAAAAGGAAGACACGCACAGAATGGCAGAAGCAAATAAGGCGTTTGCACATTTCAGATTCTGAGTTGCTGTTGGATTGTGTTTTAGGAGATTAAGAATATGGCAAGAGAATACGATTTAGCCCATACCAGAAATATAGGTATTATGGCGCACATCGACGCCGGCAAAACTACTACTACCGAGCGTATTTTGTACTACACCGGTATCAATCATAAAATAGGCGAAACCCACGACGGTACCGCAACTATGGACTGGATGGTTCAGGAGCAGGAGAGAGGTATTACCATAACTTCCGCGGCGACCACCTGCCATTGGACAAGGTCGGGTCTTACCAAAAAGGACGAGTGCCGTATAAACATTATCGACACCCCGGGACACGTTGACTTCACCGTAGAAGTAGAGCGTTCGCTGCGCGTTCTTGACGGCGCGGTTGCAACTTTCTGCGCGAAGGGCGGCGTTGAACCCCAGTCCGAAACGGTATGGCGCCAGGCGGACAAGTATATGGTACCCCGTATCGCTTACGTCAACAAAATGGACATCAACGGCGCAAACTTCCAGCGCGCCGTACAGATGATGCGCGAAAGACTGAATGCAAACCCCATTCCCATCGAACTTCCCATCGGTAAAGAAGAAACTTTCCGCGGCATAGTCGATCTTATCGAAATGAATGCGGAAATTTACGACTCGGACGACGGTAAACAGTATCACAGGGACGAAATTCCCGCCGATCTGAAAGACGCTGCCGAAGAAGCGCATATGGCTGTTATGGAAGCGGCTGCCGAAGGCGACGACGAACTTATGGAAAAGTTCCTTGAAACAATGGAACTTACCCCCGAAGAAATAAGAAAAGGTCTCAGAAAAGCGACCATAGGTATGAAGTGTACTCCCGTTCTCTGCGGCTCGTCTTACAAAAACAAGGGCGTGCAGATGTTGCTTGACGCGGTTATCGACTTCCTTCCTTCCCCCGTTGACGTTGCGCACGTAAAGGGCGTAAACCCCGACAGCGGCGAAGAAGAAGAGAGAAAAACTTCGGACGACGCGCCTTTTGCGGGACTTGCGTTCAAAATTGCGACAGACCCCTTCGTCGGACGTCTTGCGTATTTCAGAGCGTACTCCGGCGTGCTTGAATCGGGTTCGTACTGCTACAACTCGACCAAGGGCAAAAAGGAAAGGGTGGGACGTCTCGTCCAGATGCACGCGAATACCCGTACCGAAATACCCAGAGTTTTCTCTGGCGATATCTGCGCTATCGTAGGACTTAAAGATACTACCACGGGCGATACGCTCTGCGACGAAAAGCACCCTATCGTTCTTGAACAAATGACTTTCTCCGATCCCGTTATCCAGCTTTCGATCGAACCGAAGACCAAAGCGGGACAGGAAAAAATGACTATGGCGCTTATAAAGCTCGCCGAAGAAGACCCCACTTTCAAGACCTATACCGACCAGGAAACGGGTCAGACCATTATCGCGGGTATGGGCGAGTTGCACCTTGACATTATCGTAGACAGACTTCTGCGCGAATTCAAGGTTGAAGCAAACGTAGGCGCGCCGCAGGTAGCTTACCGCGAAACCATCAGAAAAGCCGTTGACTGCGAAGGTATGTACAAGCGTCAGTCAGGCGGTAAAGGTCAGTACGGTCACTGCAAACTGCATATGATTCCCGGCGAACCCGGCTCGGGCTACGTCTTTGAAGATCTGACGGTCGGCGGTTCTATTCCCAAGGAATACATTCCCGCAATCGACAAGGGTATTCAGGGCGCGGCAAGAAACGGTTTCCTTGCAGGCTACGAAGTCGTTGACTTCAAAATTCAGGTTTATGACGGAAGCTATCACGAAGTCGACTCTTCGGAAATGGCGTTCCAGATTGCAGGCTCTATGGGCTTTAAGGACGGTATGACGAAAGCCAACCCCGTTCTTTTGGAACCTATTATGAAGGTTGAAGTTATCACCCCCGACGATTATTTCGGCGATATTATGGGTAACGTAACCGCACGCCGCGGCACGATCATTTCCACCGACGACAGAGCGGGCGCAAAGGTAGTGGACGCAGAAGTTCCCCTTTCCGAAATGTTCGGTTATGCGACCGATTTACGTTCGAGAACGCAGGGCAGAGGTCAGTTCACAATGCAGTTTGACCACTATGCCGAAGTTCCCAGGTCGGTTGCCGAAAAAGTGATTGGCGAAAGGGCGAAGAAAAATTAAAATAAACCGCGTTTTTTAATTGTGTTTTTAATTTATTTAATATATAATGTTAAAGACGTTGAAAAAAGCGCAAAAAAAAGCAGCAATAATGATAGATAGCTGCGACGCTTAAACCTTTAAGCGGAAGTTATCATTTTTATAAAAAAATATAATTTAGGAGATTAAAAAAATGGCAAAGGCTAAGTACGACAACAGTAAGCCCCACGTTAACATCGGCACAATCGGCCACGTTGACCACGGCAAGACCACTCTGACCGCAGCTATCACTATGGTAATGGCGTGCAAAGGTCAGGCAGCAAAGATGAAATACGACGAGATCGATAAGGCTCCCGAAGAAAAGGCGCGCGGTATAACAATAAACACCGCTCACGTAGAGTATCAGACAGACAAGCGTCACTACGCTCACGTTGACTGCCCGGGACACGCGGACTACGTTAAAAACATGATTACGGGTGCAGCGCAGATGGACGGCGCTATCCTTGTAGTTGCGGCGACCGACGGCCCCATGCCCCAGACCAGAGAGCACATTCTGCTTTCCCGTCAGGTAGGCGTTCCTTACATCGTTGTATTCCTTAACAAGTGCGACCAGATGGACGACCCCGAACTTCTCGAACTCGTTGAAATGGAAATCACCGATACCCTTGAAAATCAGGGTTTCAAAGATTGCCCCATTATCAGAGGCTCGGCTTTGAAGGCTTTGGAAAAGGCTTCTTCCGGCGCTCCCGACGCGGAAGTTCTTGCAGCTCCCGAATGCCAGTGCATTCTCAAGCTCATGGACACCATCGACTCTTATATCCCCACCCCCGAAAGAGATACGGCTAAGCCCTTCCTTCTTCCCGTTGAAGACGTGTTCACCATTTCCGGACGCGGCACCGTTGCAACCGGTAGAGTAGAAAGAGGTACCGCTCACGTAGGCGATCCCGCCGAAATCGTAGGTCTTATCGAAAAGCCCGTTTCAACGACCATCACCGGTCTTGAAATGTTCCACAAGAGCGTTGACGAAGCTATCGCAGGCTTCAACGTAGGTGCGCTTCTCCGCGGTATCGACAGAAAGGGTATTGAAAAGGGTCAGGTTCTTGCTAAACCCGGTTCGGTTAAAACCGCTACCAAGTTCACCGCTCAGGTTTACGTTCTTAAAGCAGACGAAGGCGGACGTCACACTCCTTTCTTCAACCACTACCGTCCCCAGTTCTTCATCAGAACTACCGACGTTACCGGTTCTATCGAGCTTCCCGCAGGCGTAGAAATGGTTATGCCCGGCGACAACGTAGAAATCTCCGTTGAGCTGATTAAGCCCGTTGCTGTAGAAGAAAAACTCCGTTTCGCTATCCGCGAAGGCGGCAGAACGGTTGGTTCGGGTACCATAGTAAAAATTCTCGGCTAATCAATAAATAATAAAAAGCACCCTGAACGGGGTGCTTTTATTTTGTTAAAATATGGCTTTTAAGTTTTTATTTATCGATATGAAATTTTGTTGACAATAATTTAATTATGTAATATAATTGCCATAGATGTACATAAAATGTACAAATCAGAGAATTAAGGAGAAAATAAGATGTTTTGTAAGAATTGTGGCAAAGAAATCGATGATAAAGCTGCAGTTTGCGTACACTGCGGCGTTCCTACCGCTAACGCACAGCAACAGCAGGTTGTTGTAACGAATACGCCCAACAACGGTATTGCAATTGCCGGATTTGTGCTTTCGTTCTTCTCGTTTGCAGCAGTTATCGGCTTGATTTTAAGTATCGTAGGTCTGCAGAAATCAAAGACGCCCGAATTTAACGGCAAGGGCAGGGGACTTGCAATCGCAGGTATCGTTCTCAGCTGTATCACAATCGGCTACTGGATTATCATCATTGCAACCTGCGCGGGAACTTGCGCGGCTGTTAGCGATCCTAATTTATACACTTCACTTTTGTTGCCGTTGGTTTAATTAAACCAATAAATAAAAACGGGTTTTTTAAACCCGTTTTTTTATTGCAAAAAATCAAAGTCAGGTTATCGAGCGCAAAAGCTGAATGACGGCTTTTTTTTGCGCGCCTGTAAGTTTTGAATACCGCGCCAGCAATTCGTCTTCGTCATTGAATGTTTTGGGCGCTTCCAGACTTTCGTCCGCAAAAAATTCCGAAAGGGTGATATTGAACGCCCCGCAAATTGCCCTTAGAGTGGATATTTTCGGTTCGGCATTGCGCGTGTACAAGTTATTTAAAGTAGATTGCGTAAGCATTGCTTCCATTGCAAGGTTGTTTACCGACCAGCCGCGTTCTTCACGCAACGCGTCGATTTTTTCAAGAATAGTCATATTTATTTTCCTTTACGCTATTGTATAACCAAAAAGGGTTAATTTAATAACACAAAACAGTTGACAATTAAACTCAAATGGGTTAATATGTTAACGTACTTATGAAAAAGTATAAATAAACTTAAAGGATATGGAAAAACTATGTTTTGTAAGAATTGCGGCAAAGAAATCAGTGATAGCGCTGCGGTCTGCGTACACTGCGGGGTTTCCACCGCTAACGCACAGCAGCAGGTTGTTGTAAAGAATACGCCTAACAACGGCGTTGCAATAGCGGGCTTCGTTCTTTCGTTTTTCTCGTTTGCGGCGGTTATCGGCTTGATTTTAAGCATTGTAGGCTTGCAGAAGTCAAAGACGCCCGAGTTTGACGGTAAGGGCAGGGGGCTTGCAATAGCGGGTATAGTTCTCAGCTGTATAACTATAGGCTACTGGATTATAATTATCGCAACCTGCGCCGGTACGTGCGCGGCTGTCGGCGGCGGCACGGCTGCTTTTGCGCTGTTGCCCTTGGTTTAATTTAAAATTAACTGATAAAAAGACGGGTTTTAAACCCGTCTTTTTTTGTTAATAATTAATCTGAAAGGAGATTTTTGAAATGTTTTGTACTAATTGCGGCAACAAATTGGCGGAAGAAGCAATTATATGCGTTAAATGCAGTGCGCCCGTAATAAAAATTGCCAAGAACGGAAAGGCGTATGCTATTGACATTTTAACTTTAAAACCGTATTATATTAAGTAAGAACAGAAATAGTATGGGGAAAATTTTATGTATTGTAAAAACTGCGGCAGTCGGATAGCCGACCAAGCTGTGTATTGTGTGCATTGCGGTACCGCAACAGACGTTGGTTTTTCCGTTTCTGCCCGGCCCGCTTTACAGGAAAAGAGAACTAACGGTTTTGCGATTGCGGGTTTTGTCTTGGCGCTTGTGGGCTTATTATTTTACGCCAATACTTTAGTGAGTTTGATTTTTAGTTGTATAGGGCTTGTCAATTCAAAAACTTACGGCTCCGGCAGGGGATTGAGTATTGCGGGGCTGGTCATAAACGTTATAGCATTTGTTATATTACTGGTTGTGGTAATTTTCATTTTTATTATGACAATGTTCGGCACTGCCGTTCCGCACGTTCATTAAACTTCAACCCGCCCTTTGCGGCGGGTTTTGTTTTTGGAATTATGTCCGATTTTAAAAAGCGCGTTGACATTTTAAAGTTACGGGCATATAATATTTACAGTAAAATTTTCAGGTGGATTATGTATTGTAAATACTGCGGCGGACAGATAGCCGACAAAGCGGTGTACTGCGTGCATTGCGGCGTATTTTTGAACGGGGTTCCGCAATCTGAAAGGGCGTCCGAACCGCAACGGCTTAACCGTCCCGAAAGCGTAAACGGTTTGGCGCTTTCAGGATTTATTCTTGCCATATCAAGTATTGTGCTGGGAATGATATTAGTGTACATAAACGTGTCGCACTATGCGGGAATGCCTTTGCAGTTTTTCTGCGCTATACCCCTTGTGACTGCGCTGGGGTTGAGCATTGCCGGCACGGTCAGGGCAAAAAAGACGAAATCGGGTCTCGGCTTCGGTATTGCGGGTATAGTAATCAGCGGCGGCGCTTTTGTCCTGACTGTAGTGTATTGCATTTTTATGCTGCTGATGGTCTATGGCTTTATACTTTTTTTAATGTTATTGATTTAAATGTAAAATTAATCCGCCCGCGCGTTTGCGCGGGCAGATTTTTTATTTGGTATTGTATTTTTCGCAAAGGTTGTTCAAAGCGCAGTTTTCGCAGTCGGGGCGTTGCGAATGGCACACCCGCCGTCCGTGATAGATGAGATAGTGGTGCGCTTTTGACCATTCGCTTTTTGGAATTGCCTGCATAAGCCCCTGTTCAACTTTTTCGGGCGTGTTGCCCTTTGAAAGCCCCAGCCTGTTCGAAACCCTGAACACGTGCGTGTCCACCGCAATGGCGTCGCCGCCGAACGCAACCGAATAAACCACGTTCGCCGTCTTGCGTCCGACTCCCGCAAGCGTTTGCAGCTCTTCAAGAGTCGAGGGTACCTGTCCCTGATATTTTTCTACTATGTCGCGCGACGCGGAGAGTATGTGCGCCGCCTTGTTTCTGTAAAAACCGCAGGCAAAAATGTACTTTTCCAATTCGGCTTGCGAAAGGCTAAGCATTTTTACGGGCGTGTTATAGCCGCGGAAAAGTACTTCTGTAACTTTATTTACCCGCGCGTCGGTGCATTGGGCGGAAAGTATGACCGCTACCAGAAGCTCGTAGGGCGAACGGTATTTAAGTTCGGGCTTGGCGTCTGGATAAAGGGCGGCAAGTCCCTGCAAAATTTGCGTATTTTTGTCCATATGCAAATTTTATCATAATTGCGCGGACTAAATCAACCTATTTTGCCGATAATCGTTTTGCCGTAAGTGGAATAAATTTTAAAAAAGCCGTAAAACGCCGAGTATCCGCCCGAGCGAACCGCAACTTTTACTCTGTCAAAAGCATTTTGCGGAAACTTAATAGAAAGTCCGCAGCCCACGTTCGCTTCTTTGGGGGTGTTTATAAGTCCTGCGGGAATGCCTGCCGCCCTTAATCTTGCGTTGCAGTCAATTGCCTGCGAACGGGAGCGGAAAACCGCAAGTATCTCTGTCATAAATTTGTCCCTCGTATAAATAGAATATATTATCATCTTATGTAACCGAGGTAAATTATGATATATTTTGACAACGCCGCCACGGGCGGATTCAAACCCGACAGCGTTATATGCGCGGCGGCTTCGGCAATGAAGTTCGGCGCAAATCCCGGACGCAGCGGACACAAACTTTCGCTCGCCTGTCTTGAACGGGTTTACTCGTGCAGAAAGCTGCTATGTTCCTTTTTGGGCGGGTACGGATACGACAGGGTCGTATTCACGAAAAACTGTACCGAAGCGCTGAATACAGCCCTTTGCGGCGTATTGAAAAGCGGCGACAAAGTGGTGACGACCGTTGCGGAACACAACTCGGTTTTACGTCCTTTGGAATTTCTGAAAAGCCGCGGCGTCAACGTGGAATACGCGCCCCTTACCGAAGAAGGCGAAATCGATCTTGAAGTGCTTTCCCGTCTGGTTGATAAGGATACGCGCGCGGTGGTTATTACTCTTGCTTCCAACGTGACGGGCGCGTCCCCCGACATTTCCGCACTGCGTAAAAAAATCCCCGCCAAAACGTTGCTGATATGCGACGGCGCTCAGGCTTGCGGTCACGTAGCTATAGATATGAAGAGCAGCGGTATAGACGCGCTTGCGGTTGCGGGGCACAAGGGAATGTGCGGCATTCAGGGCAGCGGCGCGCTTCTTTTTTCGGACAGGGTTGATCCGTCGCCCGTGCTCTACGGCGGAACGGGCAGCGAATCGTTCAATCTGAATATGCCCGATTTCTATCCGGACAGGTTGGAAAGCGGAACGCTTTCGTATCCCGCAATCGTTTCTCTGGGCGAAGGCGTAATTTATTTACAGCAGAATATGAAAGCCGCGTCGCAAAAAGTTTTATCTATGACCGAATATTTAATCGACGGGCTTGAAAAAATAAAGGGAGTCAAAGTATTTTCGCAACCCAATCCCTACGGAATCGTCGCGCTGTCCCTGTCCGGAATGCAATCGGAAACAGCCGCGTACAGACTTTCGGAAGAGTTCGCAATCTGCGTCCGCGGCGGTCTGCACTGCGCCCCGCTTATGCACGCCGCGTTAAATTCGGACGGGCTTGTCCGCGCTTCGCTGAGCGGTTTTAACAGTATGAACGAATGCTCGCAGTTTTTGCAGGCGATAAAAAAACTTGCCGCGGAGAGTTGAATGGTTTTTAATAACGTATCCGAACTCATAGGAAACACCCCGCTTTTAAGACTTTGCGCTTTCAATAAACTGCACGCGTTCAAAGCCGAGATTTTTGCCAAAGCGGAGTTTTTAAACCCTGCCGGGTCGGTAAAGGACAGGGCGGTAAAGCATATGATAGAAAGCGCCGAAAACAGCGGACTGCTTAAACAAGGCGCAACCGTTATAGAAGCGACTTCCGGCAATACCGGTATCGCGCTTGCGGCTTACGGCGCGGCAAAAGGGTATAGGGTTATTCTGACTATGCCCGAAAATATGAGCGCGGAACGCCGCGCTTTGTTAAAGGCTTACGGCGCGGAAGTGGTTCTGACGGAAGCCGCTAAAGGTATGGCGGGCGCGGTGCGGAGAGCGGAAGAACTTGCCACAGAGATGGGCGGAATTGTTTTGGGGCAGTTTGAAAACGAAGCAAATTCTGCCGCGCACTTCAATACCACAGGTCCCGAAATTTGGGAAGATACAGGCGGCAAGGTAGATATTTTTGTTGCGGGTGTGGGGACGGGCGGCACGCTTACGGGCGCGGGCGCGTATTTAAAGAGTAAAAATCCCGATATTAAGATAATAGCCGTCGAACCCGCCGACTCGCCCGTGCTTTCAAAGGGTGTGGGCGGAACGCATAAAATTCAGGGAATAGGCGCGGGCTTCGTGCCGCAAATTCTGGACAGGCAGATTATGGACGGCGTGATAGCCGTTGAAAGCGCGGACGCGGTTGCCACGGCAAAGGAACTGGTTAAAACGGAAGGGCTGCTTGTCGGTATTTCTTCGGGGGCGGCGTTGTGGGCGGCAACCCGACTTGCCGCGCTCGGACAGAACGAAGGCAAAAACATAGCGGTGATTTTTCCCGACGGTGGAGAAAGGTATCTTTCGACAAAACTGTTTTCATAAAAAATTCCGCTTGTTTAAAGCGGAATTTTTTGTTCAGATGTTTTTAAGCTGAGTTATAACTTCTTTCAGTTTTTTGCGCTTGAACCCGTCCACAAGGGGCGCCAAAGCGTTGTAAAAATTGTCAAGGTCTGCGTTCGTCAGCGTGCCGTTGCGTTTGCCGCGCTCGGCTTCGGCGATAATCGTACTGAGAAGTTGCCCCTGACTCTTTCCGTTCATTGCCTTCGACACGGCTTTTGCAAGCTGTACGGTATCGTTCATTTCCTGCGTCTGTGGCGTATCGTTTGTGTTTTTATTTTCTTCTGGGGTATAGCTTTTAAAATCTTTCATAACAACTCCGCATATAATGTTAATAACAATTTATGCAAGGAGTCTGAATTATGCAACTTTTTATAATTCTCGCCCTGCTGCTTTACGGCGGCAAACACAGCGCGCAAAATCTTTTGCAGGAAGTCCGCCCCATGCTTGAAAGTTTCGGCGGCGAACAGGTCAGGGAAGCGTTGAAAAGCGCGGATGAAATTTCGCAGGTCATTTCCGCGGTTAACGCTTTCTCTAACGCAAACGGCTCTTCCGAAGGGCAGCCCGCAAACGATACAGCGGCGCGTTACGCTAACGCAACGGACGGTTTCCCGCTTGCGCCCATATCCGAAATTGCCGACAGGGACATTACATATTCCCTTTCGCAGTACATAGCGCAGGCGTAAAAGGTTTAAAAGTTTGTGTTGATTTTTGAAACACGGTGTGGTACAATTCAGATATGAAAATCGGAATTACCACAAGCAGTTTCACGGGACTTGAAACGGAAACCGCGCTTTCAAAACTCAACGGCGCGGGCGCGCAAGTCTGCGGCGCCGAACTTAAAACGTTTTACGAGTACCGTCCCGAATTTGCCAAACAATACGCTTCGGCTGCGGACGGGGTTGAAATCAATTCGGTAAGCGTTGCGTCGCAAAATTTCGAACACCAGCTCTTTGACGAAAGACGCAGGGTGCGCGGCGACGGCTTTTACTGGCTTGACCAGGTTATGCGTTCTGCGCAGCTTTTCGGCGCAAAATATTACGTGTTCCGCGGCTGTCCGCAAAATTCCGCTTACGACGCCGTTGCGGAACGCCTGCGCGAAATTTCCGGTTTCTGTTCGCGTTACGGCGTGACTCTCTGTCTTGAAAACGACCCGCACGGGCTTTGTTGCTGCCCGGGTATTTTCGGTGCGCTCAAACAGCGCTGCCAAAGTATCGCGGCGGTCTTTAATTACGGTAAGGCAAAAAATTCGTGCTATCCCTATCAGACTTATCTTGTTGAAATGGGAGCTCACCTTGCCGAAGTACGGCTGGATGCGGACGAAAACTGCGCCGAAGTTATCGGCAATTTAAAAAAACAGGGTTTTGACGGGGCGGTGCTTCTGGACACCGGTCGCGACCCGGCGCAGGCAATAGGGTATATTAAAAGTATTATTTAATTTATTAAACCGCGGCAAATTAAAGCCGCCGTTTATTATTTAATACGCGTGTAATTTCAAAAACTTTTGCGGCGAAAAAAATTTAAAAAATTTCAAAAAAATGCTTGACATATGTTGTATACTTTGATAATATAAATAGGCTGTCAAATTGACAGCGCGTTTTTCTTTTGAAAAACAAAAGCCGGCTTTCGCCGGTTAATGAAGCCTGACAACTGCATAGGAAAGAAAGAAGAAAGAGAAAGAAAATAGAGTACAAAAAAGGCAATAAGATTAATATTTAAAAAAGGTTAATACAAGAATTCCGAGAAAATACAAGGGAAGGCTAAGAAAGAAGTAACTGAAAAGATATTAGTCGAGTTAAGAGTAAATTTTTGTAAGATTAGGATTTGAAGACAAGAAATGACGTAAAGCGAACTTATGTTATTTTGAGAGAAAAAAGATCAAGCTACAAAGAGCATACGGGGGATGCCTTGGTACATGGCGCCGAAGAAGGACGTGACAAGCTGCGAAAAGCTGCGGGGAGGAGCAAATATCCTGAGATCCGCAGATATCCGAATGAGGGAACTCAGCACATAGAAATATGTGTTATCCATATATGAATAAATAGTATATGGAGGGGAACCCGGGGAACTGAAACATCTTAGTACCCGGAG
>CAJTQF010000016.1 GCA_910578565.1 uncultured Christensenella sp.
GACTGATTGACAATACCAAAACGAACAAAGCCGCCTGCGGAATTTCCGCAGGCGGCTTTTGATATGCTATGTTTTTTTTCAGCAGCCCGAACAATTTTTGCAGTTGCCGCTGCATTTTTTTGACGGCTTGCCCGTGGCTGAAAATACTTCGCCGTTCCACAGCCTTTGCGCGGGTTTGCCGCAGACGGGACAGTGGACGGGTTCGTCGTGTTTTTTTACGAGTTCTTCGAAATTTTTTGCACAGCCTGTGCAACGGTATTGCAAAATGGGCATTTACTTTTCCTTTTTATCGTGTCTCTTTTTCTTTTTGCGGCGTATGCCCTTTCTGAAAGGATTGCCCTTTACTATAAGCATTGCAATCGCCGCGGTGAGCAGGGCTGTTCCCACGACGACCAGCCAAAACCAGCCGGTCTCTAAAAACGAAACGTCTTTTTCAAAGGGAACGGGCATATTCATACCCCAGAACCCCGCAATCATTGTGGGGACGGCAAGCAGAATAGTTATTATTGTCAGCTTGCGCATAGAGTCGTTCGCGTTGTTTGAAATTACCGAGCCGTACGCGTCCATTGTCACGCTTAAAATATTTTTGTAAATATTACAGGTTTCTATCGCCTGCCTGCTCTCTATAATTACGTCTTCGTATAAGTCGGTCAGCTCTTCGCGCGTGCGCACGCCTTCGACCTTGTCGAATTTTTCGTGAACGCGCTCGTTCGATGTGAGCGAAGTGGAGAAGTAGACCAGCGAGTTCTGCAAATCCAATAGCTGTATAATTTCGCTGTTGCGCATGGTCTTTTCTATTTCGCTCTGTATGCGGCGCGTCTTTCTGTCAATCTGTTTCAAGCAGTACAAAAACCTTTTGGCGTTGCCCAGCATAAACGACAGTACGAAGTGGACGGGTCTTTGCGTGTTAATCTGTTCCCTGCCCAAAATAAAGTTTTTCAGCACGGTGTTGCCCTTTAAGCAAACGGTAATTATGCAAAGCTCGTTGTAAATTACCGCAAGCGGCAGGGTGGTGTAGCTGTCGCCGCCGTCGTCGGTTTCTTCTATCACGGGGCAGTCCACTACGAACATACTGCAACCGTCGTCAAACTCCGTACGCGCCCGTTCTTCTTCGTCCAGAGCGGCTTTTATCATATCTTCGGGTACTCCCGTAAGGCGCGAAACTTCTTCGCATTCGCCGTCGTCGGGGTTGACCATATCAATCCAGCAGCGTGGATTAAATTGCGCGCACTGCTCCAAAAGCGCGCCGTCCGTCTTAAAGTACTTTACCATAACGTTACCTTCAATTATTTTGTATAAAAAATGCACGGAAAATCCCGTGCATTGCTATTAAAGATTGCGCTTGGCTTTTGTACGGAAATTCAGGGCATTTTATTAAATTTTCAAATTACAACTGTACTCGTCCATAAGGATATAATAACGTCGTAAGGCGGCAAAAATTTTTTCGCTTGCGCTGTGCGCCGCCGGTTTATTTTTTAAAACCGCCCTACGTCTATATAAGGCGCAAAGAAAACCGTGCAAGCAAGTTCCTTTGAATTTATTATAAATTATTATATTTTATTTGGCAAGTATTTTGTTAAATTTAGTTTTCGTCAGATAACTATTTTGCCGTCTACAAATGACCGGAAAAATCCTTCGAGATCGATCCCGCCCGAAATAAAGCAGCCGAACAAATCGTCCTGTGACGCTATTTTGTTGCGGTTGTCGGCGAAATATTTTTTGAGTCCGGATACAAATTTATCGTCGCCTATGGACTGGCGCAAGGTGTCGAACATAATCATACCTTTATTGTAGGCGATGTTCGCGTATTCGTAATCGCTTTCAAAGTCCTTTAAGTTGCGCGTCATACTCGTGTTCACTTCGCCGAAAATCTGGTTGTATACGGAATAGTACGCCCTGTACGATTTTGTCGCCGTTCCCACAAGCCCCGCTCTCGTAAATTTGTAGTCGGGGTGGCTTTCAAAAAACATTACGCTGCTGTATTCGGCAAGTCCTTCGTCCTGCCACGAGCAGTTAAGCTGGTCGCTTCCGACCATTGCGTACCACCACTGGTGCGCGTTTTCGTGTACGATTGTATAGTTGTTGGCGTCGCTGTCAAGTTCATCGCTGATCATCGTAAGCCCGGGATATTCCATACCGCCGTAGCAGAACCCCGTCTGCACAACCGAGAGCGCGGGGTATTCGTAACTGCCGAAAGTTCCGGAAAAATATTCGAGACTTTCGCACGCTACGGCAAGGGACGTCTGCGGATTTTCATCCTTGTAGTAGTAATAGTTTACGTCCACGCCGTTCACGTTGCCCGTTTCAACCTTAAATTTATCGGATAAAACCAGCGCGAAATCGCGCGCGCGTTTCAACGAATACGTGCACTTTTTACTGTCTGAAGTTTCGGTGGAGTTTTCAAGTTTTCCGCTTGCCGCCGCGGTATAGTTAAGCGGCATTGTAATAGTGACGCTGTAATCCGCGCATTCCGAAAGAAACGGGTCGCCGCTGGAATAGTAGTTGCACTCGGCAAATCCGTCGTCGGTATACGCGCATAATACGGGATAGAAGTTGCCAAGGTTTACGGTGTTTTTCGTCACGCCCGTGCGGTGGTTGACTTTGGCGAGTTTAAGGGTGTAACTTATGGTTACGTTTGCAGTCTGTTCGGGATAGACGGGGGATATCAGCGTCACGCTTAAAATGTTTTCGTCTTCGCCGCCTATTTTCCACGCCGAGCAGTTTTCAACGCTTTCAACGGTCATGCTGCCGTAGCTCTTGCCGGAGTAATAGGCTTTTGCGGAATACGCTTCCGAAACGGGCGCATATAAGGCGTCCTGTCTGAACGCATTGCCGAAAAGGTTGAATTTAAGCTCGCTTATTTCGTTGTCGGTGTTGTTGTAATAGGTGAAGTCAACCGTGCCTGTAACGGTTTCGTTTTCGCCGTCGTAGATAGCGATAATATCGTAAGCGCTTACGTCGGACTTCTTTTCCGCGCAGGCGGAAAGGGATATTACAGCCGACGAGGCGCACACGACAAGTAAAAGGGAGATAATTTTTTTCACTTGACACCTCGTTTTTATAACTAATCAGTGTATTGTATGCCCGTCCGTTGCCGGATAAAACAAATTTTAACACATTTTTCGCCAAAACAATAAAATGTATAGTATGATATTGAGCGTCGTCGCGGATACCGCCGTAAAAGATATTAAATCCCTGCCCGAATGCGATATCGCTCTTTTCGGGTTTGGGGGGTTGGGCGAAGTGAATTACGAAAGCGAACTTAAAGGTTTAACCGATAAGTTCGAAGACGCGGCGCGTCTTTCGCGTACGGCGGGGTGCGGCGTGCTTTGCGGCTGTAAGACGGTCAGCCGCGGCATTTTAAGAAAATCGGTCGCCGTTGCGGACAGAGGCAAACTTCTGGGTATAACCGATATGAACCACGTAATAGACTGCGAAGATTATAAAAGCGGCGCGGGGCTGGGTTTTTACAGCGTGGGCGGCTTTAAGGTGGGGCTGTGCATTGAAAACGACTTGTATTTTCCCGACGGAATAAAGGCGCTTTCGTTGTGCGGCTGCAACCTGATAGTGGGGGTAATGGAAGAGCTGAAGGACAATATACCGCCCCTTCTTATAAGGGCGTACTCTTACCTGTACGGCATCCCCGTAATTATGTGCGCGGGCAACGTTGCGTTCTTTGCCGAAACCAACGGGGAAATAGCGTCATCTTCAAGACCGTTGACCCTTTACGAGATAACGCCCAAAAACCGTTACCGCGTTGTAACCACAAGGACAAAGGGGCTTAACGGCAACGTGCGGGCGGATTATTGATTTTTTTGCGGCGTGTTGGTTTTCAATACGCCGCTTTTGCTTGTAATTTTCAAAATATGTTGGTATAATATTTCTGTATAATAAAAAAAGGGGGCTTGCCTATGTTAAGTATGACCGGCTACGGCAGGGGAGAGTATAAAAAGGACGGCATAGAGCTTTGCGCGGAAATTAAGACGGTTAACAACCGCTATCTGGATATAAACGTCAAAGCCCCCAAAATTTTCGCCGCCTGCGAAGATTCGGTGCGCGCGACCGTTCGTGCAAAACTGACGCGCGGACATGCGGATATATACGTTTCTTTGAACGATAAGCGCGAAAAGGTGCGCGAGCTGTACCTTGACGAAGGCACGGCAAAGGCGTACGCGGCAGCGGCGGAAAAAATCAGAAAACTGTTTCCGCAGGCTGTAAACGATTTTTCGGTGACTTCCGTTCTCCGCTATCCCGACGTGATAAAGACGGACGACCAGTCTTCCGCGGACGAGCAGTGTTCGCGCGCGTTGATAGCCGCGCTCGAAATTGCGCTGGATAAACTTAACGCTATGCGCAAGACGGAAGGCGAAAAACTGAAAGAAGATATGCTTTCGCGTATGGGCATAATAGAAAAACTGGTTGCGGGCATAGAAGAGCGCGCCCCCCTTGTGGTTCAGGGCTACAAGGAAAAACTGGAAGTTAAAATAAAAAAGATTCTCGAAGGCGCCGAAGTGGACGAGGCAAGGCTTCTGACCGAAGCCGCGCTGTTTGCGGATAAGTCCAACATAGACGAAGAACTTACCCGTCTTCACTCGCATATTTGCCAGTTCCGCGAGATATGCGCGCAGGAACTTGTGGGAAGAAAGCTGGATTTTCTGGTTCAGGAATTCAACCGCGAAGCAAACACCATATGTTCGAAATCAAACGATTTGGAAATAACAAGACTTGGTCTTGCCCTTAAAAACGAAATCGAAAAGGTGCGCGAACAGGTTCAGAATGTCGAATAAGCATTTGTTGATAGTCCTGTCCGGACCTTCGGGCGTGGGCAAGGGCACTATAGTTAAAAAACTTTTGAAAAGGGGCGGATATGCGGTCAGCGTATCATGCACTACCCGCGCGCCGCGCGCAGGCGAAATCGACGGCAAGTCGTACTTCTTCATCACCAAAGAGCAATTTGAAGAAAAGATAGCCCGCGGCGGATTTCTGGAATACAGCAACCACTTCGAAAACTATTACGGCACGCCCAGAGACTTTGTTGAAAGTCAGCTTGAAAAGAGCGACGTGATATTGGAAATAGAAGTGGACGGGGCTTTGCAGGTTAAGCGGGTAATGCCTGACGCGCTGCTTATAATGGTGCTTCCGCCCGACGCGGAAGAACTGAAAGCAAGGCTTTTGAAGCGCGGCACGGAAGACAGGGAAACTATCGAAAAGCGCATAAGCCGTATGCAGTACGAAATTTCCAAAAAAGACGAATACGACCGTACGGTCATAAACGACGACCTTTTAAAGACGGTCGCGCAGATAGAAAAAATTATCGCAAACAAAAAAGGAGATATAAAATGATAAATCAACCTTCCGTAGATCTTTTGATTGAACAGTTGGGCATGGACGGACAGGCGGCTTCGCGCTATTGCCTGTGCGTAGTGGCGGCAAAGCGTGCAAGACAGATTTTGGAACACCACGCGGCGCACGGCGACCCCGACGAGTATTTAAAAGAAATTTCGGTAGCCTGCAAGGAAATAGCCGAAGGCAAAATCAAGTACACCAAGGATTAATTGTTCGCTGCGGCTTTTTTCAAAGTCCGCAGCGAAAAAAATATTGTGAGATGTTCGCGCAAGTTATAGTAGACGTAGCCCACTCCAACGTGGATAAAATATTCGAATATTCCTGCCCCGACGGGCTGACTGCCGGGGCAAGGGTAAAAGTGCCCTTCGGCGGAAGGGTGCTTGACGGCTTCGTGATAGGCGTAAGCCCTGCTTCCGCATACCCTGCGGAAAAAGTGAAATCCGTAATTTCGGTATTCGACGAAGCGCCCGCGCTTGTCCCCGAATGTCTTACTTTGATGCATACCGTTTCGGAAAGATACCGCGTGCCGAAAGCCGCGGCTTTAAGGCTCTTTCTGCCGTCCGAAATGCGCTTGGGCAAGGTGCGTGAAGCGTTTAAAAATTTTGCCGTGTTCAAAACGGCGGACGTAAAACTTTCGGCGGGCGCAAAAAAACAGGCGCAGGCATTGGAATATCTTGCGCAGAAAGGCGAAGAAGAACTGCCGGCTCTGTGCGGAATGTTCGGACGCGGCGCAATCAATTCGCTTGCGGAAAAGGGCGCGCTGGAAATACGGAAGCGCAAAATATCGCGCAGCCCGTTCGAAGGTATGTCTGGTGAAAGCGTGCAGAGAACGCTTACCCCCTCGCAGACCGCCGCGTTGCAGTCCGTAGAAAACTCGGACAAGCAGGTGCATTTAATTCACGGTGTGACGGGCAGCGGAAAAACGGAAATTTATCTGAACATAATAGACCGCGAAATAAAAAGGGGCAAAACGGCAATATTTCTTGTGCCGGAAATTTCTTTGACGCCCCAGATGCTGTCGCAGTTGCGCTCTCGCTTCGGCGGGGCGGCTGCCATACTTCACAGCGGACTGTCCGCAGGCGAAAGGTTTGACGAGTGGTGGCGGCTGCGTTCGGGCGAAGCAAAAATTGCGATAGGCGCGAGAAGCGCGGTGTTCGCCCCCCTTGAAAATATAGGCGCGGTGATAATGGACGAAGAACACGACCCGTCTTATCTCAGCGAAACCGCGCCCAGATATTCTACTTGCGACGTTGCGTTAATGCGCGCAAAATACAACGGCGCGAAACTGATTTTAGGCAGCGCGACCCCGTCTGTCGAATCTTATGCAAAAGCGGCGGACGGCGAATACAATTTAATCACTCTTACCGAGCGTATAAACAAAAAGCCTTTGCCCGAAATTATTATTGCGGATATGCGCAAAGAAGTGCGGCGCGGCAACAATTCGGCGTTTTCAAAGGCTTTACGGGAAGAGCTGGACGCAACGCTTAAAAGCGGCAACCAGGCGATAATATTTCTGAACAGGCGCGGGTATTCCCGCACGGTTATGTGCCGCGACTGCGGCTACGTGGCAAAGTGCAAAAACTGCGACGTGACCCTTACATACCACAGCGAGGACAACTGTCTGAAATGCCACTACTGCGGTGCAAAATATCGTATGCTTTCCGCCTGTCCCGAGTGCGGCGGTCTGCACGTTCTGTACAGCGGCACGGGCACGCAGAAAGTGGTTGCCGATTTAAAAGAGCTGTTCCCTTCCGCAAGAATTTTACGTATGGACAACGACACCGTTTCGGGTAAGGACGGTCACTATAAAATATTGAGCAAGTTCGCCCGTAAGGAAGCGGATATACTGGTGGGAACGCAGATGATTGCCAAGGGGCATGACTTTCCGTCGGTTACGCTGGTCGGGATACTCGACGCGGATATGAGCCTTAATTTTTCCGATTACCGCAGCGGGGAGCGCACGTTCCAGCTCATAACGCAGGTGTCGGGCAGAAGCGGCAGGGCGGACGATAAGGGCAAAGTGGTGTTGCAGACCTGCTCGCCAGAAAATTATATTCTGCGCTATGCGGTGAATTACGACTATAACGGGTTTTTCGGAAACGAAATAGCCATTCGCAAAGCCACCAATTTTCCGCCCTACTCGCTAATATGCAGGGTAATGGTCACGTCGGACGACAAGGATAAGGCGTTGGAAGTTTTAAAATCGGTTTACTTTGCGATAGAAGAGTTGCGCGGAAAATACCCCGATGAGTTTTACTTTTTAAACAAAATGCATTCGCCCATAAAAAAGATACAGGGCAAAATGCGGTACCAAGTGTTGATAAGGTTAAAAGACGCAAAACTGCTGGAACAAATTTACGACGTGGCGGTTAAAAATTCGGACAATTCTGTTTTTGTCTACGTAGAAGAAAACCCCGTCAACCTTTCTTGAAAATTAAAAAGCATTTTTGTATGCGGACGGATTAAACCCGTCGGTAAGTTAAGGAGCGAATATGTTAAGATACGTTGTGCAGACGGGCGACCCCGTTCTCAGAAAAAAGTGCGGGCAGGTGACCGCGTTCAATAAAGAACTGGGCGCCCTGTTGGACGATATGAAGGAAACGGTGCGCGCCGAAAACGGCGCGGGGCTTGCCGCGCCGCAGATAGGAATTTCAAAGCGGGTTGTGGTAATAGACGTGGGCGAAGGTTACTTTGAACTGGTCAACCCCGTAATAGTTGCAGTCAAAGGCGAGCAGTCGGGACCGGAAGGATGTCTTTCGGTCAAAGGCAAACAAGGTACCGTCGTCCGCCCGTATAAGGTGAAGGCGGAGTACCGCGACCGTTTCGGCAAAAAGCACAAGCTGACCGCCGAAGGCTTTTTTGCCCGCGCCGTCTGTCACGAGCTTGACCACCTTGACGGAATCCTTTACACCGACAAAGCGGTTGAACTTTACGACCTGCCGCCGGAGGAATAATTTATGAAAATTGTTTTTGCAGGCTCGCCGCAGTTTGCGGTTCCCGCGCTAAAAGCGTTGCATAAAGCGGGCGTGGAAATCGTCGCGGTGCTGACTCAGCCCGATAAACCCGTCGGCAGAAAAAAAATTCTGACGCCCACGCCCGTAAAGGCGGCGGCGCTTGAATTGGGGTTGCCCGTTTACGATTTTGCAAAAGTGCGCGACCACGTTCGGGAAATATCCGATCTTGCCGACATAATGATAACCTGCGCCTACGGACAGATTTTAACGCGCGAAGTTTTAAACTGTTTTAATGGCGGGGTGTGGAATCTGCACGCTTCGCTTCTGCCCAAATTCAGGGGCGCTTCGCCCATACAGTCGGCGATATTGGCGGGCGAAAAGTACACGGGCATTACGGTTATGAAGACCGAACTGGAAGTTGATTCGGGCGGGATACTTCTCGTAAAGCGGTGCGAAGTGGGCGAGAGAACTTACGGCGAACTTCAAGCCGAACTTTCTCTCCTTGCGGCGGAAGCGGCGACGGAAGCTATCGGATATCTTAAAGCGGGCGAACCGCGCCTTCTGATTCAGGACGAAGCTAAGGTTACGCACTGCAAAAAAATAACCAAAGCGGAAGCCGTGATAAACTTCGGTTGCGACGCGGAAGAAGTAGTGCGCCTTATCCGCGCGATGAATCCCGAACCCGCGGCATACTGCCTTCAAAACGGCAACCCGCTGAATATTTTAAACGCATACGTCTGCGACGGCGCGGGCGAAGCGGGTATGGTGCTTTCCGCCGACAAAAGGGGTGTGTGCGTCGCGTGCGGACGTGGCGCGGTGATGATAACCGAGCTGATTCCCTCAGGCGGCAAAAAAATGAAGGCAGGCGACTTTGCCAACGGCAGAAAAATAAAGGCGGGGGACAAACTTGACTAACCCGCTCTGCGACCCTTATCTGGTGCTTTCAAAGGTTTACGGCGGCAAGTATCTGAAACAGGCTCTCGCCGAAACTCCGATAGAATTTATAAACAAACCGCGCACGGTGAAAATTTGTTACGGCGTTCTGGAAAAGGATATTTATCTGAACGCGGTAATTTCGGCAAATACGAAAAAGCAACCTAAAAGCGCGGTAAGGCTGATACTTAAAATTGCGCTGTATATGCTTGAATTTATGTCAAAGCACGACTTTATGGTGGTTGACAGCGCGGTTGAACTTACGAAAAAACTGGGTAAAGACGGGGCTTCGGGTTTTGTAAACGCCTTTTTGCGCTCTTACAAAATTCCGCCTGCGCCCGCAAACACCGACGAAAAAACCGCGTTTGAGTGCAGTGCGCCTTTGTGGCTTGTAAAGCGTCTGCGCAGGAGTTACAAGAGCGAAGCGGCGTCAATTTTGTCTGCGCCGTCACAGGGTATTTCGGTCAGATTTGAAAGGGGAGCGGAAAGCTATCTCGGTAAGCCGCACGTTGACACCCCTTTTGAAAATCTGTATATATTCAAAAATTTTACCCGCGACAAAAATTTCGACAGCGGCGATTATACGTTCCAGTCGGTAGGTTCGGTAGCTATATGCGAAGCGGTTGCGCCCTGCCGTGAACTTTTGGACGCGTGCGCCGCCCCGGGCGGTAAATCCGTGTTGCTGTCGGCAAAGTGCGGCGGCGTCACAGCTAACGAACTTCACGCCCACAGGGCGGAACTTATAAAAGCGTACGCGCACCGTATGTCCGCTCAAAACGTGACGGTCGTCACGGGCGACGCGGGTGTGCTCAATCCCGAATACGAAGGCGCGTTTGATGCGGTTTTGTGCGACGTTCCCTGTTCGGGTACGGGGGTAATAAACGAAAATCCCGATATAAAACTTTTCAGAAAAGAGCAGGACATAGCGTCTTTGAACGCCGTGCAACTTGCAATTTTAAAAAATTGTTCCCGCTACGTGAAAGAAGGCGGAAAGTTGTACTATTCAACCTGCTCCGTCCTTCCCGAAGAAAACGACAGTATAGTATACGGATTTTTGCGGGACTGCTCGGGCTTCGCCCTGCAAATTCCCGAAAGTCCGCTCGAACACCGTAAAACGAAATTCGGGTTGCAGTTTCTGCCGCATATATCGTTGGGCGCAGGGTTTTATTTGACGTCATTTATAAAGGAGAAAATATGAACAAGGCGAGAAAAAATTATATCCGTAGTTGCGAAATGTCGGAAATTGCTACGGTAGAGCTTGGCGGATATAATCAGAAAATTCTGATTGAAGGCAAAAAAAAGGACTTGCCGGTGGTCATATGCCTGCACGGAGGACCGGGTTCGCCCGTACCCTTTTCGGTGGGGTGCCGCGGCTTGTTCCCCGAATGGACGGATAAAGCCGTAATGGTTTACTGGGACCAGTTGGGCTGCGGAATAAACAATTACGTTATCGACGACGGTTTTCATGTTGAAAATTTTGCCGATATGACTTGCGACCTTGTAAACTATATCAAGGCGCGCTTCCCCGAAAACAGGCTGTATCTTTTCGGTGTGAGCTGGGGCAGTATTCTTGCTTTTTACGCGGCTCTGCGTGTTGCGGAAAAAACAGACGGGGTTTTCGTTTACGGTCAGGTGCTTAAAAATCTTTTCTTCAATTCGGAAGTTGTCGCCGCGTTTGACGGCGCGCCCGACGGCGTTAAAAAGAGAGTGCGGGAAATAGTGGAAACGGGCACGGACTGCGCATACAAAGTTTTTGAAAAGAATTTTAAAACGCTGTACAAACTTTTAAGAAAATACACCGACGCGTATGTAAATAAAAACGCCGCGCCCGCGCCCGTTGGCAAAATAGTAAAGGGACTGCTGTCAAGTCCCGACTATAAACTGCGCGATTTTATGGCGGTGGTTAAAAACGGCTACATGAAAAACAAAACACTTTGGTATGAGCTTTTAAAGCTGGACCTTTCGCCCCTGCTTGAAAAATTGCAGGTTGAATACCGTATATTGCAGGGCGGAACGGACGTTGTAACTTCGACAAAGGCAATAATAAATGCGGTTGAAGACTGCAAAAATAAAAAGGTTACGGTAAAGGTGGTTGAAAATTCGGGACATATGCCTTCCGCGGCGGCAATGGACGAGTGCTTTAAAACCTTTTCGCGGTTTGTGGTATGAAAAACGTCTTACAGGATTTGAGTTTTGAACAGCTTGAAAGTTTAACGCTTTCGCTGGGCGAAAAAAAGTTCCGCGCAAAACAGCTTTACGACGGGCTGATGCGGGGCAAAAAAATTTCCGATATAAACATACCGTCCGGACTGAAAAAGAGACTTTTGGAAAGCTATGAAGACGAACCGGTCAAAATTATAAAAACGCTGGCGTCTTCGGACGGGACGGAAAAATATCTCTTTTCACTCTCGGACGGGAACGTGATAGAAGGCGTTTTAATGAAGTATAAGTACGGCAATACCCAGTGCGTTTCAACGCAGGTGGGGTGCAGAATGGGTTGTAAATTCTGCGCAAGCACTCTGGGCGGACTTATAAGAAATCTTACTTCGGGCGAAATTCTTGCGCAAGTGCTTGTTGTGAACGCTTTGCACTCGCGCGGCAAATTGCGCGGGGTAACCAACGTAGTTTTAATGGGCAGCGGCGAACCTTTGGACAATTACGCCAACGTGGTAACTTTTTTAAAAAATATATCAGCCGCGGGCGGGGTGAACGTTTCGCCAAGGAATATTTCGCTTTCGACCTGCGGGCTGGTTCCCGCAATTTATAATCTGGCGCAGGAAGGGTTGCCCGTCAACTTGACGGTTTCGCTGCACCAGACCACGGACGAAGGCAGGGCGCGCACAATGCCAATCGCCAAAAAATATTCAATTGACGAAATTTTAAAAGCCTGCGCCCACTATTTCGAAAAGACGGGCAGGCGGTACATCTTCGAGTATTCGCTTATCGCGGGTGAAAACTGTTCCGCAGAACACGCGCAGGGGCTTATAAATTTATTAAAGGGCAAGCCCTGCCACGTTAACCTGATACGGTTGAACGAAGTGGAAGAGCGCGGGCTCAAAGCGGTTTCGGACAGGCAGGCGTACGCCTTTATGCAGGCTTTGACGGACGGCGGACTTTCCGCAAGCGTGCGCAGAAGTCTGGGTGCGGATATAGCGGGGGCGTGCGGACAACTGCGCGCGGGATATTTGAAAGGAGAAAATTTATGAATATAAAAATAGCGCCTTCCATACTTTCGGCGGATTTTTCGGTTATGGGCGAAACTATTAAAAAGCTGGAAAAAAGCGGGGCGGATTTAATACACTGCGACGTTATGGACGGCAGTTTTGTAGAGCCTATAACTTTCGGCGGGCAGATGATAAAAAACATAAGACCGCTTACTTCACTGTCGCTGGACGCGCATCTTATGATAGAACACCCCAAAACGCAGGTTAAGTTTTTTGCGGACGCGGGCGCGGATATTATAACCGTGCATTACAAGGCGTGCAAAAAAATTTCGGACAGCTATCTGGAAGAAACTCTTAAAATGATTAAGTCGTACGGCGTAAAGTGCGGCGCGGTGGTAAATCCCGACGTTCCCGTGGAAAACATTTTTCCCGTGTTTCCGCTGTGCGATATGGTGCTTCTGATGTCGGTTTATCCCGGTTACGGCGGACAGAAATTCATCCCCGAAGTTATGCATAAGATAGAAAAGGCTCGGGAATACGCCCGCTTTATCGGCAGACCCGATATGGATATCGAAATAGACGGCGGGGTAACATTGGACAACGCGGCTGCGATACGCGCGGCGGGCGCAAACGTGCTTGTGGCAGGTTCTGCGGTGTTCAACGCGCCCGATACGGCGGCGGCAATTTCCGCTTTGAAAAAATGAAAGGGATCATACTTTTAAACGGCGACCCCTACGGCGGCGAAATAGACGCGCGCGGCGCGCTTGTGTACTGTTGCGACGGCGCGTATAAGTGGGCGAAAAACAGGGTCAGGATAGACAAAAACGTGGGTGACTTCGACAGTCTTGACGAAGTTCCCTCTCCCGCGCCCGAAGAAATTTATCCCGCCGAAAAAAATTATACCGACGGGGAAATAGCGCTCTTCAAAATGCTGGAACAGGGCGTTTCGGAAATAGAGATATACGGCGGCGGTGGCGGGCGCGAAGACCATTTTCTGGGCAATATCCATCTTTTATACCGCGCACACGAAGCGGGCGTACGCGCCTGTATGATAACGGAGCGCTCGGTAATTTTTCCCGCGGGCGGAAAAATTTTTTTGGGCGATTTTAAGGGGGCAACCTTTTCCGTGTTACCTTTCGGCGGCAGATTGCATATAATGGATAGTGCAGGGCTTAAATACCGTTATCCCGAAACGTTGTCTTACGGCGAATGCCGCGGTATTTCGAATATCGTTGAAGACGGCGCGGCATATCTGACGGTAAGCGGTAACGCCCTTGTAATAATCAACAGGGGTGAAGTATGACCGTAATCTGCATAAAACCGCCTAAACCTATAAGGTGCATTTTAAGGCGGCTTTTAAGAAAATGAAATACATAGACTTACACTGCGACGCGCTGACGAAAAGTTGCGATGAAAAAATTCCGTTAAAGGACGGTGGGTTGCAGGTAAATCTGGATAAACTGAAAAATAGCGGCTGTGCCGCCCAGTGCTTTGCGGTTTTTACCCAAGGCGACGGGGCTGACGGCCGCTTCGGGCTATATGCGGAATATTTCAAAAACTGTATGTTCGAAGCGGGGCGGGGCATAATTCCCGTCGGGGGCTATTCGGACTTGAAATACTGTCTTGACGGCGGCGGTACGGGCGTGATTCTCACTGTTGAAAATCTGGGCTTTTTAAAGTCGGCGGACGAAGTGGACGGACTTTACAATCTGAACGTGAGAATGGCTTCGCCGGTGTGGAATTATGAAAACGCGCTTGCATATCCCAACCTTTCGCCCCGCGGCGGTCGCGAGACGCGCGGGCTGAAACCTTTGGGGCGCGAAGTCGTAAGCAGGCTGGACGAAAAGGGGATAATAGTAGATATATCGCACCTTTCCGACGGCGGCGCGGAAGAAATACTGCGCGGCAGAAAAATTCCGCTTGTCGCAAGCCACTCAAACTGCGCGGGCGTTTGCGACGTGCCGCGCAACCTGACCGACGCGCTTATAAAAAAAATAGCCGCTTGCGGCGGCGTTGTGGGCGTGAATTTCTGCAAACGGTTTCTGGGACGGGGCAACGCTTTGCGGCGGGCGGTCGACCACATCAGACATCTTATTAAGGTCGGCGGCGAAGATACAATTGCGTTCGGCAGCGATTTCGACGGTATCCCCGCGTGTGAAAATATCGAGGGCTGCGAAAAGATGCCCGCGCTGTTAAACTATATCGAAGACAGCGGCGTTTCGGGCGCGGCGCTTGAAAAGCTGGCTTATAAAAATTTTGCGCGCGTTTTCAAAGACGTGTGCAGGTAAAGACGGGCAAAAGATTTTGCTTGTCTTTTTTTATGCCCTGTGTTAGAATGTCGGTATGAAAAAATTTATCACAATTATTATAACTTTATTGATATCGCTTTGTTGCCTGCCTTTTGCCGCGGGTTGTAAATTTTCAGAACAGTTTACTCTGAAACAGGACGAAGACGGAAACTCTTACTACGTTTTTTCCTGCACGGGATTTACAAATAAACTCAAAGGCGAGTACGTTATCCCGTCCGAACACGATGGGGTACCCGTAACCGAAATTGCCGAGCAGGGGCTTGTTATGACAGGTCTTTCGAAATTGACGGTTCCCGCGTCTATAAAAAAAATAGGCGCCGCCGCGTTTGCGTACAACTATTCCCTGACAGAAGTCGTGTTTGAAGAAGGTATTGAAATAGATGAAATTGCGCAGGGTTTGTTTGGTTACGACAGGTCGCTGAATACAGTGAATATTCCGGCAGGCGTTAAAACCATCGGGATAATGTCGTTTTTCAACTGCAACGGTTTGGAAGAAATTACTTTACCCGAAGGTTTGACTACTATCGGCGAGCAGGCTTTTACCTATTCCGGGCTTAAAGAGATAACCGTTCCCGCAAGCGTGTGCGATATCAGGACCGACGATAAAACTACTTTCGGTATAGGGCGTGCCGCTTTTCATTCCTGCGAAAATCTGAAGACGGTTAAAATCGAAGCGCGCATTGCCGAAATTCCCGCGGGAGCATTCGGCGCCTGTAAATCGCTTGAAACGCTTTATCTGCCCGCAACGCTTAAAAAGATTGGCGGAGCTTATTATTATAATGAAAAGTTTGTTTACGGACATGCTTTCCACTATAATACCGCGCTGAAAGATATCTGTTTCCAAGGCACCGCGGCGCAGTGGAACGCCGTTACCGTAGAAAACGAAAGCGTGACGGAGCAGACTGCGCTGTACGACAATTCGGCAATAATAAACGCGACAATGCATTATCAGACCGCGGAGTAAAAATAAAAGCGTGTACGATAAACGTACACGCTTTTTAACTTTATTGGTGAATTATACTATCAAGTGCAACAGGTGATAAAAAAAGTAGTTCATATAAA
>CAJTQF010000017.1 GCA_910578565.1 uncultured Christensenella sp.
TTGACGTGTAGCCGCCGCCGGGGACGCTCATTAAGTCTTTGTCATAGCCGCTTAATCCAAATTCATATTCAGCCGCTTTATAGGTCTGTGTGGAATTCAAGACTGTTGGTATAGCTATGCCTAACGGCTTGATTGTAAATGTAAAATATCTTACCGTCTCACTTTCTCCCGCGCCTGTATCCGGATCGCCTCTAAACTTTAAACCTGCAGCAACCGCATCTGCATTCAATTCAACTTTAACGCTATATTCACCTACATCCGTCATACCTTCCGGATAGGTTATATTCATAATATTTTCATCAAACCAATCAATTTTTTCGGCAGCAACATCCGCCAAAGACAATGACGAACCGCTGTACACAGCTTCAACATTGCTGGGCTCTGCGCCACCGGAAACTTTTGCCAAGTTTATATGAATTGCAGGTCTTACATCATAATAATTACTAGTATTCTGATAAATAGAACCGGATGCATTAACACAATAAGTAAAATAATAATAATTCGGAACAGAACGAAGCCAAGTATCAGGTCCTGCCCATTGAGTGGTTGAGCAACCCCATATACCGCCGTTTTTTACTTCCGCCGCAGAAGGCAAAAAAATGTTGTCTCCCATCCATTCCGATGTGTATAATTTATCGTTATTATTTGCCGTATCGTTCCTGTCCGAGCCAAACGCCAATGTTCCGGCGGGAAGGACAAAATCAGCATAACGTCCGCCGGCGGCAAAATCTTTAAGCGCAGTATATGTAGTAGGAGCAGGTTTTCCGTTAGAACTTTCGTTATTCTGATGCTTGGTATTTGTAGTACCGCTCCCGCAATCGTATTCACCATAAAAATAACCTAAACCAGTATTGCCTGCATTTATTAAAGCATGCACATAACTGGTAGCATAATTATTGCTTGGTGGATTTGCCGCGCCGGCAGAATAAGTCTCATCCGACCAATATACTGTACCAAACGGCGAATTTTTAACCCAAAGAGTAAGTACTGCTTTCCCGCTCGCATTAGTTGCATAAACAGGCCACCACTCTATACCGCCGAAAGTTATTGTATTGTTTCCGAATTGATTAGCCTTTATGGTTGCCCCGTCTTTAATGGCCTTATTCATTTCAAAAATATTGTCGTATCCGGCAGCTCTCGCCAAAGCATCGAGTTCATTATCTGAAACAGGCAAATTACTTGCTGCTGTTGCCGACTTTATTTCATTTTCAGGCAAAGCAAAAGTTATACCGAGAGCGACCGTTACAGCGCACAATAACGCCAATATTGCCGTTAATAAATTTCTGCTTTTAATTTTCATAATCTTCTCCTTTAACCTTCTTCACCTGCCGCCGACCTATGGACGGCGGCAAGTTTAAGAGAGGTTCTCTGCACCCGCTTGCGCGGATATCAGATGACGTGGTTTAAAAAAATTGCAACAAAAAAAGTGTGGCTCCGAAGAGACACACCTGCTATGTAGTATCTCTTACGGTTACCACACCTTACTTACAATATCTTTAACCCAAAAAAACAACACTAAAATGCTAAGGGCACACAATTATTTTTTTCAAGTCAAGAACTGAGTCAAGAGATACACAATGCTAATATTGCGTTCCTTTACTCGAATAAAAAAATAAATTGTGTATACAAACCTTTAAAAAAATAAAGTATTGTATTTTTGGATAAGAAACTGCTCCTTATAATGATATTGATAAGTAAAATGTGGTATCGTGATTATAACACAGCATTTTTAAAATTACAAGAGTTTTTGACAAATTTTTTAAAATTGTGCTTATCCACAATGTCGGACACAATATGTTGTGTTTCTTTGTCTCGGTCATTGAAAGATAAATAATAGATTTTATTGACTTATTGCCGCATTTTATTATATAATTGGAATGCTTGGTGCAAGCATTAACTTTTCAAGGAGAAACTTATGAAAACTGCAATTATGACCGACAGCAACAGCGGCATAACACAAAACGAGGCAAAAGAGATGGGAATTTATGTAGTTCCTATGCCCGTACTTATTGACACTGAAGAATTTTTTGAAGATTTAACTATTTCGCAAGAACAATTTTACGAAAAACTGAAAGCGGACGCGCAAGTTTCAACGTCGCAACCCAACCCCATTAACGTGGGTGAACTGTGGGACAAGGCTCTTGAAACTGCGGACGAAGTTGTTTACATACCTATGTCAAGCGGACTTTCGGAAACCTGTCACACTCTTCAGCACTTTGCCGAGACGGAAGAAAAATACAAAGGCAAAGTTTTTGTAATTGACAATCAAAGAATTTCAATTACGCAAAGACAAAGCGTTTTAGACGCGTTAAAACTTGCCAAAGAAGGCAAAAGCGGCAAAGAAATTGCAAAATGGTTGCTTGATACAAAATTGACGGCAAGTATATATATAATGGTAGACACCCTTAAATACCTTAAAAAAGGCGGCAGGCTTACCCCCGCCGTTGCCGCAATAGGAACGCTGTTTCATATTAAGCCTGTGCTTCAGATTCAAGGTTTTAAACTTGACCAATATGCTAAGGTTACAAAACTTTCCGCAGCCAAAAAGACAATGATAGACGCTTTGAAAAAGGATCTTGAAACAAGATTTAAAGCGGAATACGAAGCCGGCAAAATGATAATTTCAATAGCGCATACGGAAAATTTTGCCGAAGCCGAAAAATTCAAAACGGAGCTTCAAGAAGTATTCCCTAATCTTAAAATGAAATTTGTCGACCCGCTTTCATTGAGTGTTTCCTGTCATATAGGTCCCGGCGCATTGGCTTGCGCTTGTATGATTGAATATTAAAAAATCAACTCCGCTTTTCAGCGGAGTTTTTTAAAACAGTTTTTTCATAATACGACGGCTTTTGAACATTCCGTTGTAAATTATACCCACGACAAAGCAGGTCATCATTACGTAACACCATAGAAGAAAAATTATTATCGAAGCAATTTTGCCGTAAAGCATTTCGGGGTTAGCATAATTCAAATAAACAGTAAACCCAACCAAACATACTAACCACAACATAGTAGTAAGCAAACTACCCGCCACCGCTTCTTCGGCTTTCAGTTTAAAAGGACAGGCAAATATATTCAAAACCAGCGCAACGGCGAACGCAGTTGCCGTTATAAACGTGTATGAAAATATGTCCGACAAGAAATACGGCATAATCTGGTCCAATATCCAACTGCCCGCCACCGCCATTGCCGCAATTAATGCAATTAACAGAAATGTTGCAAAAATTAAAGCTAAGGAAGCAAGCCTTAACCTTAGTCCACCCTTCAGCTTCGGCGAATCGTATATAATTTCACCGCTGCGCCTTAAATGATAAAAAAAGTTTGTCGACGAATAAAGAGTGGTTATTAAAAGTATTATTCCCGCGCCGCTTGCCGCACCTTCCGCGGAAGATTTCAAATCTCTTAGAAACGGACTGACGCTTTCAAAAAGTTCATGTGAGAGAAATCTTTCAATATCCACGTTTCCCATAACCAAAGTCAGCCAAAGCGTAAACGGCGCAATACTCATTATCAAGAAATATACAAGCGTTCCGGCAATCGTTGAAAAACGCTTATCGGAAAAAAATTTTAAAGTGCCGAAAAAGTCCTGCATATAACTATTTTTTGCAATTTCAAAAAAAATAAGGGTATCCCGCTAAAGGATACCCTGAATTCTGAACAATTAATCGTTGTGACAGCAGGAATTGCAAAGACCGTACTGTGCGGCATAATACGCGTCAAAACATCCGCAGCCGTTACAAGTATTGCAGTTGTTTGAAACGTTTCTGTTTATTCCGAATTGTTCGCCTATCGAATTGCAACCGCAGCCGCAACCGTTGTTGTTTCTGCCGTTGCGCCAGTTGTTGCAACCGCATGAATTACAGCCGCAGTTATTGCAACCGCAGCAATTGCGGCGCCTGTTGCGGCAACCGCAGTTGTTATTATGACAGCCGCAACCGGAAAAAAGATTTAAGAGCCCGACCCAGCCACAACAATTATTACAATGATTACACATTTGTATATATTTCCTTATTCTTTAGATTACGCGCGAAGGTTTTCCCCCTCGTCCCATATTCCATTATATGAAAAGGCACGGTCATTTTGCGACCGTGCCTTAAAAATTATTTAATTATTATTTGCCGAAATATCTTTTCAAAAGTCCTGCAAAACCTGCGCCGTGTCTTGCTTCATCCTTAGCCATTTCGTGAACGGTGTCGTGAATTGCGTCATAACCCAACTGCTTTGCGCGTTTAGCAATAGCAAACTTACCTTCGCATGCGCCTGACTCTGCCGCCGCGCGGAGTTCAAGATTCTTCTTTGTTGAAGTAGTTACAACTTCGCCCAGAAGCTCTGCAAATTTTGCAGCGTGTTCAGCTTCTTCGTAAGCGTAACGTTTGTACGCTTCCGCAATTTCGGGATAACCTTCACGGTCTGCAACTCTTGACATAGCAAGATACATACCTACTTCGGTACACTCGCCGTTGAAATGCGCGCGAAGTCCTTCAAGTACTTCTTTATCTTCAACTTGTCCGTCGCCTACGACATGCTCGCAAACATATTTGCTGTCCGCCGAAACCGGCTCAAACTTCTTTGCCTTACATACGGGACAAACTTCTACATCGTCTGCTACTATTTCACCGCAAACTACACATTTTTTCATTATAAAAACCTCCGAAAAAATTTAATATGCTTATAGAAAAATTATAACACATCAAATCATAATTATCAATAAAATTTTTACCAAATTTTACCTGTCAAAATGAAATTTATTTCACACAAAATTAAGAAGATCCGAAAATTTCTCCGCAAAATGCGTTGCGCCCGCCGCTTCAAGCTGTGATTTGGTTCTGTATCCCCACAACACAGAAACAGATTTCAATCCTGCGTTCTTTGCCGTTTGCACGTCGGTTTCTCCGTCGCCTACAAATATGCACTCGTCGCTTTTCAGCCCTATAATTTCCATTGCCTTTATAGTTGCGGCGGGATCAGGTTTTAAGGGATATTTCCCGCTTTGCCCCAAACATACACTGAACCCGAATTTGTACAGCAACTTATTGCAAACGTTTTCCGTCGCGCGTTGCGGCTTATTTGTAACTACCGCAAATTTGAGACCGCGCCTTTGGAGCATGTTCAAAACTTCTTCTTCGTCTTTATATAAAGTAGTAAACAAACTGTCGCTTTCATTGAATTTCTTTTCATACAGTTTATATACCTGTTCCCACGCTTCGCCACCAACGGCGCGTTCGACCAAACTTTTTGCTCCGTTACCGACAAGTTTTGTACATTGTTCAACACTTATTTTATTAAAACCGAAACTTTCCAGACACTCGTTCAAGACATGGCAAATATCGCCGATAGTATTTAACAGCGTGCCGTCCAAATCAAAAATAATTCCTTTAACCATATCACATTTTATCGGGAACGCCTATGCCAAGTATGGACAGCGCACTTTTAAGGGTGTACAGAGTTGCTTCAGTCAACGCAAGTCTGAAATCTTTAGCTTCCCCTTCTGCCGTGAGAATTTTACAATCGAAATAAAATTTGTTAAACTTTTGCGCTAAATCGACGGCATAACGCGCGATATAACAAGGCTCGTATTTCTCTGCCGCTTCTTTCAACACGTCCGCAAACGAAGCCAGTTCTTTGATAACTTCAAACTCCTGAACATTCGGCTTATAATTATCAGGAATATTTGCCTTTCTGTCGTTCTTTAACAATACGGAATTTGCTCTTGCACAAGTGTATTGTACGTATACGCTTGTTTCTCCTTCAAAAGACAGCACCCTGTCGTAAGAAAAAACGATATCCTTAATTTTATTGTTATAAAGAGCGCCGAATATAACCGCGCCTATTCCTACTTTTTCGGCAATTGCTTTTTTGTTTTCAAGGTCAGGATTTTTCTCCGAAACTACGGTAAACGCCTTTTCAACACACTTATTAATAACGTCTTCAAGCCAGACAACCTTGCCCTTTCTTGTAGACATTGCGCCGTCTTCAAGAGACACCATTCCGTAAGCCACGTGCACCAAATCGTTTGCCCAAGGCTTGCCCATAAGTTCCAAAACTTTAAAAAATTGCTTAAAATGCAAATTTTGCTGATATGCGACCACATAAAGACACTTATAAAAATCGTAAGTGTTTTTGCGGTAAATAGCCGCCGCCAAATCACGCGTTGCATACAGCGACGCCCCATCGGAACGAAGTATAAGGCAGGGCGGCATACCGTAAGGTTCAAGGTCCACTATTTGCGCGCCGTTGCTTTCCTTCAACAACTTTTTTTCTTTCAACTCGTCCACCACGGGCTGCATTTTATCGGTATAAAAACGTTCACCTGCATAACTGTCAAAAGTTACGCCCAATTTGTCGTAAATAGTACGGACATATTTTAACGTAAGCGATTTAAACCACTCAAAAATTTCGTTTGCTTCTTTATCGCCGCTTTCAATGAGCCTGAAATATTCACGCGCCTCACTTTCCATTTGTTCGTCGGCTTCATTATTGAAACGCACGTATAAATCATTAATAGCGTGAATACCACCCTTTTCGACTTCTTCTTTATTACCCCAATGTTTATAAGCGCAAATAAGTTTACCGAACTGGGTTCCGTAATCGCCCAAATGGTTTATGCCTACAACATTATAACCGAGATATTTGTAAAGTTTATAAAGAGCGCCACCGATAACAGTAGTCGACAAATGACCTATGTGAAAGGGCTTTGCAATATTTACCGACGAATAATCAATACAAACAGTCTTTCCGCTGCCTACTTCAGATTTGCCGTAATTTTTACCTTTTCCTAAAATTTCGCTTAAAATGCTTTTTGCAAGTCCTGCTTTATTAACGCCAAAATTGAGATACCCGCTAACAGCCGCAACTTCACTGATAATATCGTCTGTAACATACTTAGCTTTAAGTTCTTCCGCAATAATTGCAGGACTTTTTCTCAAAATTTTTGAAAACTTAAAACAAGGCAACGCAAAATCGCCCATTTCGGAATTAGGCGGCGTAACTATTAATGAATAAATCTCGTCGCTACCCACTCCGTCAATATTAATTCTTTCGGCAATATATTTTTTATAGTCCATTTTATTTTCCTCAGATACTAAATAATTTTATCACATATGCAAAATTTTAGCAACTTTACCGCCTATTTTGTTTTGATTATTTTTGGCGTTTATATTATAATTTAAATAAAGAATTTTTGAAGGAAGACATTTATGAAGTTAGGCGTTGTTGGACTTCCCAATGTAGGCAAATCCACACTTTTCAATGCTATTACCCACGCCGGCGCGGAAGCGGCGAATTATCCTTTCTGCACGATAGAACCCAATGTCGGAGTCGTAACCGTTCCCGACGAGCGTCTGGACAAACTGGCGGCATTATACGACAGCAAAAAAGTTACGCCCGCTATAGTTGAATTTGTCGATATCGCGGGTCTTGTAAAAGGCGCGTCCAAAGGTGAAGGTTTAGGCAATAAATTTCTTTCACACGTAAGAGAATGTGACGCGATAGTACACGTCGTACGCTGTTTTGAAAACGAAAACATTACCCACGTAAGCGGTAAAATCGATCCGGTTTCGGATATTCAGACTATTACTCTTGAACTTATACTTTCCGATATCGAAGCAGTAACGAAACGCATTGACAGAATACGTTCGGCAGCGCGCGGCGGAGCAAACAAAGAAGCTGCGGCGGAATTTACCGTATTGGAAAAACTTGAAAAATTTTTAAACGAAGAAAAGCCTGCGCGCCTGTTTGAATGCAGTAAAGAAGAACAACCGATAGTCGATAATCTTTTTCTTTTAACGGCTAAGCCCGTTATTTATGCGGCTAACATTTCCGAATTCGATATGGGCAAATCGGACGATGAAATTCCGCTCGTATGTACAGTTAAAGAATACGCAAAAAAAGAAGGCAGCGAAGTTTTGGTTATCTGTGCAAAAACAGAAGAAGAAATTTCACAGATGGCGCCGGAAGACGCAACTATGTTTTTACAGGAATTGGGACTTGAAGAAAGCGGCTTAAACAGACTTATTAAAAAGAGTTATGATTTGTTGGGCCTTATCTCTTACCTTACTGCAGGTGAAAAGGAAACGCGCGCTTGGACTATTGTAAAAGGCACTAAAGCGCCGCAAGCGGCAGGAAAAATCCACAGTGATTTTGAAAAAGGTTTTATCCGTGCGGAAATATGCGACTGGCAAACCCTATTGGAATGCAATGGCTTAATCGGCGCACGAGAGAAAGGCAAAGTCCGCTCTGAAGGGAAAGATTACGTAATTAAAGACGGCGACGTAGTGCTCTTCCGTTTTAACGTTTAATTCTAATAAATAATTAAAGCGCGTGCAAGTTAACTGCACGCGCTTTAAATTTTTGATAAAAAGCTCCGCAGCCAATGCTACGGAGCTTAATTTAAGTTTAAATTACTTCAATTCAGCAAAATACTTGATAGTTCTTACCATCTGTGAAGTATAAGAGTTTTCATTGTCATACCAGCTTACAACCTTTACAAGGGTGCTGCCGTCGCCAAGAGGCATACATTTGGTCTGAGTTGCATCAAACAATGAACCATAAGTCATACCTATTACGTCGGAAGAAACAATTTCTTCTTCGGTATAACCGTAAGACGACGAAGACGCAGCTTTCATCGCATCGTTGACTGCGGTTGCGTCAACTTCGCCCTGACATACAGCGATGAGCTGGGTAAGCGAACCGGTAGGTACGGGAACACGCTGAGCGCAACCGTCAAGAACGCCGTTAAGTTCGGGAATTACAAGCCCGATTGCCTTTGCCGCACCGGTTGAATTGGGAACAATATTTACAGCAGCCGCTCTTGCTCTTCTTAAATCGCCCTTTCTGTGGGGACCGTCAAGAACCATCTGGTCGCCGGTATATGCGTGAATGGTCGTCATATAACCTTTCGTGATTTTGCAAAGTTTATTCAATGCGTCCGCCATGGGAGCAAGGCAGTTTGTCGTGCAGCTTGCAGCGGAGATAACCGTATCGCTTGCCTTCAACGTTTTTTCGTTAACGCTGAATACAACGGTAGGCAGATCGCTGCCTGCGGGAGCTGAAATTACGCATTTCTTAGCGCCTGCTTTGATATGAGCAGAAGCCTTTTCTTTGGAGCAGTAGAAACCGGTACATTCAAGTACAACGTCAACGTCGTGCTGTTTCCAAGGAAGATTTGCAGCATCCTTTTCCGCGTAAATTTTGATTGTCTTGCCGTTTACGGTTATACTGTCTTCACCGGCTACGACCGAGTCGCAATACTTATATCTGCCCTGAGCAGAATCATACTTCAACAGGTGAGCAAGCATTTTGGGGCTTGTCAGGTCGTTGATTGCTACGATTTCATAGCCTTCGGCGTCAAACATCTGTCTGAACGCAAGACGTCCGATACGTCCGAAACCGTTGATTGCAACTTTTACATTTGCCATAAATAATATTCCTCCGAATAATTTGTTATAATTTGATATTTGAATTCTTCTCTCAAACATTAATAAGTATACCAAAAACAACGGAAATAGTCAATTATTTTTAATTTAATGATTTACGGAGTATTTTAGTTAACTTTTTGCATTAAACGATAAAAAAAAACATTTATGAAATATAATAGGTAATTAACTTGAATTTTGCCACACAATCAATTATACTTAATTAAGGTAACATTTACCATATTAATAAAGTATAAAATTAAATTCCGGAGGAAATTATGGCACTCGTTTCATTAAAAGTAATGTGCGAAAAAGCAAGCAAAGGCAAATATGCCGTAGGTCAGTTCAACATTAACAATCTTGAATGGACCAAATCGATTTTGCAGACCGCGCAGGAGCTTAAATCACCCGTTATTCTCGGTGTATCCGAAGGCGCGGGCAAATACATGACAGGTTTTAAAACCGTTGCGGATATGGTAAAGGCAATGATTGAAGAACTGAACATTACCGTACCCGTTGCCCTGCATTTGGACCACGGCACCTATGAAGGCTGCTATAAATGTATTGAAGCAGGCTTCTCTTCCATTATGTTTGACGGTTCGCACTTTGCAATTGACGAAAACATAGAAAAAACCAAAGAACTTGTTGCCGTGTGCGCAAAAAAAGGGTTGAGCCTTGAAGCAGAAGTCGGTTCAATCGGCGGCGAAGAAGACGGTGTTGTCGGTTTGGGCGAATGCGCAGACCCCGACGAGTGCAAAAAAATTGCCGATTTGGGCATTACAATCCTTGCCGCAGGAATAGGTAACATTCATGGAAAATATCCCGCGAACTGGACGGGACTCAGATTTGACGTGCTTGAAAAAATAAAGAAAACCGTCGGTGATATGCCCCTTGTTCTTCACGGCGGCACCGGTATACCTACCGATATGATTAAAAAAGCCATCTCTCTCGGAGTTGCCAAAATTAACGTAAATACCGAATGCCAGCTCGCATTCCAGGAAGCGACAAGAAAATATATCGAAGAAGGCAAAGACCTGCAAGGCAAAGGTTTTGACCCCAGGAAATTGCTTGCACCCGGTTGCGAAGCAATCAAAAAAGTTGTTAAAGAAAAAATGGAAATCTTCGGCAGTATAGGAAAAGCATAAAAATTTAAAATCCCGTCGCTCGGCGGGGTTTATTTTTTTATTTCATACACATACTTAATTCGTATGAAAAGAAAATTATTTTTTATATCGGTAATTTTTGCGCTTATTCTAACCCTGTTCCCCGCCTGCGACGCACAGAAAGCAGGTTCCCTGAAAGTAATTACACGCCCGTATATTGCGCAATACGAATGCACAAGCGCAACATTCGGAAAGGACAATTTACTTGATAAATTTGATTATATCGAAGTAAACCTTGTAAATAAAAATGAACTCGAAGTTATTTATAAACTTAAAATCGGCGACAGAAAGATTATCTCGGCGCCTTACGACTTTAATCCGGAAACCCACGAATTGTCCGCGGACATAGGGATATTAGGATATAAATTCAAACAAACCGTTATTATTAAAAACGGCAGATTTACCGTAACAAAACCTATTGGCAAAAAACAACTTATTATGAATTTTCAAATCAAGTAAAAAAATCGCGCGCTTATTTTAGCGCGTGATTTTCACTTTTTATTCGGGTTTATAGTTACCTGTAATTTCTTCCATTCCTTCACTGTCTACTTTGGCAAAAACTTCTTCGTGCTGGACAGCAGGCTCTTCATTAACAGCCGCTTGCCCTTCATGTGAAGATTGTTCATTCAGGAGTTCGTCAGATTCTTCATCATACATAGCAAAATCATACTCCATTTTTTCAAGAGCTTCATCATTATAAATTTGAGAAATACGGGCTTTTTCTCTTAGTTCTTTTTTATCCCTTATTACTCTCAAAATTATATATGTCAATATTAAAATTAAAAAAATGCCGCCGCTAACAATGGCAACGATATACTGGGCTTCCATAAGACTATTTTACTACTCATTAAATATTATGTCAAGACTAATTTTATTCATCCATGAATTAGTCGGCAAACTTATTAAGTTTGGCAAAACAAATGTCCGCGCTACCATTTTATAAAGAATAGATTTCATAAAATCAGGCTATAAAAAGTATATTATTTTATGAAAAAAATTGTATTCAGCGGCGGCGGCAGCGCGGGACACGTTATCCCGAATATAGCTCTTATAGAACAACTTAAAAACGAGTTTAAAATAGCTTATATTGGCACAGACGGAATAGAAGAAAAAATATGTAAAGCAAACGGTGTTGAATTTTATAGATTCGACGCTGTTAAATTTGTACGCGGAAAAATTTTATGTAATCTTGCAATTCCGTTTAAATTAATCAAAAGCATAAAGCAAGCGGGCAAACTTATCGATCAGATTAAACCCGATCTTGTATTTTGCAAGGGCGGCTATGTCTGCATTCCACCCGCGTTTGCTGCCAATAAGCGCAAAATTCCTGTTCTGACGCATGAATCCGATATCAGCGCAGGTCTTGCAAATAAAATTATAGCAAGCAAATGCAAGAAAGTGTTGACAACTTTCCCGACTACGGCAAAACAATTTAAAAACGGAATTTACACAGGCTCGCCAATGCGTACTGCTATATTCGACAGAGATAAAAAAATCGCACGCGAACATTTGAATCTTGACAACCGCCCTACTTTAATAGTTTTCGGCGGCGGCAGCGGCTCAAAAATTATAAACAAAAATATCCGCGACGTAGCTTTCGAAGTTTGTAAGCGCGTCAATATTATTCATATTTGCGGTAAAGGCAATAAAATCGAGTCAAACATTAATGGGTACAAGCAAATTGAATTTGCGGACGATATGGGGCTCATTTATGCCTGTGCCGACGGCGCAGTTGCAAGATGCGGTTCAAATTCTGCCAACGAACTTATTGCGCTGAAAATACCCACCCTGTTCATTCCGTTGCAAAATTCTTCCAGCCGTGGCGACCAGGTAAAAAATGCCGAATACTTTTGTGAAAAAGGCCTCTGCCGCGTGTTGGCGGAAAAACAGCTTACGCCAAATTATCTTAAAAGTGAAATTTATAAATTATTCGGCGATATCAAATTAAAAACCACACTTGGCAAAAGTTGCGTCGAGTGCGGAAACAAACGGATTATTAAAGAAATTAAAGCAGCCCTTCAATAAGTATTTTCAGTCCTATACCTATTAATACTACACCGCCGATAATTTCGGCAATGCTTACTTTTTTCTTGAACAACTGTCCAACTTTTACTCCTATTATCAAACCTATCAGGCTGATAATAAAAGTTATTATACCTATTGCTAAAACACTAATCCAAGCCCATAACTGTATAGGAGTTACATCGCCCAAAAGCGCATTTAAACTGAATCCTACAAAAAGCGCGTCAATGCTGGTTGCAACACCTTGAACAAGAACTTCTACAAACGAAAATTTTTTGACGTGTATTTCTTCGTCTTTTTTCCTTATCTCTTTAATGCCGTCGAAAATCATCTTTCCGCCGATTATAAGAAGCAACGCAAAAGCAATCCAATGGTCTACCTTATCAAAAACTTCGATTTGCTGAAAAGCCATTGCGATATAAAAGCCTATAATCGGCATTATCGCCTGAAACAGTCCGAACGTCAAAGGAATCAACACGCCTTTACGCTTATTCAAATTCTGATAAACCATTCCGTCGCAGATAGATACGGCAAATGCGTCCATAGCCAATGAAACACCTGCGAGAAAAACCGACAACAATATTCCTGCAATCACCATAATATTATATCACAGCCTTTATATTAAGTAAATGAATTATTTCATTTTAATATGACTAATATAAAATTTTTTAATAAAACACCTTAAAACAGTTTGCATTTTAATTTATTTTAAGTATAATAAATTATGCTGTTATTAATGAGGTGTAGCGCAGTTTGGTAGCGCGTCTGGTTAGGGACCAGAAGGTCGTGGGTTCAAGTCCCGTCACCTCAACCACTAAAAGCCTAAATTGAACCGCTTTAAAGGCGTTTCAATTTAGGCTTTTTTCTTACCGTTAAAATAGCTGTTCTTTCTTGCAAACTAAATTACAGTTAGGTTATAATTTTAAGCCGCCGCGGCACAGCCGCGGCGGCTTTATTTAGTCAGTCAGTCAAGAGGGTCGTAAAAACCGTCGATGTCGAAGTTCTCGTCACGGCGGAGTGTTGCGTTGTTCTTGGTTGTATCCACCGTTGTAGTCGTGGTCACAACCGCGTCGGGCGGGTACTTCGCCGTTACCGTCGCGCTCT
>CAJTQF010000018.1 GCA_910578565.1 uncultured Christensenella sp.
ACAGAAATAAGAGGAGGAACAGAGAATAGTGTTTAATATCAATTTGTTAGCGGCGGACGAGGGTTTGAACGGAAGCCTTGCTCAAATCGTAGAAAAGCTCAAAAGCCTTATGGACAGCTTTTGGCTGTACATAGTAATCGCGCTTGCGGCGGTCGTCGTTATTTGGGGCGCGTATATCGGTATCAAAATTGCAATCGCGCACAGAAACGAAGAAAAGATTAACGCGAGAGATATGGTCAAAAACCTTATTATCGGTATCGTGATTATATTCGTCGTGGCAATGGGCGCACCGCTTTTCATCAACGGCTTGTCCGCTTGGGTAGGCGCGTAAGAAAACAATAATTCCGAACAAGGCGGCAGGGCAACTTGCCGCCTTGACTTTTTCGGAAAGGAGGATAAATGCTTATATTTTTTCAAGAGCTTTGTCTGCAACTGTTCTTATGGTTGTTACAGTTGATTGACGGGCTTATGGAAATATTCTCGGCGATCGCAGGGGTAACGAACGTAAGAGTAAACGGACAGTCGGTAAACATAATCGAATATCTTGCGGGCAATTCGACGGTAGGCACAATTTTTTGGTGCATCTTCATCTTGGCGGTAGGTCTGACTTGTATTTTTACGATAGTAGGACTTGTCAAGAATATGATTGCGAACAACCGAAATATATCGAGTATCGTTGGCAAATTCTTTTTGGCGTTACTCGGCACAATGGCAATGCTCGCGGTCGTGTTCTTGGGAATACTTATCGCAAATTCACTTTTACAGTTGCTTGCCCGAATATTCCAAATCGACAACTCAAATAAACTCTCGAACGCGCTATTCAATGCGTGCGTGGGAAATTGGATAAACGGCTACAACATCAATAAAATCAATGTAACGAGCTTATCCGTATCGGATATTTTCGGTGGCTACAACGCCGCGCTTTTCGGCGTGTGGCCCACTTCGTGGAAATGCAACGGTATGGTCAACCCGAATACGTTTATGTACTTGCCCGCGCTTATATCAAGCATTGCGCTCGGTATTGCGCTTATTATCGCCATACTCAATCTTGCGAAAAGGGTGTACGAAATCATTTATTTGTACTTCTGTATGCCCGTTTCAATGTCAACGCTTCCGCTTGACGACGGCGCGAGGTTTAAGAATTGGCGCGAACAGTTTGTAACGAAAATCATACTTGCCTACGGCGCGGTTTTGTCCGTGAACGTGTTTGTGCTTTTACTGCCGCTCATACAGTCTATGAGTATACCTAACGTGGGTAGCTTCGGCAATTCCGTGTTCACGATATTTATGATAGTCGGCGGAGCTATGGTTATTCCGGCAGGACAGACATTGTTTGCTCGGCTTTTCGGAACGGCAGACGATATGCACGCAGGCGGCGGTTGGTTAAGAAGCGCATACTACGGCGGCAGAGTTGCGAGCGCAATGACGATAGGCTTGGCTTGGAAAGGCGTTAAGGGCATAGCCCACGCAGTAAGACACAATAGGCACTCAAACAATAACGGCGGCAGTTCGGACAGCAGTAGTTCGGATAGCGGCGGCGACGAGAAATATTCAGATGACGGAAGCGCAGATACGAGCGCAACCGAAGGAGGTGGAGAATAATGCGTATCATACCTAAAAAAATAAAGGTAAAGAATACCGTGTGGAAGTGTTACTCTATGGCGGACATTATCGTTGCGCTTATCGTGTTCGGCATTATTTTTATTGCTGTAACGATGGGGCAATGGGTAATCGCGGTAATACTCGGACTTGTGGCGGTGGGTATGTTTATCCCAACGCCCGACGGTATCTTCTATACTTGCGTGTACGAGAATATACGATTCCTATTCTCGAAAAAGAAATACACAAAAGGTGCAAAGAACGCAAAGGAAAGCGTGGACGCGCTTGTGGATTTGAAAGAAATCAAGGACAGCGGACTTATAGCGTATAAAGGCGGTATGTTTGGCAGAGTAATTAAAATCGGACAAAAAAACTTTGGTATCGAAGATGTGGTACAGCAGAATATCGACATCAACTACTTTGCGAACGCGCTTAAACTGTTAGACCAAAATCAGAGCGCGGACATTGTAAAGATTGACCGCCCCGTAAATTTGGACGGGTTTTCAAGCGAGTTGTTTACGCGGTTGTCGGCGGCAAAAGACAGCGACGAGGAAAAGTGTATCAAGATTATTAAAGAGAACATTCTGACAGAGCGCATTGACCGTATCGACAAACTCAACAATATCCGTAAACAGTATTTGTCCGACTACTACATTATTATATACGGCAGAAACGAGCTTGACTTGGAAAGTACGGCGGTAAACGTGGCGAGCGAAATCGCAAAATGCGGACTCGGCACACAGCTTCTGAATATGCGCGACACGGCGGTTTTCTTGAAGTACAGCTTTTCGCGCAACTTCGACGAGCGTGAAATCAAGGACTTGAAAGACGATGAGCTTCTTGATTGGGTAAAGCCCAAAGAGATAGTATTCCACGCAAACAGATATAAGGTGGACGGAACGGAAGCCGCAGTTTTGGCGGTGTCCGAATATCCCTTGCGTGTAAAGAACGCTTGGGGTGCAGAGCTTTTTAATATACCGAACACAAAGGTGGTAATGCACGTTAAACCCGTAGACAAGTTCAAAGCGATTCGCCGTATAGACAAATGTATCGGCGAGATGGAAACAAAGCAAATCATATCGGACAAGGCGAGCGAAGCGAACAGCGCGGAAACACATAGGGCAACAATGGACACACTTTTGGACGCATTGCAGACCGAGAACGAGAGCTTGTTTGACGTAACGCTTACGGTAACGGCTTATAACTACATAGGCAACGACAATTATAAAAAGTCTGCGCGTCGTTCAATGCTTACGGGCAATTTCAGACCGTCAACTTTATACGGCTTGCAAATCGAGGGCTTTAAGTCTGCGGCGGTATCGCCCGTGTCAACGCTCAAAAGTCAAGAGCGCGGTATAAACAGTTCGTCGCTTGCGGCGGCTTTCCCGTTTGTGCGTACTTTCGTTATGGACGAGGGCGGCATACTTCTCGGCGAGAACAACAAGACGGGCTTTCCGTTCATCTTCAATATGTGGAAACGCGGCAACTTGTATCAGAACAGTAATGCTATGATTATCGGCAAGTCGGGGAGTGGTAAATCGTACTTCTTGAAAAACCTTATCTTGAACGAGTGGGCAAACGGAACGCGAGTTATTATGCTCGATCCCGAAGCCGAGTATCTTGCCTTAACGCGCAACCTATACGGCAACGTGATAAACGTGGGTAATGCGCGAGAGGGTAGAATTAACCCTTTCCATATATATAAAATACTCACGGAGGACGGTGGGGTAGCGGACAGCAAGGTTACGTTCAATACGCACTTAAAAATGCTTGAATCGTTTTTCAAAATCGTGCTTGCGGATGCGCCGCTCGACGTCATAGAGCTTATAAACAACTTGACAGTAGAAACATACGAGAAAATGGGAATCACGGAGAACACGGACTGTTCAAACTTTTCGGCAGACTACTTCCCGTTGTTTTCGGACTTGCTTGAAACATTGCAGAGTAAAGACACGGCGCAAATGGACGAACTGACGAAAAGAGATATGCGCACGGCGGAATTGTACTTACAAAAGTTCGTAAACGGTAGGTATTCCGATATATGGAACGCGCCGAGTACGCTCAAAGTAAACGCCGACCTTATCGACTTCGACTTTCAGTCGCTGTTTGCGAACAAGAACAACGTAGTGGCGAACGCACAAATGCTGCTTGTTTTCCGCTTCATAGAACAAGAGGTCATAAACGCGCGAGAGCGGAACAAAAACGGCGCAAACTTGCGAACGCTTATTATAGCGGACGAAGCACACTTGTACATAGACCCGAAATTCCCGATAGCGTTGGACTTTTTCTATTCGATGTCAAAGAGAATACGAAAATACAACGGCAGCTTTATTCCGGCAACGCAGAATATCGCCGATTGGAACGCGAACGAGGAATTGCGCGGCAAGACGAGCGCGATTATAAAGAACAGTCAGTACACGTTTATTTTCAAACTGTCCGCGCCCGATATGAAAGACGTATTGGACGTGTATAGGACAGGCGACAGCTTTAACGACGAAGAACAGCGTATGATTATCTCGGCGGTTACGGGGCAAGCGTTTTTCGTAGGCTCGACAGAGCTTCGCGCTTGCGTGAGAATACAAGCCGGCAAGTGCGCGAGAGAATTATTCAGCGAAGAAAGAAAAGAGGAGGAACAAAGTGAAAGTTAAAACAAAAGGCATTATAACGGGCGCGGCGATAGTTGTGCTTATGGCGTTGGTTGCTTTGCTTGCCGTGTTTACGGATAAACCGTTGGCGGCGAGTGCGGCAACCACGCCGAGATATGCTGTTGCATTCAATTATTCGGCTAACTATACATACGGTACGGGCGGCGGTGTAACTAATTATCCAAGCTCTGGAACAGGTACATATAGTGCGTCGTTTACATACGGTGCAAATAAATCTAATTATACTATGTCTGTTTCAATGTATGGTAGTTCGGCGTCCGGTACAGGTAGTTTTGTAAGTGGCGGTTTTATAGATTCGACGGAAGTTACGGTGGAGCTTTCTTCAAGCGTGAGCATGACCGTAACAATAAAGGATTCAAATGGTAAAAGCGTTGGATCGGGGAATAAGAAAGCAACGGCGTCTAATCTGACGGAAGGATCATACACGGTATCGATATTGGGTAGCGGAGCCGGTGTGATTAACTCACGAGCCGGGTGGAGTTACAGATTGGAGGGTAACTTTAATTTTAAGATAGATAAAGGTGCGCCTACGATAAACGGAGCGAGTACATCAACGACAGGCAAGTATATCAACAGCGCATTTACGGTTTCGGCAACGGATAGCGGTAGCGGAGTAAAGGCTTTGTATATGAAAGCACCGAATAACAGCACGTTTTATTCCGTCGGTACTTCTACAACCGTAAATAAAGGAAGCGCGAACGGAAGATATACGTTTTATGCGGAGGACAATGCAGGGAATCAGTCAGGGTACTACTATGTGAACTTTGACGATACGCCGCCTACAATGAGTTGTATGGGCGCGAGCTTCGGCTCAAACACGAACGCAGGCTTTACCGTAAGAGCCGAAGATAATTCGGGAAGCGTTATTCTGTATCGCAAATTGGACGACGGAAATTGGATAGCGAGTGGAAGCAGTTATACGGTATCGAACACGGCAGAGGACGGAACATATTATTTCTACGCAATGGACGGAAGTTATGGGAACAAATCAAGCGAAGTATGGGTGCAACTCGGCGCAGAGTTAAGTGGCGAGTTTGTAAAATCCGAAACGGATAATAGCGTGTACTTTACTTGGGATAGGTCGGGTTGGACGGCAACGCTCGACGATAAGCCGTACACAAAAGGAACGTGGATAAGAACGGAAGGCGAGCATACAATTAAACTATCTTCCAAAACAAAGAGCGCGGTTTACCCTTATAAAATAGACCACTACTATGTTCAGACGATGGAAAAGCCTACTTGCACAAGTGGTGGTTATTTGCAGTACGATTGCGTTCAGTGCGGCGATAAGTATACGGATTATTCCATAGAGGAAACGGGACATTATTATGTTGCGTCCACGACGGTAGCAACCTGTACGAACGGCGGCTATACCATATATACCTGTACTCGTTGCGGCGACAGTTACACGGACAACTATACCAATCCGCTTGGTCATAACTACGAGTCAACGTATATTCCCGCTTCTTGCACCGAGTACGGTAAGACGGTGTTTACTTGCCAAGTCTGCGGTAGCAGTTACTACGAAACGGACGGAACGCTTCCTACGGGGCATAACTATACCAACGAAGTAGTAACTTCGCCGACGTGTACGACGGACGGTTTGCGCCGCAGCACTTGCGAAATTTGCGGCGATGTATTCGATACCAAAATTACGGCTAACGGGCATAGTTACACAATAACGGAATCTTCTTCGGCAAAAGGAAAAGTAACGAGAACGTACACTTGTACGGTATGCCGACATAGTTATACGCAGGAACTCGGCGATCAGTACGAAGAAGTTACCAACTATGTCGAGTATCTGTTTGAGCAGTACGAGCCGTATATGTGGTGGGTGCTACTTGCTTCGGCAGGAGTATGGAGTATTGTTATTGGCGTTATGATTGCCATAGCCCACAAGAACGAGGAGAAAGAAAAAGGGAAGAAAATGTTTATAAACTACGTCATCGGCTTGGTTGTAATAGCGGTAATCGTCGTTGCTTGTCCGTTCCTTATCAGAGGAATTGCGGCATTGGTAACGTAAAAGAATATCGGTAGGTTGCGCTCGGTAACGGGCGCAACGCACGCCGATAAAATTTTTTTACGATTCGCCGATAAACTTGCGCGAAACCTATTGACAAAAGAAACAAACAAGACTATAATAAGTATACCGTCGTATCAATACGACGCGAATATAAACCGCAGGAGGTTATTATGAACAAGGCAGAGATTTTGAGAAAGGCGCAAAGCGACGAGGGTATGACCGTTGCGGAAATCAAGGCGTACCAAATGATGGTAGAGCAGAAGCCGCAGGTGTACGGTAAGTGGGGAACGCTGAAATTGCAATACCTTAAAGAAAAGGATATTGATTGGACTATCGCCAATCTTCCCGAATACTTGCACGGTATTGATAAGCAAGCAGACCGTATGTATGAAACGATATATGCAAAACTGTCCGCGTCGCCGCAATTCAAAAAGACGGGCGACTTTATGAAAGATTTGCAAATCGAAACGGAAATCAAAAACCGAATCGACGAGGAAATCTTGAACGAGCTTATTTATGTATAAGGAGGAAAGGTATGGAACGTAAAGAAAGTACGCCCGAAAGGGAAAGAAAGCGCATTTTTGAAGAAAGGCATAAGGAAGAACGCAAGGCAAAGTGTAAGGTTTGGGGAACAAGTATAGACCGTAAATTCGCGGATGAAATTGACGAGTTCTTGGTAAAACACAACATAACAAAGGTTGCTGTTATTACGGCAGGCTTTGAAGCATTGAGAAAACAATATGAGCTGAACGATAAGTAGACGTTCAGAATAGCGGAAAGCCGCTAAATAATCGTGATGCCGAACGGCATAGACACGGAGTACACCATTGAACGGTGGAGCGCAAGTGTCTATGCCGCCTACGCTCTATCCGTCAGTACAAGGAGTATGTTACGGTAAGCGTAGAGGAGAAACAGCATAACGAAATCATTTATCTTATGGCATTGTCCGTATTGAGAAAATTATATACGGACGGAAAAGTAACGGCAGAGATATTGGAACGAATCAATCAAAAGAACGCCGAAAAAACGGGATGTGTCCCGATACCGATAAAATAGGAGGCAGTATGGAAAACACGGCAAGACAAATAAGAATAATTAACCCCACGAAACGAATAGAGAACTTGATTCGCGTGGCGGCATATTGCCGTGTGAGTTCGGATTCGGCAGATCAAGCCAATTCGTTTTTTGCGCAAGTTCGGTACTATTCGGATTATATACGTTGCGACGATAGAATGACGCTTGTGGATATATACGCCGACGAGGGAATTACGGGTACGGAAATAATTAAGCGCGACGAGTTTAAGCGTATGATGAAAGACGCGAAAAACCGTAAAATCGACCGCATACTTGTAAAGAGCGTAACGAGATTTGCCCGCAATTCTCTCGAATGTTTGGAGTCTATAAGGGCGTTGAAATCTTACGGTACGAGCGTGTATTTTGAAAACGACCATATAGATACCGCGCTTATGAATTCCGAAATGATTGTATATATTAAAAGTGCGTTTGCACAAAACGAAGCAATGTCGGCATCGCGGCGTATGGCGGTATCCAATCGTATGAGAATGGAAAGCGGCACTTTCGTTCCACCCAATGTTCCGTATGGTTATAGGCTTGAAAACGGCGAATTGAAAATAGTAGAGGAAGAAGCGGCGCGAATACGAAAAGTTTTCGAGCTGTATCTTTCGGGTATGGGAGCAAATAATATTGTTAAAGAAATGCGACATACAGAACAAGGCAATATGCGTTGGACGATGAGCGGCATAAAATATATGCTTACCAATGAACGGTATGTCGGAGATATGCTAATGCAAAAATTCTACACGCCGCAAATCTTACCGCTTCGCTCTCATCCGAATAAAGGCGAATTACCGATGTATTATGCGCAGAATACGCACGAGCCTATAATATCGCGGGAAATGTTTGAAGCCGTAAAGAGAATAAAAGCCGAACGCGACAAAAATCATCCGAAAAAGAATACGGAAAAATTATTTTTGCAGGGAAAATTAAAGTGTCGTTGTTGTAACAGAGCGTATAAGAAACGGTACTTGCAATCGGGAGAGTTGGTATGGATATGCGCGAACAAAGGGACGGTAGACGCGCATAATTGCACGTCGCTTATTTATACAGATATGGAGATAAAGTCGGCGTTTGTGCAAATGTATAATACGTTGAAGCAAAATGTGAAAACGGTTGTTGACGAAACGATAGCCTTGCTTAATTCGTTAAAAGTCAAAGTAAATTCGGGAAATAATAAGATAGCGGAAATCGATGCGGAGATAGCGTCGCTTGCCGAACAAAACAGCGTATATGCGGAATTGTTCGCAAGCGGGGTTATAGACGAAATAACGCATCTTGAAAAAACGGATAAATATAAAAACCGCATAACCGAGTTGCGTAGCCGCAGACTTAAACTCATCAATGAGGATGAGGACGAATTGTGTATCGAAAAAATGCGCGAACTCAAACGTGTTCTTGCGGAAAGCGCGGAGAGCATAACCGAAATGGATGAGGGGATTTTCTCGCAAATCATAGATACGGTATTTGCGGAAGCGGACGGCGTTTTGACTTTCTTGCTGAAATGCAGTCTTGAATTAAAGATAAACGTACGGGGGTAGTTATGGCTAATAGAATGATAAGTTTCGGTTACGAAGCAGTGAACGGAAAAATTGTTGTTGTTCCGACGGAAGCGGAGATAGTAAAGCAAATTTTTGCCGCATATTTGAGCGGTAGAATTCTAAAAGAGATAGCCGCAGATTTAACCGAACGCGGTGTTGTCTTTTTTGAAAATAAGAGCGTATGGAATAAGAACAACGTTGTTCGTATCATTCAAAACGGTAAGTATATAGGCGAAAACGGATACCCAACCATTGTAGATAAAGATTCATTTGAGCAAGCCAACCGCAAGAAAAACGATAAAGGGCATAAGAAGAATAAACTGCCCGAAATTATAGAATATCTCAAAAGTACAGTTTATTGCGGCGATTGTGGTAAATTATTTCATCGCAGAGTTGCTTGGGGAACGCGAGAGAAATGGTATTGCAGTGATAGTTGCAAATGTGGAAAATACATAGACGACAATTATATTTTTTGCGGTATTAAAAAAGTGTTGAGTGCGGTTTGCGAAAACCCGCAACTATTGTATAAGGAATCGAGCGAGCCGACATATACGAAAACGCAGGAGATTATGCGGTATACTAACGAAATAGGCAGATTTATGAACGAACGCACGCCGAGCTTTAAGGCAGTTAAAAAACTTATTATGGAGTGTGCGTCGTTGAAATTTTCGGCTTGTACTTACAATGCCAACGATACGATAGCCGCCTTTATCGCCGAGCAATTATCCAAAGAGCAGGAATATGCGAGCAAAGAGTTTTTGCGTAAGATTATCGAACGAATAAACGTTCACAAAGACGGAATGCTGACGATAAGATTTTTAGGCGGTATCGAAATAAGCGAAACGGAAATAGGAGGTTTGAGTGGAAGCGCAAGTTAGAAAAATAGTAACGAAGATAGACGCTAACCCGTTGCTTATAAAGCATAACAACGAAAACGCTTTATTGCGCGTCGCCGCCTATTGCCGTGTGTCTACCGACAGTGACGATCAGATTGAGAGTTATAAAGCGCAAGTCGCTCATTACTCGGAAGCGATAGCCAAAAACCCGCGATGGCGGTTTGTGGATATTTACGCCGACGAAGGTATAACAGGTACTTTGGCGAAAAAGCGACCGAACTTTCTGCGAATGATGCGCGATTGCGATAAGGGTAAGATTGATTTGATACTTACAAAATCGGTTGCGCGTTTCGCGCGAAATACCGTTGACAGTTTGCGGTATGTCCGTAAGCTGAAAGCGGCGGGGATAGGAGTATTCTTTGAAGAACAAAACCTTGATTCGTTAAAGGTAGACAATGAAATGCTTATCGGATTTTACAGCGTTATGGCGCAAGCCGAAAGCGAGAATATAAGCGCGAATGTGCGGTGGGGAATCCGGCAAAGAATGAGTACGGGTACGTTTGCTTTTCGGTATAACATATTAGGTTATAGAAAAGGCACAGACGGGCAACCCGAAATCGTACCCGAAGAAGCCGAGCATATACAAACCATTTACAGAATGTATCTTGACGGGAACAGCCTTGACCAAATCAAAAAGTATTTAGAACGCAATAGTATTTTGACGGCGCAAGGCAAGACCGAGTGGAGTTTGCAGATAATTCATAATATCTTGACGAACGAGCGGTATTGCGGCGATATGCTGTTACAAAAGACTTTTACCGAAAACCCCATATCCAAAAAGGTCAAGAAGAATCGCGGAGAGATGGCGAAGTACCTTATAACAAATAACCATCCGGCAATTATAGACAAAGATACTTTCAAATTGGTGCAAAGGGAAGTCGCACGGCGTGGCAGTAAACGCAAAACGGCGGATAAGTCGATAACAGAGCAAGGGAAATACAGTGGCAAGTTCGCTTTGACAGAATTGCTTGTTTGCGGCGAGTGCGGTAGTCCGTACCGCAGAATGACGTGGACGAAAAAAGGCAAAAGCCGTAAAGTGTGGCGGTGTTTAAGCAGAGTAGAACACGGAACACAGTATTGCTTTCATTCCGTTAGCGTGGAAGAAACAAAGTTACAAAACGCTATTTGTCGCGCTTTGAATAAAGCTGTTGAGCATAGGCAAGAAGTATTGGACTTGATAATATCTAACCTATCATACGGAGTAACGGGCGACGATGATGTATTGTATCTTTCGTCATTGGAAAAGCAGATAAAAGACCTTGACGAAGAAATGGATCGGACGGTGCAATTAAGCCACGAAAGCAACGGCGATCCGAAACGATTCCGAGAAATGATAAGCGAGCTTTGTCGGCAGATGTCGGCGCTACGGCAAGAGTTGGAACTGACGAAATCACGTTTGGAAGCTAACGAAAAAGTCAACGCCGAGATAGAACGAATAAAGAGCATACTTTCCGACGAAACAATGCGCTTTAACGAATACGATGAAGTAACCGTCCGCAGACTTGTAGAGTATATCCGAGTTATGTCGGATAATAGAATAATCGTCGTACTGAAAGGCGGTATGGCGACAGAAGAAAATATAAATGAAAAGTCCGAGTGATTGCTCGGACTTTTTTATATTGAAAACTTGCGAAACGCGCTCATTTATGCTATATTATTATTGTAAACACGGTCGGTTGGTAAATTTGCCTTGAAATGGGTAAAAACGGTGGGCAGTATTTTTATCAACTAAACACAAAAATGCCTATTTTATCTTTCTTTAAGATTGGATAGGCATTTAGTTTTAAGAG
>CAJTQF010000019.1 GCA_910578565.1 uncultured Christensenella sp.
CGTGTTGGAAATTTCCATCTTATACACGGGATAGGTTTCGCCGTTCACTTCGATGGTCTCTTTTGTCGAAACGGCGGACCGACACAAAAACACGTGGTCGTTGGACATGTCCTTGAACGCCACCAAACGATAATTCTCCGGATGAATACCCTTTTTCATTTGTCGTTTTTGTTTTTAGTTTGTGCTTAAGCGCCACAAAGGTAATAAAAAATCGGGAATTAACAATTCGCCGCGTGCAAATCTTTCGTTGGAATGCAAAAATATCGCTATTCGTGCAACACTCCGGAAGAGAAGGCCGTGCCGCTGCATGACTTCCTGGTTTATTTTGCCCTCCGCAGGGGGAACATTTGCGCAATCCGGATTGTTTTCGTATCTTTGTCGCGCCGCAGACGATCCGCAGTCGGTCGTCGGCAGGGGCCCATAGCTCAGTCGGTCAGAGCAGCGGACTCATAATCCGAAGGTCGTGGGATCATGCCCCTCTGGGCCCACTCTGACAATCAAGAGGTTGCAATGATTTGCAGCCTCTTTTCTTTTGCCCACCGCAAAATTTACAACAAAATTTACAGCAAAAACCATTCTACTTAATATAAAAGAAATCCCGCTTGCAAAGGATTTGCAAGCGGGATTCTCTCACTTGAACAGGAAGACTATCGTTTCATTATATTATTGATATAAGCCTCGACTCTCTTTTCTTCCAGTCTTTTGTCCGAAACCTGTGCATATTCGGCCCCGTCGAAGTAGTTGCCCGATTTGCGGTTTTGGCGAGGTTCGAGACCTTCGATCATCACCGCCTCCAAAGCATTCGCCACGTCGGCGATTTCCACACTGAACGTATTGACTTTATGAATCGAGCCGGTCTGATTTACGCCGTCGATGCCGAACCATGAAAAACGATTCCAGCGGTTTGCGTGTCGGTCTTTGGTGTGATTGCGCAAGCGTTCACCCAATCCGTTTTTTATTGCTTGACCGACATAAATAGGCTCCCGATGGTCATACAGCATGTATATTCCGCGCATTGCGCCGAAGTCGACCACGTCTCCGTCGGATTGAGAGCCGAGCAATTGCGGTTTCGACTTCGACCAATCCACATCCTCACGCCGCCAATATACGCCATAAGTCCTGACGATATTTTTACTGCGTTTTTTAATCTCTTGGTTAATACTCGTCTGTTCGTCCGATTCCGTATCGTGGTCGCTTTTCTTCCATTGCTCGTAGTCGAACGAATCATTTAATTTATAGGTTCCCCGCTCATCTCTTACAAATATATCGGGATGCTTGCTGATGATTGCCGCCACAGACAATTCGGGTGAAACGCCGACTTTGTCTCGTTTCTTCGTTTCGACAATTTCAACGGCAATATCCCCGTAGTGCATCGGTTCTTCGGCTTCGCGAAGAACCTCGATAATTGCATCTAACCATTTCATAATATCGATGTTTTTTAAGTTGGGTTTAAAATTCGACGTCTTCGATTGTTGTAAATCTGCTCCATTGGGCAGCCGCATCATAAGCTGCCTTGCAGCCTGTCGGAACATATAAGGTTGCATTAACCCCGTAAAAAGCACTATCTCCGACACTCGGCGGAGTCTGTGCTTTGCAATAGATGCTTTTCAGATTGCTGCAACCATAGAATACGTTGTTCCCGATCTCCGTCACACTGTTGCCAATCGTTACGCTTGTCAGGCTGCCGCAATAGTAGAATGCCTGCTCCCCGATTGTCGTCACGCTATTGCCTATCGTTACACTTGTCAGGCTGCGGCAATACTCGAATGCGTCTCTCCCAATCTCCGCCACGTTGTCGGGAATCGTATAGGAAGTCAAACCTGCCGGAGCAAAAGCGATTAACCTGCCTTTGTTTATCAAACATCGATTATCCGGCGAAGCGAATTTTCCATAAAAAGCACTCAGGCTGCGGCAAGACACGAATGGGTTGCCCCCGATTGTCGTCACGCCGTCGGGAATCGTTACGCTTGTCAGGTTCCAGCAACCGTAGAATGCGTATTCCCCAATCGACGTCACGCTGTCGGGAATCGTATAGGAAGTGAGGCCTGCCGGAGCAAAAGAGTTTAACGTACCATTGATTATCAAACACCTATTGTCCGACGAAGCGAATTTTCCGTAAAAAGCGCTCAGGCTGCTGCAATTCATGAATGCGCTGCCCTTGATTGTCGTCACGCTGTTGGGAATCGTTACGCTTGTCAGGCTGTTGCACTCTTTGAATGCGCTCACCCCGATCCACGTCACACTGTTGCCAATCGTTACGCTGGTCAGACTGCTGCAATTCATGAATGCGCCGGCCCCGATTGTCGTCACACTGTCGGGAATAGTTACGCTGGTCAGCCTGTCGCAACCGGAGAATGCGTAGCTTCCGATTGTTTTCAATGTTTTCGGCAGCTTGACGGATGTCAACGATGTTTTGCCCCAAAATACTTGATTCGGCAACACCTCCAAATTGGCATTCTCCATATCGAGAACTGCGAGTTTGGAAAGATTTTTCAATGTCTTGATGTCCTCGTCGTTCAGATTGCCGATAACGGTCAGTTCGGTAATTTGGGCTGTATCGTAGCCGGACAGTAGTTGCGACAATGTGCCCGGAGTTACGACCACGACTGTTTTGCCGTCGAATGATGCTTTAAGGGTAACGGTAACAGCGATTTCGGCGGTAACCGACCGGTCGCCGTCCGACACGGTGACGAGCACGCAATTTTCGGTCTCCGGCGTTTTGGCTGTAATCGCAATCGTTCCCTCCATTGCGGAAGTGGGCGTCGTTTCTACCGTATAGGCATCGTTAGCAGTTTGCATCTCGGCTTTCACGACGGTCTTGTCGCTACCTCCCGTAATGGCGTAGTGGACGGTTTGGGTTTCGTTGACGTTGAACTCCAACGAATTGCCCTCGGCGAACATAATCGCAAGTTCTTCGGGAACGGGCTTCGTCGACACGGCGATAGCCGTCATGATGGTTTGCGATCCGTCCGATACGGTGACGATGACGCAATTCTCGGTCTCCGGTGTTTTCGCCGTAATCGCTATTGTTCCCTCCGTTGTCGAAGCGGGCGTTGTCTTTAATGTGTAGGCATCGTCGAGGTTCTGCATCTCGGCTTTTACCACATTGCTGGCACTGCCTCCCGTAATGGTGTAATGGACGGTTTGGGTCTCTCCGACGTTGAATTCCAACGAATTGCCCTCGGCAAACGTAATGGCGAGTTTGTCTTCTTCGGAAATAGCGTTTGTCGACACGGCGATTTCGGCCGTAACGGTCTGCGAGCCGTCCGACACGGTGACAATGACGCAATTCTCGGTCTCCGGTGTTTGGGCCGTAATGGTAATCGTTCCCTCCGATGTCGAAGTGGGTGTCGTTTCTACCGTATAGGCGTCGTCGGGAGTTTGCATTTCAGCCGTTACTACGGTATTTTCGCTGCCGCCCGTAATGGTATAGTGGACAGTCTTTGTCTATCCGACGCTGAACTCCAACGAATTACCCTCGACGAACGTAATGGCAAGCGGCGTGGTTTCGGGCGGAACGGGCGGTTCGACGTGGTTAATTTCGTTGTTGTGCTTGCTGCACGACGAAAACGCTGCCGCAACGCACAGTGCGGCCAAAAGAAACAGTTTTTTCATAAGCAATATAAATTTGAGTTTTTGAGTTTCAAATTCTATTGCCGTACAACTCCTATGCGGCGGGTTATGCACAAAAAGAAAGTGTGGAGCTGGATTTCGTTTATCTACAACGAGGTTCTGACAAAACCCAAGAGAAAATAAACGACGCGATGCCCCACACTCGAATAGATATGGAGTATCGCGGTGCGTAGAGATGCACCTTGCCCATAGTCTAAACAAGAAATGAGTGCTGTTCGTTGTCCTTTCTCTTTTGAAATTGTCAGATTTCGTTGTAAGGACAAAAGCGAAAACACTTTCGATATGTCTGCTTGGGAGTGCAACCCAAGCACGACAAATTTAGAAATTTTTTTCGCCACGAACAAACACTCACGGTGAGGCATCGCTCGAAAGGCACCGAAGCTATGAAATATAGTCGCCCGTGCCCGAAAATTCAGGTCGCAGGCACTATGTTTATGTGCTCTAAATCCCGTTCGGGTTTTCAAGAAATCTTGCAAACGGCGAGTAAAACGAGCGTTCGGCTGAAAGTTCCGCCGAACAATGGAAAAAGAGAGTGCAAAAGGGATTAGTAAACCAGCTTGTTGGGTGTCGATTTCCCCATGCCTGCAAAGCAGAAGTTCGGGTGCCGGGGAGCGTTTACCCGCAGTTTTCAGTAAAACTTAAAAAACTTTCGAGCCATGAAACGACGTTGCACCGTGGGGCGCTATGTCTCTGTCCGGTACTGCGACCCGGAGGGAGCCAAAAGCGACCTTTATATTCCCGAAGCGGAGATTGCCTATCGGATTATTTGCGGGCGCCGGTTGGTGCTCTATCCTTGCGTTGAGTATGTCCGCAAGGTCGATTTAGGCATTGTGCGCGAGGTGCGCGATTACGTGAAACATCGGCACGCCGCAGTTCGCACGGACGAGGGATGGTACTATATAGAGGTGAACAAGCCGCTGGAAATACTCTTGGGCGACCGCGTGGGCTGGATGGAGGTGCTGGGCGAATAATACTCTCAGGCTCTCACTCGCGCGACAGAGCATTTTTTTGATTGCTTTATAATGTGCTCTCACTTGTTTTTTATTATTTATATAAAATATCATTTTTCGGGTGAGCGCGAGTGCGGACACAAAAAAGCGGAGCTTCACAGCTCCGCACGAATTTCATCGATCGAGCGTCTGCGGTGTCGGGCAAGGTAGTCGTCTACATCCGACGTTCGCAACAGCAGCCGCTTTCCGGCCTTGATGGAGGGAATCGCCCTCGAAGCGGTCAGTTTGTACAATGCGGATTTGCTGAAATGACAGCGGTCGCAGGTCTCATCCACCGAAAGGTACTCCTTGTCCTCCTTGCCGAGCCTGTCATCCATTCGGGCATTCAGCTCCTCCCGCACGACCGAAGCTATTATATCGCGGAGTTCGTCTTTCGAGACGTTCCATATCATCATCTGTTCCATTTGTTCGATAGGATGCTAATTTGTAATAATATAGCAACATCCGAATATAAAAATAAGAGCTCAGCGGCTCTTATTTTCATTCAACAGCTGGAGTAAATCGGTGAGGTAAGCATGTACCTCGGTCAATAAATCTTCTGGCATTGCTGCATATCCAAATATTTTAAGATATATAGCAATATCCCAATTCGGAATTCAACTTACACGATGTCGAACTCCTCCTCGGAGAAGAACCCTAATAGCCGCACCTTGTCCTCCGGTGTCCAGCAGGAGGATTGAGGCGGTACGGTTTCCAAAAGTTGTAAGTAGGAGTGCTCGATGTCGGCTGCCAGACGCGGAGAGATGGTCACGAACCCTTTC
>CAJTQF010000020.1 GCA_910578565.1 uncultured Christensenella sp.
TTATGAAAATAAGAAGCAGAAATTTATTAACGGCAATACTGGCATTGTTATGCGCCGTAACGGTCGCTCTCGGTATAACTTTTGCTTTGCCGAAAACAGAAAAAACCGCACGTGCGGCAGGTACGGATATTTACGATAGCAGTAAAAATTCATTTGACTTGCCTGCCTTAGATAGCGTAGCTAAGCAAGCAGGTTTTACAAACTTTGCTGATATGGTAAGTTCTGCGAGAAAAGGAACAATTAAAACCGCTTCGGATTTTGGAAAAGATACTATAATATTCGGCGGTATGGATTGGTATCCCGTATACTTGTCTGATTCAATAAGCGGCGATGCTGTGCTTACCCTTTGGTTGGCTGGTTCTGCCGGCGTTTCATCATTTACAGACGGCACATATTCCGGCGATGTGATGTGTAATCTATATTCAACAAGCTATATTCACGCCTGCATAAATGCAGGTAAAACAAGTTCTGGATATTATGCAGGACGTTTTGGCGGTTCAAATAGTTTTTTTGCTACAAATACAGCAGACCTTAAAGCGGCACCTACAACTTTTACACAGTTTGCCGATTTTGCTTCCGACGGAAAATTTGATCAGTATATAATTACGCCGAGCAAAGTATCTTATCAAAATGATTTAACCGAACAAATAAATGATTTGGGAAATACTGATTCAAGATACGTTATAAAAAGCGATCCGACTTACAATTATTCATATACAAGTTGGGCTGACGACAAAGTGTGGCTACCGTCAGTTTCAGAAACGGATATTAATAATGGGATTTGGCGTGCTTCAAGTTCTAAATGTTCAATTAATGCTAATACTTGGCTACGCTCGTCTCACGCAACAACGGCATTTTGGATGAAGGGAATAGATTCGGCAGGAAATAGTATAGGCGCTATTTCCGTTGAAACCAGCGCGAGTATCCGTCCTGCAATACATTTGAATTTAAGTTCAATCGGATATTCGGTAGAAGATGTGGAGACGACGTACAACGGTGCGGATCAAACTATTGCAGACATAGCCGCGGTGGACAAAAGTTGGTACAACAGCAATGCAATGACCTTAACTTACGTAGATTCACCTATGATAAACGCAGGCACGTACAGCGTTAAGGCGACACTAACGCAAAGCGTAATAAACCAAGGCTTAATATTTATGGGAGAAGCGGACGCAAGTAAAGGTGAAAGCGATACGGTAAGATACTTTACTTTTAAGATTAAACCCAAGCCGTTGGAGGCGACGTTGACTGAGACTGACGGAACAGTGACTTTGACGGTGGATGAGAGCGGGTTGTGCGGCGCGGATACGTTGCCTAATACGGCAATACAGTATACGAGTACGGACGGCCGCGGATATAACAGCACTGTGGCGCCGCAGCAGAAGGGCGATTTCAAAGCAGAGCCTAAAATAACGGATACGGACAGTAATTACAAATTGAACTGTACGCCGGCGAGCGTGACGTATACGATATCGGCAATAAAGGTGAGCCTGCCTACGTTGCCGCCCACGGCGACGCCCGAATATGACGGAACTATGCAAACGGTGGCGCTCAGCGGTTATACGCATAACGGCAAGGGAGTGAACATACTGTCCGTTACGGGTAAAACGGCAAGCAACAAAACCGTTGCTACCGCGCCGACCTTCGACGCGACAAACGGCGAAGTGACTTTTAAAGACGCGGGAACGTATACGGTAACGTTGACGCTTGAAGACGCGGCGAACTGCGTCTGGCAAGACGGCGGCGGCACGGGCAGGAAAGAGATTACGTTTACGGTCAACCCCAAACAGTTGACGGTGGCGGCAGGCAACGATAACGGCGATTTATGGAGCTGGGGCGTAGGCACGGCAGTCAAAGCGACGGTAACGGTATCGGGCATAGTATCCGGCGACAGCGTGACGTTAATAACATATTACGAAACGTCAGCGGGCGCGCAGGTAAAGAGTGAAGGAACGGTAAACGGCGGAAACGACAGCGTAAGCGACGTGCTGGACCTGCCTGCAAATTTATTACAGGGCGACTATACTCTCAGCGCAGAGACCGATAACGAAAACTATTCTCTTGCGGACGGGCTTGCGGGCGCGGGAATGCCGCTGACGTTTACAATCGGTTCGGTGGTGTTTGAGCCCGACGCGTTTACCTGGGTGTATTCCGAAAATAATGCAACGGGGAACCAGCAGATACAAGACGGCGACAGCTTTTTGAAGTACAAACTGGACTCTGCGGGCAATCCGTTTACTTATACGTTGTCGATAAATTTAGGGAATTTTGCGGGCATATTCGGCACTCTTACGGATACTGACTATACCAACCGGAAGCAGAGTAACGCTGGCACGTATAAAACGACGGTAAGACTTAAAATAAAAAATACGGACTACTCGTTCGATACGACGAAGACTTATAACAATGCGACGATAATTTCGACGACGGAAGCGGACGTATTCATAAACTGGACGGTAGAAAAAGGCGATTTTACGGGTCTGGAAAATCTGACGTGGGTATACCGTTACGGCACGGGTGACTGGGTGGATTACAACTCTACCCGCCCGCCCGAGTTCGGAAACGGTACGGTAACCGTAAAAATGAAGGACGACGTAGAAGGAACGCTTAAAGGTTTAACGTTTAATTACGGCGGAATAAATTCGGAACGCAACAAGGGCAAATACGTAGTAAAAATGTCTTTCGGCGTAACGGATATGCAAAACTTCAATATTCCCCAAGGTTTCAATTTCGAGTGGGAAATAACCAAAAAGATAATCAACGTGCAGTGGGAGCAGGACGTAGCAATAACTTATGACGGCACGAAATATCCCGAATTGCAGGGCAATGAATATTATGCAACGCAACTGCGGTATGAAAAACCCGAGTTTGCCGACAAGGTTGAATATATATACAGTTGCACTTTGCCTGACGGCTCGCCTTATAGCGGTAGGGGAACGGACGCGCTGGCTTATATAACGGAGCAGGCGTTGGCGGCGCAGCGCAGAATAGAAGTAGAAGTGACGGTAGAGCTTAAAAACGACGCTTCGATATTAAACGATTATGAATTAACAGACAGTACGGGCGGAGATTTCTCTACATCGTTTATGGTCGGCGACAATAAGCTGCCTGCCAAAGTGGAGCTTACCGCAAGCGGCGAATACGGGGATTTTGATTTCAATGTAACTGTAACCGGTGAAGATATGGACTCGGGCAAGTATACGGTAGCCGTATATAAAGGCACGAATATATCCGATCCGAACGACCCGTCTAACACGCTTATAACGGACTTCGACCCGAAAACGGCAGATGCGGGTAAATATTTTATAGTCGTAACCCTGACCGGCAATTGGGAAAATGAATACAGACTTTCCGGCAAAGTCAAAGCGTTTGAAATATTGCCCAGGGGATTAGATTTACCCGTATTAAACGACGTAATATTTACAGGCGGTGAAATAAACGTTGTCGATTATCTGACGGGTTTCGATGAAAATTTAATGGAGTTTGCCGACGGCGAATATGCAGGTTTAAGGAATGTAAGCAAAACGGGTTACACATTTAAACTGCGCATAACAAATCCCAATTACTGCTGGAACTACGGCGGCGACGTTAAAGCGGCGGCAAGATACAGCGTGAGCGATTATGAAATAAATAAAATAGATTCTACCACGGCTGTTTATAACTGGAACATAAGTCCGATAATCGTGGACACGACCAACCTGTGGA
>CAJTQF010000021.1 GCA_910578565.1 uncultured Christensenella sp.
TATCCCGAATCGCAAGGCGCGCTGAGAAAGTTAGAAAAAAGCTCTCCCAATGTGATGAATAGATAATAGAAAAACTATGCTCGTATAAGACAAAGGATGATCTGATCTCCAAAGGAATAGACCTACCGAATACACGACACCGAACAACAAATCCTATACGCGAACAGCCATTTTCCTTTTGACCGCTCCCGATAATCTGCAAACTACAATGGAAGAGCAATAGTTCAGCCGACGTGAAATCAAAATCATTGCATCGGGCGAAAAAGATGCAACAATCCATATAGAAGATACGTTATCCTACAAAAAGATTGCGGACAATGAGTGAGATCGAAATCAAACAGATGCAGGAGAAAATCAATGCGGGCATTCTATTGGCCCGTAAACGTCTTATTGAGAGAACCCGAAAAGAAGACGGCGAATTAGTCGTCGTGCGCGACGGCAAAGTCGTGCGCATCAAGGCCCGCGATCTGAAATAATACAAACGGCACAAAGCCGTCCGTGAGTTCATAATCGCTCCCCGGTGCTTACTACCGGGGAGCGATTGTTTTTATCTTGAAATAAGGGATATACCTTGATTCTCAATTATGATGATTACAATAATCGATTTAATGTCTATCTTTGTAAAGCAAACGGTTTTTGAATGTAATGAGAATAGCAAACTTTTTATGTAATATTGGACAAAACCAAGAGAGCGGTTCTACGGTTCCGAAGAATCCGAATTCGGAGAATTATCCAGTGGAATACACCAGAACTATGTCTTTCAACAAGGCATTTGAGGACTTGCTATCCCAAGATCAATTCATAGCTCGAAGCGATTACAAGCACTTTGTTGAACAATACCGTGACTTATCGCAATTTTATACAACTCTTGTTCAGTCGAACCTATTGAACGAGTATGTTGCCAAACATAATCTCGATATTGAAGCCATAAACTATTTCCGGGCGAAATTCGATGAAATGGCCGACCTTGCAAGGGAATCGCCGACTATCCGAAAACATAACGACACCTACATTTCGCGACATATCGAATCGGAGAATTCCTATCTCGACAACATACTCAAAGCCTGTGATCTGGCCATATCTCTCGACCAAGAGCAACGCGAAGTGGTGCTTTCAGAAGAAGATCATACGCTGGTAATCGCAGGAGCTGGAGCTGGTAAAACGACCACAGTCGCGGCTAAAGTGCGGTATCTCGTAGAAAAACGAGGCATTGATCCATCTCAAATTTTGGTAATCTCCTTTACAAATAAGGCCGTAGAGGAGCTACGAGGACGCATAAATGGCAATTTAGGAATACCTTGCCCCATTAGCACGTTTCACTCCATCGGCTATACGATTTTGCGTCAAGGCGAAGAAGAACATAAAAAGATTGTCGAGGGTGGATATATGTACACGGTCATTAACAACTATCTGAAATCGTCCGTTTTGCGTAATCCCGAGGTGGTAGACAAATTGATTCTCTTTTTTGGTTCCTATTTTACCGCACCCTACGAGGGTGAAAAACTCAACGAATATTTCCAATTCGTCGCCAAAGCGGACTGTTCGACCCTGAAAGGCAATCTGCGCGAATATGTCCAACGAATCGTCGATCGCAAGACCTTGAAAACGCAGACATTGAACAATGAAATACTGCGGTCGATGGAAGAGGTGCGTATCGCCAATTTCCTATATATGTATCAGATAGAATACGAGTACGAGCCGATATATCAGTATCCGATTCTCGATGCAAACAAACCCTATACGCCCGACTTCCGCATAAAACAAGGCGACAAGATTTCATATATCGAACATTTCGGAATTACAGAAGACCATCGAAGCAATCGGTATACGCAAGAGGAGTTGGAGAAGTATGTTTCTCGAATCGACGACAAAAAGCAGGTGCACGCGAAGCATAAAACAGATCTGATATATACCTACTCGCAATATGCCGACGGTCGGGATTATCTGCTTCATCTGCGCGAACAGCTTATTGCGCGCGGTTATGAACTGAACAAACGCTCGACGGCGGAAGTCTATAAAAAGCTGATCGAAACGGAGGAGAGCAAATACATTACACGGCTGACCTTTTTGATATGCACCTTTATCAACAACTTCAAGACGCAGGGTTACGGATTGGAGAAATTCGCAGAGTTCAAGGCTGCGAACAAAAATGTCCGCACCAAACTCTTTCTCGACATCTGCAAAGTATGCTTTTATGAGTACCAAAAGGTATTGGAGGAGCAACATTGCATCGACTTCCAAGACATGATAAACGAGTCTGCCGAGTTGATACGCCAAAAGCGTGTCGGCAAGGAACAGCTCGATTACAGATATATCATTGTAGACGAATATCAGGATATTTCACGGCAGCGTTATAACCTGATCAAAGAGTTGTCGCAGTTGTGCAATGCCAAAATCATGGCAGTAGGCGACGACTGGCAGTCGATCTATGCTTTCAGCGGCTCAATTCTACCGCTGTTCACCCGATTTTGCGAAGCCGTCGGTTATGGGCAAGAGTTGAAAATCACACGTACCTACCGCAATGCACAAGAGATAATCGACATTGCAGGAACATTCGTACAGAAAAATTCGGCGCAAATCAAAAAGGAGCTCGTCTCTCCGAAACGAATTACCAATCCGGTTATCATTTACCCGTATCCCGAAACGTTCGATAAAGGAAAAGAACGGCCGGAAGGCGGCAAATATCATTATCTTGGAATTGC
>CAJTQF010000022.1 GCA_910578565.1 uncultured Christensenella sp.
GAACGAACTGTTGATGATTTTCTCCATATCGAGGAGCAGTACAGGGTACGGCTGCGGGGCAGTGCTCGCTGCCTGCTCCGAACCCGAAGCTGCCGGAACCGTTTCGGCCGGCTGCCCGACCCCGTGCTCCGGCTCCGCCGAATGCTGCTCGGGTTTCGGAAGGGGTGCCCCGACCGGCTGCTCTACGGCGACCTTGCGCGCCTTCTCTTTCTTCGACCGTTCCGATTTCACTTGTGCGATTTGCATAGCACATAACAGTTTTTACCGTGTGTCTCACGTTTCAACTCCTGCACAAATTCTATTATTCGTCGTGCAGGAAATTATCGAATATGTTATGAGGGCTTACTCCCGAACGGGTCGGTTGCCTCGGGGAGAAAAACAGGTGCGCGACGGCGGCGCAGCGGCGGAAAAATACCGCAGCGCGCAACGCGCCGAGGATGATTTTTTCGCCCGCAGCCGGCGAGGGGGTGCCCGCCACCCCGGGCGCGCACCTATCTTCCCCGAGGGCAACCGAGGACGGAATAATAAAATCAATGGGAAAATAGAAAAGAATGATTACTTTTACTGAAAAATAAGATAAAATGAACTCTTCGATACTTACAACACTTGCGTTTTCGATCTACTCAAACAAAGGAGCCTATGCCCTGCTTTTGGGGGCCGGCATATCCAAAGCCTCCGGATTGCCGTCCGGTTGGGACATCGTAACCGATCTACTCAAGAAATTAGCGGCTCAGAATAAAGTATCCGATAGTGAAAACTTGGAAGAGTGGTTTAGAGAAAAGTATGACTGTCCGGTCGGCTATTCATCGGTTTTAGGGAAATTCGTGAAAACACAGACAGAGCGTGTGGGCCTTATGAAACCATACTTTGAACCGAATGGGGAAAAGCAGTCCAAACCGACCAAAGCACACTACGCCATTGCCAAGCTGGCAAAAAAGGGTTATATAAGAGTGGTTTTGACAACGAACTTCGATCGTTTATTGGAAACCGCACTCCAAGAAGAGGGAATAACATCCCAAGTAATCTATTTCGACGATGACATAAAAGGAGCGACACCGCTGGTGCATAGCGATCTTACGATTGTAAAAATCAACGGAGACTATTTGGATTGCCGATTCCGAAACACAGAGGATGAGTTGGATAGCTATTCTGCCGAAATGTCGGAATATCTCCGCCGCATTTTCGACGATTTCGGATTGATAACATGCGGATGGTCCGCCCAGTGGGACCGAGGATTGGTCAATATAATGCGCAACTCTGACAATTTTCGATATGCTTCGTATTTCAGTTATGTCGGAGAACTCCCGGAAGGGCTTCGCGATATAGCCCAATATCGCAAAGGGAATACTATTCCTATTGAAGGCGCGGATAGTTTTTTCTCCGAATTATATGAGCGGGTCGATGCGCTTGCCAGATGCGATTCCGACCATCCGTTGACTAAAAATATTGCGGTTGCCCGAATCAAAAAATATATCGCTGATCCCAATGGAGTGATTCAATACACCGATTTGTTCGAGCAGGAGGCGCAGGCCGCGTACGAAAAGATCGCAAAAGAGTTGAACTATAATTGTTTCGATAAAAAGACATTCGACAAATTTAATGAACTGCATTTCGATGCCATCGAAAAACTGATGCCGATGTGCATTACGGCGGTGCGGTGGGCCAAGCCCGAACATGAAGAAGCAATCGTCAATGCCATTATCCGCCTATCCTCCGGATTACCGACAATATGTAATTATTCGGAAAATGCGATAAAACTGCAAAAGCTGGCCTCGCTGTACCTGATGTACGTAGTCGGAATTTCCTGCATTGTTTATGAGAAATATTCATTGCTGGATAAGGTTTTTCATATCAAAGTGCCAACAAAATCCGGGAAAGAATTTTTAATTGAGCAAGTGAATTGCAAATTATGGATTGATGATGGCACTATCAATCCCATCCTTTATGGAAGCCAACGATACCATAGTCCTTTCAGCATTTTTATCGAGAAACAATTAAAACAGACCTTTGCGCATCTTTTCACCGACTCGCGAGACTACGAATGTACATTCGATATTTTTGAGTATTTTTTAGGGATCAATTATTGCCATATAGTTGGAATGTTCTGCGGCCATTATTGGGTTCCGACGGGGATATTCGACAGGCGGTCAATACGACGAAACTATACCTATCCGAATAATCCTTTCGATACATTTCTTTCCGCAGCATCTGCCAATGAGCAAAATTGGCCTGCAATTAAGCAGGGGATGTTCAATGGGGATTATTCCGTTTATCAAGAGGCAAAACAGCATGCCGACGAATTCCTGAAAGAAACCAGAAGACCTTGGTAGATTAAATCTTTACCTTGATGATCTGCTGCCAGTCTGTCGTATATCGTTGCGACAGGTGGCTTCGGTTCATCTTGAACGGCTCT
>CAJTQF010000023.1 GCA_910578565.1 uncultured Christensenella sp.
GGAAATATGCCGCAGTGCAAAAACGTAATAACCCGTCTTCAACTCAGCGCTTAAATTTTTACAGGTAATTATGAGTCAGCTTGATATTTTCTTCCGCGCGTTACAGGAGTACAAAAAACGTGCTTTAAACGCGGACGGAAGACAACTTAAAGATATTATTGCCGCCAACCCCGATTGCGAAAGGATAGAGGTTGTTAAAACCGACTGCAAAATCGAAGACGACTGGATAGAAGCTATTGAAGCGGGGCTTGTGCATATCGAAAAAGCCATCTGCGAAGAAAGGCAGTTCATCCGTTCGGACGGCGAAGTATTGCCCATTGAAAAAATAAAACAGGTTTCAAAGGAGTCCGTAGAACATCTTGCCCGGCACAGCAATCTTCTGACAAGAGAGCCTGACGGCGCAGATATAATACCGGACAAACTGTTAACGGTCGAAAGGCTGACCGACTACGGCGTTTATGAAAATAAGTTTTTGTATATGCTGCTATGCTACTTGCGCGACTTTGTAACTTACCGCTATGAGAAAATCTGCGAACTTACAAACGCGTACTCGGGCAGTCTTATCCTTAAAAAACAAGTGAAGAGCGGCGGCAGGACGACGGATGTCGAAATTAAACTTGACGAGCGGATATCCAACGACGAATACGTATCCGCGAACAATCCCGTCAGGGAAGAAATCGCAAGACTGGACTTGATTTTAAAGACGGTTGCAATGCTTCTGTCAACGCCGCTAATGGAAGACGTTTCAAAATTGCCGGTGATAAAACCGCCGATAACCGAAACAAACGTGCTGAAAATGAACAACAACTTCAAGGGCGCGAAAGAGCTGTATTATTTTCTTGCGGCTTACGATAAGGACGGTTTTGAAATTGAACAGACGACCGAAGCCATAAGCCCGTTTAAGGGCGAAACGGCGCAGGACTTTGCTTTGAGCGTGCAGTTGCTCGCCTTTCTGACCTACGGGCACGGGCTTGGGATTTACGGCGGACTCAAAAAGCGCTACGCCGAAATTTTAAAGGAAGAAGAAAAGGAAAACGAGCGTAAACTTAAAGAGAAAATCAAAGACCTGAAAACGCGGATTGAAGAGACGGGCAAGGGCGCGGAAGAGTATATGCTTTTGCTTGAACAGCTTAACCGCAGCCTTGAAGAAGACGCTCTTTCGCTTATAGCCGCAAAGGCGGAAATAGAAAAACGCAACGCGGATATAGCGCGGTTGCAGGGCGAAATTCAAAACCTTGCCGAAACTGTTACCCGACAGATTGAAGAAAAAAACAGGTTGCAAGCTCAGCACGCCGAAGAGACGGGTAAACTCGTTTCCGAGTGCGCGGCGCAAATACAGTATCTGAATGCGCGGCACGCGGAGGACGTGGCTAACGTCAAATCCGCCCACGCCGAAGAAATTGAAAACCTTAACGAACTTAACGGTAAAAAGATAGATTATCTGCAAGAGCAGATTGTGACCGAACGCTGTCGCGCGCACGAAGAATATACCAAACTGCTGGATGAAAAAACGCGCGCGGACAGGGATATACAGGACCTTTTTGCGCAGTTTGAAGAAGTTAAAGAACAAAAACTTCTGGCGGACGCAAGTTTAAACGCCGTTAAAAAACAGTACGGTCTCGAAACGGGCGACTTTACGGCGGAGACGGATTTCGACGAATTGGAGCGGCAGTACAGCGCGCTGAAAGCCCTTTTTAAAGAAGAGTGGAAAAAGACGAAAAAGAAGATAAGACGCGAAGTTTTAAAGCCGCTGAACAAAAAGGAAACGGACGGCGGAACGGACGATAAAGAATAAATGAAAATTAACGTTAAAACCAAAAAAATAATATTCGGCGTAATTATCGGCGTGTCGGCTGTTATCGGCGTGCTGCTTGCCGTCGCGCTCGCCATATATGCGCGGAGCGGCGCGGCTTCCGCGCACGCGGGACTTCTGTATGCGGTTGCCGCTCTTATGATAATTCTGACGGCGTTGCTTTCGGTTTTATTCGCAATGATAATTTTAAAACGCAAAAACTCAAAGCCCGCAGAAATCGAAGTTACGGTTGGCGGACAGGATATAATAGACGACACGGAAGGAAATCGGGAAGAGAAAGGCATACGTTTTGACGGACTCAGCAAACTGGACGAGAGT
>CAJTQF010000024.1 GCA_910578565.1 uncultured Christensenella sp.
AGATTTTTGCTATTGACATTTTTTTTGGCATATAATATAATAAAAATACTTAAAACTGCCCCGAAATCCCGTTTTTATATGACTTTTTACTTTTCCAAAAAGGTGTACTTTTTTGGAATTTTTTTTATTTTAGGGGTATTTTTATTAAATTTTTTACCCATTAAACCTTATAAGCAATAATTTTCTACTAATTAATAAATAAAACTTACACTAAAAATCGACATATTTTTTTGTCGAAATATGTTAAAATAAAATTAATACCACATCATAAGGAGTAAAATTTATGACATTTGCTTACGCGCGCGTATCCGCCGCAGACCAAAACCTTAACAGACAAATTGACAGCTTTATTCAGTTCGGCGTCAGCAGAAGAAAAATTTTTTCCGACAAAAAGTCGGGCAAAGATTTTGAACGGACAGGCTACAACAAACTTTTGAAAAAAATGAAAAAAGGCGACCTGTTGATTATTAAATCAATAGACCGTCTTGGAAGAAATTACGATATGATTATTGAAGAGTGGGCAAGAATTACAAGAGTTATCGGCGCGGATATTCTTGTGCTGGATATGCCAATGCTTGACACGCGTTCTCGCGGAAACGACTTGACAGGCAAGCTGATTTCAAACATAGTATTACAGCTTTTGTCCTACGTGGCGCAAAAAGAGCGAGAAAACATTAACGCGCGGCAACGGGAAGGCATTGCTTCGGCAAAGTTGCGTGGCGTTAAATTCGGGCGTCCCCTTATCCCTATGCCCGAAGATTTTGCAGAATGCGTTAACGCTTACAAAACCAGAAAAATTACTTTTGAAGACGCATTAAAAAACACCGGTATGAAAAAATCGACTTTCTATTCGCGAATACGCCTGACAAAAAACCGCACAGCATAAATTAATCTTTTAATATCTTTTGACGTGGTAAAACATTATAGTAAAAAAACCGTTACGAAGCAATTTCGTAACGGTTTTTTATGGAGCTGTTAGCGGGATTTGAACCCGCGACCTCGTCCTTACCAAGGACGTGCTCTACCTGCTGAGCCATAACAGCATTATATTAACCTTGATTATTATATTTTAATTTGCCGATATTGTCAATTCATTTTTACCGCTTATAAATAAATTTTTATAAGTTGAATTAAGTAAATATCCACCCGCATAGCGGGTGGCTTTACTTTTTCGGGCATAGCCCTTGTTCACCAGCAAGCACAAATGTGCTTCTTTATTGACCTGCCAGTCATGCGTTTTTTACTTGCTACCCTTAAAAGGGTCGTTCTGGTCGAATATGCTCAACTGGTCTGTTTCTTTATCTACTTTCAGTTGGTTTGCTATGTACTCTTTTATTGCAGCAGTATTCTTTCCTACTGTATCTACATAATATCCTTTACACCAAAATTCGCGGTTTCGGTATGCAAACTTCATATTTCCCCATTTCTGAAATATTATCGTTGCACTTTTCCCTTTCAAATATCCCATAAATCCCGAAACGCTCATTTTGGGCGGTATAGTTACAAGCATATGTATATGGTCCGGACAGATTTCTCCTTCTAATATTTCTACTCCTTTCCATTGACATAATTTTCTTAATATTTCTCTGATTTCTAATCTTTTTTGTTCATAAAATATTTTGCGCCGATACTTTGGAGCAAAAACTATATGATACTTGCAATTCCACTTTGTGTGTGCTAAACTATTTGCGATGTTATTTTGCTCTGGCATTATAATTATCCTCCGTTTGATTCTTTTCTGCAACTGGCAGGTCGCAGTTTTATTATATCAAACGGAGTTTTATTTTTAAACTTATCGGTTAACCTCTTTCGAACCACGCGTCGTACCGCTGCGTAGCAGACTATCGCGTGGTTTTCTTTATACAAAAATAACTCACGGAAAAATCCGTGAGTTATTTTTATTATTTGCTTTCAAAACTGTCGTAAAAACCGTCAATATCAAACAGTCTTCCGTCGTTTAGTTGCTCACTGCGGACAGTTTGGCTGTCACCGC
>CAJTQF010000025.1 GCA_910578565.1 uncultured Christensenella sp.
AGGTATTTCCTGCAATCGCCAAAAGAACGGTCTATAAATATTCGGACATACAAAATATTTTAAAGAAAAGGACTTTAGTCATCCTATTCCGGTATAAAGCACTCGATAAAGAAATATCCCGTCAACAGATTGCCAAAGCCGAAATTAAAGGGAACATACAAAGCATACGACAGCTTAGCAACAAAAAATATTCAACATTGATACATGAGAACTGACACAATCATATTATCCATTCACCCAAGTCATATTGAAAAAATACTATCTGGGGAGAAGCGATACGAATATCGCAAGCGTATTCCTACGGATATACGATACATTGTCGTATATGCAACGGCTCCAATCAAAATGATTGTTGCCTTTATTGAAATTGATTCGGTCATCAAAGGAACCCCGAAAGAAGTTTGGAAAAGGACAAAAACTCATGCGGGAATATCCGAAGATTTCTTTATGCACTATTTCGCAAATTATCAAAATTCCTATGCGATTAAATTCAAAACAGTGCATGAATTGCAGTCCCCAAAACCGCTAACCGATTTAAAAGATCAAATTTGCGCGCCACAATCTTACACATATCTCAGAGAATCGATAATAGAACTCTATCATAAATTAGGAATTAAAAAACGTTGCGCACGACGAACCAACACTAAATAAATCGGCCATATGGAACCACGAGGAATATTCGTTATCAAAGATAAGGAAAACGCCGTTGCTCAAATCGAACATCTTTGCAAAAAATACAATTCAAAGAATGCCGCTAACAACGTGCAATCTGTCGCCCTATTCAAGGCCTATTGCAGAGAAACGATCAGTATGCTCGAAACATGTTTTGCTACGGAAATGCAAGGTGTCACCCGCTGCAAACGATTTGTAGAAGCATTTTTATATACAGACGACATCAACAACACACAAGCAGCCACCATTCAAATATTCGACATGTTGATGCAGCTTCGGAATATTGCACAAAATGCAACCCTGATAAGATCTGCCGTCTTGTAAAAAATTAACCGAGTTGTCGACAGAGGACGCTATCGCCGCAGCTACCGACTTGATTAAAAGCGATATTGTAAAAGGGATTGCAAAAAGTTGGATACTTGGTACAAAAATCAAAGACGCCATCGAGATTTCTGATATTCGCAAATATTATAACGACCAAATCGAGGAGTTACAAAAAGAGTTGCACGAAGAACAACGTGAAATAAGCCCGATCGAACAATTTTTGATGGATAAATTCAACGCCGAAATCGGTTATTGCGACATCGCATCCACAAAAACAGGAATTGGTGCAGCCAAAGAGGTTGTCGGTTTGTTAGATATTGCACACAAGAACATCAATAAGTTCGAACAGCAATTAGATAATATGACCCTGCAAATCAGCACACCTTATTAGCTTATAAAAGAATACCCTATCGGGGTCATGTTGCATTATTTGAGAATAATTATACCCCAAAAGGTGTAAATATAAATTATTTCACTATTTTTGCACCCAAAGAGGTATAATATGCAGACGACATTATCGAAATACGTGAAAGCTATGCGCAAGCAGCATCGGCTGACGCAGGTCGAACTGTCCGAGAAATCGGGCGTGGGACTGCGATTCGTGCGCGAGTTGGAGCAGGGAAAACCGACGCTGCGGCTGGACAAAGTCAATCAGATTCTCAACCTATTCGGGGCCGAGGTCGGAGTGGTGCCGATGACAAAAACGGATGACCGATGAAACAGGCTGCCATCTATCTCCACGATCGCAAGGCAGGACTATTGACCGAGGACGAAACCGGTTACACGTTCCGCTACGATTCCGACTATCTCCGCCTGCCCGATGCCACAGCGGTCAGTCTCACGCTGCCGCTTACGGAGCAGGTCTATCGCGACAAGGTGCTGTTCCCGTTCTTCGACGGATTGATTCCCG
>CAJTQF010000026.1 GCA_910578565.1 uncultured Christensenella sp.
GTTGAAGTCGTCGATGCCGTAATTGACGAACTGCGGATGGGTGTGAAACGGGCGGTTTTTGTTCTCGAAAAACTTGTCTTTTATCTTCTCATACAGAGACGATTCTATGGCCCCGATTGGCTTGCGCGTCAGAATGGCGATGTCGTAGTCGCTCATGTAATAGGTCGGTGTGCCGAACTCCACGCGCTGGTCGTAGTCGACGTATTTGTTCTTGGCATAGCTGCCGAAAAGAACAATCATTTCCACATGTTTGACCTGTTCGCGAATCAATACGACAAGTTGTTGCAAATCCTGTCTTTTGCGCGGCGGTAAAAATCGGATGCTTCGTTTCATAATGACAAAATTATGAAATTTTCCGACAATGCGTTTTGCAAAACCCATAAAAACAAGTACATTTGTCTAATGTTCTGCAAATAGTCTGCAAAAGGTTTCCGACGGAGGCGGCCGGGGCCGCTTAAAAGAAACCTGCGGATTATGAAACGGACAATCGACGATTCGGCATAGCCGACGGACATAACGACATAAAGGGTAAACAACTCTTTATACCTATTCGTAAACTTGGGACCCTCGAAAGAGGTTGTTTAATCTGGGTATAAATGTTGTCAGTCCTTGTTATGTTCTGCCCCTTTGTGGGCAGAACAAGCAAGGGCGCAGGACAGCTTCCAGATTATAGGTTCCCAAGACCTACGAATAGGGGCTGACACCGCGCCCCCTTTTTTATTTTTGTCAGGGCGCAATCACCAACGCTCATTCCAGCAAATTATGACGTCCGGCGCGCCCCGAACACTTCCTCAAATAAGGTCGGCATTCTCCGTCCCCCAAGACTGCGATACCGCGAAGTTCCCCGCATTGTTTGCTCGGGCCCTATCCGTATGCCCATGACTGAGGCACCCTATACCATCGGTTTCCTGGGCGGCTTCAGGGATTATCGCCACAACTCGGATTTCATTGATAACGCACTTGACCATTACTCCGCACGTAACGCACGTCTGCGGGTGTTGGTGTCGCCGACAACCGAGGGCGAAACACGCCTTGCAACGCGCATCCTTGCAGCCCGGAGAAGTCGCCCGGAGATAGAGGTCGTTTCGGTCATTGCGACCGCACACCTGCGAAGCTATCAAAACCCCGGGACAGGCTCGACGGTCGTGCACCGAAACCGGATAATCGCTGCGTCCAACTATTACATCGTTGTTCCCGAGACATCCATAGGCAACTATGCAGAGCAGCTCCACCAGCTGTTCATCGTACAGTGCGACTTGATTTTATACAACAACTGCGGAATCAACAAGACCGACCCGTTTCTAATTCACGCACGCCAACTCGGCGTTCCGGTTCCGATAGCATTTCTTCCGAAGTACACCGCGGACACAACGGACATCGAAAAACTACTCGACGCGAGTTTAGCTTATCTACGTGCGAATGCCTTTCGCGTGCCGGCCGAGAAACTGCCGCAGGTATTTCTGCGCCATTGGACGTCGCAATCCGGGCAGGAACGTTATGCCCATATTTCCAGTTTGGACGACGTGGCTGCCATATTCCGACTGGACGACAAAAACATTCGGCTTAAGGTGTTTGCCTATGCGCTGG
>CAJTQF010000027.1 GCA_910578565.1 uncultured Christensenella sp.
TTTTGATTTGTAAAAGAGATAAAAAGTTCCTTTGGGAATATTAACGCGCTTTACAATTTCATCAACTGTTGTACGCCGGACACCGTATTGAGCAAGGCATTTTGCCGCTTCTTCTTTCAATCGCTGTCTAATATATTCCCGTTCTTGTTCTGAAAAACTTTTCGGCACTTTGGAACCTCCGATTTGACTGATTTTACTTATATAGTCATTATAGGCGGCTTATTTGCCTTTGTCAATGGATTTATAGAAACTTTCACCCGATTTTCACTTTACTGAAAAACGGTATAGCGTCAGTATGAATTATTTTGGCTAACTAATAGAACAGTATAGACATATCCAAGGAGAAAGGGGAACAGTAAAATGTAACAGGGTGAATAACTATGGCAAAAAGACCAGTACCGAAATACGACTTCAAGGCTTTTGGGGCAGCGATAAAGGCGGCGCGGACAGGGCGCAAGGAGAGCCGCAAGAAAGTAAGCGACGAAATGTTTATCTCGCCGCGCTACCTTGCGAACATTGAGAACAAGGGGCAGCACCCAAGTTTACAGATTTTCTTTGAGCTTATGCTCCGCTACAATATATCCGTAGACCAGTTCCTTTTGGAAACGCCGCCAGAGAAGAACACGCAGCGGCGGCAGCTTGACGCGCTCCTTGACGGTATGAGCGATAAGGGCATAAGGATTGTGAGCGCAACGGCAAAGGAGATAGCGGAAGTCGAAACAGAGGGCAGATAAGAGGTGTCCGTCACAAGTGAACAGGGTATAGAGAGCGTTGTAATCTTTTTTGAGGATTGCAGCGTTTTTCTTTTGCGGAAGTTTGGCAAAACCGGGCATAGCTCCGTAGTAAGGGATAAGGGCATAAGGGATAAAAACATTCGTAGCAAGCATAGGAAGCGGGTAAGGAAAGCTCCTTATTGCGTAGGTGGTGGTTGCTCATTACGGTATAGCCCTTGTTTCGTTCCACCCGGAAAACTGCCATAGTAAATCACTCCTTTTGCTGTGGATTTGTTACGCAGTAGAAGCGCGGTTTCGGGGGATAAGGTATAAATCCCTTGCCGCGCCAGATACGCGCCCGCAAAACCGCTTGTAGCAAGGCTTTTTCTGCCCCTACTGCGTAACAAGGGCATGAAAAAAGCGGCGTTCCTGTTCTCCCTGTGTAGGGAGTGGAAAACGCCGCTTCTGCGTCGTATTCAGTTTTTAGTACAATACCCTGCTTGTCCGTCGCTCGAAAAACCTTGATTTTCCAGTGTTTTCAAAAGTATCGTTATCTAACGTCAGCTTTAGACAGGCCAGATTTTAACTGTATGCTGGATGACATTGAAGCGGGGAAGATAGACGTGGTAATCACAAAGGACTTGTCACGTCTGGGGCGTGACCATTTAAAGGTCGGGCATTTCACGGAGATTTATTTCCCGATGAAAAACGTGAGGTACATTGCCGTCAATGACTGTGTGGACACCGCCAACAAAAACAACGACATTGCCGCACTGAAGAACGTGATGAATGAATTTTACAGCAGGGACAATTCACGGAAAATACGGTCATCCATTCGGGCGAGGGCGAAAGCGGGGCTTTACCGC
>CAJTQF010000028.1 GCA_910578565.1 uncultured Christensenella sp.
TATAGTTGTTTGTATCCGTGGGTGTGAACGTCCAGGAATAATTGTTCGTGCCCGCAGACAACGTTTGTCCTGCATCCCAGACTATCGTGCCAGCGGTGTCGCCGCTTGTTGTGGTTATGCTTACGTCGTTATATAAATTATTCTTTGTGTAAAACGGTCCTTCGCCTATTATAGGAGTCAGCGTTGGCTTTAACTGTTTTATTTTTAATGTTATTGTCTTTTGGTCCTGACCGCCGCCGTCCCATTCTATGCCGTTAACTTTCGCGCTGGACGACAGGTTGAATTTTACAGTATACGTACCTGCCTGCATTGCCGTAATACTGCCCGTATTGTCTTTGGTTTCAAATGTATAATTATTGGTCGAATTGCCCTTACCGTCCACGGCTTCCACCGTTATGTCGACATTTTCATGTCCTTTTGAATAGGTATATGAATTGCCGTCCAAATCCGTTGATACCTTTTCTTCAGCAAACTTGAAATTTACTGTATGCTCATTTCCATCATAATCCAATTCTAAGGTATCCGTAGTATTCGGTGTACTTAAACTTGCCGCTTCAACTATATAGTTTTCCCACCAAAAAGAGCCGTTAAATGCCGTAGCTCTTGGCTTGTTAACAGTTTTAAAATCCAATTTGAAGTAAACTTTAAAATCTTGGGCTACAGCGGTATTATTGCAAAAAACAAAATTACTTTTAGTAAAAATGAACTTTTTCGGCTGATTTACAGTATTAAAAGCGTAACTAACTGTACCTAAATTATCTTTAAGCGCACCGTTAAGACCGTCATATCGACCTATTACCGCTTCTGCTTGAACATTACCGCTACCACTTGCCAAAGAATAAATTCTGCAACTAAGTGCAATAGTGTAACTTACGGTGTATTGCATGTATGCGGGAACAGTCATTTTCATACTAAACCATTGCGCAAACGTACTATGCGTTGTAGTTGCCGAACCTTCTTTAAAATAAATAACACCTCCACTGGTAGTGACGGCTATATTTCCTGTAGTACTCTCGGTTTGTTCCATATTAAGACTACCGTTTGATTCAACAATTGAAGAATCAACAAGGGCATCCGCGCTAATTTTTTCCGTTTTGGGCAGCATAAAACTTATACCCAGCGCAACCGTTATTACGCTTAGCAATGCCAGTATTGTCGTTAATAGATTTCTGCTTCTTATTTTCATAATTTTCTCCTTATATCAAAAAGATTCTTCGGCTACGCTCAGAATGAC
>CAJTQF010000029.1 GCA_910578565.1 uncultured Christensenella sp.
TTGGTGAATTATACTATCAAGTGCAACAGGTGATAAAAAAAGTAGTTCATATAAATCAATGTGTTATAATAGTTTTAGCACAAACAAAAAACACAGGAGAAATATATGAACTACACCCATCTTAGCATAGAAGAGCGCGCTTGTCTACGAAAATATTACGTTGAAGGAAAAAGTTACAGAGAAATAGCACGGTTACTCGGAAGAAATGTAAGCACAATCTCACGCGAGATTGCCCGCAATTATACTCATCGCTACGATATAAATACATATTACCCTCATACAGCGCAAAAGAAATATCTACTCCGCCGCTCATTCTGCCATAGGGGGATGTTTTGGAATGAAGAAGTAATTGCTTACATAAACGAAAAGTTACAGTTAACGTGGTCGCCGGAGCAAATAGCAAGTACGCCTTGTGCATTAAAGCTACCGTCGTTTAAGACGATATACCGCTAGATTTATGAAAAATACTTGGTTAAAGGTAACGTAAATGTATTGCGCAGAAAAGGCAATACGCGCAAGCGTTTAGGTACTGCGGGAAGATTTACCACAGGCAAAAGTATACGCAAACGAGATAAAAGCGTATATAACCGAAAAGAGTTCGGACATTGGGAAGCAGATACGGTAGTTTCCGGACGTGGTAAAACTAAGGCGTGTTTTGCAACGCTTGCGGAAAGAACGACAAGATATTACATAGCTGTTAAGATACCGAACAGAAACGGAAAAACAATGGCTAACGCAATTATTAAAGCATTAAGCAAACTACCCAAAAGCGCCGTTAAAACGATAACTTGCGACAGGGGCAGCGAGTTTGCTGGTTGGCGCCGGATTGAAAAAGAGCTTAATTGCGATATGTATTTTGCAGACCCTTACTGCGCTTGGCAAAAAGGAACGAATGAGAATCTAAACGGATTACTCCGTGAATTCTATCC
>CAJTQF010000030.1 GCA_910578565.1 uncultured Christensenella sp.
CAGGCAGTCTTAAAAAAACCAGGGCGGGGTGCGACGGTCCCGGCCGCCCTTAAATTTATTCCACAATATGCTGCAGCCGTAATTAACTTGTATTGGACACTCACACCCACGAAAACAAAAAGGGGCGCGGTGTCAGCCCCAGTAAGCAGGTCGTGGAAAACCCGAAGTTGAAGCTGTCCTGCGCCCCAGTCAAGCCCTGCTTGTAGAACATAAGAACAAGCAGGACATAACCGAGACTGACAACCGTTATACCAACTTCAAACCCTCTCGAAAGAGGTTCCCACGTTTGCCTACTGGTATAAAGAGTTGTTTACCCTTTATGTCGTTATGTCCGTCGGCTAAGCCGAACTATTCTCTCGCAAATTTAGCATAAAATCCATGTCCATTATATGATTTCGGTGCAAATATAGGAAAAAATATTCTATTCCTACGAATTTATAGGAATAAAAATAGCGGTTTCGGAGTGTTCTTTGTAAAAAAATATTGAGTGAAGCATACAAACGATAAGTTATTGCACTCAATCGCGGCCCGGTTGAAACAGCTCCGAACCGATCGTGGTTATACCCAAGAAGTGGTTACCGATCAAACTGGAGTGAATGTCGGGCTGTATGAAATCGGAAC
>CAJTQF010000031.1 GCA_910578565.1 uncultured Christensenella sp.
AAGAAATTTGAAAAATAAGGAGGGTGCTATATGCCGCAGATAGAACAGAACAAAATTCGTAATTTCTGCATTGTCGCTCATATTGATCATGGGAAATCGACGCTTGCGGATCGGATTATAGAGAAAACGGGGCTACTGACCAGCAGAGAAATGCAGGATCAGATTTTAGACAATATGGATCTGGAACGGGAACGGGGGATTACAATTAAAGCACAGGCAGTGCGAACTGTCTACAAAGCGCAGGATGGAAATGAGTATATACTGAATTTAATCGACACGCCCGGTCACGTGGATTTTAATTATGAGGTCAGCCGCGCGCTTGCCGCCTGTGATGGTGCGATTCTGGTGGTAGATGCAGCACAGGGGATAGAAGCGCAGACACTGGCAAACGTATATTTGGCATTGGATCACGACTTGGATGTATTTCCGGTTATTAACAAAATTGATTTGCCAAGTGCGCAGCCAGATTGGGTAAAAAACGAAATAGAAGATGTGATCGGCATTGAAGCGCAGGATGCGC